>CAVQER010000006.1:0-373592 GCA_963711595.1 uncultured Alphaproteobacteria bacterium
CGTCAACGCCGCAATCGCTCTCGAGCGTCCGCTGCTGATCAAGGGCGAACCGGGCACCGGCAAGACCGTCCTAGCGGCCGAGGTGGCGAAGGCAATCGGGGCCCCGCTGATCGAATGGCACATCAAATCCACGACGAAAGCGATTCACGGGCTGTACGAATACGACGCCGTCGCGCGCCTGCGCGACAGTCAGCTGGGCGATCCGCGCGTATCCGACATCAAGAACTATATCCGGCGCGGCAAGCTGTGGGACGCGTTCAGGGCGGAGCAGCGGCCGGTCCTGCTCATCGACGAGATTGACAAGGCTGACATCGAGTTCCCGAACGACCTGCTGCAAGAACTCGATCGCATGGAATTCCACGTCTACGAGACGGCGGAGACCATCGAGGCCAAGCAGCGGCCGGTCGTCGTGATCACCTCGAATAACGAAAAGGAGCTGCCGGACGCATTTCTGCGCCGATGCTTCTTCCACTACATCCGTTTTCCCGCTCCGGATACGATGCGAGCGATCATTGATGTGCATTTTCCGGGCATCAAGCAGCGGCTCGTTGCGGAGGCACTCAAGCTCTTCTACGAAATCCGCGAAGTGCCCGGCATGAAGAAGAAGCCGTCGACTTCGGAACTGCTCGATTGGTTGAAACTGTTGATGGTCGAGGATATCGGCCCCGAAACCTTGCGCGAACGGGATCCCAAGAAGCTCATTCCACCGCTGCACGGAGCGTTGCTGAAGAACGAGCAGGATGTGCACCTGTTCGAACGCCTCGCCTTCCTGGCACGGCGCGAGAGTAACTAATCGTCTTCGCCGCCCACCTTCTTCTTCGCTTTCTTTCCCGGCTTCTTCGGCTTGTCGGCGGATTCCCCTCCACTCTCGGAGTCCGTCTCACGTTTGCGGCGCTTCTCGTCCTCCTCTTCCCGTGCGAGCAAGCGAGCAAGCTCTTCCGACTCCCGCTTCCGCTTCGCAGCCGCCGCTTCCTTCTTGAGCCGCGCCGTCTCTCTCGTCGCATCCTCGGCGGCTTTCTCGTCGGCGATCTTCTTTGCGAAGATCGCGGCCTCGCGCCGCGCCACCGCGCGTTCCCTGCGCCGGGCGTTCGCCTCGTCGAGCTTGTCGCGAACCGACATGCCCCAATAGACGAATTGCGTCATTCGCCGGCCCATGGCGCCGCCCGCCCACACCAGGCCGAACGGAACGAACAAGCGCCAGCGCTCGTCGTTGTCCGCGATCGCGCTGGCGATCAACTCGCCGGCCATGGCGGTCGTGTTGAGACCGTGGCCGCCGAACGCGCTCGCTATCCATGCCCCGGGGCGCAGCATGCCGATCTGCGGCATGCGATGGACGCCATAGCCCATGATGCCCAACCAAGCGTGCTCGATCTCAACGCCCTTCAGCGTCGGATAGACCTGTGCGATGTCGCGCGCGAGCTTCCGCTTCAGCCGGCGCGGGATGGCAGTGCTCGTGGAAATTCGCCCGCCCCAAAGCAGGCGGTCGCCAATCACCCGGTAGTAGTCCCCCGCACGGCGCGTGTCGGCGATGCCACCGGAATATCGGATCGCGTCGCTCAGCGAGTCCCCGATGGGCTGGGTCACGCAAATGTAACTCGATACCGGAAGGATAGCGCGCGCGAGCGATGGAAAGCCCTCCCCGATGAAGGTGCTGCCGCAGAATACCGCCGCGTGTGCGCGCACGCGGCCGTTCTTCGTTTCGATCCATTTGCGGACACCCTCAAGGTCCGCTCCGGTCGCCACGGTCTGCTCGAAGATGCGTCCGCCGAGTCCTTCGATTTCGGCGGCCAATGCGAGCGCGAGATTGAGCGGATGAACCGAAAACGCGTCTGCGTCGTGCAAGGCCTGAAAATAACGCGTGGTCTTCAGCGTCTCGCGCACGCGCTCGGCCGGCCACACCAGCATCTCGTGACCGAAATGTTCGCCGAGCAACTCGGCCTCTTGCCGCACGCCGTGTTCGTCGTTGTAGCGGAAAACATTGAGCCGACCCGGCACGGGCTCGACGCCCGGTATGCCTTCGGCGAGCGCATTGCCGACGATTTCGATCCCCTGGCGCGACAGCGCATAGAGCTCTTTCGCGTGATCGAGTCCGACCCGCTCGACGATCCGCGGAAGCCGTTCGGCATATCCGGCGGAGACAAAGCCGCCGTTCCGACCCGAGGCCTGCCCGGCAATGGTCCGCCCTTCGATCACCACGACGTCGTACCCGCGACGCGCGAGTGCTCGCGCGGTCCACAAGCCGGCGAAACCGCCGCCGACGATGCAGACGCCGGTATCGACGTCCTGCGTCAGCCGCGGTCGCGGCGCGCTCGGGACTGCGGTCGCCGAGAAGAAGGTGTCGGCGGGTTCGCCGATCATTGGGTGGTTGCGTCCATTGTGCGGGTGGGTTCTGATTTGTCCTCGAAACGTCGCCGAATCTTCTTCTAATCTAGCCCGCGCGCCTCTATCCGAGCGAACCGCATGCGCCGCCTCATGCTACTGCGCCACGCCAAAGCCGTCCCGCAAGGAAACATGGCGGACGAGGAACGACCATTGGCCGTGCGCGGCCGCCGTGACACGCCTCTGGTAGGCAAGTTCGCAGTCTCGAGAGGTCTCGTCCCGGATCTCGCGCTCGTCTCCTCCTCGGTGCGAACGCGTGAGACGTGGGAGCTGTTCGCAGCGGCCTTTGCCTCGCCCCCTCCGCATCGCCTGGAGCCGCGGCTGTATTCGACCCCGGCAGAGCGGATTCTCGAGCTGGCCCGTGCAGTGTCCGGGAAGGTGCGAACGTTGCTTCTCGTCGGGCACAATCCCGGCTTCGAGGATCTCGCCCGCCAGCTTACCGCTGCCGGTGAAACCGATGCGCTGATCCGCTTCGGCGGCTCCATGCCGACCGCTAGCCTTGCCCTGATCGAGCTTCCCGGAGATTGGGCGACCATCCAGCCGCGTACTGGCCGCATGGAAATCTTCGTCACGCCCAAGAGCCTCGGCGGCGAAGACGACTAGCGCCGACTTTCTCATCCGCCCGGCAGAACGTCGTCGGGTAGATGCCGTGGATCGTAGTGCCGCGGACGATTGCGCACGACGAGCGGGACCAGCTGCCAGGCCAGCAGCCCGACGAGGCCGACGATCAGCACGCTTGCCCGGAAGTCGCCGCTTACGACTGCACGCACGGCGACAAATCCCAAGCCGAGCAGCATTGCGACTCCGATCGCAACCATTGGCCACCAGCGCCATGGCGCAAAGCCCGCCTCGAACCGGCAGTTCGCACCGGACCGCGCGATGCGCAAGTGCAGATCTCGGATGAATGAGCTGTAGGCCGCCCCATGATCCTCGCTAGCCACGAGCGACCGGGTCGAGGTCGACGCGATCTCAAGCCGCGGAGCGTTGCGCGACCAGATCTCCGTGGTGAACCGCTTGCTGCCGAGATTTGACGGGCGGTAGCCGAGCCGCACGTACGTAATCATCGGGTACGCGGTGCGGCCTGAATGGTTGCCGACGGTCCATTCCAATGAGTCTGCGCCTAACCGAAACGAATGATCGGAGCCGAGCATCCGTGGCCGAAATTGATAGACAGGCGCTTCGGCGATTTCGTTCACGACGATCTCCCGCGCCAAGGATGCGCGCGAAGCATCATCCACCACAGAAGCGCGGTGCGGTCATCAAAAAAAATGCCGCGCCCAAAAGGATCAGGGCGCGGCCAGTGAACCGCTGCAATGGCAGCTTGCTTACATCACACCGCACAGGTGGCAGTTTGGCGACCTGTGCTGCTCAAACCGGTAACCGTGATGGTGGCGACGATGACGGTGGCCGCGGTACGCGTAGGGATACGAATTGTAGGCGTAGGGTCCGTCGTAGTAGTGATGACGTTTGCGATACCGCTTGTATTCTTGGTGCGCGATCACGGCCCCAATCACGCCAACCGCGAGCGCCGCAAATGGGGCACCGTTGCGATGCCGCCGATAGTGCACGTCGATGACATCACTAGAAGCCGCCTCTTTCACGGCGAACTGATTGCCGGCGAGCGGAGCGGCACTCGCCGAGCCGGCTGCAACGCCGCTGCCTAGCGTGATCGCGGCGGCGAGGCCGATCACGATCGATTTCCTTGATTTCGTGGTCATGGTTCGTCCTCTCTCTGATCGCAACGATGTGGCGGCAGAGATGAACCTGCGCTGAATGGATATTTGCTTGCGGCGGAACATGGTCTGCACACCGGCCGCGAAGATTTGACAGCCACACGTCAGCTGCCACCAATGCGCTGGAGGAACCGCGTAACCGGACACCGCATGCAACCGCACGAACGCCTCGAATTCTCTCCGATCGTCGACCGCGTTCCGCTGCGCTTCCCGGAGGGCATCCGACTCGTCGTGTGGCCGGTTATGTCATTGGAAGTTTGGGATATCTCGCGGCCGATGGCCCGGATCGTCATCACGCCTCCGCAGGGCCAGCCGTTGCAACCCGATCACCCCAACTGGAGCTGGCACGAGTACGGCATGCGCGTCGGTTTCTGGCGGCTGAAGCGCGTGTTCGAGCAACTGAAGATCACGCCAACGATCACGATCAATGCGCGCGTTTGTGAGGTCTATCCCCAGGTGGTGACGGCCTGCCTCGACAATGGCTGGGAGATCAACGCGCACAGTTACGAGCAGATTCCAATGCACAAGCTGGATGATCAGCGCGCGATCATCAAGAAGACGATGCAGGGAATCGAAAAATTTTGCGGCAAGCGGCCGCGTGGCTGGTTCGGGCCGGGCCTTACCCAAACCTTGGACACGATCGACTACCTCGCCGAGGCCGGCCTCGAATATATCGGCGACTGGGTGCTGGACGATGAGCCGGTTACGCTGAAGACGACGACGAAGCCGATCGTCGCCCTGCCCTACAGCTTCGAGCTGCACGACATCGTCATGATGTCGCTGCAGAGTCAGCCGTCGGAAATGTTCTATCGCCGCATCAAGGATCATTTCGACTGGCTGTATCGCGAATCCGCAGAGCGTCCGAAGATCATGGCCATCGCCGTGCACCCGTACCTTTCCGGAGTCGCCCACCGCGTCGCGTACGTGCAACGCACGTTCGAGGAAATTCTGTCGCAACCGGGCGTCGCCTGCTGGGACGGAGCCAAGATCCTCGATTGGTATCTCGGGCAGCGAAGGGCGTAACACGATGGTCGCAAAAACAGCGGGATCTTTTTTTGTCCCCCACGATCTCGAAGCGCCGATCGAAGGCGCGCACGGCGGGCCGCTCGCCGGCCTCAGCGCGGTCGTGAAAGACATGTACGACATCGTCGGCGCCAGGACCGGCGGCGGCAATCCGGAGTGGCTTGCGGCGCAAAAGCCGGCGACGGTGCACGCGGCCGCCGTCGGGAACATTCTTGACGCCGGAGCGACGATCGTCGGCAAGACCGTGTGCGACGAATTCTTCTATAGCGTCACCGGCGAGAACGCCCACTACGGAACGCCGCTGAATGTGCGCGCGCCGGGACGTGTCCCTGGCGGTTCGTCGGCGGGCTCTGCGGCTGCGACCGGCGCCGGCGTCTGCGATTTCGCGCTCGGAAGCGACACGGGCGGCTCAATCCGCGTGCCCGCCTCCTTCTGCGGGATTTACGGACTTCGCCCGACCCATGGCCGTATCGACCTTTCCGGCGCCATGCCCATGGCCCCGTCGTTCGACACCGGCGGCTGGTTTGCCAGCAGCCCGGGCGTCTTTCGCAAAGTCGGAAGCGTCTTGCTCGAAGGCAGTGGCGACAACGTTGCCTTTCGCGAACTTCTGGTCGCCGACGATGCATTTGCCGAGGCGGACCCCGACGTCGCATCGCTGCTGACGGGCGTCCTCGCCCGCGCCAGGGACGCACTTCCCCCAGCGAAACAGATCCGCGTCGCGCCGGAGGGGCTCGACGCGTGGCGCGAGGCATTCCGGATCGTGCAGGCGTGGGAGACTTGGAGGTCGTACGGGGCATTCATCGAACGTCACAAGCCCAGGCTCGGTCCCGGCGTTCGCGAACGCATGGAATTTGCTGCATCCGTCACGGCAGCCGATGCGGACGCGTCCCGGAAAAAGTGCGCGGCGGCACGCGAGCAGGTGATCGCGCTGGTGCGGCAAGGCACAATCGTCGCGCTGCCTGCCGCACCAGCCATCGCCCCGCGTGTGAACCTGCCGGCTGGCGAGCTCGACCTATTCCGCCAGCGCACGTTCCGCTTAACCTGCATCTCGGGGCTCTCAGGCCTTCCGCAGGTGGCGATTCCCGCGGGCACCGTCTCCGGCTGCCCGATCGGGCTTTCCTTCATTGGTCCGGCGCGGTCCGACGAAGCCCTTCTCGACCTTGCGGTACGGCTCGCGCCCTTCCTGGGCGCGACGATATAGGCGCTCACGCCGATTGCGCGGCGAGTCGGCATGGTTCAGGATTCGCGCGGGGATTCGAGGTCGAAAGACGGCGGCGCACTTTAGCCGCGATCTGCCGCACAACCTGCCACGCGGTCCGTTTCAACGGCAGGAAAGCGGTGCTGGGGAACGCCTGTGGCTGAACAAAAGTCCAATTCCACGGGCAAGCTTGGCCAACTTGCGCTCGGTCTTGAACGCGTCGGCCTGCTTCCAATCAGGTTTCCCATTCTGGCGGCGATTGTGGTCGCCGTGCTGTCGATCCTCGCCGCATTCGGTGTGGCCCGCATCAAGGTCGACAACTCCCTCAGTCAGCTTTTTCGCTCCGACAGCGCCGAGTTCAGGCAATACGAAGCGCTGACGCAACGCTTCCCATCGAGCGAATTCGACGTCCTCGTCGTCGTCGAAGGCAAGCAACTACTCGAGCGGTCCTCGCTCGAAAAATTGCGCGATCTCGTGACCGATCTCCAGCTCATCGATGGCGTGAACGGACTCGTTTCGCTGTTCTCAGCGAGGCAACCGCCCGAGCAAGGCAGATTGCCACCGCCGCTCTTCCCTGAAGAGCTGCCCGAAGGCGCCGCGTATCAGGCGTTGATCGAGCGCGTGAAGTCGAACGAGATCATTCGCGGCAAGCTGCTGTCGGAAGACGGCGAGCTTGCACTGATCGTCGTCTCTCTCGACCAGGCCGTGGTCGAGGACAAGGGCCTGCGCGACGTCGTCGGCGAGCTCCGCAAGATCGCCAATGAAGACATGGAAGGCTCGGGGCTGAGCGTTCAACTGTCCGGCGCGCCCGTCATGCAGCTAGAAATCCGCAATGCGGTCGAACGCGATCGGCTGATCTATAACGCGATCGGCTTCGTGGCTGGGTGCGCCATCGCGGTTCTCTTCTTCCGTCGCATCTCCTTCATGCTGATGGCCGCGGCGCCACCGCTGATCGCGATCCTCTGGTCGCTGGGTTTTCTCGGCTGGCTCGATTTCCGTCTCAACATGTTCCTGAACGTGATGACGCCGCTCATCATGGTGATGGGATTCTCGGACTCCATGCAGATCACCTTCGCCGCGCGCGACCGTATGCTTGCGGGCGAAAGCAAGGCTGCGGCCTTGCGCCATGCGGTGCTCGTCGTCGGACCTGCGGTCGTCATCACCGACGCGACCGCCGCCTTGTCCTTCATCGCGCTGTTGTTTTCCGAGTCCCATTTGATCCGGACGTTCGGCGCCGCAGGCGCCTTTTCCTGCCTCATCGCCTATCTCGCGGTGGTCACGCTCGTCCCGATGTTCGGCATTCTGTTCATCCGTCAGGAAGCGGCCTTCTCCGAGAGGGCCGGAGGCCCGGACACGGCGGTCGACACACTGCGCACGATTTGCGGATGGATTGCCGACCGCATGCTCGCACGATCCGGCTTCTACAGTCTGCTGAGCCTGCTCGTCGTCCTCGGCCTCGCGCTGCTGTACGGCAATCTGGACCCGCGTTACCGCCTCGCCGACCAGGTCCCCGACCGCGAGCAGGCAGTGGCCGCAAGCGGCCGCCTCGACGCAAAGCTCACCGGCGCCAATCCGATCCACGTGCTTGTGGAGCTGCCGGCCGCGACCTCCCTCTACGACCCGTCGACGCTTGAG
Source organism: uncultured Alphaproteobacteria bacterium (assembly GCA_963711595.1). Classification (GTDB taxonomy): domain Bacteria; phylum Pseudomonadota; class Alphaproteobacteria; order Rhizobiales; family Xanthobacteraceae; genus JAUSIF01. The sequence goes on from CAVQER010000006.1 coordinate 7,969, forward strand.
GTGATCGCCGCGATCCACGACGTGGTCGAGAACACGGCCGGCGTCGGGAACGTGTGGTCGATCGAGACCCTGCGGCGCTGGCTCAAGGAGAAGGCCGGCATCGACGACATCGGAGTACTCAAGCAATACGTCGAAGTCCTGCCCGAACACCTGACGCGGCGCTTCATTTCGTTGAAGGAGGACGCGGTAGTCGTCACCGGCCGTATCCCGGACATCGATGCGAGCCAGCTCCTGCCCGTGATCGAAAAACTCGACAGTGCACTGGGCGCCGTACGCGCCAAATATCCGAACTACTCCATTTCGGTGACCGGCCTCTCCGCGATCGCGGCCCGCAACAGCGCGAACATGATCGGCGCCCTCAACGACGGGTTGGTCGTCGAGATGATCTTCGTCGCAGCGTTGATAGGCATCGCATTCCGATCATTCTTCGTGATGGCTGTCGCGTTCCTGCCCGGCCTGTTCCCAATCGTCGTTTCCGGCGCCGTGCTCTGGTGGTTCGACGAGGGCCTGCAATTCGCGAGCATCGTCGCGCTCACGGTCGCGTTCGGCCTCGGCCTCGACGCGACGATCCATTATCTCAATCGGCTCCGGCTCGAGGCGAAGCCCGGCGAGGATCCGGCGATCGGGGTGAAACGCGCGACCGTGCTCGTCGGCCCCGCCCTCATCCTGACGACGTTGGTGCTCGCCTGCGGGCTCGGCGTGACGATCCTGTCCGATCTTCCATCACTCCGACTGTTCGGCTGGCTGAGCGCATTCACGCTGATTGCGGCATTGATCGGCGATCTTCTGATCCTGCCGGCAACGGTGATGTGGCTGCGCACCGCGTTGCGACGATTTCAGCAGCGCCGGCGCTGACCCGCCCTAAGAGCCCGTCTTCCGCAGCGTGATCATGACGTCGGTGACTTCGGATGATTTCGATTCGATCCTCACGGTCTGCTGGTCGCCGCGCGTCGTCATCGTGAAGAATGCGGCGAACCCCGAGGTCTCCGCCAGGGCTTCAATAAGGCCCGCGCTCGCGCGCCCCGAAATCGTTCCGCTCGTCCGCTGCGTGCGTTCGGACCAGCGCCCGTTGATGAAACCGCCCGCATAGGTGATGTCGGCGTTGAGCTCGAACTTGTAACTGTCGCTTGCGCAGCGCAGGTCCTGCTCAACCCGGTTTGCATCCTGGCTGATCGTGTAGCTCACCCGGCAACGGATTCGCTCTTTTTCACCCTTGCCGAGCGTGACGGTACCGGTGCCGGTCCACGTCCCAGCCATGCTCTCGAACGGTTTGGGCAGAAACTTTGGCGCCTGTGCCAGGAGTTCGCCGCCAGCAAACAGCACGGCCGCAGCGGCGACCAGAGCGCGGAGCATGAACTTGGTCGACCACTCAGACACGAGATTCCAGCCCCCGACGCAACTCCGGGCGGCAAGTCTAACGTGCCCCCCGTTCCGTTGCCAAACCGTTGTGCGGGCTAGGCCGGCGCGCGATCACCCAAGGCGCGCGCGAGCGCGGCGGCGAGCTCTTCGACGCGATACGGTTTCTGCAGTACCGGATGCTCGCGCCAACGGACGTCGAGCCCGCTCCGTCCGTATCCGGTCGAAAACACCATCGGCACCCGCCGCGCCGCCAGCACTTCGGCCACTGGATCGATCGGCTCGCCGTTGATGTTGACGTCCAGAACGGCGGCATCGCAACCGGAATTCTGCGCCGCGCTGATTGCCTCGGCCATCCGTGATGCCGTGCCGACAAGCTCGCAGCCTAGCTCCATCAGCATGTCTTCCATCAACATGAGTACCGCGAATTCATCCTCGACGACGAATACGCGAACTCCGATCAGGTTCTGCTGAATTCTTGCTCACGAACTTCCGCCAGAGGAAACTCAAGTTCACAAGTAACGCCCGCCGGCTCGAATCGCAACGCCGCCGTGCCGCCGAGTTCGGCCGGAATGCTGCGCTCGACCATGCGAGAGCCGAAGCCGCGGCGCGACGGCGGCTCCACCCGGGGGCCTCCGCTTTCACGCCAATGAAGTCGCAGGGTCCTGCCCGTCTTCCCTTCCTCCATGCGCCAGGTCACATGCAGACGCCCGGAGGGCTGCGAAAGCGAACCATACTTGACCGCGTTCGTGGTCAGTTCGTGGAAGACCATTGCGAGCGTCAACGCCGCCCTGGGGTTCAGATCGATCGGCGTGTCGTCGATAGCGACCTGATCGCTCATCTCCTCGCCGTGCGCCGACAGCGCACCTTCCACGATCTCACGCAAGTCGGCCTGCTGCCAATTTCCGCGCGTCAGCTGATCGTGGGCCTGGCTCAGTGCGATCAACCTGCCCTCCAGGCGCGTCTCGAACTCCTTGACGGCTGAGGCTCCGCGCGCCGTCTGCCGTGCGAGCGACTGCACGGTCGCGAGCGTGTTTTTGACGCGATGGTTCAACTCATCGATCAGCGTTTTCTGATGACTCTCCGCCTTCTTGCGCTCGCTGATGTCGACCAGCATGTTGATCCCGCCGATGAGCTTTCCGTCCGAGTCGAAAAGCGGCGTCGGATATGGAATGAACGGGACACGCGTACCATCCGGACGTTCCGCCACGGCTTCCGCGTCGCGAATCGGCCGCGCCTCTTTGAGCGCGACCGCCATCGGACACTCGTCATGTGGCAAGGGGGTCCCGTCCGGCCAGTACAGTTTCCACGAAACACACCATTCGTCGCTTCCGAGCGTCGGAGTCCGTCCGGAAAACTCCACCGCGGCCTGATTGAAGAACGTGACGCGCCCTTGCGCGTCGGTCATGTAGACGGCCGCCGGCAACCCTTCGAGCAGCGCACGCAGCCGGCGCTCGCTTGTGCGCAATCGCTCTTCCGACTCCTTGCGTTCACTGACGTCCTGGAGCACGCGCACTGCGTAGCGGAAGCGGCCGTTTCGGTCGCGCACGCTCGACGACATCACCGAAACCCAGACTTCCTTGCCATCCTTCCGGCGAATGCGCTTTTCGATGGAATAGCGATCGATCTCACCCTTGACCTGGCGCTGGTAGAGCTGCCGTTCCTTTCGCGCTTCATCGTCATCCATACGATCGAACAGCGACGCGCGCCCGAGGAGCTCATCGCGGGAAAATCCGGCGATCCTGCACGACGCTTCGTTCACGCGCAGGAACCGCCCGTCTTCGTCGACCTCCGAGATCCCGATGGTCGCCTGCTCGTAGGTCGCAGCCAGCCGCTGCTCACTTTCAGCGAGCGCGTCCGCCATCTGCTTGCTCTCGGTGACATCGTCGAACACGCGCACCGCATAGAGAAATTTCTTGTCGCGATCGCGCACCGCCGAACACGTCGCGGCGATCCAGATCGTGGTGCCATCTTTCTTGATGAACCGCTTCTCGATCGAGTACTGATCGATTTCTCCGGCGACCAGACGTTGAAACTGTGGTCGATCCACTTCGGCATCCGCCGGCAGCCCGCTGTCGAACACGACGCCGCCGATCAACTCCTCACGCGTGAGTCCGGTGACCTGGCACGCGGTCTCGTTCACCCGCAGCCGCCGGCCCTCGGCATCGATCTCCGAGATCGCGACATTGGCATGCTCGTATGTGATTGCGAGACGCTGGACTTGTTCCTCGCGCTCGCCTTGGCTCCGCCGTAACTCGTCGTGAGCGTAACGCAGCTCCGTGACGTCCTGGAAGCAGTTCACCGCTCCGACGACCAGTCCGGCCGCATCAAGCAACGGATCGATGTTGACGAGGGCGGCGACGCGGCTTCCGTCCGGACGCTCGATCTGGACCTCGGCATTGCGGACGGACCTGCCGGTCGACAACACGTCGGCCATCGGCCCCTCCGCGTGCGGCAGCAGACGTCCGTCGACGAAGAACATCCGGTACGAGCCGCAGAAGCGCTCGTCGGTGTCGCCAGGTGCCGGCGCGCGCCCCCAGAGCTCGGCCGCCTTGCGGTTGTACTGGATGATCAGGCCGTTGGTATCGCAAACGTAAACAGCGATCGGCAGGCTCTCCAACAACCCATCCCACGCCGTCAGCGCGTGGCGCAACGGCTCCCGAACGAGCTGAACAGGGCTCTTTGTGGCTAACTCGTGCATCCTACCGCCGCTACCGATGGGCGAGACGCCCAAGGTACCCACCGCTGCCTAAATGCCGGACCCGACTGATGGTTCCGGCCCCGACGGCTCATTTGCGCTTCAGGCGGAAGGATTCACTCGGCCGCTTCCTGGGCCTCCAGGTCGCGGGGGAAGCGGATGACGAATTCGGTTCCGGGATCGAGACGGTTGATGGAAAACGTCCCCCCGAACCGGCGGACGGTGGACGTGATCACTTTGAACCCGAGCGAAGTGGGCGCCTCGACGTCCACGTCCTCCGGCATCCCTCGCCCCCGGTCTGCCACCCGGAACTCGATCCGGCCTCGCTTTGTGCGGGCGAGACTGATCATGATCGGCCCCGCCTCGTTCTCGGGATAGGCGTGCTTCAGCGCGTTGGTGATCAGCTCGTGCATGAGAACGGCGAGCGAGGTCGCCGTGCCTCCCGGAACAAAAAGCGACTCGGCCTCGCAACTGATCGTTGCCTTGCTCGTGCCCGCGTAAGCGCGCTCGCTTTCCGCGCAGATGAGCCGCAGAAACTCGCCGAACTCGACCGGGCCGACCGTCTCGGTTCGATACAGATGCCGGTACACTGTGCCCATCGAGAGCACGCGTTCGCGTGCCTGCTTGAGCTGTTCCTGGGTCGCTGGATCGGCCGCGTGCCAACTCTGCATCAGGAGCAGGCTGGAAAGGATCTGCAGGCTGTTCATCACCCGATGCTGGAGTTCGCGCAGGAGGAATTCCTTCTGCTCCAGCAGCCCGTCGACCTTCGCCGACATGTCGGCAAGCGCATTACTGAGCAGTCCCAGTTCCGAGCCCCGCGACATGCGCGGAAACTGTGCCGCGCTGTCCCCCGCTTCGCGCCGGCGCGCCGTGTCGACCAGGGCGAGGACCGGTCGTTGAAACAGATAGGCGGCCGCGAGCGTCGTTCCGAGTAGCGCAAGCAGAATCGCAATCAGCGCGAGAATCGTGCTGCGCCAAGCCATGTCCCAAAGCTGCGCGAGCGCGACGTCGAGGTCGACGCTGACCGCAACGAACAGACCTTTTGGCTCCTCGTCCAGGCTGACGAAACCGACGATGGCCTCGGTGCCGTCCGCTTCGCGCACGATCATCGTTCGCGTCGGGTGCTGGTAGTGGGTGCGTTCGAACGCTTCGCGCGTGAGCGCACGTGCCGCAACGTCCTCCGTCGGTGGCACCGTGAATACGAGCGAGCCCTGCCGGTCGAGCACGCTCAGGCGATGATGCGCGGGCCAGGCGCGGGCCGCGAAGTCCTTCGCGATCCGATCCGGATTCAGGATGAAGACGACCACGCCATCGAACCGCTTGTCCGGAGTCTGATACGGCATGGAGACGTGAAGCGAGCGCTCGCCTGTGACACGACCGGTGGTGATGGTGCCGACGGTCAATTGTCCCGTACGCAACGGCTCAGCGAAATACACGCGGTCGCGCACATCCAACGTCGGCGGAATTTGAATCGTCGAGCACCGGAAACGTCCGTCGCGATCGATCAACGCGGCCTCGCGATAGATCGGCAAATTCTGGACGACAGCACGAAAATGCGCGGCGCATGCGGCGTCGTCATCCGGAACGCCGGGGTGACGAGTGATCGTCAGCATGAGATTCCGCGTGCCTTGAAGCAGCTGAGACAGCTCGGCAGAGATCATCTGCGCCGATGCGAGCGCGTCATCCCCAGCCTGGCGCTCGAGAAAACCGCGCCACTCCACCGTATTGTAGGCGACCAGCGCCAGCGAAGGCGCCGCTGCAATGGCGACGAGAACGGTCAATCGCGAGCGCAGGCTCATGCGGGATGCGTGCCGTTGGCGGGAGCCAGCATTCCTAGCATGAAACTCCCCCTTCGATCATCCCACAGTGCATCGCTGTTATGCGGCTTCGCGTGATCTTTGCCCGAACTCCGTCACGATCCATTCGGCCGAGCGCCGCAGCATCGCCTTCTTTCCCGGAAGTCCTTCGGCAAGCAATGTGCCGTTTCGCTTCATCAGGCGCCCTCCGATCAGCACCGTATCCACGGTGGAAACGCCGCCCTGTGTCACCACGGATGAGACCGGATCGCGCACCGGGAAAATCGTCAGGTCATCCGCCCGTAACAGCACGATGTCGGCCTGCTTGCCGGGCGTGAGCGAGCCGACGCGATGATCCTGTCGGATCATCCTGGCGCCGTTGATCGTCGCCCATTCCAGCGCTTGGCGGCATGTGATCGAGAGCGTTTCCGGCGCGGATCCATGCGCGCGCCAATGCTCGATATTGTCGAGATTGCGCTGGGCCTGGAGCGTCACGCGCATGCAGTAGAACATGTCGGAACGCGAGGACACTTCCACGTCCGTGCCAATCGACACCGGCGATCCGAGCCGCATTAGTTTGCCCGTGAGCGGATCGCAAAAACCCATCTGCATCTCGACGTCGGCGGTGACGGTGTATTGGACGCCTTCATCGACGGAGAGCCCAATGACGTCATCGCTCAAATTATTGCCGTGGACGATGTTGGTTTTCTCGTTGAGGAGCTTCTCCTTGGCGAGCCGCTCGAAACCGTCGGCGACGATCGGCGCGCCGCCGCCCACATGCATGCTGACGACGAGCCCGAGCTCCCGGGCGAGCTTCATGTCCTGCTGGGTAACTTCCCATACGGAATAAGTCGGTCCGAGTATGGCTAGTCCGAGCGAGATCATCCTGTCCTTGCCCGCGAGTCTGCCCTTCGTCAGCCGCTCGATCTCGCCGCGTGGCATCGGCAGGTAGCTGAAGTGCTTTTCGCCGGGTTTCGGAATCGGCTTCGGCGACCCATGCAGAAACATGGCGCGGATGCCGGACTCTTCGAGCCCGTCGATCGCGGCGTCCGTATGGTCGGGAGTCGGATTGTTGTGGCACCAGTCGACGAGTGTGGTGATGCCGGAGTTGATGCTCGTCAGCGCGCCCATGAGGTTCGCGATGTAGATATCCTCGGGCCTGAAGTGCATCGCGAGGCCCCGGTGCATGCTGCTCATGTATTGCGGCACCGCCCAATCGCCGCCGATCCCGCGCAAGCCTGACTGCCACGTATGCAAGTGCGCGTTTACGAAACCCGGAAGCACGATCATGTCGGTCGCGTCGATCACTTCGGCGCCGGCCGGCGCATCGATGCGGCGCGCGACTGCTGCGATCTTGTCGTTCTCGATCAGCAGGTCGCCGCGTGGCAGATCGCGCACGCGCTTGTCCATGCTGATGATTGCCCCACCCCGGATCAGAATGCGCTTCATGACCGCTCCCCTTCGCTGGCGCTGCGGACCCGCTGTACCCGCTTGTTGGCTGTGAAGCAATTTTTGGGAGCGGCGGGCGCGACCCCCGCCGCGCCCGCGCAACATCGGTCGTCGACTTAGCTTGCCGCTTTGCGGTTCACACCCTTGCGCTCGGCAATGCTCGACAGCTTCTTGTCGGCGGCCTTCTCCTCGTTGAGGTTTGTGTTGAGGAGCCGCACGACGTCGTCGTGCCCGAGCTCTTCCGCCCAGGCGATCAACGTGCCGTAGCGCGAAATCTCGTAGTGCTCGACCGCCTGCGCCGCGCCGATGAGCGCCGCGTCCAGCACCTGCTTGTCCTCGACGTCGCCGGCGATCTCGTCGGCCTCCTCGAGGATGCCGTCCATCGCAGGGCAGTCGGTCGCTTTCGGCTTTTCACCGAGCTTGGCGAAGACCTGCTCGAGCCGCTCGACCTGCTTTCGCGTTTCCTCCAGATGCGCCTTCAGCCCGCTCTGCAATTCGCGGTTCGTCGCCTTGTCGATCATGTCGGGAAAATTCTTCACGATCTGGTTCTCGGCGTAATAAATGTCCTGCAGCGTGTGCAGGAACAGATCGTCCATCGATTTGATCTCGGAAGTGAACAAGCCCATGACGCACGTCCTTTCTGACCAGTGGTTGCGATTGGCATGCGCCGCGCGCGAACGCGCAGCGGCGTTGCATGGCCAACGGCGGAACCGCGTTGCGGTTCCCGGTCAGAATTTTTTGGAGCTTACGAGGCGGTGTCGCGCACGGTCAGGCCGGGGCGCGGCCGCTCGACGATCGTGAAACTCGAACAGCTCGTGCAGCGGTAGACGAAGTGGTCAAGCGGCTTGACCGGGTCCGGTCGCAGGTGATCGAGACGCGCAGTCCCGCCGCAGAAATCGCATTTAGCGATGGCGGCGATCGGCGAGTTTGCACTCATGGCGCGTCCTAGTCGTTCAGGCGACTTCTCGACGTGTCGCGGGTCTGTACTGCCGCGCATGAATTGCACTGATACGTGCACACGTCGGTCCACCGCGCGGTCGGATGCGGTTCAAGTCCGACGAGCCGCATATCCAGTCCACACGTCTCGCACGGGGGCGGAACCAAGGGGTCGAGCTGGATGAGTTGAATCTGTTCCATGGCAAAACCTCGCACACCCCTCGCGCGATGAACAGGGCCCACCCGACATTTCTGTAATAATTTCAATTACTTATATGTATCAGATGCAGCGACTCGCGTCCCTCAATCAGTCGAGGGAACCTCCGCCGCTGTAGAAACTTACTCAAAGTTAGCACTTGACCACATCAGGGCAAACGTACACATTGTAGCAGGCAGACTTGGGGATGAGCCATGGCGAAGAATCTCCGCGGAGAACGGCTTCAGCTCATGCTGACGCCAGAAGAATTGACGGTTCTTGACGACTTTCGCTTCAAGTCGCGCATGCCCAGTCGCGCGTCCGCTGTGCGGGAGCTTCTGAAGCGCGGCCTGGCGGCTGAGGGATTTGACGCGGCCGTATTCGGCGCCAAGTCCGAAGACTTCGGCATCCTGGAAGAGGCACCGGTTAGTCGCGCGACTCGCTAAGGGATCCAGGGCCAAACCTCCAGAATCGGCTTGGGATAGTCCGCCAAGCAACTCTGCCGACTCCGTTTTTCCGCATCGCAACCCGTTGCGATTGAGCGGAAGTTAAAGCGCCGGGTCAGCCGACCCTCGCCTCGTCAAAGCCATGGAGAGTTCGTAGCGTTCCACCATCAGTCGTAACGGGGTGGGCCTGAGCCTTTCGCCATGGCGAGCGAAACTTCCCACGCGCCCGTCGAGCGAACGCTTCGTGTCGGCGTGAGCCCGCCTGGTCCCAAGGGACACTTTCTCCTCGGCAATCTCGTACCGCTCGCCCGCGACGCCTTCGGCTTTCTATTCTGCTGCGCGCAGGAATACGGCGACATGGTTAGTCTGCGCCTCGTCGGGTGGCCCGCGATCTTCCTGAACAGCCCGGCTGCCATCGAGGACATGCTGATCAAGCAGCACGACAAGTTCATCAAGCACCGTTTCTACTGGCGCCACGTGCGCGGCGTCTTCGGCCAAGGCCTGTTTCTCAGCGAGGGCGCGTTCTGGCAGCGGCAGCGCCGCCTCGCCGCCCCCGCCTTCACGCCACGCCGAGTCGCAAGCTACGCCGAGAGCATGGTCCGCCACGTCGAGGGGATGGCCGCGGACTGGACACCGGGCGAACGGCGCGACCTGCACGCCGACATGATGGCGCTGACACTCATCATCGCCTGCGACACCTTCTTCCGCGCGGAGTTAAAGAGCGACGTTGCCGAAATCGGCCGCGCGGTGAACGCGATCGCCGACGAGATGGCGTTAAGGCGTCGCCGCGTGTTCGCTATTCCCGATTGGGTGCCCCTCGCCCGTCACCGCCGCTATCGCCGCGCGATCCGCACGATCGAGCGCATGGTCTACGCGATCATTCGCGAGCGCCAAGGCGACGAGCAGGATCGCGGCGACCTTCTTTCCGCGCTCGTCAGTGCCCGCGACGAGGCCGGCCGGCCGATGCCGGACCGCCAGCTGCGCGACGAGGTAGTGACGCTTCTCCTCGCCGGTCAGGAAACAACCGCGCTCGTGCTCACCTGGATGTTCTATCTACTCGGTACGCATCCCGAAGCCGACGCGCGTCTTGCCGCCGAGTTGAAAAGTGTCTTGAATGGCCGCGCGCCAGCGGCGGAGGATCTGCCGAAGCTGCCTTATGTCGAGCACGTTGCGCTCGAGGCCATGCGCCTCTATCCGCCAGTGTGGGTGTTCGGCCGCGAGGCGACAGCCGACTGCGTGATCGGCGGCTATCCGGTGCGCGCCGGAACGACACTCCTTATTAGTCCGTGGGTCACGCACCGCGACCCGCGCCTCTATGACGACCCGCTGGCCTTCCGGCCCGAGCGTTGGGACAACGGCCTCGCCCGCAAGCTCCCGCGCCTCGCCTACTTTCCGTTCTCCGGCGGCCCTCGCATTTGCCTGGGTGCGCAGTTCGCAATGCAGGAATTGACGCTCGTTCTCGCCGGCGTCGCCCAGCGCTACCGGCTCAAGGTGACGAACAAGGAGCCGATCGAGCCCTCACCCTCGATCACGCTGCGGCCAAAGCAGACGATCTGGGTTGAGCCGGAGGTGCGTTAGTCTCCGTCGTGCCCACGACCTCTTAAATCGCCGCCACCCCTCACCGACATAACATCGCCCATCCATTCGGAATGCGAGCGATGCTGGACACCGAGGGCACCTTCGAGCACGACTTCGAGCAAGGCGCCGCACCGGAAATCCCGGACGATGCCGTTTTGCTCGACGCCTATTCGCGCGCGGTGGCGGGCGCGGTCGATCGTGTCTCCCCGGCCGTCGTGCACTTGCAGGCAAAACGCCGCGTCGCGAACGGACCGCAAGGCGCCGGTGACCTTCCCGCGGGCGCTGGCTCCGGCGTCGTGTTCACTCCCGACGGTTTCGTGCTCACGAATAGCCATGTCGTGCACGGCACCTCCGCGATCGATGCGACGCTCACCGATGGCCGCACGCTTCCCGCTTATCTCGTCGGCGACGATCCGGACACGGACCTCGCGCTGCTCCAATTGCATGCCGATCATCTGGCGCACGCAGAACTCGGCGACTCGGCGAAGATTCGTGTGGGTCAGCTTGTGGTGGCGATCGGCAATCCGTTCGGCTTCCAGGCGACCGTAACCGCGGGCGTCGTGAGCGCGCTCGGCCGCAGCTTGCGCTCGCGCACCGGCCGCCTGATCGACGACATCGTGCAGACCGACGCCGCGCTCAACCCGGGCAATTCCGGCGGACCGCTGGTGACGGCGAACGGAGAGATCGTCGGCATCAATACGGCGATCATTCCCATGGCGCAGGGCATTTGCTTTGCGATCGCGAGCAACACCGCGCGCTTCGTCGTGAGCGAACTCCTGCGCCACGGCAACGTCCGGCGCAGCTACATCGGTGTTGCCGGCCAGACCGTGCCGCTGCCCCGCCGCTTCGTGCGCCACCACAATCTCTCGGTCGAGAGCGGTGCGCGCGTGATGTCGGTTGAGCCGGGCAGCCCCGCGGCCAAGGCCGGACTTGTCTCGGGCGACATCGTCGTCGGCCTTGGGGTGGAGCCCGTGACCGGTGTCGACGCGCTGCACCGGCTTATGACCGCCGACCGGATCGGCGAACGGATTCCCTTGGAAGTCCTGCGCCTCACGCGCAAGCTGGCGCTCACGATCGAGCCGACCGCGCGGCCTGCGCGCTGATCTCAGCGCGCGGAGCCGCCCCACGGCGTTAGCCGCGGAATCCAGCGCGGCACATTCGCGCGAAACGAATCATATTGTGCACCGAACGTGCGCTCGAGTGTCGGCTCCTCGTAGAAGAGGACGAACAGATGACACACGAGCCAGAAGAGCGCGCCGTAGAAAAGGAGCCGCAGGTCGCCGAACAGCAGCGCCTGTCCGAAAATCACGGAGACGACCGCGATGTACATGGGATTTCGCACGTAGCGATAAAGTCCGCTCACCACGAGATTCTGCGTCGGTGCGACCGGCGCCGGCGTGCCCAGGCCCTTCACGGCGAATTGAGTGAATGAATCGATTAGCCCCGGCACGCCCGCCAGAATCAGCAGAACGCCGAGATAGCGCGTGCCCTCGAACCCAAGGAACGGCGCGCGAAACTCCCACCGCGTGATCCACCAGGGAATTACGCCGGCAAGAACGAACGGCACCAGCACGAAGAACACGGCGGTACCAGCAATGGCGGCAGGTCTTTGCATTGCCCCATCATAGCGTGTGTAAAACTGTAGGCATTCCGGTACCGCCCTTGTTCCGGCACATTTAGTACCTATGTTAGGCCATCGAAGTTTTGGCCGAATGACTTGGCCAGCGCGGACGCCGCGATTGCTGATGACCTCTCCTGAACATCGATGAAAACCCGGGCACGCGCGATGCGCGCGCCTTCTATCCACACTTGTTTAAGGAAAACTACCCGATGAGCACAGGAACGGTGAAGTGGTTCAATGCGCAAAAAGGTTTCGGCTTCATTCAGCCGGATGACGGTGGCAAGGACGTCTTCGTCCATATCAGCGCCGTCGAGCGCGCAGGCCTCTTCAATTTGAACGAAGGTCAAAAGGTCACGTACGAAGTCGTGCGCAGTCCGAAGACCGGCAAGGACTCGGCGGACAATCTTCGCGTCTGAGGACGCGTTAATCTGCTGACGAAGGCGCCCGACCACGGATGTACTGGCGGGCGCATCATCATCTATCGTATTAATGGTATTCGCCTGGGCGGGGAACAAATTCCCGCCCAAAGCGTTTTGTTCTCTGGTTCCCCACAAGAGTGAGGAGTTCGCGGTGGCTTCAACCAACACGGTGGACAAGGCTGCAGCTGCATTCAAGAAGCAGCAACAGGCGCGCGAGGGCGAAAAGGCAATGGCCGAGTATCGCGCGGCACAAATCGCAGAAGAGAAGAAGACCGAACGTCTGCGTGCGTTGCGCCTCGCGCAACAAAGCGCGCCCGACGTTGCGGCGCCCGCTGGACTCGTCGGTGACGTCTCTAAGCCTCGAGCGCCTGCGCGCAAGCCGATTGCGCCCCGCCGCAAACCCGTCCAGCGCCGGACCACCGCACGCAAGCGGCGCTGACCATCGAAAACCTTTCTGCGATTCGGGCTCGTCTCACGACGGGCCCGAATGATTCAAATTCGGACTCACACCACGCCGCCTTATCGCGTCACGCACCTTGCAATACTGCGTCGTCGTAGCCACATCAGGGAAACGCACAACAATTCGTTTTCGGGGCATGTCGATGAACATTCATACGGCACGATACTTCAACGAAATTCAGTCCAACCGGCGCGGCATCAAGGACGGGTGGTATGCGATGAGCGCGGAGGGCGTTCTCGCCTTCGGTCCGTTTTCCAACCGCGAGACCTGCCTTTCCAGAATCTTTCAGTTCGCGACCTGGTCGGAATCGTCCGAGTTGCGGCAGCGGCGTGACGCACGCAGTCCGATCGCGGCGTTCCACCCGAAGCGGTGACAGCGTCGAGTCGCCATTTTCATTGAGCCATTTCGCACTTTGCATCGGTGAAACAGCGTCAAGCCACTTACATCCGACACGTTTAGCGCGCATACTGGCTCAGTAACTTGAATGACCTCATTCAAGCGCTTTTCACAAACAGTTCCGATCTGAACGGCACGACCCAACAAAGGTCGTCCCTGCACGCGCAGGGGCAACGATCACGGCTGCAAGTCAGGGGAGATGAAACGATGTCACTCGGCGAATTAGCAGCCGTCCTGACGCACCGCAGCGGCGCTTACGCGCTCGCGGTCATTGCGCTGATGGCCGGCCTTGCTTTCATGTTCAGTTTCACGACGTTCTTCGGCGGGACCATTCCGTAAATGGCCGACGATCTACCGCCTTTCCCGGCCCGCACACGATTTCCGTTCAGCGTAATCGTGCGCCGGTTGACTCGCCGCAGTCCTGCGGCCGAAACCGGCGGGCAAGGCGGGGATGTTACCGGGCATCCCATGAGCGTGAAGGATACGGCGAACGCGGCGTTCAAGAAGCAGGATCGCAGTCGTGAGGGATCGAGAGCCATGGCCAAGGTTCAGGCCGAGCGCTTCGCGGAGGATGAGAAGATCGAGCGACTGAAATCGCTGCGCTTGGCGCGCACGGCGACAGAGCAGGCGGCGCCGCTCAAGCCGAAAACGGGCGACGCCTAGCGCGCTGCTCGCTGCGGCTCACTCGCCAATTGGCGCGCCTCCCGGAAAGAAACGAGCCGGCGGCGGTTTTCGTCCCACAGCACGAGACGCACGCAGCGAAGGCTGTCGCCGAGCGTGAGCCGACCGACGTCGGCAAGCTCGGGATGGTCGCGCAGCACGCGCGTCAACCGATAGTACGGAATCCGGCTGCACAAGTGATGCACGTGATGCACGCCAATGTTGGCGGTGAACCAGCGCAGGATCGCAGGCAGATCGTAATGTGAGCTACCGTGGAGCGCGGCCTCGTGCTGGTTCCAGCCGCGCTCCTGGATCCAGAACGTATCCTCGAATTGATGTTGCACATAGAACAGCCACACGCCGATCGAGGCGCCGATCACTGTGACCGGCAAGTGAATTAACAGGAACGGCCCGATCCCAATGAACCAGATAGCGATCGCGGCCGCCGCTGCGATCGCCGCATTGGTCCCCATGGTGCTGAGCCAGGGCGCCCATCCGCCGCGCATCATTCCGACCGGAAGCCGATGCTGCAGGAGGAACAGATAAGCGGGGCCCAATCCGAACATGACAAGCGGATGGCGATAGGCGCGGTAGCGGAGGCGACCCAGGCGCGACAGCGCCAGATATTCGCGCACCGTCAGCGTATCGATGTCGCCCATGCCGCGCCGGTCGAGATTGCCGGAATTTGCGTGGTGGGCGGCGTGCGTTCGGCGCCAGAAATCGTACGGCGTCAGGGTCAAGACACCGATCACGCGCCCGACCCAGTCGTTGGCGAGCCGATGACGGAAGAAGGAGCCGTGCCCGCAATCGTGCTGGATCATGAACATGCGCACGAGAACGCCGGCAGCCGGAATGATCAGAAGCAATCCGATCCAGTAACCGAAATAGAGCGCGGCCCACATCGCGATCCACAGGAGCAGGAGCGGCCCTGCGGTGATGACGAGCTCAGTGATGGCGCGCGTACGGCTCGGCTGGCGGTAGGGAGCAAGGCGCCGTGCCCAGTCGAATGCGACTGCGGCGCCGTCGGTTGGAATTGCCTCATGGCTCTGTCCCATGGTCTCCCGATCTGATTTCCGGTAAATCAGTACGAAATCGTACCATAGTACGCGCACGATCGACTTGCACGGACCGCAGTGACGCATGCGGCTGCGGCGCGAAGGGCGCCCGTGAAAGGCGAAGATCGGACGTCTGAGATCGCTTCGGTTACTACCTCACAAATTTCACTATCGCCGAATCCGACCCCAGCGATCCGTGCGCCCGCCTGTGAGGCTTCAGATCATGCGGAGCGAGGCTTGCGCGCCACATCATTTCGCAGTTGGAATCGCGCCGTTGGCCTTGATCACCGCAGCGCCATCAAAGCTTTGCACGAAAGCAATGAACGCCATGACCGCCGGTGAAGCCCCCGCCTTCGTCACCAGAAAAGCCTCGCGCACGAGCTTGTAACGGCCCGCACGCACGTTGTCTTCGTCGGCTCGCACGCCGTTTAGTGCGAGCGCGCGAATTTTACCCCCGCTCTGCTCGACCACCGTCGCCGTGGTCATGCCGATCGTGCCAGGTGCCGCGGCGAGTTCGGCCGCCATATCGCCTCCACGTTGCATAACCTTTGCCGCTTCGATCATCTTGAGCGACTTCAGGCACGCCACGCCGTCCCGTACGACCTCCGCGTCGACCTCACTGTCCGGCCGCGTGCGCGGCGCGATGGCAAGATCCGGTCCGCCAAATTCTTTCCAGTTGGTCCCGCTTCCTGCGTAAACCGCGCAAATTTGCTCCGCAGTCAGGGTGTCGACTGAGACGCTCGCGTTCACCGCGAATACAACCGGGGTGCGCGCGATCTCGTGCACAGTCATGCCGGCCTTCGTGAGTTCGCTGACGGCAAGGCCGTAACTCGCCATGGCGACGTCGATCGTTCCGGCGGCGAGCGCTTCGATGCGAACCTTAGTGCCGAGGCCCTTGCCGATCTCGATCGTGATGGCGGGCTGTTTCGCCTGATACGCCTTGGCAAGCGCGGCGACGAGCGGCGCGACACCAGTCGATCCGTCGATCCTGATCGTCTGCTGCGCAGATGCGCTTCCCGCGAAGACACCGAAGAGAGCGCCCCACGCTGCGATTGATCGTATCGCGTGACTTCGCATTGGGTCCTCCCTGCAGCGGCGCCTTCTCAGGCTACCGCACCAACTCCCGCATCGCCGAATCTAGCCCTTCCAAAGTCAGCGGATACATCCGCCCGCCCATGAGCTGACGGATCATGCGGATCGAAGCCGTGTACATCCAGTTCGATTCCGGTACCGGGTTGAGCCACACCGCGTGCGGATAGGTGTGCAGCACGCGCCGCATCCACGCCTCCCCCGCCTCCTCGTTCATGTGCTCCACCGAGCCGCCGGGCTGCGCGATCTCGTAGGGGCTCATCGACGCGTCGCCGACGAAAATCAGCTTGTAGTCGTGCGGATAGGTGTGCAGCACCTGCCAGGTCGGCGTCGTCTCCTGCCAGCGCCGCCGGTTCTCGCGCCACACGCGCTCGTACAGGCAATTGTGGAAGTAGAAATATTCGAGATGCTTGAACTCCGTGCGCGCGGCAGAAAAAAGCTCCTCGCAAATCTTGATGTGCCAATCCATCGACCCGCCGACGTCGAAGAACAGCAGCACCTTCACGGCGTTCTTGCGCTCCGGACGTAGCAATAGATCGAGCCAGCCCTGCTTCGCCGTCTCGCGGATCGTGCCGGGCAGATCGAGCTCGACCGGCGCACCCGTGCGCGCGAACTTGCGGAGCCGCCGGAGCGCGATCTTGATGTTGCGGGTGCCGAGTTCGACGTCGCCGTCGAGGTCCTTGAAGTCGCGCCTGTCCCAAACCTTCACCGCACGGCCATGACGGCCCTTGTCCTGACCGATGCGGATGCCTTCCGGGTTGTAGCCGAACGCGCCAAACGGCGACGTGCCCGCGGTGCCGATCCACTTCGAGCCGCCCTGGTGGCGGCCCTTCTGCTCTGCGAGGCGCTTCGCGAGCGTCTCCATCAGCTTCTCCCAGCCGCCGAGCGCCTCGATCTCCTTCATCTCTTCTTCGGTGAGATATTTCTCCGCGAGCTTCCGCAGCCACTCCTCCGGGATCTGCACTTCCTGCGCGTCGTCGAGCAGCTCGAGCCCCTTGAACACGTGGCCGAACACGCGGTCGAACTTGTCGAGGTTGCGCTCGTCCTTGATCAGCGCGGCGCGCGACAGATAGTAGAAGTCCTCGACGCGGCGCGAGGCGATGTCCTTGTCCATCGCCTCCATGAGCGTGAGGTACTCCCGCACGGTGACCGGAAGTCCCGCCGCCTTCAGCTCGTGGAAGAAGGTGATGAACATTGTATAAGTATAGCCGCCGCTGGCGAAAAAACGAGCGTAGCTCCGTGCATCGTCGATGTCCGAAAAACCCGCTTTCCTGATCGTCGGCGCGGGCCTGACCGGCGCGGTCCTCGCCCGCGTCCTCGCGGATGCCGGCCTGCATTGCCACGTGCTGGAAGAGCACCATCACGTCGGCGGCCACTGCCATACGGAGCGGGACCCTGCGACCGGCATCCTGATGAACCGGTACGGTCCGCACACGCTGCACAGCGATAATCCGGAGGTCTGGAATTTCGTCGAACGTTTCGTACAGATTTTTCCGTATCAGCATCGCAAGCAGGCGTGGGCGGGGGGCCGCCT
The DNA here is from genome assembly GCA_963711595.1 of uncultured Alphaproteobacteria bacterium. GTDB lineage: Bacteria > Pseudomonadota > Alphaproteobacteria > Rhizobiales > Xanthobacteraceae > JAUSIF01. The sequence continues at coordinate 25,658 of CAVQER010000006.1, forward strand.
GTTTCCGTTCCCGATCAATCTTGCAACGCTGAGCCAGTTTTTCGTACGAGATTTTACGGCCGCCTCGGCGCGAGAATTTCTTCAGGCTCAGGCGGAGCCCGTTGCCCTTCCGCCGGCGAACTTCGAAGAGGCCGCCCTCGCCTCGATCGGACGCAAACTCTACCAAGCGTTCTTTCGCGGCTACACGGTCAAGCACTGGGGGCGCGATCCCACCGAGTTGCCTGCGTCAGTGTTTGGACGCATTCCGGTGCACTTCGATAACGCGCGCAACGTCTACCATCACGCTCGCCAGGGCCAGCCGATCGGCGGTTACACGCATCTCGTCGAACGCATGCTCGATCATCCGAACATCCGCGTGGAAATCGGCCGTCCGGTCGACGACGCCGCGCAACACCCCGGATATCGTCACGTGTTTTATTCGGGGCCGATCGATCGATACTTTCACTGGCGCTTTGGCCGCCTTGCTTACCGGACCCTCGAGTTCCGGCACGAGCGCGGCATCGGCGAATATCAGCAGTGCGGCACGGTGAATCATTGCGACCTCGACGTCCCGCACACGCGCGTCGCCGAACACAAGCACTTCTTTGGTTGGGAGCAACACGAGGAAACAATCTATTCATTCGAGTATTCGCGCGAATGCGGAACGGATGACACGCCCTTCTATCCGGTAAGGTTGGCGCGCGACGATGCGCTCTTTGCCAAGTACGTCGAGCTAGCCCGCGGCGAGACCAATACGAGCTTCGTGGGCCGTCTTGGCACCTACCGTTACATCGACATGGATGCGGCGATCGACGAGGCAATCGCTGCTGGCTCGCGTGCGATCGAGTCGCTGCGAAACGGGACCAGGGTTCCCGCTTTCTTTGGGGATCAGATCCGCGATGAACCACCGGCCGGCGCCAAGTTGATTGGCCAAGCCGAACGGGTCTAGGAGCCACGAACATCGATGTGGTCCCCCAGCAAACATGCCCTTGACGCGATCCGGCGCGCATCGGGCCAGGCGCTGCTGTTTCTGACGCATTTCGAGTCGGATCGCATCGACGCGCACTTCCAGCGCCTGCGTCGGGAGACGGCGGATTTGCTGGACTGCTTTTTGTGCGTACACGAGCCAAAACCACGCGATCCGGCGCAACGGATCCTGCAGGCCGACTTACGTGTGGGTTGGGAGGACGCGGCGCATTTCGCCGAAAAGCGATACCAGGAAATGCTCGAGGCGAAGGGGCGGTTCAACAGCGGCTATGTGGATCTCGCCTACATGCCGGCACTGACAAGCAAGCAATTCAGGTTCTACCGCCACATCTGGGTCATCGAGTACGATGTCGACTACGCGGGAAACTGGGCGAATTTCTTCGCCGACGCCATGCAGAGCGGCGCGGATTTTATCGCGACGACCATTGTCCCTCATTCCGCATCCAGGAATTGGAGCTGGTGGCCCGGCGTACGCGTCCCCCCGGGCGTCGCTCCGGAACACCTGTTTCGCTCGTTTGCTCCGATTGCCCGCTTCTCGCAGGAACTGCTCGAACGCTACCAGGCAGCCGTCGCGGGCGGACCATGGCGCGGGCATTTCGAGGCACTGTTTCCGACAATCGCTGCACATGCGGGCCTTGTCGTCGAGGATCTGCGTCGCGGCACGCACTACACGAACACACCGGACGATTGGGGACTGTCGCCCGGCACGTTCGTGTTCCGACCAACGGTGGCGACACAATACTTTCACGAGAACCCGGGTGGGTTTGCCGAGCCGAACCTGCTCTATCACCCGGTCAAACCCGATTTGAAGTAGTCGAGCGCTTCGGACGGCGCGCGAGACCATGGCCTCGCCTTCCGTAACGCCGCAGCAGCGTTCGCACACCGACCGCGCCTCTTTGCGCTTCTCCGCTCTCTGCCTCAAAATGGGCCATGCACCCCTCCGCGATCGACGAAATCTTCGCATGGCTCGCCGACCAGGGTCTTGCCGGCGCGCAGGAGACCCAACTCCTCGGCGAATTCTGCGAGCGCTGCTGCGCGGCCGGACTGAAACTCGCGCGCGCCCTCACCTTCATCGATACGCTGCATCCGGTCTACGAAGGGCGCGCGTTTCGCTGGCGCGCCGGCGGCATGGAAGAGCCGACATTCGTCGAGTACGGGCGCACCGACACAGGCGAAGCGGCGGAGAACTGGCGCCGCACCCCTTTCTTTAATCTGCTCAGATCGGGCGAGCGCGAATTGCGACGCCGCCTCGGCCTGGGCGAGCCCGCCGACTTCAACATGATCGAGGATGTCAGGAAGGACGGCTGCACCGACTACATCGCCTTCGTGCACCGCTTTCCCGGTGAGGGCGCGATCGGCGAGATGGATTGCTTCTATTCCGCCTGGTCGACGCGAACACCGGAGGGTTTCAGCGACGAAGACACCGCTGCCCTGCGCCGTCTCGTGCCGACACTCGCACTTGCGATCAAATGCGGCGCGCTCGGCCGCATCGCGGCAACGCTCGTGCAGGTCTATCTCGGCCGCGACCCGGGCCAACGCGTGCTTTCGGGGCGCATCGCGCGCGGCGTCGCCGATCGCATCAGCGCGGTGCTCTGGTTCTCGGATTTGCGCGGCTACACGACGATCACCGACGGCGCCGCGCCCGACGAGGTGATCCCGCTCCTGAACGACTATGCCGACGCAGTCATCTCCGCGATCTACGAAGCGGGCGGCGACGTGCTGAAGCTGATCGGGGACGGCGCGCTCGCGATCTTTCAGGCTGACGATCCGGCGGCCGCATGCCGCGCGGCACTCGCGGCCGAGGCAAACCTGCGCCGTCGCGAGCAGGAACTGAACGCGCGCCGCCGCGCCGAGGGCCGGCCAGTCACGAACGTCTATCTCGGCCTGCACATCGGTGACGTGTTTTACGGCAACGTCGGCAGCGAGGATCGCCTCGACTTCACCGTCGTCGGACCCGCGGTGAACGAGGTCGCCCGCATCGCCGCCATGTGCCGCTCGGTCGACCGCCCAATCGTGATGTCGGCGGATTTCGTTCAAGCGACGCCCGATCCCGAGCGTGGCCATCTCGTGTCGGTCGGCCGCTATGCGCTTCGTGGCGTCGGCCGCGCGCAGGAACTCTTTACCCTCGATCCGGAACGCGCTCTTTAAAAACATGATTCACAACGACCTCCTCGACTGGATCGGCCGTCGGCTCGTCGACTACCTCACCTCCCCGATCCCGGGGTTCCGCCCGTCGACCACGACCGAGTACGAGAAGCTGCGCGCCGCCATGCGCGTCGGTGACGTGCTGCTCGTGGAAGGTGACACCCGCGTTGCGACCGCGATCAAGTATCTGACCCAAAGCACGTGGTCGCATTCGGCACTCTATGCCGGTCCGCTCGACGGCCGCGCCGAGCCGGACGGCGAGCCGCACGTATTGGTCGAGGCGCTGGTCGACCAGGGTGTGATCTCGGCGCCCCTGTCGAAGTATCGCGAGGCGCACACGCGCATTTGCCGCCCGGTCAGTCTCGGCGAAGAGGGACGCGGAAAAGTCGCCGGCTTCGCCATCGAGCGTCTCGGGCATCAGTACGATGTAGAGAATATCGTCGACCTGGCGCGCTATCTCCTGCCGACGCCACCCGTGCCCTCGCGCTTCCGGCGCCGCCTGATCGCGCTCGGCTCCGGCGAGCCCACGCGCGCGATCTGCTCGACGCTGATCGCGCAGGCTTTTCAGTCCGTCTACTACCCGATCCTTCCTCACGTTTCCTACGTCGGCGACCCGACATCAGCGGTGCAATCCGAGCAGACGCAGCGCGAGATCCTCCACATCCGCCATTATTCGCTGTTCGCCCCGCGCGACTTCGACATCTCGCCGTACTTCGCGATCGTGAAGCCGACGATCGAAGCGGGTTTCGACTACCGAAAGGTCGATTGGGCGCGTCGCGAAACGGCGGGATAGGACATTTATCCCCTTGAAGGCAGGTCGGCAGCGGACGATCGGGCTGCCCGAATTTCGCTGCCTTGACGGCCCAAGATTGGAGGGCTCAGTATTTGAGAACGCCCCGCCATTCCGAGAGGTCAGCCTTACCGACCGCAACAAGGGGGCGTCGGGAGGAGCACAATGAGGACGGCGTACAGATCGGCTCGCACCATCGGCGCGATGCTGATGATTAGCGTGTTCGGCGCATCGCTGGCAGTCGCTCAGGAAGTGAAGCCTGCCACCAAGTTTGGCGACATGAATACGGTAACCCAGGATTTGTTGAGTCGCGCCGCGGGTGACGGCAACAACTTCCTGCACACCAACGGCAACTACACGCAAACCCGGTTCTATCCGAACCGGCAGATCAACGTCTCCAATATCACCAAGCTGCGGCCGGCCTGGATCTTCCAGACCGAAGTCAAGGAAAGTCTGGAAACCACTCCGATCGTCGTCAACGGCATCATGTACGCAACGACGTCGCACAATCACGTCTACGCAATCGATGCTCGGACCGGCGAACAGCTTTGGCACTACAAGCACAAGATGGGCCCGGTGACCGTGTATTGCTGCGGCCCGAACAACCGCGGCGTCGCGGTGATGGGCGACATGGTCTACATGGGCACGCTCGACGCCAAGCTCGTCGCGCTCGACGCAAAGACCGGAAAGCTCGTTTGGGAAACGCAAATCGCGGAGCCTGAACTAGGCTATTCCGAGACCATGGCACCGACAGTCGTGAACGGTAGGGTTCTCATCGGCACCAATGGCGGCGAGTACGGCATTCGCGGATTCGTCAAGTCGTTCGACGCCAAGACCGGCAAGCTACAGTGGACGTTCTATACGATCCCGGAAAACTCAGTCGGCGTATGGGCAACCGCTGACGCGACCGGGCGCGACATGAAGCGCAATGTCGCGGCCGAAAAGGCGCAACTCGCCAAGACCGGTGACCCCTTCAAGACTCTCGGCGGCGGCGTCTGGCAGAATCCGGCGGTCGACCTCGAGACCAACCGCATCTATTTCGTGGTCGGCAATCCTTCACCGGACCTCGATGGCTCTTTGCGTCCAGGCGACAACCTCTACACAAACTCGCTCGTCGCGGTGAATTTGGACAATGGCCAGTACGCTTGCCACTTCCAGTACATCGCGCATGACGTGTGGGATCTCGATGCCGTCAGCCCGCCGATCATCACCACAGTCACGGGCCGGGACGGAAAACCCACCAAGGGCGTGCTGCACGCTGGAAAGACCGGGCATGTCTATGTCCATGACGCCCGGGACTGCAGCCTGATCCGTTTCTCCGAAGCCATGGTGCCGCAGGAAAACATGTGGGTCCTGCCCACGAAGGATGGAGCACGGATGCTGCCGGGCGCGAACGGCGGCGTCGAATGGTCGCCGATGGCGATCAATCCCCAGCTCGGATTGACGTACGCGATCAACCTGCACCAGCCGATGACCTACCATGTCGAGAGCACGCCCTATCCGCAGGGCAAGCTCTGGCTCGGCGGCGCGTTCAAGGTTATCCCCACCGAAGAGCAGTGGGGCAACGTGACGGCCGTTGACTACAACACCGGCAAGATCCGCTGGCAGGTGAAAACACAGCAGCCGATGATCGGCGGCGTGCTCGCAACCGCCGGTGGACTCGTCTTCACCGGCGAAGGCAACGGTCTCTTCACAGCCTACGACGCCGAGACCGGCGCGCTGTTGTGGAAGTTCCAGGCTGGCGCGGGCGTCAACGCACCGCCGGCGTCCTACTCAGTCGATGGCAAGCAGTTCATCGTGGTGGGCGCGGGTGGCAACGTGCAGCTCGACTACAAGCGCGGGAATTCGATCATCGCGTTCACGGTCGCCGACTGACCGCGGATGAAATTGACGATCCCAATGGACGACGAGCGGGGCCGCAAACGGCCCCGCTCCCTTCTGAGCCGCACGTCGGCGAACAAGCCGTGGGCGTAGCGATGCGAAAACATGCAGCAACTGCCGTGCTCGGCTTGCTGGGCGTCCTGATGGTTTCCGCCGCAACCCCCGCCTCCGCTCAAACCATCGAGGAAAAGGCGGAGATCTGCAGCGCCTGTCACGGCGAAAAGGGAATTCCGCAGGAAAAGACGACGCCCATCATATGGGGCCAGCATGTCGGCTACACCTATCTCACTCTGCGTGACTACAAGAGCGGCGCGCGCAAGAACGAGGTGATGCAGTCAATTGTCGAGGGTCTGGAACGAGAGGACTTCCTCGCGCTCGCCGAATACTTCGCAAAAAAACCTTGGCCGCGAAACAGCCAGCCGTCGGCAGGCAAGGACGCCGCTCACAAGGCGGAAATGGCGAATATCGCCGTCAACTGCACCGGCTGCCACCAGGCCTCATACATCGGTGAAGGCACCCAGCCACGGCTTGCCGGCCAAAATCGGGAATATCTTGCCACCTCGATGGAGGAGTTTCGCAACGGCGTGCGAACGAACAATCCCGGGATGACGACGCTCATGAAAGCGACGCCGGAAGACGCTATCGGTCCGCTCGCGGATTATCTTGCCGGACTGCGGTAGCGGTCGATAGACGTTCCGCATCCGCTGCGATCAATGGCCGACCAATTTTTTGCGGACGTTTTCGCCGGCCGCGAGATCGAGCGCACTCTTGCCGTCTCGATCCTTTAGGGCCGTCGAGGCACCCCGCGCGATCAACAACTCGACGACGGCATCACGGCCAAGCTCGGCGGCGATCATCAACGCGGTTCGCCCGCGATCGTCGGCGTCGTCGACGCGCCCTCCCTTCGAGAGCAGCAGTTCTGCGGTGTTCAGGGCATCCTTCTCGGGCACGTCATTGGCATGACCCGATGCCCACATCAGAGCGGTGAGATCGTTGGCATAGCGCGCGTTCACATCGATCCCGGTGTCCACCAGCAATTTCACGATATTCGTAAAACCGCGCGCGGCGGCATAGAGGATCGCCGTCTTGCCGGTTCTGTCGGGGGAATTGCTGTTCACGCCGCGATCCAGCAGCAGTCGAACAATGCGTTCATGGCCACCAAAGGCGGCAACCGCCAAGGGCGATGATCCCGCCCTGCCGGAAGCATTGGGATCGGCGCCGCGGTCGAGAAGCAAGATCACCGTTCGGGATCGATTGGCGTCGATTGCGAGGGTGAGTGGCGTCGCGCCCGCGAGATCTCGTTGCTCGATGTCGGCGCCGTGATCCAGCAGCAATCGTGCCACGTCCGGGTCAGGCGCCCGCACCGCATGATGGAGCGCCGTATCACCTTCGCGACGCCTTGCGTGCACGGACGCACCGTCCTTCAGTAGCTCTTGGGCTAGCGTCAAGCATCCCTTGCTCGCTGCCTGGGCCAGATGGGTGTTGACTTGCCGATCCGCCATGGACTGTTTGGCCGTCTGATAGCTCTGCGTCAGTTCCTGGCACTCATAGGGGGTGGCAAGGGTCGGCGCGCTTATGAGGTGCGACACGAACACGGCGATCGACGCCGTGAGCGATACGGTTGACACACTCTCTCGTGTCATGGCTCGATCCTTGGCCCGGATGGGCAGTCATCATCGATGAATGACGCTCTCGACACAACGGCTGTGCGACGTTTGCGTAAAGGTTGGGGTTCCGGCGTAGCGGTACCACCGACACTTTTCACGCTTGCTTGGCTTGCAAGCGCAACGCCCCTGGCGGCCAAAGACACCGGGCTGATCTACGTCTCAAACGAGAAGAGCAGCACGCTTACCGTGCTCGATGGCACCGGCAAGGTGTTGCGAACCATCAACACCTGCGCGCGTCCGCGCGGAATGCAATTCAATCCGGCGCGCACGGAGCTCTTCGTCGGATGTGGCGACGACAATACCGTCGCCGTCTACGAAATCGCTACCGAGAAGCTGCTCAGGCGCTACCGCAACATCGCCGCGCCCGAGACCTTCGACCTGCACCCGGACGGCCGGCATCTCTACATCTCGAACGAAGACGATTCCGAAGCGAGCGTGCTGGACACCCAAACCGGCGAAATCGTCGCCCGTTATCCGACCGGGCCGGAGCCAGAGGGCGTGCTGGCCACAAAGGACGGCAAACTCGTCTTCGTCGCCTCCGAGGTCGCCAACCTCGTGCATGTCATCGACGTCAACGCCGGGAAGGTGATCAAGGAAATCGTCGTCGGAACGCGGCCGCGGCGCTTTGCGCTAAGCCCCGATCAGAAGGAGCTGTGGGTGTCCGCCGAGCTGTCGGGCATCGTCGACATCATCGACGTGGAAAAGCTCGAGGCGACGGGAAAGGTCGAATTCCGCTTGCGCGCGATGCGCCGCGAGCAGATCACTCCGGTTGATCTCCAAATTACCCGCGATGGCACGAAGGCCTATGCCGCGCTTGGCCGAGCGAACCACGTCGCCGTCGTGGACGTGAAGAAGCGGGAGGTGCTCGACTATATCCTCGTCGGCAAGCGGCCTTGGGGATTGCGGCTCACTGCCGACGAAACCAAGCTCTATGTCGCCAACGGCCTGTCCGACGACATCGCGATCGTTGACACCAAAACAAACAAGGTGCTGACGACGATCCCGGTCGGACAGGTTCCTTACGCGATCTTGATCGATGACCAATAGCCTTGGCGCTGCCCTCGCGGCTATGGCGCTCGCGGTGATGACGTGCTCGGCCGCCAGGGCGCAGGAGACGGCACCGCAATTCGTATCGATCGCGTACATCGATCGCGATGGGGATCCGTTCTATCGCTCGGCCGCAGGTTATACCGGCGTGTTGCGCAAGGATCGCAGCTCCCCGTTTCCCGCGGCCGAGCTTGCGATCAAGGACGGTGCAGCAACCGGACGGGCAATTGGCGTGACGTTCGATATTGTCCGCGTCAGTCTCAAGGAAGGAGAAGACGCCGCCTTTGCTGCCGAGACAGCCATCAAGCGACCCAACGTCACCGCAGTCATCCTCGATCTTCCGCTCGACGACGTTGCGCGTATCGCAACCGCGTTCAAGACGGAACCAATTGCGTTTCTCAATGCGAGGCATCGAGATGATGACCTCAAACTCGCCGCGTGCGGCACCGGGCTGTTTCACACCATGCCGAGTTGGTCGATGCTTCAGGACGGATTGGCTCAGGCGCTCCTCGAGTTGAATTGGCGTCGCGTTCTGGTCCTGCAGGGTCCGCGCGAAGAGGATCAGATCATCGCCAAGGCATTCGAGACGTCGGCGAAAAAGTTCGGTGTGCGCATTGCCGACGTTCGGCCGTTCGCGCCTGGCAGCGATCCCCGGAAACGCTATCAAACCAACGTGCGCCTATTGACCGGCAACGCCGACTACGACGCGATCTTTGTCGCCGACGCTGACGGCGAGTTCGGGCGCTACGTGCCGTACAACACGGCAAGTCCACGCCCCATCGTCGGCACTACCGGCCTCGTCCCCTCGGCTTGGCATTTGTACTGGGAGCGCCATGGCGCGCCGCAATTAAATCGCCGCTTCGCAAGGGTCACGAGCCGGCCGATGTCGGACGAGGATTGGGCGACCTGGGCCGCCGTTCGCAGCATAATCGACGCCACGCTGCTCAAGCGCGCAGCTACACCGGCCGGCGTTCGGGCCGCGCTGCTCGACCCGGAGCTGAAGGTCGAACTCTACAAGGGGTTCTCCGGGTCCTTCCGTCCCTGGAGCCGGCAACTGCGGCAAGCAATTCTGCTCGGCACGCACGACGCCGTGATTACAATCGCGCCGGTGGAGGGCGCCCTGCACCAGAAGAACAATCTCGACACGCTCGGCCCCGACGAGCCGGAATTCCGTTGCGGGAAGCAATGATCGATAACTGACGTCAACAGGAGGCGCTCGTGGCGAACTTTCGCACTTTGATGCTTGCAGCCGCCGTCGTCATCGGCTGCACGGCTGCATTGGCCGAGGGCTATCTTGCAACGGACATCAAGCCGCTACCCGACCTGGTATTCGGCAGCGACGCCGCCGGCTTTGCCGTGTCGCAAGCCGAATACAAACTCGAGACCGGCAAGGCATACCAACTCACCCTCGTTTCGACCGGCAAGCGCGAGTATGCAATTCGCGGCGACGATTTCTTCAATTTCATCTGGGTGCGAAAAATCGAGGTCAACGACGTCGAGATCAAGGCGACCGGGATCTATGAAATCGAGATGGAGCGCGAGGGCAAGGCTACTCTGGTCTTCGTACCGATCCGGCCGGGCAACTACCGGCTCTATGCGAAGGGCTTGGAAGCCAAGGGCGCTGTCGCCAAAATCATCGTGAAGTGACCCCAGCCGTTCCATCACCCTCCGGTCTCGAAAAGGGTTCGAGGCCCCTTGCCCTCGAAGTTCGAGACCTCTCGTTCGCCTATGGCGAGCGGAAGGCGCTCGATGGGGTGAGCTTCACGATCGAGTCAGGTCGCTTCGCCGCGCTGCTCGGACCAAACGGTGCGGGCAAGACAACTCTCGTCTCACTCCTGTGCCGCCTGTTCGAGCCGCAAGCGGGCACGATCATAATCGAGGGCCGTGATCTAAAGCAGACGAAGCATCGCGCACTCGCATCGCTCGGTATTGTGTTTCAGGAGCGCGCGCTCGAACCCGAACTCACCGTCGAGGAGAACCTTGCTCTCGCCGCTGCTCTGCGCGGACTTTCGCGCGCGGAGACGCAAGCGCAAATCAAAGAAGCGTTGCCGCGGATCGGTCTGCCCGAGAGCGGGCACGTGCGACCGGAGAACCTCAACGCGGGACACCAGCGGCGGGTCGAGATCGCCCGCGCCTTTTTGCATCGCCCGCACATTTTGTTGTCGGACGAAGCCACAGTCGGCCTCGACATTCCCGCGCGCCGATCGCTCATCTCGCTGGTCCGAACGCTGGTGCGAGACGAGGGACTAAGCGTTCTTTGGGCGACTCACCTCGCCGATGAAGTGCAAGTCGATGATCAATTGATCCTGCTCGACCGCGGCCACGTGATTGCCGACGGGACTACGCGGGATATTCTCGCAGCGGCCGGCACCGACAACGTCGAACAGGCCTTCAACACGCTGGTCTCGAGGAATGCGCCGTGAGCGCGTCGGCATACTGGCGCGCTTTCTCCGCCATTGTGCACCGTGAGCTGTTGCGGTTCTGGCATCAGCGCGAGCGCCTGGTCGCGGCACTGGTTCGACCGTTGTTGTGGCTGATCGTGTTCGGCGCGGGCTTTCGAACTGCGCTCGGACTCTCGATTACGCCGCCCTATCAATCCTACATTCTATACGAGGTCTATATCGTTCCGGGGCTGTGCGGCATGATCTTGTTGTTCGCCGGCATGCAATCGTCACTCGCCATGGTCTACGATCGAGCGATGGGGGCGCTGCGAGTGCTGCTGACGGCGCCTTTTCCCCGTTGGTTTCTGTTGTTGGCCCGATTGGCGGGCGGCACCCTCACCGCGATATTGCAAGTCTATGCGTTTCTCGTGATCACGCTGCTTTATGGGATCGATCTGCCCTGGCAGGGACTCTTGACGGTTCTGCCGGCTCTCATTCTGAGCGGCCTGATGATCGGAGCGGCCGGATTGCTGATCGCATCATTCATGCGTCGCGTCGAGAATTTCGCCGGGATCATGAACTTCGTGATCTTCCCCGCCTTCTTTCTCTCAAGCGCGCTTTATCCACTTTGGCGAATGCAGGAAGCAAGTCCGACGCTCGCGTGGATCTGCGTCTTGAACCCATTCACGCATGCTGTCGAGCTGATCCGCTTCTCGCTGTACGGCCAGTTCGAACCGCTGGCCCTTGCAGTCGTCATGGGAGTCACAGTCCTCCTGCTCGCGATGGCGGTCTGGGCCTATGATCCTGCTAGAAGTTTTCGAGCGGGCCGAACCGCAACGTCCCCCGAGTGAAGAGCTTTGCATACCCATGAAAATCTCCACCGCTTATCCGCTCATCACGACAACGCAGCTTGCGGCGTCGCGCGATTTCTATCGGACCCATTTCAGGATGCACATAATCTTCGAGGCGAGCTGGGTCGTGATGCTTGGCGTAACCGACGAAATCTGCCTCGGTCTGATGTCGCCGGATCATCCGACCAATCCGCCCGGCCCCGAGGCGTTCGACGGTCGCGGCATGATCCTCACGGTCCAGGTGGAGGACGCTGCCGAGGCGCATGCCGCGCTGAAGCGGGGTGGCGCTCCGATCATTTACGAGTTGACCAGTGAGCCGTGGGGCCAGCGGCGTTTCGTGACCCGGGACCCGGGCGGAACGCTGATCGACGTTGTTGAGCAGATCGAGCCGGCGGCTGGGTATTGGGACAAGTTCGCTTCGGCGGTCTGAACGCATGCGAAAGAACAGCCACGCCCTGGCAATCTCCAGCGCACGCGTGCGCGACGCTCTCGGAAAGCATCCGAAAGCCATTCAGGTCGGATTGAGGCGCCTTCGCACGCTCATTTTCGACACCGCGGCAAACACCGACGGCGTGGGTGAGCTCGAGGAAACGCTGAAATGGGGGCAGCCGAGCTACCTCACCGCAAGCTCGGGAAGCGGCACCACGATCCGCATCGACGCGCTCAAAAACGAGCCGGGCAAGTACGCGATGTATGTTCACTGCCAGACCGACCTCGTGGCGCAATTTCGTAATTTGTATCCGCACACATTTCAGTACGAGGGAAACAGAGGTCTGGTTTTCCGTACCGGACAGAACGTTTCCGAGCCAGCCTTGCGGCACTTCATTGCCCTCGCGCTGACCTATCACTTGAAGAAGACGCCCCGCCGGCGCTGATTGAAAAGAATCGCAGGCTGCCGCATCTTCCCGCCGTCACGACAAAAAGAGGCAGGTGGTGGGGTCTTTCGGCAACAATGCTTCATCGACGGCCGGAAAGGTCCGCGCCGCAAGTGACCGCTGATCTGTCCGGACGGCGGCCCGTGAAATTCCTCGCGGGCTGGCTGCTGTTCCTCGTGCTGGTCGCTACGCCGAGCGACCTCAGCGCGGACACTTTCGCAATCGAGAAATTGCGGATCCCCGCGCCCGGCGCCGGCGATCGCGGTCTCGAAGCACTGCTGGTCCGGCCGCCGCTCCCGGGACGCCTGCCACTCGTACTGATCAGCCATGGCTCGCCCGGCAGTGCCGAATTGCGGTCGACGATGACGCCGCAACGAAGCATTCCGCCGGCGATGGAATTTGCACGCCGCGGTTGGGCGGTCGCGATCGTGATGCGTCGCGGTTACGGGGACTCCGGCGGTCGATATTCAGAGGCGAGCGGCAAATGCGCGAGCCCGGACTACGTTACGTCCGGCGTTACTGCGTCCGCGGACTTGCGTGCGAGCATCGAGCACCTCCGCAGTCGCCCGGACATTGACGGCTCACGTCTGCTTGCCATCGGCCAGTCGGCCGGCGGCCTCGCCACGATCGCGCTGACGGCCGATCCGCCACGCGGGTTGCTCGCGGGAATCAATTTTTCGGGCGGACAGATCGCGGTCAACGCCGGCGAACGATGCAAGGGCACCGAGGATCGTCTGGTCGCGGCCTTTGCCCACTTCGGCAAACGCTCGCGGGTGCCGATGCTCTGGATCTACAGCGAGAACGATCAATTGTTTCCCGCTGAGCTCGTGCAGCGCTTCCATGACGCCTTTTCCGGCGCCGGAGGAAACGTCCAGCTGATCAAAGAGCCACCCTTCGGCGATGACGGGCATGCGTTCTTCTCAGGCGGAATGTCCAAATGGATCTCTTATGTCGATGAGTTCTTGAAGGAGCGGAAGCTCGTGCTGCTCGAAAGCCCATTGCCGCCTCCGCCCCCGCCCGCGATCGCGCCGCCGCCCAGACTGACGGAGGCCGGACGCAAGTCGTTCGAGAATTTCCTGAAGAGCCCGCCGCACCGAGCCTTCGCCATTTCGCCGAAAGGCGCTCTCAGCTGGCGCTCCGGATATCGCTCTGCCGACGATGCCACGAACGCGGCAATGGAAGGCTGCAAGAAGTTCGGGACGGACTGCGCGCTCTATGTAGTGGACGACAAGATGACGCCGCTACCGCCGCCGCCAGACATCTCGCCGCCTGGTCAGCTGTCGGTCGAAGGTAAGAAGTCGTTCGACAAATTCTTGCAGAGCCCACCGCATCGCGCCTTCGCCCTGTCACCTGGCGGCGCCTATGGCTGGCACTCCGGCGGCCGCACCATCGAAGAAGCGAGCAAGCTTGCACTCGAAGGCTGCTTAAAACACGCCGTCGATTGCGAGATCGTGGTGCTCGATGACAAGGCTATCCGCTAGCCTCACCCCCGCCGCGACTTCGTCCGCGCAACCCTTTGCACTTTTCGGATAGTGACGCGCCAGCAATACGCACCGCCCTGCCCTTGCAGTGCGACCAAATGCTCGGCCATAACCCTCCCCCGATTGGGGGATATCATTCACTCGCTCTGATTGTATTGCTGCGCACCCCCCGAATAGGCGAGGAGCTCCACCACCATGATGCTGGAAGCCGAGTGTCTTTCGCTGCTCGTCGCCGACATCTACGACGCGGCACTCGATCCATCTCGCTGGCGGGGCGCGCTTCGCGATGTGGCGGCCTTTGTCGGCGGGTCGGGCGCATCGCTATGCACAACCAATACGCTCAGAATCAGCGGAGCTTCTCACTACGATTGGGGTCTGCAGCCGGGTCTGGCGCAAAGCTATTTCGAGAAATTCATAAAATTCGATCCGACCACGATTGGGCAGTTCGTGTTCGACGTTGAGGAGGTCTACAGCGTCGCCGATTTCCTCACCCTCGAGGAATTGTTTAAGTCGCGCTTCTACAAGGAATTCTTGAAGCCGCATGGCTGGCTTGATCGCATAGGAGCCACGCTGGAAAAAAGCGCCACGACCTTTGCGGCTTGCGTTGTGTTTCGAACCGAGCAGCAGGGGCCGGCCGATGAAGGCGCGCGCACGCGCATGCAAATTCTCGTTCCGCATATTCGCCGGGCAGCGCAAATCGGCAATGTCATCGATCTTCACGAGAGCAAAGCGGAATCGTTTGCAGCGCTGTTCGACAGCCTCGCCGACGGAGTGCTCCTTGTCGACGCGCGCGCTCGTATCGTGTTTGCGAACAGCGCCGCCCAGACGCTGCTCGCGGAAGGAAACATCCTCCGCGACCTCGGCGGAAAACTATCTGCCCTCGATTCCGCTGCCGATCGAGCGCTCCGAAGCGTATTTGCCGCAGCGCTTGGCGGCGACACCGAGGTGGGTGCTGAGGGCGTCGCACTGCCGCTTCTGTCCAACAACGACAATCAGTGGCTGGCGCACATCCTGCCCCTCACTTCAGGGGCGCGGCGACGCGCCGGAATCGAGTACTCCGCCACCGCGGCCGTGTTTGTTCGCAACGTGCAACTCGACACACCGCCACTCCTGAAGACCGTTGCAACGCTCTATCGGTTGACGCCGCGGGAAAGTCGCGTGCTCCAGGCCCTCGTCGAGGTTGGCGGCGTGCCGGCGGTCGCAGACGAGCTCGGCGTATCGGCGGCAACCGTCAGGACCCATCTCAAGAACCTGTTCGAGAAGACCGGCATGCGCCGGCAAGCCGATCTCGTGAGGCTGATCTCAGGCCATCAGAGCCCGTTCGCGGCCTGACACCCCCGTTCGCGGCGAACTGTTGCAATCGGGGCCGTCGCCCGACCACTTTGGCGCGCCCTCGCAAGATCCAGACGTCTCACGCCGCTTTGAGGAAATTCCGACCGGTCTCCCCTAATCACGGGAAGCGGAAGGCGGCTCAAGTTTCCTAGTCAGTCCGACCAAGCTTCAAAAACCACAGGGGGCGCCCGTGAGGAACCATCGGCTGCTGAAGAGAGTCGGTGGCGCCATGGCAGAGCTGCTTAGGAGATCGGTCGCTGTCGTTGCGCGCCATAGCCGACACAGGACCGACCCGGTTCCCGAAGCTGCACCGATCTATACGGACAAGTGGTCGATTCAGAACGAAGTACACCCGTGAACGCGCAGTCGCCCGCGTGATCCCGGATCGCGAGAAAAAGGCTGCGTCGGTGGCGAGACCGAACGGCGCTTCTTTGCCGGTCCGTCATGACAGAAAAAACGGATCGCCCGTATCGGTGCGCACGTCCCCATTGCGAACCTGCGTCGCGCGTGCGGCTGCGCCGATCGCGCGGTGGTGCCACCGCGCCTTCGAAGCAAGCCTCCGCCGTCACATTCTCCGACTCACCCGCAACATGCAGCTGCGCGAACTCGGCAAACTCGACGACCGGCAGCTGAAGGACATCGGCATTAGCCGCGACGAGGCCTGTCCGGATCGCGGACCGTGCAACCGGGAATGAGTCACCCCTGCTGCGAAGGCGTCCGCACGATAAGCCCGTCGAGTTCGTCGCTGACTTTGATCTGACAGGAAAGCCGCGAGGTCGGCTTAACGTCGAACGCGAAGTCGAGCATGTCCTCTTCCATCGGCGACGGCGGCCCGACCTTCGCACTCCAAGCTTCGTCAATGTGCACGTGACAGGTCGCGCACGAGCACGCGCCCCCGCATTCGGCGACAATGCCAGGCACGCTGTTGCGGATCGCCGTCTCCATGACGGTCGCACCGACTTCCGCATCGACGGTACGTTCGTTCCCGTCGTGCTCGATATAGGTGATCTTCGGCATTCTCTCGCGTGGAAGGATTGTCGGGGACGCACCGTATATAGGTACGCTCTGCGAAAGGCGAGCGTTACCGCCGCGCGCTCATTCCCGCGATCGCAAGACGCACGACGGCGACGAGCGCGGAAAGATGCGCGAGCGCGCCGCCGAAGCGTGTTTCATCGCCCACAACAGCTTCGACATCTGCCGCCGCTTTTGCCACCGCATTCGCTCCGATACCCAGCGCGGCACCTTTCAGTGCGTGGGCCGCCTCCCGCCGCGCCCGAGAGTCTGTTGCAGTAGTGATGGCGGTAAGGAGCCGTTCCGACTGGGCGTCGAATAAGCCGAGCACCTCCCGAGCGAGCACCTCGTCCCCAAAGGTCGCCCGTTTCAGGTGCGCAAGGTCGATCGCCCCTGACCAAACGGCGTTCACTTTCTCTTTCCTCTTGTTTCGATCCGGCACGTGCCAACTCCCTGGCTGAACGCAATTTCCCACTCGCCGGTAAACGGAGACTCAAGGTCCATCGGGGTCGTTTCGCTGCCGAATTTTTCCCGCTAGTCACAAGTCATTTCGCACTTTTCTGTGAGTTCCAGAGGAACTAGCAAGCCCCCGTAATTGTTAGGCAATCTGTACGAGTGTGTCGTGTGGGGGGCCATGACTCCGGCGGAATACCGGTCACGCGCAGCGGCGTGCATGCGCATCGCAAATTCCCATCATGACGCGGACATGCGGCAGCGTTGGGTCGAGCTCGCTCGCCAGTGGCGCGCGCTCGCGGCGCAGGTCGAGGAAATGCGGCTCGGCGAATTCGAGCCGGATGAAGCGGCCGAAAGGCAACACAAGATCGAAAAATGACCGACCCTAACTCGCTGGCGGCCGCTCGTGGCCAAGCACGCGATAACCAGCCTCGGTTAGCCGGCACACCAACCAGTCCGGTTTGACAGGGTTTGCACCCCAGAGTTCGGCCCATCCGTGCGCAATGCAGGCCTCGATCGTCCTCCGCGGAATCTCGCGCCCAGCCTCGTCGAACAAAGGCAACTTGCCTCCGGCCTCCCGCAAACCGCGCTCCAGATAGCGGCGCTGCGCTGCGCTCGGGCCGTCGGCAGACTCTGGCAAAATCGTGGCGCCGACCCCCTCCGACCGTTCTGGTGCCTTGATTCCCATGGTGAACAAGTCGTTAACGATGTTTCGAAAGCTGGACCGATCGGCGTTCCCCGCTCGCATCGGTCGGGATAGGATATCCGAGCGGTGGACGGGTGTCCCGGCAATCCTGCGTGAGCTGGGTTGCCGTGGCTCAAAAATTGGCAGCGGGCGGGGTCGTACCAGGCGCCTCCGTCACAACGATCCGGCCATTGCTTGCGGCCCGAGCGGCGTTCCGCCGATCGTGGTTCAGCGTACGGCCCGGAGGCGCGGTCCATATGGCGAAGACTCCCAGGAAGGCTCAGGACCCGACGCAGGCAGCGCTGTCAGCGATCGAGGAAGCGCTTCAGATCGGCGGAGAAACTTCGGAAGCCGAATCCGCGAAGGACAAGATTGCCGCTGACGACGCGCGCCGCACGGCGCGTGACATCAATGTGACGCCGGTCACGCCGAGCGCGATCCTGGAAGAGCAAGCCGGTCCACGCCGCCGCCCCTCGGGGCGCCGCTTCGAGCGCGCCGCGCATTCGCCCGCGAACGACGATCGCCAAACGGTGGGACAGATTCTCTCGGTGCTTCACACGCGTCCTTCGCGCACGCCCTACATCATCGCCGCTGTCGCCGCCGCATGGTGGGTCGTCATGGCGGTGCTGATCGGTTACTCGCGCGCTTATCAGGACATCGCGCAGACCAGCGGCATGATGGATCTGCTCGACCTTCCGTATTTCTGGTTGTTCTTCGCGACGCTCGTTCTTCCCCCGATCCTGTTCTTCCTTTTCGCGGCAATGGTCCGACGCACGCAGGAAATGCGTCTCGTCTCGCGCGCCATGACCGAAGTGACGCTGCGGCTTGCAGAGCCGGAAGGCGTTTCCACCGATGCGATCGTGAGTGTCAGCCAGGCGATCCGCCGCGAGGTCGCGGCACTCGGCGACGGTATCGAACGCGCGATCGCGCGCGCGTCGGAACTTGAAACCATGGTGCGCAACGAGGTCGCGACTCTCGAGCGTGCCTATGACGAGAACGAGCTGCGCGTGCGTGCACTCGTCGACGAGTTGCAGAGCGAGCGCGACGCGATCGTTTCCCACGGCACGCGCCTGCGCGAAGCGATCGGCGGTGCGCACGAGAATTTCAGCTTCGACGTGGAAGGCGTCACCAACCGCATCGACAGCACCCTCGCCGAGGCGACCGACCGCATCAACACGGCCCTGAACGACGCCGGTAATCGCGTGAGCGAGAATTTCCTCGCACAGGCGGAATCGGCGCGCGCCCAGGTCGCCGCGGCAAGCGACATCGTCATCGAGACTTTCAGCGGCCGCGGAAACGAACTTTCCGAGCGCCTCGCGCAGATCGGCCTCGAGGTCGCGAACGGCCTCGACTCCCGCACGGCACGTCTCACCGAGGCCATGAACGCCTCGATGGAGAAGATTACCGACACGATCGTCTTCAAGGGCAACGAAGTACATGACGTTCTCACCGCACGCCTGACCGCGGCCGAAGACGGCATCGCACAGCGCGGCAATGAGATCGCCGAGCGCATTGAAGTGGAAAGCGCCACGCTGGCCCGCCGCCTCACCGAAGGCCTTCAGGGCTTCGACAACACCGTTAAGGTTCACGGCACCGGGCTGATCGAGCAGGTACAGCAGTCGATCCAGGTGCTGAATGAGCAGACGCGTACTACGCTCACGGGTCTCGACGACCGCACCGTCGCCAAGATGCGTGAAACCACCGACGCGATCGACAGCCGAATTCAGCGGATCGAGCAAACGATCGATTCCCGCACGCAGACCCTCAACGAAACGCTGGCGAATCGCACGCTTGAGCTGGCGCGCACGATTTCCGACAGCTCGAAGATTGCGAGCGACGCCGTCGACAAGACCGTTGCGGGCATGGGCGAGTACTTCGCGACGAAAGCGCAGGAGATTGCCGTCACCATTTCCGATCGCGCGGAGGCCGTCGACCAGACCCTCGGCAAGCGCGCGCTCGAGATGACCGAGACCCTGGACAGCCGCATCCAGCGCTTCGAGGACAAGGTCGCGAACAAGCTCGTCAGCATCACCGAGACGATCGAGAACTCGCGGCATCGCCCTCACCGAGAACCTTGCCACCAAGGTAGACGAGGTCACGCTGAACCTGCGCACCGGCGCGGCCGAGGTCGAGCAGTCCCTCACCCAGATCGGCGAGCAGATGACGAAGACGCTCGTCGAACGCATGGGCGAAGCGGTACGCGGGTTCGCCGACCAGACGACCCAGATCGTGGCGTCCCACGACGCGCTACGCGAGAACGTTATCGGGTCGCTCGACAAGCTGCGGGAGTCGAACACCCTGTTCAAAGGACTGCTCGTCAACGTCACCGAGACGCTCGAGCCGCTGGAAAGCAACGTCGCCAAGCGCGTCGCTGGCCTGCAGAGCGCAATGGAAAATACGGTCAGCTCGACTCGCACCACGGTCGACTGGATCGACAACCAGATGCACGAGTTGCGCAACATCTCCGGCGGCGTGCTGCGCGATCTGTCCGCCCTCACTCAGCGCTTCGAGGGCCAGGGCCGCTACATCGCCACGGTGGCCGAGACGCTCGCCGAGACCCATGGCCGCATCGACCAGTCGCTGGTCGACCGCCGCGATGCTCTCGAACAGATCATCAACATGCTCGCCGACCGTACCGCGGCGATCGAGGAGAACTTCGGTAGCCGCTCGCAGCAGATCGGCGAGCGCCTCGCCGCGTTCAACCGCTTGCTGCAGGAGTCGCTGCAGGCCGCCGAAGCGCGCGCCCACGAGATCGCGCGCCACGTCGCCAACTCGACGAACCAGATCACGCTCACGATCAACAAGCAGCACGAAACCATCCGCAACGCCTATTCCGAGGAGCGCGGCCGCACAGCCACCGCCCTCAAGTCGACCTATGAAGAGTCGATGGATGAGATGAAGCAGATGTTCACCGAGCTGCAGGAGCGCTTCACCGACACCGCGCGCGAAGTACGCGAGGTGGCGCAGGAAGTGCAGGGCTCGCTGGAACAGACGCGCATCGAGCTCAAGCGCGGCGTACTCGAGCTGCCGCACGAGACGCGCGAGAGCGCCGAAGCGATGCGCCGCGTGGTTGCCGATCAGTTGAAGGCGCTTTCCGAGCTCAACGAGATCGTCAGCCGTCATGCCCGCGATATCGAAGTCGTGGAACCCGCCCGTGCCGAGCAAGCGGGTGCGCGCTACGCGGGCCAGGAGGTGCAGCGCGCCGCCGCACCGCGCGGCGAGCCGATCGAATTCCGCCGTCCGCGCCAGGCCGAGCAGCGTCGGGCGCCTCCCCGCGAGGTGCCCGCCCGTGAACGCGATGAAGGCGATCGCGGCGGCTGGCTGACCGATCTCCTCGTGCGCTCGAAGGGCGACGAGGAGGAAGAGCGCGGCAACGGTTCGTCGTTGCAGGGGATCGAGTCCCTCGACTCGCTCTCTGTCGACATCGCGCGCATGATCGATCACGACGCGGCGGTGGAGCTATGGGACCGTCACCAGCGCGGCGAGCGCAACGTGTTCACCCGCCGTCTCTACACGGCGCAGGGGCAGAAGACCTTCGACGAGATCCGCCGCCGCTACCGCAAGAGCGACGACTTCCGCGAGACGGTCGACCGTTACATCGACGAGTTCGAGCGATTGCTCGAACAGGTATCGCGCGACGACCGCGGCCAGGTGCTGTCGAAGACATACCTCACCTCCGACACCGGCAAGGTCTACACGCTGCTCGCGCACGCGTCTGGGCGATTGAATTGACGCGAAGCGTCATATCCCGGACGCGGCGCAGCGCGAAGCGCTAGCGAAGCGGTGCGCTGCAGATCCGGGATCGCGGGCCCCGATTCTGAGCACGGTCCCGGGTCAGCAGCGCAACACTCCGTGCTGCGCTGCGCCCGGGACGACAATTTAAAGATACGCGATCAACCTGCCGATCGTCGGCACCGCGAGCCAGATCGCGACCGAGGCGATCACTTGCGCGCGGCCCAGACCCGGAGGATCGGCGTCCCAGCCCGCGGTCTTCCCCTCCCACTTCATGCGGAACAGCACGGCGTTCGCGAGGCCCAGCACGACGAGCGCAAGCTTGATCTGCAACAGAGAATTGGCCGCGAGCGGCCCAGCATCCGCGATGAACAGGATCAGTCCCCCGGGCACGAGAAGCAAGATGCCCGCGATCGCGAGCGGCGTAAGCAGTCGCGACGCAGCCTCGACCGACACGTGCCTGCGCCCGAATCCGAGGAACCGGAAATCAAGCGCGAGAATCGAGCCGACGAGCAGCGCCATCCCGAGCACATGGATCACGTTGCCGAACGGGTAGATCCAGGTCGAATGCCGGATCGCGACCCCAAGTCCCGAGTTCTGCAGCGCAACCGCCCAAAGCGGCCAGTTGTCCGCTGCTTCCATCAGCGCATCTCGATGACGCGGCTGCCGACCGTGACGCGCTCCGCGCGCATTTCATTCTGCCGCACGGTGCTTGGATAGCCCTCAGCCTTGATGCGCTTCCCGACCTCGACGTCCTCGCGCTGCAATCCGCGCGATTGCATCCGGGACGGCGGCGCAAGCGTCGCCGTCCAGCGCACGCCTTCGCGCATGATCACGAGTTCGCCGTGGGGAAATTCGTAGGCCAATTCAAGGATTGGACCATCGAGCACGACAGTCTTGCTCGCGTCGTAGCTGCCCCACCCGTGGTGGGCCGCCGCACCGCCGGCCGCAAGCAAAGCGACGATCGCGACGCCGGACCAGATCAAGCGCATGGGATGTTCCTCGGACTATGCACCCGCGAATGGAGGTTAGATCGAATTTTCTGTGTTGGAAACTCTGCAAGTCATGGCCGGGCTTGTCCCGGCCATCCACGCCTTAAGCCGACGCACGGCCGGAAGGCGTGGATGCCACCCAAACTCGGCTGTTGCCGAGTTTGGCCAATCAATACTGCGAGCCGGGTCCAACCGGCTCGCTGACAAGCGCGGGCATGACAACTCAATTCACCGCCGAACGGTAACGCAGTTTTGAGCCGCTCAAATCTTAGGCGCGGTCCACCGCACAAGATCGATCAGCACGATGCCGAATGCGTGGTTGATCGCAGCCGTCGCTGAAGGTCCATCGACGGATTTCGTCTCTGCCCGCGCGGTAAATACCTGCGAAGCGACAACCCAATTCGTGCGCTCATTCACGATACGCACCGATATCTCAACGAGCGCTATCGGACTATCCCCGACATGCACCCCGAACTCGCGCAGTTCGGTGTCGAGCACGAAATCGCTGCGGAGCGTGTCGCTGCTGCCGCGCGGCACGGCACGCACCCGTTTGCTGTACTCGAATGCCTGGACGATCCGCGCCTGCACGATGCGTGGCAGACGATCGGCCCAACGCGCCCCGGAGAGGTAGTTGATCTCGCCAGGTGTCGGCTGAATCACGACCCGCTCACTGTCGAGTGCGCGCAGAGCGGTTGGAAGCGCGACCGCGATCGTGCCGCGCGAAGAGCGGATATCGCCGTATTCCTGCGGCGATGCGAGCTCGAATGTCTGCAAGCCGCCGTCGCCCGCGCACGCGGCGAGCGCGAACGCAGTCAGAAGCGCGGGCAGAATGCCCGCTCGTCGACGATACTCGGTACTTGGCACACGTACCCCCCGGCCTCACGGGCTCGTGCGAAGCGAACTAGCGTGGCTGATATTCGGGAACGCCCCCCGCGCTGCTCGCACCGCCGCCAAACAGAAACTGTCCTGGATTTCGTTCAAGATTGCGCACGACGCGCTCGATCTCGCCCACCGTGCGCCGCGCGTCGACCGCAAGCGAGTGATATTCCTTCACCGTACTCGGTGCCGTCTTTGCGAGGGCGTCGGCAAGCTCGCGCACGGATTTTGCCGCCGCTGACGCGTTCGCCATGAAGCCTTGACTGTCCTTATTGCCGGTAAAGCCCTCGACCGCTGCGAGCACCCCATCGAAACGGTCAGCCATCTTGTTGAGCTTGGCCGCGAGCTGCGCGGCGTTGGAGATCAGCGCGTCCGCGTCCCCCGAACGCGCCGAAAGAACGCTCGTGAACGTTGAGATGTCCTTGATCGCCTGGTCGAGCCGCTCTTCGTTGTCGCCGAGCAGCCGGTCGATGCGGGCGGCGATCGAGTCGAACTCGGCCCATGATCTGCTTCGCGCCGGACATGAGGTCCGCCATTTGCCCGCCCTCGGCGAGGATGCGCGGCAAGGCGCCGGTCTGGGCGACCAGCGGCGGTGCATCCGCCCGGCCGCCGCTCATGGCGACGGAGGCAATGCCGGTCAGACCCTGATACTCGAGACTCGCGCGCGTGTCGGAACGGATCGGCACGCCGGTCGCGATGCTCACTGTGACGGAAACCTTGCGCGGATCGTTGCGGTCGAGCTTGAGCGCCGCGACTTCGCCGACTCGGATCCCGTTGAAATTGACGGGCGCGCCCGGCCGCAACCCCGAAACCGAGGCGTCGAATATGATCTCGTAATTCGATCGCCCTCCCATGTCCCCGACACGCTCGATCCACCAGACGAATGCGAACGCGCCGAACACCACGGCGAGGGTGAAGATACCGATGAGTACGTAATTTGCCCGAGTTTCCATGACTGTATCCGACCGTCCTTCAGGCTTCCGCGCCGGCCCTCGCCTGCGCTCGTTTTCCGTGGAAGTAAGCCCGAAGCCAGGGATGCTGTGCTTCGAGCATTGTCTCGATCGGCCCGTCGGCGATCACCTTTCCCTCCGCAAGCGCGACGATGCGGTCGCAAGCGGTGTAAAGGCTGTCGAGATCATGGGTTACCATGAAAACGGTAAGCCCTAAAGTCTCTTGCAGCGCCATGATCAACGCATCGAAGTCGCCGGCGCTGATCGGGTCGAGACCCGAGGTGGGCTCGTCGAGAAACAGAATCTCCGGATCGAGTGCAAGCGCACGCGCGAGCGCTACGCGTTTCACCATGCCGCCCGAGAGCTCCGATGGCATCTTGTCGAGAACGTCGCGATGCAACCCGACCATCTCGAGCTTCGCCAGTGCGATCTCCTCGAGCAGCCGCCGCGACAGCGTGAGGTTCTCGCGCATGGGAAACTGAACGTTCTGCCGCACGGTGAGCGACGAGAACAACGCGCCGCCCTGGAACAGGACGCCCCAGCGCCGCTCGATCGCCTGCCGCTCGCTCTCTTCGATCTTGTCGAGGTCCCGTCCAAATACTTCGATCGAGCCGCTCCACTTCGGCAACAGCCCGATCAACGAGCGGGTGAGAACCGACTTGCCGCCGCCCGACGCGCCGACAAGGCCAATCACCTCGCCGTTCTTGATGTCGAGATCGACGCCCTTTAGCACCTTCACGCCGTGGAAGCCGACTTCGAGCCCGCGCACACGGATCACCGTTTGCGCATGCGCTCCGTTGTGACCGTTGTGTTTCGACTTTGCCACGGCTTATTTCCCAATCGCGGCGAAGAACACGGCGAAGAAACCGTCGAGCACGATCACGAGGAAGATCGCCTTCACCACCGAGTTCGTGGTGTGCTCGCCGAGCGACTCAGCGCTGCCTTCAACTCGCAGTCCTTCGACGCAAGCGATCAGTCCGATCACCGCCGCCATGAATGGGGCCTTGATAATTCCGACTGCAAGCGTTTCGAAGGTCACGGCTTCGCGCAGGCGGTCCATGAAAACTTCGGGCGGAAAGCCGCCGTAGACCCAGGACACGAGGCCACCGCCGATAAGGGCGGAAAGGCTGCCGAGAACAGTGAGCAGCGGCAACGCGACGACGAGCGCGATCAACCGCGGCAGGATCAAGACTTCGACCGGATCGAATCCCATGACCCGCAGCGCGTCCATCTCCTCGCGCATCTTCATCGAGCCGAGCTCGGCCGTGTACGCACTGCCGGAACGGCCGGCGAGCATGATCGAAACGATCAAGACACCCACCTCGCGAAGCACGAGTATTCCCACCATGTCGACGACGAATGTCTCCGCGCCGAAGCGGCGGAAATGGAAGATGCCCTGCTGCGCGAGGATCGCGCCGATCAGGAAATTGATCAGCAGGATAATCGGCACCGCGCGATAACCGACGCGGTCGAGATGATGCACCACCGATGTGAAGCGCAGCCGCCGCGGCGCGAGCGCAACGCGCCCGCTGGCGACCATGACTTCGCCGAGAAACCGAAGGATCGCGTAGAAGTCCTTGCCGACTTCCGCGACCGCAATGCCGACATGCTCGAGCGCGTCGTGCAGCGCCCGCTTATGCGGGTGCGGAGGCGGCGGCTCCTTGTTCGAGATCGCAACTTCGTCGAGGAGCACCTTGAAGCGAGGATCGATTCCGACGATCTCGGCGCGCATGCGCCCGTCCCCTGCGGTGCGGCGCATCCGTTCGATCAGCCAGGCGCCAACCGTGTCGAGGCGCTCGAGGTGCGCGAGATTGATCTCGATCTGCTGCACGGGCGGCCGCTTCTGGAATACGGCGTCCACAAGCATTTCGATTTCGCCGGCACGCGCCGCGACCCAGCCTCCGGCGGCATCGAGCACCAGCCGGCTGCCGTCCATGCGTACTTTCAGAAGCGAAGTCTCGGCCGCCACTGGCGCGCTTCCCCGCAAAGCCCACAAGGCCACTTGGGCCGGCCCCGGCTAGTTGTCTTACTCAAGCACCACGGGTCCGTCGAGCATTTCGTAAACGACGTGTTAACCATACTGGCCCGCATCCCACGGCCCTCAAAAAGGGGCAAGCGGGCGAGCGGAACTTGAGACGCATGAAGGCACCTAAACTTGAATTGATGGTGCGGATCGAGCGCTGGCCAATCGCCGCGACCTTCGCGATCAGCCGCGGCTCGAAAACCGATGCCGCCGTGGTCGTTGCCGAGGTCAGCGATGGCCGCGTGACCGGCCGGGGCGAGTGCGTGCCCTATGGGCGCTATGGCGAGACGGTGCCCGGCGTGCTTGCCACAATCAGCTCGATCACCCCGCGCTTGCGTACCGGCCTCGACCGCACCGAATTGCAGAAGGCGCTGCCGCACGGGGCCGCGCGCAATGCGCTCGACTGCGCGCTGTGGGATCTCGAGGCCAAGCGCACGGGTCGCCGCGTATTCGAGATTGCAGGGCTGACCGCACCAGAGCCGGTCAGGACCGCATACACGATCTCGCTCGATACGCCTGAAGCCATGGCCAAAGCCGCCGCGAAGGCGAAGCTGCCTTTGCTAAAGATCAAGCTCGGCGCGCCCGGCGACCCGAAACGCCTTACAGCAGTCCGTGCAGCGGCGCGCGACGCGACCCTGATCGTCGACGCGAACGAGGGCTGGGGCGCCGAAAACCTCAAGGAGAACCTCGCAGCCTGTGCGGACGCAGGTGTCCGGCTCGTCGAGCAACCCCTCCCCGCCGATGCCGACCAACCCCTCGAAACCATCGAGCGGCCGATTCCGATCTGCGCCGACGAAAGCGTCCACGACCGGGCGAGCCTGAGCGCGCTCGTGGGCAAGTACGACGCGGTGAATATCAAGCTGGACAAGGCCGGCGGCCTTACCGAGGCGCTCGCAATGGCCGAGGCCGCGAAGGAGGCAGGCTTCGAGGTGATGGTCGGTTCCATGGTCTCGACGTCGCTCGGCGTGGCGCCGGCCCTGCTGCTCGCGAGTCGCGCGCGCTTCGTCGATCTCGACGGCCCGCTACTGCTCGCGCGCGATCGCCCAGGCGGTTTGCGTTACGAGGGCGCGCTCGTGCATCCGCCCGCCGCGGATTTCTGGGGCTGACGTCCGAGTTCCGCGCGCCAGGTTCCGGCGAGAAAAAAATCCGCTCTCAGACGTGAGTTCCCTGACAAAAAGCCTTGCATTTTCCCTCAATTGAATCTTGGTTGCGGGATCGGGGCAAGAAATTCGGGGTCACTTCGCCGTTGGGGAGCGGCAAACTTCCATGAAATGGACTGTCCTATTGGGCGCCGTGCTCGCGGCGCTGAGCGCGACTCACGTGTCCGCCGATGTGCGTATCCGCAACGATCCCGGCGGGATCATTTCCGACCGCATGCAGGTGTTCGCTCGCATCCGCGAGTTCAGGCGAACGGGTCGTCATCGACGGGCAATGCTATTCGGCCTGCACAATCGTGCTTGGCATCGTCCCGCCGGAGCGTGTCTGCGCGACGCCGCGCGCGCGCCTCGGCTTTCATGCCGCGTGGGTGCCCGATACGGACGGCCGCCCGCTCACGAGCCCGGAGGGCACCGCGGCGATGTGGGGCTTCTATCCGGACGTCGTTCGCAAGTGGATCAACAGCAAGGGTGGCCTGTCGCGGAAGCTCGTGGTCCTCAGCGGACGTGAGCTCGGCTCGATCGTTCGCCCGTGCAACTAGGTCGCTGAACCTCCGAGCAGGCGTCTTTCACCTGATTTTCTGCCGAAAACGCGAGTTTCTCCGCGAATTCGGCTGCCTTTCGAGGTTTTTGCCCGTTTTCCCGGCAGGGTAAACTTTTCGTTGAAGGTTCTTGGGGCAGGTTCCGTCCAGCGTCGCCAGATCCGGACCCAAGGGCCTATGCCGCTGCCGCCCGCTCCCGCCCCCTTCACGGATGCGGACTACGAGATGATCGCCGCAGCCGTGCTCGAAACCGCGCGCGGTCGCTGGTTCATGTCGGAGCACGCGCGGCGCAACCGTCATGCCGATACGCGGCTCGTGCTCGACGCCATTGAAAAGCTCGAGCGCATGGTCGGTCACCGTCATGAGACGGCTGAAGCTGAGCGCATGCGCATCGATCTCGTCGAGATGATGAATGCGATCACACGCACCAAGACCGAAATCGCCGCGATCCGGCCGACGCGCGATGCGAGCAACCATTTCGATCAGGCGTCGATCGAGCTCGACGCCATTGTTGGTGCGACGGAGAAAGCGACCTCCGACATATTGGCAACCGCCGAGCGCGTACAGGAAATCGCCTGGACCCTGCGCGAGCAAGGGGTCGAAACGAGTGTGTGCGATCTGCTCGAGGCCAACACGACCGAATTCTATACCGCGTGCTCGTTCCAGGATCTCACCGGCCAGCGCATCCGCAAGGTAATCGAGGTCTTGCGCTTCCTCGAGGCGCGCATCGACGCGATGATCAAGATCTGGCGCCTCGACGATCTTGAGTTCGTGCCGGCCGCCGAGGCGCGCATCGCGGGGCCGACGCCGCATGCGGCAACAAGCGGCAATGGCCTACAGCAACATGCCGTCGACGAGATCATCGGCCACGAACGCAAGCAGGACGTATTCTGGCGTAACAGCCGCGATCTCAGCAGCCGCGATCCACGCAATCTCGGTGAGTTCGACCTCGACGATCTCGAAGTGTTCGAAACCTCGCCTGATGCTGCACCAGAGCTCGAAGCGCCCGGCACGCACGCCGAACCTACGCAAATGAACGGTCAGTCAAGGGAGCCGCCTGCTCAGCCGGCGAAGGGCGCCTCGGACAGATCGGAGAACAAATCCGGCATCGATCTGCTTTCTCTCGCCGACCGCATGGCGCTGTTCGCCTAGCCGTTACGGCGGATCACGGTCGCAAACAAGTCGGGTTCCACGTTTCCACCCGACAACACGATCACTGCGTTCTTGCCTGCGGCGTCGACCTTCCCTGAAATGAGCGCCGCGAGCGCGACTGCCCCTCCAGGTTCAATTGCAAGCTTGAGCTCCTGAAACGCGAAGCGCATCGCGTCGCGCACCTCGTCGTCACTTACAGCGGCGCCCTCGCCGACCAGGCGCCGCGTGATCTCGAAGGTAATTTCACCCGGCGTCGGTGCAAGCAGCGCGTCACAGATCGAGCCGGACAGTTTTGCGTTGCGCTCGCGGCGGCCGGAGTGGAAGGACCGCACGTGATCGTCGAAGCCGGTCGGCTCGACCGCAATGATATGCGCAGCGGGATGCCGATCCTTCACGGCGAGCGAAATGCCGCCGATCAATCCGCCCCCCGACGCGGGCACGAGCACGACGTCCGGCGCGACGCCGAGTTTTTCGAGATCCTCGCAGATTTCGCGCCCCACCGTGCCCTGCCCTGCAATCACATGCGGATGATCATAGGGCGGCACGAGGGTCGCGCCGCGCTCGCGCGCGATCCGGCCGCCGATTTCCGCACGGTCATCCCGTTCGCGGTCGTAGAGCACGACTTCCCCGCCGTACGCTGCCGTGCGCTCACGCTTCAAAGCGGGCGCGTCGCGTGGCATCACGATCACCGCCGGCAAGCCGGTAAGCTTGGCGGCCGCGGCAACGCCTTGCGCGTGATTGCCCGACGAATAAGCGACCACACCAGCGGCCCGGCGGCTGTCGGGTATGCGGGCGAGCGTGTTGTACGCGCCACGAAACTTGAACGAGCCGGTACGCTGGAGGGTTTCGATCTTCACGAAAACCTTGCCGCCCCCGCGCTCGAGCAAGGGCACCCGCACGAGCGGCGTGTGCACTGCGACACCTTCGAGCAGGCGTGCCGCATCGGCCACGTCGGCGGCGCTTGGAATTGGCGAGCTCAGGACTGTCTCGGCGGCTGCCACGCGGCGACGCTAGGACGCTCTTCGCGGCTTGTCACGTCCCGCCCCGGTGCGGCTCAGATGAAAAGAAAGACAACGCTGGCTGCGAGCAATGCGGCAAGCGACAACTGGAAGATCTTCTGCCGCCGCGCGTTCCGCAACACGCGAGCGATCACAACGCCAAACAGACACCAGATCACGAGCGCGAGGAATAAGATCACACCGAATAGCGCGGCAAGGAGACCAATCTCGAGGAGCGACGCACCCACGCCGAGGCCGGGAGTAGTGAAAGCGGCGAGTGCGCCTAGTGCGAGCGTCCAAGCCTTCGGATTGAGCCACTGGAAGATCGCGGCCTCGACGAATGTAAGAGGCCGCTTCGCTTCCACCGCTTCGACCTCGGCCGCCTTCGCGATCCGCCAGGCGAGATAGAGGAGAAAGGCCGCGCCCACGTAGCGAAGCGCTTCGTGCAACCATGGAAATTGGCGGAAGATTTCCCCAAGCCCCAAGCCTAGCGCGAAGAGCATCGCGGGAAAGCCGACCGAGACCCCGAGCATCTGGGGGAGCGTACGCGCGAATCCGAACGCCGCCCCGGACGCTGTCGAGATCATGTTGTTCGGACCCGGCGTGAACGAGCCGACGAATGCGAACACGACAAAGGGCAGAAGCTTTTCGGGCAACGGAACGGCTCGGCAAGACGCGGGCCGCGAATGTGCCACGGGAGTGGCTGCCGGGCCATGCCAAGCGCTCCACGCGACTTGTCCGCGGCAGCGGGACCGCGCATGATGTGGTCCCGCCAGGCTCCGACAGAGGAATTTCCATGAAGCTCGTGCGTTTCGGCCCCGCCGGCCGGGAGAAGCCCGGTATCCTCGATTCCGACGGCAAGATCCGCGACCTCTCGAAGGTCGTTCCGGACATCAACGGTGAGGTGCTGGCGAACGGCCTCGCCAAAGTAAAGAAGGCGAAGGTCGCAAAACTCCCGGTCGTGAAGGGCAGGCCGCGGCTCGGCCCGTGTGTCGGCGGGACGCGCCACTTCATCGCGATTGGGTTGAACTACGCCGATCATGCTGCCGAGACCGGTTCGCCGATCCCGAAGGAACCGATCATCTTCTCCAAGGCGCCGAACTGCATCGTCGGGCCGAACGACTCGATCATGGTGCCGAAAGGTTCGACGAAGCTCGACTACGAACTCGAGCTCGCGATCGTGATCGGGCGCCGCGCCCGCTACATCGAGTTGGAGAAGGACGCGCTCAACTACGTCGCCGGCTTCTGCATCTGCAACGATGTTTCCGAGCGCGTGTTTCAAGCGGAGCGCGGCGGTCAATGGATGAAAGGAAAGGGCGCCGAGACGTTCGGGCCCGTTGGCCCCTGGCTCGTCACGCGAGATGAGGTCAAGGATCCGCAGAACCTGAACATGTGGCTCACCGTGAACGGCGAGACGCGCCAGCACGGTTCGACGAAGACAATGGTGTTTGGCGCGGCGCACATCGTTTGGTACTGCTCGCAGTTCTTCGTGCTCGAACCCGGCGATATCATCACGACGGGAACGCCGCCCGGCGTCGCGCTCGGTCACAAGCCGCCGAAGTGGGAGACTCCCGGCTGGCTCAAGCCGGGGGATGTCGTGAAGTTGCACATCGAGGGTCTGGGCGAGCAGCAGCAGAAGGTCGTAGCCTTCAAGAAATAGGTTGCTCGAGTGAAATGGTGGGGGTCGCCCGTGAGTTCGGAGTGGCATTCAAATCGTCAGCGAATCTTTTGGCTAGGTTTTGCCTTCATCGTGGGCGTGCTTTGTCTGTCGGTCCGAGAGGGCCAAGCCGCAGGCGCCTTCATGGTGGACGACGCCGGCGTTGACGAGCCGGGTGAGTGCAAGGTCGAAAGCTGGACCGCGTTCGCGAGCAATCACGATTTCATCGGCGTCGTGGCGCCGGCTTGCGGTGTCCATCTCGGCAGACCAGTGGAGATTACGGTTCCCGTCGGACGGGTTCGTTTCGACAGAGTGTGGAGCACCGATCTTGTTCTCGAGGCGAAGACGTCGATCATCCCATTCGGGGAGGATAACAAGTTCGGAGTCGCACTCGTCGGCGGCGTGGGCTTCAATCTCACGCAGGGCAAGACCGTGGCGGCTTTCGTCAATATGCCGATTTCGTTTCAAGTATCCGAGGCGTTGCGCGTCAACGTGAACGTCGGCTTCATCCGCGAGCTCGAGGATACCCGCACGCTCACGACCTGGGGTGCCGGCGCAGACTTCTCATTGACACAAAAAATTACGCTGATCGGCGAAGTCTTCGGCTTCAACAGCGAAACCGGCGCGCAGGCGGGCATCCGTTACACGCCGCACGAAAAGATCGATTTCGATCTGGTCTATGGCCGCAATCTGGTCGGAGAGCGCGCCGATTGGGTCACCCTCGGCGTCAATCTGCGCTTCTAACCTTCCCTCGCCTCAAGCACCGCCCGGATCGATACCTTCGACCAGCGCGAATTGCGCTCACGAAAGCCGGAGTAGGATTCGTGGATACGCTTGGCGATGTCGCTGCTGCGCGCGACGTCAGCAAGAATCGCATCGGCGTGAGGGCGAGCCGCCCGAATGACTTCTGACGGAAATGCGAACAGCTTCACATTGTTCTTTGACACGAGCGCGTCGAGCGCCTCGGCGTTCATCCGCTCGAACTCTGACAGCGCGAACGCCGCTTCCGTTGCGCACGCGTGCACAAGAACGGCTTGCATCTGGCTGTCGAGCTTGTCCCAAACGCGGCGCGCAACGATGCACTCGCCGGTGCCATTCGGCTTGTTGAACCCCGGAAACGCATAGTTCGGCGCAACGCGCCACAATCCGAGTGCGATGTCGGAAGCGGGCGTCGTGAACTCGACACCGTCGACCACTCCCGACTGCAACGCAGTGAACGCTTCGCCCGGCGGCACGCTCACGGGCGTCGCCCCGAGACGACGGAACACCTCACCGCCAAGGCCGAGCGAACGCAGCTTCAATCCCCGCAGATCGTCGATCGACTTGATTTCGCGGCGAAACCAGCCGCCCATGCAGACGCCAGTGTTTCCCGCCATGAACGGCTTCACGCCAAATGGGGCGTAGAGTTCGTCCCAGAGCGCCTGCCCGCCTCCATGCTCCACCCAGGCTACGTGCTCGTCGGGCGTAAGGCCGAACGGCACAGTCGTAAAGAAGTTCGCGGCCGGCATTTTCCCCTGCCAGAAGAACGCCGCGGTGTGGCCGAGATCGGCGGCGCCGCTGCCGACCGCGTCCAGCACCTCGAACGCAGGCACGACCTCGCCCGCCGAATAGACCTGCACTTCGAGCCGCCCGCCCGAGAGCGATTTGACGCGCTCGGCCACGCGCTCTGCCGATGCGCCCGGTCCGGGCAGCCGTCGCGGCCAGGACGTGACCATGCGCAGCTTCTGCGCTTGCGCGTGGGCGATGGAGGGGGCGGCCAGCGTGCTCGCTGCTCCGAGGACGCCGAGCGCCGCGCGGCGGCTAAGCTTTTTCATTCTTCTCTCCGTCTTCGATCCTTTTCCACATCGCGTGGAAATGGTGCACCGGTCCGTGTCCGTGGCCAACACTGAGCTGATCCGCCGCGGCAATTGCGGCAGTGACGTAATTCTTCGCGAGCGTAATCGCATCGAACAGGCTCATGCCGCGCGCGAGAAAGGCGGCGATGGCCGACGACAGCGTGCAGCCGGTCCCATGCGTGTTCATGGTGGCGAAGCGCGGCGCGACGAGCCGGCGCGCCCCGTTCTCGTCGACGAAGAGGTCGACGGCCTCCGATCCCTTCGAGTGCCCGCCCTTGATCAGCACCGTCTTCGCGCCGAGCACGCGGATGCCCTCCGCCTGCGCCCGCATCTCATCCTCGTTCGCGGCGACCGGCGCTTCCAGCAGCGCGGCCGCCTCGTGCAAATTCGGAGTCACCACAGCTGCGCGCGGTAGGAGCAGCCGCTTCAACGTCGCCTCTGCATCCTGCGCAAGCAACCGGTCGCCCGAAGCGGCCACCATGACAGGATCGAGCACGACGTTTCTCGCCTTGTGCCGGTCAAGGCCGGCGGAAACCACTTCGATCGCGCCCGACCGGGACAGCATGCCGATCTTGGTGGCGGAGACGTTGAGGTCGCCATACACCGCGTCCATCTCTGCGCCGATGAAATCCGGCGGAGCGTCGTGGATCGCGAGTACGCCGAGCGTGTTCTGCGCCGTGAGCGCGGTGACGACCGACGCCCCGTAGACACCGAGCGCCGAAAACGTCTTGAGGTCCGCTTGGATCCCGGCCCCCCCGCCGGAGTCGGACCCCGCGATCGTAAGCGCGATGGGGATCATGCAACGCCCCGCTTCGGCCTCGCGCCGTCGACAATGACCCGCAACCTGCGGGCCGCGACCTCGGGGTCGCTCGCCGCTGTGACCGCGGAGACCACCGCAACTCCGTCGGCGCCGGCGCGCATCACTTCGCCGGCATTGCCTTCGTCGATTCCGGCGATCGCACCGACCGGCATCCCGGGCATCCGCTCGCGCACGAGGCGCGCGAGATGGCCAAGGCCGTGCACGCCAATCGGTGGATCGGGATTGTCCTTGCTCGTCGTCGCAAACACTCCGCCGATACAAACATAATCGATTGCGCCCGGTGTAAGCGCCGCCACGTCCGCGTCCGCTCGCACGGTCGCGCCAATGATTGCTCGCGGACCCAGAAGCCGCCGCGCGGTGATCGGATCGAGATCGTCGCGGCCGAGATGCACGCCGTCTGCGCCTGCGGCGAGCGCAACATCGAGGCGGTCGTTCACCAGAAATGGCACGCCACTGCCGGTGAGCGAGCGCTTGATTGCGGTCGCTTGCTCGACGAGCGTCCGTGTCACTCCGCTCTTGTCGCGCAGCTGAATGAGCGTCGCACCGCCGCGCGCGGCTGCCGCGGCAACATCCGCCAGCGGCCGGCCCTTGGCACGCGCGGGGTCGACCAGCACATAGAGGGTAAGGTTGACGTTCATGCGAGCCTCGCCCGCCGCACCATGATCTCCCCGTCGAACGCCGCGATCGTGTCGATCAACGCCGGCACGAAGCTTCCGGGCCCTTGTGCGCGCTCCGCTGCAACTTCACCTGCAATACCTGTGAGCAAGAGGCCGCCCATCGCCGCCAGATACTCGTCGTCCTCGATTGCGACCATGGCTGCGACCAAAGCCGACTCGGCACAGCCGATGCCTGTCACCTGCGCCATATAGGGGTGGCCGTTTTCGATCCGCACGCGTTTGGCGCCGCTCGTGACCAGGTCGACCGGCCCGGTACACGCCGCGACCGTAATGTGGTCGAGCGCGAACTTGTCGAGTATTTCGGGAGTTATTTCCGCACGGGCGAGCGCGCCGAACTCCGCCGCGTTCGCGCGAACAACGCGCGGCTCCTTCATGGCGAGATTGCGAGCCATTTCAGCGCGCGGCTCGGACCTTTCGATCAAGACCGGATCGAGCACCCATGGGATGCCATCATCGCGCGCGACCTCGAGCGCGATCTCGATCGCGTCGCGGCGCTCGCGGTCGAGCGTACCGAGATTGACGAGCACGACGTCCGCGCCCGCGACGAAGTGCGCGATCTCCTCCGGCGACGTCGTCATGGAGGGAATCGCGCCGGCAGCGAGCAAGACGTTGGCTGTCAGTTCCTGGACCACCGTGTTGGTGATGCAATGCACGCGCGGCCGGCGCTCGCGCAGGTGCCCGACCAAGGCCGAGGCGCGCCGGGCGAGATCCTCGCTCATCGGTCCGCCATCTCGAAATCGGAACGCATCGCGCGCGCGGTTTTCAGGAGTTCGCGCATCTCGGTTTCCTCCGCCGGTGTGAACCGGATCAGGTTCGATGGGTTGGCACGACGCCTCTCAGCCCGGAGATCCGGACACCCCAACGAGATTGCGAGCGAAATTTATGGGAGCGCCGGCGCCCTTGCAAGGGCGCCGGCGCGGGTCGTCTGAAGCGCTTTGTCGGACGTCAGGTGGTCGGCGACTGCGAGTGTTCGCCTCCTGGCTCCGAGATCGCCCGGATTGCATCGCCCGCGCTACCGTCGTCGCGGCGTGCGATGTCCCCTAACGAGACGATGCCGACAAGGCGCTTTTCGCGATTGAGCACGGGCAAGCGTCGTACTTTGATGTCGCCCATGTTTTCTGCGACTTCCTCCAGATCGTCCTCGTCGAAGCAATATTTCACGTCCGTACTCATCACCTCGCGGACCGAGGTGTCCGGGCCTTTACCCTGCGCCACGGCGCGCACGGCGATGTCACGGTCCGTGATCATCCCCACGAGGCGATCGTTATCCCCCACAGGGAGCGACCCCACGTCGAGCTCTGCCATTGCCTGAGCCGCCTCCCTGATCGTTTGGGACGGGCTGCCGATTTTGACGTCCTTGGTCATTGCCTTGGAAACTTTCATGCATGCCTCCTCTCCGCGCGCGCGAATGCGCCCGCCTCCTCAGGCCGCAACGTTGGGGCGCTTGCAGGGGTTCCCGGGTCAATAGAAGAAATTGCGGGCACTACTCGGGGCGAAATTGTGCCGTGGCTTGAATTCTTCATGATTGCGTCCCACGTGACTATGGATCGGAGGCGGCCATGACCCACGAAGTCGCCCGCAGACCGAGCCAGCGCCCACAGCCAACTCCTCCGCACCCCCGCGAGGACTCGATCGGCGACGACGTTGAGCTGAATTCGGAAGAAAGTTTTCCCGCCAGCGATCCGCCGAGCTGGACGCCTGTCGCGCGCGTCGGCATCCCGCGATCTCGCCCCACCGCCGACAACCCGCAGAACTGACCTCAGGCACGTGGTGGTGGCGCCGGCGCAGGCGTGCGCACACCCTTGCCTCCCGCGCGGCTTTCTGGTCCCCTCGCTGCAAATCCGCTCGCAGGGCCGCGCATGATCCCCTTTTTCGTTCAGATCAAATGCCAACTCGGCAAGTCCTACGAGGTGGCGAACCGTCTCGCCGATGCTGAAATCGCGTCCGAGGTCTATTCGACCGCCGGCGAATTCGATCTCCTGGTGAAGTTCTACGTGGACGACGGCACCGATATCGGCCACTTCGTGAACGAGCAGGTGCAGACGATCCCGGGAATCCAGGACACGCGGACCATCATCACGTTCAAGGCATTCTGAGCTTCACACCGTCGGGCCGCCGGTCGGCGGCCCCTCGGCACGCTTCTCCTCGGTGCGGTCGAGTCCGAGGCGGTGCTCGCGCCAGATGACAAACAGGCCGGCTCCAATCACGATCGCCGCGCCTACCAGCACCATCGTCCCCGGCACTTCTCCGAACCAGAGGTAACCGATCACGATCGAATAGATCATGCCGCTGTAGGCGAATGGCGCAACGACCGACGCCGGAGCGTGCCGGTAGCTCTCGGTGATCATCAATTGACCCATGCCGCCGAGAAAGCCCATGGCGATCATCCATCCAAGCTCGCCCGGCGTAGGGACCTTCCAGCCCCAGGCGATGGTTACAAGGCCGCAAAGCGAGCAGACGATCGAAAAGTAGAAGACAAGCGACGCGGTGGTCTCCGTACGTGCCATGTGCCGGACTTGCGTCATCGCGATTGCCACCGCCAGCGCACCCCCGATCGCGAGCAACACCCCGATCGCAACGCCGGAGCCCTGCGTCACGCCGCCAAGGTTCGGAAAAATCATGACCAGCACGCCGAGGAAACCGATGGCGACTGCGGTCCAGCGTCGGGCACGCACCACTTCCCCCAGCAAGAGCGCCGAAAGTGCAACCGTGAAAAGCGGGATCGCGAACCCGATTGCCGTTGCCTCGGCGAGAGGAAGGAACACCAGCGCCGCAAAATTCAGGAACATGGCGACGGCGCCGGTCAGGCTGCGCGTCAGATGCCCGACCGGGTTCTTCGTCTGCAGCGCGGTGGTCAACTCGCCTTGCCAGGCCAGCATCAGCAACAGGGGAATGAGCGCGATGAAACTTCGCGCAAAGACGATCTCGCCGAGCGGGACTGTCCGGGTGAGATAACGCACGACCGCGCCCATGAGCGTAAACGCAAAGGTCGACGAGAGGACGAGTGCGATGCCGATCAGCGGATTCATGGAGCCCAGCGCGAGAAGCCTCGCCATCCTGTAGCGCAGACCATCGCTTGACGCACCCTGCGCTTATCCAGTCGGCGGCCCCACTGACGGTGATGTCAGCTGTTGCTTCCGTTTGCGGTCGAGGCCGAGCTTGTGCTCACGCCACACGACGAACAGTCCCGACCCGATCACGAATGCGGCGCCGACGAATACGATGCCGGCCGGCAGCTCGCCAAGCCAGAGATAGCCGATGAGCGTCGACCACAACATCGATGAATAGCCGAATGGCGCGACGACCGATGCCGGCGCATGACGCAGACTCTCCGTGATGAGCGACTGCGCGATCCCCCCGAAAACGCCGATACCGACCAACGCCAGAAAATCTCCTGGCGAGGGGATCACCCAGCCCCAGAAGATGGTGGCAAGAACTCACTGTAGAAGCGAAGAAGGAATAGAACAGGACCAGCGCGCTTGTGGATTCAGTCTTCGATAGATGCCTCAGTTGCGTCATGACAACCGCAATCAGGAGTGCGCTTATCAGGACGAGCACGGCTCCGATCGCAGCGCTCGTGGTGTGCGTCGCACCGCCGAGGTGCGGCGACAGCATGATCAGGACGCCGACGAAGCCGACGAACACCGCGCTCCATCGCCACGTCCGCACCGTCTCGCGCAGGAAGATGGCGGCGAGCACCACCGTGAACAGCGGCGTCGCGAAGCCGATCGCCGTTGCTTCCGCAAGCGGAATTCGGATCAAGCCGCCGTAATTGCAGAAAATCGACGCGATGTTCGCAAAGCTGCGCGTGACGTGACCGGCGAGATTCTTCGTTCTGATCGTCTTGCGGAGCTCACCGCGGATCGCGAGGCCGATCGCGAGCGGAACGAGCACAACGAAGTTCCGCGCGAACACCATCTCGCCGAGCGGTACGCGATCGCCGACGTACCGCACCATCGCGCCCATAAGCGTGAAGCCCACGGTCGACGCCAGACAGAGCGAGATGCCAAGGAGAGGATTCATTTCAAGGCGGGCCGCTGCCCAACTCGTGCGAGCAGTTCAGCCGCAGAAAAGCACGGCGACAGGCTCGCCGAAAGCCTCGGGGTTCGAACCGCGAACGGCTAGTTCCCGTGCGCTGAGCCCGGCTGAAGTGTCTTCAGATAAGTTGCCATCGCCTTTCGGTCATCCGCCGACAGTTGCCCGGTATTGCGTGTGACGAGGCGCATATCGCCCGTCACTGGCTCACCGGTGGGCAAGTCCCCAAACTCGAGTAGCGCGACAAAATCTTGCTCTGTCCATTTGACGAGCGCGCGCTGCGTAATATCGGGGTTTGACCCCTCGCCCGTCGGGTTGGGTCCGCCCTCGTAGCGGCGCGAGGAGATGATGCCGCCAAGGATGTCGCGCGGACTATGACACTCCGCGCAGTGGCCGGGCCCCTCGACCAGATAGGCGCCACGATTCCAAATCTCGGATTTCGACCGATCTGGCTGAAACGCCTTTCCATCCAGATACAAATATTTCCAGATGCCAAGCCCGGCGCGAATATTGAAGGGAAAAGGTGCCTCGTGTGCTGATGACTTTCCTTCCGCCGGCGGCAAGGTCCTGAGGTACGCAAACAGGTCGCGCGCGTCGTTCACGCGCATCCGCTGGTACGACGTATAGGGAAAAGCCGGGTAGTAGTGAC
This sequence comes from uncultured Alphaproteobacteria bacterium, assembly GCA_963711595.1. Classification (GTDB taxonomy): domain Bacteria; phylum Pseudomonadota; class Alphaproteobacteria; order Rhizobiales; family Xanthobacteraceae; genus JAUSIF01. The sequence goes on from CAVQER010000006.1 coordinate 65,315, forward strand.
GTCCGTCCGGTGAGGAACCCCGCAGCATTGCGTTGACGAACTGCATTTCATTCCAGCCGCCAATGCCGTCGCCGAGGTGTGACGAGATATTGGCGACACGGAACGTGCCGAACTCCGTTTTCAACTCGCGACCGCCGCCAAGTCGCAACGGATCATCTTGGCCAGGCGTTGCGTGACAGGACGCACAGCCGCCGGCGAGAAACATCGTCTGGCCGTTTTCGACGTTGGGCGTACGCGGACCAAGAAATGAAGCTGGAACGATCTTCGGCGCAGTCAACGCAAGCACGATCGGGACACCGAGTACGAGCGCGATCAGGACCAGGATGAGAAGTCGCCACATCGGCTCGGCGGACTATTTTCGAACCATGTAGTTGTCGTGGCAACTGTCGCAGCTTTTCCGGACGATCGTGAAGGCCTCCTTGAGACTTTCAAGGTTCTTCACCTTCGCCTTGGCGGTGGCGAGCTCCTCGGAATACTTTGCGAATCGCGCATCGAAATCCGTCTTGTTCTGCCAGATCTTCGACGATGCAAAGTAGTCGCTTCCGGGCCGCGTCGCGCCATCAGTGCCCGCCACGTAAAGCGCCGGCAATTTCTTCGCCGCATCGATCAACTGGACAAACGCTTGATCGACCTTCGCCTGGTCGTAAGGCTCCTGACTCTTGAGCATCTTCGGGAACGTTCTGTAACCGTGTGTGCCATTGACGCGCATCAGCTCCTTGCGCTGATCAACCGGATCTGGCTGCGCGAGCACGATGCCGGTCACGCCAAGAATCGTCGCCACAGCCAATACCGTCCGAAACATGCTGCCCCTCAAAAGTATGGCGGCCACGGCCGCCTTCTGGAAACACCTGAGGGGAAATCCTATTCCACCACAATCCGCTCACGGCCGATCCGGATCTGCCTGACGGGATTGTGATCCCACTAACGGCGCGCTGCGTCCTTCCGGTAGATCGTCTGCCAGACGCGACCGGGCGTCGCCGGCATGTCGATCGAGGTAATGCCGAAACCGCGGTCGAGGGCGTCCACCACAGCGTTCATCACGGCCGGACACGCACCGATCGTGCCTGCCTCGCCCGCGCCCTTGATCCCGAGAACGTGCGTCGTGCAGGGCACGTTTCGCGTTTCGAACTGGATCATGCTCATGTCGCGCGCGTGCGGAAGCGCATAGTCCATGAGGCTGGCAGTAAGAAGCTGTCCGGACGCGTCATAGACCGCCTGCTCCGAGAGCGCCTGCCCGACCCCCTGCACGATGCCTCCGTGGATCTGCCCTTCCAGCAAGAGCGGGTTGACCGTGAATCCGAAGTCGTCGACCACCCAATAGCCGACGATTTCGATCGCGCCCGAATTCGGATCGAGCTCAACCTCACAGATATGCGTGCCGTTCGGATACGTCGGCGCACGCGGCTGATAGGCGTCCTGCGCGATCAACTTCTCGGACTTCTCGTGTTTTTGCGCGAGTGCGGCGAACGTAACGAGCCGATTGGAGCCGGCGACGCGCACCGCACCGTCTACGATTTCAAGTCTGTCGGCAGGCGCCTCCAGCTCATCGGCGGCCAATTCCTTCAGTTGCCCGGCGAGTTTCTTCGCGGCCATCCCGACGGAGGGCCCGCCCGTAGGCAGGGAGCGCGACCCGCCGGTACCACCACCGGTCGGGAGGTCGTTCGTATCGCCCTGCCGCATAACGACCTTCTCTGGCGGTATATCTAATTCGTCCGCGACGAACTGCGCGTAGGCGGTCGCATGCCCCTGTCCGTTCGTTTGCGTGCCGATGTAGAGCGTCGCGGTGCCATCACGCTCGATGTGGAGCTTCGCTGTCTCACCACCGACACCGCCGCACGCCTCGATGTAGCTCGAAATTCCAATGCCCCGCACGCGGCCGCTCTTCTCCGCGGTCTTTGCCCGCTTTTCAAAGCCCTTCCAGTCGGCGAGCGCCTGTGCACGCAGAAGATGGCCCTCGAATTCGCCGCTGTCGTAGGTGCGGCCCGTCGCGGTCTTGTAGGGCATCGCTGACGGCGGAATAAAATTGATCCGCCGCAGTTCGTCCTGCCCGGCGCCGACCTCGCGCGCGACGGCATCGACGAGGCGCTCGATCACATATGCGGCCTCGGGCCGGCCCGCGCCGCGGTAGGCATCAACCGGCAGCGTGTGCGTGTAGATGCCGCGAATGCGCGCGTACATGACCGGGATGGCGTAGACCCCGGGAAGCATCGTCGCGCCGTTCGCCGGTATGAATGGGCCGAAGAACGACAGGTACGCGCCGAGATTGGCGATCGTATCAACGCGCATGGCGAGGAAACGATTGCCTTTGTCGAGCGCCATCTCAGCGACGGTGACGTTGTCCCGACCATGCACGTCGCCGAGGAAATGCTCGCTGCGGTCGGCGATCCAGGCGACCGCCCGGTTCGTCCGCTGCGCCGCCACCACCGCAAGCGCGTACTCGCGATACGGCCCGAGCTTGGCACCAAAACCACCGCCCACGTCGCCCGTGACGACCCGCAACTGATCGTGCGGGATCTTGAACACCTTGTCGGCGAGCGCGTTGCGGATGATATGGCTGCCCTGGGTGCTGACCGTGAGTTTCAACGGCTCGCCGCCTGATGCCGGCTCCGCGATCGCACCGCGCGTCTCCATGTAGTTCGCAACGAGGCGCTGATTGACGAGCTCGAGCCTGACAACCTTGGCAGCCTTCGCAAATGCCTGCTCGGTTCCCTCTCGGTCGCCGTGCTCGACCGTGAATGCGACGTTTTCCGCCCGTTCCGACCAAACCTGCGGCGCGGCGGCTGTCGACGCCTGTTTCAGATCGGCGATAGCCAGAAGCGGCTCCCAATCGATTTCCACGGCTTCGGCCGCGTCGCGTGCCGCGTCGAGGGTATCGGCGACGATGAAGGCAACGGCGTCGCCCACGTGGCGTACTTCCTCGCTTGCGAGCAACGGATACGGCGGCACCCACATCCGCTCCTCGTCCGAGGGCTTGATCAGTCCCTGGCAAGGGACCGACCCATACTCCGTGACGTCGCCCCCTGTGAGCACGAGCCGCACGCCCGGAAGACTCCGCACCGCCTCCAGATTTTGAATGCCGAATCGTGCGTGCGCATGCGGGGAACGCACGACCACTGCTCGCAGCGCGTCGTCCGGAACGAGATCCGCGAGATAGCGCCCGTGCCCCGTGAGAAGCGACGCGTCTTCGACCCGGACGTGGGGTTGGCCGACTCCGAATTTCACCCTGATCGCCTCACGCTGCGCGGAGACAGCTCCGCAAAAGGCATCGCCGGGACTGGCCCGGCGATGACAGGGAGAATACTCGAAAGCGCGTTTAGTTCAATTCGCCCGCCCGTTGATCGCCCGCCACACCCGCTCCGGCGTCGCCGGCATATCAAATTTCTTGATGCCGAATTCACGGTCGAGCGCGTCGATCACCGCATTCATCACAGCCGGCGTCGCCCCGATCGTACCCGCCTCGCCCGCGCCCTTCACACCGAGCGGATTGGCCGTGCAAGGAACGTTGCGGGTCTCGAAGTGGATCGAGGGGAAATGGTCCGCCCGCGGCATCGCATAGTCCATGAAGCTCGCGGTCAAAAGCTGGCCGTCGTCGGCATAGACCGTGTTTTCCATGAGCGCCTGGCCGGCACCCTGCACGATGCCGCCGAGTACTTGTCCTTCGAGCAGCAGCGGATTGAGCGTCACACCGAAGTCGTCGACCACGGTGTAGCGCACGATCTCGACTTCTCCGGTTTCCGGATCGAGTTCGACCTCGCACACGTGCGATCCGTTCGGGAATGTGTAGCCCGGCGGCATGTAATTCTTCACTTCCGCGATTCGCTGTTCGGGCGGCATCTTCTGAGCAAGGCTCGCGAGCGAAATCGTGCGGTTGGTGCCCGAAACGCGGACGACGCCGTCGGAAACCTCGAGCTTGTCTGCGTCGGCCTCGAGCTCCTTCGCCGCAGCGGCCTTGACGTTCGCGACGATCGTGCGCGTGCAGTTCTGCACGACCGGCCCGCCGGTCGGCATCGAGCGTGAGCCCACCGTGCCGCCCCCGTTGTCGAGTGCGTCGGAATCGCCTTGCTCAACGCGGATCTGATCAAGCGGGAGATCGAGTTCCTGCGAAACGATCTGCGCATAGGTCGTCTTGTGACCCTGCCCCTGCGAGAGCGTCCCGATATGGACTGTGATCGAGCCGTTCGTTTCCAGGATTACCTTGCCGTCTTCCGGTGCGGTCAATCCGCAGGCTTCGATGTAGCTCGACAGTCCGATGCCGCGCACCTTCCCGCGTTGCTTGGACTCGCCCACACGCTTGTCGAAACCTTTCCAGTCGGCAACGTCCTGCGCGCGCGCGAGGTGACCGGCAAAATCGCCGCTATCGTATTTCTTGTGCGTCGGCGTTTCGTACGGCATTTCCGACTTGTCGATGAAGTTCTTGCGCCGAACCTCGTCGGGCGCGACACCGGTCTCGCGCGCGATCGCATCCACAAGCCGCTCTATCAGATAAGCCGCTTCCGGACGGCCCGCGCCGCGATAGGCGTCGACCGTATGCGTGTGCGTGAAAATGCCGTGCGCTTTCACGTAGGCATGCGGGATCCGGTACGAGCCCGGGTACATCGTCATGCCGAGGAACGGCACGTAGGGCGCGACGATCGACAAGTACGAGCCCATGTTCGCCAGAATGTCGACCTTGAGGGCGAGAAAACGGCCTTCCCTGTCGAGCGCCATCTCAGCGACCGCGTAGTTGTCGCGTCCCTGCGCGTCGCTCAGGAAGTGATCGGTACGATCGGAAATCCAAGCCACCGGCTTGTTGAGCTTTTGCGTCGCGACCGCCGTCAGCACGTAGTCACGGTATGGGGCGCCCTTGGTGCCAAAGCCGCCGCCCACGTCGTGGGCGAGCACGCGGATCTTCTCCTTCGGCATGTGCATCATTTCCGCGAGGTAGTGCCTTTGCGCGTGGCTGCCCTGGCTTGAGATCACGAGCTCGAGCCGGCCCGACTTGTCCACCTCGGCCACAACGCCGCGCGGTTCCATGTAATTCGTGACGAGCCGCTGGTTGACGATGTCGAGCTTTACGACGCGATGCGCGGATGCAAACGCCTTCTCGGTTGCGTCCTTCTCGCCGAGCTCCAACGTGAACCCGATGTTGCTGCCGTGCTCGGGCCACAGCACCGGCGCGTCCTTCTTGATCGCCGCGCGCACGTCGACAACCGTCGGGAGCGGCTCCCATTCGATTCCGACGGCCTCTGCAGCGTCGCGCGCCTGTTCGACCGTGTCGGCGACCACGAATGCGACTTCCTCGCCGATATGCAGAACCTTGTCCTTCGGGAGCACGTGATACGGCGGCACCCAGATCTTTGGCCCGCCGTGCATGTGGAGGATCAGCGCACCGAGGCATGGGAACGGGGCAACTCCCGCCACATCCGTGTGGGTGAGGACGAGGCGGACGCCCGGCATCTTGCGGGCGGTCTCAAGGTCCGTGAACTTGAAATTTGCGTGGCCATGAGGCGAGCGCACGAACACGGCGCGCAACGCACCTTCCGGGATCAGGTCGGCGACGAAGCGCCCCTTCCCGGTCACAAGCGGAGGATCCTCCAACCGAAGATGGGGTTGGCCGATACCGAACTTGACTGGACGCATGTTCTCTCCCCCGCAGCCTGTTGCAGGCAAATACTACACATAATCCGCAATGAAAATGCGGTCGGTCTACCGCTCCTCGTGGGCGAACTCCCAAAGGTCTGGCGCCCCTAATATGGCAGTCCGACGTAGTTCTCTGCCATGGCAGCCGCCGCCGCGGGTGAACTAACGAGGTATTCGAGCTCGGCGAGCTGCACCTTGCGGTCGAAGCCGCTGGAATCCGGCAGGCGATGGAGGAGGGTCGTCATCCACCAGGAGAAGCGCTCTGCTTTCCAGACGCGCGCGAGCGCGCGCTCCGAATAGCTGTCGATCCCGGCTGGCGACTTGTCCCGGTAGAACTCGACCAATCCCTCGGCGAGGTACCGCACGTCGCTCGCCGCTAGGTTGAGCCCCTTCGCGCCCGTCGGCGGCACGATATGCGCGGCGTCCCCCGCGAGAAACAGCCGGCCGAACCGCATCGGCTCCGCGACGAAGCTCCTGAGCGGCGCAATGCTCTTCTCGATCGACGGACCCGTGACGAGTTGCGCTCTGCCCTCGTCGTCGAGGCGCCGCTTCAGTTCGCTCCAGAACCGCGCATCCGGCCAGTCGTCGACGTGTTCGGCGAGACTGCATTGGATGTAGTAGCGGCTGCGTGTCGGCGACCGCATCGAGCACAATGCAAAGCCGCGCTCGTGATGGACGTAAATGAGCTCGTCCGAAACGGGCGGCGTGTCAGCCAGCAACCCGAGCCAGCCAAAAGGATAGACGCGCTCGTAGGTTTGCAGACTTTCGATCGGCACACTTTGCCGGCTGACACCGTGAAAACCATCGCATCCGGCGATGAAATCGCATTCGACTTCGCCTTCCTTTCCGTCCTTCACATAGCGAACGCGCGTCCGCTTGGTACCGAAGTCGTGCAGGCTGACATCGCCCGCCTCGTAGAGTGTCGGCGCGCCGCTCGCGGACCGCGCCTCCATGAGATCGCGCGTGATTTCCGTCTGACCATAGATCGTGACCGTCTTCCCGGTCAGTTCGCGAAAATTGATGCGGTGCCGCCTGCCGCCGAAGCAGATCTGCGTCCCGCCGTGTACGAGTCCTTCCTCGTGCATGCGCGCACCGACTCCGACTTCGTCCAGGAGCTCCGCCGTGCCTTGCTCGATTACGCCGGCACGAATGCGTCCGAGCACGTACTCGGCGCTGCGCTCTTCCAGGATTACGTTGTCGATGCCGTTCTTGCTCAGGAGCTGCCCGAGCAGAAGCCCGGATGGTCCGGCACCGACGATGGCAATTTGCGTCCGCATTCCCCGGCCCCGTGAGTTGCGAGCAATATTACGCCCTTCCCTACGGACGTGCGCTCGCCGGCACCATGGACGAAAGCGGCAATCGCTTGAAGGTCGTAGCCACTACTCTGCCGGCACCCGCGATGGGCGCGGGGCGCGGGGCGTCCGCCTGGAACCCAGTTGACCGAGCCGGCGGCACACAACGTAGAACACGGGCGTGAAGATCAACCCGAAGAAGGTCACGCCGATCATGCCCGCAAACACGGGCGTGCCCAACGCCTGACGCAACTCGGCGCCGGCGCCCGTCGCCCAGACGAGTGGCACCGTTCCGAGAATGAACGCCATCGACGTCATCACGATAGGCCGCAGCCGCAGCTTCGCCGCTTCGACGGCGGCCGAGATCGTGTCACGCCCGCCGTCTTCCAGCTGCTTCGCGAACTCCACCATCAGAACCGCATTGCGCGCGGCCAGCGCAATCAGCACGATGAATCCGACCTGCGTAAGGATGTTGTTGTCCTGTCCAGCCAATATGACGCCTGTGATTGCCGCGATCAGGCACATCGGAACGATCAGAATCACGGAAAGCGGGAGCGTCAGACTTTCGAACTGCGCCGCGAGCACGAGAAACACGAACACCACCGCAAGGACGAAGGCGAACGCTGCTGTGTTTCCCGTCCGCAGTTGCTGGAATGCAAGCGTCGTCCACTCGTAGCTGAAACCGTCGGGCAGCGTTTCCGCAGCGAGTCGCTGCATGATTTCGATTGCCTGCCCCTGGCTGTAGCCGGGGGCTGCAGCGCCATCAAGCTCCGCCGCGGGATAGAGATTGTAGCGCGGCACGCGATAGGGTCCCGCGACATCGCTGATGGTCGTGAACGAGCCGAGCGGAACGGTCTCACCTTGGGCGTTACGCACACGCAATGTCAGCACGTCGCGCGAGTCGAGCCGGTTGCGTGCCTCTGCCTGCGCCACCACACGGTAGCTCCGGCCAAACAAATTGAAGTCGTTGACGTAGGATGAGCCGAGATAGATCTGCAGCGTGGAGAAGACGTCCGAGATGTTGACTCCGAGCAGTTGCGCCTTGGTGCGATCGATGTCGAGATAGATTTGTGGCGTCGCCGTTTCGAAGAATGAGAACACATTGGTAAGGCCCGGTGTCTGGCTTGCGCGTCCCATCATCGCGTAAATCGTGCCCTGCAGTGCATCCGGCCCGCGCCCCGCGCGGTCCTCGATCATCATCCGGAAGCCGCCGGCATTGCCGATGCCTTGCACGGGCGGCGGCGCCACGACAACGACGAACGCTTCCTGGATCGAGGCAAGCTGCTGTGTGAGTGCCGCCTGAATCGCGTTCGCCCCTTTCCGCGGATCGCCAACGCGTTGGTCGAACGGCTCGAGCACAGCGAAGAATGCGCCCGCATTCGGCGCGACCGAAAAGCTCGCGCCGGAAAAGCCCACGATATTCACGCCTGCGGTGACGCCCGGCACTTTCAACGCGATGTCGGCGATGCGCAGCATGACCTCGTCCGTGCGGTTGAGCGCGGATCCGGGCGGAAGCTGTGCGGCGATGATCAGATATCCACGATCCAGTTGCGGAATGAAGCCGATCGGCGTCCGGCGGAACTCGTTGAGGCCAATCGCGATCACGGCGACGTACCCGACCAGCATGATCGTTACAATGCGCACGACGCGGCCGGCCACCCATCCGTAGGTGCCGGCGAACACCTTGTAGCCGCGGTTGAACATGTTGAAGAAGAGCCGCAGAGGGCGCGCCCAGAGCGGGACTTGCTCATCCGTGTGCGGCTTGAGGACCAGCGCGCACAATGCCGGCGACAGGGTCAGCGAAACGACGAGCGAGATCACGGTCGCGCTTGTGATCGTAAGTGCGAACTGGCGGTAGAACTGGCCAGAAATACCCGAAATGAAGGCAGCCGGAACGAACACGGCGGCAAGCACGAGCACGATCGCGACGAGCGCTGCGCCGACCTCATCCATGGACTTGTGCGCGGCCTCCCTCGGACTGAGCCCCGCCTCGATGTTGCGCTCGACGTTCTCGACGACGACGATCGCATCGTCCACGACAATGCCGATCGAAAGCACGAGCCCAAATAGCGTGAGGTTGTTCAGCGTGAAGCCGAACGCCGCCATCACAAAGAATGTGCCGATCAGTGACACCGGGATCGCGATGATGGGAATGATCGCCGCCCGCCAGGTCTGCAAAAAGAGAATAATCACGAGTACGACGAGCGCGATCGCCTCAAGAATGGTCCATACGACGGCGTTCACCGATTCCGAGATGAACTGCGTCGGGTCATAGACGATCTTGTATTCGACCCCGGATGGGAACCGCTTGCCGAGTTCCCGCATCGCCGAACGAATACCGTCGGCGGTGGCGAGCGCGTTCGAGCCGGGCCGCTGGAACACGGCGAGCGCGACCGCGAGATCCTTGCTGAGGTACGAGTTCGTTCCGTAATCCTGGGCGGCGAGCTCGATCCTGGCCACGTCCTTGAGCAGCACCGTCGCATCGTTCGTTGCCTTGACGACAATGTTGCCGAACTCGGCCGGGTCGGCGAGCCGTCCCTGCGTCGTCACCGCGACCTGGAACGCGCGCGGATCGTTCACGGGAGGCTGGTTCAGCACGCCTGACGCGACCTGCACGTTCTGGCGTTGCAGTGCGCCGACGACGTCGTTCGCAGTTAGCCCGAGCGTCTGGAGCCGCTGCGGGTCGAGCCAGACGCGCATGGCATAGTCACGGCTGCCGAACACTGTGATCGAGCCGACGCCGTCAACCCGTGTCAGCACGTCCTTGATCTCGAGATTCGCGTAATTCGATACGAAGAGCATATCGCGTGTGCGATCCGGCGAGATCAGGTGCACGACCATCATGAGGTCGGGCGAGCTCTTGTTCACCGTGACGCCGATATTGCGGACGTCCTGCGGCAATCGCGGTTGTGCAATGCCTACGCGGTTCTGCACCTGCACTTGCGCTTGATCGAGATTCACGCCGAGATCGAAGGTGACGGAGATCGTGAAGCGGCCGTCGGCGGTCGAGTTCGACGACATGTAAAGCATGCCTTCGACGCCGTTGATTTGCTCCTCGATCGGCGCAACGACCGTCGTCGCTACGACCTGCGCGTTCGCGCCCGGATACTGTCCGGAGACGTTGATCGTCGGCGGCGCGATTTCCGGGTACTGCGCAACGGGGAGCCTCACGAAGCTCACGAGGCCGAGCAGCACGATGATGATCGAGACGACGGAGGCGAAGATCGGCCGGTTGATGAAGAAATGCGATATGGGCATCCCTGCCCCCTACTTCGCAGCCGAAGGCGTCCCGGCCGGCGCACCGGGCGGACGCTCACCTTCCGTCGTCGGCGTCACTTTGATGCCCGGACGCGCGCGCATCAGGCCGTTCACGATGACGCGGTCGTTCGCCTCAACACCCTTCAGGATCACGCGAAGCCCACTATCCAGCTGACCGAGCGTCACGTACTTCTGCTGCACGGTGTTCTCGGCATCGACAGCGTAGACGAATTTGCGGACCTGCTCGGTGCCGATCGCCGAGTCCGGCAGGAGCAGCGCATCGAAGGGCGCCGATCCCGGCACGCGCACGCGCGCAAACATTCCGGGCGTGAATAGTCCGCTCGGGTTCGGGATTACCGCACGTCCGCGGATTGTGCCCGAGCCGCGATCGATCACGTTGTCCACGAAATCCATCTTGCCTTTGTGCTTGAAGTCCGGCTCGTCGAGCAGACGCAATTCCACCGGCGTCGACATGCCGGGCGAATCCGGACCCTTGCCGGTTTCCGCGAGCCGGGAGTAGCGCAGGAAAGCCGCTTCATCGAACGTGAATTCGAACCGGATCGGATCCGTTGAGACGATCGTCGCGAGCAGCGTCGTCGAAGGCTGGGATCCGCCAATCACGAGATTGCCGGGCGATACCCTGCGATCACCAATGCGACCGTCGACCGGCGTGCGCAGTTCGGTAAATTCGAGATTTAGAGCAGCGACGCGCGCATTGGCTTCTGCTGCCTGCAACTGCGCGTCCGCGGCTCGCTTCACTTGCACGCGCTGCTCGTAAACAGATTCGGAAATCGTCTTGCGCTCGACCAGGTCCTGCGCTCGTTGAAGGTCGTTCGTGGCGAAATCAACCTGCGCCCTCGCGCGCTCATTGTCCGCCTTCGCCTGGTCGAGCGCCGCCCTGAACGGCCGCTGGTCGATCGTGAACAGCAACGCACCTTGCTTGAGCAAGGCACCGTCCGTGAAGTGCACCGAATCGAGATAGCCGGAAACACGCGCGCGGATTTCCACCGCATCGACCGCGACGAAGCGACCGACGTACTCGTCCCGCTCGACGATGGATCGCTTCACGGGCGTTGCGACCGTGACCTGCGGAGGCGGCGGACCCTTCTGCGCGCCCTTCTGCGGGCCGCTTTCGCCGCACGCGGCTAGCGCGAGCAGGAAAAGCGCACCGGCACCGAGCCGCACCGTCTGCAAGCTTGTCATATGGCTACCTGGCGGGCCGCAGTGCATAACGCGACTCAGCGGCCGAAGGAAATACCCGAAAAGCCTGAGCTAATCGACCTCAGCACGCCCCGGACGTACGGCCGGACCGCCAACGTCCCGCGTGAGTTCGCGAAACCATCCTCGCCCAATGACGGCGACGATCAGTGCGAGGTAGAGAACGCCTCCTGCGAGCAGGAGGCACAAAAGCAGCGACTCCTCGCGCAACGTCGGCAGACCAGCGAACAGAGGGCGCATGAAGCGCTCGCCGAGAAACAATGCCATCGCCAGGATGCCGCCCACGATCAGCAGGCGGAACGCCCGCTCGGCGGAAACGCCGGGACTTTCGAAGTTACGCAGCCTCGCCCAATAGATGAGTAACGCAAGATTGATCCACGCGCCGGCCGACGTGGCGAGCGCAAGCCCCACCTGCGCAAACCGGCCGACGAGCAAGACCTTGAGCGCGACGTTCACGGTGACTGCGATCAATGCCGCCACAACCGGAGTTGTCGTGTCGCCACGCGCGAGAAACGGCGTCACGTAGCTTCGCATCAGCACAAACGGAAGCAGACCCGTCGCATACGCCGCGAGTGTTGCCCCTGCCGCTTGGGCGTCATTGAGCGTGAACGCGCCGCGCGTGAACAAGGCACGCATCACGAGCTCGGGGATCGTCAGTGCGCCCGCCACGAATGGAATCGACAACAGGAGCGTGAGCTCGATTGCCCTGCCCTGCGCCTGTGCGGCACCGGCCGCGTCGCCAGCCGCAAGGCGCCTCGACATCTCCGGCAGCAGCACGGTCCCCGCCGCTATGCCGATCACGCCGATCGGCAGTTGATTAATTCGGTCCGCGTAATAGAGAGCCGAAATCGCTCCCGCCGGAAGGAATGTCGCGATAATCGTATCGGCGAACAACGCGAGCTGCACGCCGCCGGCGCCGACGATTGCCGGACCGAGCGCGACGAGAAATTTCCGCGTAGGCTCGTCGAGACGCGGCATCTTCAAGCGGATTCCAAATCCGCCGCGTTCGGCGTCAGCGGCAACAAACAACGCCTGTAGGACGCCGGCCGCGAGCACGCCCCAGGCCGCTGCGTGGCCGGCCGTCGGAAACAATCCAGCCATCAGCAACGTGCCGATCATGCAGAGATTGAGCAGCACCGGCGCGCCAGCGGCGACCGCGAACCGCTGGTTCGCATTCAACGTGCCAGCGATCAGCGTCTCCACCGAGATCAGCGCGAGATAGGGAAACGTGATGCGCGTGAGCGCGACCGCAAGCTCGAAACGAGCCGGATCGAGACCGGGGGCGAGCAGACCGACGACCTGGGGTGTGAACGCAAGCGCAAAAACGAGTAGGACGACTTGCAGCAGCACCATCGCGGTCATGAGGCGGTCTGCGAAAGCGCGCGCGGCGGTGAGCCCTTTCTGCTCGATCGTCCGGGCGTAGCGCGGCACGAACGCAGCAGCAAAAGCGCCTTCTGCAAAGATTGCCCGGAAATGATTGGGAAGCCGAAAGGCGACGAGGAATGCGTCCGCGATCGGCCCGGCGCCGAGTATCGCCGCCATCACCACGTCGCGGACGAAGCCGGTGATACGCGAAACGAGGGTCCAGCCGCCGACGGTTGCAATCCGCCGTATCATGAGAGCGCCCTTGCGCGAGTCGGCCTCACCGCGCGAGCGCGCGCCGGACCGCCTCAACAATACGGTCCTGCACCGTTTCGTCGAGATAGGCGTGCATCGGCAGGCTGATAACTTCGTCCGCGACTCGGTCGCTGACTGCGAGCCCACCGTCCGCGACGGGAAAGCCCGCATACGCCTCCTGCCGGTGAAGGGGCTTTGGATAATAGATCGCGGTCGGAATGCCCTCGCCCTTCAAAGCCGCCGCGAGCCCGTCGCGCCGTCCGGGCGCAAGCCGGATCGTGTACTGTGCCCACACTGAGCTCGAGCGGTTCGGCAGCTGCGGCACGATGGCAACATCGGCGAGCCGCTCATTGTAGCGACGCGCGATCCGCGCGCGCGCGGCAATCTCGTCCGGGAAAATCTTCAGCTTCTCGATCAGGATCGCGGCCTGGATCGTATCGAGGCGGCCGGTCATGCCGATCCGGACGTTGTCGTACTTGTCGGCGCCTTGCCCATGCACGCGAAGACTGCGAATGACGTCGGCAAGCACGTCGTCGTCGGTGAATATCGCACCGCCGTCGCCGTAACATCCGAACGGCTTTGCAGGGAAGAAGCTCGTCGCCGTTGCGAGTCCGAAGACGCCGAGCGGTTTGTCCTTGAACGTCGCGCCGAAGCCCTGCGCCGCGTCATCGAGGACAAAGAGGCCTTCCGCCGATGCGACTTCGGCAATGGCATCGTGCTCGGCAGGAAGCCCGAACAAGTCGACAGGAATGACCACCTTCGGCTTGAGTCCGAGTTTGCGGGCGGTCGCCGCCGCGCGCGCTATGCTCGCCGCGTTCAGATTGAACGTTGCCGCGTCGATCTCCGCAAAAACAGGCGTCGCACCCAACAGTGCGACCACTTCCGCGGTCGCACAGAAGGTGAAGGACGGGCAGATCACCGCATCGCCCGGCCCGATCCCCTTGGCCATCAGCACGAGCTGCAACGCGTCGGTGCCGCTCGAACAGGAAATCGCGTGGCGCGCACCGCAGAATTCCGCCAGTCGACGTTCGAGCTCGAGCACTTCCGGCCCCATGATGTATTGGCCGTGCGAAAGGACGCGCGCGATCGCCTCGTCGACCGACTTGCCGAGTTCGGCGCCGTTGGGCAGCCAGGTCGATGAACGGGATCGGAGAGGCGTCAACGCGCGCGTGCTGGTTCATCTGCGGCTTGCGCAATTCAGCCGACGAGACGCGCCTTCGGGGCCGCCGCAAGCGTGCCGTCGAGGCAACGGATCGCGACCGCAAGGCTCGCGACGCCTTCCTCGCCGCTGACGGCTGGCGCGACACCGGTACGAATCGCATCGATGAAGGCGATCAGCTCGGCACGCAACGGTTCGGCGTGGCCGACCGAGAGGTGGCGCATCGAATAGCTTCCGTCCGGCTGGAAACCGAAGCACTCGGTGACCTGCCGCGTGAGCAGGTCGCCGATCACATATTTTTCCTGCGTCGCAACGTGTACCGTGCGCGCCTTGAACGGCGTGAGCCAATTCGTGTTGATGTGCGCGAGCACGCCCGACGCGGTGCGGAATTGAAGCAGCGCAATGTCTTCCCGCGACGCCCGCGCGCTCGACAATTGCGGTTGCACCTCGACGATATCGGATTCTGTGAACCAACGGATGAGGTCGATGTCGTGCACTGCGAGGTCGATCACGACCCCGACATTTGACATTCGCGGCGGAAACGGTCCGACGCGCGTGATCGCGATCGACAGAATCTGCTCGCCCTCGATCGCCTGCTTGATCGATTGCACTGCCGGGTTGAACCGTTCGACGTGACCGACCATCAGCGTAACGCCGGCGCGGCGCGCGGCGGCCACGATTTGACCGCCTTCTTCCACGCTCGGCGCGATTGGCTTTTCGACGAGGACGTGCAGCCCGGCAGCAATGCAGTCGAGCGCGATCGCATGATGCAGATGCGTCGGCGCGGCGATCACCACGGCATCGAGGCCGAGGCCGATCAATGTCTTGTGGTCGGCGACGGCAGCGCAACCGAGCGCGTCCGCGACGCGCATCGCCTGGCTGCGATCCGGATCCGCGAGACCTACGACCTCGACGTAAGGAAGTTCAGCGAGCACGCGGGCATGATTGAAGCCCATAACGCCGACGCCAATGATCCCGACTCGCACGGGGCCTTGGCTGGACGCGTCCCCGCGTTGCCCAACAGCCGACATGTATACGGACTACCCCTCACCGTCGCGGATTCATTAGCACGCCGCCTGAGTCGGCGCGACCCGGCCCCTGGGGACGGACCTCACAAATGATGTCAATGCCTTACAGCGATGCCTTATTCGGCCGCCGTGCGCCGCGACCCCTCCACGCGCAGCGTCAAACCGGCCGCCTGCGTGTCGTCATAGAACGCCTTGACCCCGTCGAGCGACAGCTGCTCGGCAGTCTTGGTTCCAAGGGCTGAGAGCTTCTTCAGGATGTCCGCGGGCGCCGTGATGATATGCGTCCCCATCTGGTCCGCCTCGATCACGTTCCACACTTCTCGCGTCGAAGCCCAGATCACCTCCACCTGTTTGGTCGAGCGCGCCGCGGAGACTGCCGTCTCAACGAGCGGCCTGTAGTCGATCCCGAGATCGGCCAATCGCCCCGCAAACACGGATACGCACCCTCCCGGGCCGCCCGCGAGCGCCGCAGTCGCTCGCTTGGCCTGCTCGACCGTGGTCACGACCGTGACGTTGATTTTCACGCCTTCGTTCGACAGCACGCGGATTGCTTCGATGAGCGACTCGCCCCTAGTGTTGATGACCGGAAGCTTGACGTAGACGTTCTTGCCCCAGGTCGTGATGAGGCGTGCCTGCCCGACCATCTCTTCGATATTGTCCGAGATGACCTCGAACGAAATGTGCTTGTCCGGAACCGCGGCAACCAGTTCGCGGGCATAGGATTCGTAGTCCTTCACCCCGGCCTTTTTCAGCAGCGACGGATTGGTGGTGAAGCCCGCGACGTAGTTGAGCTTCGCCATCTCGACGATCTGCGCTTTTTCCGCACCGTCGGTAAACAGCTTGATTTTCAACGAAGCAAGCGTGGTTGCCATGGCGAATCCGCCTTTCCCATCAGTGTGTCAGCTTGCGCCGGGCCCTTCAACCGCCTATGCGGACGCGCGGCCGAGTTCAAGGCTGGCGCGGGCTTCATGCCGGAAATCCTGTTCATAAAAACGTCCTCGATGGGGGACATCCTGCATCACATGCCGGCCGTGACCGATGCGCGTAGCCGTTTTCCGGATGCGCGTATCAGTTGGGTCGTAGACGAACTCTACGCCCCCCTGGCGCGTCTGCACCCCGCGGTTGACCGTATCGTTCCCATCGCCGTTCGCCGTTGGCGCAGGAACTTGTTGACGGCGGGAACCTGGCTTGAAGGACGAGCCGCCCTCCGCGAACTGCGCGACCGCTCTTACGACAAGATCATCGACACGCAAGGACTCGTCCGTACCGCGTTGATGACGAAACTTTTTCACGGCGAAAGTCACGGCTATGACGCCGAAAGCGTGCGTGAGCCGTTCGCCGCGCGCTTCTACGACGTGGCGCATACGGTCGGCTGGGATCTGCACGTCATCGCGCGCAACCGGACGCTCACCGGACGCGCGCTCGGCTACGAGCCATCCGGCACACCCGACTACGGTTTCGATCGGTCTCAGTTTCACGGCGGTGCGGGAAAACCCTACGCGATCATCTTCCACGCGACGGCCAAGAAAACGAAGGAATGGCCGGAGGGCCGCTGGCTTGAAGTCGGCCGGTCGCTCGCCGCGCGGGGTCTGGACGTCGTGCTGCCGTGGGGCACCGCGGCGGAACGCGCGCGCAGTGAGCGGCTCGCGGCTGCAACTCCGAATGCGCGTGTGCCGGACCTCAAACCAATCCTTGAAGTGACGAAATTGATCGCCGGGGCGCGGCTCGTCGCCGGCGTCGATACCGGCTTCCTTCACATCGCCGCCGCACTCGGCGTGCCGGTTGTCGCGGTCTTCACCATCGTGAAATCGCATACGGCAATGCCGGTCGGCTCGGGCAAAGTTGAAATGGTCGGCGCGAAAAACGGATTGCCTGAAGTCCGCGACGTGCTCACGGCGGTCGATCGCCTTTTCTAATCCGCTCATTCCCGCGCAAGCGGGAATCCAGCTGGGTCCCCGCTTTCGCGGGGACGAACGGAGGTCGGCTAACGCCCGTCGACCGTCGCGCCTTCAGATTTCAGACTTTCAATCTCGGCGTCGCTCAGCCCGGCCTCACGCAGCACCTCGATGCTGTGCTCGCCGAGTCGCGGCGGATGCCGCGTGATCGCAAGCGCGCTCTCACTCCACTGACTTGGAATTCCGGTGAGGCGGATCGGCCCTTCGCTCGGGTGATTCATCTCGTGGAAAAATTCGACTGCTGCGAGATGGCGATCGTCGATCAGGTCGTTGAGGTCGTAAAGCGGCACGGCGGGGATATCGTTTTCGCCGAACAGCGCGAGCCACTCCGCCGTCGTGCGAGTCGCCATGATCTCGCCAAGGATCGCGTAGACCTCGGCATAGTGTTTCGTGCGCACCCCGTGATCCGACAGCCGCGCATCGGAGTTGAATTGCTCGATCCGGCCAATCGCACGAAAAAACGTTTCCCATTCCTTATTGTTGTAGATGAGCACGCAGACGTATCCATCCTTCGTCGGATACGGTCTGCGATCTGGCGCCAGCATCCGCACATAGCCTGGCTTTCCGATGGCAGGCTCGAACGTTCGTCCGCCCATATGGTCGCCGAGCACGAGCTGCGCCACGCTCTCGAACATCGGCACCTCGACCGCCTGCGCCACACCACTTCTTTCGCGGTGAACGAGCGCCGCAAGCACCGTATGCGCGGCGCTGATACCCATGATGCGGTCGACCACCGTCAACGGCGTGTAGCGCGGGTCTTCCCCGCCGATCTCGGCCTGTAGCGCCGGAATGCCGGAGAGACCTTGCATGAGGTCGTCGTATGCGGGGCGTCCCGCGTACGGGCCGTCCTCACGATAACCGATCAAACTCACATAGATCAGTCTCGCATTGCCGGTTCGCACGTCGCCTTCGCCGAGGCCTGCGCGCTTCATTGCCGCCGACCGCACATTGTGGATGAACACGTCCGCGGTCTTGCACAAGCGCAAGAGCGCATCGCGTCCGGTTTTCCTCTTGATGTCGAGCACGACGCTGCGCTTGTTCCTGTTGGCCTGCAGAAACGCGGCGCCCATCGCCGGATTCCGCATCGGCGGCGCATAGCGCAGTATGTCGCCAACGGGCGATTCCACCTTGATCACGTCGGCGCCGTAGTCGGCGAGAATTTGCGTTGCGAACGGGCCCATCACGACCGTCGTCATGTCGACGATGCGAATACCCGCCAGCGGCCCCGACTTCTTGTTCATCGTTTCGATCCGGCGAGTGCGTTGCGCGCCGCCTCGTAAACTTGATCGACCGGTATGTCTTCGGTCGTCCGCCCCGTCACGTCCTCGTTCCCGCCACGCCATGGCGCTTCGATCGTCGCGGCGATCGGATTGAGAGGCGCCCAGTGCCACGGGCTGGTCGGGCCGAAAAGACCGACCGCGGGCGTGCCGATCGCCGCCGCCACATGCAACAGCCCGGAGTTGTTCGACACTGCCGCATCCGTCGCAGCGAGGGCGAGGATCGCATTGCGGAGGTCGTTTCCGGTGAGATCACGGGCGAACTTCCCCTCGCCGGATATGAGGCTTGAGATCTCTTTTTCGCCCGGACCGCCAAGAACCCAGACCGCGATCCCGTCGGTCGCCAAGCGTCGAGCAAGTTCTGCGTATTTCGACTCCGGCCACCTTTTTCCCGGGCCGACCGCGCCGGGGCATAGCGCCACCACTCGTCGGCGCTCGTCAGTGATCGAATTGCGCCTGCGCCAGTCTTCGATCTCTTTTTTTAGGACGACGAGCTCGGGGAGCGGCCAGTCCGCTGGCTGTTGCTCGCGCGGAGGCAGAGCGAGCACCGCGCATTGATCAATCATGCGCGGCAGCTCCTTTTCTCCGTACCGCACGTCGGTGAGGAGTCCGTAGCGCCACTCCCCGACAAAGCCGACCCGTTCTGGAATTCCGGCAAGAGCCGGCGCCAGCGCCGCTTTCCACTTGCGCGAGGTGATGATCGCTTTTCCGTAGGCTTCGGCTTTCAAGATCTCGGCCAACTGTCGATTCAAACCGAATGCCAGCGTTCCGCGTGGAATGTCGAAGACGACACCTTTCCGAACGCCGGGCATATAGTCGAGCAGCGGCGCGCAGAGCGTGGATGTGAGCACGTCGATCGGTCGCTGCGGCGTGCGCGAGCGAATAAGTTTCACGACTGAATGACAGCGCACGAAGTCACCGATCCAGACATAAGGCACGAGCAGGATTGGGCTTTGCTCCTCGTGCAGCTTGCGGTCCACTGCAATCATCGCTTTGCCAGCACTTCGCGCCGCACGAATTCTTCCAGGTTACCGCCCGTGAACAGGAGTCCGCGAATGCCGGCGGCGCGCGCGGCCTCCATATCGGCTTCCTTGTCGCCGATCAGCGCACTCCGCTCGCGCTCCACCGGCCATCGCTCCATGAGATCCAGGATCATTCCTGGTCCCGGCTTGCGCCAGTCGGACACGCGCCGGTATGCGTCGATCGTGCCCTCGGGGTGAAACGGACAGAAGCGGATGTCGTCGATACGGGCACCCGCACGCGCCAGTTCATCCGTCATGAACTCGTGCAGCGTGTACATGTCCTCGACTGCATACAACCCGCGCGCAATTCCTGACTGATTGGTGGCGACGAAAACATAGTAACCCGCTTCGTTCAGCGCCCGCACTGCGGCGACCGCACCCTCGATCCACTGGAAATCCTCGCGTCGCGCCACGTACCCGTGGTCGACGTTCAGCACACCGTCACGATCGAAAAAGACGGCGGGCTTCCGCTCTCGTGTCGACACTAGCGTCCGGCGCCGCCGAGGCGTCGCTCCACGAGTCCGCAGACGATATGCGCTACCGTGATGTGGATCTGCTGGATTACGGGCGTCCGGTCCGAGGGCGCCGCAAGCAGTACGTCGCAGCGGTTCTTCATCTCGCCGCCCTTGCGTCCGGTGAAGCCGATCGTCACCACGCCCTTTGATCGAGCCGCATCCAGCGCCCTGAGGATGTTTGGCGATCGACCCGAGGTCGAGATCGCGACGAGCACGTCACCCTTGCTGCCGAGTCCTTTTACCTGTCGCTCGAACACCTGATCGTAGCCGTAGTCGTTTCCGATCGCGGTCAACACCGACGTGTCGGTCGTGAGCGCGATCGCCGGCAGCGGGGCGCGATCACTCTCAAAGCGCGACAGCAACTCACCGGCGATATGTTGTGCGTCGGCCGCGCTGCCGCCGTTGCCGCAAAGAAGGATCTTGCGTCCGGCCGTGAGCGCCTTCGCCATCTCATCCGTGATCGTCCGAAGCGTTTTCAGGAACTCCGGATCACCGCCCGCGGCCGCGAGCGCATCCAGCAACTCCTTGAGATAGCTGCGCGCGTAAGCGGTTTCCGCGTCGTCCATCCCCTGCTCCCTCGACACGCGAGCGCCTAGCATTGGCGCATGCAGTGTGTCCAGATTTGCCGCGTTGCGCGCTTAACGGCGTGCCGGTAGAAGCGCGCGCCGGCTGCGAAATGCAGCGCGAGGGGCATTTATGATCCTGGTCACCGGCGGCGCGGGCTTCATCGGCTCGAACCTGGTCGCAAGCCTGAACGAGCGTGGCGTGACCGAAATCGCCGTCAACGACCATCTTGGTTCGGAGGCGAAGGAACGCAATCTCAAGCATCGCCGCTATTCCGGCATCGTGGCCCTGGACGAACTCTTCCGTTGGCTCGAGGGCCGCAAGCTCGAGGCCGTCTTGCACATGGGCGCGATCTCCTCGACCACCGAGACGGACGAAAATCTGATGATGACGGCGAATTTCGAGCTGCCGATGCGGCTGCTCGACTGGTGCTCGGCGACGCGCACGCCGTTGATCTACGCGTCATCCGCCGCGACCTACGGCGACGGCTCGAACGGATTCGACGACGATGATCGTCCCGAGGCGCTCGCACGGTTGCGCCCGCTCAATCTTTACGCACGCAGCAAGCAGCGCTTCGATCTTGCCGTCGTCGAGCGTGCGCGCGCCAAGGCGCCGATGCCTCCGCAATGGGCGGGCTTGAAGTTCTTCAACGTGTTCGGACCGAACGAGTACCACAAGGGTGATATGCGGAGCGTTCTCTGCAAGTCATTTCCCGATGCCAGAGACGGGCGCCCCATCCGTCTCTTTAAGTCAAACCGCCCCGGGATCCCTGACGGCGGTCAGGCGCGCGACTTCATCTATGTGCTCGATGCTGCGGCCGTCGTACTCTGGGTGCTCGAGCACCCGCGCGTGTCCGGCATTTATAACGTCGGCACAGGCCAAGCCCGCAGCTTCAAGGATATGATGCTCGCGATGTCTAAAGCGCTGAATCGGGCGCCTGATATCGAGTATTTCGAGATGCCGGCGACACTGGCCGCTCAATATCAATACTTAACGCAGGCAAAGATGGAGCGCCTGCGCACCGCGGGTTACGATGCGCCCTTCACTCCGCTCGAAGCGGCCGTGGAGGACTATGTGACCCGTTTCCTGAGCCACTCCGACCCGTATCGCTGAGCCTGTCATGTTCGATTTCGAACGGCGATTGAGCGACCTTTCGCGCCAGAGCGTGCTCTGCGTCGGCGATGTCATGCTCGATCGCTACGTCTACGGCGAGGTTGCGCGCGTGTCACCGGAGGCACCGACCGTGGTGCTAGCCGCTCGTCGCGAGGACGTGACGCCGGGCGGCGCGGCCAACGTGGCGCTTAACGTCGCGGGACTTGGCGCACGCTGCGTGCTCGTCGGCGTGATCGGCGACGACGAGCCGGGTCGGATGTTGGTCGAGCGCCTTGCCAAGGCCGGCAAGGTTGAAACGCAACTCGTATCGGACAAGTCCCGGCCGACAACGATGAAGACGCGCTACGTGTCCGAGCATTACTCGACACACTTGTTGCGCGCCGATTGGGAAGACGCGCGCGCCCTCGAAACCGAGCGCGAGAACGAAGTTCTCGCGCGTGCCGTCGACGCGCTCGAAAAGTGCGGCGCGATCGTTCTTTCCGACTACGGAAAGGGCGTGCTGACGCAACGCGTGATCGAGCAATTGATCGCTGCGGCGACAAAGGCGAAGAAGCCCGTAGTCGTCGATCCGCAAGGGAACGACTATCGCATTTACCGCTTCGCCACCTTGGTCACACCGAACCGCGGCGAGCTTTCCCGCGCACTGAATCGTGAGGTTCGCAGCGCGGAAGAAGTCGCGAGCGGCGCCGCCGAGCTGATCGAACGAGCCGACATAGGCGCGATCCTCGTGACGCGCAGCGAGGAAGGCATGACGCTGGTCGAACGCAGCGAGGAGCCGGTGCACGTTCCGGCCTATCCCGTGAAAGTGCGCGACGTATCCGGAGCCGGTGACACGGTGACGGCAACAATGGCGGCCATGCTCGCGATGGGCGCCGGCCTTGAGGCGGCGGCGCGAGCTGCGAACGCGGCCGCAGCCGTCGTCGTTGGCAAGCGCGGGACTGCGACCGTCTCCCTCGTCGAGTTGCGCACGATGCTTGTGCCCCCCGCCCTGCGCGCGTACGAGGAGAAGCTCGCACTCGACCCGAAGGCGATGGACGAGCGGCTGAACGAATGGCGCCGTGCGGGCTTGCGGATCGGCTTCACCAATGGATGCTTCGATCTGTTGCACCCCGGCCACCTGAAGGTGCTCGCTGAGGCGCGCGCCGCTTGCGACCGTCTCGTCGTAGGCCTCAACGGCGACGCCTCCACGCGCCGGCTGAAGGGCGATGGTCGCCCGATCCAGGACGAAGTCTCACGCGCGCAATTGCTTGCCGCACTCGAGGCAGTCGATCTCGTCGCCATCTTCGATGAGGACACGCCGCTCGAATTGATCCGTCGCGTTCGACCGCAGGTTCTCGTGAAGGGCGGCGACTACACGAAGGACCAGGTTGTGGGCCGGGAGATCGTCGAAGCTTCTGGCGGCGAAGTCGTACTCGTGGAACTTCTCCCCGAACGCAGCACCACGCGACTCGTCGCGCGCTCGAAAAAGCAAGGCTAACGCTTCGTTACTTCATTAATCGGCAATTGTCGAAATCGCCAAAACCAAACGAAAGCCAGACCGTATAAACAGGTGCTAATCGCGGAGAACCGCCCATGGCCATCCTCGTCACTGGTGGAGCCGGCTACATCGGCAGCCACATGGTACTTGCCCTCGTCGACGCCGGCGAGGACGTGGTCGTGCTTGACGATCTTTCCACGGGCGTACGAGGCGCCGTGTCACCAGGGGCGCGGCTCGTCGTGGGCGACGTTGCCGACACGCCACTGGTCCGGCGCGTGATTGCCGATCATGAAGTAGAGGAGATCATCCACTTCGCGGCAAAGATCGTTGTCCCCGATTCCGTCGTGGACCCGCTTGGCTATTATCTTTCGAATACAGTGAAGTCGCGCGCATTGCTCGCCGCTGCGACCGAGGCACGCGTTCCCCGCTTCGTCTTCTCCTCGACTGCAGCCGTTTACGGAATGCCGAAGGAGAATCCTGTCGGCGAGGACGCGCCTGCCCTGCCGATCTCGCCCTACGGCTCCTCGAAGCTCATGACCGAATGGATGTTGCGCGATACGGCCGTCGCCAGCGATTTCAGATACGTCGCGCTTCGCTATTTCAACGTCGCCGGAGCCGATCCCGCCGGACGCGCGGGCCAGTCCTCGTCTACGGCGACGCATCTGATCAAGGTCGCGGTCGAACTCGCGCTCGGCAAGCGCACGCAAATGGAAGTCTTCGGCACCGACTACCCGACTCCGGATGGCACCGGTGTCCGCGACTACATCCACGTGACGGATCTCGTTGCCGCGCATCTCGATGCACTTCGACACCTGCGCCGGGGCGGAGCAAACCTGGTGCTGAACTGTGGTTATGGCAGCGGCCATTCCGTCCTGCAGGTGCTTGCGGCCGTGAAGCGCCTCACGGGCGTCGAGCTCAACGTAAAAATGGCCCCGCGTCGGGCCGGCGACCCCGCGATGCTGGTTGCCCGCGCCGATCGTATTCGGCGTGATCTCGCATGGCAGCCGCAGCATGACGATCTCGAGATGATCGTCCGGCACTCGCTCGAATGGGAACGTAAGCTTCCGAAAAAGACGCTGGCCGCGTAGTTCTGGCCGCTTGCCCGCACCCTCCTGCCGTGCGAAATCCGTTGGAAGGGGTTTCTCCGTATGCGCATTGCAATGATTGGCACCGGTTACGTGGGCCTCGTGTCCGGGGCCTGCTTTGCCGACTTTGGCCACGAAGTTGCGTGCGTCGACAAGGACGCGAAGAAAATCGCGGCGCTGCGGGCGGGAAAGACTCCGATTTTCGAGCCGGGTCTCGATGAACTCGTCGCGCGCAACGTGAAGGAGCGCCGCCTCTCCTTCACCACTGAGCTTGAGCCGGCAGTGCGCGAGGCCGAGGTCGTCTTCGTCGCGGTCGGCACCCCCGCGCGCCGCGGCGATGGTCACGCCGATCTAAGCTTCATTTTCGAGGCCGTGCGGGAAGTCGCCAATTGCATGGTCGATCGCGCGGTGATCGTCACCAAGTCCACAGTCCCGGTCGGCACCGGAGACGAAATCGAACGTATGGTGCGCGAGGTACGGCCGGGCGCCGGAATCGCAGTCGTGTCCAACCCGGAATTTTTGCGCGAAGGTGCCGCGATCACCGACTTCAAGCGTCCGGATCGCATCGTCGTTGGGGCGGAGGATGCACACGCTCGCCAAGTCATGATCGAAGTCTACCGGCCGCTCTATCTCAACGCGCCCCCGCTACTTTTCACCGGCCGCCGCACCGCCGAGCTAATCAAGTACGCCGCCAACGCGTTTCTCGCGACCAAGATCACCTTCATCAATGAGATCGCCGACCTCTGCGAGGCGGTCGGCGCCGATGTGCAGGACGTTGCGCGCGGCATCGGCCTCGACAATCGCATCGGGCCGAAATTCCTCCACGCCGGGCCGGGCTTCGGCGGCTCCTGCTTTCCCAAGGACACGGTCGCGCTGATCAGGACCGCGCAGGAGGCGGATGCGCCGATCAACATCGTCGAAACCGTCATCTCGGTGAACGAGGCGCGCAAGCAGTCGCTGGCGAAGCGCGTGATCGACGCCTGCGGCGGGTCGGTGGAGGGAAAAATAGTTGCCGTGCTTGGTCTCGCCTTCAAGCCGAATACCGACGATATGCGCGAGGCGCCGAGCCTTGTGCTGATCCCGGCACTTCTCGCAGCCGGCGCTGTCGTTCGAGCCCACGACCCACAAAGCGTCGAACAGGCAAAGCCTCTCCTGCCTGGCGTTACCTTCTCGGCCGGCCCTTACGAGGCGGTTGAGGGGGCCGACTCGCTCGTGATTGTCACGGAATGGGATGCCTATCGAGCGCTCGACCTCGACCGCATCAAACAATCGATGAAGAGTCCGCTTGTAGTCGACCTTCGTAATATTTACCGCCCGGAGGAAATGGCGGCGAAGGGATTCAGCTACTGGAGCGTGGGTAGGCCGGCGCGCAATTAGCGCGCGGCTTCGGCGGCTTTTCCGTCGGACTTCGGGTCCGATGACTTCTTGTCGTTCGGTTTCGGGTCGGAATTCTTAGTATCCGGCTCGTCCGTCGGTTTTGCTTCCACGGACTTGGCCTTCGCTTGCAGTTGCGCGACGATCTCGCCAACGCGCTCCTGCCAGGGTCGCGCCCGGAATCCGAACGCGCCTTGGAATTTCGAGCTGTCCAGTTCGCAATTCGCCGGCCGCTTGCCGGCGCTCGGGTACTCAGCCGCCGGAATCGCCAGCACCTTCGGCATGCGGCCGGTGAAGAATGCCTGCCGCCGCACGATTTCTTCCGCGAAACCGTGCCAGGACGTTCGCCCGTTTCCGGCAAAATGGAAGGTGCCGGAGGTGTTCGGTTTCTCCGCCAGCTTCCTAATCACCACGAGAATTGCCTCCGCAATGTCGATCGTCGCGGTCGGGCATCCGAACTGATCGGAAACCATTTTCAGCTCGTCGCGCTCTGCGGCAAGACGCAGAACGGTGCGCAGGAAATTGCGGCCATAGATGCTGTAAATCCATGACGTGCGCACAATCACGTGACGTTTCGCGAGTTCGCGAACCTTCGCTTCGCCCTCGGCTTTGGTGCGCCCGTGGACGCCGAGCGGAGCAACGCGATCGTTCTCCACGTACGCGCTCTTCTTCGTCCCATCGAAGACGTACGCCGTTGACATATGAATGAGCGGAACCGCAGCGTCGGCACAGGCGGAAGCAAGAATGGCGGGGCCCGTCACATTGGCGGCGGTCGCCGCTTCGGGTTCGCGTTCGGCACGATCCACGGCCGTGTAACCCGCTGCATTCACGACGGCCGCGGGCCGGTGCACATCGATCGCGGTGCGTACTGCGGCTTCGTCGGTGATGCTCGCGTCATTGCGCGCAAGACCGATGGCGGGGATTCGCCGCGCGCTCGCGAGCGCCACGAGTTCACGGCCGACCTGCCCGCGTGCTCCGAAGATGAGGATGGGTGCGTTCATCCGGCTAACCATGCAGAAGCACGGCACGCGGGGTCAAGCTCCGAACAATTGCCAAGTCGGCCCAGACAGGACATAGAGGCACGTCGCGAGCGAAACCATGCAAAAGATTCGCAAGGCCGTTTTCCCGGTCGCCGGGCTTGGCACCCGCTTTCTTCCCGCCACCAAGGCAATGCCGAAGGAAATGCTGCCGGTTGTCGACCGGCCGCTCATTCAATACGTCGTCGATGAGGCGCGCGAGGCCGGCATCGAGCACTTCATCTTTGTCACGGGTCGCAACAAAAGCGTGATCGCGGACCACTTCGACCGTCAGTTCGAGCTGGAAGATACGTTGCGAGAACGGGGGAAGACGGCCGAGTTGAAGGATCTCGAACGCGATCTTCCCGGGGCCGGCACCTTCAGTTTCACACGGCAGCAGTCGCCGCTTGGTCTTGGTCACGCGGTCTGGTGCGCGCGCGAGCTGGTCGGCCGCGAACCATTCGCGGTTCTCCTGCCCGACGTGCTCGTGCAGTCGAAAAAGGGCTGCCTTGCGCAGATGATCGAGACCTACCTGTCGATCGGCCAAGCGGCGAACGTGATCGCGCTCGAGAAGGTGGCCGACGATGCGACACACATGTATGGCGTCGTCGGCGTCGGTCAGCGCCGGGGCTCGGCGGTGGAAATCACGTCGATGGTCGAGAAACCCCCACGGGGGACCGCGCCTTCGAACTTGATCATCACCGGACGCTACGTATTGCAGCCGCAAATCTTCGACTTGCTGGAGTCCCAGGAAGGCGGCGCCGGGGGCGAGATCCAGCTAACTGACGCCATGATCCGCCTGTCGCAACGCCAGCCGTTTTATGGCCTCGAGTTCTCCGGGCGCACCTTCGATTGCGGCTCGAAGCTCGGCTTCCTTTCCGCGAATGTGGCATACGCGCTCGAGCGCGACGATTTGGCGCCTGCTTTCCGGGCAGAACTCCTGCGCTTGGTCGGCAAGGGATGAGCGCTATCGAATTGACTTCACGGGTAAAAGCCGTTTGATCCGGATTGGGATGCGCGCGGCCGCCGTGCGCTGCTAGAATCCCATCGAGCCATTCGGAGACCTGCCGCCGCATGTGGTCGCGTTTGAAGGAAAGAATGCGCAATCTCGCGGGCGACGATGCGCGCGAAATCGTCCCGCGTTTGCTAGCCACCGATGGCCGCAAGCACATGTGGCGCTACGCCCGCGCTTTCCTCTACATGGGCGTGATCGCGGCGACGACGGCCCTTTCGGCGTACTTGATGAAGCATGTCGTCGACCGGATCTTTGTCGACGGCGACTATGCCGCCGTCTGGTTCCTCGGCTTCACCTTGATGGCACTTTTCACGATCAAGGGATTCGCGACGTACGGGCAGATGGTGACGCTCGCGAAGGTTGGGAACCGGATCATCGCCGACTATCAGCGCAGGATCTACGACTCGCTGTTGTCGCAAGGTGTTTCATTCTTCGCGGAGCGGCATTCGTCGGAGTTCATGCATCGGTTGAGGACCGGGACGAGTGGCGCCCGCGCTGTGCTTGACCTTATCATCACCAGCATCGGACGCGACCTACTCACGCTCATCGGTCTGGTGATCGTCATGGCCGTGCAAGACCCGGTCATGATGCTGCTCGCACTGGTTACAATGCCGCCCGCGGTCTATTTCGTCCGCACGCTCGTGCGCCGGACCCGTAAGAACATCCAGCGCCAGTTCGAAGAAACCGGCGGCTTGATGAAGTCCCTGCAGGAAACCATTCAAGGAATCCGCGTTGTCAAAGCCTACAACCTCGAAGACACCCTGCGCCTGCGAATGTCGACTACGGTGGCCGAGCTCGAACGAGTGATGAATACGATCGCCCGCCTCAAGGCACGCTCAAGCCCACTCATGGAGATGCTTGGCGGCTTCGCTATCGCCGGCTTCGTCATTTATGCGGGGCACGGCGTACTGCGCGGCGGCCAACTGCCTGGCGAGTTCTTTTCCGTCGTGACCGCGCTCCTTCTGACGTATGAGCCGGCGAAGCGACTCGCGCGGTTGCACATCGACCTAGCGGGCGCGCTCAAGCAAACCCGGTTCATGTTCGAGCTCCTGGACAGCCTGCCGAGCGAGCGCGACGAGTCGGAGAAGCCGGTCATTTCCGTCACCCGCGGCCGCATGGAATTCCGAGATGTTGCCTTCCGCTATCGACCGACCGAGCCGGTGCTGCGCGGAGTTTCGTTCGTTGCTGAACCGGGACAGACGACTGCTCTCGTTGGCGCGTCCGGTGCCGGCAAGTCAACCATCATGAACCTCGTAGCCCGTTTCTGGGATCCGCAGACCGGAAAGATCCTGGTCGACGACCAGGATATCTCTCAATTCTCGCGCCGCTCCTTGCGCAATTCGGTCGCCTACGTCAGCCAGGACGTGTTCCTGTTCTCCGGTACCATCCGCCAAAACATCGAGATGGGCCGCGCGGGCGCCGGGGAAGCCGAGATCGTTGCCGCGGCAAAGTCCGCCTTCGCGCATGATTTCATTTCCGCTTTCCCGAAGGGGTACGATACGCCGACGGGCGAACACGGCGTGCAGGTTTCCGGCGGTCAGCGCGCCCGGATAGCAATCGCGCGCGCGTTCCTCCGCAACGCGCCGATCCTGCTGCTCGATGAACCGACTTCGGCACTCGACAGCGAATCCGAACGTGAGGTGCAGCGTGCGCTCGATGCGCTCCGCGCGTCGCGCACAACGCTTGTGATCGCGCACCGGCTTCAGACGGTAATCGCTGCCGACAAGATCTGCGTCATCGACGCGGGTCGTATCGTGGAGGCCGGACGCCACGACGAACTGATCGCACGCCGTGGGCGCTACCATGCGCTCTACGAACTGCAGTTCAAAGAACTCCGCGCCGCGAGCGCCTGAGCCTCCCCGGTCTTCGTCTCGCCGTACGAGCAAAAACGCCATGGCCGAACGCATCCGTCCGGTGATCTTGAGTGGCGGTGCCGGCACGCGGCTTTGGCCCGCTTCCCGCGACAGTTTTCCGAAGCAATTTCTAAAGCTGCTCGGCCCACTATCGACCTTGCAGGATACGGTGAAGCGGGTCGCGGACCCCGTGCTGTTCGAAAAGCCCCTGATCGTGACGCAACGCGACTATCGCTTCCTGGTCCGCGAACAACTCGAGGAAATCGGCGCTGAAGCCGAGATCATTCTCGAACCGGCGCGCCGCAACTCCGGTCCCGCGGTGGCAGCAGCGGCTCATATTGCCGGCGAGCAAGCACACGAAGCTCTCGTTCTGATACTGGCGGCCGATCATGTGGCGAGCGACCCTGCGCGATTCATCGCAGCCGTCCGATCCGCCGAAGGAGCCGCTCGCTCCGGTCGTATCGTTACGTTTGGGATCAGGCCCGACCATGCTGCGACAGGATACGGCTACATCCGGCCTGGTGCGCCGATTTCCGGTGCGAGCCCGGCGTTGGCCATCGATGCGTTCGTCGAGAAGCCAAACGCGAAGACGGCCGCGCAATACCTCGAAAGCGGTTACCTCTGGAACGCCGGCAATTTCCTTTTTCGAGCCGATGTCTTCTTAGCAGAGTACGCATTGTTCGATTCTAGGAGCGCCGAAGCAGTGGCGCGCGCTGTCAAGAACGCGACCCGTGACCTCGGATTTCGCGTACTCGATGCCGATGCTTTTTCCGCCGCCGCACAGTTGTCTGTCGATTTCGCGGTGATGGAGAAGACCAAGCGAGGCGCGGTCGTTCCGGCCGACTATGGCTGGTCCGATGTCGGCGGGTGGAACGCCGTCTGGGCTCTTTCCTCCCGCGATCCGCGCGGCAACGCCACGCGTGGCACGGTCACCTTGCACGATGTCGCCAATACGCTCGTCACCGGCAACCGCGGTGTCACCGCCCTGCTCGGCGTCGAAGACCTGATCGTCGTGGTCGAGGACGACGCCGTCCTGGTTGCCGGACGCGACCGCGCCGGAGATCTCGGTCCCCTCGTGGACAGTCTGCGCAAGGCGGGCCGACCGGAAGCCGACATTCATTCGCGCGTGCATCGGCCGTGGGGGTCCTATCAAAATCTCGACCGCGGCGAACGCTTTCTGGTCAAACGCATCGTCGTCGAGCCCGGTCGGAAACTTTCGCTGCAACGTCATAACCATCGTGCCGAACATTGGGTGGTGGTGCGCGGCATCGCGCGCGTGACAATCGAGGACAACGTGCGCGACTTGAAGGAAAACAAGTCCGCGTTCGTGCCGATCGGAGCGGTGCACCGGTTGGAAAATCCTGGCACCGAAGTGCTCGAGTTGATCGAGGTCCAGACCGGCGTTCACCTCAGCGAAGACGACATCGAGCGCCTCGAGGACGATTACAGCAGAGGCTCGCGCGGCTGAACGCCCTTACCGCCTGCCGGTCGGCCGTCTTGCCATCGCTTGCCGAAACGGGGAGCATGCCCCGGAATATCTGGCGGAAGCCGCGGTATTCTTCGACAGAGCCGGGCGCCCATCTCGCCCTGAACGAGCCTTTCTGGGAAACGCTGAGGAGAACTACTCGATGAAATCGCTCGCACCACACCGCGCCATGTCGGCTGTGGCCGCCATCGCGGCAATGGCCGTCGTCGGCTTCTATCCCAAATCTGCATCCGCACAAACCTACGGCATCGCGACGATGCAGCCGGGCACGCTCAACCACACGACCGGCTCGGCGATCGCGAAGGTTTTGAAGGAAAAGGCCAACATGAACGCGTTGGTCCAACCGACCGCTGGCGAAGCCGTCTTGATCCCGCTCGTCGGACGCGGCGAGGCTGAACTCGGCATCGCGAATATACTAGAGGTGGTGAATGCCACGGCCGCTGGCGGCAAACAGCCCGATCTGCGGCTGATCGGCTCGATCCATGCGCTGCGCGTCGCCTTCTGGGTTCGCAAGGATCAGCCAATGAAAACGATTGCGGACCTCAAAGGCAAGCGAGTGCCGCTCGGCTTTTCGGCGATGCGAACGATCGACACGCTGGTGAAGGCGATCCTCGCGACCGGCGGGTTGACGGAGAACGACGTATCTCCAGTTATGGTGCCGAACGTCATCCGCGACGCGGACGACTTCGCCTCCGGGGCGTCGGATGTACTGTTCTTTGCTTTCGGCGCACCGAAGGTGCGCGAAGTGGACGCTACTGTCGGCGGCATCCGTGCCCTGGAAATTCCGGCAGCGGGCATGGCTGCATCGCAGAAAATCTTTCCGTACGGGTATCTGACTCAAGCCCAACCGAGTCCGTTCTTCATCGGCATCGACAAGCCGATGGGTGTCTACAGCTATGACAACATGCTGTTCACGAACGCGAAGGTATCCGATGACGTCGTTTACAAGATCATCGAAACCATGGAGCAGAATATTCCTGGCCTGATCGAAGTGCAGCCAGCGCTGCGAGAGTTCTCCGCGGCAGGTCTCTATAAGAAATACGACATCCCGTATCACCCGGGCGCTTTGAAGTATTTCAAGGAAAAGAAACTCGAAGCGAAGCCGGCCCAGTAAGGCCAACCGTGGCTAACGATAGACAAGCGGAGGCGGCGTCGCGCGCCGCGTCCGAAGAGCGAATCATCACCGGCGCGGCAGAATTCACTTCGACCGCTTCGCCGGTCACTCGCTTCTTCACGGCACTTTTCCAGGCGCTGCTTGTCACCGCGGTCGCGGGCTGGGTCCTGGACGTCCCGCGGCAAGTCTTCAACGTTTCCTTCTATACGGAGCAATTGCTGGCGGTCTGTCTCGGGTTGACCATGGCGCTCGCCTACATCTCCGAGAGACCGAGAAAACCCACTCCCGTCGATTTGAGCGGAGCCATCGCGGCGATTGCCATCCTCGCCTACATCGCGCTTCGGCAACGTTCGTTGAGCGATACGTCGCCGTATCTGATCGCGGGACTTGCGGCGAGTATTGGCTGGACGTTTTTGGCGAGCCGCGCATTTGCCGCCCGTTGGTTCGACTGGCTCGGCGCTGCCGCCTCCCTCGCGATCTGCGCCTACGTCGCCCTCCGCTACGAGGAATTGACCGTCGAGATCGCCATGCTTCCCCTCGAGGGAATCATCGGCAGCGCGGTCCTGATCTTCCTCGTGCTCGACGCGAGCCGCCGCACCTCGGGCTGGGGGTTTGTCGCCATCATCCTGGCAATGGCGGTGTACATTTTCGTCAGCCCGTACTTCACAGGCTCGTTCCAAACGCGGGCGGTCTCGCCCGAGCGGCTCGTCGTCTACCTCGGCCTCGATGTGAATGGCATCATCGGCTCGATTCTGTCGGTCGCGGTGCTGATAGTGATCCCGTTCACGATCCTGGGCCAGGTGCTCGCGCGCACCGGCGGCGCTGACTTCTTCTCTGATCTCTCAATGTCCGCGATGGGCCATTTCCGCGGAGGCGCCGCCAAGATCGCGGTCGTTGGCTCGGCACTGTTCGGCATGATCTCGGGCAGCGCCGTCTCCAACGTGCTTGCAGTCGGCGTCGTCACGATTCCGACCATGATCAGATCCGGCTTCACGCCCTATCGCGCTGCGGCGATCGAATCCGTGGGCTCAACCGGCGGCCAACTTATGCCGCCGGTCATGGGCGCGTCGGCGTTCATCATGGCCGAATTCCTGCAGGTCTCCTACGGCACGGTGTGCATCGCGGCCGCGATTCCGGCGATCCTCTATTACGCGTGCCTGTTCATTCACGTCGATCTCGATGCAGCAAAGCAGAAAATCGGCGCAGCCCCGATCGAGGGCGCGCCTACAGTAGGCGAGGTGTTCCGTTCGGGATGGCACTTCCTTGTGCCGATCGCGTTTCTCGTCTTTTCGCTGATGTATCCCGAAATCACACGGCTGACGCCGGAGAAAACGGCGATCGCCTCGACCGGCATCCTGATGCTGCTCACCTTGATCTTCGGGTATCGCGGCAAACGCACGTCGATCCCGCAGATGATCCTGGCGGTGATTGAGACCGGACGCATCTCGCTCGACATCATTCTGATCGGCGCCGCTGCCGGCATCATGGTCGGCATCCTCAGCATCTCCGGGCTCGCGTTTGGAATGACGCTGCAACTGCTCGCCCTTTCCGGCGAAAATGTCTTCCTGCTGCTCCTGCTGATCGCGGTGCTCGCCTTCCTGCTCGGCATCGGCCTGCCGACGGTGAGCGTCTACATTCTGACCGCGACCTTGCTTGCGCCGGCGCTGATTAAGCTCGGAGTGACGCCGATGGCCGCGCACATGTTCGTCATGTACAACGGCATGCTCTCCATGATCACGCCGCCGGTTGCCTTTGCCGCCTATGCCGCTGCGAATATCGCTCGGACCGACGGGTGGACCACCGGCTGGATCGCCTGCCTTGTCGGCTGGAGCACCTTCGTCCTCCCGTTCCTTTTCGTACTGACGCCGAGCTTGTTGTTCGACGGGCCGATGCACCTGATCGGATGGAACTTCGCCCGCATTCTGTTCGGATTGTTCGTCGGCACGGCGGGGATCGTCGGTTTTGCGCTAAGGCCGCTTTCGATTTTCGAGCGCGTGATCTACGGGTTCATCGCACTGCCGATCGTGCTGCCACCGGAGTCCTTCACCGGCGGCTACTACATTAACCTCACCGGCATCGCGGTCGGGATCGCGTTGCTTGCGATGGGCTATCTCCGCCGGCAGTCGGCGGCCAAGTCCGTCTGACTCAACTCTGTTCGCGCCAGATGCCGAGCTTCTCCTGTGCGGGCCGGTCGGAAATCGAGAACAACACGCTCTCGCCTTTCGACGTGTGCGCGTAATGTTTCCAGGAGGGAACCACGAACACGTCGCCTGGCGTCCAGTTGAAGATCTCGCCTTCCACCTTGGTCGAGCCTTCGCCGTCGACGCATACGAAGATCGTGCCGTCGGTCGAACGATAATCCTTGCCCTTGAAGCCCTTCGGCAGCAGCGCAAGCTGCGCGCCCATGGTCGGCGTCGCCCAGCCGCCATTCATCGGGTTGGTATAACGAACCCGCGCGCCGTGATGCGGGTCGACGTCGTCTGATTTGGCCATCCGCTCGATCACCGGCCGTACCCGCGTGTAGGGGTAGTTGATGATCGGACTGCGGATCATCCCCTTTGGCGCGTCGTCCGGCAACACGCCCGACCCGTAGCGCGCATACGAGTCGCCATCCTCTTTTGTATTCGACTGGATCTCGCGGTCGAGATGCTCTGAGAACGCAGCGTCGAAGAAATTCACCGTCGGCACATCGAGTACGTCGAGCCAGATCATCGGCTGCTTCGACGGATTACCGTGGTCGTGCGGCGCCCAGTTCGGCGTGATGACGAAATCGCCGCGGCGCATCACCGTCCTCTCGCCTTCTACAGCCGTGTACGCCCCTTCCCCGTCGAGCACCAAGCGAATCGCGGAAGCGGTGTGCCGGTGCGCGGGTGCGATTTCGCCCGGCAGGATCAGCTGCAGTCCGGCGTACAGCGACTGCGTGATACGCGACTTGCCGCGCAGCGCCGGATTCTCGAATACGAGCACACGCCGCTCCGCTTCCTTGGCGGTGATCAGCGTGCCGGCTTCCAGCACCATCTTGCGAACATCGTTAAATCGCCACATCGCGGGAACGCACGGCGTCTTTGGCTCGGGCGGCACGAGCCCCTTCAGCACTTCCCAAAGCGGCGCGAGATTCTGCTTGCCGATGCGATCGTAATAGGCGGCGCGCTCGGGCGTCACGGTGCCTGCCACGGAATCGCTCGACACTACGGCACCGGTGTTGGGGGCCTCCATGACGTTCTCCATTTACGTAGGTAATTGATAAATCTAGGCATTCATTGACAACCCTGTCAATCAATGGAACACGAAAATCCGAGTGGACCGCGGCGCCGAGGCACGCTCGCGGAAGCAAATTTGCTCTGGGGTCAGCGTCCATGCGTCTCGCCCGCTTCGGCGAAAATCGCCTCGCGCTTGTCGAAGGTTATGTCCTCCGCGACGTCACGCAAGTGACGGAACGCTTGCCTGCACAGCGCTGGCCGGTCCCCACTGGCGATCAACTGATCGCAAACCTCGAGAAGTTGCGGAGCGCCATCGAGAGCGCGGGCGACGCCGCGGCGCGCATTCCCGCGACTGATGCGAAGCTCCTCAGTCCTGTCGCCAATCCGCCGCGCGTGATTGCGGCGCCGATCAACTACCGCACGCATGAAGCCGAAGCGCTTTCCCCGGCCATCAACCAGGGCGCAGACGTCAGGAGCGAGGGCTTCAAGACGCCGATCGACAAATTCGGTCTGTTCCTCAAATCGCCGACCAGCGTCGTCGGCGCGGGCCAAGGCATCGAGCTCGCGTTCGATGGGCGTCGCAACGACTACGAAGTCGAGCTCGCCGTTGTCATCGGGCAGAAGACGAAGAACGTCGCCGCACACGCTGCGCTGGACTGCGTTGCCGGTTACTGCATCGGCCTCGATATTTCCGTCCGCGGAACCGAAGACCGCAGCTATCGAAAATCAGCCGACAGCTACACCGTGCTTGGCCCGTGGCTCGTCACCGCCGACGAGATCGCTGACCCCGGCTTGCTCGGTCTCCGCCTCGCCGTCGACGGCGAAATCCGCCAAGACGGCAACACGCGCGACCTGATCGTTGGCATCCCGGAACTGATCGAACGCGCGTCGAAGGTCTTCACGCTATATCCGGGCGACGTGATCCTCACCGGCACGCCCGCCGGCGTCGGCCCGCTGCAGCGGGGTCAGACAATTCGTGCGACGATCGACAAGATCGGGTCGATGGACGTGAAGGTCCGCTAGAAGCTCCGCCTCGCGGTGACCCACTGTTTTTGTCGCTCAGCAAGCTCGCTGCGCTTGATCTTTTCGGCGCCGAGCACGACGCCGTTCCCCGTTCGCTCTCTCGTGGAAACGATGACCTCGTCCTCACCGACGAGGCCCAGATCGACGTCCCGATCGGGCAGAACGACGATCGCGTGCATGCCGATCCACACGCTGACCTGGTTCTCTCCCTGGGCGGCCATCGCCGCCCAGCGCTTCAGGTCCTGATAATAAGGGGCGCGTAACCACGCTCCCGGGGCGTTCCTGTCCACGTGAGCAGCAATGCGCGCTCCGTCCAGTTCCGAGCGCAGCACCATTTTCGATTTCGCGGGTTTCCAGTGCTCGCCGACTTCACCGAGCGTGAGCCACAAGCAAAAGAAGTCGCGGCAAGTCGCGGGTCGCGTCGGATGAATCTTGCAGCCGTGCCCCGGATCGCAATGTTTGCACCATTCGCCCGCAGGGCTCTGCGTTTCGTCGATGCGAAGAACCTTGCAGCAAAGGCTGCAGGTGCCGCACGAACGCCCCGCCACGAGTTGCGTCGTCGCGATACTGCTGGTCGGAAACTCTGCCATCTCTAGGTGTTCACTGCTCCGCCGTCCACGGCGATCGTTTGACCGGTGATGAAGTCGCTATCGGCTGACGCAAGAAATATCAATGTGCCTACGAGATCGGGCGGATATGCGTCGCGCTTGATGGCCCGTCGCTGGATCGTGACGTCGCGGGCATGTGCCACGTGGGTCGGATTCTCCTCGACGACCGTGTCACTAAGCGTAAAGCCGGGTGCCAGCGTGTTCACGCAGATGCCGTGCTCGCCGAGTTCGCGCGAAAGCGAGCGTGTCATGCTCATGATCGCGCCCTTGGACGTCGAATAGTGGAGCAGCCACGGGATGCCGCGGAAGGCTGTACCCGAACCGATGTTGATGATCTTTCCATATTTGCGCTCGATCATATGCGGGGCCACGTGTTTCGCCATGAGAAATGGCCCGCGCACATTCACGCTCATCACCTTGTCCCAGGTGCCGACGTCGATCTCGGTGAATTTCTGCTCCTGAACCGTCGCGTATAGAGCGGCGTTGTTCACGAGCACGTCGATCTTGCCGAAACGTTCGATCGTTTTCGCAACGAGCTTTTTCACGGAAGCCTCGTCGCTGACGTCGAATTGCATGCTTTCTGCCGCACCCTGGCCGTGCTTCCCGACGATCTCCGTGACCACCCCTGATCCATCGGCGATGTCCGCGACCATCACCTGTGCGCCCTCACGCGCAAGCGCCACGGAGTAATGGCGGCCAATTCCCTTGGCGCCGCCCGTCACGATTGCCGCCCGCCCGTCCAGCCTTCCCATGACCCTGCACCTCGTCCCTCAGGCCAAACTAGTGGACCTGCCTCGGACAGCGCAACCGAGTTGCCGCCAAGCACTGCGTGCGATACGTGCGGGCGTCAAACGAAGGCGAAGCGATGACCGACACCACCGCCGACCAACAAGCCATCCGCACCCTCGTCGAGAACTGGGCGGTCTGGCGTGATGCGCGCCTGTGGGACCAGTTCCGCACCGTCTGGCACGACGACGGACGAATGATGGCGACCTGGTTTCAGGGCGGATTCGAGGAATTCATCAGGGTCAACAACGAGGGTTGGGCGCGAGGCGTCCGCATCCTGCATTTCCTCGGCGGCAGCGCGATCGACGTGTCGGGCAACCGGGCGATCGCTCAGACCAAGATGACCATCTCCCAGCGAGCCCCTGTCGAGAACGTCGTCTGCGACGTGGTCTGCACGGGCCGTTTCTATGATTTCTTCGACAGGCGCAGCGGCCGGTGGGGTCTCGTACTGCGTCAACCAATCTATGAGAAGGACCGGCTCGATCCTGTTGACCCGTCAGCAAAACTCGAACTCGATCAGACGCTCCTGAAGGGCTTTCCGGAGGGCTACCGCCACCTCGCCTACCTGCAAACCCGCATTGGCTACAAGGTGAAGCCGGATATGCCGGGAATCGAGGGACCCGAACTCGATGCGCTCTATGCGCGCGGCGCGCGCTGGCTCAAGGGCGAACCACTCTGAGGAGCTAGCGCGCGCCGACGAGAGCGCGCTCCTCAACGATCGAAAACCGCACGTTGCATTGCGGCCGATGGCGTTCGGAAACCTCGCGCCAGGTGCGCTCCGCGTCCTTGCGGGCGCCGAACGGGCCGAACAGACGCTCGGTGCCGTCCACGAGTTCCTCGAACAACGTCGAGGTATACTCGCCGCCGATGACCCAGAAACGGTTGGACATGATGTCCTCCTTTGTTGGCCCGCTACTCCGCCGCCTGCGGAATGCGCGTCGAATCGAACTGCGCGGTTTCGGTCGACTCCGACATTGCCGTCGTCGATGCCGCGCCGCCCGTGATCGTCATGTTGACGATGTCGAAATATCCGGTGCCGACCTCGCGCTGGTGGCGCGTCGCCGTGTAGCCGCGGTTTTCGGATTCGAACTCGGCTTCCTGCAGCTCGCAGTACGCGGACATGCCACGCTCCGCATAGCCGCGCGCAAGCTCGAACATGCCGTGATTGAGGCTGTGGAATCCGGCGAGCGTGACGAACTGGAACTTGTAGCCCATGGCTCCAAGCTCGCGCTGGAAGTCTGCGATCTGCGCGTCATCGAGGTTGGCGCGCCAGTTGAACGAGGGCGAGCAGTTGTAAGCGAGCATCTTGCCCGGAAATTTGCGGTGCACAGCCTCTGCGAACGCGCGTGCCTCATCGAGCTTGGGGTGCGAAGTCTCCCACCAGATCAGATCGGCGATCGGCGCATACGCCAGCCCGCGCTTGATGCAATGGGCGAGTCCGGTGCCCGGCTTGAGACGATAGAATCCTTCCGCCGTGCGCTCACCGGTGATGAACTCGCGATCGCGTTCGTCGATGTCCGAGGTAATCAGGCGCGCGCTCTCCGCATCGGTGCGCGCGATGACGAGCGTCGGCACGCCGGCGACATCAGCCGCGAGCCGTGCTGCCGTAAGGTTGCGCTCGTGCGCGGCGGTCGGGATCAGCACCTTTCCGCCCATGTGTCCGCACTTTTTTTCCGATGCGAGCTGGTCCTCGAAATGAACTCCCGCTGCGCCCGCCTCGATGTAACCCTTCATGATCTCGTAGGCATTCAGCGGCCCGCCGAAGCCCGCTTCCGCGTCGGCAACGATCGGCACGAACCAATCGCGCTTCGCGCCGCCTTCCGCATGCTCGATCTGGTCGGCGCGCGTCAGCGTCTTGTTGATGCGGCGGCAGAGCTCGGGGCCTGAGTCGGAGGGATAGAGGCTCTGGTCGGGGTAGGTGTTGCCGGCATTGTTGTTGTCGGCGGCAACCTGCCAGCCTGACAGATAGATCGCTTGCAATCCGGCGCGGACCATCTGCATGGCCTGATTGCCGGTGACCGCCCCGAGCGCGGCGACGTATGGTTCGTTCAGGAGTTGAAGCCAAAGGCGATTGGCCCCGCGTTCGGCCAGGGAGTGGCGGATCTGGAACGAGCCGCGCAGCCGCATCACGTCCTCAGCCGAGTAGGGCCGCGTGATGCCCTCGAAGCGACCCACGGGCGCACTCGGAATGAGGCCGGAAAGATTAAGCGTAGCCATCGCTCGTCCTTTCATACAGCCGTGACAACGGCCGCGAATGAATGTGAGCAAGGCCATAACTAGTCGCGGGATGATTTGGATAGTGCCTGGATAAGTTATTCGTGCTATTGTGTCACAATCAGACAGATTCCCTTGTATGTTTGTCACAAATGTCAAAGATACCGGAAATTCCTGCGCGCAAATTGTTCATCGGCCCCCGCTTTAGGCGGCTGCGCCGACAGCTTGGCCTTTCACAGACGCAGATGGCCGAGGAACTTGGCATCTCCCCGAGCTACGTGAACCTGATCGAACGCAATCAGCGTCCTGTCACGGCGCAGATCCTCTTGAAAATGGCCGAAACCTACGACGTTGACCTGCGCGACCTCGCAGGCGCCGACAAAGATCGCGCCTTTGTCGAGTTGAACGAGGTATTCAGCGATCCGCTATTTCGCTCGTCCGAATTGTCGAAGCAGGAACTGCATGATTTCGCCGAGTTATGCCCGGAGGTTGCCGCCGCGGTTCAACGCCTCTACCGGGCTTACAACGAGGCGCGCCGTGGTGAAACCATCGCTGCAGCTCGCCTGGCCGGTCGTGACGAGACCGCTGCCTACGTTGCGAACCCCGTCGAGCGGGTGCGCGACCTGATCGAATCCAACCGCAACCACTTTCCCACCCTGGAAACGGCCGCAGAAAAATTGCGCGATGAGCTCGATGCGCCGGCGCACGATCTCTTCCGTGCTCTGTCGGAGCAACTCCGCGGCCGTCACGGTACGCTCGTACGCGTCCTTCCCGTCGACGTGATGCGCGACACGCTGCGCCGTTGGGTCCGGCACCAGCGGCAGCTTCATTTGTCCGAATTGATCGACGGTCCGGGCCGCGTGTTCCAGATCGCGTTTCAGCTCGCGCTCGCAGAAGCTGGCCCGCTAATGGACGACATCATCAAGAAGAGCGGCGATCTCGACGAGACCGCCCGGCGCCTGTTCCGTATCTCGCTCGCGAATTATTTCGCCGCGGCCGTGATCATGCCCTACGGTCCGTTCCACGAGGCAGCGGAGGCGCTCGGCTACGACATCGGAGTGCTGGGTCAGCGCTTCGGCGCAGGCTTCGAGCAGGTGTGCCATCGCCTGACGACCTTACAGCGGCCGAACGCACGCGGCGTGCCTTTCTTCATGCTGCGCGTGGACCACGCCGGCAATGTATCGAAGCGTTTCTCCTCAGGAACGTTTCCATTCTCGAAGTTCGGCGGCACCTGTCCGCTCTGGAACGTGCATGCGACCTTCGACACGCCGGGCCGCATCATCACGCAGATCATCGAGCTGCCGGACGGGACGCGCTATTTCTCGATCGCGCAGACCGTGCGGCGTGCCGTTGTTCCCCATGCACAACCGCACCCGCGCTACGCAATCGGTCTGGGTTGCGAACTGAAGTTTGCGCCGCGTCTCGTCTATTCCGCTGGCCTCGACCTCGACAGCACCGAGGCCACGCCGATCGGCGTCAATTGCCGGTTATGTGAGCGCCCGAATTGCAGCCAGCGTGCTGAGCCGCCGCTCACCCGCCCGCTCGTGCTCGACGAAACAACGCGTGGCGTCTCGCCGTTCATGTTCGAGAGCGCGCGGGAAGTTTGACATACCGTCGTCCCGGCCGAGCCGCCTAGCGGCGAGAGCCGGGACCGTTCTTTGGTCACGTGGGACCGAGCAAGGCGTACAGATCGTCCCAACCGGGATTTTTCGCTTCGATCAACTCCTTCTTCCAGACGCGCAGCCATCGCTTCAAACGCTTTTCACGCAAAATGGCTAACTCTGCATTCTCGTGAACTTCAAACCAAACCAGCCTGTGCACGTTGAACTTGGCTGTGAAGCCTGGGACTGCACGAGACCTATGCTCGAAAACGCGCTTTCGCAAATCGCTCGTCACCCCGACATAGAGCGGTCCGTCTTTTCTGGTAGCCAGGATGTACACGAAAAACTGCTTTACTGGCCTTCCAGGTTCCAAGCAGGCACCGAGAAAAGCCTGCTGACGATCCCGGCTCTCGCTACGCTCGGCCGGGATGACGGTCTCTTGAAATTCACGTCAGCGGCTGCACCACGTGCTTCTTGTATGATGGCCGCTGCATAAGCCGCTCGCACCAGGCTTCCAGGTTCTTGTGCGTCGGCCGGTCAATGAAAGGATTCTTGAGGTAGCGGTAGACGAAGATGCCGAGCACGAGGTCGGCAAGCGACAGCCTTGCGCTCGAGATACTCTCGGTCGGCCAGAACGCTATCGGCAACCTGATACACCTCGGCCACCTTTTTCACGTTCACGGCGATTGCGGCGCTATCTCGTTTCTCCGGCGGCGTGCGGATCGTCCCTTGAAACACCGGGACTTCGCTGGGCACAACGATCGTGAGCACCCAGTCTAGCCAGCGGTCGATGCTCGCGCGCGTGGCTGGATCCTTGGGATAGAGCGCCTCGCCGTCGTACTTCATCGCGAGATAGCGGCAGATCGAATTCGACTCCCACAGAACAAAATCGCCGTCCTCGATCGTTGGAACGCGTCCGTTCGGATTGAGCTTCCGATATTCCGGCGTATCGACGATCCCA
Source organism: uncultured Alphaproteobacteria bacterium (assembly GCA_963711595.1). GTDB lineage: Bacteria > Pseudomonadota > Alphaproteobacteria > Rhizobiales > Xanthobacteraceae > JAUSIF01. The sequence continues at coordinate 107,765 of CAVQER010000006.1, forward strand.
AACTGCATGCCGGCGTCGATGCGCTCGTACGGAATGTTCAGTTCATCGGCGACGATCAGAACCTTCTTCACGTTGCCCGAATTGGCCCTGCCCCAGATCTTGATTGGCTTCATTTCAGCGCTCCCCTGGCTTCGATCGTCATGCCCGCGCTTGTCGCGGGCATCCACGCCTTGCAGCCTTTAGAAAAGACGTGGATGGCATCGCAACTCGGGCTTGCCCGAGTTGCGCACGAAAAAACTGCCCAAGTCGGATAAATCCGACTTGGGCTGACAAGCCCGGCCATGACGTTCAAACTTAGCATGTCACGCGCGGTTGGCGTTCCGCATTTCATCGGGTAAGGCCGGGCGAGTGAGGGGAGAAAGAAAATGGCTTCGCCGTTCGATCTGAAAGGAAAAGTTGCGATCATCACCGGATCGAGCCGGGGGATCGGACGTGCCGCCGCCGAAGCCATGGCCGAGCTCGGTGCCAAGGTGGTGGTTTCGAGCCGCAAAGCCGAACCCTGCGAAGAAGTGGCCGAGGGCATCCGCGCCAAGGGCGGCGAGGCAATCGTCATCCCGTGCAACATCGGCCGTCGCAACGAAGTTGAGGCCCTGATCGCGCAAACCGAAAAGCAGCTCGGCCCGATCGACATCCTGGTCTGCAACGCCGCCGTGAACCCCTATTTCGGGCCGCTCGCTGAAATCCCCGACGAGGCGTTCGACAAGATCATGTCGTCGAATGTCAAAAGCAATCTGTGGCTCTGCAATCTCGCGATTCCCGGCATGGCAAAACGCGGCAGCGGGGCTGTCATCATTGTCTCGTCTATCGCCGCCCTACGCGGAAGCCTCATGCTCGGCGCCTATGGGATCTCCAAGGCGGCCGACCTCGGCCTTACGCGCAATCTTGCACTGGAATGGGGCGCGAGGAACATTCGCGTAAACTGCGTCGCCCCGGGATTGATCAAGACCGACTTCGCTCGCGCGCTTTGGGAAAATCCCGATGCCCTCGCCTACCGTAACGAGCGCACCCCGTTGCGCCGCATTGGCACGCCTGAAGAGGTAGGCAGCGTTATCGCTTTTCTCGCTTCGCCGGCGGCCGGCTTCATCACGGGCGAAGTCTTGGTAGTGGACGGCGGCGTAACGATCGCCTGATTTGCCTTTTCCGTTCGTCCCCGCGAAAGCGGGGACCCAGCGCTGGATTCCCGCTTACGCGGGAATGAGCGGGTGAAGTATCACCCCGCGTTGCCGCTTGCCGCGTACTTCTTCAGCTCGATCTTCGCCACCGCCTCGCGGTGCACTTCATCCGGCCCGTCCGCGAGCCGGATCGTGCGCGCGTGCGCAAATGCCTTGGCGAGATGGAATTCCTGCGAGACGCCGCCGCCGCCGCACACCTGGATGGCGCGGTCGATCACCTTTTGCGCAACGTTCGGCGCAACGACCTTGATCATCGCGATTTCCGCGCGAGCCGCCTTGTTGCCGACCTCATCCATCTTCTGCGCCGCGTAGAGCGTCAGCAGCCGCGCCTGATCGATTTCCATGCGCGACTCGCCAATCCAGTGACGCGTGACGCCCTGCTCGGCAATCGTCTTGCCGAACGCAACCCGCGTCATCGCGCGCTGGCAAAGGGTCTCGAGTGCACGCTCGGCGATGCCGATCTGCCGCATGCAGTGGTGGATACGGCCTGGCCCGAGGCGTCCCTGTGCAATCTCGAAGCCGCGTCCTTCGCCGAGCAGGATGTTCGCAGCCGGAACACGCACGTTCTCGAACACGACCTCCGCGTGCCCGTGCGGCGCGTCGTCATAGCCGAACACACTGAGCGGCCGGATGATCTTGATGCCCGGCGTATCCATCGGGATGAGGATCATCGACTGCCGCTTGTGCGAAGGCGCCTCGGGATTGGTCTGCCCCATGAAGATGATGATCTTGCAGCGCTTATCCATCGCACCTGACGTCCACCACTTGCGGCCGTTGATGACATAGTGATCGCCGTCACGCCGGATCTCGGAGCGGATGTTGGTCGCGTCCGACGACGCCACCGCAGGTTCGGTCATCGCGAAACACGAGCGGATTTCGCCGTCGAGCAGTGGCTGCAGCCATTTCTTCTTCTGCTCGGCAGTGCCGTAGCGGGCGATCGTCTCCATATTGCCGGTGTCCGGCGCCGAGCAATTGAACGCCTCGGCGGCGATCGGCGAACGCCCCATCAACTCGCAGAGCGGTGCGTAGTCGAGGTTCGACAGGCCTTCCTCGTAACCTTCTGACTTCGGGAGAAACATGTTCCAGAGGCCGGCGGCCCTCGCCTTCTTCTTCAGGTCCTCCATCAATTTGGGCGCAGTCCAGCGATCCTTCGATTCATCGATCTCCTTCTGATAGAGCGCCTCGACTGGAAGGACGTGTTCGGCCATGAACGCGCTGATGCGCTTGTGCAGCTCCTTCGAGCGCGCGCTGGGTTCCGGAATCATGCGAAGTCCCCCGTTCAGGCCGCAACGAGCCCGCCCATGCGGGCGAGCGCAGCAAGGTGATGGTCCGCGTCTCCGAACATCGTATCGATAATGGCGAGTCGCTTGAAATAGTGTCCGCCCTTGTACTCCATCGTCATGCCGATGCCGCCGTGCAGCTGCGTGCTGATCTGGCCGACGATCTGACCGGAACGTCCGATCTGCGCCTTTACCGCGGACATCGCCTTCGCGCGTTCCTTTGCATCGGCCTCCGCAGCCATCATCGTGCCGAACATCATGATGCTGCGCGCCTGTTCGATCGCGACGAGCATGTCGACGGCCTTATGTTGGAGCACCTGGAAGCTGCCAATAGGGACGCCAAACTGCTTACGCGTGCGCAGATAGTCGACCGTCATCTCGTGCATCGCGGTCATCGCGCCCACCGCTTCCGCGGCGAGCGCGGCAATTGTCTCATGCACGACGCGTTCGATCGCCGGAAACGCGTTTCCCGGCTCACCGAGTGCCGCATCCGCGACGACTTTCACGCCTTCGAACGTGATCTCCGCTGCGCGTTGACCGTCATTGGTCTGGTAGCCGCGGCACGACACTCCCTTTGCCTTGCTATCCACGATGAACAGGGCGATGCCATCGCGATCCTTGCGCCCGCCTGACACGCGCGCCGATACGATCAACTGATCCGCCGTGTCACCGTGCAAGACCAAGCTTTTCGCCCCGTCGAGCACATAACCCGATGCGTCGTTCTTGGCGGTGAGCAGCACGTCGCCAAGATCGTAGCGCGATTGCCGTTCGGCGTGCGCGAACGCGAGCAGCAACTCTCCGCTTGCCACCTTCGGCAAGATCGCCGTGCGCTGCACCTCGTTGCCCGCGTGGCGCACTGCGCCGCCGCCGAGAAGCACCGTGGCGACGTATGGCTCGAGCGCGAGGGCACGCCCGAACGCCTCCATCACAATCATGATCTCGACAGGTCCGCCGCCAAAGCCGCCGTGCTTTTCGTCGAAGGGCAATCCAAGCAGGCCGAGCTCGCCATACTGCTTCCACAGCTCGCGGCTCCACCCGTCGGCGGATTTCATGAACCCCTTGCGCTTCTCGAAGTCGTAGCGGTCGGCGAACAGGCGTTCGACGCTTTCCTTGAGGAGCCGCTGCTCCTCACTCAACCCGAAGTCCATCTCTTCACAGTCCCAGGACGGCCTTGGCGATGATGTTCTTCTGAATTTCGTTCGAGCCGCCGTAGATCGAAACCTTGCGGTAATTGAAGTAAGTCGGCGCGATCGGCGCAGCCCACTCCGGACCGATCGGAGGTTCGTTGCGAAGCGCAGTCTCCTCATCCGGATCGTACGGCAGCGCGTAGGGACCCACGACCTGGAGCGCGAGTTCCGTGATCGCCTGCTGGATTTCCGATCCCTTGATCTTCAGAATCGATGAGGCGGGATCCGGCTTGTTGTCGCCCGTGCGTCTTGCCGCCACGACGCGGAGCTGCAGCATCTCGAGCGCCTTCAGTTCCACCTCGACGCTCGCGACCTTCACGCGGAAGCGTTCGTCTTCGATGAGCGGCTTGTCGCCGTCGAGCTCGATGGAGGCGAGTTCCTTCAGCCGTCGAATGCGCTCCTTCGAGATTCCGACGCGGGCGATGCCCGTGCGCTCGTTGCTGAGCAGGAACTTGGCATAATCCCAGCCCCGGTTCTCCTGCCCGATCAGATTCTCGACCGGCACCTTGACCTCGTCGAAGAACACCTCGTTCACCTCGTGCCCGCCGTCGATCGTCTGGATCGGGCGCACCGTGATCCCCTTGGTCTTCATGTCGATCAGGAGGAACGAGATTCCCTCCTGTTTCTTCGCTGCCGGATCGGTGCGGACGAGGCAGAAAATCCAGTCGCCGTACTGCGCATAAGTGGTCCACGTCTTCTGGCCGTTGACGACGTAGTGGTCCCCAACGCGCTTTGCCGTTGTCTTGAGCGAAGCGAGGTCCGACCCTGCACCGGGCTCGGAAAAGCCCTGCACCCAAAAGTCATCGATGTTGGCGATGCGAGGGAGAAACTTCTTCTTCTGCGCCTCGTTGCCGAACGCAATGATCACCGGTCCGACCATCGCGGTGCCGAACGGCACGGGCTCGGGCGCCGGCGCTTTCTCGCGCTCCTCGACATAGATGTATTGCTGGATCGGCGTCCACCCGGTACCGCCCCACTCCTTCGGCCAGTGCGGTACGGCCCAACCCTTTTTGTTGAGCAGCCGCTGCCACGTCACGATGTCGTCCTTCGAAAGCCGGCGCCCCTCCACCATCTTGCGGCGGATGGTTTCCGGGAGGTTCTGCTTGAAGAACGTCCGCACTTCCTCGCGGAACGCGTTCTCTTCGGGCGTGAAACGGAGATCCATCGTCGTCTTCCTCCTTCGTCATGCCCGGGCTTGGCCCGGGCATCCACGCCTTCCTTGCGAAAAGACGTGGATGGCCGGGACGAGCCCGGCCATAACAATGCAACTAGTGTATCTCAAACAGCCCCGCGGCGCCCATTCCGCCGCCGATGCACATGGTGACGACGCCGCGCTTTGCTCCGCGGCGCTGGCCTTCAATGAGAATGTGGCCGGTCATGCGGGCGCCGCTCATGCCGTACGGATGACCGATCGAGATCGCGCCCCCGTCGACGTTCAGGCGCTCCTGCGGAATGCCGATCCGGTCGCGGCAATAGAGGACCTGACTCGCGAACGCCTCGTTCAACTCCCAAAGGTCGATGTCGGACACCTTCATCCCGTGGCGGTCCAGGAGCTTCGGCACTGCGAAGACCGGCCCAATTCCCATCTCGTCCGGCTCGCAGCCCGCCACCGCGAACCCACGGAAAGTGCCGAGCGGCTTCAGACCCTTTTTCTCCGCGAGCTTGGCATCCATGACGACGCAGGCAGAGGCGCCGTCGGACAGCTGACTCGCGTTGCCAGCGGTGATGAATCCGCCCTCGCGCACCGGCTGGAGTCCGCGCAGCCCGTCAATGTTGGTGTCGGGCCGGTTGCCCTCATCTTTCTTGAGCGTCACGTTCTCCTGCGTTTCTTCTTTTGTGTCCTTGTTCACCACCTTCTTCACGGTCGGAAGCGGAACGATCTCCGCATCGAACCGGCCCGCCGCCTGACCCGCTGCCGTGCGCTTCTGGCTTTCCAGCGCGAATTCATCCTGGCGTTCGCGTGTCACTTGATAGCGCTCGGCCACAATGTCCGCCGTTTCGATCATGGTGATGTAGATTTGCGGCTTGTGCTCGATGAGCCAAGGATCGGGGACATTCGGAGACTTGCCGTCCTGGACGAGGCTGATGCTCTCGAGCCCGCCCGCGACGAGCACCGAGGCTTCGCCCGTCATGATCCGCTGCGCTGCGAGCGCAATCGTTTGCAGTCCCGAGGAGCAGAAACGGTTGACGGTCATTCCACCCGTCGTCACCGGCAAACCCGCACGCAACGCGGCCTGTCGCGCAATGTTCTGGCCGGTCGCCCGCTCCGGCAGCGCACATCCCATGATCACGTCTTCAACCTCGCCCGGATCGATCTTCGCGCGCTCCACCGCGTGCTTGATCACGTGCCCGCCCAACGTCGCCCCGTGCGTCATGTTGAAGGCGCCGCGATAGGCTTTCCCGATCGGCGTCCGGGCGCTGGAAACGATAACGGCTTCACGCATTGGCTGCCTCCGACTGGGGTGTTCTCGCGCGCTTCTGCTTCTCTTCTTGGACGAGCTCTTTCTTCGACAGTTTTCCGATCGCCGTGCGCGGCAGGAAGGGACGAATCTCGAGCTCGGTCGGCATCTCGTGCCGGCCGATCTTGTCAGCGAGAAACGCTTGCAGTGTCTCGATCGACAGCAACGGCGCGTTCGCGCGCAACCTCATGAAGGCCTTACCTGTTTCTCCGCGATAGGCGTCGGGTACTCCGATCACCAAGACCTCTTCGACATCAGGATGCTCGTAGATCGCTTGTTCCACCATCTGCGGGTACACGTTGAAGCCGCCTGAAATGATCATGTCCTTCTTGCGGTCGACGAGGAACACGTATCCGTTCTCGTCCATGTAAACGATGTCGCCCGTCAGAAAGAATCCGTCGGCGAACGCCGCAGCCGTTTCCTCTGGCCGATTCCAGTAACCCTGGAATACGTTCGGCCCCTTGATCCGCATCTCGCCGACCTCACCGAACCCGAGTACGCGACGCGGATCGTCGACCGCGACCACGTCGATCTCAATGCCCGGAAGCGGCACGCCGATCGACCCGGGACGCACCGGGCCTCTTTGCGGAAGGTTGGTGCCGGCGGGGGCTGTTTCGGTCATGCCCCATCCGCCGCGGATCGAATAGCCGGTCAGGCGTTCGAACCGCTGCGCGACTTCGACCGGAAGCGGCGCACCTCCCGAATAACAGAATCGCAGCGATGAAAGGTCCCGCTTCTCGATTCCGGGATAGGCGCTGAGCGCGATCCACATCGTCGGGACGCCCGGGAACGTGGTCGCCTTTTTCTGCTCGATATCGCGCACGATGCCCTCGACGTCGAAGCGCGGTCGCAGCAACAGCTCGTTTCCTGACTGCAGACAGCGCAGCATGACGCTGCTCAGCGCGTAGATGTGAAACAACGGCAGCACGCAAATGACGCGGTCTTCGCCATGTTTCGAGTGCCCCTGCCCGTCATGCCAGGCCTGATACATCGAGACGGCCGCGGTCAGATTTGCATGCGTCAGCATCGCTCCCTTTGGCTCGCCCGTCGTGCCACCTGTGTATTGCAGCAACGCAAGATCCTCGGGAGCGACCTTCGGAAAATCGCGATCCGTTCCATCCTCATCGAGCAGACGCGTAAACGAATGCACGGTTTCATTCTCAGAAAACGACTCAAGCGGGACAAACGATGGTCCCCAAGCCGCATCGTCTCCGACGATCAAATGGTCGAAATGTCCGGCCTGTTTCAGTTTCTGTATGCGCGGAAACATGACGGGAAAATTCGTCGTCACGACGATGCGAGCGCCACTGTCCTTGAGCTTGTATGCAAGTTCGCGTTCGGCATCGAGCGGACTGAGATGCACGATGCGAGCGCCGGCCCGTAATGCGCCGAAGAACGAAATCAGGTGATACGGCGAATTGGGAAGATAGAGTGCGACCGGCGTGCCGCGCGATACGCCGAGCCTGCGAAATCCTGCGGCCGCCCTGCGCGACAGCTCCGCCATTTCACGGAAGGAAAACCGCCGGTCCCGATACTCGAACCCGGGGTTGTCGCCGTACGTTTCCGCCGCGTCGTCGAGCAAGCCGTGCACCGTCCCGGTCTTGATCGGCATGTCCCATCGCACGCCCTCCGGATAAGAGCGTTCCCATGGATATGGGCGCGAAAAGCTCACGCGGATTTCTTCGCGGCTTCTGCAAGAGAAGCGAAGCCGCGTCCCTCGTCGGCAAGTCTGCTGAGATAGGAGGAAGGTTCGAGGCTCTTGTCGCCAGACCGCGCGGCGTAAATTTTCAACTGGTCACGGATGTACGGCAACCCGACCTGATCGCCGTAGAACATCGGCCCGCCGCGCCAGACCGGCCAGCCGTAGCCGTAAACCCAGATCACGTCGATGTCGCCCGGACGGTACGCGATTCCCTCTTCGAGAATGCGCGCGCCTTCGTTGATCATCGAGAACACGAGCCGCTCGATGGTTTCCTGCTTGTCGATCGCCCGCCGCTTGAACCCTAGCCGCCTCGAAGCAGCGGCGATCAACTCGTCGACTTCGGGATTGTGGCCCGGTGTGCGTGAGCCGGGCTCATAAATATAGAAGCCCTTGCCTGTCTTCTGGCCGAAATTGCCCGCTTCGCAGAGCGTGTCGGCAATCTCCGCACGGAGCCCCAGGGCCCGCCGGATACGCCAACCGACGTCTAGACCCGCGAGGTCCCCCATCGCGAACGGTCCCATCGGAAAGCCGAACTCGACCGCCGCAGCGTCGACGTCGCGCGGAAGCGCGCCCTCAAGCAGCAAGCGCTCCGCCTGCACCTGCCGCGGCGACAGCATGCGGTTGCCCACGAAGCCGTGGCAGACACCCACAACGACAGGCACCTTTCCGATCTTACGGCCCACTGCCATCGCGGTTGCGAGCACGTCGGGCGCGGTCTCCTTTCCTCGCACGATCTCGAGCAACTTCATCACGTTCGCGGGACTGAAGAAGTGCATACCGAGCACTTCCTGCGGCCGCTTCGTTGTCTGCGCGATTGCATTGACGTCGAGATAAGAGGTGTTCGTCGCAAGCACCGCGCCGGGTTTGGCGAGCCGATCGAGCTCCGTGAACACCTTTTTCTTGATGTCCATTTCCTCGAACACGGCTTCGATGATGATGTCCGCGTCGGCGACCGCCTCCAGCGAAGTCGATCGCGTGAACAGGGATAGCCGCTTGTCCATGTTCTCCTGGCTCAAGCCGCCGCGCTGCACGCTCGTGCGATAGTTCTTGCTGATCGTATCGAACCCGCGCTGCAGCGCTTCCTCGCTGGTTTCCACCACCGTGACCGGAATGCCCGCGTTTGCAAAGTTCATCGAAATGCCGCCGCCCATGGTGCCGGCGCCGATCACCGCTGCCTTCTTGATTTCACGCGGCTTTATGTCGGCGGCAAGGCCCGGAATTTTCGACGCTTCACGTTCGGCAAAGAAAAGATGGCGCTGCGCCTTCGACTGATCGCCCAACATCAAGCGAATGAAGGTGTCGCGCTCCTGCTTCAGCGCGGCATCGAACGGAACGTCGAGCGTCCAGCGCACCGCTTCGATTGCGGCGGTCGGCGCGTCCAGGCCGCGCGCTCGCTTTCCAAGATTTGCGGCGGCTTCCGCGAACTTCTCCGGATTGGAGCGGAACGGCGCGAGCTTCTCCTCCATGTCGCGCACACGCTTCAGCGGCCGCTTCTCCGCGACGACCTTGCGCGCGAATGCAACCGCACCGGCGATCAAATCTCCTTCGATGATTTCGTCGATCAGCCCGACGCTGAGCGCGTCCTTCGCCGGAATCGGATTGCCGGAGAGGATCATCTCGAGCGCCTTCTCGACGCCGACGAGCCGCGGCAGCCGTTGCGTTCCGCCCGCGCCGGGAATGAGGCCGAGCTTGATCTCGGGAAGACCAAGCCGCGTGTCCGGAGCCGCGACACGGAAATGGCAGGCGAGCGTGATTTCAAGACCGCCGCCCAGCGGCGTGCCATGCATCGCCGCGATCACAGGCTTCTTCACCTCATCGATCGCCGCAATCACGTCGATCAGGCTCGGCGCCTTCGGCGGCTTGCCGAACTCGGTGATGTCCGCGCCTGCAATGAACGTGCGTCCCGCCGATGCGATGACGATCGCCGCGACGCCTGCATCCGTGCTTGCCTTGGTGACGCCTTCGAGAATTCCAGCGCGCACTTCATACTTGAGCGCGTTGACTGGCGGATTGTCGACGATGATTATCGCAACTTCGCCGTCGCGACGCGTTTGCACGAGCTCAGACACGAGTGGCGCTCCTTCCCCCAAATAGGTGTTGGCCGCCGCGAGTCCGACGCCCACACTCTTTCTTGTGATCGAAGTCTAAGCCGCTCCCCGTTCGGCCGGCGAATGCACTTGTTCCGTTATGCGGAACTACGTTCTGCAAGTTGACCGCGAGGCTAGAAAGTGCTGCGATCGGTGTCAATTGGTACCGCACATCGGGGGACGATTTTGCGGGTGGAATCGGCGTACGACCAATGGAGCGTGTCCGGCAACAAGCTGGGCGCTCGCAATTCCAAACCCGATCGAAAATTCGTCGTCGCTCTTGCCCGCGGTCTCGAAATTCTTCGCGCGTTTTCCCCGAGCGAAGGGCTGCTCGGAAATCAGGAGCTCGTCTCGCGCACCGGCCTTCCCAAGGCCACGGTCTCGCGCCTGACGCATACGCTCACCCGCCTCGGCTATCTCACGCATATCGAGAGGCTCGAGAAGTATCAGCTCGCGCCTGGCGCCCTATCCATTGGCTACTCGGCGCTGGCCAACATGCGCATCCGGCAGATCGCGCGGCCTTACATGCAGGAGCTTGCGGATTACGCGGCGGCTTCCGTCGCGCTTGGCAGCCGCGACCGGCTGAACCTCATTTATGTCGAGCACTGCCGCGGCAAGGAGGGCGTCATGCTTCGCCTCGACCTCGGCGCGCGTGTTCCGCTCGCAACGACGGCGATGGGACGCGCCTTGCTTGCTGCCCTCCCGGTCAAGGAGCGCGAGTACTTGATGAGCTTCATCGCCCGCAAGGAAGGCGATCGCTGGCCCAAGGTTCGCGCCGGAATCGAACGCGGGATCAAGGATCTTGCGGTGAAGGGGTTCACTACTTCCATAGGCGAATGGGAACCGGATATCGCCGGCGTCGGCGTGCCGCTCGTGCTCGCCGACGGGTCGGGTGTCTTCTCGTTTAACTGCGGGGCGCCCGCATTCCAGTTGACGCAGGACCGCCTCGAAGCCGATATCGGTCCGCGTCTGGTCAATGTCGTACGAAATATCGAAGCCGCGCTTACTGGCCGTTAGAGCTGGAGCGGTTCAAGGGGAGGAAGAGGAAGGATGCCCACCGGACGGGACAGGCTTGAGCAAATTAGCGTCGTTGATCGCTTTGTGACTCGTCGCTGATCATGGAATCGCTCAGCCCACTCGGCGCGGTCGCGCGCGCGGCGAAATCGAACACGTCCGCGCCGCTTCTCGCTGTCGACAACGTCGGCCTTCGTTTCGGCGGCATCATCGCGCTGGACGGCGTCTCTTTCGATCAACGCGAAGGACAGATCCTCGGCCTGATCGGTCCGAACGGCGCCGGCAAGACTACACTCTTCAATTGCCTCAGCCGCCTTTACTCGCCGGATCGCGGGGACATCCGCTTCGCTGGGAAGAGCATTCTCAGCGAGCCAGCGCACCGCATCACTTCGATCGGAATCTGCCGCACGTTCCAGAATCTCGCGCTGTTCCAGCGGATGAACGTGCTCGACAACATTCGCGTCGGCTTCCACTCGAACACGCAGAGCAATTTTTTCAGCGACTCCATCGGCCTGCCGTCCGTTCGCCGTCAGGCAGCGGAAGTCGAATACGTCGCGTGGACGCTGATCGACTATCTCGATCTTCGCTCCGTGGCGAAGCGCCTGGTGAGCGACTTGCCCGTCGGCACACGCAAGCGCGTCGAACTCGCACGCGCCCTCGCCGCCAATCCGAAGCTGCTTCTGCTCGACGAGCCGGCCGGCGGTCTCAATCATCACGAAGTAGAGCAGCTCGGCGGCTTGATCCGACACATCCGCGACGACCGCGAGGTCACCGTACTTCTCGTCGAGCATCACATGAACCTGGTGATGTCGATATCCGACAAGGTCGTTGCTCTCGATTTCGGCCGCAAGATCGCAGAGGGCACGCCGGCGGAAGTGCAGAATGACCCGGATGTGATCCGCGCCTATCTGGGGACCGACCACAAATGAGCACGCCCTTGCTCACAGCGCGCGGCCTGTGCGCCTACTACGGACATACCCAGGTCCTCTATGGCCTCGAATTTGACATGGCCGAGGGGGGTATCACGACGCTGCTCGGCGCGAACGGGGCAGGCAAGACATCAACTCTCCGGTCGCTTTCCGGCATGGTACGGACGAGTGGCGAAATCCGATTCAACGGCGAAGTCATTTCGGGAAAATCGACGGCCGATATCGCCCGCCTTGGTATTGCACACGTGCCCGAGGGACGCGGCACCTTCGTCCAGCTCTCCGTCGATGAGAACCTCCAGCTCGGCGCGATGACGCGTCGCGACCGGAGGGAAACCGCGGAGGACCTCGAGCGTGTCCTCAACTACTTTCCGATCCTGCGGCACCGCTACCATCAACAGGCCGGCACTCTCTCCGGCGGCGAACAGCAGATGCTCGCGATCGCCCGCGGGTTGATGTTGCGTCCGAAATTGATGTTGCTCGACGAGCCGTCATTCGGCTTGGCGCCGCTCATCGTGAAAGAGTTGTTCGGCATTCTGCGAACGCTCAATGAGCAGGAAAAGGTAAGCATCTTCCTCGTCGAGCAGAACGCGGCGCTCGCGCTCGAACTCGCCGACCACGCATATCTCCTGGAAACCGGACGCGTGGTGATCGCCGGACCCGCGGAGAAGCTTCGCGAGGACGAAGACATCCGACGGTCTTATCTGGGATACTGAGGAGCCCGCAAAGTATGGAACTGTTTCTGCATCAGGTGCTCGCGGGCCTCGCCACCGGCGCGATCTACGCCTGCATGGCGCTTGCGATCGTCATGATCTACCAGGCGATCGATCATCTCAATTTCGCGCAGGGCGAGATGGCGATGTTTTCGACATTCATCGCCTGGCAGTTGATGCAGTGGGGCTTCCCCTATTGGGTCGCGTTCTTCGTGACGATCGCCGTGTCATTCGTTGCCGGCGTGATCATCGAGCGCACGATCTTCAAGCCGATCCACAATGCACCGGTGCTCAGTCACGTCGTTGTCTTCATCGCGCTGTTCGTCATCGTCAACAGCCTCGCGGGATTCATCTGGGAATTCACGATCAAGGCGTTCCCCTCTCCGTTCGGCACCCGTTCGGTGCTCGGCAACGGGCTGCTGAGCGCACACGACGCGGGAATGATCGGAATCGTTATTATCGTGCTTCTGCTTCTCTACGGCTTCTTCCGTTACACGCGCGTCGGGCTCGCGATGCGCGCGGCTGCGGCGAATCCGAACTCATCGCGCCTTGTCGGCATCCGTGTCGACTGGATGCTCGCGCTCGGCTGGGGCATGGCCGCGGCGATCGGCGCCATCGCCGGCATGCTGATCGCGCCGGTCGTGTTTCTCGAGCCGAACATGATGCTGAGCATCCTGCTCTACGGCTTCGCGGGCGCCGTTGTCGGCGGCCTGACCAGCCCCGGCGGCGCCGTGCTCGGAGGATTTGCCGTCGGCGTGATCGAGAATCTCGCCGGCACTTTCGTCCCCTACATCGGCCGCGAGATGAAGCTCACGATCGCCCTCGCCCTGATCATCGCGGTCTTGATGATCAGACCGAGCGGCTTGTTCGGCCGCAGGATCGTCAGCCGAGTATGACGCGATGAAATCCGACACGCCGAAGTCAGCCTTGCCCGTCGAAACTGGCCCGTCGCCAGTTGCGAAAAAGTCGCGCGTGCGCCTGCTGATCGGATTGCTCGTGCTCGTCGGCATCGTTGCGCTGCCGCTGATGGTCAAGAACTTCTTCGTCTTCCAGCTGACGCTCGCGATGGTCTACGCGATCGCGATCATGGGGCTCAATCTGTTGACCGGCTTCAACGGCCAGTTCTCGCTCGGTCACGGCGCGTTCTACGCGATCGGTGCATACACGGCCGCGATCATGATGGAACAGTTGGGGATCGCCTATTATTGGACTATCCCGGCCGCCGGCATCATTTGTTTCGTCGCCGGCTATCTGTTCGGTCTTCCCGCGCTTCGCCTTGAAGGAATTTATCTTGCGCTCGCGACGTTCGCGCTCGCGATAGCCTTGCCGCAGATTCTCAAGTTCTCACCGATCGAGCATTGGACCGGCGGGGTGCAAGGTATTGTCATCATCAAACCGGACGCGCCGTTCGGTCTGCCGATCAATCCCGACCGGTGGCTCTACTACTTCACGCTGTTTGTTTTGCTGCTGTCGTTCGCGTTCGCCTACAACCTCGTCGGCAGCCGCACTGGTCGCGCGATAACGGCGATCCGCGACAATCCCATTGCGGCGAAGGCGATGGGTGTGAATCTTTCCCTTTACAAGTCGCTTACCTTCGGTGTGAGCGCGTTTTACACGGGTGTCGCGGGCGCACTTGGCGCCATCGTCGTGCAGTTCGTTGCGCCCGACAGCTTCACTTTCGCTTTATCGGTTGTCTTGTTCGTGGGTCTCGTCGTGGGTGGCGTAGGCTGGATTCCGGGCGCTTTCTTTGGCGCTTTGTTTATCCTGTTTGTGCCGCATCTCGCCGAGGGTGTCTCGAAAGGGCTTGCCGGCGCGGTATACGGTATCATGTTGATTCTCTTGATCTTCGTGATGCCGTCGGGAGCCGCCGGCTTGCTCAAGCTTGTGTTTGACCGGCTTGCCGCTGCAGGCTGGTGGAAAGTCAGTCCAGAAGGGAGGAAGTGATGCGCTTGATGAAATACGGAATGCTACCCGCGCTCGCGCTGGGCTTGGCCGTTGGTTTGGCCGGTCCCGTGTCCGCGCAGAAGAAATATGATCCCGGTGCGAGCGACACCGAGATCAAAGTCGGCAATATCAATCCTTACAGTGGTCCGGCCTCGGCGTACGGCACGATCGGCAAGACGATCGGCGCCTACTTCAACAAGGTCAACGCCGAAGGCGGCATCAACGGCCGCAAGATCAACTACATCACCTACGACGACGGCTACGCGCCGCCGCGTGCGGTCGAACAGGCGCGCAAGCTCGTCGAGAGCGACGAAGTGCTGCTCGTCTTTCAGAGCCTGGGCACGCCGTCGAACACGGCGATCCAGAAATACATGAACTCGAAGAAGGTGCCGCAACTCTTCGTCGCAACGGGCGCGACCAAGTGGGGCGACCCCAAGAACTATCCCTGGACGATGGGCTGGCAGCCCAACTACCAGGGCGAGGGCAAGATCTACGCGGCGTACATCATGAAGAACCATCCCAACGCGAAGATCGGCGTCCTCTATCAGAACGACGACTACGGCAAGGACCTGCTCAAGGGCCTGAAGGACGGACTTGGTGCCAACACCAAGATGATCGTCACCGAACTACCGTACGAAGTCGCAGATCCGACCGTTGACTCGCAGATCATCAACTTGAAGTCCTCCGGCGCCGACGTGTTCGTGAACATCACGACCCCGAAGTTCGCCGCGCAGTCCCTCAAGAAGATGACCGAGATCGGCTGGAAGCCGGTGCACTTCCTCAATCAGGTTTCGACCTCGACCGGCGCCGTTCTGAAGCCGGCCGGCTTCGACACCGCGATCGGTGCGCTGTCGACCGGCTACCTGAAGGATCAGACCGATCCGCAGTGGAAGGACGACAAAGCCATGAAGGAATTCTTCGCCTTCATGGACAAGTACTATCCCGAGGGCGACAAGGCCTCGAGCTTCACCGGCTACGGCTGGACCGTCGCGCAAACGCTCCACCAGGTCCTGAAGCAGTGCGGCGACAACCTCACGCGTGAAAACGTGATGAAGCAGGCCGCAAGTCTCAAGAACCTCGACGTCGGCTTGTTGCTGCCCGGCATCAAGATCAACACGGGCGACAACGACTTCTTCCCGATCGACGATCAGCAGATGATGAAGTTCACGGGCGAGAAGTGGGAGTTCTTCGGTCCGATCCTGAGCGGCAAGGTCGAGAGCGGCAGCTAATCGCCGTTTCGATACCGTTCAATAAGCTGGCTTCCCGCCCGAGAGGGCGGGAAGCTTTTTTCTTGCCGCTTCCCAAACGCGCAAACTTGGAGAGAATGCCCGCGGGAGGCGAGACCGCCGATGGCCGGCTACATCCTTGCGATCGACCAGGGCACGACGTCGACGCGATCGATCGTCTATGACGAGCAGTATCGCATTCGCGGTCTCGGCCAGCGCGAGTTCGCGCAGCACTTTCCGCAGTCCGGCTGGGTCGAGCACGATCCCGAGGACATCTGGCAGAGCACGCTCGATACGGCTCGCTTCGCACTCGCCGACGCGAAACTGTCCGCTCCCGACATCGCCGCGATCGGCATAACCAACCAGCGCGAGACAACGCTCGTTTGGGATCGCAACACCGGTAAGGCGATACATCGCGCCATAGTCTGGCAGGACCGCCGCACCGCCGACATCTGTGCGCGGCTGCACGCGGAAGGCGTGGAAGCGACGGTGACGGACAAGACCGGCCTGCTGCTCGACCCCTATTTTTCCGGCACCAAGCTCGCCTGGATTCTCGACCACGTCGACGGCGCGCGCAAAGCCGCCGAGGCAGGCAAGCTCGCCTTCGGTACCGTGGATACGTTTCTTCTGTGGCGCCTTACCGGCGGCCGGGTGCACGGCACGGACGCGACCAATGCCGCTCGCACGCTGCTCTTCAACATTGCGACGGGCGAATGGGATGCCGATCTGCTGCGGTTGCTCAAGATCCCGCGCAACGTCCTACCGAAGGTCTTCGATTGCGCAGCAGAATTCGGCACAACGGATGTCGGTCACTTCGGCGCATCGGTCGCGATCCGCGGAATCGCCGGTGACCAGCAGGCGGCAACAGTCGGCCAAGCCTGCTTCAGCCCAGGGATGTTGAAGTCGACCTACGGCACAGGATGTTTTGCACTCCTCAACACCGGCACCGATCGGGTGCGCTCGCAGAACCGTTTGCTCACGACGATCGCCTACCGGCTGAATGGAAAGTCCACGTACGCGCTCGAAGGGTCGATTTTCGTTGCGGGTGCCGCGGTTCAGTGGCTGCGCGACGGATTGAAATTAATCGAACGCGCGGACCAATCCGGTCCCCTCGCCGCTGCGGCCGATCCTGGACAGAGCGTCTATCTCGTTCCCGCGTTCACCGGGCTCGGCGCGCCGTGGTGGGATGCCGAGGCGCGCGGGGCGATGTTCGGGCTTACGCGCGCGACTGGACCGAAGGAGCTCGCACGCGCCGTGCTGGAAAGCGTCTGCTTCCAGACCCACGATCTTCTCGAGGCGATGCACCGCGATTGGACCGGTTCGGCGGAAACGGTGTTGCGCGTAGACGGCGGAATGGTCGCGAGCGATTGGACCATGCAGCGCCTCGCCGACCTGCTTGACGCGCCGGTCGACCGGCCAGTGATGCTCGAAACCACAGCGCTCGGCGCCGCCTGGCTCGCTGGTCACAAGGCCGGCGTCTGGCCTGATCAATCGGGCTTTGCGAAGAGCTGGCGCCTCGATCGCCGCTTCACGCCAGCAATGTCGGCGCAAGAGCGCGCCAAGAAACACGCGGGCTGGCGCGACGCCGTGCGCCGGACCCTCGCACGCTAACCAAAAATTCTCTCCGGAACGCTGGCTTTCTCATTCCCGGCATCGCGGGACTTGTCTTCAGGTCGCTTTCGTTTCATTTTCGCGCCGAGGGCAGATCGCAACCCATGCTCATCCCGCGACAGCAGGCGATTGTCGATCTCGCGCGCCAAGCCGGGCGCGTGACGGTCGAGGATCTCGCCGGCCGCTTCGAAGTGACCCCGCAAACAATCCGCAAGGATCTGAACGAGCTTTGCGACAAGCGGATGCTCACGCGCATCCACGGCGGCGCGATTCTGGCGTCCGGCATTCACAACGTCGGTTACGACGCGCGTCGCACGATCGCGATGGAAGCGAAGGAAGAAATCGGTCACGCGACCGCGGCACTCGTTCCCAACGACGCTTCGCTCTTCATCAACATCGGCACGACGACGGAAGCTGTCGCTCGCGCGATGCTTCAACACTCCGGACTCATGGTGATCACGAATAATCTCAACGTTGCGAGCCTGATGCGCGGCTATTCTCAGATCGAGGTTGTGATCGCCGGCGGTCTTGTCCGCCATGCCGACGGCGGGATCGTTGGTGAGGCGGCGATCGATTTCATCCGCCAGTTCCGGGTGGACTACGCTGTGATCGGTGTGTCCGCGATCGATCAGGATGGTGCGCTCCTGGACTTCGAC
Source organism: uncultured Alphaproteobacteria bacterium (assembly GCA_963711595.1). Classification (GTDB taxonomy): domain Bacteria; phylum Pseudomonadota; class Alphaproteobacteria; order Rhizobiales; family Xanthobacteraceae; genus JAUSIF01. The sequence goes on from CAVQER010000006.1 coordinate 125,742, forward strand.
TACCGCGAAGTGCGGATCGCCCAGGAGATCATTTCGCACGCACGTCACGTGATCCTTGTCTGCGACGCGACGAAATTCGAACGCTCCGCGCCGGTGCGGATCGGGCACCTCTCGCAGGTGCATACGTTCGTCACCGACTACTGCCGCCCCGCGGCCATCCGAAAGATTTGCGACGAGGCGGAGGTGCGGCTGGTCGAGGTCAGGTCCGGCCCTGAGGAGCTCTGATTTCGCTTTAAGCGCGGTTTTTTCGCTTGAGACGCGATATTTTTCGGTTTACGCTCCAAATCAAAGAAAACGAAGAAAATTGCGTCGCGTCAGGGCGGGAGCGTCACGTTGTCAGAGGGGTCGTTCGACGTCGCCGTCATCGGTGGCGGCATCAACGGATGCGGAATCGCGCGCGATGCCGCCGGCCGCGGACTTTCGGTTTTCCTGTGTGAAAAGGGCGATCTGGCCGGCGCAACCTCATCCGCGTCGACGAAGCTGATCCACGGCGGCCTGCGCTACCTCGAGTACTACCAATTCCGCCTTGTCTACGAGGCGTTGCTGGAGCGCGAAGTCCTGCTGCGGGCCGCGCCCCACATCGTCCGGCCGCTCCGGTTCGTGCTTCCGCATCACAAGGGCTTGCGGCCGGCCTGGTTGATCCGTCTCGGGCTGTTCGTTTACGACCATCTCCGCGGCCGCGAGATCCTGCCCCCTACCCGCAGCGTCGATCTCACGGCAGACCCGGCGGGGAAGCCGCTGCGGCCGGAGTTTCGCCGCGCATTCGAGTATTCCGACTGCTGGGTGGAGGATTCCCGCCTGGTCGTGCTCAACGCGGTCGACGCCGCTGAACACGGGGCGGAGATCGCCACGCGCACGGAACTCACCGCCGCACGTCGCGAAGCAGGGCTTTGGCATCTCGATCTCGTCGAAGGCCGCACGCGGCGGACACGTCATGTGACGGCGCGCGCCCTCGTCAATGCCGCGGGTCCGTGGGTCGCCGACGTCGCGCGCCGCGTCGGCGGTGCGCCGCACGCGCCGGTGCGTCTCGTGAAGGGCAGTCACATCGTGGTGCGCCGTCCCTTTGCACATGATCGCGCCTACATTTTCCAGAATGCTGACGGGCGCGTGGTCTTCGCTATTCCGTACGAGCAGGATTTTGCCCTGATCGGCACCACCGAGCTCGACTTCGCCGGCGATCCCGCCGCTGCCTCGATCAGCGGAGAGGAAGCCGATTATCTCTGTGCGGCAGCGAGCGAATATTTCCGCGACCCCATCCGCCCTTCGCAGATTGTCGCGAGCTTCGCCGGTGTTCGGCCGCTGTTCGATGACGGCGAAGTTGATGCGAAGGCGCTCTCACGCGACTACGTTCTGAAGCTGGATTCCGCTGCCGACGGACGTGCCCCGCTCGTCACCGTCTACGGCGGCAAGATCACGACCTATCGCCGCCTCGCCGAGCGCGTGCTCTCGCAACTCGCCAGCCTTTTTCCTGCGAGCCAGCCGTGGACCGCGACATCGACGCTTCCGGGCGGAGATTTCCCGGTCAACGGACTGGACGCTGAAGTCGTCAAGCTCACCTTGCTCTGCCCGAGTTGCGATCAGCGCCGCGCGCGACGCCTTGTTCACGCTTACGGCACGCGCGCGTCGAAAATCGTTTCCGGCATTCGCACCGCGGGCGACTGGGGCCGCGATTTCGGCGCTGACCTGACGGAACGCGAGGTCCTCTATCTTATGGAGCACGAGTGGGCCCAGACCGCCGAGGACGTGTTGCGGCGGCGGAGCCGGATCGGACTTGTCGCATCGACCTCCGAGTTTTCCGCACTCGACGAATGGATGCGCGCACACCCGCGCGCCGCCGCAGCAACGGCAGCGTGACGGAGAATGCGATGACGCTCGAATTGCGCAACGTCACGAAGCGGATCGGATCGGAGACCCATTTGTCCGACGTGTCGCTCAAGCTCGAGCGCGGCAGCCTCAACGTGCTGCTCGGGCCGACGCTGTCGGGCAAGACAACGCTGCTACGAATGATGGCGGGTCTCGACGCGCCGACAGAAGGCAAAGTGTTGGTCAACGACCGCGACGTCACAGGCACGCCCGTGCGCAGGCGCTCCGTTGCCATGGTCTATCAGCAGTTCATCAACTACCCGAACCTCACCGTTTACGAGAACATCGCCTCGCCCCTGCGCGTCGCTGGCACCGCGCGCGACGAGATCGACCGCCGCGTACGCGAGACGGCAGGCTTGATGCGTCTCACTCCCCTGCTCGATCGCTATCCGCTCGAGCTTTCGGGCGGCCAACAACAGCGCACGGCGCTTGCACGCGCGGTCGTGAAACGCGCCGACCTGCTGTTGCTGGACGAGCCGCTCGCAAATCTGGACTACAAGCTTCGCGAGGAACTGCGCGAAGAATTGCCGCGGTTGTTCGCGGAGATCGGTGCGATCGCCGTCTACGCAACGGCCGAACCCTCGGACGCGCTGCTGCTCAGCGGCCGCACGGCGACGTTGAGCGAAGGCCGCATCACCCAGTTCGGCCCAACGCTCGAGGTCTATCGCCGGCCCATTGATCGCGCGACCGCGGAGGTCTTCTCCGACCCGCCGATGAATTTCGTCTCCGCCAAGGTCGTAGCCGGCAAGCTGCTCTTGCCGGGCGGCGTCGTGCTGCCCGCGCGCGGGCCTCTTGCCGGTCTCACCGACGGCGAGGTCAACCTCGGCTTTCGCGCCAACCACCTGTTTTTGCGGCAGCCGAGCCAGGACGCCGTGCGCGTTCACGCGACCGTCGCGGTAGTGGAGATCACCGGCTCCGAGAGCTTCGTTCACACGCTCCACGAGGGCGCGCGCTGGGTCGCGCTCGCCCACGGCATACACGAGCTAAGCCCCGGCGCTCCGGTCGAGGTCTATCTCGATCCGCACCGGATGTTCGTCTTCGGCAGCGACGGCCGGCTCGTCGCCGCGCCGAACTTCGCGGAAGCGGCATAGGAGTTCGCGATGGCGCGAATTGATCTCGTTGATATCGCCCACTCCTACACGCCGCGGCAGTCGGCCGCCGAGTATGCGGTGAAGACGACCAATCTGACTTTCGCGTCGGGCGGCGCCTACGCCCTGCTCGGCCCATCCGGCTGCGGCAAGACCACGCTGCTCAACCTGATGTCCGGGCTTCTTACGCCGACCGAAGGCACGATCCTGTTCGACGGCGCCGACGTCACGAACCGCACCACTGAACAGCGCAATATCGCGCAGGTTTTCCAGTTCCCGGTCATCTACGACACGATGACCGTCTACGACAATTTGGCCTTCCCGCTCCGCAACCGCGGCGTGAGGGGCGCCGCCCTCGATGCCCGCGTGCGCGAGATCGCCGCAATGCTCGATCTGACGCCGGCGCTCGGGCGCAAGGCGAAGGGACTGACCGCGGACTCCAAACAGAAGATTTCGCTCGGGCGGGGACTCGTACGCGCCGATGTGAGCGCGATGCTGTTCGATGAGCCGCTTACCGTGATCGATCCGCACTTGAAGTGGCTGCTTCGCTCGCAGTTGAAGCAGCTGCATCGGCGGGTCGCGACGACAATGATCTATGTCACACACGACCAGACCGAGGCGCTGACCTTCGCGACCAAGGTCATCGTCATGTACGACGGCCGCGTCGTGCAGATCGGCACGCCCGAAGAGCTGTTCGAGCGGCCCAACCATACCTTCGTCGGCTACTTCATCGGCTCGCCGGGGATGAACGTGTTGCCCGCCAAAATCGAGGGCAACACCGCTGTCGTCGCCGGTCATCCGATCCAGTTGCCGCAGTACTACGGCAAGCCCGCCGTTTCCGTACGCACCGAGATTGGCATCCGGCCGGAGTTCGTACGCATCGAAGAGAACGGGAATGGCTTGCCGGTCCGCGTCAGGCGCGTCGACGACGTTGGCCGCTTCAAGCTCGCGCGCATCATGCTCGGCGAGCTTCCGCTCAACGCGATCGTCGGCGAGGACGCACAGATTTCCGCGCAGTCCGCGAGCATCACGTTCGATCCGCGCCGGCTGCACGTCTATGTCGACGGCCACCTGGTCGAGGGAAAGGCCTGACCATGGACAAGACCATCGACAATCGCGCGTGGTTTCTCGTCCTGCCGGTCCTCGTGCTGGTGGCGTTCAATGCCGTCATCCCGTTGATGACGGTCGTCAATTATTCCGTGCAGGAGAGCTTCGCCGGCAACGTGTTCTTCTTCGAAGGATCGAAGTGGTTTGAGCAGGTCCTGCACTCGGACCGTTTCCACGCCTCCCTGCTGCGCCAGATCATCTTCACCGCCACCATCCTCGCGATCGAAATTCCGCTCGGCGTTGCGATCGCCCTCGCAATGCCGCGCCGCGGACCGTGGGTTTCGGTGTGTCTCGTGTTGATGGCGTTGCCGCTGCTTATTCCGTGGAACGTGGTCGGCGCGATCTGGAACATCTTCGCACTGCCGGATTTCGGCCTGCTTGGCCGAATGCTGAATGGCATGGGCCTCAACTACAACTTCACCCGCAACGCAGCCGACGCCTGGTTCACGATGGTCCTCATGGACGTCTGGCATTGGACTTCGCTCGTCGTGCTCCTCGCTTACGCCGGCCTGATGGCGATTCCCGATGCCTTCTACCAGGCGGCAAAAATTGACGGCGCATCGCGCTGGGCAGTCTTTCGTTTCATCCAGCTTCCGAAAATGCGCCGCGTGCTGACGATTGCCGTCCTGCTTCGGCTCATGGATTCGTTCACCATTTACACAGAGCCGTTTGTGCTGACCGGCGGCGGACCGGGCAACGCGACCACGCTCCTTTCCATCGACCTCGTGAAGATCGCGCTCGGGCAATTCGATCTCGGCCCCGCTGCCGCGATGTCGCTGATCTATTTCCTGATGGTGCTGGCAATGAGCTGGGTCTTCTACACCGTGATGACCCGCGGTGAGGCGCGCACATGACGAACAATGTCACAACTGCGGATCAGATCGTAACTCGGGCAGCCATGACGAGAGCGCGCGCACGGCCGCGCACGCGGGTCGGGCTGAGCTGGATCGTGCCCGTTCTCTACATTCTGTTCCTGATGGTGCCGATCTACTGGCTCCTGAATATGTCGTTCAAGACCACGAACGAGATTCTCGGCACCTTCACGCTCTGGCCACGCGACTTCACCTTCGCTAACTACCGCAGGATCTTCAGCGATCCCGTTTGGTACAACGGCTACGTCAATTCCATCACCTACGCGACGCTGAACACGCTGTTGTCGGTATCGGCGGCCTTGCCCGCTGCTTACGCGTTCTCGCGCTATCGCTTCCTCGGCGACAAGCACCTGTTCTTCTGGCTGCTTACGAACCGCATGGCGCCGCCGGCGATCTTCGCGCTGCCGTTCTTCCAGCTCTACTCCTCGGTGGGGTTGTTCGACACGCACATCGCCGTCGCGCTCGCACACTGCTTGTTCAACATTCCCCTCGCCGTCTGGATCCTTGAAGGGTTCATGTCCGGCGTTCCGAAGGAGATCGACGAGACCGCCTACGTCGACGGCTACTCGTTCCCACGCTTCTTCTTCAAGATTTTCATCCCCCTGATCGCGGGCGGGATCGGCGTCGCGGCCTTCTTCTGCTTCACCTTCTCCTGGGTCGAGCTGCTGCTCGCAAAAACGCTGACGTCCGTCGTAGCGCGGCCGATCGCCTCCGTGATGACGCGTACGATCAGCATATCCGGCTATGAGCTGGGCACGCTGGCCGCAGCCGGCGCTCTCACGATCATTCCGGGCGCGATCGTCATCTATTTCGTCCGCAACTACATCGCCAAGGGCTTTGCCCTTGGGCGCGTCTGAGATCGCCATGCACCGGCAGTACACATCCCGGTCTCTTGTCCGACGCCCACAACCTCCCGTGGCGTCGGCCTGCGGGGGTGGCGCGGCCCGCGGTCTTCTCGTCCGGCCTCTATCGGCCGGCGAGCAGCCTCGGGTTTCGCGCTGCCGCCCCTCGCAAGGAGGGTGGCGCCCATGAGTCTTTCTTGGATGGCCTGGACATGGCCGACCGCGCTTTTCTTCCTCGTCATCGGACTGATGCTTGTTTCGATGACGATCTGGCAGATCGTTTCGCCATCGGAAGAGCGGGTCGGTGTTCTCAGCATCCCAACAACGCCCGGCGACCGGCTGTTCATATCGCTGCTCGGCGCCGCGTACATCCATCTCGCCTGGCTCGGACTCGTCGGACCCAACCTTTGGTGGGCTCTGGCGATTTCGGTCGTGTTCGCAATCGGTGTGTTTCGATGGGTTTGAGCAGTCAACGAGAAAGCCGCGCGGCGAAGCGTTCGCGTCGCATCGGTAACGGGGAATACGAACGCCAAGGAGAGGAGGAAGTCCATGCATAGGAGCCTAATGGCTGGCCTGGCTGCAACGTCCCTCGCGATCGGGTCGTTGTCCGCCTTCGCCACCGAAGAGGCGGCAAAGCGATGGATCGACAGTGAATTTCAGCCGTCGGTGCTCAGCAAAGAGCAGCAGATGGAAGAAATGCGTTGGTTCATCAAGGCCGCCGCTCCGTTCAAGGGAATGGAGATCAACATCGTCGCGGAGGGCATTCCGACGCACGAATATGAGGCAAGAACCCTCGCGAAGGCCTTCGAGGAGATTGCCGGTATCAAGGTCAACATGCAGATCATGGGCGAAGGCGACGTCGTCCAGGCGCTGCAGACCCAACTGCAAACCGGGCGCAATCTCTACGACGGCTTCGTGAACGATTCCGACCTCATCGGAATGCACTCGCGCCTCGGACTTACGATCAACCTGACCGACTACATGTCGGGCGAAGGCAAGGACGTGACGCTGCCGACGCTCGATGTGAAGGACTTCGTCGGCATCTCGTTCACGACGGGCCCCGACGGAAAAGTCTGGCAGCTGCCTGACCAGCAATTCGCGAACCTCTACTGGTTCCGCAAGGACTGGTTCGACCGCGCAGACCTGAAAAAGCGCTTCAAGGACAAGTACGGCTACGACCTTGGTGTGCCGGTGAACTGGTCCGCCTACGAGGACATCGCCGAGTTCTTCACCAACGACGTGAAGGAAATCGACGGCGTCCGCGTGTACGGCCACATGGACTACGGCAAGCGCGGCCCCGATCTCGGCTGGCGCATGACAGACGCATGGCTGTCGATGGCCGGCACCGCCGACCTCGGCATTCCAAACGGACGTCCCGTCGACGAGTGGGGCATCCGCATGGAAAAGGGCAGCTGCAATCCGTCCGGCGCATCCGTTGCGCGCGGCGGTGCGGTGAACAGCCCGGCCGCGGTCTATGCCGTGACCAAGTGGAACGATTGGCTCCGCAAGTACGCGCCTCCGGGTGCGGCCGACCTCGACTTCTATCAGTCGCTGCCGGCGCTGAGCCAAGGCAACGTCGCTCAGCAGGTGTTCTGGTACACGGCCTTCACCGCCGAGATGGTGAAGCCGAAGAGTGCCGGCAATAACACCGTCAACGACAAAGGCGATGCGCTATGGCGCATGGCCCCCTCGCCTACCGGCTCGTACTGGAAGGAAGGCATGCAGCGCGGTTATCAGGACGCAGGATCGTGGACGCTTCTCAAGTCCACTCCGGCGGATCGCCGCAAAGCAGCCTGGCTGTTCGCGCAGTTCGCCGTCTCCAAGACGGTGGACCTGAAGAAGAGCCACGTCGGCTTGACGTTCGTGCGTGACAGCACGGTTCGGCACGCGAGCTTCACGGAGCGCGCGCCGAAGCTTGGCGGTCTGATCGAGTTCTATCGCTCGCCGGACCGCGTGGCGTGGACGCCGACCGGCGTCAACGTGCCGGACTATCCGAGGCTCGCCCAGCTCTTCTGGCAGCACATCGGCGACATCAGCGCCGGCACCTTCACGGCCCAGCAGGCCATGGATCGTCTCGCGCGCGAAATGGATGAAGTCATGGCCCGCATGCAGACGGCCGACGAGAAGGCGAAAACCTACAGCAGCTGCGGTCCGCGTCTCAATCCGGCGACGGACATGGCCTCATGGTCCGCCAAGGGCGGTGCGCCGTGGGCAAAGCTCGCCAACGAGAAGCCGCAAGGCCGCACGGTCGTGTACGAAGACCTGATCAAGCGCTGGACCAGCAATTGATCGGTCAATGAGAAGCCCGATCGCCAAACGCGGCGATCGGGCCCGTCGTCCTGACAACGACATTGAGGCCGGGGCACGCCCCGGCCTCGTGCATTTTGCCGACACCGCCGTCCCACTTAGCCACGCTTACTCATCTCCCACTGCGCCCTTCCCGCCACCTTGACCCGCAGTCGATAGACCGACGTCGACGCCGTCACATACAGAGTCCGAAAATCCTCGTCCCCAAAACACATGTTCGCGGTCTGCTCCGGCAGGTGAATAACACCGAGGCACACGGCCTGCGGATCGAACACATGGATGCCGCCAGGACCGCAGCAGTAGATGTTGCCCTCGACGTCCATCTTCATCCCGTCCGGCGCGCCCTTCCCTTCGCCGGTCGTCTCCGCCCAGACGCGGCTGTTCGCGAGCGTGCCGTCCGCTTTCACGTCGAACACGCGAATGTGCCGCCGCTCGGTGTCGTTCACGAACAATCGTTTCTCGTCGAGCGCGAAGCAAAGCCCGTTCGGCTGGCCGAAATCGTCGGCAAGTAGCGTGAGCGTTTTCCCGTCCGCCTCGGCCCGGTAGACGCCGCGGAAGCCGAGCTGCGTCGGCCGCGGATTTCCGTAATACTCGATGCGCCCGTAAGTCGGATCGGTGAAATAAACTCCACCGTCCGATTTCACCACCACATCGTTCGGGCTGTTCAATTCCTTTCCGTCGTGATGGCTCGCGAGCACGGTGATGCTGCCGTCCGGCTCCGTGCGCGTAAGTTTGCTGCTCGCGTGCTCGCATACCAGCAAACGGCCTTGCCGATCCCACGCCAGACCGTTCGACTGCGCGCAAGGCTTGCGGAAAGTGGTGACGCCCTGCCGCGTCCACTTCCGCATGTGATCACCCGGCATATCGCTGAACAGCAGCGATTGCTCGCCCGGATGCCAAAGCGGCCCTTCGGTGAACAGAAATCCGTTCGCGATCCGCTCGAACTCGACGGCATCGCCAACAACTGACTTGAACTTCGGGTTCCGGACGCTGACGCTCATTTTTGTGCCGTCTGCTTCTTGAGAACGCTCACACGCGTCGGCCCGACGTACCAATCGTCGCCGTCGACGTCTTCGAACACGACCCAGATGTCTTCCGGCCTCAGTTGTGCGAGCTCGCCGATCGCCGCCGTCACGCGACGCGCGATCTCATCCTTTCGTTCCTTCGGGTGACCCTTGAGGATCTGAATGTTGACGAATGGCATGGCTTCCTCCCCTCGACAGTTACGTGCGACCGTCCGCGGCCGGCGATAAGGTGAGCAGTTCGTCGCGCAAGCGTGGATTGTCACGCAGCTCCGCGACCGACCCGGAAAAGCGCACGGCACCTTTCTCGAGCACGTAAACGCGATCGGCGAGCGCGAGCGAAAATTCGACGCCCTGCTCCGCAAGCACAATCGTCAGTCCTTCCCGTTTCAGCCGGCCGACGTTCTCCAACAGATTGTCGACGACGATCGGAGCAAGCCCTTCCGACGGTTCGTCCAGCAACAGGAGCTCGGGATTGCCCATCAGCGTGCGGCCGATCGTGAGCATTTGCTGCTCGCCTCCGGAGAGATATCCGCCACGGCGGCCGGCGAGCTCGCGAAGTTTCGGAAACAATTCGAACACGGCTTCGGCGTCCCACCGACCCGGCCGCCCCGCGGCGCGCGCGGCTACCTCCAGGTTCTCGCGCACCGAGAGCTCGGCGAAGATGCGGCGGTCCTCGGGGACAAAACCCACGCCGGCGCGGGCGATCCGGAAGGAGGGCCAGCCGCCGATATCCTGGCCCTTCCACACTACTCGGCCGGCGAACGGAGGCGTCAGTCCCATGATCGCGCGCATCGTCGTGGACTTGCCGACGCCGTTTCGGCCCAGCAGACAGACGCACTCCCCGCGCGCGACGTGGAGCGAAATGCCGAACAACACACGCGAGCTGCCATAGGCTGCGTGAATGTCATGCACGGCGAGGAAGCTCATTGCCGGCCTCCAAGATAGACGCGGCGCACCTCCGCATTGCTGCGAACGTCGGACGGATTTCCCTCGGCGATCAGCCTCCCCTGATGCAGCACGGCAATTTTTTGCGCGATCGAAAACACCACGTCCATGTCGTGCTCGGTGAAGAGCAAGGTGAGTTTTCGTTCCGAGACGATCCGATCAAGCAAGCGAATCGCGTCGCGCGTTTCAGCCGCCGACATGCCGGCAGTGGGCTCGTCGAGCAGCAGGAGTTCTGGATCGCTGGCAAGCGCAATTCCAAGCTCGAGCTGCTTTTGATTGCCATGCGAAAGAGAATCCGCCTTCGCATGGGCCTGGCCAGCAAGGCCAATCGAGCCCAAGATTGCGAGCGCTTCGTCTCGATACAACGCCTCAGCTCTGCTCCAGAAATCCCCCGCGCTTCCGCCGTGCGCGATCAAAGCGGCTTGCACGTTCTCGAAAACGGTCAGCTTGCGGAAGATGTTCGTGTGCTGGAAGGAGCGGCCGACGCCCATGCGGCAAATCCGATGCGGCGCGTCGCCGGTGATATCGGATCCCTTGAACGACACGTGTCCGGCGTCGGCCCGGATGTGCCCAGTCAACAGATTGAAAAGTGTCGATTTCCCCGCGCCGTTCGGGCCGATAACGGCCGTAATTCCTTGGGCCGCCACGTCGAACGAGACGCCGTCAACGGCAGTGAAGCCGCTGAAGGATTTGCGAAGATCGCGCACCTCAAGCATCGCGCGGCCTCCGCAAGCGGCTCAGGCCCGCGTGCAGCGCCCCGACGATCCCGCCGGGAAATACGAACAGAAGGACGATGAGGATCGTCCCGAGGATGAACGGCCAATACGTCGTGTAGGAAGTGATCTGTTGATTGAGGAGGATCAGCGTGGCCGCGCCGACCGCCGGTCCCCAAAAGTGGCCCATTCCGCCGAGGATGGCCATGATCAGCACCTCGGCGGACTTCGACCAGTAGGCGAAATCAGGAAAGACACCGCGGTTGAACAGTCCGAACAGTGCGCCCGCCCAGCCGGCGAATGCTCCGGCGATCACGAATGCCGCCAGCTGATAGCGCCGCACGTTGATGCCGACGAACTCGGCCCGCTCGGGATTTTCGCGGATCGCTGTCAGGATGCGGCCGAAGGGCGAACGCACGATCCGCTGAAGAAGCGCAAAACCGACCGCAACGAGGACGAGGACCAACAGATAGAAATGCTCGGTCGAGCGCCAATCGCCGACGAAGGGCAGCGCGCTCATCCATGACAGCTCGGGATATGGCACGTTCGAGAAGCCCTGCTCGCCTCCCGTCACCGAATTCCATTTGAAGCATACCGCCCATACGATCTGCGCGAAGGCGAGCGTCAGCATTGCGAAATAGATTCGCGTCGATCGCACGCAAAAGGCGCCGAACAACAACGCGAATGCCGCGGCGTTGAACCCTGCCGCTACAAAAGCGATCGGAAAATAGACGCCGTACGTCTTCATCAAGACGGCACACGTATAGGCGCCAATCCCGAAATAGGCCGCGTGGCCGAACGAGACGAGGCCGGTGTAGCCAAGCAGCAGATTGACGCTCGCAGCGAACAGCGCGACGATCGCGATATCGGTCGCGAGATACGTGTAGAAGCGCGATCCGAGAAGCGGAACACAGGCCGCCGCCAGGAACACGATCGCAATCCAAGGTACGCGCTTCAACATCGCGTCACCGCTTCAAGCTGCGTCCGAGAAGACCCTCGGGTCGCAGGACCAGCACCAACGCCATCAGCACGAACACCGCGAAGATCGAGAAGCCCGGGAGAATGAGAATTCCGAACGCGAGCACCTGGCCGAATATGATCGCGCCGAGAAACGTGCCCCAGAACGAGCCTAGTCCGCCGATCACGACCACGATGAAGGCCTCGACAATGATCTCGACGTCCATCCCGGGGACGATGCTGCGCACGGGCGTAACCAGCGCACCGCCCAGCCCGGCCAGGAAGGAGCCGGCCATGAACATGAGCGTGTAGAGCTTGCCTACGTCCGCGCCGAGCGCGGAAAGCATCTCGCGGTCATAGACCGCCGCCCGGATCATACGGCCCGTGCCGGTACGGCTGAGGAGTAGCCAGCAGACGAGTGCGATCAGCGGACCGAGCAGAATGATGAAAAGGTTGTAGTGCGGGATCACCGTGCCGTAGGTCTCGAAGCCGCCCGCAAGAATCGGCGGGCGCTGGACCCCGAGCTGCTGCGTCCCCCACAGCATCTTCACCGCATCGCCGAGGATGAGCACGAGCGCGTAAGTGAAAAGCAGCTGATAGAGGTCCTCGCGCCCATAGAGATGTCGCAGAAGCAATCGCTCGATGATACCGCCGAGCAGCGCCACGGTAATCGCCGAGCCGAGCACGGCGAGCCAGAAGCTTCCGGAAACGACGCTGAGCCAGGAGGTGATCTGCCACGCGACGTAAGCGCCGATCATGTAGAAGCTGCCGTGCGCGAAATTCAGCACGCGCAGCACGCCGAAGATCAGCGAAAGTCCAGATGCGACGATGAACAGGAACATCGCCGCCGTGAGCCCGCTCAGCGATTGAGCAATGATGAATGACGGATCCAGCATTGCCCCAGACCGCTGCGTCAGGTTTCGATCATGACGAGTTGCTGCGTGATGAGATCCGCTTTTTCGCGTAGCTGCGCGTACCATCGCGGCACCCGCGACTTCTTGAAACGCATCTTCGGCATGGCGATGCTGATCGCTGCGACCAATTCCGTGTTGTCGGCGTCTCGCACCGGCACGCTTACACAACAAAGGTTCGGAACGAATTCTTCGACGTCGACGGCAAAGCCGTTTCCGCGCACCTTCTCCACTTCCTTGCGCAGCTGCGCCTTGCTCGAGACCGTCTGAGGCGTGAACGATCGCAACGAAACGCCCGCGATGTATTTCTCGAATTCTTCAGTTGGAAGGCCGGCGAGCAGCACCTTGCCGGTCGCCGTGCAATAGGCCGGCTCGCGCACCATCGAGCGAACCGATGCGCTGACCTGCTGCTTTCCATCGGCCTTGCAGAGCTGCACGATTTCGCCCTGGCTGAAAATCACGAGATAGGCGGTCTCGCCGACAGCATCGCGCAGGTCCTCCAGATGCGGCCGCGCGATCGATGCAAGGTCGCTGCCCTGCAGATAGGCTGTTCCCATCTGGAAAAACCGGGGCCCGAACTGGTAACCCCGGTTGCTTCGTTCCTGCTCGACATAGCCGCGATTCATCAACGTCTGAAGCAGGCGGAAGGCCGTGCTGACGTTCACCCCCGTTTCCCGGGCGAGTTCGGAGACGCTGATCGCGCCCTTTGAGGAGCCAAGGTGCTCGAGGATATCGAGCACCTTGACTACGCTCTTGACCGACTCGACTTGCGCCTTCGCTCTGGGCCTTCCACCTGGCATTCGCGCGTCAATCCATGAACGGAGCCGGATCGATGTAGATCGGCGGGCTCATTATCGCGAAGGGGTATTTCGGATCCTTGGTCATTTTTCCCCAGAACTGCGCCCGGTTCGCCTGATGATCCTTGGCCCGGATCGTCTGCTTGCCGATCGGCGTATCGACGCTGATGTCTTCCATCGCATTCGACACCTTGTCCGAGTCGGTGCTGTTCGCCTTCGCGATAGCGGCCGCCAGGATCTGCATCCCGACATAGCCGGTGATCGGCCATGACGAGGGATGCTCTTCCTTCGTGTAGGCTTTCAGTCGCGCGATGTATTCCTTGTGCGCCGGCGGGCCGTCCGCCCAGTTGAAAGCGTCGTAGGAATTGGCCCAGACCCCGAACGGATAGTCGTCGCCCATCGCCTTCGCCGTCTCGATTGCGCCCGCTTCACCCGCACCGAGGAAGTTGTTGTTGAAGGACTCGAAATACTTCAGCGGCTTTGCCTGCTTCGCGAAGGTCACGAAGTGTCCGCCCCAGAGGCTGCTGAAGACCGCGTCCGGCCGCTTTGCCATCTGCGCGTTGATGAACGGCGAGTAGTCCGCTTCACCAAGCTTCGGCCACTGCTGGTCGACGATCTCGATATCTGGCTTGATCTTTTTCAGGTGCGTGACGAAGGCACGCGTGACGTCCTGCCCGAAAGCGTAGTCCGGGCTCATCGTGCCGACGCGTTTCACGTTCCACTTCGCCATGATCTCGGCCGCGGTGCGGCCTTCGATCGTCGTGTTGGTCGTGGTGCGGAATACGTATGGATGCAGATTCTCCTTCGCCGTCAGCTGGTCGGTCTTCACGACCGGAACTATGAATACGATCTTGTGCTCTTTTGCGATCGGCGAGACGGCCGGCCCTTCCGCCGAGGTCAGCGTGCCGACCAGGAAGTCGACGTTCTCGCGCAGGATGAGGTCACGCGCGATGCGCACGGCTTCGTCGGCGTTGCCCTTCGTGTCGCGAATGACCAACTCGATCTTGCGCCCGAGCACGCCACCTTTCGCATTGATCTCATCGACGAACATCTGCGCGCCCTTGAGCGAAGGTTCGCCGATCAGCGCGCCGGGCCCCGACAGGATCACCGGATATCCGACGCGAATCGATTTCTGGGCCACTGCTTCGCCCGCGGCCAAGGCGCTGCCGGCGATACAGGCCGCAAGCAGCAGGACGGCACGTCGTGTGCTGTTCATGTTTCCTCTCCCTCTGACCGGCCTGACACCGGTCTTATAGTTTTTCACGATATGAAAAACATTTTTGTTATTTGTAAAAACGGTAGGGAGGCCGGCAAGCGCTGTCAACATCACTTGAAAGGGAGCGAAATGGCGCGTCGCGCCAGAGGGGCGCCGTTTGCGCGATCAGGAGCTGAAGTGCGCCGACGCCGGGCTCCCGTCCCACATGATCGAGAAGGCTACGCCCCTGTGCGCCCGAGTTATGCCGAATAGCGCAGCGCACTGCGCTTCGACACCTCACTGCTGCTGCACATTGGTACCCCATCGCCGGTGCAGAAACCGCTCCCACGGCGCGAACAAGATCCGATCCGCGAGCAGTCCGATCACCACGATCACGAGCATCACACCGATTACCTGGTCCATCGCATTGAGTTCTCGCCCGTAGTGCAGCAGGTGACCGAGCCCAAATCCGGTGAGGATCGTCACGAAGATCTCCGCTGCCATTAGCGAGCGCCAAGCGAACGCCCATCCCTGCTTCATCCCGCTCACCAGGAAAGGCAGCGACGCCGGCAAAATCACACGCGTCCACTGGTGAAATCCGTTAGATCCCATGGTCCGCGCAGCTCGCACGAAGATCGGCGGAATGTTGCGCGCTCCATTGTCGGTCGCGATGATGACCGACCCTACCGTACCCATCACTACAACAAACAACATCGCGCTCTCGGTCTGACCGAACCACAGAAGCGCCAGCGGAACCCAGCAAACGCTGGGCAGCGTCTGCAATCCAAGTGCAAGCGACCCGATGGTGTCTTCGACGAGGTTGGACGCACTCATGAACAGTCCAACGGGAAGTCCGATCGCGAGTCCGATCGCATACCCGATGAGCAAGCGCCTTACGGTGACTCCGACCGCTTCAAGGAGGCTGCCGTCGAGTGTGGCTTCGATCAGGTATTCGACGATGCTCAAAGGCGATGGAAGGAGAACGGCGGACCAACGGCCGCTGGCAACAGCCAGCCACCAGATGCCAATAAGGGCGATGAAAAACACCGCCGCGTGCAGGGTGCGCTTCATCACGAAATCTGACCTCCGGTGATACCCCTCAACGCCGCAGCGATCCGCGAACTGTATTCGGCGAGCACCGGGCTATTGATGTCGCGCGGCCGTGCGAGCGGGATCTGGAACTCCTCTACGATTCGGCCAGGGCGTGGGGACATCAGAAGCACCCTATCGCCGAGGCACGCCGCCTCTCGCACGTTGTGAGTGACGAACATGATCGTCTTTCCGCTTGTCTCCCAGATGCGCTGAATATCGCCGTAGAGATGGTCACGAGTGATTGCATCTAGCGACGCGAACGGTTCATCCATCAATAGAACCATCGGATCCGGCGCGAGCGCTCGCGCAAGGGCTACCCGCTGCTTCATGCCTCCCGAAAGCTCGTGAACGTATGAATTGGCAAACTTGTCGAGGCCGACGAGGTTTAGATAGCGTCGGGCGATCTCGCGGCGCGAGCGTCGCTTTAAATCGCCCCTCAGCTTGAGGCCGAACATCACGTTTCCGTAGGCCGTTAGCCAAGGAAATAGCGCCGGCTCCTGGAACATGACCAGCCTTTGCCGGCCGGGTCCTTCCACCTGCCGGTCATCTGCAAGGACGCGACCCGCATCGGCGCTCGTGAGGCCGGCCATGATGTCGAGTAACGTGGACTTGCCGCATCCGCTCGGACCGACGAGACAGACGAACTCGCCGGCGCCGATCGTAAGATTCACATTGTCGAGCGCATCCACCGGCGCACGCGCGCCATGGAAGCTCTTGCGCACACCCTCGACCACCAGTTTCACCGACGGCCGGTCGGACTCACTTTTCTCGAGGTTCATGGATTCTCGATCAGCCGGAAGAGATCGGGTATCCCACGCAAAAAGCCGACCTGTTGGGCGCTGACTACGAACGCCTGAAACGCTTCACCCGAAGTGGCGGTTGTCAGCATCATGCGGGGCCAGGCGCGCGCAATGAGTTCCGGGGATAGATCCACGCGAAACGTGGCACGCAACTCTTCGCGCACGATGCGTTGAGCCTCCTCTGGATTCTTTTGCAGCCATTCGGTCAGTTCGCGATGTGCTGCGACAAAGCGACGAACCACCTCGCGCCGTTCTGACAGGAACGCCTTGCGCGCCACGAGGATCGTGGTGATCGCATCCTTCTCTTCGACGAGCACCCTGCCGCCACCCTCCAGTTCAAGCCGCGAAATCCATGGCTCGACCGTCCATACTGCGTCGAGGTCCTTGCGCTGAAATAATGCCAACTGGTCAGGGTTGGCGGTCGGCATCACCAGTGCATCGCCCCCGATCTGGGTGATGCGCAAGCCGCCCGCTGCGAGCCAGGCGCGTGCAGCAACATCTTGCGTGTTGCCGAACTGCGGCGTGCCGACTTTCTTGCCACGGAAATCGGCGGCGCTGGCGAGCTTGCTATCGCCCTGTACGACCAGAGCGGATGCGCCGTTTACCGCGCCCGCGACAATCCGGATTTCATCTCCGCGTGAACGCGCATAGGCGTTGATTGCCGGATTGGGTCCGACGTAGGTGAGATCGAGGCTGCCGGCGAAGATCGCCTCCATGGCGCTCGGCCCCGCGTTGTACGCGTACCATTCGATCTTGACCCCCGGGCCGAGCCTTTCGGTCAGCCAGCCGCGTCGCTCCCGCTCAAAATGGCGCGCCGCGAGCGCGTGCACATGGGTAATGTTTGGGAAGTGTCCGAGGCGCAAGGTCGTCTGCTGCGACAGCGCCGCATCGGAGAAGAACACTGAGAAAAGTGCCGCGATTACTCCGAAGGATGCCCGTCCGTTGCGGTCTCTCTTCTTGAACCAGCGTTTCATCACCCTCTCGCTCCGAATTATTCACAGCGAACCACAGTGCTAAATTCAATTTCACCCGGGATTGTTGTCCACCGGAGACGAAACCGCAACCGTGAGACATTTCTTGCAGTCTGAACTTGAGCATGCGCAGTCGTTTTCATGAGGATCGCGACCTTCAACATCAACAACGTCAACCGTCGGCTGCCGAACTTGCTGCGGTGGCTGCGATCGGCTCAACCGGACATCGTCTGTTTGCAGGAACTGAAATGCACCGACGCCGAGTTTCCGGCGCGCGCGATCGAGAAAGCAGGCTATGCCTCTGTGTGGCGCGGGCAACAGACCTGGAACGGGGTGGCCATACTCTCGTGCTGCGGCGCGCCAGTGATTACCCGGACGAGTTTGCCCGGCGATCCGTCCGACAAGCAGAGCCGCTACATCGAAGCCGCCGTCAACGGCATCCTGGTCGCTTGTCTGTATCTACCGAACGGCAATCCGCAACCCGGTCCGAA
Organism: uncultured Alphaproteobacteria bacterium; assembly: GCA_963711595.1. Lineage (GTDB taxonomy): Bacteria > Pseudomonadota > Alphaproteobacteria > Rhizobiales > Xanthobacteraceae > JAUSIF01. The sequence goes on from CAVQER010000006.1 coordinate 143,718, forward strand.
GTTCGACTACAAGCTCGCGTGGTTCGCACGATTGCAAGCGCATGCCCGCAAGCTCCTGCGGCAAAAAGTGCCGGTGATCCTCGCCGGTGACTACAACGTCGCGCCGACCGAGATCGACATTTACCCGACGACTTCATGGGACGACGACGCGCTCGTGCAGCCGGAAAGCCGCGCGGCGTACGCGCGGCTCGTCAAGCAAGGGTGGACCGACGCAATCCGCGAGCTGAACCCCGGCGAGCGCGTCTATACGTTTTGGCACTACATGCGAAATCGCTGGGTGCGAAACGCGGGACTACGCCTTGATCATCTCTTGCTCAGTCCGTCGCTCGAAAAGCGGCTGCGAAGCGCGGGCGTCGACCGCGACGAGCGCGGAAGAAAGGATGCAAGCGATCACGCTCCTGTCTGGGTCGAACTGGGATCCGTCGCGCGGAAGAAACGCCGGGCTAAAAAGTATTGACACCTCCCGGAGAATTCACGCGGCTTTGCGTCCCCACAACTCGCGCGACGCAATCCGCGCACCTTCCGCGAGCGCTCCGAGCTTTGCCCACATGATCGAGGGATGCACTCGCCGTGCGAAGGGTCCCTGCGCGAAGCCGCAATCGGTGCTGGCGATCACGTTTTCCCGGCCGACGAGCTTTGCAAGGCGCACGATCCGCTCAGCCACGAGTTCCGGATGTTCGACCACGTTGGTCGCGTGGCTGATGAGACCGGGCACGAGCGCCTTGCCTTCGGGCAGCCGCGCCGTTTCCCATACCCGCCATTCATGTTCATGGCGCGGATTGGCCATCTCGAGCGAATACCCGCCGACTTTCACGCGAAGCACGAGATCGACGATATCCTTCATCGCAACATCGTTGGTGTGGGGCCCGTTCCAGCTTCCCCAGCAGAGGTGATAGCGGGTACGTTCTTCGGGAATTCCCTGCAAAGCGTGATTGAGCGCCTCGATCCGGATTTCCGCCCATCGGCGGTAATCCTGCAGAGACTTCGGCGGCACCATCACATCGTAAGTGCTGGCGAGGAACGCGTCGTCGATTTGCGCGATCAGTCCGGCATCGACGATCGCCTTGTATTCCTCGCGTAACGCCTCGGCGATCGCGAACAACGCCTCTTCCTCGGATCGATAATGTTCGTCCTTTCGCTGCGGCACCACGCTCGCCGGCGCCACGACCGGAAGGAACGCATTCGACACCGGAAGACCGGCGATCGCCTTCTTGATGTCGTCGATGTCGCGCTGGATCGCAACATGTCCCGTATACTTGATCGGTCCGGTGACCGCCCAGGTGCCCGTCTTAAAGGCCTTGCCCATTCCGACGAAGCCGTAGCTCGCCTCGTATTCCTCGTAGAATGCCGCGAAGTCGCGCCGGTCCTTTCCCGCGACCGCCGATCGGAAGCCGGGCGTCGTGTCATGGCGTTCCTCGAACCCGCTTATGCGGTCGAGGATATAGCGTGACCAGCTGATCGACTTCCCGTATTCGCCGTCGCTGACGATGTCGACGCCGACCTCAGCCTGCCGGCGGACGACGTCCGCGACCGAGCGCTTCAGGCATTCCTCGTAAGCGGCCTTGTCGTACGGCTCGCCGTTCTGCTGTTTATGCAGGAAGGCGAGCAGATCGTCGGGCCGAATAAGGCTGCCCACATGGGTCGTCAGAATGCGCTGCGGGGACGCGGACATTGCCGGCTCCGTTCGTTTCGAGCGAGGCCGTCCGCCGAGGACTGAACCGGCGTGCGCGGCTCGACCACGCTACCGGAAAATGTCAGGCTTGGAACGGGGACGAGCCATGGACAACCCCGGGACATCGCAGATCCACGATCGGTTCTTCGACGCCAAGAATAACCAAACAAAACGGAGAAAGCACAAGGGAGAGGAAAAAATGCGACGGCAATGGGTTCTAACGGCCGGCCTGCTCGCGCTTGCAATCGGGGCAACAGCGGCGACCGCCCAGGACAAATCGGTCAATCTGAAACTGAGCTACTGGGTGCCCCCGAGCCATTTGCTCACGCCCGGGTATAAGGACTGGGCAGACGCGATCGATAAGGCCTCGAACGGCACGATCAAGGTCACTCTCTTTCCTTCGAGCCAGCTCGGTTCAGGCTTGGACCACTATGACATGGTCAAGCGCGGCGTTGCCGACTTCGGCCTGATCAACCCGGGCTACACGCCCGGTCGCTTCCCCGTGATTGCCGCGGCCGACCTGCCCTTCTTGATTACGGACAGCAGCAAGGCTGCGGCGGCTACGCACCGTTGGTACAAGAAGTACGCCGAGAAAGAGATGCCCGACCACTATGTCTGTCATGTCTACTCGCATGAGATCGCCACGTTCCACTCGAAAAAAGAAATCAAGGTACCCGCGGACGTAAAAGGCGTGAAAGTCCGCACCGCCAATCAGACCATCGCAAACTTCGTGACTTCGATGGGTGGCAACTCCGTACAGGTACCGATCATGGAGGCGTATGGGACGCTCAAGAGCGGCATCACCGAGGCAATCACCGTGCCGTGGGATGGACTGACACATCCGGCGTTCAAGTTCGGGGAAGTGACGACCTACACGCTCGACGTGCCGATGTACGTGTCGAATTTCACGCACGGCATCAATCGCGACACCTACAACCGCCTGTCTGATTCGCAAAAGAAGGCGGTCGATTCCGTGTGCACACCCGAATGGTCGAGGCTCGTTTACAAGCACTGGTACGAAGACGGCATCAAGCGCATGGACGACGTCAGGAAGTCCGATCGCAAGCTGACAAAGCTTAGCCCGAACGAGCTGAAGCTTTGGCGCGAGGCCGCAAAGCCCGTCTACGACGCTTGGGCCGATGCGGTCAAAAAAGCCGGCTACGATCCGGCGCAAGTGCTGAAGGAGCTTCAGGACGAGCTCAGGAAAGAGGGCGCACTGTTCGAAGGTGCTGTCGGCTTGTAAGTCAAGACGATACGGCGCTCGCCGGACTCATTACCAACGGCGAGCGCCACTAGCCTTCAAGGACTCCCCGTGAATTATTTCGTCGTCATCGTCGAAAAGTCGGCGGGCTACTTTATTGGCGCGCTCGCGGTCATCACGTTTTTCGAGGCCGTGCTCCGTTACGGATTCAATGCACACATCCCCGATGGCTTCGTTATCGGGCAGACGATGCAGGGCATTGCTATCTGCTGGGGCATCGCCACCGCGACCTACGCCGACCGACACATCACTGTCGATATTCTTTACGAAATTTCGGGCAACCGGATCCGCCGCGGCCTTGATGTGACCGCCCACACGATCAACTTCCTTTTCCTCGCGCTGTTCGGATACGCGATGACGTTCAAGGTATTCGACATCCTGCGAGCAGGCGAGATTTCCAGCGAGCTCCGCATCCCGGTCTGGACCGGCTACACGCTAGCCTCGCTCGGCATTCTTGCTGCTGTCGCGACCGCCGCCATCCGCTTGTGGCAGGTCGTTTTCCGGCCGCGTTAGGCGCCTCGCCCATGTCCGAGCAAACACTCGTCGCGATGATCGGCTGCTCCGCGGTGCTCGTGCTGATGTTGATCCGCGTTCCGATCGCCGTGAGCCTCGGTTCGGTGGCCGTCGCCGGGTTCGCCTATCTCGTTGGTCCGCAGCAAGCGCTCGGAATCCTGATCAACTCTCCGATCCGAACCGTGACCAATTACAGTTTCAGTGTCGTTCCGATGTTCGTCCTGATGGGGGCGCTTGTCAGCGCGTCGGGCATGAGCCGCGAGCTATTCCGGGCGGCGAACGCCTGGGTCGGACACTTGCCTGGCGGAATGGCGATCGCAACCATCTTTGCCTGCGGCGGCTTCGCCGCGATCAACGGCTCGTCCATCGCGAGCGCAGCAACAATGACTCAAGTGGCGCTACCGGAGATGCGACGTGCCGGCTACGACCCCGGCCTTTCGGCCGGCGTCGTCGCGGCCGGCGGCACGCTCGGCATCATGATTCCGCCGTCGGTGATGTTCATTCTGTACGCAATTCTTACTGAGACCGACGTCGCGGCTCGTTATTCGTCGCCGGCATTCATTCCCGGGCTGATCGCCATCGCGCTGTACTGCGTCACCATCCTGCATCCTCTATCAGGTGAGAATGAAGTGGCTGCCACGCGGCAAACGCTCTGATCGCTTTGAGCGACTGGCAAGTCTCAAAGACGTCTGGGCGACGTTTCTATTGTTTGGCCTCGTCATGGGCGGGATCTATGGCGGGGTCGTCACCGTCACGGAGGCGGCGGGCATTGGGGCGTTCGGTGCGCTCGTCATCGGCGTCGCACGCAGACGCTTGTCCTGGTCTGGAACAGTCGACTGTCTTGTCGACGCGCTGCGCACTTCGGCGACGATTTTTTTCATCCTGATCGCCGCGTTCCTGTTTCAGTATTTCCTGGCGGTTTCCCAGATGTCGCAACTGCTGGGCGATTTCCTCACTTCCCTGCCGGTGGGACCTTTGGGCATCGTAATCGTCATTCTGGCCTTCTACATCATTGCCGGGATGTTCGTGGACGAGCTCGCGATCATCTTGCTGACAATTCCGATCGTCTTCCCGATCGTCGTCGGGTTGGGCTTCGATCCGATCTGGTTCGGCGTTCTCGTCGTCGTAACGGTTCAGATCGGACTCATCGCACCGCCCGTTGGCATCATCTGTTTCATCATGAACAACATGGTGCCGGACATCGGGCTCGTGAACATTTACAAAGGTGCGATGCCGTTCGTTATTGCGGATATTGTCTGGCTCGGGCTTCTCGTCGCCTTTCCCGTGCTCTCGCTCTACCTGGTCAGGTTGATGGGCTGAGCGGCGAACAAAAACTGTGGTTGACCGGCATCCCATAGGCCGCGTCAGAATTCTCGCAAGTCATTGAAAGAAGTGGTGGGCGAAAGAAGTGGTGGGCGCAGTAGGACTCGAACCTACGACCCGCTGATTAAGAGTCACCCTCGGCGCGTTGAAATTGCACACACTTGTTACGAACCGGAAGGACCGATGCGGGCAGTACGCTCATGGCCTTAGAGCGATCGCGAGCAAAAGAATGATGATCATCATCATCAGGATGACCAACCAAGCGGTGCGATAGCCGTCCCAGAGCGCCCCCGGCCTCGCGCCGGGGTTACTTTTTTCTTGTGCTGTTCGGTTGCCGTTCGGGTGAAGGCTCGGGGCTATCAGTTTGATGTTTAGGGTTCAGTGAAGCCAACGGAATGTCGAGTACACAAGTGACCCCTAGTGGCTCAAAGGTTTGTCGAGCGACGGCTTGGAGTTGGCGCACAAAGCTATGCTCGATCAGCCGCGTTCCGAAGCCTCGACGACTTGGCGGATGAACTTCGGGTCCTCCACTTTCGGTCCAGGTCAGACGAAATTGTTTCTGTAATTCATCGACCGTCGCGGTGATGTCTACCCGACCGCTTGCGTTCGACAGCGCACCATACTTCGCTGCATTGGTGCACAGTTCGTTCAAAACCATTGCCAAAGGCAGTACGGCTCCAGCGCTAACTTCAATATCCGAACTCTGCACAAAAAACTGACCCCCTCCGCTCGTATCGAAGGGCTCAATCGCCGTCTTCAAAATCTCTGCCAGCGAAGCACTTGTCCAGTGTGTCCTTAATAGGAGGTCGTGCACGCGACCTAACGCAAGCAATCGGTTCTCGATCGCTTCCTTGCCTTGCTCCAGGCTCTCTGCAGTTCGTAAGCTTTGCGAGGTAATCGCGATCACCGTCGCCAAAGTGTTCTTTACCCGGTGATGCAATTCCTCCACTAGAATACGCTGCAATTGCTCAATGGCTTTGTGTTCGGCCGCATCTATCCCGGCTTGTGCCAGAAGGCGACGCAGATTTACGTTTTCGAACTCTAGCCGAAGCTCGTCGTCCGTAGTCACCTTAAACCTCGCGACTAAAGCCGATTTCTATAGAGCATCTGCCGTCGCAGCGTCATTGGCAATCCTCAACACACCGCGATCGAGTGGCATCACTTCGCGGCGATCTCGGTCATCGGGCCAGCATTGCCGAAGGGATAAGCGTATCGTCACTTCGGTTTCATGGAGAACCGCACATCATAGATCGGGCGGCCTGGCTCAATTCCACCGCGAACTATTGAAGACAGAGACTTTGTCAGTTCGTCTTCGTCAAACGAAATCGAAAGAATCGGACGTTCTTTGCCGGCAGCAAAAATTCCGAAATCGGGCTTACCAATTTTTTCGGGCGTACCATCCTCGTACCACTCCCTGACCCACCAAGCCCAAAGGTCCGCCGCTTGAAGCGGCAGACATTCTTGATCGTCCTTGAAGCGAGGTAGCGCTCCGTATGGTTTTGCGTCGGCAGGCCGCGTCGCGATGTAGCCGTCCCACGCTAAAAGGATTGCGCGGCTCTCACTCTGCTGGTCGAAAATGAAATCAACTTTCTCATTTGCGGGGATGATCTTGTCGGTAACCTCCCGCCGATTGTGAAACGTATCGAGTAGGCAGCGAAACGCTACAAAGTAGGGATTCTCAAAATCCCCCCAATCGATTTTTAGATTCTGAACCCAAAGACGCTGCTTCGCCCGCGCCAGATCGGCCACATTGATTTTGCAAGAAATCGAAACGAGTACATATTGTTCAATCAATCGGTAGAAAGCCGGTACTCTCTCTAAGCGCTCTTGGGTCTGCGCCATCTCCGTCATCTTGAAATGATATTTTCCGTTGCTCGCGAGAGTGCCGTAGCGAAGCAAGCTTTTCCATTCTTCGGAAAACTTTGCCCAAACGTCCGCGCTAGCAATGTGACCCGCGAGCACGAATTCCGCTCCCTCGCGATAGCTATCATCTATGAATGCCTGAAGGCTCATTGAGAACCAAAGTACAGCGCCGGCTTCGCCGCGCCTGCTGCATTCACTACAGCATTGCTTACGGCGTTCGTGCGAAGATCACGAATGTGATCTAACTGATTGAAAAATTTGGTGGGCGCAGTAGGACTCGAACCTACGACCCGCTGATTAAGAGTCAGCTGCTCTACCAACTGAGCTATGCGCCCGCCGATTGCGGTCCGCGCGGTCCGGACGCGGAAGCGGGGGTGGCTGTACCAAAGCACCCCTAGGCTGTCCATAGATGGGCGGTTAACGGCTCATCGCAAGCGAATTTGAGATCTTGGCCGATCTCATTCGTTCGTGCGAGCGGAGGCATGGTTGGTCGCGTCGGCCGCGTCGCGACGAAATCCTAACCTTGCGTGCGACGCGAGATCACACGCGCATTCGTATTTCGGCCACCGTTTGATGGAGAGTGCCAGCCGTGACTCTTCGAGCGCACGCCGTTGACAGACGCGCGTTCGGCGGGGTCAAATGGTCCAAATCTCAATACCCGACAATCGGTTAAGCGATCCCGGTAGGTACCGAACCGGTCTGGTATATTAGGTTGATCGAAGTCCTGCGAAGCCGCGTCCCCGTTGTTGGGCTTCGTGCCCCCGAAACTTGCAATCGATGGGAGGAAGTGTCGATGCATAGAGTGAAACACCTCACCTTGGCCGTGTCGGCCGCCGCGCTTGCCGCGGTATTTGCTGTCTCGGCAATTCAGCCGGCCGGCGCTCAAGAGCGGAAGTCAATCCGCTGGTCCACCTCGAACGTGGACTCCTACGGATATAAAGTGGCGGCTTCGATGACGAAGATCCTCGAGGAAGCGCTCGGTAAGGATTACACCGTCACCGTCCAGCCCTATCCGTCGACCACCGGCGCCATGAAGGCGGCGATGGATGGCAATGGCGAGATCGGCTACACGGCCGACGTCGGCATGTATGAACTCTACGCTGGCGAAGGCGGCTTCAAGGGATACACCGCCGGCAAGGGCCGGCTCGTCCACACCTGGTACGCCTACCCGATGGAATCCTTCATGGCCGCCCCGGCAGCCAAGGCAAGCGAGTTCAAGTGCTGGAAGGATTTCAGCGGCAAGCCGGTCTTCTTCACGACCGCCGGCTTCATGAACTGGCTGAACTTCCGGCGCATCTACAAGGCTCTCGGTTACGACTTCAAGCACGTCGAGATCGATCCGAAGACACAAGCCGACGCGTTACAGTCCGGCTCCATCTCCGGGGCGGTCGCCTATACGACTGCGGGCCGCTCGCTCGCCTCGTACTGGAAGGAGACGGAAATCCGCACGGACGTGAAGATGATCAATCCGTGCCCGGACGAAGTCGCCAAGCTCAAGGCCGCGGGCCTCGTGATCGAGGAAGTCGATCCGAAGAACGCGTTCAGCAAGGACGTCGGCGTGCAGAAGATCTACGGCGTGCCGATCCTGTTCGCGTACAACGTCCGCGCCGACATGCCGGAGGACGTCGTCTACAAGATGCTCAGCGCCTTCTACAAGAACCGCGACGCACTCGCGAAGGCCGACCCCGGCTTCACGCCGATGGCAAAGGACTTCGTCGGCATGCAGGTGAACGGCATTGCGGCCAATCCGGAAATTCCGGTCCACGCCGGCCTCGCCAGGTTCCTGAAAGAACACAAGGCGTGGAACGACAAGTGGAAGATCGCGACCAGCAGCAGCTGATCGCCTGAAACAATCCGGTCCGGGAGCTCGCGCAACGCTCGCGCGGCTCTCGGCCGGAACGGTCCTTCCGAGAAAGCGCTACCCGAATAAAGGCGCGAAACGGTAGTGGCGGGCGACTGGCCGGCGCGCAGGCGCCGGTCGAATTGGGGCAGTAGCTAGTGATGACCGACCGGCTTCGCAGCTTCTTCAATCTGAAGAACGCGATTTTTGTTTTTGCCGCAATCCAGTTCGTTTGGCTGATCTGGTACTTCCTCACGGGTTCCGGCGGCGCACGCGAACTCGTCTCGCGGGTCTTGCCGATCGCGCTCACCCTGCAAGTGCTCTTCATGTACAACGACGGGTATCTCTATCCGCGGCTGCCGCGGGTCGTGAACCATCTGCTCGTCGCGCTCTACATCGGCATCGCCTTCTTCGCCTTCTGGCATTTCTGGTGGGAATTCGAAGAAATCGCGATCTACCGCCAGGGCTCCTACACGCAGCGCGATTTCATCGTCGGCCTGGGGATGTTCTTCCTGGTGATGGAGCTGACGCGGCTCGCGCATCCGGTCCTGTTTTGGACCAATATCGTTCTCGTCGTCTACACGATGTACGGCTACCTGAGCCCGATCGACTTCTTCTGGCATCCGGGAACTACGTTTCACCGTGTGGTGACCTCGAGCACCATTGAGATGTCGACGGGCATCTACGGCATCTACGGCCAGCTCGCATTGACGCTGATCGCCGCGTTCCTGCTTCTCGCCGGTGTCGCCAACGGCTTCAACGCGCAGAACGCGATGATCAATGTCGTGCGCCTGATCGCGCGCTCGAGGCGGCTCATTCCGCAGACCGCCGTCGTCGGCTCGAGCGCGATCGGCCTGATCAGCGGCAGCGGCTCGGCCAACGCCGCTGTCGTCGGCACCATCACGATTCCGCTGATGGTCCGCTACGGTGTCCCGCCGACCTTCGCCGCTGCGGTCGAAACGGCGGCCTCGATGGGCGGACTGATCGATCCTCCGATGATGGGCGCCGCCGCGTTTCTGATGGCGGAGTTTCTCGGCGTTCCCTACTGGGAAGTCGTGCTGCGCGGGTTCGGCTTTTCCTTCATCTACTACATCTCGATCGCCTTCGCGGTGTATCTCCTGTGCGTGCGGTTGTTGCCGGGCGATCGCATCGAGAAGCCGATCGTGCCTGTCTACGATAAGATCTGCACGATCATCTTTCTGTCCGCCGTTCTCTACCTCCTTTACCTGATGGGTTTTGCCGGCACCGGTGAATTGCGCGCAGCGCTTTTTACTGCGGTCTTCATGATCATTCCGCTCATCGTGGTCTTCCTGTTCTTCAAACATGTCCTCAAGGAGCCCATACTCGCGAAAGAGACGTTGTTCGGCAGCTTCCGGCGCGCGATCGAGACGCACGCCGAGATGACGTCATACTTGACGCTGCTGCTCGCGACGCTCGGCATCATGATCGGTTTGTTCACCGTCACCGGATTCATCGTCCGGATGGGATCGACGCTGCTCGATCTCGGCGCCTGGAACATCATGGCCATGATCTTCATGGCCTGGGTCTTCGGCTGGCTTCTCGGTGCCGGTTTGCCGCCGACTGCCACCTACATCATCGGTGCCGTCATCATCGTGCCGCCGATGATGAAGCTCGGCATCGACCCATGGGTCGCGCACTTCTTCGTGTTCTTCCTTTCGGTGTGGGGTGAGCTCTCGCCGCCGACATCGCTGACGGCAGCGGTCTCGGCGCGAATCGCGAACACATCATTCATGCGAACCATGTACGAAGCGCTCAAGATCTGCGCACCGATCACCCTGATGACGTTCGCGATCTTCACCCGCTCCGACCTCGTGCTGAAGCCCGGCTGGGGCCAGATCATCGACGTCTTTGTCGTCACGAGCGGCACCTGCGGCGTCGCGTTCGCGATGTTCGGTCGATTCTTCCGCAACGTCGGCGCTGACTTCCTGGCGCGCGTTGCGATCGCGGCACTGTCCTTCGTGACGCTTTTCCATCCGGACGACAGGCTGGTCTGGGCAACGGCTACCACCGGCGTGGTGGCGATGGTTTGGGGAGTCTCGCGGCATCTGCTGCTGGCCCCTGTGCACACGGCGGTGGCCGCGCCCGCTCCCGACTTGCCCGAGCCAAGACTGCGGGCCACCAGGAACCTCGCGAGCGAGGGCTAGGGTCGCGCCCGGATCCAGCGTCGCCGTGAGCTGGCGAGCCAAGGTCTCATCTGGATTAGCCGCTCAGCGACGAAAGCAGCCTTAAATCACGTCGTTTTGTGGTGTTTACCTCCATTGACAATGACCGCATCTTGTGAGAACGAACGTTCGTTCTCAAATATGTCGCAACGCACCAATTTGGGGTTCCGATGTCCGTTGCCGCCCGCCGCCAATCCGATCGGCGCGAAGAGATTCTCGCCGCTGCCCAGCGCTGCTTCGCGCGCTTTGGTTTCCACCAGTCTTCGATGCAGGAGATCTGCGCCGAAGCGGAGATGAGCCCGGGGGGTCTGTATCGCTACTTCCCCTCCAAAGAAGCGATCATCGCGGCGATCGCCGAACGCGATCGCGCCGACGCCGCCGCCAATTTCGCGGCGGTCGCCGAGGTGCCCGGAGTGTTTGAGGGTCTGGAAAAGCTCGCGCGCCATTATCTCATCGAGCGCTCCGACGATGAAATCGGCGTATGCGCCGAGATCCGCACCGAGAGCCGGCGCAATCCGGAAGTCCGCCGTATCCATCAGGCGATCAATGCCGACGTCGAAGCTGGTCTCGTAGGCGTGCTGCGCAGGGCGGTCGAGCGCGGCGAGGTCCCGGCCGATATCGATATCGAGAAAGCGGTCGTCGTCCTTCTTTCACTCGGTGACGGCATGGAGTGGCGCCGCGCCGTCGATCCGAAATTCGACGTCGAGTCCATTTTTCCGCAGATCATGCAGGTAGCCCGTTGTCTCCTGACTCACGGGCCGGATGCCGGGCAGAAGCGCGGCAAGGGGAAGTCCGATGAAGCTTAGTCGTATCGTTTCCGTCGGTATTGTCGTCGCCGCCATCGTCTGGATCGGCTCAGGATATTTCCTGCCGCACGAATCCACTGAAAGCACCGCCGCGATCTCGAGCCAGACCGCAGCAGACAAACCGTTCCGAGTCTCGGTCATTGAAGCTCAGGTCGCGCCGCATAGCCGCAAGCTCGTGCTGTCGGGCCGGACCGAGGCGGACAAGAAGGTGAACATAGCGGCCCGCACCAACGGCATAATCACCGAGCTGCGCGTACGTCGCGGCGACCACGTCAAGAAGGGCGACGTGATCGCCATACTCTCCGACGAAGCGCGCGACGCGCAAGTCGATCGCGCCCGGGCGCTCCTTGATCAGAAGCGCCGCGAGCGTCAGGCACGCGAACAGTTGATCGAAAAGGGCACAATGCCGCGCCTGAACCTTCTGGATCTCGAGGCTCAGGAAAAAGCTGCCGTTGCCACGCTCGCCATTGCAGAAGCCGAGCGCGACCGCGGCGTCCTGATTGCGCCTTGGTCAGGGATCGTTAATTCGGTCCCAGCCGAGGTCGGGCAGAGCATGGCCGGCGCCGTGCCTGCGAACACCGGCAGTGAGATCGCGCAAATCCTGTCGCTCGATCCAATCATCGCCGTGGTCGAGGTGTCGGAGCGCAAGCTTGCCGGCATCAAGCTGGGCACGCCTGCGGAAATCCGGCTAACCACCGGCGACACCGCCAAAGGCAAGGTCCGCTTCATCTCGAAAAGCGCGAGCGCGACGACGCGTACCTATCGTGTCGACGTGGAAGCCGCGAACCCCGACAACAGGATGCCCGACGGAATCACCGTCGAGGTCGCGATCGCACTCGACCCCTCGCCCGCGGTCCAGGTCCCGCGCTCCGCGCTGACCTTCGCTTCCGGCGGCGAGCTCGGCGTACGCATCGTCGGCGAAAACAACGCGGTCGAATTCGTGCCCGTTACGATCGTCGAGGACGAGCAGGAGCACATGTGGGTCTCCGGTATCAAGGAGCGCGCCCGCGTCATCGTGCAGGGTCAGGACTTCGTGCGTGAAGGTCAAGTCGTCGAAGCCATCCCGGCCTCGGATCAGAAGACAGCGCGGCGCTAGCCGCAAACACCGGCAGCAGCGCCATGCAGACACCTGTCGATTATGCAATCAGCCACGCACGACTAACGCTCGCGACGCTCGCGTTCGCATTGATCGCGGGCTTCGTCGCCTACGTCACGATCCCGAAGGAAGCGGAGCCCGACGTACGCATTCCGATCGTCTACGTGCAGCTGCAGCAGCGCGGCATCAGCCCAGAAGACTCCGAACGGCTGCTGCTGCGGCCCATGGAAACGAAGCTGAAGTCCGTGTCGAACGTCAAGGAAATGCGTTCGACCGCCTTCGAGGGCGGCGGCTTCGTGCTGCTCGAATTCGAGGCGGGCTTCGATGCCAAGTCTGCGCTCGCCGACGTCCGCGCCAAGGTCGACGAGGCGAAGAGCGATATTCCGCGTGACGCGGAAGAGCCCCTCGTCCAGGAAGTCAACCTTTCCGCCTTCCCCGTGCTGGTTGTGGGCCTTTCCGGCAACGTGCCGGAACGCACGCTTTTGATCGCCGGCCGCGCGTTGAAGAACGCGATCGAGCAGGCACCCGGTGTCCTGTCAGCGGAATTGCGCGGCGCTCGCGACGAGGCGGTCGAGATCATCGCCGAACCAATGCTCATGAAGAGCTACGGGATCTCGCTCCAGGATCTTGTGTCGGTTACTCAATCCTCGAACACGCTCGTCGCTGCCGGCGCCCTCGAGGGCGAGACCGGCCGCTTTGCAGTGAAGATCCCCTCCCTCGTCGAGCGCCCACAGGACATGCTGCAGATCCCGGTCGCCTCCACCTCGGGTGCGTCCGTGACCCTCGGCGACATCGCCGAGGTGAAACCGACGTTCAAGGACGCCACCACGATCACGCGGGTCAACGGTAAGGGCGCGATGACGGTCGAGGTTTCAAAACGCACCGGCGCGAACCTGATCGAGACCGTCGACATCGTGAAGCACGTCGTCGAACGGATAAAGACGACTTGGCCTGAGGGTATTGTCGTCACCTACTCGCAGGATAAGTCGCAGCTGATCCGCAATATGCTTTCGGAGCTGCAGAACTCGGTCATTACCGCCGTTCTGCTCGTGACCGTGATCATTCTGTTCGCTCTCGGCTTCCGAGCCTCGTTGTTCATCGGCATCGCAATTCCGGCGTCGTTCCTCGCCGGCATCCTCGGCCTCTATCTGGCCGGGCTCACGATCAATATCGTCGTGCTGTTCTCGCTCATTCTCGCCGTCGGCATGCTGGTCGACGACGCGATCATCGTGTCGGAATTCGCCGAACGGCGGATGGCCGAAGGCATGCCACCGGGTGAAGCCTATTCCTTCGCCGCCAAGCGCATGGCGGGTCCGGTCACGGCCGCGACCCTGACGCGCATCGCCGCTTTCTCGCCGCTCCTTTTCTGGCCGGGTGTCGTCGGCGAGTTCATGAAGTACATGCCGATCACGCTGATCGCGACATTGTCCGCATCGCTCGTGGTCGCGCTCATCTTCACGCCTACGCTGGGTGCCCTCCTCGGCCGCGCTTCTCCCGTGCCGCACGATGAGCGCGCTCGCGCGGACGGCCCCTACATGCGTGTTGTGCGGCTCGTTCTACATCGTCCCGGCATGACACTCGGGCTTTCCTTCGCCCTGCTCGTCGCCGTCATGATGGCCTACGGAAAATTCGGCCGGGGCGTCGAGTTCTTCCCCGACGTCGAGCCGGACTTCGGTCAGGTGGTGGTCCACGGACGCGGCAACCTTTCCATTACCGAGAAGGACGGGTTCGTGGCCGAGGTCGAGAAGCGCGTCCTCGCGCTCAAGGAATTGAAGACCGTCTACACTCGTGTCGGCGAGCAACCACGCGGCCTGCAGGAACTTACCGAGGACACGATCGGCGTCATCCAGTACGAATTCATCGATTGGAAGCAGCGCCGTCCCGCGCGCCAGATCATGGAGCAGATCCGCCGGGAGACGCGCGACATACCGGGCGTGCTCGTCGAGGTCACCTCGCCGGCCGCCGGGCCGCCTACCGGCAAGCCGGTGCAGGTCCAGCTGAGCTCGCTCGATCCGTCCCTCCTTCCCGACGCTGCACGGAAGGTGTCGGGCATGCTTTCCGCTCGCTCCGATATCCGCGATCTCGATGACGGCCTGCCGTTGCCCGGCATCGACTGGAAGATCAGCGTCAACAAGGCCGAAGCCGCGAAGTACGGGACCGGCGTGTCCGCGGTCGGAACGGCTGTGCAACTCGTCACCAACGGCGTGAAGGTCACGGAGTATCGCCCGTCCGACAACGACAAGGCGGTCGATATCATCGTGCGCTTTCCGCAGGACCGGCGCAGCCTCGATCAGATAGACGAACTGCGCATGCAGACGCCGAGCGGGCATGTGCCGATCGGCAACTTCGTGGAGCGCGAGCCGACACCACGGGTCGGCTACATTAATCGTGTCGCCGGTAGCAGGGTGATCACCGTCGCGTCGAACGTCGCCGAAGGCGTCCAGAACGCCAAGGTCACGCAGGAAATCACTGGCGAATTGAGCAAGATGAATCTGGGTCAAGGCGTGACGTGGAAGCTCAAAGGCGAAGATGAAGAACGCGAGAAGGCTTCCGCGTTCCTGCTCAAGGCGTTCGGAACGGCCGTGTTCCTGATCTTCGCGATCCTGCTTGCGCAGTTCAACAAGTTGACCTCGGTCGGGATCGTGCTCTCCGCGGTGGTGCTCTCCACCTTCGGCGTGCTCATCGGGCTGCTCGTCATGGCCCAGGCATTCGGGGTCGTGATGACCGGCATCGGCATCATCGCGAACGCGGGCGTGATCGTGAACAACAATATCGTGCTGATCGATACGTACGACCGGCTGCGGCGAGAAGGCGTGGCCGCGTACGACGCAATCATCGAGACATGTCGCGAACGCGCGCGACCGGTGGTGCTGACCGCCGTGGCGGCAATTCTCGGCGTGCTGCCAATTGCCTTCGCGATCAACCTCGAGTTCATGCATCGCGAGATCAATATCGGCGCGCCCGCGACCCAGTGGTGGATCAACCTCTCCACCGCGATCGTCTTCGGCCTCGGCTTCGCAACGATCCTGACGCTGGTAATCACGCCGGCCGCGTTGATGGCCGTCGAGAACCTGGCCGAGCGGCGCAGGCAGTTCGGCGCCCGGTGGTTCCGGCGCAACACACCGGCCGCAGCAAAAGCCCGCTAAACGGAAAGGGCCCCTTGCGGGGCCCTTCTTTTTCTTTCCGCGCGCTATCTGCCGACGGCGGTCTGCGCGTTCACCGATTGCCGCTTCACCATGAGCTTGTTCAGCGCGTTGATGTAGGCCCGCGCCGACGCGACGAGCGTATCCGGATCGGCACCGCGGGCGGTTACTTCCTTCCCGCCCTCCTCGAGCCGCACGGACACTTCCGCTTGCGCGTCCGTGCCTTCCGTCACCGCGTGTACTTGGTACAGAAGCAGCTTCGCCACATGCGGCACGAGCTGCTTGATCGCATTGAAGATCGCGTCGACCGGCCCGTTGCCGGTCGCCTGCGTCGTGCGATGCGTGCCGTCGATATCCAGAATGAGCGTCGCCTGTTGCGGCCCCTGCGTTCCGGCGATCACGGTGAGCGACACGATCTTGATGCGGTCGTGCGCCTGCGCGATCTCGTCGTCCACGAGCGCGACGATGTCCTCGTCGTAGACGATCTTCTTCCGGTCGGCGAGATCCTTGAAACGGTTGAACGCGTCGTTCAGTGAGTTGTCGCCGAGCTCGTAGCCAAGCTCCTTGAGCTTCTCGCGGAACGCATGCCGGCCTGAGTGCTTGCCCATGACCAGTGAGGTCTGCTTCACGCCTACGTCTTCCGGCCGCATGATCTCGTAGGTCTGGGTGTGCTTCAGCATCCCATCCTGGTGGATGCCGGACTCATGTGCGAACGCGTTCCGTCCGACGATCGCCTTGTTGTATTGGACCGGAAACGAAGTAACGGCCGATACGAGCTTCGACGCCCGCATGAGCATTTGCGCGTTGACTCCCGTCGAGAACGGCATTGCATCGTTGCGCACCTTCATCGCCATCACGACTTCTTCGAGCGAGGCATTGCCTGCCCGCTCGCCGATGCCGTTGATCGTGCATTCGATCTGCCGTGCGCCCGCACGCACTCCGGCAAGCGAATTTGCGACGGCCATGCCGAGATCGTCGTGGCAGTGGACGGAAAAGACCGCCTGATCCGAGTTTGGCACGCGTTCGCGCAGCATCGTGATCAGCGCGAAATACTCCTCCGGCACCGTGTAGCCGACCGTGTCCGGGATGTTGATCGTGGTGGCTCCGCACTTGATCGCGGCCTCGACGCACCGGCAAAGGAAGTCTTGCTCTGTGCGCGTGCCGTCCTCCGCCGACCACTCTACGTCCTCGACGTGATTGCGCGCCCGGGTCACCTGGTCGACGATCATTTCGTAGACCTCGTGCGGCTCCTTCTGAAGCTTCCACTTCATATGCACGGGCGAGGTTG
This sequence comes from uncultured Alphaproteobacteria bacterium, assembly GCA_963711595.1. GTDB lineage: Bacteria > Pseudomonadota > Alphaproteobacteria > Rhizobiales > Xanthobacteraceae > JAUSIF01. The sequence continues at coordinate 160,706 of CAVQER010000006.1, forward strand.
AAAGGAATGTATGGATGCGCGGCCGGCGTGCATGTTTCACGGCCTCCGCGCAACGGTCGATGTCTTTCGGGCTCGCCCGGGAAAGTCCCGCGATCACGGCGTTCTTCGAGCGCTTCGCAATCTCGGTAACCGATTCGAAGTCTCCCTGCGACGCAATCGGGAATCCGGCTTCGATGATGTCGACGCCCATCTCGTCGAGAAGCTCGGCAACTTCGATCTTCTCTTCGAAGGTCATGGACGCGCCGGGACATTGCTCGCCGTCGCGCAGCGTCGTGTCGAAAATACGCACTCGATCCTTGTCCCCGACAACGATCGGGGATTTATCGGTGCTCGTCGAATTGGCGGTCATTGGCTGATTTCCTTCTCTCGCTCGCGCCGTTCAATCAGGCGCCCTGGGGTTCGATCTCCGGTCCCCTGAGTGCCCAGGCGCGCGCGCCCGGCCGGCCCTCAGGGGCGGCGAAGGAGAAGGAGTCCTGCGAGAATGAGAGCCTGGCCCGAGATCGCATCTGCGATCGGGTTTGCGGTGCGGCCTTTGCAGCTCGAATACACGGCGGCGCTCGCTTCCAGCTCTCGAATCAACGCCAGTTTGCGTTCTTTTCGATTACGAAAAGATGAAACCAGCTCGATCCGTTTGTAGCCGAGTTGCCAGCGGCGGCGCAAGCGCAGTCAGACCCGCCTATTTGCGGGCTTTGATCCAGTTGCTCACGGTGGATACGACGGTTCCGTCGATCCCAAAGAAGCCGTGCGCCGCCTGCGCCTCGCACGGATCGCCGGAGCCTTCCGGCCCATCGAGAAACACCACATCGACCTTGCCGCCGTGCCATTTCGTGAACGCATCGATTGTCGGCGGCGCGGTGTACTTGCAGGTGTCCTTCTTATGGCCGACGACCAGGAACGGCAGCTGCGCCCTGGCCGGACTGTTGTTGAGCGATTTCTGAAAGCTCGGCTGATCGCCGTACGTCATCAGCATCGGCGCGGTCAGCACCATCGCGTCGGGCCGGCCTGCCCCACTCGCGTGGGCGAGAAGGATGCCGGCGGAAACTGCCCCGCGGCTCGTGCCGACGATCGTAACCGGCGGCTTGATACCGCGCGCGTATGCGACCACCGCGGCTAGATCCTGTCCGTGTTGCGGGCTGAAGCGGTAGCCGTTCTTCGGGCTCTGCGGCGTGCCCATGTCGGGCGCGGCGTCGGGAACGATCGTGACGAACCCAGCGGCGGCATAAGACGCGCGCGTTCGAATGACCTGATTGCCCGCACCCCAGCCGATCTTGCCTTCGGGTGATATCGCCATTACGCCCTGACCGCCGACTAGGAGAATGACGCTGCCGACTGGGTTGGCGGGCTTGATCACGATGGCGCGTACCTTCAGACCGCGCGACGGAATTTCGACGACCTCGGTGGTCTGCGCCTGCGCGGGAAGTGCGGCCAGCACAGTTAGCAACGCAAGAACGATGGCTCGCATGGTCCGAAGATCTCCAATAAAAGGGGCGGAGCTTGCTCCCGCCTCACTTCCGGTTCAAGTTCCCCAACTAACCCCTATCTTGCCCCTGCCGTGCTGCCGGGAGTCTTCATGGTCCAGATTCTTGCTACCGCAATCATAGTACTTGGACTCGCGGCCTGTGCATCCAGCGAACGGATGAGCCCCAGTGCATCAGCCCCAATGGGACCAAGTGTGATTTCTGGGCCGGGCGGCACGGGACAGGGGTTTGCGGCACCGGCCGCACCCGTCGTTGCCGGCCCGCCCGGCTGCGCCGGACCGATCTCGGAATACATCAAGATCATCGACGCCGATGCCGAGACGGGCAGCCTGAACCCCGGAGTCTACAATCGCGTGACCACGGAGCTCGGACCTGTGAAGCAATCCTGCGCCGCAGGCCGTGAAGCGGACGCGCGCAACCAGCTGGCCGCTGTAAAAGCGCGCTACGGCTACCGCTAGCTCTTTTTCTTCGCACGCTCCGCCAGCAATGCGGCGCGGACCTTTTCGAGTTCGGCGAGCGCGGCCCCTTCCACCTTCGGGTATTGCGGATCGATCGTCCTAAGCGCGTCGACCATCGCGCGCGCGACCACGAGCCGCGTGAACCATTTGTGATCGGCAGGAATGACGAACCAGGGCGCGTCTTGGGTCGCCGTATTCCGGATAGCGTCCTCGTATGCTTCGAGGTAGCGGTCCCACAACGCGCGCTCGGCGACATCCTTGACCGAGAACTTCCAGCGTTTGCCCGGCTCATCGATGCGGGCGAGGAACCGCTTTCGCTGTTCCTCCTTCGAGACGTGGAGGAAGAACTTGAGGATCTTGGTTCCGCTTCGCGCCATGTGTTTCTCGAAATTGCGGATGTCCTCGAAGCGCTCCTCCCAGATTTTTTCGCCGACCAGCCGGGCTGGAAGCCGCTGCCCCTTGAGGAATTCGGGGTGTACGCGCACGACCAGAACTTCTTCATAATATGACCGATTGAACACGCCGATGCGTCCCCGTTCCGGGAGCGCCTTGGTCGTTCGCCAGAGAAAATCGTGATCGAGTTCCTCCGAACTCGGCGTCTTGAACGAGTGGATCTGGCAACCCTGCGGATTGATGCCGGACATCACGTGCTCGATCACGCTGTCCTTGCCGGCCGCATCCATCGCTTGAAGAATGACGAGCAAGGACCATCGATCCTCGCCGTAGAGGCGCTCCTGCAATTCAGCGAGTGACTGCACCTCCTTGCGCAGCAATTGCTTCGCTTCGTCCTTGGCGATGTCGAGGCCGCCTGTGTCGTCCGGATCGAAGTCCTTGAGCCGGAACTTGCTGCCCTTCTCGACACGATAGCTGCCGACTTGGAGTTTCATGAGCGATCCTATGCGACCGGTTCCGCGCGAAACATTCGTCGCGGCTTGACGAATTCGTCTTGCGCCTCAACCAGCAGGATCTCGCGCCAGCCCGCGTCCGCAGTCCGTTGAAGCAATCCGAAGATCGAAGAAGCGGCGAGCGACAGCGCCTCGGCCGTGGAGCCGGTGCGCAGGCAGTGTGCGAAGAAGAGCGCCGCGACTGCATCGCCGGCACCATTCACGCTGATGTTCAGGAGCGGCGTCCGCAATCGAAACCGTCCCTCCGGACCCGATGCAAAAAGATCGATCGCGTCTTTCGGGGTATCCTCGACGTGAAGGCTGGTCACCAGCACGGTCTCCGGGCCCATCGCATGGATGGCCCCGCACGCACGCCCGGCTTCGTCGATCGTGCGGCTCGTAAGTCCGGTCAGAAGATCGAGTTCGAACTGGTTCGGCGTTACGATGTCCGCGGCAGGTACCGCCCGTTCGCGCATGAACTCGGGGATACCCGGCCGCACAAACACACCTCTGCCGACGTCACCAATCACCGGATCGCAGCAATAGCGCGATTTCGCGTTCGCCGCTTTCACCCGGTCAACGGCATCTAGGATCGCGGCGCCCGTGTCCGCCGATCCCATATAGCCGGAAAGTACGCCGTCACAGCGGTCCAGCACCCCACGTTCCTCGATACCCTGCATCACGTCCTGGATGAGGCCAGCATCGAACACCTGCCCGCGCCATGCGCCGTAACCGGTGTGGTTCGAGAACTGCACCGTGTGGATCGGCCAGACTTCGATACCCAGGCGCTGCAGCGGAAACACCGCCGCGGCGTTTCCGACGTGCCCGTAGGCGACGTGTGACTGGATGGAGAGCAGATTCATGCCGTTCGTTCGAGATCGTCATGCCCGCGCTCGTCGCGGGCATCCACGCCTTTCCGACATTAGATCAAGACGTGGATGGCCGGGACAAGCCCGGCCATAACGTTGTCCTAAACTGCCCTCAGTTGGTTGGCTTCTGCGCCTTGTCGACGAACTGGTTCGTGTAGGTCTTCGACAGATCGATATTTGCCTTCGCCACGTCCGGCGACGACTGGCTGAACACTGCTAGCACCGCCTGCGCTCCCTTTGGATCCATGCGGCCGGTTTCCGAGAACATCGGAAGCGTATTCTTCAGCGCTGCGAGATAGAGGCTCTTGTCGCCGCCGACGAGCTCATCGGGCATCTTGGCCATAATCTCTTCCGGTGTGTGCGAATGAATCCACTTCAGCGTGTTCAGGATCGCATTCACGAGTGCCTGGGCCTCCTTTGGATTCTTTTCGATCCAGTCTGCCCTGGTGTAGAGCGCGCCACCCGGATACTCGCCGCCGAATACATCGATCGTGTCTTTCTGCGTGCGCGTATCGACGAGGATGCGGAGGTCCTTGTTGCGACCGTCAAGCTGCGTGACTGCCGGGTCGAGCATGATCGCGGCCTCGACCGAGCCCTGCTCCATGGCAGCAACCGCAGTAGCCCCGAGGCCGACGCCGATCACACCCACGGAACCAGGATCGATGCCGTTCTTCTTCAGAATGAACTTGAGGAAGTAGTCGGTGGACGATCCGGGTGCGCTCACGCCAATCCGCTTGTTCGCCAGATCCTTCACCGACTTGATCGCGTCAAGAGACTTTGGCGAGACTACGAGCGCAAAGCCCGGATAACGATCATAGACCACGATCGATTGCATGTGTTGGCCCTTGGCCGCGAGGTTCACGCAATGATCGAAATAGCCCGACACGACGTCGGCGCTGCCGCCAAGCACTGCCGTCAGCGCCTGCGAACCGCCCTTGAAGTCCACCATGTCGACATTCAGGCCCGCCTTCTCGAACTCACCGAGCTGCTTCGCAAGCACCGTCGGCAGATAGCAGAGACATGCCGCGCCGCCGATCGCGATCGTGACTTTTGACTGCGCGAGCGCGACGCCCGAGAGCATGGCGAGCGCGGCAAACGACGACACGAGCCGCCGGAACACTTGAGCCATCACTTCCTCCCTCTGGAATTGGCAGTCGTTCGCCGGCCGGCGCGCCGCCCTTTCGGCAAACGATAGAACAGTCGCGGGTTCGCCGGAAGCCGCTATTTCTCGGTGTCCGCCGCAACCGGACGCCAAACCAGCAAACGACGCTCGACGACGGTGACGATCCCATCGATCACAATGACGAAAGCAGCGAGAACGAACATGCCCGCGAACACGCCAGCGATGTCGAACGTGCCCTCGGCCTGCAGGATCAGATAGCCGAGGCCGGCGGCAGATCCGAGATATTCACCCACCACCGCGCCCACCACTGCGAAACCGACGGAAGTGTGCAGCGACGAGAACATCCAGGACAGTGCTGACGGCCAGTACACGTGACGCATCAGCTGCCGCTCGCTCATTCCAAGCATGCGCGCGTTCGCGAGCACGGTCGGGCTCACTTCCTTCACGCCCTGATACACATTGAAGAACACGATGAAGAACACCAGCGTCACGCCGAGTGCAACCTTGGAGAGAATGCCCAGCCCGAACCAGAGCGTGAAAATGGGTGCAAGCACGATACGCGGCAACGCATTCGCCATCTTCACGTAGGGATCGAATACGGCGGCGACGCGCGGTTGACGCGCGAACCAGAAACCTACGAGCACGCCGGCGATCGAACCGATCACGAACGCGAGGGCGGCTTCCGTGAGGGTGATCCACAGATGCCGCCAGATCGTGCCTTCGCTGAACCATTTGTATATGCGGGCAATGACATCGAGCGGTGTTGAGAAGAAGAACGGCGGCACCAGCGGCTTGCCGCCGACCGGAATCGTGGTCAACAAGTGCCATGCGATCAGCGCGATCAAGGCGACGAGCAGCTGGAGCAGGGTGAGGTTGAACCGGCTCATGCCGCCGCTCCCGCCTGCGCATAACCCTTCAGAACCTCGTCCTTGAGCTTCTGCCAGATCTCCCGGTGCAAACGATGGAACGCCTGCTCGAGCCTGATTTCCGCGGTGTCGCGTGGCCGGGGCAGATCGACGCGCCAGTCGCCGATGATGCGGGCGGCAGGTCCTGCCGACATGATTACGACACGGTCGGAAAGAGCGATCGCCTCCTCGAGATCGTGCGTGACGAACAGCACCGCCTTGCGGTCGGCGCTCCAAAGATCGAGCAGCAGGTTGCCCATGATTTGCCGCGTCTGCGCGTCGAGCGGCCCGAACGGCTCGTCCATAAGCAGGATCTTGGGATCGCGGATAAGAACTTGCGCGAGGCCGACACGCTTGCGTTGCCCGCCTGAAAGCATGTGCGGATAGCGGCCCGCGAAAGCCGCAAGACCCACGCGGTCAAGCCACGCCTGCGCCCGCATGCGTGCCTCCCCTCGACCCACACCGGCAACCTCCAGGCCGATGGCCACGTTGTCGAGCGCGGTCTTCCAGGGGAATAGCGACTCTGTCTGGAAGAGATAGCCGGCCTGCCGATTGATCATGGCGAGCTTGCCGCCGAAGATCTGCAGCTGACCCGCAGACGGCGACAGCAATCCTGCCGCGGCGTTCAGCAAGGTCGACTTTCCGCAGCCGGTCGGACCCACGATCGCGACGAACTCGCCATCGGCCACATCAAGATCGACACCTTGAACGGCCGTGAACGCGTCGTCGTTGACAACGAAGGTAACGCGCACGCCGGCAAAACGAACAGCCGGCGCCGAACTCTGCTCCGAGCCCGCCTGTACTGACCTCGACGCGTCCATCACTCCCCGTCCAGCGCAGTTGGTTCCGCGCCCTGTTCTCCCGGCCGAGGAAGGTAACGGCCGCAGCAGCATTCGCAAGCGGTGCGCGACGAGCGAAAAGAAAAACGGGCGGGGTCGATGCCCGCCCGTTAGCCGTCAGCCGGAAAATCAGATTGGGTAGTGGCGGTGCCCGGTCTGGATGGTGATCCAGCGGAGCTCGGTGAACTCGGCGATCCCCGCCTTGCCTCCGAAACGGCCGTAACCCGATTCCTTCACGCCACCGAACGGCATCTGCGGCTCGTCGGCGACCGTCGGGCCGTTGATGTGGCAGATCCCGCTCTCGATGCGCGAGGCGACCGCATAGGCACGATCGAGATTACCGCTGAACACGGCGGCCGACAGCCCGTACTCGGTGTCGTTGGCGGTGCGGATTGCTTCCTCGTCATCGCCGACTGGCAGCACGATCACGACCGGACCGAATGACTCCTCCCGATAGATTCGCATCTCAGGCGTAACCCGATCGATCACGGTCGGCTGGAAAAGAGTGCCGTTCACTTCGCCGCCGCAGACGATGCGCGCACCGCGATTGACGGCGTCTGTGATCAGATCGTGCACGCGTTGCGCCGAGCGGTGGCTCACCATGGAACCGATCTGCGTTTCCGGATGCGAAGGATCGCCCACGCGAAGCCCCCTCGCCTTGATCACGAGCTTGTCGAGGAATTGCTGCACCACCGGCTTCTGCACGACGAGCCTTTCGGTCGACATACAGATCTGGCCCTGGTGCATGAACGCGCCGAAATTGGCTGCGGCCGCCGCCTCGTCCAGATCGGCATCGTCCAGCACGACGAGCGGCGCCTTGCCGCCGAGCTCGAGCAGGATCGGTTTCAGGAATTCCGCCGCCTTCTTGGCGACAATCTTGCCGACGTGCGTGGAGCCGGTGAAATTGATCCGCTTGACACGCGGATCAGCGATCAATGCGTCCACCGCGCCTGCGGCGCCTTCGCGTGAAGTCGTCAGCACGTTTATCGTTCCGGGCGGCACGCCAGCCTCTTCCAAGACATCGCCGATGATCCGGTGCGTGCCAGGGCACTCTTCCGAAGCCTTCAGCACTACCGTGTTGCCGCACGCAAGCGGCATTGCCACCGCGCGCACGCCAAGGATCATCGGTGCATTCCACGGTGCAATCGCCAGCACGACGCCGACGGGCTGCCGGATCGACATCGCGATATTGCCGGGAATGTCGGAAGGGATCGTCTCGCCCGTGAGCTGCGTCGTGGAGGCTGCGGCCTCACGCATCAGACTTGCGGCAAAGAACGTGTTGAACATGCCCCAGCCGAACGTCCCGCCGGTCTCCGCGGTGATCGTCTTCGCAACGTCCTGCGCACGCGCCTCGAGGAGATCGGCTGCTTTCCAGAGAATTGCGCGCCGCTTCGAGGGCGGCATCTTCGACCATTCCTTGAATGCGGCGGCGGCAGCACCCACCGCGGCGACTGCGTCCAGCGGACCCGCATCGGGCACCCGCGACACAAGCTCGCCCGTGAAGGGGTTGCGCTTTTCGTAGTAGCGGCCGTCGCCGGAGGCGGCATCGCGGCCGCCGATACGCATGGCTACATTGATCATTGTTGGCGTCCTCCCGCACCGAAACTGGCACCGGCACAAATACTTGTCGACCCGGACACTGCGCCACGGTTACTGCCTTGGCCAGCGCACGATTTCGGGAACGGTTGGTTTACCGAAGCGCCCGTGTTACTCGCCCGGGAGCGTCATGACACAGCCCGCGCCGGCCATTGAATTCAACAATATTATCAAGCGCTTCGGCGAAAGCCCGACTGCGGCGCTGGATCATGTCACGCTCACTGTCCCACCGCGCGAATTCCTTGCGATCGTGGGCCCGTCGGGCTCCGGAAAGACGACGCTTCTGCGCCTCGTCAACCGGCTCGCGCAGCCGACGTCCGGCACCGTCCGCTTCGCGGGTGAAGACATACGCACCGCCGACCCGATCTCGCTGCGTCGGCGCATTGGCTACGTCTTCCAGGGCGTCGGCCTGTTCCCGCACATGACCGTCACGGAGAATATCGCGATCACGCCGCGCCTGCTTGGTTGGGGCGAAGGCCGGCGTGCATCCCGCGTCGATGAATTGCTCGATCTCGTGCGGCTCGCCCCCTCCAAATATCGCGATCGCTTTCCGCACGAGCTGTCCGGCGGCGAGCGGCAGCGCGTGGGCGTCGCGCGCGCCCTCGCAGCTGGTCCGCAGGTCGTGCTGATGGATGAGCCGTTCGGCGCGCTCGATCCGCTGACGCGCGACGCCGTCGCGCAGGACTATCGCCGCCTGCACAACGAACTCGGCCTGACTACGGTGATGATCACCCACGACATGCTCGAGGCGGTTCTGCTCGCCGATCGCATCGCAATCCTGCATGACGGAAAACTGATCGAGCAAGGTACGCCGCACAAACTGATGACCGCGGCCGAGCACGACTATGTCCGCAGCTTAATGCACGCGCCGCGCAAGCAGGCGGACCGCCTCAAGAGCCTCATGGACGGCGGGCGATGAGCGCGCTGGATCCGCGCATTGCGGACGCGCTCGCACGGCTTCCCGACTATCTTGGGCAGCACGTGATCGTGAGCGTGACGGCGCTCTTGCTCGGCCTTGCCGTAAGCCTGCCGCTCGCCGTGCTCGCGACCCGCCGCGCAAGTCTGCGCTGGCCGCTCCTCGCCTTCGCGAGCCTGATCCAGACGATCCCGGGACTCGCATTGCTCGCACTCTTCTACCCGTTGCTCCTCGGTCTTTCGATGGCGACCGAAGCGATGTTCGGAAAAGGCTTTTCCGCCCTCGGATTTCTGCCCGCCGTGCTCGCGCTTGCACTCTATTCGATGCTCCCGGTGCTGCGGAACACGATCACCGGCATTCTCGGCATCGACCCTGCGGTCAACCAGGCGGCGCTTGGCGTCGGCATGACTCCCCGACAATCGCTCTGGATGGTTGAGCTGCCGATCGCACTGCCGGTGATCATGGCCGGAATTCGGACATCTGCGGTCTGGGTGATCGGAACGGCAACACTTTCGACGCCGATCGGACAGACGAGCCTCGGCAATTACATCTTCGCGGGACTGCAGACGCAGAACTGGGTGTTGGTGCTGTTTGGGTGCGTCTCGGCGGCGGTGCTGGCACTCGTCGTCGATCAACTCCTTGCTCTCGTGGAAAGCGGTGTGGGCGCGCGCAAGCGCGGACGGATTGCGGCGGGAGCACTTGGCCTTTTTCTCGTGCTCGCTGCGGCCCTTGCTCCCGGTTTGGCGCATCCTACTGCGAAGTACGTCATCGGCGCGAAGACCTTCACCGAGCAGTTCATTCTCGCTGCGCTGATTCAGGATCGCCTGCAGGCGGACGGATTCTCGTCCGCGCGCCGGGACGGCCTCGGATCCACGGTGATCTTCGAGGCACTCGCCGCCGGCGAGATCGATGTTTACGTCGACTACTCCGGAACGATCTGGGCCAACCACATGCGCCGGACCGATACACGGTCCCGCGAACAAGTACTCAGTGAAGTGGGCGAATGGCTGCGCAAGGAGCGCGGGATCCACATGCTGGGTGGTCTTGGTTTTGAGAATGCGTATGCGCTGGCCATGACGAAGAAGCGCGCAGATGCGCTCGGCGTGCGTACGATCGCAGACCTCGCGCGCCATGCCCCGCAGCTTTCCATGGCCGCCGACTACGAGTTCCTGGATCGCCCGGAGTGGACCGCTCTGCGTGAAGCCTACGGCTTACGTTTTCGGCAACAGCGCCAGATGGATCCGACGTTCATGTATGGCGCGGTCGCAAGCGGGGAAGTGGACGTCATCGCGGCCTTTTCCAGCGACGGCCGGATCGCGCGTTACGATCTCGTGGTGCTCGCAGATCCCAGGCAATCGATCCCGCCTTACGACGCGATCCTGATGCTCTCCCCTCGCCGGGCGGACGACGAGAGCATTCACCGCGCGCTGGCGCCGCTCCTGAACAAGATCGACGTGGAAACCATGCGCGCGGCGAACCTGCGTGCCGATCGCGAGCAGGATAAGGAGACGCCGGCGCAGTCGGCGAAGTGGCTGTGGGGCCAGATCAACCGGCGTTGATTGGCCGAGGCTCCCGCACAACGAAAAAGAGGACGACCGTCGCGGCAAGCGTCGCCGCCGCGATCAGGTCGAACGCGAACGCGTAGCCGAGGCTGCCGATGAGGAACCCGGCCACGATAGGTCCCATCGCCTCACCAAAATCGAAGACCGTGCCGAAGACCCCCATGGCCGCGCCAAGCCGCCTCGCCGAAGCGAGGTCGGCAATCAACGCATTCGTCACCGGTGTCACCGCGCCGACACCGACCCCGAGTAGTGCCGATACGAGTGCAAACGCCGTGAATGTCTCGCTGCGAAACACAACGGGAAGCGCCGCTACACAAAACAGAAGGCCCGCGATGATCACCGGCTTTCGCCCGAGTTGGTCGGAAATTTTGCCGGCGACCGGCTTCACCACCATCGCCGCGATCAGCTGTGCGCCGAGGATCAGAGCGATTTCCGCGTCATTGAGCCCAACCTGCTTCGCGTAAATCGGTAGGAACCCGAGAAAGGCGGCGTAGCCGAAATACATCACTGCCTCGATGCCGGACGCGATGAGGATCGGTGGCGTCGAGACGACCTCCGCGATGCCTCGGCGGAATTCCGCCGCGCGCTCGCCAAGTGTCTTACCCTCACGCTGCCGCGGCGGCTCGATGTCAGGCAGCAGCAGAACGACGATCAAGGTGAGCACGCCGAGCACGCCGACGATCAAGTACGTCACCGGAAAGCTCGAGGTGAAATAGAGAACGAAGCCCCCGATCATCGGCCCGCCGGTGGCGCCGACGTCATTCGCCGAAGCGAACCAACCGAGACGCGCGCCGCGCCCCTGTTCGCGCAAGCCCGCTACATAGGCCGCAGCCACCGGTGAAAAGATCGCCGTTGCAAAGCCGTGTACGAAGCGGAGCATGAGTAGCGAGTAAGGATCGCTCACGAGCGGATAGAAAAACGGCGGAGCCGCGAAGAAGATCGCGCCGAGTACCATCATGCGTTTCCTGCCGAGCACGTCGGAGAGCGCGCCCGCCGGGAGCTTGAAGAACACGCCTGTGATCGTGGAAGCCGCAATAATGACGCCGAGCAATTCCGGCCCCGCGCCGAGATCGGCGGCGAATGCCGGCAGCACCGGGCTCCGCGCCATCTGGTAGCCGAGACGGGAGATCAGACTCGCGAAGACGACCGCGAGGAAGACGTTCACGTCGCGTCACCGTAGGTAACTTCGTCGAACAATGTGACGCTGTCGGCTTTGGTCCACAAACCGAACATTCCCGCTTCGCCGAATGTCGGATCCTCGACTTCGAAAATCGACCGACCCGCGTACGTAACTTCGAAGTGGCTTCCGTGAAATGCGACGCCAAGATCGAGCCATTCGTTTGCCGGGACGCTAACGTCCACGCCGTAGCCGCCCTTACGTCCGACGATATCAATCGGACTGCGCACACCCGCCACCGTCTTGTAGAGCACGACATTGTCTTCGAGCGCGTTCGCCCGCACCACGTAATAGTTGTTCGCATCGCCCGCGCGCCACACGAGCCCTGCGGCCCGGTCCTGCGATCCCGCAAGCGCCTTGAACTTCGCCCGGATAAATCCGTCTCTTACGGCTGAGTCCTTCAGAAGCAGAAGGGGAAATTTTCCCTGGCCTGACTGCTTCACGACTCTCGACTTCGAGGGCGCGGTCGCCTCCTGTTCGATTGTCCATCGTGGCTCGCCCGCCCCGGTGCAGGTCGAAGTCCAACCGCCAGGAATGGCGCCGATGGAGTCAGATTCGAACCGGATCGTGCGGATTTCCATGGTCATCTTTCTTCCACCGTTTGGATTTCCTCGGGCGGCTTCACCACGCGGAAGGAATTCAAGAGCAGCAGATCGTAGATGATCTTCAACGTGCCGCAGACGACGAGCGGAAGTCCGGAAAACGGCATGCTCAACAGAAACCCAGCCAACGCCGGACTGAGCGACGCGGCGAGACTGCGCGGCACCGCTGTCACGCTCGCTGCCGCCGTACGCTCCGCGGGAGTTACAACCGCCATGACGTACGAACTGCGAGTGGGAACGTCCATCTGCGAAAGGGCCGCGCGGACCAGCAGCAAGCCGAGAACGACGGTGAGGTTGGATGAGAACGCCGCAAGGATGAGACACACGCTGGAAGGAATGTGCGTGAAGACCATCGTGTTGATCAGGCCGAATTTTCCCGCCAGTCGTGCCGCCACGGGATACGAGAATGCGCTGAGCACGCCCGTCCAGAAGAAGAACACGCTCGCCTCAGCCAGAGACAATCCGAAGCGCTGGAACAACCACAACGCCAGGAGCGACTGGACGATAAATCCGCCGGCAAAGGCATCCAGGCTGAAGAGTGCCGCGAGCTTATAGACGACACCCTTCGAAGGGCCGAGAAATACGGGGCGCGCGGCTTCCTGCGGAGGGACCACAACGGGTAACCGCGCATAGAGCACGGCCCCGATCAAAGCCAACACTGCGTAGGCGTAAAACATCGCGCGCAGGGCATCGAGGCTGGTCAGTCCGTACGGTACGAGTAGATCCGGTACCGCTGCCGCGAGCGAACCTGCCGCTCCTGCCAACGCACCGATCAAGCTGTAACGGGCGAACGCGCGTGTGCGATCGCGGTCTGCCACGTTGCGTGCAAGCATCGCGTGTTCCAGCGGCACGAGAAGACCGATATCGCCGCTCGATGGATTCAGGGTGCCGAGGAAGGCGACGATAAGGATGAAGGTGAAGTGCTCGACGCTGGGCAAGCTGAGCCCGGTAAGGAGCATCAGGATTGCGCCTGCGATCAGCAGGGTTCTCAGATCGAAACGAGCTGCAAAAAATCCGACAGCCAGGGTCGCCAAGGCTGATCCAAGCAGCGAGGCCGTCGCGATCAATCCGACCGCCACGGCATCGAACCCGATCGCCAAGAGGTAGGCAGGCAGGACGATGACCGCGAACCCGTCGCCAAAGGCGCGGACTGCTCGGGCCGCGTAGAGGTTGGAAATCGACTGCATGTTGCCTGTACCGCTGTGACCGCCGACGCCTATTCCTCCGCCTCAACATGCGGCATGTGCGCCCATCGCTTGTCCGGCCGTTTCACCGGGACCGTATTCGTCGGTGGCAACGCAGCGAGTTCGGAGGAGTCGAAATCCACTGCCGGCATGCGGTTGTCGAAGCCGACGTTCTTGTGCGTCACGCTCATCGAAAGAGCGACGGCCACTTCCGCTTGGATCAAGCCGAGCTTGCGCGCCGCCACGGCAATCCGCGTCTGACAGCGTGTGTCGACATTGTTGAGACTTGCCGCTTTGGCGGCGGAACCGATCGCGATACCGAGGTCGATGTTGCGCAGATTGCATTGCGGCCCCGCAAATTCGAAGGCCTCGCTCGCTTGGCGAAGCTTCTTCGTCGCCTCCATGAACTCGGCGCAGGTGGCGTAGCCGCACGCGCCGCAATCATAGATTGGCGGATACCATCCCTTGAGCCCGATGAAGAGCACGCCATCGATGCGCTCCGCCATCGCGGCGTCCCGGAACCAGATCTCTTGCCGCCGCTCCTTTCCACGCGCACGCATCCAGTCGGCGAGCCGCTTGAGCGTGGGGCGGTCGTCGACCAGCACGGTTTCAACGAACAGCGGCTTCCCCTTGAGAAAGAGTTGGCCGCCGGACTTAGGCGCGGTCACCGCCGCGGCTGCGCACAGCTGCCCGACAGTCCGTACGATGTCTCCCCTCATTTCTTCGATGCCGTTCTTCATGACGAGTACCTCCTGGCAGTCCCAATAGCTCCCGAAGTTCCCGCCCCGCTTCCGGGTCCGACGCGTCGATCCTTTCGAGCAGACCCGGGTTGATCTCGCGGGCGGCATACCTCAGCCGCTGACGTGCGAACCTTAGGGCCGCCAAACGGAACGTGCACAAGATGCCGAAAGCCGATCGACTTCGCACCAGCGGAATCGAAGCCGCCGGGACAACTCTCGCTTCTGTAAGCTGAAACAACGCATGCCATATGCCTCACCTCCATCATGGAGCGAGACAACACTTGGCTGCGCAGCAGCTGACCGGGCGGTTGTCGCTGGCCCGGAATTTTCGCTTTCTTGACGGCGCGTCACTTCCAGAACGGCCTGCGAGATTCGCGCGTCGCGTCCCGCTCCGAAATGCCGATGTCATCGCGGAGACGCTCGTCAAGTGTGGTAAGCGCCGCCCGCTGTGCGCGGTGAGCCAGCCACTCGCGCGCCTGCAGATACGTTTTTGCGAGAAACCAGACCGGTCGCGAACTCGGCGCGGCTGATTGGGGCGCACCAATTCGCATCTCGCCGAGCGGCGAGCGGATCGTGATCAGGGAATTGCAGCTGTAGTCGGGGCCGGCGCAAGGCATGTCTCACCTCCGTAACGGAGCGAGACAACACTTGGCTGCGCACAGCTAACCGGGCGGTTGTCGCAGGCCCGGAATGACTGAATGTACCACGCCCGGCACGATTGATCAACAATGCTGACCTAAAGGCCCTAAATGCCGATTCCGACGAGGCTGAACGTCTGAGCGGCGAGATTCAAAACCTCCTCGGCAAGCTCGAGTCGATCTGAAAAGCGGCAGCGACGCCCCTGCTGGCCACCACATCCGAATTGAAGTTGCTGACAATCTTGCCACGGCTTCCGCCCGAGCTTTTTGCTGGTCTCAAACTCAGTACGCAAAATTTATGGTTTCCACCTGCAACTTTATTCGCGAGTTGTCGTTGCCCCGATAGTCTTTGCGGAGCGGCTCTCGTTGGAGTCGCTGCGCCGATAGTTGGGACACCAGATGGATTTCATTCCCTGGTTAGCGATGGCGGGCTCGCTCGCGTTGATTCTCATCCTGCCACTCCTAAGCGACGGCCCGCCGCAGCCTTCGTCCCGCACGAACGAAAAGCTGCGACATCGCGCGCACCTTAGAGGGATTGAGCGTCGGACGAGCGACTAACGAACCGCGAAAAAGTCAGTTTTTGCCATGCGCTGCGATTTAATATCTCAAATCCCGATTCCGAACTTCGGTAACAGCCAGACCGTGAATACATAGAGCGCGATCGTCAGCAAACAGGAAGCAATAAGCGCGGCCCAAAAGCCGACTCCTCCCCTGAGCATCGCTGGAAACACGAGGAACATCGGCAGGGTCGGCAGCACGAGCCAGAATGTCGCCTCCGCGTGCGCCGCGATGCGCACGACGTCACTCGTATCGCGCCAAAGCCAAATGATCGCGAGAATCGAAACGAGGGGCAGCGACACGATCAGCGCGCCCACGCCGGGTCGCCGCGCGGCCACTTCGGAAACCACGGCGATAACAATTCCGGAAAGTGCGGCTTTCAGGATCAGATAAAGCATTGCAGCCTCCACACGGCGCTAATTCGGCCACGTTGTGCTTGTGGTCACCCATCTAGCGATGCTACGCGCGAATGGGGTTCTTTATCCGGGCTGGGGGCGTCCATGTTCAAATTTGATCTCGCCTCCTTGCGCGGCGACATCTATGGCGGCGTCACCGCCGCCGTTGTCGCACTGCCACTCTCCTTGGCATTCGGCGTCGCATCCGGCGCTGGAGCGATCTCCGGTCTCTACGGAGCGATCGCGGTCGGATTCTTCGCGGCCGTCTTCGGCGGCACGCGGTCCCAGGTCTCCGGTCCGACCGGGCCCATGACCGTCGTGATGGCGTCGATCGTCACGCTCTACTCGGACAACCTCGCTCAGGCCTTTACGATCGTTCTGCTCGGCGGTGCACTCCAGATCGTTTTCGGACTGCTCCGCGTCGGCCGCTACATCAGCTACACGCCCTATTCGGTCGTATCCGGGTTCATGACCGGTATCGGCGTGATCATCATGCTGATTCAGACACTTCCGTTCTTCGGCCTGCCCACGGCCGGCGGGCCGGTCGCTTCGATCGAAAGCTGGAGCCGGATACTCGCCGAAATCAATTTTGCCGCCCTTGCGCTCGCGAGCCTGTCGCTTGCGATCATGATCCTTTGGCCTAGGCCCTGGCGCACCGTGCTGCCACCGCCCCTTGCTGCCTTGATCATTGGCACGTTGGCCGGCGTGTTTCTGCTTCCGACCGCCCCGATCATCGGCGACGTCCCTACCGGTTTGCCGCAAATCGTGACGCCATACATCGATCCGTCGCGGATTGCGGGCGTGGTGCAGGCAGCGATCATCCTCGCAATCCTTGGGTCGATCGATAGTTTGCTTACCTCACTTATCGCCGACACCATCACGCGGTCGCGACACAATTCCGATAAGGAACTGGTCGGCCAAGGCATCGGAAACATGATCGCGGGGTTGATCGGCGGCTTGCCCGGTGCCGGTGCGACCATGCGAACGGTCGTCAATATCCGGGCCGGTGGAACGACTGGCGTTTCCGGCGCCTTGCACGCACTGATCTTGTTCGCACTCGTGCTCGGACTTCGCGCCTCTTGCTGAGGTGGTACCTCACGCTGTGCTTGCCGGAATTCTGATCAAGGTCGGCTGGGACATTATCGACTGGGACTATCTGAAGCGTGCGCGCTATGCACCGCGCGACAAGCTCTTCGTCATGGTCGTCACTTTCTTGCTCACGGTCTTCGTCGATCTGATAACGGCCGTAGCCGTCGGAATCATTCTCGCTAGTTTTGTGACCGCCCGATGGATGGAAACCGAACAGCTCAAAGGCGTCGCGAAATTCTCCCTGCCCAACGGCGATGACCCGCTAAGCGAAGAAGAACGCGCGCTCCTGACGAGAGCCAACGGTGACGTGGCGCTGTTTCTCTTCCGTGGCAGCTTTTCCTATGCGTCCGCCCGCGAGCTTGCGCGCAGGGCCGGCACGGAAACGGCGGGTCACTCTGCGGTCGTGTATGATTTCTCGGACGCCGGGTACGTGGACACGAGCGTGGCGCTTTCGGTCGACGACCTGATCGGAAAATCCAACGCCGAACATCTAGCCTGCTTCGTATCCGGCGTAGACGGCCCAACTGGCGGCACATTGCAGCAACTGAAAGTACTGGATCGCGTCCCGGCAGAGCGGCGTTTCAAGAATCGCGTCGACGCAGTCCGAGCCGCGGTTGCGGAGGCCGAAAAGCGTAAGCTGGAGGCTGCCGCCTGATCCGTTTCCGGACTCGCGTTCGCGAGCCCGCACACAAACGCTGGATCAGTTCCGGCTCTTGTCGACCAAGGCTCTCTGCTTGATCCAAGGCATCATCGCGCGGAGCTTTTCGCCCACCTGCTCGATCGGGTGCGCCGCCATCTTCGCGCGCATCGCCTTGAACGCCGTCTGATTGACGCGATTTTCGAGCATCCAGTTGCGTGTGAATGTGCCCGACTGAATATCGGCGAGCACCTTGCGCATCTCCGCGCGAGTCGCGTCGGTGATCACGCGCGGGCCGGTGACGTACTCGCCGTACTCCGCCGTGTTCGAAACCGAGTAGTTCATGTTGGCGATGCCGCCTTCGTAGATCAGGTCAACGATCAGCTTCACTTCGTGCACACACTCGAAGTAAGCCATCTCCGGCGAATAGCCGGCTTCGACCAGCGTCTCGTATCCGGCCTTCATGAGCTCGACGAGCCCACCGCAGAGAACGCTCTGCTCGCCGAACAGATCGGTCTCGCATTCCTCCCGGAACGAAGTCTCGATGATGCCCGCGCGCCCGCCGCCGATCGCGGAAGCGTACGAGAGGCAGAGGTCGTGTGCGTTTCCGGACGCGTCTTTCTGGATCGCCATCAGGCACGGGACACCCGCCCCGCGTTGATACTCCGAGCGTACCGTGTGCCCCGGCCCCTTCGGCGCCACCATCATAACGTCGAGATCGGCGCGCGGCTCGATCAGGTTGAAATGAATGTTGAGCCCGTGAGCGAACATGAGCGCCGTGCCCTGTTTCATGTGGGCGTGCATGTGATCGCGGTAGATGTCGGCCTGCAGCTCGTCGGGCGTCAGCATCATCATGACGTCCGCCCACTTCGCGGCTTCGGCCACTTCCATCACCTTGAGCTTCTCGCCTTCTGCCTTCTTTACCCCGGCGGAGCCCTTGCGCAACGCGACCGCGACGTCCTTCACGCCGGAGTCGCGCAGGTTCAGCGCATGCGCGTGACCCTGGCTGCCGTAGCCGATGATCGCGACCTTCTTGCCCTTGATCAGGTTCAGGTCGGCGTCGCGGTCGTAGTAAACGCGCATTGTTTTCCCCTGCTTCAGTTAGCTCTCGTCATGGCCGGGCTTGTCCCGGCCATCCACGTCTTCGTTGCTGATCCTGTAAGTCGTGGATGCCCGGCACAAGGCCGGGCATGACGAACTTGAAATCCGCGACCCCTATATCACATCCCCTCAGGCCCGCGCGCGATTGCGCAGATCCCGGTACGCGATACTTCGACAAGGCCCAGTGGTGCCATCAGCATCACGAACTGGTCGATCTTGTCGGACTTGCCGGTGAGTTCGAACACGAAGCTCTCCGTGGTGGCGTCGATCACGCGCGCGCGGAAGGCATCGGCGAGCCGCAGTGCCTCGACCCGGTTGTTGTCCTTGCCCCGCACTTTCACGAGGGCGAGCTCCCGCTCGATCGCGGCAGTTCCGGCGGTGAGGTCGACGACGCGATGCACCGGCACGAGCCGCTCGAGCTGGTTCTTGATCTGCTCGATCACCATGGGCGTGCCCTGGGTCGCGATCGTGATGCGCGAGACATGCTTCTCGTGCTCGGTCTCGGAAACCGTCAGGCTGTCGATATTGTAGCCGCGTCCCGAGAACAGGCCGATCACGCGCGCGAGCACACCCGGCTCGTTGTCGACCAGGATCGACAGCGTGCGGTGCTCGACCTGCTGCGTCTCCCTCGCAGCGGGATAGTGGGAGCTCGTGGCAGCGACTTGCGTGGACATGTTCTGTAGCTTTCGCGGTTAAACCAGCACTTTTCCTTCTTCCGTGATCGCGTCCTCGACCGAGACGCCCGCGTCGCCGAGGATCATCTCGTTGTGCGCGCGCCCGGACGGAATCATCGGGAAGCAATTTTCGTTCTGATCCACGACGCAGTCGAAGATCACCGGTCGCTTGACCTTGATCATCTCCTTGATCGCGCCGTCGAGGTCGCCGGGCTTCTCGCAGCGGATGCCGACGCAGTGATAAGCCTCGGCGAGCTTGACGAAATCCGGCAATGCCTCGGTGTAGGAATGCGCATAGCGCCCGCCGTGCAGCAGTTCCTGCCACTGACGGACCATGCCCATGTACTGGTTATTGATGATGAAGATCTTGATCGGCAGGTCGTACTGCACCGCCGTCGACATCTCCTGCATGGTCATGAGCACGGACGCTTCGCCCGCAATGTCGATCACGAGCGACTTCGGATGAGCCATCTGCACGCCGACTGCTGCCGGCAGCCCGTAGCCCATCGTGCCGAGACCGCCGGAGGTCATCCAGCGACGCGGCTCCTGGAACTGATAGAACTGTGCCGCCCACATCTGATGCTGGCCGACTTCGGTCGTGATGTAGGTGTCCATGCCCTTCGTGATCTCGTAGAGCCGCTGGATCGCGTGCTGCGGCTTGATGATCTCCTTCGAGTTCTTGTAGGCGAGCGACTTGCGGGCTCTCCATTCGTCGATCTGTTTCCACCAAGCGGCGAGCGCCTTCTTGTCGGGCATGATCGAGCCCGCGCGCCATAGCCGCACCATGTCTTCGAGCACGTGCGCGCAGTCGCCAATGATCCCGACGTCCGCACGCACGTTCTTGTTGATCGACGACGGATCGATGTCGACGTGAATCTTTTTCGAGCCCGGCGAAAATGCGTCGAGCCGGCCGGTGATGCGATCGTCGAAACGCGCGCCAATGCAGATCATCAGGTCGCAATCGTGCATCGACCAGTTGGCCTCCCACGTGCCGTGCATGCCGAGCATGCCGAGCCATTGCGGATCGGCAGCCGGATATGCACCGAGACCCATGAGCGTCGAGGTGATTGGAAATCCCGTAAGCTTCACGAGTTCGCGCAGGAGCACCGAAGCCTCGGAACCGGAATTGATGACGCCGCCACCCGTGTAGAACAGCGGACGCTTCGCGTTCCGCATCAATTCGACCGCGGCCTTGATCTTCTCGATGTCGCCCTTGGTCCTCGGGCGATAGGTCTTGTGCTGGATATTGCGCGGCCCGATGTAGTCGCCCTTCGCGAACTGGATGTCTTTCGGGATGTCGACGACCACCGGACCCGGTCGGCCATTCGCCGCCACATAGAAAGCTTCGTGGATCACGCGCGAAAGATCGGCGACGTTCTTCACGAGATAATTGTGCTTCGTGCAAGGGCGTGTGATGCCGACCGTGTCGCACTCCTGGAATGCGTCGTTGCCGATCAAGTGTGTTGGCACCTGTCCGGTGATCACGACGATCGGGATCGAATCCATCAGCGCGTCGGTGAGACCGGTAACCGCGTTGGTCGCACCTGGACCCGATGTCACGAGCACCGCGCCGACCTTGCCGGACGAGCGTGCGTAACCCTCTGCCGCGTGCACGGCGCCCTGCTCGTGGCGCACCAGGATGTGGCGAAGCTTTTCCTGCTGGAACAGCGCGTCGTAGATCGGCAGCACCGCGCCGCCCGGGTAGCCGAAAATGTGCTCGACGCCCTGATCGACGAGCGCCTGGATCACCATCTCCGCCCCGGTCATTTCCGTCTTCATCGTCCCGCTCCGTCGTTCCCGCGTTTCCGTTACCTGACAGACCCTTCGGAATCGAAAAGGCCAAAAGAAAAAGGGCCCCGGGGGCCCTTTGCGCGCCTGCCAAAACAGCCTGTCGGCCGTCCTAGGCGGCGCGCCTCCCTACCACGATAAGCGAAAGAAAATTGCGCATGGGTGGTCGTTTCGGTTCCAAAGTTGCGCGCTACCTTATCCACAGGCTCAGGCGGCGTCAAGCGGAAAGCCCGTTTTTCGGCCCTCCGCGCCTGAAAATACTGCCGGTGTCGCTACGCGATCGTGAACGGCGCGCCCGTTAAGATCGGTAACGCGCGGCGACGGCATCGCGTAATCCGAACGGGACCCAACATCGAGCCATGCCCTTTCTCCGCGAAAAGACCGGCAACTGGTCGCCCGAGAAGATTGCAGCATTCGCGCTGACGATCGCGCCGGCGCTCGTGATGACCGTGCGCATCATCCTCGGCGACCTCGACCCGGCCCGGCCCCTCACCGAGCTCACGCACTTTACCGGGCGCTGGACCGTGCGCTTCATCCTGCTCGCGCTCGCCATCACGCCGGCCCGTCGTCTGTTCAACTGGCCGAAGCTGCTCAATGCGCGCCGCACGCTTGGCGTCGCGGCTGCCGCCTACGCCCTCGTCCACTTCTCGCTCTACATCATCGACCAGAAATTCAAGCTCGGCGTCGTCGCGTCCGAGATTGTACTCCGGATCTATCTCACGATCGGCTTCACCGCATTGATCGGCTTGATCGCACTCGGCGTCACCTCAACGGATGCGTCGGTGCGCAGACTTGGCAAGCGCTGGGGCACGTTGCACCGGGCCGCGTACTTCATTGGCGTTCTCGCGATCGTTCACTTCACCTTGCAGAAGAAGCTCGACATCTATGAACCGACGCTAATGATGGGATTCCTGATCTGGCTGCTCGCCTGGCGCGGCGTGCAGCGCTGGCGCCGCGAGGTCGGCTTCGCCTGGCTGATCGCCTTGGCGATCTTCTCGGCGCTCGCGACCGCGTTGTTCGAGGTCGCCTGGTACGGCCTGTTCACGGGTGTCGCTCCGGGACGCATCCTTGCCGCGAACTTGATGTTCGAGTTCTCGATCCGCCCGGCGTGGTGGGTGCTGGTCGCGGGACTCGCGGTCGCGTTCGCCAGTCTCCTCGCCCAGTGGCTATGGCCGCGCGAGTCTGCACGAACGAAGCTCAACGCGCCGCGGCCGGCAGAAGCTCGAGCGCCTGCTCCGGCGCAACCCACTTCCAGTCTTTCATCTGGTGCCTGAACCAGGTTTCTTGCCGCTTCGAATAATGCCGCGTATCGGCCTTTGCACCGGCGGCCGCGTCTTCAAGTGAAATCTCACCGGCGAGGTGCCGCATAAGCCATGGCACCCCGTGTGCTTTCATCGCCGGAAGCGCCGGATCGAGCTTGCGCGCGGCGAGCGCCCGTACTTCATCGAGCGCGCCGGCCGAAAGCATCGCGTCGAACCGCTTGTCGATCCGCCGCCAGAGCTCTTTGCGATCGATGGAAAGAAACAGCGCTACCGTTTGATCCGACTCAAGAATTGGCTCGCCAGGCCTTTCCTGCCATTCGACGAGCGGCCGGCCGGTGGCGGCGAAAATCTCCAGTGCGCGGATGACACGCTGCCGGTCGCTCATCCGGAGTCCTGCGGCCGTACGAGGATCGAGCCGCACAAGCCGCGCGTGGAGATCCGCAGTGGAAACCCCTTCGGCCTCGCCCCGCACGCGCGCCCGAACCTCCGCTGGCACGGGCGGCATGGCGGACAAGCCTTGGGTCAGCGCCTTGAAGTAAAGCCCTGTGCCACCGACGAAAATCGGCAGCCTATGGGCTCCGCCGCATTCTTCCAACGCGCGCTCCGCATCCGCGACCCAGCGCCCAGTCGAGTAGCTCTCGCCCGCGTCCACATGCCCGTACAGAAGGTGCGACGCATGTCGCTCCTCTTCCGCCGTCGGCCGTGCGGTGATCACCCGCAGGTCGCGATAGACCTGCATCGAGTCCGTATTGATGATCGTGCCGCCGGCACGCTCCGCAAGCGCGAGCGCCAGCGCCGACTTGCCGCTCGCGGTCGGACCTGCAATGAGCACGGCGCGGATCATTTGCTCCAACCCCTTCCCGCTCTCCTATCATGTCGCACGTCGCAACCTTGATCTCCAACCCGGCGCTGCCCGCCGTGACCGAGGCTGCCATTGCCGCCGCGCGCGCGGCACTTCCGGATGCGGGGACGCCCGGCGTACTCGCCCGCACGGTCGCAGTCGACATACCGTTCGGAGGCGGCAGCAACCCGCGCGCGCTCGCGGAACGCGTGCGCAAGGGGCTCGGCGGCGCGCCGATCGACGTGATCATCCAGCCCGTCGCCGATCGCAGGAAGCGCCTGTTTGTCACCGACATGGACTCGACCATGATCGAGCAGGAATGCATCGACGAGGTCGCCGACTATGTCGGGTTAAAGCCGCGCGTCGCCGCGATCACCGAACGCGCCATGCGCGGCGAGATCGAGTTCGAGCCCGCATTACGCGAGCGCGTGCAACTCCTGCGCGGCCTTCCGGCTTCCGTGATCAATGAGGTGATCGAAAAGCGCGTGACGCTTGCGCCCGGCGGGCGAACTCTCGTCGCCACCATGCGCACGAACGGCGCGTACACGTGTCTCGTGTCCGGCGGCTTCACGCTGTTCACCGAGAAGATCGCCGCCATACTCGGCTTCGACGAGCAACGCGCGAACCGGCTCGCGATCGAAAACGGGAAACTCTCCGGCCGGGTCGAGGAGCCGATACTGGGCCGCGAGGCGAAGCTCGCCGCACTGCGCCAGCTGACCGAGCGGCTGAAACTACGGCGCGAGCAGACGATCGCCGCCGGCGACGGCGCGAACGACCTGCCGATGATCGAAGCTGCGGGCCTCGGTGTCGCCTTTCACGCAAAGCCCGTGCTCGCCGCAGCTGCGCACGCACGCATCGACCACGGTGATCTCACCGCATTGCTCTATCTGCAGGGGTACCGGCGCGAGGAGTTTGTGGAGCCGGCGCCCGGCTGAACTATTGGCGTCATGGCCGGGCCGCGCCGAAGGCGCGAGTCCCGGCCATCCACGTCTTCCTTATGACCAAGGCGTGGATGCCCGGGACAAGCCCGGGCATGACGAAAGTGTGGGCTACGGAATCTGCACCGGCACGAAGCGCTGTTCACCCTCGTTGTTCGAGAGCAACAGCAGCGCCGTCTTCTTGCCTTCCTTCTTCAGCGTGTCGACCCGCTTCTGCAGATCCGCGGGCGATGAGATCGCCTCGCCCGTGATCTCCAGGATCACGTCGCCGGGCTGCACGCGCTGATCGGCGAGCGGCGAACCCCGCTCGATCGAGACGACGAGCACGCCCTTCACGGTGTCCTTGACCTTGAAGCGCTTGCGCATGTCGTCGGTGAGCGTGGAGAGCTCCAGCCCGAGCAGGCGGCGCACCGCGGATTTCTGCTGGTCCGGTGCCGGCGCTTTCGCCGACGCCTGCTGCGCCTTCTCGCTGTCCTCGAGGCGCCCCAGCGTGATGCTCAACTTTTCTTCCTTGCCCTTCCGCATCACGACGATCTCGACCGACTTGCCGACGGCGGTGTCGGCCACGACGCGCGGGAGATCGCGCATGTCGCGGATCTGCTGGCCGTCGAAGCGCACGACGACGTCGCCCGACTGCATGCCTGCCTTGGCCGCCGGGCCGTTCTCCGTCACGCCGGCGACGAGTGCGCCCCGCGTCCTGCCGAGGCCAAGCGTCTCCGCGATCTGATCGTCGAGCTGCTGGATACGCACGCCGATCCAGCCGCGCCGCGTTTCGCCGAACTCGCGCAGCTGGCCGATCACGGCGACGACCGTCTTCGCCGGTATCGAGAAGCCGATGCCGATCGATCCGCCGGACGGCGAGATGATCGCCGTGTTCACGCCGACCACCTGGCCTTCCATATTGAAGAGCGGCCCGCCCGAATTGCCGCGATTGATGGCGGCGTCCGTCTGGATAAAGTTGTCGTATGGCCCGGCATTGATGTCGCGATTGCGCGCGGACACGACGCCGACCGAGAGCGATCCGCCGAGACCGAACGGATTGCCGATCGCCATCACCCAGTCCCCGACGCGAATTCGGTCGGAATCGCCGAACGCCACCGAGACAAGGTCCTTCTCCGGCTTCACCCGCAGCACGGCGATGTCGGTCTTTGTGTCGCGGCCGATGATCTCGGCCTTCAGCTTCGATCCGTCGTTGAAGTTCGCGAACACCTCGTCGGCATCGGCGATCACGTGATTGTTCGTGACGATGATGCCGGTCGGATCGACGACGAAGCCCGAGCCCAGCGACGAAACGCGGCGCGGACGCTGGCCGTCCTGCTGCTCGCCCCGGCGCTTGAAGAATTCCTCGAAGAAGTCCTCGAACGGCGAACCCGGCGGGAGCTGCGGCATCGGCACGCTCTGCTGCCCGGTCACGGTCTGCGAGGTCGAGATGTTCACGACCGCGTCGAGCACCTTTTCCGCCACATCCGCGACCGAGTCAGGCCCGCGGCGCTGCGCGAACGCCTCGCTGCCCATCGCGAGCACGGCGAGTCCTGCCGCGAAAACGAAAGTCGCCGCAGTGCGGCGCAAGGGAAGGAAATTGGCCTCAGACGAACCGGACATGTTCATTCCTCTGGAATTGCATATTCTTACGCTGCGCCTCGGCTTGGCCCGGCGCAAGAGCCTGCTTAGGTGCGGCGCGATTCCGGCGGAATGGCGGCTGCTGGTGCCGGGCGATCACCCGCGCACGAACCAGACCACGAGCACTCCGAACACGGCAGACACCACGCCCGCCAGCCGCAAGCTTGCGTCCGGCGCCTCCTTCATCATCGTCATGGCGCGCCGCGTCGCCGCCGGGAAGGCGGCAAACACCAGTCCCTCGATCACAAGCACGAGACCGAGGGCGGCAACGAAATCGCGCATCCTTGGTTAGCGTTGCGGCGTCGTGCTCGGCGCCGCCGGCGGCGCGTTGTTTCGCCCCGCCGCGTCGTTGAAGTAACGGAAGAAGTCTGAATCCGGCGAGAGCAGCATGCGTGTCTCGCCCGCCTTCAGTCCGGCTTCATACGCCTGCATCGTCCGGTAGAAGCTGAAGAAGTCAGGGTCGCGCCCGAACGCATCGGCAAAAATCCGGTTGCGCTCGCCATCGCCCTCGCCTCGGACCTGCTCCGATTTCGAGTTCGCCTCCGCGAGTAGCACCGTCACGTCGCGGTCGGAGCGCGCTCGCGTGCGCTGCGCCTGCTCCGCGCCGCGCGCGCGGAATTCAGCCGCTTCCTGCTGCCGCTCGGTCTGCATGCGCTGGTAAATCGCCTGACTGTTCGCGTCCGGCAGATCGGCGCGCCGGATGCGCACGTCGACAACGTCGATGCCGAATTGCTGCGCTTCGCGATTCACCTGGTCGCGGATACGGTTCATGAGGTTCGCGCGCTCGTCACGCACGGCCTGGATGAACGTCAATTCGCCGAGCACGCGCCGAAGCGACGAGTTGAGGATCGTCATGAGCCGCGATTGCGCGCCTTCGATCGACCCGACGGTCTGATAGAAGCGGAGCGGATTGGTGATGCGGTAGCGCGCAAACGCGTCGACCACGAGCCGCTTCTGATCCGACGCGATCACTTCCTGAACCGGATTGTCGAGGTCGAGGATGCGCTTGTCGATGTACACGACGGTGTCGACGAAGGGCACCTTGTAGCGCAGCCCGGGCTCGACGATCGGATCGCGGATCGGCTCCCCGAACCGCAGCACCAACGCCTGCTCGGTCTGATGGACGTAGAACAGCGCCGTGTAGCCGACCGCGACGGCGATCGCGACAAGGACGGCCAGAACTCCAGCAATCCCTCTCATGGTCAATTACCTCCCCGAGTGACTGCTGGCCGCTGTTGCTGCGGCGGCTGTTGCTGTTGCTGTTGCTGTTGCGCCGGCTGCGCGGGCCGGCTGCGGCCGAGCTCGCCAAGCGGCAGATAGGGCACCACTCCGGTTCCGCCTTTCGCCGTGTTCGGATCGACGAGAATCTTATCCGCGCCGCCGATCACCCGCTCCATCGTCTCGAGATACATGCGCCGGCGCGTAACCTCGGGCGCCTTTGCATACTCCTGATAGATCTTCAGGAAGCGGTCGGCTTGGCCGCGCGCGTCGAATACGGTTCGCTCACGATAGGCTTCGGCCGCCTGGATGACGCGGGCGGCGTCGCCGCGTGCCTCTGGTACCACGCGATTGGCGTAGGCCTGCGCCTCGTTCTGCAGACGCTCGGCGTCGGCACGCGCCGCTTGCACGTCGCGGAACGCGTCGATCACTTGCTGCGGCGGGTCGACCTTCTGCAATTGCACCTGGGTGATGCGGACGCCCGACTTGTACTCGTCGAGCGTCTTCTGGATCAGCTCCTGCACGCTGTTTTCGATCTGAGCCCGCGCGCCCGTGAGGATCGGCTGGATGTTGTTGCGGCCGATCACTTCGCGCATCGCGCTCTCGGCCACCGCCTTGATGGTGCCCTCGGGCTGCTGAACGTTGAACAGGAACTCGGGCGCATTGCCGATCACCCAGAACACCGAGAACTGCACGTCGACGATGTTCTCGTCGCCGGTGAGCATGAGGCTCTCCGCCGGAACGTCGCGCGCGGTAGTGCCGCGGCGCGGATCCTCCAGCATGCGAATGCCGACGTCGGCACGATTGACGCGCGTCACCTTCGGCGTGAGCGCGGTCTCGACCGGATACGGCCAGTGATAGTTGAGGCCGGGCTGGGTCAGATAGACGAACTTGCCGAAGCGCAGCACGACGCCCTGCTCGTCCGTGTTCACGCGATAGAAGCCCGACAGCAGCCAGACGACAACCAGCGCAAGCACGACGAGCACGCCGCCGCGGCCGCCAAGGCCGCCCGGCAGAAAGGTGCGCAGCCGATCCTGGCTGCGGCGGATCAGGTCCTCAAGATCGGGCGGAGTTGGTCCGCCCGATTGCGGTCCCGAGCCCCACGGGCCCCGCGGGCCGCCGCCTCCACCACCCCACGGCCCTCCACTCTGGTTCTTCCAAGGCATACAAACCTCCGGCGCACGGCGCCTGCGTTTCGGGCTGGGTTATAGGGGAGCGGGACCCGCCATTCAATGAAATGCGGGATTCCCGAGCGGCGCGAGCCGCTCGACCTAGCAAATCATTGATCAATTCGACGCGAACTCAGAGGTTCGCGTGGGTCGGCTTCATGCTGCTCAACGTGTCGGCCGAGCCCGATCGAAAATGATCGAGCACGAACAATCGGATCGCCGACGACAGATTTCCTTGCGACCGCGACGAGTCGATGCTCGCCACGAGATCCGAAAGCGTCGCCCTTCGCCGAGCGGCAATTTCCTTGAGCGCGTCCCAAAACGCATCTTCGAGACTGACGCTCGTTTTGTGACCCGCAATCACGATCGACCGCTTGACCACCGGACTCTTCATAATATTACGCCCTCGTGTGCCGGGCGGGCGCGCGCGTGATTGCCGGTGCGCGTTTGGCGACGCGTTCCGGAGCAGCAGCGCGGCAGGTGACGTGAAATTTCTGCTCGGTCATTGCCCGTCTCCACCCCCCGCCGGAGACCGCAGATCGAGAGAGCTCGAACTGAACGATTCTTTTCTTACAATTCCCCCCGTATGGAACAGCTTAAAGCTCGCGTGGCGGATCGCAAGCCCCGTCCACCGTCGCGATTGCACAAAGCGGCCAATTGCCGGTTTGGGCATCCGCCCAGCATGCGTTTTCAGGCTTTGCGCGTGCGTGTTAGAAGGTCGCGCACCGCCCCAGAGTCGTTGCCCCTCATGGTTGCAACCCGCACCGAGACCGACACATTTGGCCCAATCGAGGTGCCGGCCGACCGCTACTGGGGGGCCCAGACCGAACGTTCGCTCGAGAATTTCAAGATCGGCGGCGAACGCATGCCGCGGCCGCTGATCCGCGCCTTCGGCCTCGTGAAGCTTGCCGCCGCCCTCGTGAACAAGGACATGGGCCTCATCGACGGGAAGCTTGCGGACGCGATCGTGGCCGCCGCCCAGGAAGTCGCCGACGGAAAACTCGACGAGCATTTCCCGCTCGTCGTCTGGCAGACCGGCTCCGGCACGCAAACGAACATGAATGCGAACGAGGTGATCAGTAACCGCGCGATCGAGATGCTTGGCGGCACGATGGGCTCGAAGAAACCCGTGCACCCGAACGACCACGTCAATCTCTCGCAATCATCAAACAACTCGTTTCCGACGGCGATGCACATCGCGGCCGCGGAAGAAATCACGCACTGGCTGATCCCCGCACTCGAGCATCTGCGCGG
Source organism: uncultured Alphaproteobacteria bacterium (assembly GCA_963711595.1). Classification (GTDB taxonomy): domain Bacteria; phylum Pseudomonadota; class Alphaproteobacteria; order Rhizobiales; family Xanthobacteraceae; genus JAUSIF01. The sequence goes on from CAVQER010000006.1 coordinate 190,221, forward strand.
CGCGCTCGACAAGAAGGCAAAAGAGTTCGCCGACATCATCAAGATCGGCCGCACCCACACGCAGGACGCGACACCGCTCACGCTCGGTCAGGAGTTTTCCGGCTACAGCGCGCAGGTCGCGGCGGGGATCAAACGCCTCAAGCCGGTACTCGGCGAACTCTACGAGCTCGCGCAAGGCGGCACCGCCGTTGGCACCGGACTCAACGCGAAGAAAGGGTTCGACGTCGCCTTCGCGAAGAAGGTCGCGGAGCTGACGAAGCTTCCCTTCGTCACCGCTCCCAACAAGTTCGAAGTGATGGCGGCACACGACGCCTATGTGTCGGCGCAAGGCGCGCTGACTTCGATCGCGACCGCGCTCTTCAAGATCGCGAACGACATTCGCCTGCTCGGCTCCGGCCCGCGCTCGGGACTCGGCGAGCTTTCGCTGCCGGAAAACGAGCCGGGCTCATCGATCATGCCGGGCAAGGTGAACCCGACGCAGAGCGAGGCGGTCACGATGGTCTGCTGCCAGGTGATCGGCAACGGCACGACGGTTGCCATCGCCGGCTCGCAAGGTCATTTCGAGCTCAACGTGTTCAAGCCCGTGATGGCCTACGCACTCATGCAGTCGGTGCGTCTGCTCTCCGACGCCTCGCGCTCGTTCACCGACAACTGCGTTGTCGGCATCAAGGCAAACAAGGAACGCATCAAGCATCTGCTCGACATGTCGTTGATGCTCGTCACCGCCCTCACGCCGAAGATCGGCTACGACAAGGCGGCGCAGGTCGCAAAGACCGCACACAAGAATGGAACGACCCTGCGCGAGGAAGCGGTTAAGCTCGGGTTTGTTACCGAGAAGGAATTCGACGAGTTGGTGCGACCGGAGAAGATGATCGGCCCGGGCTAAGCCCGCTCCCATGTCTTTCGGCGAAATTGCGGCGTTCGCAGCATTAAGAAAATTTCATCTGCATTACGGAAGATTCATTTGAATGGCGGGGGACCCCTCCGCATGATCTCGATGCTTCGCCTGTTCAGCACGGTGCTCACCCAAAGGATGCTGCCATGAAGAAGGCTCTGATCATCGCGGCCGTCGCGGTCGTTGCCGTCGGCGGATCTGCCATCGCCTACAAGGCTTATGCGCGCCACGACGGCTGGGGTCACGGCCGCTGGCATCGCCAGCTCAATGCAAGCGACTTGTCCGCCTATGCCGATGCGCGGATTGCGGGGCTCAAGGCCGGCCTCACTCTCAACGCCGAGCAGGAAAAGTTGTGGCCGCCGGTCGAGTCCACGTTGAAGGACCTTGCCAAGAAGCGCATCGATCGCGTCGAGCAGTTCCGCGCCGATCGTCAGGCGCGACGCGACCAGGCCCAGCGCCAGGATCAGGCCGAGCGCCGTCAGTTACCGAACCCGATCGAGCGGATGCGCAAGGGTGCGGATCGCCTCGCGGAGGGCGGCACCGACTTGAAGCGTCTCGCCGATGCCACCGAGCCGCTGTATCAGTCGCTCGACGAGGCGCAGAAGCGCCGTTTCAATGCGCTTGCTCACGCCGGCATGCGCGGCATGCAGCGTGATGGACGCGGCTGGCATCGCCGCGGAGATTTGGGCGATGAGGGTCGCCACATGGGTCGTCGCGATCGCGACGATGGGTGGCGGCAGCGGATCGAATTGGACGACGACGCGCCTCAGGCCGAACGTCTCTGATCGAATCCCTTGTCACCTCGTGCGAGCCGCCGGTGCGCCGGCGGCTCGTTCCTTTTTTGCGGGCCGATGGCTTTCGCGGTAGGTGAACGAACCTACCAAGGAGGCCCAGGATGATGACCGCTTCGCGCATCATCATGATGACCCTGGCGGTGCTCGGTCTCGCGCACATTGAGCCGGCATCCGCCGACCCTGTCGGCACCTGGCTCACGGAGGGCGGACGGTCACGCGTCCGCGTTGGCCCGTGCGGCGGCGCCCTGTGCGGAACTGTCGTGTGGCTGAAGGAGCCCGACGATCCTGACACCGGCAAGCCAAAGGCCGACAAGAAAAATTCGGATGCAAGCAAGCGCGGCCGGCCTCTCATCGGCGTTGCGATACTGCTCAACGCAAAACCAAACGGGACGAACAAGTGGGCCGGACAGGTCTACAACGCGGAAGACGGCAAGACCTATGACGGCACGCTGACCGAGGTGAGCCCCACATCGCTGAAGCTCGAGGGCTGCGCGCTGGCGGGATTCATCTGCAAGAGTCAGTCCTGGACGAGAGTGAATTGAACCGTGATCCGCTCGTCCCCGCGAAAGCGGGGACCCAGAGTGGATTCCCGCTCCGCCGCGCCGACGAGCCCGGTTTAGGGCGAGTGTCCGGCGCGGCTTCGAATTCGAGAGGCCGCGCTGGCCGCTCGCTTCGCTCGCCAGCGCAGCGCGGGAATGAGCGGAAATTTCCCGCTGGCGACTTTCAAGGGATTACGACTTCACCTTGCTCATCCACTTCGCATCGTAGCAATGCATCCGGTCGTCCCGCTCCGCGTAGACAACGGAATCGATTTCGTTGGCATCGAGACCGATGTCCTTCAGCGTGCGGCCATCGAGTGCGCGCAGGATCTCGCGGGTCGCGCGGCGGGCCTGCCAGTCGTGGAAGGCCCGGTAGGCCCTCTTAAGTCGGTCGGCGACCCAGCCGGTCGAATGGTTATGCGTGGTCGTCAGTTGGGCGTAGCTCATGGGGCTCTCCTTCGCTGGACAACGTCATTTCGAGGACGAATGTCGCCCAGCCCTACCGACAGCCTGTTGTCAGGAGTCTGACAGGCTACTGACAGCATGGTGTCAGGAGCGCTACGCTAGGGACACGGACCGCAACCCAGCAGCGGATAACCGCGTGCGCCGCGCCGATCGCCTGTTCGAGATTATCCAGTTCATGCGCCGCAAGGAGATGGCGCGCGCCAAGGATTTGAGCGAGGCGCTCGAGGTCTCCGAGCGCACCATCTATCGCGACATCCAGGATCTCGTGGCGAGCGGCGTCCCGATCGAGGGCGAAGCCGGCGTCGGCTACGTGCTGCGCGCAGGCTTCGACCTACCGCCGCTCATGTTCAAGGAGCAGGAGATCGAAGCGCTCGTCCTTGGCGCGCGCATCGTGGAGTCCTGGGCCGACGCGGAACTCGCGAAGGCCGCCTCAGACGTGATCGCCAAGGTCGAAGCGGTGATCCCGGAACGGCTCCGCAGCTACATGGCGAACACCGCCCTCCTCGCCCCCGAGCAGCACTACATGGAGCCGATCGCCTTCGACATGGCCGAGCTCCGTCGCGCGCTGCGCAACCGGCTGAAGGTTCAGTTCCAGTATCGCAACGCCCTCGCGGAAGATTCGAGCCGCACGGTGCGGCCGCTCTGCCTCGCCTATTTCGGTCCGATCTGGCTGCTCTCTGCGTGGTGCGAGCTGCGGGACGACTTCCGCACCTTCCGTCTCGATCGCATCGACGGCTTCGAGGTCAAAGGCGACCGCTTCCAGCCGGAGAACGGCAAGACGCTGCACGATTTCCTGAAGCGTCCGCAGACCTGGTCGCGCAAGTCCGGCGGCGATCAGGTGCCGAAGATGGAGTGAGGGCGGATGGTGTCATGCCCGCGCTTGTCGCGGGCATCCCGATTCCCCTTGGCACGGCCGTGCGTCCCTAAGCGAGATGGCCGGGACAAGCCCGGCCATGACGATTCAAACCGCCACTGCCGCCTTGATCGCCGGATGCGGCTCGTACCCTTCGATGACCACGTCCTCGTAGCGGAATCCGAAAACGTCCCGGATCTCCGGGTTGAGCTTGAGGCGCGGCAATGGTCGCGGCGCGCGGCTAAGCTGCAAATGCGCCTGCTCGAAATGATTTCGGTACAGATGCGCGTCGCCGAAGGTGTGGATGAACTCGCCCGGCTTGAGGCCGGTCACCTGCGCGACCATGTGCGTGAGCAGCGCGTAGGAGGCAATGTTGAACGGGACGCCCAGGAAAATATCGGCTGAGCGCTGATAGAGCTGACAGGAAAGCTTGCCCTCCGCGACATAGAACTGAAACAGGCAGTGGCAGGGCGGCAGCGCCATCTGCTTCACCGCCGCCGGGTTCCAGGCGCTGACGATAAGACGGCGCGAGTTCGGGTTCCTGCGAATCTCTTCGACGACCTCGCCGATCTGGTCCACCGCCTCGCCGTCGGCCGTCGGCCAAGAGCGCCATTGCTGGCCATAGACCGGACCCAGATCGCCGCGCTCGTCGGCCCATTCGTCCCAGATGCGCACGCCCCGTTCCTGCAAATAGCGAACGTTGGTGTCGCCCGCGAGAAACCACAGGAGTTCGTGCACGATCGACTTGAGGTGCAGCTTCTTCGTCGTGACGAGCGGGAAGCCCTCCGCAAGGTCGAAACGCATCTGGTGCCCGAACACCGACAGCGTGCCGACGCCGGTGCGGTCGTCCTTGCGGACGCCCTGGGCCAGGATGCGTTCCATGAGATCGAGATATTGGCGCATGCGCGATTCGAGCCGGAGTTTGCCCGGCTGACGCTAAAGCATGATGGAAACAGGTTGAAGCGTCTCTCTCCCGTTCGTCCCCGCGAAAGCGGGGACCCATCTGGATTCCCGCTTTCGCGGGAAGCGGGAATGAGCGGCAACTGGCGCTGCCGCGCCGAGATCGGACGACGAACGTTGGAGGCATGCGGAAATGAAAGGCGTCCCGAGTTGGGGTCAACTCGGGACGCCACTTCGCCACTGCGGCAGCGGGGGCTGGGGGGAGTGCCGCTAGCAGCTTCTGGGGCTCGACATCCTCATCCGATAGGCAGCAGGACGCCGAGCGCTAAGCCTAGGACGATCGCGGATGCCAAATAGGTTGAGCTGATCATCTTCCGAGCCCTCCCCGATCCGCCTCGCCTCGGGATGCCGGTTAACGTGTGTTCACGAATTCTGTTCCGGTAAAATCCGCGTGTACAAAAATATTGTGGGACATTTCAAATTAGAATGGATATTTTAGAATATTGGAACTAGCGATTCGGGGCGCCAAAAATGGGCCGTCGCGCGCATATTTCCGACGCCGATCTGCTCGCCGCCGCCGGCCGCGTGGCAGCCCGGGGCGGCCCGGCGCAAGCAACCGTCGCGGCGATCGCCAAGGAAGCCAAGGTTCCGATCGGCTCCGTCTACCACCGTGTTCCGTCGCGCTCCGCGCTCATGGCCGACGTATGGATCGCGGCGGCCGAGCGTTTCGGCGCCGAATTTCTATCGCTGCTGGAGCGCGTGGAGGAACTCGAGGCCGCGGCCGAGATCGCCCTCCTCACCCCACGCTTCACCCGCGCCGATCATGCCGGCGGCGTCGTGCTCCTCGCCCATCGCCGCGACGATTTCCTGGACGGCGCGCCAGAGGAAAAGCGCACGCGGGCAAGCCGGCTATCTTCGGATCTGCAGAAGGGTCTTGGCGAGGCCGCGCGGCGGCTGCTTCCGCGCGACAAGCGCGGCCGCGAGCGCCTGGCCGTCGCGCTGATCGGCGTTCCCTATGGCGCCGTGCGGGTGTTCCTGCCGCAGGCCACGCCACCGGCGGAACTCGATCCGGTGATTGTCGCGGCGGCACGAGCGGCGTTGAGGGCGTAGTAGACGCCCCACCGTCATCACCGGGCCGGCGCGCCCGGCGAGCGGAAAGCGAGCCGCCTTTGGCGCGGCGAGTCCCGGTGATCCACGTCTTTGAGGATACAGAAGCTGTAAGGCGTGGATGGCCGGGACGAGCCCGGCCATGACGAGTTAGGCTCGGGCGCTTCCCTAACGTTTCACCCGCAATACGACTCGTCGGTGACGAGCTCGACTTCGTCCATGAGCCGGATCAGCTCGCAGCTGAGCGGTTCGCCCGACACGCGATAGAGCAGCGCCGGAATCGAGCCGGTGATCGGCGAAGCGTCCTGCTCTGCTTCGGGCGCATCCCCTACATTCGCGCTCGGCATGACGATCGCCGCGGGCGGCGCCTGCTCCAAGGCGGGCGGCGCCCAGTTGGAGGCCATTGCCAGGCTGATCACGGCGAAAAAATAAGCAGACTGCATCGCTTCGTCCCTTCAATCCGCGCCGGTTGTCGAAGTACGGGGCGAATTCCATGTCTCCCCGCCCCTCTTTTCCGGCACGGACTCTTAATGCGAGGTTCATGCCAGCCGTTCGGGGCTTTTTCTGAGTCATTCCGACGCATCCCCACTCACCTCTCCCCGCTTGCGGGGAGAGGTCGGCGAGCATCGAGCAAGCGAGATGCGAGCCGGGTGAGGGGCGAGCGCAAAGCCCCTCACCCGCCCTCGCTTCGCTCGGGCACCCTCTCCCCGCTGAAGCGGGGAGAGGGAAAACCGCCCATTGATCCCCGTCCCCGACAGGTCCACATTGTTCCCGTTCCGAGGGGTGTCCCTAGGCTCGCCAGCGAGTCACCGGGGCTGAGATTTCGCGGAAGCGAAGACCCTTTGAACCTGATCCGGGTCATTCCGGCGAAGGGACTGGGACCTTGCTTTCCCCTCACCTGTGATCCGGCTCAACCCTCATCCTTCGAGACGCCCTCGCTTGCGCTCGGGCTCCTCAGGATGAGGCGAGTGAATTTTATCGCGCCCTCGTCCTGAGGAGGGCGCACCAATAACTGCGCCCGTCTCGAAGGATGAGGGCGCAAAGGAAGCGGATGTTGCAGACCTCGCTCTACCTCGCCCGCCTGATCGGCCCGGTCTTCGTCGTCGTCGGGCTGAGCACGCTGGTGAACCCGCAGGGCTACCTCGACGTGGCCACCGGCATTATGGGCGACGCGGCCCTTCTTTATTTCAGCTGCGTGCTTGGGCTGCTCGGCGGCATCGCGCTCGTGCTCGCGCACAACGTCTGGGTCGCTGACTGGCGCGTCATCATCACGGTGCTGGGCTGGCTCTCGGTCATCGAGTCCGCCGCGTGGATTCTCGCGCCGCGCCCGCTCGCCCGTTTCTTTGGACCAATGCTCACGCAGCCGGCGCCCCTGATCGGCGGCGCCGTCGCGCTGATCCTCGGCGCTGTCCTCTGTTACTTCGGCTATTTCGCCGCGCCTGCGAGCAGGAGGCGGCGGTGATCCATGACTTGTCATGGCCGGGCTTGTCCCGGCCATCCACGCCTTTCCTTCCACGCCGGAAGGCGTGGATGCCCGCGACAAGCGCGGGCATGACGAATTCGAACGGGAGACGCAAATGAACGTCCATGACCAGCAAGCTCGCACCGAAGGTGACGACCGGCGCCGTTCCCGGCTCGCGCAAGATCCACCTCGAAATCCGCGATGGCCTAAAGATCGCCATGCGCGAGATCCCGCTCGCCAAGGAATCGAACGAGCCGCCGCTCCGCATCTACGACACCTCCGGGCCATACACCGACGAAGGCGCCGACATCGACGTCACGAAGGGGCTGCGCGAGCTGCGCCGCGCCTGGATCATGGCGCGCGGCGACGTCGAGGAAGTCGCGGGCCGCGACGCAAAGCCCGAGGACGACGGCCTCAAGGCCGGCCAGGTACAGAAGCTCCCCGTCTTCGACCGCACCGGCCGGAAGGTCTTGCGTGCGAAGCCCGGCAAGCGTCCGACGCAGCTCGCCTACGCGCGCGCCGGCATCGTCACGGCCGAGATGGAATATGTCGCCGCGCGCGAGAACGTCGCGGCGCATAACGCCAAGCTTGGCTACAAGCGCGGCAACCACAAGGGCGCCGGCCTCGGCGCCGTCATCCCCGACGAGATCACGCCCGAATTCATCCGCTCCGAAGTCGCGCGCGGGCGCATGATCATTCCGTCCAACATCAATCATCCCGAAACCGAGCCGATGGCGATCGGCCGCAACTCGCTCGTGAAGATCAACGCCAACATCGGCAACTCGATCGTGACCTCCGGCGTCGCCGAGGAAGTCGACAAGCTCGTCTGGGCGATCCGCTGGGGCGCGGACACGGTGATGGACCTCTCCACCGGCAAGAACATCCACACGATCCGCGAATGGATCGTGCGCAACTCGCCGGTGCCGATCGGCACCGTGCCGATCTACCAGGCGCTCGAGAAAGTGAACGGCGTCGCCGAGGATCTGACGTTCGAAATCTTCCGCGACACGGTGATCGAGCAGGCCGAGCAGGGCGTCGACTACATGACCGTGCACGCGGGCGTGCGGCTCCCCTACATCCCGCTCACCGCCGACCGCGTCACCGGCATCGTTTCACGCGGCGGCTCGATCATGGCCAAGTGGTGCCTGTCGCATCACAAGGAGAGCTTCCTCTACGAGCGCTTCGACGAGCTGTGCGAGATCTTCGCGGCCTACGACGTCGCCTTCTCGCTCGGCGACGGCTTGCGCCCGGGCTCGATCGCCGACGCGAACGACGCCGCGCAATTCGCCGAGCTCGACACGCTCGGCGAGCTCACCGACATCGCCTGGAAGCACGACGTGCAGGTGATGATCGAGGGCCCCGGCCACGTGCCGATGCACCTCATCAAGGAGAACATGGATCGCCAGCTCGAGGTCTGCAAAGAGGCGCCGTTCTACACCTTGGGCCCGCTCACGACCGACATCGCGCCCGGCTACGACCACATCACATCTGCGATCGGCGCGGCCATGATCGGCTGGTTCGGCACGGCGATGCTTTGCTACGTGACGCCGAAGGAGCATCTCGGCCTACCCGACCGCGACGACGTGAAGGCGGGCGTGATCGCCTATCGCATCGCGGCCCACGCCGCCGACCTCGCCAAGGGCCATCCCGCGGCGCAGATCCGCGACGACGCGCTGTCACGCGCGCGCTTCGACTTCCGCTGGCGCGACCAGTTCAACCTCTCGCTCGACCCGGAGACGGCCGAGCAATTCCACGACGAGACGCTGCCGGCCGAAGGCGCCAAGGTCGCGCACTTCTGCTCCATGTGCGGGCCGAAGTTCTGCTCGATGAAGATCACGCAGGACGTGCGCGACTACGCGGCGAAGCTGAACGAGAAGCAGGAAGGCATGGAGGAGATGGCGAAGAAGTTTCGCGACGGCGGCGACAGGATTTATGTGCCGGTGCCGGAATCATAGAATAGAGAATTGCGCCGTCGAATTGGAGCTTAAAGCGGTGAGATGCTGGCCTATCTAAATTTTCGGAGACAGCTCTGGCGAACTCGAGATCTCGCGAAAGAGCACGGCCGCGAAATACCAAAAAGATATCGCCGAAGCAAGGAAACGCGGGGCAAAGGTCGATGAAATTTACGAAATTGAATCAACAGCCCATTTCGAGGATCGGTCGTTCGACGAAGAAGTGTACCGGCTTCACACACGTTATCTATTGGCAGAGGCATATCGGCTAGTCATTCCCCCCGCAGTCTTCCATGAAAAAAGTCGTGGGAGGAAGGGCCCGCCGGCTCAAGGCATCTGACTCTGACAGCCATCAATCAATTGCGCGCGGCGATCCGCGCGGAGAAGAAAACGCGCCGAGAACTGCTACTAATGTGGGCGCCCGCGATCGCAGGGTTGACGGGACTAGCGGGAGCGTTGACGGGTCTCATTTCGATCTGGTTCGGTAGCGGCGGCGGAAAATGAGCGCGGCGTGTGAAAACTAACGCGCTAATCTTTGACCACTCTTGGTCTTGGCAATTTGGTTGCGAGTTGCTGTCCCAAGAAGTGGCAAGCAAACACAATGTCGCTAAACTTTGAGAGCGTGAACGATAAACGTTCTCCAACAGCAAACGAGCGGATGCTCGTCTCAAACTTTGCATAAGCCTCGACCTCGGGACGATCGTCACCGGGATTAACTATGTGACCCGGCTCCAGTTCGACTTCTTTTCCGTCGCGGAGGTAGAACATCTTTATTCGCGGAATCTGCAGCCGGAAGCTCTCCTTAGCGAGAGTCTCAATGTGGCTGACTATTCCTGCTCGATGCTCTAAGCAATTTCTCGCAATTTGCAGCGAGGCGTAGGCGGCGGAAAACTCAATCTTGGGATCAAGTTCGCGATTCACCCCTTCAAGTAATTCCGGAAATCTAAGACTCGCCGCTTTTCTTTGAAATGGACGAAGAAACTCCGAAAGTGATGTGCTCGACTTAACCCGATGCACTTTTGTGAGGAGCCTCACGTATACGTGAGCTTCTTCGAGCGAATGCCGCACTGCCCGCAACAGCTCGTGAAATGCCCGCGCCAGCATCCAGCTTTCGTGCAGTGCACGTCGGTCGTCGGCGCCAACTTTTGGGGTTTCGAATCGATGTCTGACACCTGCAGCTTCGGCCGGCCGGGACAAGTCGGCTTTCGCAAGCGCATTGAAATGGAAATTCACAACTTCGCTGGTCGCGACCACCGCACGATCAATAATCGATGCAAGTCTTGACGGGTCAATTTTAAGCTCTATTCGGGAAATCGTTCGCTCATTCATCCTCGCCCCGTAGCGCTAAGGTGAATACCAAAGCCCCCTCCCGCCTAAGCGCCAGCCCCATCAGTCCCAAGGCAAGCCACCCTTGATTTTCTCTAACGATACTCTGACATATTCGTCCATAATATCGTCGTTTATGCCCAGCTTAGCGCGCACGGGTTTCGTCGCGGCCTCGATGTCGCGATCCAGTTGCCGGAACGCTCCCGTATCTTCCTCAAGTTCATTCCGCATCTTTAGCCGACCTTCCCGCGTGGCAAACTCTTCGCTCCGTTCCCGCCAATACTGATCTGCCAAGAAATCGCGCCGGGCCGTTGCGGCCTGAATTCGCTTCCGGATGTTTTCATCAAGATAGGGAAAGGTATGTAATCGTCGAAGCACGTTGCCCATTGTCTGCGCAAAATGCCTATCGACGAAGGCGTCAAAGTCGGCCTCATATTGCTTACGATTGAAGTCTTTTCCCTTCGTCGCGACGAGCTTATCGCGAACTTGCATCATGAAGTCGCCCCACAAAAGAACATGAACTAGGCCGACTTCAAGCACCGAGGCCATGTAGAAGGCGCGCCCGAAATACGCAAATGTCTCTCGGACATCCCAGTTCTCCTCGTCTAAGTCTTCTCGAACAGTCGACATTGACTGCCGCCCTCAACCGCGCGGCCGCTCGTTGTGAGTTTCAGCTAAGAATACGGCCAACGTTGACGCGGCTCCGACCGCTAGCTTGGCATGTCGAGCGCCAAGCCCCTTCGAGCCTGCCGCTTTTCCGTGACCTGTTCCATACTGATTGCGCAACTCAGCGATTCCCTGTGTGATAGTCGCCAGGTTGCTAAGTAGTCTTTTAATCGTGTCTGCGGCCTTCGCTCTCTGCGGTATGTCATCCGGCGCGAGCTTGAGGGTCTTCACTGCTAGCTTAACTAGCTCCGGAAGCTCCACTGATTTGCCGAACTCAATGTCTCTCGCCTGAAGAATTGTTTTGCAGCAAGTCTCCACAAGCTCCTTCGCAGTCCCGATCGCGAGTGCTGGATCATTCAGTACAGCAGCTTCCATTCGCGTGATTTGCTGCGTGATATAACCCGGATCCGTTCCACCCAAGCTGACTCTTGCAGCAGTCAGCGCCGGAGTAACGCCTACGCCGACATGTCGGCCTACAAAGACCGGCTTCCCGGATAGCCGCGTCTTCTCGACAATCTGGAAACCGTCGTTTCGCAGATATTGATTGTACAATTGGCAGATTTTTTCCGCCTCAGCCGGGTCCGGCCGTACAACCGGATGAATTGTCTCACAGAGGAACGCAAGAAATGTCTCGTCATCGCCATTCATGAGATTGAATCGACCGTCGTAAAACACCCAGTCATCATCCCAGTCAAAATTGTTTATTCGATGCTGCCAAATGTCCCCGGCTGCGTCCTTGAATCGCCCGTCGGTACTCGGAAGACTGGCAAGGTTAAAGAGGCGCGACAGGAACTCGGGCTCTTCCAACCGCCCGCACCAATTGATTTTCTCGACCGCAACGGCGTCGATAATATCTCGGCGGGTAAGTTGTGAGATATTCATGGTGACCCCGCTGCAAGAGTAGCGGTTTGACTGGCGCGCCCGAATTCCGGGTCCTCATACCTGATTTATCTGTCAAACAGCCAACGCTCCGCCGCCCGGTCGATCGATACGCTCCGGCCATCGCCGTTTCGTTTCGTTCCGCGAAGGTGACGGAGGTCCCGAGGCGCCGGGATGTGAGTCGGCTATCCCTTTTCGCCGGGCGGCCGATATTTGATGGTGGAGGCCTTTTGCAGGGCTGCGAGCGTCTCCTCGACCGACAGCAGGACAGTCGTCTGCAAGGAGCTCAGCGCCCCGCCGGAACCGATCGCGATCGCTGTGGCTGCCATCGAGACGTTATCCGGTGCCTCCCACAGATTGTATGCGTCGTGATCGCCGAACGCGTACCAGTAACCGTGCAGCTTGCCGCCGACCAACTCGATGTACTGCTTGGCCGCCGCCCGGCGGTCCTCAGGGTTCTTGATGAGCTTCGCCCATGTTGCCGGCGTGTAACTGAAACGGGTCAGGTATAAAGGCATCGGTTCTTCCTCCGTTGATTTCGCCCCGGCGGCCAGAGTGGCCAGATCGGATCGCAGCGTGCCCTTCGCGCGTGGACGCGGCAAGATCGCGGCGGATCACCCTTACCCGGTCCGTCCAAAGAACGCCCGCTCGAACTCGTCGAAACGGCGTCGCTGATAAATCAAAAACACGCCCATGCTGATGAGCGCGCCTGCAATGCCGAGCATCACCGCGAGCACGATCTGCTCCCGGCCGAGCAGCCATGCGGCGAGCAGTGCAACGGCGGCTCCGGCAACGATGCTGTTGATGGCGGCCACCATGCTGGCCGTGGTGCCGAACCAGATGAACGGCGTGGGCCTGACGCCGCTCTGGGCCTTCGTTTCGGCCTGGTCATCGTCGCTGCCTCCCCAGAGCGGGAAATAGGAGGCGGCCTCTGGCGTGAGGTTGCGGTAGTAGCGACGGATGCGCACGATCGCGGTCTGAAACTGATAGTGCTCGATGCTGGTATCGACCAATCGCACCAGGGTGAAGAGCCCGAGCAGGAAGATGGCCGGCAGCACGGTCGCCGCAAGCGGCATGAACGCGCCCGGAGTCTGGACGGCGAAGCCCATCGCCACCAGCGAGCTCGAAAGCGAGAGCACATAGAGCGAGGCGCGTGTCCCCGCCTCCGTCACCGTCGTGCCCGCCGCCGACTGCAGCACGAAGTGCTCGGTCCCGAGCGCGGATATGAAGGCTGATTGCCTGTCCTTTTCGTCCATGAGAATTCCCCGTTCAGGCTGTGGATTTCTAATCCTCATCCTCGCGCAACAGGCGATCCAGCATCTCCGGCCGCATGCGCCTGATTTTCTTTTCCGTCTCGGCTTCGTGCCGCCGGTCGTTCGGCTCGCCGCGCTTCGGCGCCTTGCGGGCATATTGTTTCGCGAACACGCGCACCTCCGCGGCTCTCAATGCGCGCTTTTCCGCTGCATTGGGACGCCGCTTGTTTCGGGAACCCGGCTCCTTCGCCATCGGCTGAAATATAAGCGAATAGCCGCGCGAGGTCGCGGCGCGGCCGATCGATCTCGCCGAGGGTCGGGAAGTGGAGATCGATCTCCTAGTAACTCTTGAGGCCGCGCACCCATCGCCGGAGGTGCAGTTTCTCAAGCAACGCGCCGCCAGCGGCCCTCTGAAAAGTCGGCGCCCGCACGAGAGCGGGCGCCGAAGGTTTATAACGCTTTACGGAATTTGGGCCTCTCCTTCCGCGAGCGGCCGTGGATCTCCCGCGGTCGCCGCGAGGCCGCCGGCGAAGGTGTCCTGCGCCGCAAGCACCGAAATCGTGCCGAACGCATCGTAGTAATTGTAGTAGTTCCTGTGCTCCGCCCGCCGCAGGAGCTCCTGCATGCGATGGACGGTTTGCGCGTCCGGCAACTGCACGGCAGCCTGTTCCTGTGCGCTCGCGGTGCCCGAGAGAAGCGCCGCCAGCGTGGTACCGATCAAGATCATCTTGAGCATGGCATTTTCCTCCGTTGCTCACGCGCATGGATTGCGCGTGCGATGACGGATCCTTGCGGGCGACCATGACCTGGAGCGGTGCCCCGGCGTGAATTGGGCGTGAAAAAGGTCACACCGGGAGAAAAAATACTAACAGTCAGGTGGCGCGATTCGCGCCGTAGTTGCCGTGATTCAAAATTGGGCGCACGACTAAAAAACGTGCGGCGCATACTGATTCGCTTGGGGCCCGCGCACGGCGTGCGCCGCGCGCCTGAACGCAACCGTACAATTTCAGTCATTTTCGGGCCCGGAGCCGCGCGCGTCGCGCGAGCAGGTAATGCGGCCTGCGCGACACTGGCATACCGTTTGCTTTCTCTCACCCGAGTTCGCGTGAAGCGAGTTCCAACCAAGGAGTCACCCGCAACGAAGCAAACAAGGTAGAAAATCCATGTCACGCTTGACCAACTGCGCATTCGTATTGCGCCCGCGCGGCGCCGACGAAATCCGCGGACGCGGCTTCATCCCTCCGCGTTTCGCCCGCCTTCAGCCGAGAATCGAAATGCTCGGCGCCGCCTTCGCTGCCCTCGTCGCCCTGCTCGTCGCGGGCGCCGCCATCGCCGAAGGCTTTCACAGCAATCCCTGGCTCCTGAGCTGGATCCCGCCGACCTGCTGCGTCACCAATGATTGCTGCTGGGAAATCACAGAAAGCGAAGTGCGGCCGGTTTCCGGCGACAGCTGGGAAGTGCTTTCGACCGGGCAAGTATTGCCGCGCTCGGCCTGGTCGCCGGACGGCCGCTTTTATCGCTGCGCCTGCGATCTCGCGGCAGGAAAGTGGATCAAGCACCAGGGCGCGAACACGCGCTGTCTGTTCGTGCCAATGCGCTCGGTCGCGCGTTAGTCGAACCGCGTCAAAGCCCGCGCTCGTTCCAGCGCGACGGCACCCCGGCGTCCGAGCCGGGGCCCGTTGCGCGGAAGGACTTCATTTCACCTGGTTCAGAAGCGTGACGCAGGCCGACGCCACGTCCCGATTGGGCTCCGAGCCGGGGAACTTGGTCCACCCGGCTTTTTCGATCAGCTCATTCCAATTCCACGAGTTCGGCTTTCCGCAGAGCCGCCAGATTTGCGGTGGCATCCACCGACCGCTGGAATCCGTCGGCACAAATCGGCGCCAGCACGCGCACGATGGCCGCTGTTTCCGCGCCCCTGACTTGTTGCGCATGGGTGCTGCCGAGAACCCATCCGCCCCAGTAGAAGCCGATGATAAGGGTTGCGATGGCGCCAACCGCCGCGCCCTGCAGGAGCCGCGTAATCGAGTCTCCCTGGAGGATTGGTGGTAACTGCATGGGAATTCCTTCCGCCCGACATGTTTCGGAGCGAGGCCACGAAAACCCGAATGGGTTCCGGTCGTTAAGTTGGAATGGAGGCCCGGCCGCTTTGCGCTGGCGGATCGGTCGCCGCCACTGTGCGCTCATTCCCCGTCAAAGTCATCCGCCCGCTGCGGGCATCGCGCGGCTTTTTTCCTCGTTTCCGCCGAGAAAGCTTGAGCGTGCCGCCGGGTGTAAATGATGCAATCAGGCGAAGCTGTGGATCGCCGGACATCGCAAAAGTGAAAAGTCGCTAGTCTCTTAGGTATTCCGTCCGTCCTCGCTCTGCGCCTTCCTCCAACCGGTCAGCGTGCCGGCTTGGGGATTCTCTTTCTTGGGCTTGCTGGCGCGCTTCTTCTTTGGCGGAGCGGCGGGATTCGCGGCCGCTTCGGCCGCATCGCGCGCGAGGCGCAACGCCTTCAAGCGCTCGGTCTTTTTGTTGGCGGCGATCGCATCGGCCTCGTACCCGATGACCGTCTTCTTCCCTTCGACGGTATGTTGGGTTTTCTTGAACTGGATCTCGGCTGCGCTCAAATTCTTTGCATTATTTGCCAAATCGATCTCCCGTTGAGGGGCACGCGCATCCGGCACGTCGTAGACGCGAAGTGCGAGTCTCGTTTTTGCGCTATGAGGCCCACAAGGCACGCAAAAGCGCCGCCGTGCAACCCCCTCCTGCCACTTTCCCCAAATGAGCTTTTGAACTGAGAGGCGCCGAAACCGCCCTTGCGCAGCGTTTTCACTTCCGGATCGGCATCGTGTAGCAGACCGCGTCGCCCTCGATCACGACCGTGCCGTCGTGACGCACGACACGCGTTTTCAGCTCGGTGATCGGCTTGTCGCTCCGTACCTTCGTCACTTCCACTTCACCGGTGATCGTGTCGCCTGGCCGGACCGGCGCCTTGAAGCTCCAGTTCGCCTGCAGGAACACCGTGCCGGGCCCAGGCAGATCCTGGGCGACGACCGCGTTCAATATCGCGCTCGTGACCCCGCCTTGCACCACGATGCCGCCGAAGCGCGATTGTCGGGCCGCGGCCTCGTCGTAGTGCAGCGGATTGCGGTCGCCGCTGATCTCGGTGAACAACTCGATGTCGCGCGCCGTGACCTTACGCGAACGCCGCGCCGTCTGCCCGACCTTGGGCATGCCGTTCGGCCAGACCTCGTCCACGGTCATCGCCGCCCCCGTCGTCGCGCCCGCTATTTCTTAGCGCCCTTCAGCATCGGCTCGACGAGCTTCATCATGTTCCGCGCGATAATGGTGTTACCCTCCGGGTTCTCGTGGCCGTCCGGATGAAAGCCCGATGGCGGAACGCCCTCCGTGAAATTGCAACCGACCGCGCCGAATTTCGTGGGCAGTCGTAAATAGACATCCTTGTATCCTTCCTTGTCGTAGCCCGGCGGAAACGGTGCTCTGCGACCGCATACGATGAGGCGGATGTTGCGCGCCTTCAGATTGGACAGGATCTCGGACAGGTTCTTTTCGATCGAGGCGGGCGAAACGCCTTTCCGCGCATCGTTGACGCCAAGCGTGACGATCGCGATCTGCGTTCCGGCCGGGACAGCGGAATTGACTCGGGCGAGCGCGCCCGAGGTCGTGTCGCCTGGAATGCCCGCATTGATCACGGTCACGTCGTATCCCTTCGCCTTCAGCATGGCTTCGAGCTGTGCCGGATAGGACTGCTCACGCGACATGTTCATGCCGTAAGTGTTGCTGTCGCCGAACGCGACGATGCGGATCGGCTCTGCGAAGGCGACGCCCGCAAAAGCGAGCGCGCCGAACGTGAGCCAGCCCACGCGGTTCGCTGCTCTGTTCAGCTCTCTACGAGATTTCATGCCCGGGTTCTGCCTTCCCCTAGAGGCAGACTATGCGCGGTGGCCGGCTTCGCAAGTCGCGGGCTGAAACGCGAGCTCAAATCGCAGGACTTCCGCCTATTCCCCTCCCCCAATCACGGCCCGCGGGGTGCAGCAATGATTGAGCACCCCGACCGCCGTACGATCGAAGGCCGGATACTTCACGGGGGCAGGTGCGGGAGCGGGCGCGGGATTCCCGAAGAGCGGTTGCGGTTGCGGTTGCGGCTGCGGTCGCGCGGCGGCCAGCGGCTGACTCGCGCCAGCCGGGGTTAGCGGCGGGAACAGAACCGCGAGCGGGTTGGGTTGTGTCTGTTGAGTCTGCTGGTGCGCTTGCGGCGAATACGGTTGCGGCGACAACGGCTGTGGCGTCGCGGGCGGCGGCGCTGGACGCGCGGCGTGGCGTTGCACTACCGGCGGCCGTACCACCGGCCGCGCAGGCGCGGGAGGTGCCGCGCGCGGCTCTGGAGCTTCGATGGAGCGCGGCAGCGCGATCGAGCCGGTCGGCTCAAGATCCGCTTCGTTGAGTTTCGCCAGGATTGCTTGAGCCTCGGTCGCGCTGCTTGGCGGCTGCGCGGCTTCCGTCTGGGTCGGCTCAGGTTTCGCGAGAGCGGGCTGAGGCAAAGCGCGCGGCGCCGTGACGGCCGCGACAAAAATCGGATCGGCTTTCGTATCCGCCTCGACGTCCGCGGTGGCGATCATCGGCGGAAGCGGCTTCGGCTTCGCGACCGTGACGGCCGCGATTTCCATCTTCGTGTCGTTTTCGGTGTCGAGGAACGGGATCAGATGCACGGCGAGCTCGGCCGGCGGCGCGGTCCACACCGGCACCTTGATGTGCTGCTGTGCGGGCAGCGGCTTCTCCATCACCGATAGCTCGATGCGGGGCGCCTCGCCGCGCGCGAGCGCGGCAACCTCGGCGTTGCCGCCGATCAACTGGAAGCCGATGAAAGCGAACGCGACCAGCGACACCATTGCGCCGGTCAGCAGGCGAAGATCGAACATCCGTGCCTCCAACGGTCCCCTCAGCGAAGGGCGCACCGTCGGCCGGATATGGTTAACAAATCCCTAACGCGCGGCGCGGGCTATGTCCGCCACCGCACGGAAAGCGCGATTTCTTGGGCTTTCTCGTGCCGCATCAGCCTTCGCCATGTCACCCCGGCGCGTGGCACACCGCCTCGACGTTGTTGCCGTCGGGATCGAGGACGAACGCGCCGTAGTAGTTCGGATGATAATGCGCGCGGACCCCTGGCGCGCCGTTGTCCCGGCCGCCTGCCGTGAGCGCCGCGCGATAGAACGCATCAACCGTTGTGCGGTCCTCGGCGACAATGGCCACGTGCACCGGCTTGTCGAGCTTGCCGGCCCCGGCGATCCAGAAATCCGGCTTGCCATCCTTGCCGAAGCCCGCGGCCGAATACCCATCCGCGGTCAGCTCCGCGCCAACGTCCAGGATGAGCGTGTAGCCGAGCGGCGCGAGCGCGTTCGCGTAGAAGTCCTTGGCGCGCGCCATGTCGGAAACGGAGAAGCCGACGTGATCGATCATGTGAACCTCCCTGCGGCTCACATCATTGCCGATCCGTGTCGCGTGGCAACCGTCTCAGGCTTCGAGGGGCGTCTGCTGATGAAACGCCATTTTCCACGATCCGTTTCGCTTGACGTAGCCGGAACTGACGAGCGCCGCGTAGTCCTCGCCGTTCGCGCGCGTCGCGTGCGCTTCATAGGTGAGGATCGCCACGCCCGGCGCCGGCTCGAGGAAACCTTTCACCGACAGGTCGAGGTTGCGCCAGCGAGCCTCATCCTTGATCGTGGCCGCGATGTCCTCCTTGCCGTACAGCCCGGACATCTCGGTGAATGCGACCAGGCAGGAATCGTCGAGGTTCTTGCGGTACCAATCCGCGTTCCCCGTCCAGAACTGCTTTTCCAGCGGGAGAAAATCGTCTTTCGTGGCCATTACGATTTTCCTTCTGTGGGATGACCCGAAGGAAAACGATGCACGGTCGATCGAGTTCCCGATCCCGCAAAGCCGAATGCGTTAGTCGTTCGTCAACAGATTGGCGTCGCGCGCGAGCAGCCATCTGCCGTCGGGCTGCTTCTTCAGGATCGTGAGCGTGTAGCCGGAGCGCTTGGCGGGCGCGCCGCCGGGTGGCGTCATGGTCACGGTGATGTGGTTGCGGATCCACGCCCAGTCGCCGAGCACTTCGATTTCCTTGATATCGGTCGTCCCCTGCATGCGCACGTCTTTCATCCTGCGCGCGGCATCGGCGAACACGTCCTTGCCGAACGGAGGGCGGCCCGGGACCATGAACACAACGTCGTCGGCCATGAGACCGAGCACTGTGTCGAGGTCGCCAGCTTCGCTCGCGACCATCCATTTCATCACGAGTTCGCGTATCGCGCGTTCGTCGGCGTTCATGGGAGCTAAACTCCCAAAGCGGAACGAGGTTGCGCGCGGCGTCTATTCAAGCGGCCGGCCGCGCAGGTCCTCGGCTCGTGTCAGCTTGATCAGCACGCCGTAGCCCTGATCCGCGCCGTCGTGCGTCTGCTCGCGCGGCAGCAGCTTCGCGAAGATCGCGTCCTTCACAGGGCCGCTCTCGTGGACGGTCGCCGTTCCATAGAAGCGCAGCACCGCGGACTGCAGCGTCTTCTCGCGGAACGCCTTCATGTTCGAGTACACGACGACCACGCGCGGATCCTGCTTCAGGTTGTCGAGCGCCTTGCGCTTCGAGCGCTCCCAATAGGCAAGATGCTCGTCGTCGAAGACGATCATGCTGCCCTTGGGACTTATATTCGGGCCGTCGGCGCCCACGGTACCGACCAGGCACACGTGATCGTCCGCCCAGGCGCTGTGGATGAAATCCCGGATCTTTTGGCTGAAGGCCATACGGTCCCCCTTTTTCGCAGCCAAGGTAGCGCCGCGGATAACGGGAAGAAAGCGCTGCCTTCCTTGACGCCTAGGGGGTGAGCGGCGACATTCACGCGGATTCGCCCGAGTCCAGGTGGGATGCGGCGCCGTTCCGGCAGGCCGCGCAGAGGAGGATGGTTCGATGCGCATTTCGTTCTTCCGTGTTGGCTTCGTCGCGTTGCTGGCCTTGTTGGCCGTGGGCGTCGCGACCCCGTCGCAGGCGCAAAGCGGCAGCGTTCGGCTCGAATTCGTGAAAGCCGGCTGGTTCGTCGGCGGCTCGTTGGGCAGCGGGGTATTGAACTTCGCCGGCCGCACCTACCCGCTCAATATCGGCGGCCTGAGCGCGGGCCTCACGTTCGGCGCGTCGAAGACAACGCTCACCGGCACGGCGCGCAATCTGCGCACCGCATCCGACATCACCGGCACCTACACCGCGGTCGGCGCCGGCGCGACGGTCGCCGGCGGCGGACGCGTCATCGAGTTGCGCAACGCGCGAGGCGTCGTGCTCTCGCTCGGGGGCGCGTCGGTCGGTCTGTCGTTCGATCTCGACCTGAGCGGAATGGAAATCACCTTCCGCTGATCGCTCGTGAAACATTAAAAGCCGGCTCGCTGTAAGGCGGGCCGGCCTTTTTATTTCAAGACGTCATCCGCTAGTTCTTGATGAAGGTGCGCAACGCCGCGTTGATCCGATCCTGCCAGCCGGGCCCGTCTGCCTGGAAAAGGTCGAGCACGTCCCGGTCGATGCGGAGCGTCACCGTTTCCTTCGCGCCCGGTAGGGATGAGCCCTTCGGCTCAGGTTCGGGGACCTTGGGCGCTGTGCGCTTGAATACGTCTTCCGCGGCCTTGCGCGGGTCGGCTTGTCTGCGTGTCATGCATCATTCTTAGCACTTCCCGACCCTACACCTCGCATTAATTGCACCGTGGTTGCTTCTGCGCGGGGGAAGCAATGGGCGTTCCGCAAGTCGAAACAGCACGGCAGGTACGTCTCGCCGAACTATTGAGCGCGCTCGGCCAGGCTCTCGACATGACCGAGGGCCAGCCGCCTGGCCACTGCGTGCGCTGCTGCTGGATCGGCATCCACATCGGCCGCGAAATCGGGCTCAGCGAAGCGGAGATGTCCGAACTCTACTACACACTGCTGCTCAAGGACCTCGGTTGCTCCAGCAACGCCGCGCGCATCTGCGAGCTCTATCTCGCCGACGATCTCGCCTTCAAGCGCGACTTCAAGGAAATCGACGGCAGCCTTCCGCAGGCTCTGCGCTTTGTGCTCGCGCACACCGGCCTGCAAGCCGGTCTCGCCGAGCGCTTCCGCGCATTGATCAACATTTTCCAGAACGGTGGCGAGATCGTCCGCGAGTTGATTGAGACGCGTTGCCAACGCGGCGCCGAGATCGCGCGCAAGATGCGCTTCTCCGAAGCGGTCGCGCTCGGCATCCGTAATCTCGACGAACACTGGGACGGCCGCGGCCGGCCCGATCATGTCGGCGGCGATGCAATTCCGCTCTACGCACGCATCGCACTCATGGCGCAGGTGATCGATGTCTTCCTCACGGCCAGCGGAAGCGACGCGGCCCGGCGCGAGGCGCGTCATCGCGCAGGCAGCTGGTTCGATCCGCGGCTCGTCGACGCGTTCGAACGGGTGGCGGCGCGGCCGGAATTCTGGGATGCGATGGACGGCGGCAACCTGCAGCGGGCGATCTACGCGCTCGAACCGGCGCAGAGCGTCAGGCTCGTCGACGAAGACTATCTCGACGATATCGCGGAAGCATTTGCGCAGGTCGTGGACTCGAAGAGCCCATACACGAGCGGCCACAGCACTCGCGTGACGCTGTTCGCGGACCTGATTGCCGAGGACTTGTCATTCTCGCCCGAGCGGCGGCGCTGGCTGCGCCGCGCATCGCTGCTGCATGACATCGGCAAGCTCGGGGTCAGCAACACGATCCTCGACAAGCCCGGCAAGCTCGACGAGGCGGAGTGGACGGCGATGCGGATGCATGCGGCCCACTCGGAGACGATCCTTTCGCAGATCGAAGTGTTCAAGGAACTCGCGCCGATCGCGAGCGCGCACCACGAGCGCCTTGACGGAAAGGGATATCCGCGCGGTCTCAGGGGCGACGCGATCGTTCTCGAAACACGCGTCATCACGACGGCGGACATCTTCGATGCGCTGACCGCGGACCGGCCCTATCGGCCTGCCATGCCGGTCTCCAAGGCTTTCGCGATCATGGACGAGATGGTCGGAACACAGATCGACGGCAATTGCCTCGCGGCGCTCAAGCGATCCCTGCGCCGCGTCGGCGCGCCGCTCGCAGCGTAGCTAGTAGCCCTCGGCGAGACCGCCGCTGCGTGGATCGGCGACGCCAGCCCAGCCGTCCTTCGTAGCCATGATCGAGTTCGCCGAACGCCCGGCACCGCCCTGCGCCACCTTGTGGCGCCGCTGCTTCAGCGCATCGACGACTTCCGGCGCGACGCCGACTTCCGCGCTCACCTCGTCCGGCAGCCACTGATGATGCACGCGCGGCGAAGCCACTGCGGCGCCCACGTCCATTCCGAAATCGATTGCGTTCACCGTCGTCTGCAGCACGGCGGTGATGATGCGGCTCCCACCCGCGCCGCCTGTAACCAGGAACGGTTTGCCATCGCGAACGACGATCGTCGGCGTCATCGACGACAACGGGCGCTTGCGCGGACCCGGTGCATTCGCGGTGCCGCCCAAAAGCCCATAGGCGTTCGGCGTGTTCGGCGCCGCGGCGAAATCGTCGAGCTCGTTGTTGAGGAGTACGCCAGTCGCCTCGGCAACCGCCCCCATGCCGGCGAAGAAATTGAGCGTGTAGGTATTGGCGACCGCGTTGCCGTCCTTGTCCACAACGGAAAAATGCGTGGTGTGGTCGCCCTCGTGCGCGGCCGGGCGGCCCGGCCGGATCTCAAGCGCCGGCCGGGCGGAATCGCGATCGATCGCGCCGCGCAGCTTCTCGGCGTATCGTTTCGACACGAGCCCCTTCAACGGCACCTTGGTGAAATCGGGATCGCCGAGAAATTCCGAGCGATCGGCATAGGCCGGCTTCATCGCCTCGATCAGAAGGTGCGCGGCATCGGCCGAACCGGCGCCGAGCGTACGCAAGTCATATCCTTCGAGGATGTTGAGCATCTGCACGAGATGGACGCCACCCGAGGAGGGCGGCGGCATGGAATAGATCTCGTATCCCCGGTAGCTGCCGCGCACCGGCTCACGCTCCATCGCGCGGTAGCCTGCGAGATCGCGATAGCTCATGCGACCACCGGCCGCCTGCACGGAAAGCGCGATCTGCTGTGCCGTAAGTCCTTCGTAAAAAGCGGCGGGTCCCCGCATCGCGACGATCTGCAAGGTGTTGGCGAGATCGCGCTGCACGAGCCTCTCACCGGTCACGGGCGCGCTTCCATCCGGTTTGAGGAAGATCTCCGCCGAAGCGGCGTAGCGCGCGAATAGCTTCTGGCCCCGTCCAAGCGAATAGGCGAGCTTCTCGTCGATCTCGAAGCCATCGCGCGCGAGCGGGATCGCCGGCGCGATCAGCTGCGCGAGCGTGAATTTTCCCGAGCCGTATTTCCCGTGAGCAAAAGCAAGTCCGGCAACCGTCCCCGGCACACCCACAGCAAATCCTGAGTAGCGAGACAATTGCGGGTCGGGCTTTCCTTTTTCGTCGAGAAACATCTCGCGCGTCGCCAACTCCGGCGCCGTTTCGCGATAGTCGATCGCCGTCACGCGGTTGCCTTCCGCGAGCCGGATCAGCATGAAGCCGCCGCCTCCGAGGTTGCCCGATTCCGGCAAGGTCACGGCGAGCGCGAAGCCGACGGCGACCGCCGCATCCACTGCGTTTCCGCCCTGCCGCAGGATCTCGACGCCGATTTTCGTCGCGTGCGCTTCTTCGCTCGCGACCATCCCGTTTCTGGAGGTCGCGACGGCCGGCGTCTGCGCCTGCGCAAGAGCGCTCGCGCCCGCAAGAACGACGAGTGCGATTAATGCCGCGCGGATATCCGGATTTCGCATTGTCATTTTCGGTCCTGCGTGAAAGTAACCAACCTTCCGAGGTCAGGCGCAAACTGCGCGCCTTGCGCAAGTGGGGTGGTCAAAACATCCATTCGCATTTTCATTGAATTTAACGCGCGATTGCGGCTTTTGCGCCACCGGAATTTTCACGGCCTCCCGCTAGGGTTCCTGCCGATTGACTGACCGAAACGTTCCAGGTTCCGCGCTCAAAGAGTTGCCATCCGATGACCGATACATCCCTGCTAATCGAGATCGAACACGCAATCGCTTCGGGCACGGTGCAACAGCGCCTGAAGGCGCTGAAGTACGTAACCGATCTGTTCGTCGCTGGCTCTCACGGTTATTCCCGGCAACAGGTCGCAATGTTCGATGACGTCTTCCTGCGCCTCGTGGCGGTGATCGAAA
Organism: uncultured Alphaproteobacteria bacterium; assembly: GCA_963711595.1. GTDB lineage: Bacteria > Pseudomonadota > Alphaproteobacteria > Rhizobiales > Xanthobacteraceae > JAUSIF01. Next base: position 214,564 of record CAVQER010000006.1, read on the forward strand.
TCGGGGCCCGCGCGCGTCTCGCTCGCCAGTTCGCAACGATTGGAACGGCGCCGCCGCGCATGATCCGTCAACTCGCTTTCGATGACGAGATCGCAGTCGCGGAGCCGGTCCTCACGCAGTCCGAGTGCTTGACGGACCCGGATCTTGTCGAGAACGCCAACAGCAAGAGCCAGGCGCATCTGTTCGCCATCTCGCGCCGGCGCTCATTGAGCGAAGTCGTGACCGACGTACTGGTCGATCGCGGCGACGTGCGGGTGGTCCGATCGGTCGCGAAGAACGCTGGCGCCCGCTTCTCCGACCAGGGCTTCGGCAAGCTCGTCGGCCGGGTGGCCGGCGACGAGACGCTGGCCGAGAGCCTCGGGCTCCGCAACGACATGCCGCGCCACCATTTCCTCAGGCTTTTGCAGACCGCATCAACCGCCGTATGCGAGAAACTCGCCGCCGCCAACCCGCGCATGGCTTCGGTCGTGAATGCCGCCGTCGCCGACTCGGCGAACGAAATCAGTGAAAAGATGCGCGCTGCCTCACCCGCGTTCAGGCGGGCGAAGCGGGCGACCAAGCGCCGATTCATTACCCGGCAGCTGAAAGAGACCGACGTGCATAAGGCTGCGATGGGCGAGAAGTTCGAGAAGGCCGTGGCCGCCCTCGCCCTGCTCGGCCACGTCCCGGTCGAGCTCGTCGAGCGCGCGCTGCTCGACAAGAGTGCCGACATCGTCCTGATCCTGGCCAAGGCCGCGAACTGTTCACGCGCGACCGCGAAGGCGCTGCTCGTGATGAGCGTCGCCGACCGCGGAATGGCGCCGCGCGCCATCGAGGCAGCTCTTGCGAGCTACGATCGCCTGAGCGTTGCCACCGCGCGCCGCGTGGTCACTTATTACGTGAAGCGTTACGAGGATGGGGCCGCCGCAAGTGGCTTCCAGGAAGCGGCCACCGATACCATCGCCGCATTCGCATAGCCCGAGAATCCCTTAGGCCAGAACGGTAACCTCGTCTTGGCCGGGCTAGTGACCTTGGCCGGGTGAGCATCGCGGCGCGGTAAGACTCGACCGTGTTGATCGGCTCCATTTCAACCAAGGTACTTGGAGCCCCATGAACCTCGGGCAATGAGCTCGGCGGTTTCGCGTTTGGCGATCCGCAGTACGGCTTTCATGTTCGCGGTATTCGGCCGCTCGCTGGACCAGGCAATGAACAACGTTCGGAATATCGTCGGGTTCACGACCCGGAGAATCCGCAGCCGTCCGGCCTTCAGTTCTTCAGCCATCTCTCCGCGTGGCAAGATCGTATAGACACCGCCTTGTTGCGCGACCTGTTTGAGCCCCACAATCGACTCCAGTTCAGTATGGACGATCGGCATACGGCCGATTGCCTGCATGAACTGCTCCACTGCGATTCGCAGACCGTGCTCCCTGCTCGGCAGCGCAAGCGGCAGATCCGCCACCTCCTTGAGCGAAATTGACTCGCGTGACGACAGCTTGTCGGCGGTCGCGCAGACCAGGAATTGCTCTTCGGTCGCGAGAGGCTCGGTGCGCAGAACGTCGCTCTTCAGCGTGTGGTCATAGATGACGCCGAGATCGAACCGCCCGCGCAGCAGCCACTCGATGATAAATCCGGTCCACCCGTCGATCACGCGCAACGCGACGCCCGGCAGTTCCTCGTGCACCCTTTCAACGAGCCTGCGCGTCAACGCCTGACTGATCGAGAAGGGCAGACCGAAATCGATGCGGCCTCCCGGCGACCTCGACAGCGCCTGGACCTCGAGTTGCGCGCGGTCGAGTTCGCGCAGTACCGATCGTACGCGATCGCGAAACACCAGCCCGGCGTTGGTAAGATTGATCCCGCGTCCGTCGCGGTTGAAAAGCCGCACGCCGAGATCGCGTTCAAGCGACCGAAGATGCCGGCTGAGCGCCGGCTGCGCGACGTGCAGACGTTCCGCCGCTCGGGTAACGCTCTCGAGTTCGCTCACCTCGACGAAATACTGAAGCTGTCGCAGATTCATGGTCCTGTTTCCCCGGCAGCGCTCATCCGGTTTGCGGATGCATTTCGGCTGTTTCGCCCGAAATTGGCGCTGATCCATACCAATTTCGGCATGAATGGCCGGCAGAATCAATATTGGTCATCCGCCAAGTCGTCCGGCTAGCCTTTATCCCTGGAACGGGGTCAGCAGGTCGCCGCTCAAGCTAAAGGTGAGCCGCAGGTAATCGCCGCACGAGCAAGACACGTCAGGCGGAACCCTCACCGACGAAAACGCGCAACGACGAACTGCCTCACTCCGCACCAGGACTACACGGAACGAAGCAGATTCAGGTGCAGCATGGCGCGCGTCATCGTCGATTTGTCAGTCCCGCTCACGAACAATATGCCGGCCCACAAATTCTTCCCGCGGCCGGTCATTCTCCCGCAATTCACGCATGACGAAATGGAGACATGGGGTAACGGAACCCCCGACGATCCGCTCGGCGGGTGCACGACATTCCTGGCGATGATGGATCACGTCGGGACGCACGTGGATTCGTTCTGCCACGTCAAGCGGGGCGGCGCGACGATCGATCAGATGCCGCTCGACATGTTCATGGGCAAGGCGGTGTGCCTGGACATGCGGCACATTCCGGATCTCGGCGACATGGACACAACGGAATTCGAACAAGCGGAGAAGAAGGCGGGCGTAAAGATCGATGGCCACATCGTCCTGATCTGCACCGGCCTGCACGAGCGACATTATCCAACCGAGAAAGTCGTCTGGTCGAACCCGGGAATTACTGCCGAAGCAACGCACTGGCTCGCCGACCGCTCGCGCGTGCACGGCGTGGAAGGCCCATCCACCGACCGGCCGAACAGCAATCTCTTTCCCAATCACCGGACATGCCGGGACCGGGGAATCACCCATTACGAATGGCTCTGCAATCTCGAGGAATTGATCGGCAAGGGAGAGTTCGAGTTCATCGGTCTCCCATTGCGTATCTGCAACGGCAGCGGCTCACCGGTGCGCGCCGTGGCGATGCTCAACTAAGGAACCACTCATGGACTGCGTATCCTTCGAAAAGAAAAGTGCCGTGTCCGGCAGATAGCGGCGGAGCTTTGGCGGCGGCGATGACGCACGACTTTAATTTCATGACGGCAATGGAGATGCGTCGTCTGATCAAGGCGAAGCAAGCATCTCCGGTGGAGATTGCCGAAAGTACGCTGCGGAGAGTGGAGGCCTCGCAGGACTCGCTCAATGCGTTCGTGACGATCACGCACGATCTCGCACTCGACGCGGCACGCAAAGCCGAGACCGCGATCATGTCGGGTGAGGACGGCGGCTTGCTCACCGGCATTCCGCTCTCGATCAAGGACCTGACCGCGGTCAAAGGCGTTCGCTTCACGTCCGGCTCGCGAACGCTTGCCGATTTCATCGCTCCGGTCGATTCACCCGCCTCGGAGCGGGTAAAGGCGCACGGGGCGACGATCGTCGGCAAGACAACCACCACGGAATTCGGCTGCAAGGGATCGAGCGACAGCCCCCTCACCGGACAAACGCGCAATCCCTGGAATCTCGGCAAGACTACGGGCGGCTCCTCCGCCGGCGCGGGCGCCAGCGTCACGGCGGGCCTGACGCCGTTCGCGCTTGGAACGGATGGAGGCGGATCGATCCGGATTCCGTCGTCGCTCTGCGGGCTATTCGGAATCAAAGCGCACTTTGGCCGCGTTCCGGTCTTCCCGGCGGCTGCCACCCCGACCCTCGCCCACGTGGGACCGATGGCACGCACCGTGCGGGACGCGGCACTGCTGCTGACCGCCGTCTCCGGCTTTGACGCCCGCGATCACGCCAGCGTCGCCGCGGATGTGCCGGATTATCTTGGAGCGTGCGACCGCTCGCCGAAGGGATTGCGCATCGCCTGGAGCCCGACTCTTGGTTACGCCCGCCCCAATCGGGAAGTGATCGAGATCGTCGAATCCGCCGTCCAGGTATTCGAACAACTCGGCTGCAGGGTCGAACTGGTGGAGAAAGTCTTCGACGACCCGATCGAATTGTGGATGGCAGAATTCTATGCCGGTGTCGGGACCCGGTTGAAGAAAACACTTCGCGAGAAGCGAGAGATGATCGACCCGGCCGTCGCTGTCGTGCTCGACAAGGCGCTCGATCAGACCATTGATGAGTACTACGGCCGCGTATTCGCTCGCTACGAATTCCGCGAGAAGGTGCGGCAGTTCTTCGAAAAATTCGATCTGCTGATGACGCCAACGACGCCGGTGGTGGCGTTCGATCTCGGCCACGACGTTCCGCCCGAACTCGAGGGCGCAAACATCGTCTCATGGGTCGCCTACACCTATCCGATAAACTTGTGCGGACTACCGGCAGCGTCGGTTCCCTGCGGCTTTACGCGGGCCAACTTGCCGGTGGGATTGCACATCGTCGGAAAGCCGCTTGGGGAGTCCGACATTTTTTGCGCGGCGGCCGCATTTGAGGAGGCGCGGCCGTGGGCGGACAGGAAACCGGCATTCGGAAAACCTGCGGGAGCAGCAAAGCCCGCGGGAAAGCAACGAAGCACTCAAGGACCATGAGGTGACGTTCACTAGAACAGGGAGGTAAAGATGAGTCGCAGGACATACGCACAACGGCTTGCTGCCGCCGTCGCGGTGCTGTCGTTGGGAGTGATCGGCAATGCTCACGCCCAGGACATCAAGCTTGGATTTGCCGGCGCGCTGAGCGGACCGGCTTCTTTTGTGGGTGTCGAGATCAAACGTGGCGCTGAAATCGCCATCGACGAGATCAACGCCAAAGGTGGCGTCAAGGGACGCAAGCTCGTCCTCATCTCCCGCGATGACGAGCACAACCCGGTTAAGACCGTGGCCCAGTATCGAGAGCTCGTGGAGCGCGAGGGAGTGGTCGGAATGCTTGGCGCATCGAACAGCGCTTCGATGCTGGCGGTTGCTCCAATCGTCAACGACACATTGAAGATCCCCGTCATCTGCCCGGCCACCGACGCCACCGAGATCACCGAGAACGATGCGAAGAAGCAGGGGCGTGACAATTACCTGTTCCGCGTAGGCATGTACGGGACCGGCCAGGCCAACTTCATGGTCGACACGATGGTGAAGAGGTTCGGCCACAAGAAGGTCGGCTTGCTGAACTGGACCGGCGGTTGGGGCGTCACCGGCCGTGGTGAGCTGCAGCGCCGTCTGAAGGAGAATGGGCTCGCCCCCGTGGCGGACGAGACTTTTGACAACGCCGACACCGACATGACGCCGCAGATCATCAAGCTCAAGAACGCCGGCGCGGAGAGCATTCTCAACTACGCGCTGGTTCGCGAAAACACGTTTGTGGTGAAGACCAAGGAAAAGCTGAGCAATGACACGCCCTACGTATCCGCCTGGGGAATTGCTGGCCCTGCGTTCTGGAAAGCGGCGGGAGGATCGGCCGAAGGTGTTCTCACCAGCACGACAGTCACGATCGACGGACCGCAATCGGCGGAGCGGATGGTATTCATCACTGAGTACCGCAAGCGGCACAATGAAGACATGAGCGCCGCGGTATTTGCCGTGGGTGCCTATGACGCCGTGTACCTGTTCAAGGCTGCGATCGAGCGGGGTGGCACTGAACCGAGCCAGATCCGCACCGGCTTGGAGCAGATTCCGGAGTTCAAGGGCCTCGTGAAGCACTTCAATCGCCCGGTCTTCACCCGCGATCGCCACAACGCGGTGACCGAGGAAGACATGATCATGACGCGCTGGACGAACGGGAAGATGTTGGAGATCAAGTTCGACGACAAAGGCCCGTACGTCGAAATCGATGCGTCGACAAAGAAGTACCTCGACAAGGGTACGATGAAGCTGATGTGATGATCTGTCGAAGGAGGCCCGCGCCGCGAGGCGCGGGCCTTGCGCCTGAACATGCATCGACGCTCACGGGCTCGCCGAGATGTACTTCTTCCTGCAAATCGCGCTGAGCGGAGTCGCAACCGGCGCGATCTATGGCCTTATTGCAGTGGGCTACAGCCTTACGTTCATGACGACAAAGGCGCTCAACTTCGCCCTCGGCATGTGGGTCATGCTCGGCGGCATGCTGACGTATTCGCTAAACGTCCAATACGGTCTTCACCCGCTGATCGTTCTACCGATCGTCACAGCGACGCGTATTCCTGCTCGGACTCGTAGCGGAGCGGTTTTCCGTGTTTCCGTTCCTGCGCGCCGGCAGCGACGTCTGGGTCATGAGCACGTTGGCGGTCGGATTCCTGTTCATCGACTTGGCCGAAATCATCTGGGGCCGGAATCCAACTCCCGTGCCTCCGTTCCTCGGCAAGGACCCGGTCTACATCGGATCGGTCTCCATACTTCCGCAGCAACTCCTCATCATCGCGGCCGCGGTTGCGACGTTCATCGCATTGGACTTCTTCTATCGCGGAACCTTGCTCGGAAAGGCCTTCCGCGCCGTTGCGCATAGCGCCGATGTCAGCAGTCTGATGGGCATCAACACGCGCCGTGTGGAGGCGATGTCCTACGCCGTTGCCGCAGCGCTGGCCGGCATAGCCGGATTTCTCGTCGTGCCGCTGACGCTTGCCGAACCACAGCTCGGTACGGTCCTCGGCCTCAAGGCGTTCGCGATTGCGATCATCGCGGGCCTCGCCGCACCGAGAGGAATCCTGATTTGCGGCCTCCTCTATGGCGCCTTCGAAGGGCTGGTTTCCGGCTATCTGTACACGGGCATTCGGGACATTCTCGGCTTCACGCTGATGATTCTCGTGCTGTACCTGCGGCCCGTCGGAATATTCGGCCGCCAGCAGGACGAGCGCGCCTGATGCCGGGTCGGCTCGTTTGGCTCGCGGTTCTCGCCGTCGCGGCACTGGCTGCGATGCCGATCATGGTCGGCGGCACGTACTACCCGTACCTCGGAATCATTGTTTGCATCTTCAGCATCGTTGCGATCGGGCTCAACATCCTCACCGGCTACGCCGGGCAATTCTCGCTCGGGCATGCGGCATTCATGGCAATGGGCGCCTACACGACAGCGGTGCTGTCCAAGAACCTCGCCGCGATTCCGTTTCTCGCCGAAACAGGACTGCACGTCTGGTTCGGTGTTGCATGCGGGACGTTCGTCGCCGCGTGTTCCGGCGTCGTTCTTGCAATACCTGCGCTGCGCGTCCGCGGACCCTATCTCGCCATGGTGACGATCGCGTTCGGCTGGGTGATCTGGAAAATCTTGCAGGAGTGGGTTGCGGTCACCGGCGGTGACCTGGGAATTTCGTCGATACCCAAACCGCAGGTCGGTGCCATACGGCTTGAAACACGGTCCTTCTATTACGTCGTCCTTGTACTGTTTCTGGTGATCCTGGCGCTGCAGCACCGCCTGATCAGTTCGCAACTCGGCATGCGAATCCGCGCGGTCAAGCATAGCGAGATCGCGCTCGCGTCCGTTGGCGTCGACGTCTATCGGCTGAAGGTGACCATCTTCGTGATCAGTGCAGCATTCGCCGGATTCGGCGGGACGCTGTTCGCACATCAACAGAACTACATCAGCCCCGACAACTTCCAGTTCTTCAGTTCGGTGTTCTTCTTGCTTGCGGTTCTGTTCGGAGGTGCCGGCACCATGCTCGGTCCCGTGATTGGGGCCGCTGTTCTCATCCTGCTTCCCGAGATGCTGCACGATTTCGACAAGTATCGGCTCATCGTCTACGCGTGTCTCATATTGGTTACGCTCTACTATCTTCCAAATGGCATCATGGGACTCGTACTGCGGTCAACGAAGAAAGACGCGCCGCTGCAGCCGGCTTCTTACACCGCCGATACCCTCACGACATTGCCAGCCGTCACCGGCGCCGAACTGCAAGTCGAAGGTCTTTCTCGTGCGTTCGGCGGAGTCGTCGCGCTGTCCGACGTGAGCTTCAGCGTCGCCCGCGGATCGATCCACGCGCTAATCGGACCGAACGGCGCGGGAAAAACGACCCTGATCAATATCGTGTCGGGTATCTACCGGGCCGACAGCGGGCGAATTCGCATCGATGGAGTGGAAGGCAAGATCAGCTCCATGCACGTCGCGGCCCAACAGGGAATCGTCCGGACGTTCCAGACGCTGAAGCTGTTCGGAGACATGACGGTCATCGAACACGTGATGATCGGTATGGCGCGGCATTCGCGCGCCCGATTGTGGGACGTGTTTCTCAATTCACGCCGCGCTCGCGAAGAAGCTGCGCAGGAGCTGCGCGGGGCGCGAGAACTTCTTCGCCTTCTCGGCATTGCGCACTTGGAACAAGTGCCCTCGACCGCTCTGGCATATGGGCATCGTCGACTGCTGGAAATCGCCCGCGCCTTGGCGGTGCGGCCGCGAATTCTCTTGCTCGACGAGCCCGCCGCCGGCCTCATCGCCGAAGAAATTCGTGCGCTTGCCGAAGTCATCCGCAAACTCAAGCGCCTTGGCATGACCATTCTGCTGGTCGAGCATCATATGGAATTGGTCCTCAGCGTGTCTGATCGCATCACCGTCCTCGATCATGGCGCGGTGATTGCCGATGGATCCTCTCCGGAAATCCGCCGCAACGAGCGGGTGATCGCCGCCTATCTCGGGCCCTCGCATGCCGCTGCTTGAAGTTGACGATCTGCACGTAGGTTATGGCGAGCTTGAGGTCGTGAGGGGCATATCCTTCACGGTCGAGCGCGGCGAAATCGTTACCATTCTGGGCAGCAACGGAGCAGGCAAGACAACGACGCTACGAAGTCTGGCCGGACTAACTCGAGCGAAGCGAGGCAGCATCAAGTTCGGCGGGAAGGACATCGGCAATTCGCCGGCATACGAGATCGCAACCAGCGGGCTCGCGCTTGTGCCCGAAGGAAGACAGCTCTTTCCCGAGCACACGGTGCGCGAGAACCTGGAACTGGGCGCCTATCGGCGCCATCGCAATGGGAAGAAAGAATTCGACGAGAGCCTTGCCGAAGTTTTCGAATTATTTCCGCGCGTGCAGGAGCGCCTTGAGCAGCCCGCCGGTCTCTTAAGCGGCGGCGAGCAACAAATGGTGGCCATTGCGCGGGCGCTGGTCGCCCGGCCGCAACTCCTGCTCCTTGACGAGCCGTCGCTCGGCCTCGCGCCGATCGTCATGCTTACGATCTTCGATGCCTTTCAGCGGTTGAAGGCGCGCGGTCTGACGATCCTCTTGGTCGAGCAAATGGCGTGGCTCGGACTCAAGATCTGCGACCGTGCGCATGTGCTGGATACCGGCAGAATTGCGCTCTCCGGGACGCCGGAAGAACTGGCTGCCAACCCGCGGGTCCTGGAAGCCTATCTTGGGGCCGCGGTCTCTTAGGCGGCACGTGCCTCGATGTCTCAACCCGCCTCGAAGTTCACTTGATCTGGCGCGGGTTCCGGCGGCCCTTTTTTCGTTTACCGGAGCAGCCTATATTCAATCTGTCGGCGCAAGCCGGCTATGGCGATAAACGCACGTCGGAATAAACCTTTCGGACCCGGGGGCAGTACCCGGCGGCTCCACCAAAGCCCAAACGCCCAATCGAGATTGGGTTTCGGCGGGGCCGAACTAGGATCGACGAGGGTGTAAAGGGCGCGGCTTTCGCTCGGGATGGTTCCGTCGTTATCGGGCCAATTCATAGTTGCAAACGACAACTATGCTCCGGTTGCTCAGGCCGCGTAAGCGGTTTGAAATACCGAACTTAAGCCCTGGCGGTTAGCACCGTTCAGGCGGGGTCCGGGGGCACCTGGCAACAGAAGCCCCCACTTTCATTTTCCCGGCCTATGGAACCGTCAAACGGAATCGGCATACTGCAGAAGCCATGCCCGTCGATCTGATCCGTTACGACCTGCTCGCTCAGGACGCGTTGCGCACCGTCGTGAAGAAGGTGCTTGCCGACGTCGCCGCACGCGGGCTGCCGGGCGACCATCACTTTTTCATTTCCATCGACACGCGCGCCAACGGCGTGAAGATCTCGAGCCGCCTGCGCGAGAAGTATCCCGAGGAAATGACGATCGTGCTCCAGCATCAGTTCTGGGATCTGATCGTGCACGACGAGCACTTCGACGTGGGCGTGTCGTTCAACGGCATCCCGGAGCGGCTCTCGGTGCCGTTCGCCTCGATCAAGGGTTTCTTCGATCCCTCGGTGCAGTTCGGATTGCAGTTCGAGCTGGTAGCCGAGCCGAGGCCGCTCGAGAAACACGCCGACCAGGACACCGAGGCGACTCCCGCCGGAACGAAACCGACGCGTGCCGCGCCGCGCGGCGCCGCCTCCGAGCCGGAAGAGACCCGCCCGGTGCGGTCCGCGTCTCGCAAAAAGTCGCCGCCGGTTCCTGTCCAGGTGGCTCCCCCACCCGACGAAAAGTCGGCCGGCGCCGAAGTGGTGCGGCTCGACAAGTTTCGCAAGAAGTGACCGAGCCCCGTCTCGTCCTCGTGGCGGCCGTGGCGCAGAACGGCGTGATCGGGCGTGACGGCGAATTGCCGTGGTGGCTGCCGGGCGATCTGAAGCATTTCAAGGCACTGACTCTCGGCAAGCCGATCTTGATGGGCCGGCGGACCTTCGGTTCGATCGGCAAGCCCCTGCCCGGACGCAGCAACATCGTTCTGACGCATGATCGTACGTTCACGGCCGATGGCGTGCTGGTCGCGCGACATCTCGCGGACGGATTGATGATCGCAGCAGACGAGGCCCAGCGCCTGAACGCGGACGAAATCGTCGTGATCGGCGGCGCGGCACTCTATGCCGAGACGCTGCCGCGTGCCCATCGTCTCTACCTCACCGAAGTCCATGCCTCGCCGCCCGGCACGACACTTTTCCCGCGGATCGAGCGCAGCGAATGGCGTGAGACCGCGCGCGAGGGCCCGCAGCAAGGCCCGGGCGAACCGTTCAGCTATTCCTTCGTCACGCTGGAGCGTCGCTGACCCGGCAATCGGGTCTGGCGGAAGTTCGACCCGTTTGGGGAAAACATTGCGTTCAATTCGAATCGATCGACAGAAGTCGCTCGTCGAGGAGCCGCATTCCGGTCACAACAGATATCATCCGGATATCGAGCCCCTCTTGGAGGTGAACGAAGATGAAGAGATAGTTTTAGAAACGCGTGACGCCGTGGACGGACAGATCACGTCACAGACGACCGTCGCCGACTTTCCCAGCATCGATCGACGAAGAATTCATCCGCTCACAGGACCGGTGTTCGTCAAAGGGGCAGAGCCAGGCGACCTGCTCGAGATCGAATTCTTGGACATCGCACCCCAGCCCACAGCTTTCACGGCGATATTTCCCGGGGGAGGCTTCCTTCGCGATGTGATGACCGAACCGTTCCTTGTTCACTGGAGCATGGATGGCGCCTGGGCGACCTCCGAACAGATACCCGGTGTTCGTATTCCGGGCGCACCGTTCATGGGGATCTCGGCAGTCGCACCGTCGGCCAAGAAACTCGCGGAATGGGCTCAGCGCGAGCAGCGCGTGCGCGACAGGGGTGGACTAGCGCCTCCGCCCGATCCGGCCAGCGCGATACCAGGGCACTGCGGCCTTACAGGCCTTCGCACCATTCCGCCGCGCGAAAACGGCGGAAACTTTGACGTAAAACAATTGACGAAGGGCGCGCGGCTGTTTCTTCCCGTCTTCAAGCAAGGCGCGCTGTTTTCGACAGGTGACGCCCATTTCGCGCAAGGAGACGGCGAGGTTTGTCTTACCGCGGTTGAAATGGCGGCTGCCGCGACAGTTCGCTTTCGGGTTCACAACGGCGCCGCGGCGGCGCGTAAATTCTCGAGCCCGGTATTCGCGCGACGCGATTTTTTTGCTGATCCAAAGATCGCGATGCCGGAGCGATTCTTAGGGGTCATGGGAATGCCGATCTCGACGGAAGGAGAAATCGAGGCAGAAAATCTGAATCTCGCTTGTCGAAACGCGGTGCTCAACATGATTGATCTATTGCAGGAACGCGGCTTCAGTCGCGAGCAGGCATACGTCATCTGCAGCGTCGCTGTTGATCTCCGCATATCTAACGTAGTCGACGTACCTAATTTCGTTGTTTCGGCCCTACTACCGGAGGCGATCTTCGACGGCGATTGAGTGGGTTGGCGAGATCTCGCGCGCCAGCCCGCTGCAAGGCCCGGGTAGGGACATCGGATCAGACCTCGGCGAACTTTTTCCTGCTTGCCCGGGTTTCACCCGGGTTGCGCCTCGAAAGTTTCGACGCACAGTAAGTCTCAGCTCTCCACCAACTGCGATGGTGTTCGTTTCGGTCGCACAACACGTGCTTCCACAATAGAGCGTGGAGATCGGAGCAGGACACGCGAACCGTCATCGCGATCGGTGGCAGGGGAGCGGCAAACGATTGATGCATGAATCTATCACTCGCGTCGCAGAAAATCTGCGGTCGCCTTACAAAGGAGATCACTCATGAGCGCTTTGATTGTTGTCGTCGCCACCCTTGCCACCGTCAGCATCGCCAGCACCGCTTTCGCCCAACAGAAACGAACCGGGCGCGACATGATCAACGACATGAAAGCAAAATACGGGGAAACCTTTGAGCGGTGTCAGTCCCTCGCGATATCCAGAGGCCATAACTTGCGCGACGACTCGGTCGAAGTAGGCGCGAGCGAGCCATTCATGATGTTCATCGAGGGCTGCATCATGGGCCAGCAGAAATGATGCGCCATGCCCGGCCTGTCTAGGCCGGCCGCACGCAATCTACTCGACTCGAGCATCGCGCTTCGAAACCAAGGAGGTCATCCATGGCCCAGCCCGTCAAGCAACGAGGCAACGATCAAACGACTGACAAGAATGCCATTCGCCCGTTTCAAGTGAGTTTTCCGGAAGAGGATCTTGTCGACCTTCGGCGACGCATAAAGGCGACACGCTGGCCCGATCGTGAACAGGTAAAGGACGCAACGCAGGGCGTGCAACTCGCCACCATGCAGAAGCTCGCGGATTACTGGGCCAACGAATACGACTGGCGCAAATGCGAGGCGAAGCTCAACGCGCTGCCCAATTTCGTCACCGAGATCGACGGCCTCGATATCCATTTCATCCACGTCCGTTCGAAGCATGAAAATGCGCTGCCCGTGATCATCACGCATGGTTGGCCGGGCTCGGTCGCTGAGCAGCTGAAGATCATCGACCCCCTCACCAACCCCACAGCGCATGGCGGGAAAGCGAATGAAGCTTTCGACGTCGTGATCCCATCGATCCCGGGCTACGGCTTCTCCGGCAAGCCGACCGCGACCGGCTGGGATACGCCGCGCATTGCGCGTGCGTGGACCACGCTGATGAAGCGCCTCGGCTACAAACGCTTCGTCGCGCAGGGCGGCGACTGGGGCGCGGTCATCACCGAGCAGATGGGCGTGATGGCGCCGCCAGAACTGCTCGCCATCCACACCAACATGCCGTCCGCCGTGCCTCCGGAGATCTTCGAGGCGATGGCCAAGCACACGCCGCCGCCCGGCCTCACGGCCGACGAGAAATGGGCGTTCGAGCGGCTCGACTTCTTCTTCAGCAAGGGCCTGTCCTATGCCCAGGAAATGGCGCAACGGCCGCAGACGCTGTACGCGATCGAGGACTCGCCCATCGGCCTCGCGGCCTGGTTCCTCGACCACGACCTCAAGAGCTACGAGCTCCAGGCCCGCGTCTTCGACGGCAAGGCCGAGGGCCTCACGCGCGAGGACATCCTCGACAACATCACGCTCACTTGGCTCACCAAGACCGCGGTCTCCGGCGCGCGACTCTACTCTTACGCGCCGCTGCCGTTCTTCAAGCCGTTTGGCGTCAAGATTCCCATCGCCGTCAGCGCCTTCCCCGACGAGCTCTACCAGGCCCCGAAGAGCTGGGTGGAGAAAGCCTATCCCAAACTCGTCCACTACAACCGGCTTCCCAAGGGTGGCCACTTCGCCGCCTGGGAACAGCCGCAGTTCCTTACTGCCGAGATCCGAGCGGGCTTCAAGTCCCTTCGCAACTGATGTGAAACCGAACGCACGCGTGTCATGCGAGCCGCACGCGGAGGTCGATCTCAATACTCGGAGTGGTAAAGCCCCGCGGTCCCACCACTTCGCGAGCGTTATTGGCTCGGTGCAGGCTTTGAATACAAGAGGAGTCGCGGGCAGGACGCGCGTCAAATGTAGAGCCAACTCAGTTGGTACTCTGCCATCGCTCGTTGCGCCAATCGTAGGAACTAAAGAATAACTCGCCCCCCAATATTGGTCGGCGACGCGCTACGGCACCGGCTGGAGGTTCTGCCGGAGTTCAACCGGCCAGGCCGGGCGCGGCGCGCGCGGGCGCGCGGGCGGCAAAGGTACCTGCGATGCGGGTGGCGGAGTTACTTGCGATGCCGGGAGAGAAATCTCCGGCGGGCTCGGGGGCGGCAAGCTCGGCCCGGCAATCGACGCTTCCACCGGATTTGTCGACGGCACCGGTGACGTCGAGCGCGGCGGTGTCAACGGCGGCAGGGCGCGATCGCGTTCCTCGATCCGCTTGGTCTCGCGTTCCATCGCCCGCAACGTAATGGCGGTGGCGAGCGCCGCCGCCTCGATGCCCCGTTCCGGCCCGGCGATCGGCCCGCGCCAGCGCACGGTCGCGCCGGGACGCGCGGTCAGTCCTGCGGGCGCCGGCGCCTCGATCTCGACTGTCCCATCGACCGCGAGCCGCGCGATATCGAAGTTCGCCAGACCCGAGATCTGCGTTCGGCCAACGCTCGTCAGAATTTTACCCGTGCGCATCACGCCCGACGCGACGATCAACGGCGTTTCCACACGGGCGATCTTGAGGGGTCCCTTGGCAAGCGCGGGTCCGAGCGCCGCCACCACGCCGACTTCGTCGGGCGGCGATCCTGCCTCCGTTGCTACAAAGACCGCTCCCACCGCGTCCGGATCGAGGCGGTCGATCTCGAGCCCTTCCAGCCTGAGCGTTCCCTGCCCCGCAAGGCCGGCGACAAGGGCCGCGGGTGCCTGTCCGTTGCCGGCAAGCGTAAGCGTCATCTCACCCTGCCCGCGCGCAGCCGCCCGCCAGGTCCCGGGCTCAAGCAGGCGCGCCACTTCGAACGAGGTGAGTTTCCCGCTCCCGTCGAACCCCAGCGTTTCGCCGCGCAGGAAACGTGCCTGGCCGGCGAATTTTCCGCCCGCGAAATTCGCGGAGATTTCCTCGAGCGCCGCCTCGTTCGCTGCGAGGCGCAGTCTGAACTTGGCATCGAGTGCCGTGAGGCGATCGATCACTTCGAGCGCACCGACCTCGAACTCCAGCGTACCCGTGGCGCCCGCAAGCGCCGCCGAGGTCAGCCGCGTCGGCCAGAACGCCTTGTCGTCGCCGGCATTTCCGAGGACGAGGCCGAGCAGGTTCGCGAGCACCATCCGCTCGATCGACAGTTTGCCGCCGAGCTCGGGCTTCTCAATCCCGGTCGCCGTGACGCCGCCACGCACGCGAGCGCCGGCGACGTTGATCGCGATGTTCTGCAGCGCGAACACATCCTTGGTGCGCGTGAGCCGAGCCGTCCCCTCGGCCGGCACCGCCGCTTCGCCGCCGGCGCGCGCGGCGGCCGCAAGCAGGGGCCGCAGGTCTGATCCCTCAACGCGCACCGCAAACTTTGGCTCGATACGTCCTTCCGCGTTCTGACGAACGTCGCCTTCTGCTGAGATTGTCGCTCCGGGCACGGTCAGTCGCGCGGAAACGGGAACCGTTCCTGCGTTCGACCTGGCGAGATTGACCTCGAGGGTCCCGTCGCCCGGTGCCGGCGGCCCTGGTGTGAATCCAAGCAGCGAAACGATCCGTCCGAACTCCCTCGCTTCCAGGGTCACGCTCGCATCCGACAAAGTTTCGCTAAGCAAATCGAAGGTGGCGTCGACGTTTGCCTCGATGCCAGACAACTTGCCTTTCGCCGCGATCTCCACGCCTGCGGCTGCCCCCGCGCCCGACACGGTTCCTGTCAGCTTGAGCGGGGCACCGAACACGAGCAGCCTCCGAACCAGCGCGCCCGCATCGCTTCCCACGGCACGTGTCGCGATTTCGGCAAGTCCGTCGGCGCGCACGGCATCCAGATCAAACTCGATTTTTCCGCTCGGCCGCTCCGCCGGCGCAAGGACCTTGCCCTTCGCACGCACGTTCAGCCCGTCGAAGTCTTCGATCGTCAGCCGATCGATCGCGACTCCTTCCGCAGAGCGCGAGAGCGCTGCATCCACCTTACGTATGGACTTGCCGAAGGCGCGCAACTCACGACCGTCGACGGCAAGCGCGACGTCGACGCTGCCCGGCCCCGAGCGCAGCGTTTCAATCAGCGGCGCGACGAGATCGAGGTCGAGCGCATTCGCCGTGAGGTTTGCGTCGATGGACGGGCGCTTCGAACCTGCCGCCGGTACAAGCGCGAACTTGCCGCCCACTTTTGCACCACCGAGCGATAGATCGAGCCGTTCGACCGCGATGCGGCCGTTCGCCCACTCGACACGTCCGGACGCACGCAGGGACTCGCCGTCGAGGGGGCCCGGGCCGCCGAGGACCCAGCGCGCGAGTCCCGCCGCGTCTTCTGCCTCGATCGAGGCGTCACCCGAAAATGTCGTCGCGCCCGTGGTTGAACCCTTCGCCTTCAGGACGCCGCGGCCCGGCAGCCGCGCGTCGAGCCGCTCGAGCGCGAGCACCCCTTCGCGCAGGCCAAGCTCCGCGCTGAACTCCCGGATCGTATTGCCGCCGGCGGCAATCGATTCCACGGCGACGCCGATGCGACCGCGAAACGGCAGGCCATCGAGGGCAGCGAGTGCGTCGCGCGCCGACGCGAGTGCGGCCGGGAGAGTCTTCGGCCGATCGATTCCCGAAGCCGAGTCGAAGTCGATCCGGCGCGCCGTCAACATTCCGTCGATTGGCCCGCCGCGCCGCGGTGCAAATCTTACTTGTCCGCCAACCTCGGCCGATGCAGCATCCGCACCGACCGTGAGCTCGAAGGATTCGAGCGAGACCATTTCCTCCGTCGCCTGCGCATTCGCGCTGAGTTGCCACGGCACTCCAAGCGTTCCACGCTTTGCCGCAACAACCTTTCCGTCGAAGCGCGGCGTTATCCCCGCCAACGTGAGCGACCCGTCCGCGTCGAACGACACGCCATCGGCCGCACGCTCGAGTGTCATCCTCACACGGCCCGTGCCCTCGTCGCCGAAACGCCCGGCGCTAGCACGCAGGCGCCAGCGGCTGCCGTCCTGACGCAGCGTGGCATCGATGCGTGTCGGCCCTTGTCGCCCGTTCACTTCACCGGTCGCCGAGATTTCGTCGAAGGTCGCAAGTGCGTCACCCGCGCGGTCCGCGACCACCAACGAGCCATTCTCAATCGCGACGCGTGCAAACGAGACCAGATCGGTCGCTGCCGCCGCGGCTCCCGCCGCAGGCAGCAATGGCCGGCCTCCTGGTTGCATGACGAGGCGTAGCTCGGGTCGCACGAGAACGAATTCTTCCGCCTCCACCGAAGCGCGCATCAACGCGTTGAGCGAAAGAATTCCGCGCACTTCGCCCGCGCGCAGGCCCGTGCCCCCGTTCGGCTCGCCGATCTCGACGTTGCGGAGCACGAAAGCAGGTGTCGGCAGGATGGTGGCTTCGATGCGCCCGCGAATGCGCACCGGCGCCCCGACGATCGCGCTCGCCTGACGCTCGAATGTCGGCCGCCAGTCATCCCAATTGACATAGGTCGGCGCTGCGAGCGCGGCCGCGATCGCCAGAATCAAGGCTATGCCTAGGCCGAGTAAGGCGTGCTGCACGCGTCAGTCCTTGCGCTCTGGCCCCCGCTCAAAATATGAGCGCACGGCTGCAGCCCCCGGGCGCACAATCGGACAGGATCGGCTTGCGCTCAAGCCCAATCCGCACGATCGAGCCTTCAAACTGCGACGATTTTCCCCGGATTCATGATGCCGTCGGGATCGATTGCCTGTTTCAACGCCCGCATCACCACGAGCGCCTGTTCGCCGAGTTCCGTCTTCAAGTATTTCATCTTTCCTTGGCCCACGCCGTGCTCGCCCGTGCACGTGCCTTCCATGGCAAGGGCCCGCTGGGCGAGCCGGTCGAGGAAGCGCTCGGCCCGTGTGATCTCCGCCTGATCATTCATGTCGATCAGTAAAGAAACATGAAAATTTCCGTCGCCGACGTGCCCGACGATCGGCGCCACCAGACCCATGTCGGCGATGTCGCGCTGGGTCCCGAGCACGCATTCCGCGAGCCGCGAGATCGGAACGCACACGTCCGTCGCAAGCGGCCGCGCTCCCGGCCGCAGCTGCACGCACGCCCAGTACGCGTCATGACGCGCCTGCCACAGCTTGCTGCGCTCCTCGGGGCGCGTGGCCCATTTCGACGGACCGCCGCCGAAGTCGCTTGCGATCGCGCCGAAGCTCTCCGCCTGTTCCGCGACGGAGGCACTGGATCCGTGGAATTCAAGAAACAGCGTCGGCGCCTCGTCAAGCGTGAGCTTGGAGTACGCGTTGCAGGCTCGCACCTGTAACTCGTCCAGCAATTCGATCCGCGCGACCGGAATACCGGACTGAATCGTTGCGATGGTTGCGTTGCATGCCGCCTCGACCGACGGAAACGCGCAGACCGCGGCCGAGATCGCTTCCGGAATCCCCTGCAGCCGCAGCGTGAGTTCCGTGATGACCCCTAACGTTCCCTCCGAACCCACGAACATGCGCGTGAGATCGTAGCCCGCGGACGACTTCTTCGCCCGTTGCGCGGTTGTCATTACCTCGCCGTTCGGCAACACCGCCTTCAGTGCGATCACGTTGTCCTTCATGGTGCCGTAACGCACGGCGTTCGTGCCCGAAGCGCGCGTCGCGGCCATGCCGCCGAGCGAGGCATCGGCGCCCGGATCAAGGGGAAAGAACAGACCCTTGTCGCGCAGGTGCTCGTTCAACTGCTTGCGGGTGATCCCGGGCTCGATCACGCAATCGAGGTCCTCGGCGTGCACGGCGAGCACCCGATTCATGTCGCGCACGTCGATACAGATCCCGCCGAACGGCGCGTTCACATGCCCTTCCAGCGAAGTGCCCGT
Source organism: uncultured Alphaproteobacteria bacterium (assembly GCA_963711595.1). Lineage (GTDB taxonomy): Bacteria > Pseudomonadota > Alphaproteobacteria > Rhizobiales > Xanthobacteraceae > JAUSIF01. Next base: position 233,498 of record CAVQER010000006.1, read on the forward strand.
GCCGAAGGGGATGACCGGGACGCGGTGCTGCCCGCAGATGCGAACCGTATCCTGCACGTCGCCGGTCGAAGCCGCGAACACCACGGCATCGGGCGGCTGGTTCGGGATCCAGGTCGTGGTGTGGCCGTGCTGCTCGCGGACCGCCTCTGACGTCACGACCTTATTGCCGAAGCGGGCAAGCAGCGCGCCGATCGCCCCGTCGATCGCTGCCGATCTTCCACGCCTCGCGGCCGGCTTAGCCATTGCACCCTCACTATGCTCGAACATAACAGAGGGGTCACGGGGCGTCAGGCCGCGTGTGCCCCGGCCTGCGGCAAGCTAAGATTGGAAGGCAGGTCACAAGGACGGGGCTATCCATGCCGATCAAGCTCAAGGGCTCGTGTCGATGCGGCGCGGTCAGCTTTTCGCTCGATTCCCATTCGCCGCAGCCTTACCAGCTCTGCTATTGCACGATCTGCCGGAAGACCGCAGGCGGCGGTGGCTTTGCCATCAACATCATGGGCAAGACCGCTGGCATGGTGATCGAAGGCAAGGACGCGATCCGCGTCTATCACGCCGAGATCTGCGACGACGACGGCAGCAACTGCAAGGTCAGTACCGGCGAACGGAATTTCTGCTCCCGCTGCGCCTCCGCTCTCTGGATGTCTCACCCGGAGTGGCCGGATTTTATCTATCCGTTCGCGTCGGCGATCAACACCGACCTTCCGACACCGCCCGAACTCACGCACTGTTTCCTTCGCTACAAGGCGAGCTGGGTAGTGCCGGCCGTCGGCCCACACGACCAATGCTTCGATCGGTGGACGGAGCAATCGATCGAGGATTGGCACAAGCAGCGCGGCCTCTGGATCGCCTGAGGCGCCGGCGGGATTGCCCGCGCGCCGTACACCCGGCATTATTTGCGACATCCTGGGCAACGGACCTGACGTCTGCCGATGCGCAATCCGACCACGATATTCTTCGCGCCGTTCGTATCGTCGACCATGACCGTGGAGCCGGCGTGGATCGACTTCAACGGCCACCTCAATGTGGCTTACTACAACCTGTTGATCGATCGGGCCGTGGATGAGGCGTTCGAGCTCGTTGGCCTCGGGACCGAATATTTGCGTACACGCAACGCCTCCTATTTCGCCGCCGAGGCGCACCTTCGCTATCTACGCGAGCTGCCCGTCCATACGCCGGTTCGTGCGACCATCCGGCTGCTCGACTTCGATGCTAAGCGCATCCATTTCTTCGCGGAGTTACACCACGCGACCGAAGGCTGGGTGTCGGCGACGTCGGAGCAATTGGCGCTCCATATCGACATGGCGACTCGCCGCGTCGCTCCTTGGCCCGACGACATACTTACAGGCTTGGCAGCCATGAAGGCGGCACATGCCGCCCTTCCAGAGCCCGAAGGTATCGGGGGCCAAATCGTCATGCCCTCGCGCAGCTAGAGCGACTATTCATGCTGCAAATGCGAGCCATCAGAATTCGTTAAAAACTTCGATACAGCATGCATTTCCTGCAGCTTAGGCATGCGTGCTGTCCTATTTATTTTGCGTTGCAATAGGACTAAATCCGCACTGTACGCAGAGAGCCGATGGTCCCGGGAGGGTGTCCTGGATCGGCCCCTACGGAAGGAGACACACCCATGACCGCACTAACTTACGACCTCAGACAAGCTGCAGCGACGGCGAAGGCCGCCACGCCCGTGAAAAAGGGCTTCTGGGCGCGCACGTTGGACGCGCTGATCGAGTCGCGCATGCGCCAGGCTGAACGCGAGATCCGCCTTCACCGGCACCTTATTCCGGCGAGCGCACTTCGCGAGCTCGGCCTCAACGCCGATTACAAGGACGCCGGCAAGCTTCCCTTCGTGAAGTAGTCCAGCGTCGCACACGAGTTTGCGCCCCGGCCGGGTTCCCCGCCGGGGCGTTGTCTTTTCAGGGGAGAGCGAGCGTCAGCGTCACCCAATTCTCGACCAAGTCCTTGCGCCGAAGGACCAGCCCCTGACTTCGCCACGCTGACAGCGCGGCATCCGCCTGGCCGGGGATCAACCCCGAAAGTACGACCGTCGCGCCAGGGGCAAGCAACCCGCGCACGGGCGACGCCAGTCCCTGTAACGGCTTGAGCAGAATGTTTGCGAGCACGAGGTCATAGGGCGCACCCGCGCGGATCGTTGGGTGTTGCGCACCGGCCGCCCGAACCACGCGCACATAGCGGCCAACCTGATTCGCACGCGCATTCACCTTTGCGGCAAGGACCGCCCAGGGATCGATTTCCCCCGCGACGACGGGCCGGCGCATCGCCCGCGCTGCCGCAATCGCGAGAACCCCGGTACCGGTGCCGAGATCGAGAATTCGCCGTGGCCGGCGTGAACGCGCGGCACGTTCGATCGCTGCAAGACAGCCTTTCGTCGTGCCGTGATGCCCAGTACCGAAAGCAAGCGCCGCTTCGATCTCGATACCGATCGCGTTCGGACTGAGTTTCCCTCGATCATGCGCACCGTGCACGACAAAGCGGCCGACCCGCACTGGCGAGAGGCCCGCAAGGCTGGAAGCGACCCAGTCGGCCACTGCGACGCGATCGAACGAGACCTCGGGCGTTGAGCCGTCGCATGCGTCGCGCGCAAGCGTCGTCAGTCGCTCGCGATCGGGCGCCTCACGAAAGTGGACCTCGACGATCCACTTTCCGTCGCCTTCGAAAGCCGAGACGGCGGCCTGGTCCGGATCGAGGCGCTCGAACAGAAACTCCGTTGCGCGCTTGGCGTCCGCTTCGCTTATGGAAAAGCGCATGACGTGTGTGGCCTTGCCCGCGAGCTGGGGGGTCACGCCGCGTTCCGTGCGGACGGGAGTGCCGCCCCACGCACGAGATCGATGAGTGCCAACGGGTCGCGCGGTTCCGCGTCGCCGCGCCACGCCACGTGCTGATCAGGCCGTGAGAGCACGAGCTTGCGGTCGTAGATGCCGGCTTCGGGTGACTTCACGTCCAGCACAGTGAGCGGCACGTCGCACGCCGCGGCCGCACTTGCCAATCCGTCCGCTGAAACATGCGGATCAAAACGCAACAGCGTGTAGCCCGCCCCCAGCGCGTCGTAGAGCGACCGTCCGTCGGCGAGCCACACATGAGGCGTCCGGCAACCCGGCACGGTCGAGGGCGTGAAGTCGTACATGGTATAAGCGGGCGGCGTCGCTCCATCATACGCGATCAGCGGCGAGCCCTCGTAGAAGTAGCCGAAGTTCAGTCCGCCGCAGCAGTACTGGTTGACGTTGAGATCGTAAGCCTCCTTGCCGATACGCGCCCGCACCGCGTCGCCTACCGGACCGGGCGCTTCGACCTCGCTCGGCACCGACTTGCGGTGCTTCATCACCTGCAGCGCGAAATTCATCGCGAACTTCGAAACCTGCTCGGTGATTGGTTGCCGCTCGGCCTCATAGGCATCGAGGATCGCTTCCGGCGCCCAGCCGTCGAAGCGGGCGGCCAAGAGCCAGGCGAGATTCGCGGCGTCGGCGATGCCTGCATTCATCCCGTATCCGGCATATGGAATCCACAGATGCGCCGCGTCACCGCAGATGAAGGCGCGTCTGTCGCGGAATTTGTCGGCGACAAGCCGACGGCCCACCCAGTCCTCCTTGCTCACGATCTCGTACTGGAATTCGGGCCCCACGCCCAGGATCGTGCGGATGCACCAGTCGCGGTCGACGGAGTCGAAATCCGGCTCGTCTTCGTCGAGATGATTGTGGATAAGCCAAGTCTCGCGCCCGTCGATCGCGACGACCGTTCCCCGCCGGCGCGGGTTCAGCGCGAGATACATCCAGGCCTTTTTGCCCTGCAGGCGGTCGTAGAGTTCCGGCGCGCGCAGATACGTCGACTGCACCCGCTGCACCACCGGCGTGCCTTCCAGGTTCGCGCCGATCTTGCGCCGCACCGTGGATTTTCCGCCATCGCAACCGACGAGGTATTGGCAGCGGATTGAGAATGCTTCGCCGCTGTCGAGATCGCGCGCGGTGGCGCGAACCACGCCTGCGTCCTGTTCGTAGTCTTCGATCAGCGTGCGACTCAAGATCCGCACCCGCGTCAGCGATGCGGCGCATTTGAACAGCAGCGGCTCGAGAAAAATCTGGTTGATCCGGTGCGGCGGCTCGGGGGTCGGCCACCAACCGTCCGGTCCATCCGTCACACTGAAGCGATCGTTCCTGCATGGGATGGGAATGCGCGAGAGCTCGATGCCCGTCGCGCTCGTGCGGTACGCGCAGTCGTTCGGGTAGTCAGGCGGCAGACCCGCGTTGCGCACCTGCCCGGCGATTCCAAGCCGCCGGAAGATCTCCATCGACCGCGCCGACACGTGATTGCATTTCACGCTGGGCGGTTCGCCGGGCGGCCGCATCTCCGCCACCGTGACCTCAACGCCGCGCGACGCAAGATCCATCGCGAGCGTCAGGCCAACCGGCCCGCCGCCCACGATCAGCACTGGAGTTTCCAGATCGCGCGCCATACGGAAGTTTTAGCGAGCGCGGCGCGCAGCGACAACGCGGCGAGCTACTTGCCCAATTCCATCAGCCCGCGGCGGCGCAGTAAGGGCTCCGGCTTTGCGTCGCGGCCCCGGAACAGGCGGTAAGCCTCGGCCGGATCGCGCACATAGCCGGCGGAGTAAATGTAGTCGCGCAGGCGCTTCGCCACGTCTGGGTCGAACACGTCCTTGGCCTCCTCGAACGCGTCGAACGCGTCTGCCGACAGCACCTCCGCCCACATGTACGAGTAGTACCCGGCCGCGTAGCCATCGCCAGCAAACAGATGCGAGAAGTGCGGCAGCCGATGTCGCATGACGATGGCGTCCGGCATGTCGATCCTGGCGAGCGACTCCTGTTCAATCTTCGTGATGTCGATCGGCGTGCCCGCAGGTTTGCTGTGCAGGTCGAGGTCAACGAGCGCCGAGGCCGTGTATTCGACGGTGCCGAAGCCCTGATTGAATTTTGCGCTTTTTAGTACGCGCGCAAGCAACGCGTCCGGCATGCATTCGCCTGTCTTGTAGTGCATCGCGTGCCGCCGCAGGATTTCCGGTCGCTCCAGCCAGTTCTCGAACAGCTGCGAGGGAAGCTCCACGAAATCCGCGCTCACACTCGTTCCCGAGAGCAGCGGATATTTCACGTCCGACAACAGCCCGTGCAGCGCGTGCCCAAATTCGTGGAAAAGCGTGCGGGCGTCGTCAAAACTGAGCAGCGACGGGCCATCCGTGGCCTTGGCGAAATTCATCACGTTGACGATGATCGGCCGAATGTCACCGGCGAGCTTTTCCTGCGAGCGGAAGCCACTCATCCACGCGCCGCTACGCTTTGAAGGTCGCGCGAAATAGTCGCCGAGAAAAACGCCGACGTGCCGGCCATCCGCACCGGTGACTTCCCACGTCCGCACGTCGGAGTGGTAGACGGGCACATCGTTTCGCTCAGTGAATTTGAGGCCGAACAAACGGCTCGCGGTGTCGAACGCGGCCTCGATCATCTTATCGAGTTGCAGGTACGGCTTGATTTCGCTCTCATCGAGATCGAATTCAGCCTTGCGCCGCTTTTCCGCGTAGTGCCGCCAGTCCCAGGGAGCGGTCTCGAAATTCCCGCCCTCGGACTGAATGATCGATTGCAGCGCCTGCTCTTCGTGCTCAGCCTTCGCCCGCGCCGGCGTCCATACTGAGTGCAGCAAATCGAGCGCGTTCTGCGGTGTCTTCGCCATGCTGTCGTCGAGGCGGAAATCCGCGAAGCTGTCGAAGCCGAGGAGCGCAGCGCGTTCGGCGCGCAGCGCCACCATCTCAGCGGCGACCGCGCGATTGTCCGTCGCGCCCTGATGCTCGCCGCGGCTGAGCCAGGCGCGCCATGCCGTTTCGCGCAGATCGCGCCGCTTCGAGAACTGCAGGAACGGCTCGATGCTCGACCGCGACAGCGTGATCACATGCTTGCCCGCCATTCCGCGTTCTTCGGCGGCTTCCACTGCGGCATTCACGAGGAATTCCGGCAACCCGGCAAGGTCTTCCTTGGTCTCGAGGACGAGCGTGTACGCTTTTTCGTCCGCGAGAACGTTCTGACTGAACTGCGTGCCGAGCGTCGCCATGCGCTCGTTGATCGCCGCAAATCGCTTCTTCGCCTCGGGCGCGAGCTGCGCGCCGCTGCGTACAAACCGGGTGTGATATCGATCCAGAACGCGCGCTTCTTCAACGGACAGGCGCAGGCTGCTCTTCTGGTGGTGCAGCTGTTCGATGCGATCAAACAGTTTCGCATTCAGATAGATCTCGTTCCAATGCCGCGCCATCACCGGCGCGATCTCGCGTTCGATCTTCTGCAGCGCGTCGTTCGTGTGCGCTCCGGTGAGATTGTAGAACACGCCCGCCACGTCGCGCAGCTTGCGGCCGGACAGCTCCATCGCATCGATCGTGTTGGCGAAGGTGGGCGCTTCCTTCGCGTCGGCAATCGCAAGGACCTCGGAGCGATGCTCGGCGATGGCCTCCTCGAACGCCGGCGAAAAATGCCCGGGCTCTACCCGCTCGAACGGCGGCATCTGAAACGGAGTGGACCAGGATTCGACGAGAGGATTCAGCGACTGCTTCGACGCCATTCACGCAACCCTTTCCACGAAACTCGCAACCACGCGCTTCTCGCCGGCCTTCTCGAAGCTGACCGTGAGCTTGTCGCCGTCGATCTCGCGCACCTTGCCGTAGCCGAACTTTTGGTGAAACACGCGCTCGCCGAGAGCGAAATTCGCGGGTCCCGTTGAGCGGCGCACCGCACTGCCTTCGATCGTCACGGGGGTCTTCACGAACCGGCCGCGCTCGCCGTTGCCGTTGCGCGCACCAGCGCGCGCCTGCGCGCGCCGCCATCCAGGCGTGTCGTAACGCGATGCGAACGGCTCGGCCCGGTCGAAACGAGACCGCGGCTCGGCAAAGCCGCTCGTCGCCTCGGTCACATCCACGTGCCCTTCCGGCAGTTCATCGAGAAAGCGGCTTGCCACAGTCGAATTCCAGAGTCCGTGGATGCGGCGGTTGATCGCGAAATAGATGCGCGCGTTCCTGCGCGCGCGCGTCAGTCCGACGTGCGCAAGGCGTCGCTCTTCTTCCAGTCCGGCGCGGCCCTGCTCATCGAGCGAGCGCTGATTGGGAAACAGGCCCTCCTCCCAGCCCGGCAGGTAGACCGTGTCGAACTCGAGGCCCTTCGCGGCGTGGAGGGTCATCAGGTTGACCTTGTCCTGGCCCTCGCCGCCTTCCACGTCCATCACGAGCGCTACGTGTTCGAGAAACCCGCGCATGTTCTCGAAGCCTTCCATCGAGCGCACGAGCTCCTTGAGGTTTTCCAACCGGCCAGCGGAATCCGCAGAGCGGTCGTTCTGCCACATCAGCGTATAGCCGGACTCGTCGAGCACGATCTCGGCGAGTTCCGTGTGCGAAATGTGATCGAGCTGCGCCTGCCAGCGCTCGAACGCGATCACGAGATCCCGCAACGCGCCGCGCGGCTTCGGCTTCAACTCCTCGGTTGCAACGAGCGCCCGCGCCGACTCGAACAGCGACGCGCCGTGCGCGCGGCCGTAGTCGTGCAGAAGCTGAATCGTGGCATCACCGAGACCCCGCTTCGGTACGTTGATGATGCGCTCGAAGGCGAGGTCGTCGGTTGTCGAACACACGGTCCGGAAATACGCGAGCGCGTCGCGGATTTCCTGCCGTTCATAAAATCGTGGGCCGCCGATCACGCGATACGGGAGGCCCAGCGTGACGAAGCGGTCTTCGAACTCCCGCATCTGGAACGACGCCCGTACGAGGATTGCGATTTCGGAAAGCTTGTGCCCCGAGCGGCCCTCGGATTCGATTTCCGCGCCGATCGAGCGCGCTTCTTCCTGCGAATCCCAAGCACCGGTGACCGTGACCTTCTCGCCGAGCACGTCCTCCGTGCGTAGTGTCTTGCCAAGCCTCCCCTGGTTGTGCGCGATCAGCTGCGACGCCGCGGCCAGGATGTGACCCGTCGAGCGATAGTTGCGCTCGAGCCGAACAACTTTCGCGCCGGGAAAGTCCTGTTCGAAGCGGAGGATGTTGTCGACCTCCGCTCCACGCCAGCCGTAAATCGACTGATCATCGTCGCCGACGCAGCAGATGTTCTTCGAACCCTGCGCGAGCAGCCGCAGCCACAGATACTGTGCGACGTTCGTGTCCTGGTACTCGTCGACCAGCATGTAGCGGAAGCGCTGCTGATAGCGCGCAAGCACTTCCGCGTGGCCGCGGAAGATCCGAAGGTTCTCGAGCAACAGATCGCCGAAATCGGCGGCGTTGAGCGTCTTGAGCCGCTGCTGGTACGCGGCGTAGAGCGCCTTGCCTCGCCCGTCGGCGAAATTCATGGCCTCACCCGCCGAGACATCCGCCGGCGCGAGCCCCCGGTTCTTCCAATTGTCGATCACGGAAGCAAACAATCGCGCGGGCCAGCGCTTCTCGTCGATGTCCGCCGCCTGGATCACCTGCTTCATGAGGCGGATCTGGTCGTCGGTATCGAGGATGGTGAAATCCGACTTCAATTCCACGAGCTCCGCGTGACGGCGCAGGATCTTGGCGCCGATCGAATGGAAGGTGCCGAGCCAAGGCATTCCTTCCACTGCCTCGCCAACCATGGCGCTGACGCGGTCCTTCATCTGGCGCGCGGCCTTGTTGGTGAAAGTGACGGCCAGGATGTCACCCGGTCGCGCCCGCCCGGTCGCGAGGATGTGGGCGATACGTGTGGTCAAAACCCGCGTCTTGCCGGTCCCAGCGCCCGCAAGCACGAGCACGGGCCCATCGAGCGTTTCGACCGCCTCGATCTGCTCCGGGTTCAGGCCCTCGACATAGTCGGGTGCAAGCGACGCCCGCGCGCGCGCGGCAATGCCACCCGGGCGGGGCACGGGCGCGGCGAAGTCATCGTCCTGTTCGAGCGGATCGGCCACTGAGCACTTTCGCGAATCTGTGTGAGAACAAAATGGCACCGCCTGCGGGCTTTTGCGAGGGGCGGATAGCCGTTGAACCCGGGTTCGCGCGCTGCGCTCACCCGGGGAACGCGATATAGAACGAAACCATGTTCGAAGCGAAGTTCCAGTCGTTTGAGGAGCGCGCGGATCCCACCAAGGGCGCCGAGCGGGTCGCGAGGCTCCGCACGGAGCTCGCCAAGCGAAAGCTCGATGGGTTCGTTGTCACGACCGCGGACCAGCACCAGAACGAATACGTCCCTGCCTGCGAGGAACGGCTCGCCTGGCTGACGGGCTTCAGCGGTTCGCTCGGTACCGCCGTGATACTCAAGGACAAGGCCGCGCTTTTTGTGGACGGCCGCTACACATTGCAGGCGAAGGAGCAGACCGACCCGAAGGTCTTCGGGATCGAGCATCTGGCCGAGCGCCCGCCGCATGACTGGATCGCCGATAACCTGCCGAAGGGTGCAGCGCTCGGCTACGACCCCTGGCGGACGACGCTGGAAGGCGTTGAGCGGCTGTCGAAAGCGTGTGAACGCGCCGGCGCGAAGCTGGTCGCAGTGGACGACAATCCGATTGATGCCATCTGGACGGACCGGCCTGCGGCGCCCTTCGCGCCGGTCCGGTTGCACGACCTGAAGTTCGCTGGCGACCCCGCCACGCAAAAACTCACGCGCATCCGCGAAGAACTCGCGAAGGCGAAGGTCGACGCGACGCTCCTGTCCGATCCGACCTCCATCGCCTGGACCTTCAACATCCGCGGCGGCGACGTCGCGCACGTGCCGGTTTCCCTCGCCTGGGCGCTGGTGCCGCACGACGGTGTTCCTTCGCTCTTCATCGACGGTCGCAAGCTTTCCAACGCCGTGCGTGATGCCCTCGCCGGCGTCGTCGACATCCGTGAGCCCGGCGACCTCGAAGCAGCGTTGGCAAAATCGGCCAAGGGAAAGACGATCCGCCTCGATCAGGCGACGGCCCCGCAAGCGTTGGCGAGTTCGGTTGAATCGGCCGGCGGCAAGGTTTCCAAGGGTGCCGATCCGATCACACGCATGAAGGCGATCAAGAACGCCGCCGAGATCGCCGGCGCCCGCGCGGCGCACTTGCGCGACGGCGCAGCACTCGTCCGTTTCCTCGCCTGGTTCGATCGCGAGGCGCCGAAGGGAAAGCTCACCGAGATCGATGCGGTCGCGGCGCTCGAGTCGTTCCGCCGTGAAACGGGCAAGCTGAAGGACGTCGCGTTCGCCACGATCGCGGGCGCGGGTCCGAATGGCGCGATCGTGCACTACCGGGTCACGCAGAAAACCAATCGCAAGATTTCGCCGAGCGAACCGTTCCTCATCGATTCCGGCGCGCAGTACGAGGACGGAACGACGGACGTCACACGCACGATCGCCGTCGGCCAGCCCAGTGACGAAATGCGACAGCGCTTCACGCTCGTGCTGAAGGGCCATATCGCGATCGCGCAGAGCGTCTTCCCCGATGCGAGTACGGGGGCGCAGATCGATCCGTTCGCGCGCCGCGCACTCTGGGCTTCGGGTCTCGATTTCGACCACGGCACCGGCCACGGCGTCGGGAGCTACCTCTCCGTGCACGAAGGCCCTGCCCGACTGTCGAAGCTCGGCACCGCGCCTCTCGCTGCCGGCATGATCCTGTCGAATGAACCCGGCTACTACAAAACCGGCGCCTACGGCATCCGCATCGAAAACCTTGTGCTCATCGTGCCGGCCTCCGCTCCGCCGGGCGCGGAGAAAAAATTGCTCGCATTCGAATCGCTGACGCTCGCGCCCATCGATCGGCGTCTGATCGAGCCGGCACTGCTGAACCGCGACGAACGTGAATGGGTCGACACGTATCACGCGCAGGTCCGCAAACGCCTGCAGCCGGACCTCGATGCCGACAGCGTGAAGTGGCTCGACGCGGCGACGGCGCCTCTCGGCAAATAGCGGACAATTTCTGTAATTCGCGTCTATTGACGAATTTTGCCTGTTAAGGGACTCTGCCGAAATGACGGGCCTAAAAGGGCCCAGGAGCCAATTCCATGGGTTGCTGTGACGCCGAACACGCCGCTCCGGTACCGGAGGGGCTAACCAGCTCTAATCTCGCGCCGCCTGATTTGAACCGCCGCACCGTGCTCGGCGGGGTCGCCGCAGTCGCAGGCCTCCTCTCTACCGCTGGCCCATCCGGCGCGCAGCAGAAAGAGCTGAAGAAGATCAAGCTCGCCTTCTGCAGCCAGATCCTTTGCATCATTCCGTACGAGGTCGCGCGCGCACACGGGCATTGGCGCAATCAGGGTCTCGACGTCGAACTCGTTTACGCGCGCGGCGGCGGCGCCGCGATGCAGGCGCTCGTCGGCGGGGCCGTAGAATATGCAGCGACCGCGCTTGATGTGGCGATCCAGGCGTATGCCAAAGGAGCTGAGATCCGCCGCTTCGCGACGACCGGCCGCCTCCCCTTGTTCGCACTGGTCACCGGCCCGAAGACCGCCGACAAAATCCAGAACATAAAAGATCTCGAAGGCAAGACCGTCGGCGTTTCCGGTCTTGGCAATGCAGACCACGCAATCCTCCTGTTCCTGCTCAAGCAGGCAGGTGCCGACAGCTCGAAGGTGCAATACGCGACGCTCGGCGTGAACATTCTCGAAGCGTTGCGTCAGGGCCAGGTTGACGCCGGCCTCGTGCAGGAACCGGCCCTCAGCATTCTCACGAAGGACGGCGCACGCACTCTCGTCAACGCGATGGATCTCAAGGACGCCCAGAAATATCTCGGCGGACCCTACGAGTTCATGGGGGTGGCCGTGCGCTCGAAAGAGATCGAGGCGCGCAAGCCGGAGATGCTCCAACTCGCGCAGGGCCTCGACGACGCGCTCAAGGCACTGCCGAAAATGAAACCGCAAGAGCTCGTGGATTCGCTGCCGAAGGAATTGCTCGCCGGAGCCGATGTCGGTCAGCTGCGCGACGTGCTCGCCCGCTACACCGAGTCCCTTTATCCGGACCGGGTGACCATCGACGTCAACGCGTCGAAGCGCGTGGCGGATTCGCTGGTCGTCGCCGGCCTCGTCAAGCCCGACGCGGATGTGACCGGTCTGCACGACACCTCGATCGTGAAAGGCTGACACCCTGCGCGTTTCCGATATTTCACTCGCCTACGGCGGGGGCGTCCCCGTTTTGGAGGGCGCGAGCCTCGAGGTCGGCGCCGGCCAGTTCGTGAGCCTCGTCGGCCCCTCCGGCTCGGGCAAGTCGAGCCTATTGCGCGTCGTCATTGGCTTGCAGCAGCCGCTGTCCGGCAAGGTCGAATCCGAATTCGTCGCTTCCGACATCGGCATTCTGTTCCAGGATGACGCCCTGCTGCCGTGGCGTACTGCCCGCGACAACGTCGCGCTCGGTCTCGGCTTTCGCGGCATGGATCGCCGTCGCGCGCTCGAAGCCGCGGACGAGTGGCTCGATCGCTTCGGCCTTGCCGGATTTGGCGGCCGCTATCCCCGCCACTTGAGCGGAGGCCAGCGCAAACGCGTCGCGATCGCGCAGGCGCTGGCGCTGAAGCCGAAACTGCTGCTCATGGATGAGCCGTTTGCCTCGCTCGACGCGATCGTGCGCGCACGCATTTCCCAGGAAGTGGTCGAGCTCGTCGAACGGGAAAAGATCGGCGTTCTGCTGGTGACCCACGATCTGGAAGAGGCCATTGCGCTCTCCGACGTCGTCTATCTGCTCGCGCAGGGCCCCCGCGCCCGCGTCACCCAGCGCTATCCCGTTCCGATCCCGCGTCCGCGCGATCTCGTGCGCGCCAAGACACATCCGGCTTTCGCGCCGCTTCTGGAAAAGCTTTGGGACGACCTCTCTCGCGAGGTCGACATGAGCGCGAGCGCCGAAAAGGCGGAAGCGGCATGATCCGGGATCCGAGATTGGCCTGGTTGCGCCAGCTCATGGCCTTAGGCGTGCTGCTCGCCCTCTGGCAGGCTGCGGGCAACGCGGGCATGCTCAACCCGCTTTACATGCCGACCCCACTGCAGATTTGGGGGGCACTCGTCGAACTGTTCGCGGACGGGCGCATCTGGCCGCATATCGAGGCGACGTTCACCGCCGCGCTTGCCGGATTGGCTCTTGGCATCGTCGTCGGAATTGTGCTCGGCGTGATCGCCGCCCTCGCCCGCCCTGTGGCGGAACTGCTCGAGCCCGTGATGCTGCTCCTGAACGCCATTCCGCGCGTGATCCTCGCGCCCTTGTTCGTGATCTGGCTCGGAATCGGGATTGCCTCCAAGGTGGCGCTCGCCTTCATCCTCGTCGCGGTCGTGATCTTCTTCACGGTGTTCACCGGCATCCGCCAGGTCGATCGCAAGCTCGTCGAGCGCATCGTGACGCTCGGCGGCGGCCGCTGGGACCTTCTGCGCCACGTCTACCTGCCATCCGTCGCCGCCTGGGTGCTGGGAAACCTGAAGGTCGCCGTCGGTTTCGCATTCACGGGCGCCGTGGTCGGCGAGTTCGTCGCTGCAAGCCGGGGCCTCGGCTATCTCCTCTCCTTCGCGCAGAGCACCTACAACGCCTCGCTCATGCTCGCGATCGTGCTGTTGATCATGGCGGTGGTGCTGGTGATCTTTGCGCTCGCCGGGCGTCTCGAGAAACGCCTTCTCCGCTGGAACTAGAGCTCATGCGGAGTCAAAGCATCTGCCAACGGACAATTCTCCCGTTCGTCCCCGCACAAGCGGGGACCCGGACGGAGTCAGCACTGGATTCCCGCTTTCGCCGACGAGCCCGGTTCAGGGCGAGTGTCCGGCGCGGCGATGTTAGGTGGCCGCGCTGGCCGCTCGCTCTCGCTCGCCAGCCCGGCGGGAATGAGCGGAGAGGCAGGAAATGACCGCGACCTGCCGTGAAGCTTGTTGCAGCGCGACGCCGCGATTCACCGTGGCGGACCTGTTCGAGCGGGGCTACCGGCGTAATCGCGAGACACCGCTGCCGGTGCAAGGATATGCCGTCGCGGACGCCGAAGGCAACTCCGCGCGCTTCAGCATAGCCATCTCCGACGGCAAGCTTGCCGGCACGCGCTTCCAGGCAACCGCCTGCACCACGTTGATTGCCTATTGCGAAGCGATCACCGAGCTGCTCGCGGGATTCTCCGCCGAGATGGCTGGCCAGCTCTCTTCCAGGGATCTGGTTGACGCGCTTCCGGGCGTTCCGGCGCTCAAACAGGATCGCGCGGTGCTCGCCGTTGCCGCCTTCCGCTCGGCACTTCAGGCGTTGCACACAGAAAACGGCGAGTCTGGCCTTTCCGTTCATCCCCGCGAAAGCGGGGACCCAGCGCGGACTGGATTCCCGCTTTCGCGGGAATGAGCGGACCGGGCATTTTACCCACGAGAACAGCTATGCGGAGCACACAATGAAAGTCGCGTACATTTTCGCAACGTCGCGCCACACGGTTTCCTACGTGCTCGGCAAGATGATTCTTCCTCAGCTCGAGGAAGGTCGGCACGGCGTGACCGTCGTCGGGATGTTCTTTTTCGAGGACAACAACTACGTGCTCGTGAACGGCAATCCGATCGGCGACCGGTTGCACAAGGTGGCGAAGAAGAGCGGCATGCTGCTCATGGGCTGCGATCAGTGCTGCTACGAGCGCGAGATAGCCGACAAGCTGTTCGATGGCGTCCCGATCGGCTGCTTCCCCGATCTTTACAAGGCGCTGTCGGGCAATATGCCGGATCAGGTCATCACGCTCTGACTGAAACGACGCGTACGGTCCGTGCGCATTTGTTGGGTGGGCGCGACTTCTTTGTGGAACTCGGAACAAGCCGCCGCGTTATTGCCTCACGTTTACACACGAGGCGACGCCCATGCTTTCGACCATTCTGATCGTCCTGCTCATCCTGATCCTGATCGGCGCGCTGCCGAATTGGGGTCACAGCGCCAACTGGGGCTACGGCCCCGGCGGGATCGTCGGCATTCTGCTGATTGTCGTCATCGTCCTCGCGCTGACAGGAAGACTCTGAAGAATCTTCAGAATCCTCGTCGTCCCGGACGCCACCAACGGTGCTCCGGGACGGCAATTATTTGATCAGCCTGAACCAGTCGTCTTCCGAAATCACGGTGACCCCGTGCTTCTTCGCCTCCGCGAGCTTTGAGCCCGCGCCCGGCCCGGCAACGACATAGTCGGTCTTCTTCGACACCGATCCCGCGACCTTCGCGCCGAGACGCTCGGCCATGGCTTTCGCCTCCTCGCGGGTCATTTTCTCGAGCGCGCCGGTGAAGACGACGGTTTTGCCCGAAACCGCGCTGTCTTTCGCGACCGCCTCCATCGGCTCGACTTCGATCTCCTCAAGCAGCGCCTCGATCACCGACCGATTGCGCTTCTCCTTGAAGAACTCGCCGATTGCATCGGCCACCACCTCGCCGATGCCGCCGATGTTCGTCAACTCCTCGTAGTCTTCGGCGTCCGGTTTTCCTTTCATCAGCGCTTTCGTCAGCGCGTTCACATTTTGATAGTGCCGCGCGAGCCGGATCGCATTCGTCTCGCCGATGTGGCGAATTCCGAGCGCGTAGATGAATCGATTGAGCGCTATGTTGCGGCGCTCGTCGATCGCATCGAACAGCTTCCGCGCCGATACCTCGCCGAACCCTTCCTGCTCTTCCAGCTTGAACTTCTTATTGCGTTCCCGGAGCTTGAAAATATCGGCCGGCTCCTTGATCCACTCTTTTTCGTAGAACAGTGCGACTTGCTTCTCGCCGAGACCCTCGATGTCGAAAGCATTGCGGGATACGAAGTGGATCAGCCGTTCCACAGCCTGCGCCGGGCAGACAAGCCCTCCGGTGCACCGGCGCACCGCGTCCGCCTTGCCGGTTTCGGGATCGACTTCGCGAACCGCGTGGCTTCCGCAAGCGGGACAAACGGTCGGAAACTGGAACGGCTTCGCACTCCTCGGCCGCTTCCCCATCACGACGTCCAGCACCTGCGGGATCACGTCCCCCGCGCGCTGGATGCGGACCGTATCGCCGATGCGGATGTCGACGCCCCCGCGAATGGGATTTCCGTCGCCGCCGATGCCCTTGATGTAATCCTCGTTATGCAGAGTCGCCATTCCGACGACCACGCCGCCGACGTTGACCGGGTCGAGCACTGCCGTCGGCGTGAGGGCGCCGGTACGGCCGACGGTGATCATGATGTCCTTGACCACAGTCGTCGCCTTCTCGGCCGGAAACTTGTGCGCGATCGCCCAGCGCGGCGTGCGGGAAACGAATCCGAGCCGGCCCTGCCAATCGATGCGGTTCAGTTTGTAGACGACGCCGTCGATGTCGTACTCGAGCTTGGCGCGTCGCTCTTCGATCTTGCGATAGTGTGCGACCATCTCCTTGACGTCGTCGCAAAGGGTCATCAGCGGATTCGTCGGAATTCCCCAACGCTTCAGCGCCTCGACGACCTGCATCTGCGTCTTGCCGGGCAGCTCGCCCACCTCGCCCCAGCCGTAACCGAAGAACCGCAGCGGCCGGCTCGCGCTCATGTTGGGATCGAGCTGGCGCAGCGAACCCGCGGCCGTGTTGCGCGGATTGAGATAGAGCTGCTTGCCTTCCTTTTTCTGCCGTTCGTTGAGCGCGAGGAAATCTTCCCGCCGCATGTAGACTTCGCCGCGCACCTCGAACACGTCGGGCACGTCGCGACCCTTCAGCTCGTTCGGCACCTCTTTGATGGTGCGGATGTTGGCGGTGACATCTTCGCCCACGGTACCGTCGCCGCGCGTCGCCGCGACCGCGAGCGTCCCCTTCTCGTAGCGTAGCGTGCAAGAAAGACCGTCGATCTTCGGTTCGGCGGTGAACGCGACTTCCTCGTCTTCCTTCAGTGCCAGAAAGCGACGAATGCGATCGACGAAGTCCGTGACATCCTCTTCGGTGAAGGCATTGCCGAGCGACAACATGGGCGCCGCGTGCCGCACCTTCTTGAACTTCGCTGCCGGCGCCGCGCCAACCCGGCGCGTCAGGCTCGTCAGCGTCTGGAGTTCCGGGAACTGCTTCTCGATCTCTTCGTAGCGGCGGCGCAACGCGTCGTATTCGGCGTCCGAAACCGTCGGCGCGTCTTCCTGGTAATAGCGCTTGTCGTGCTGGCTGATCTCGGCTTCCAGCCGAGCATGCTCGGCTTTGGCCTCTTTCGCGGTGAGTTTCTCCACCGGTTTGGGCGGAGCGGATGTTTTTCTTGCCATGGGACGACTAGTCTAGATCGGGACGGGTCGAGGGCGAAGCATCCAGCTCGACGTGATTGAGCGCTCCTGCCATGACGCACGCAGACTCATCCTGGCCCCGCATCGTCGCCCATGCCGACATGGACGCGTTCTATGCGGCGATCGAGCAGCTCGACAATCCCGAGTTGCGCGGCCGGCCGATCCTCGTCGGCCCGAACAGCAATCGCGGGGTGGTGCTCACCGCAAGCTACGAGGCGCGGCCGTTCGGTGTCGGAAGCGCGATGCCGATGGCCCACGCCCGGCGCCTTTGCCCGCAAGCCCTGATCGTTCCGCCCCGCTTCAGCCGATACAGCGAAGTGTCCGCGCGCATCATGCAGGTGTTCGGCGATTTCTCCCCGAATGTTGAGGCGCTCAGCCTGGACGAGGCGTTTCTCGACATGAGCGGCTCGGAAGCGATATTCGGGCCGCCGCGCATGATAGGCATGAAGCTCAAGGCCGCGGTGCGGGAGGCGACCGGCCTCGCCGTGTCGGTCGGCATTTCCGGGACGAAGTACGTGGCGAAGGTCGCGAGCGGGCATCAGAAGCCGGACGGGCTGACCGTCGTGCCGCCCGGCGAAGCCAAGGGGTGGCTCGCGCCCCTCCCGGTCTCGCGTCTGTGGGGCGTCGGGAAGAAGACGGAGCCGCGTTTGCATCAGCTTGGACTGCGATCGATCGGCGACATCGCGGCAGCCGACCCGCGCTGGCTCGAGCGCGAGCTCGGACGCGCGGGTACGCATTTTTATTCTCTCGCCAACGCGGAAGATCCGCGCCGGGTCGATGGCGACCGCGCGTCGAAGAGCATCGGGTCCGAGGTCACCCTCGAGAAGGACATCCGCGACGGCCCCGAGCTCAGACGCCATCTGCGCCGCTCTTCCGACGAAATCGGCGCGCGCCTCCGGCGCAAGTGCATCCTCGCATTCGGCGTACGCGTGAAGCTGAAGACTTCGGGCTTTCAGATACTGACGCGGCAGCACCGGCTCACGCGGCCGACCGATGTCGCGGATGAACTCTACTCAGTGGCGATCGCTCTGCTGCCCGAATTCGCGCACCGCGGCCCATTCCGGTTGGTGGGTATGGCGGCTTACGAACTCATCGAAGAGGAAGACAAATCGCAGCTCGACCTGTTCAACAGTGGGGGACGCAGGCGCAAGCTGGAGACCGCCGTGGACGCCCTTACGCAACGCTTCGGCGCGGGCGTGCTCCGTCGCGGCGATGACATGAAGCGAAAGCCAAAGATCGGCGTGAATTTGGATTTTCTGGAGGAAGACGAGGAGGATTGATTTCAATCCGCTCATTCCCGCGCAAGCGGGAATCCAGTCGCTGCGGGATGAATGCTACTGGGTCCCCGCTTTCGCGGGGACGAACGGTTTGAGCCTCACCTCGCCCCCGCGATCAGCCGTTCCGCCGCCTTGCGCGCCTCATCGGTGATCTCCGCGCCCGCGAGCATGCGCGCAATCTCCTCGCGCTTCAGCTTGCCGTCGAGATCGCGCATACGGGTCACGACCCGCTTCTTGCCGTCCGCCTCCTTCATCACGAGAAAATGGTGCGCCGCGCGCGCCGCCACCTGCGGCGCGTGCGTGACGGATAGAACCTGAACGTTCTCGCCGAGCCGCGCGAGGCGCGCGCCGATCGCATCGGAAACCGCACCGCCCACAGCCGTGTCGATTTCGTCGAAGACGAGGGTCGGCGCCGATCCGCGGTCCGCAAGCACCACTTTGAGCGCGAGGAGAAAGCGGGCGAGCTCGCCGCCGGATGCCACTTTCATCAACGGTCCCGGCTTCGAGCCGGGATTCGTACGCACCCAGAACTCGACGTGATCGATGCCTTCTGGTCCCGGCGTTGCTGCCTCGCTCCGGATCTCCGTGATGAACTCCGCGCGATCGAGCTTCAACGGCGCGAGCTCGGCATGCACGGCCTTGTCGAGCGCCTTGGCCGCCTTCTGGCGTGCCTTGGAGAGCTGATCCGCTTCGGCATGAAACGCCCGCTCTGCCTCGCCCGCCGTCTTCTCCAGCTCGGACAGCTTCTGCACACCCTTGTCGATCGCCTCCGCGTCCGCCCGGAAACGGGCGGCGACCGCCGGAAGCTCGTCGACCGTCGTGCTGTACTTGCGGGCGGCGGCGCGCAGTCCGAACAACCGCTCCTCTATGCGTTCCAGCTCCTTGGGGTCGAAGTCCGCGATGCTGAGGGCACTCTCGAGTCCCGCGCGCGCTTCCTCGAGCGCCTGCAGTGCCTGATCCAACGCTTTCACCGGCGCCCCCACGAGGTCGCCGGCCTCGGGAGCGCGACGCTCGAGCCGCCGCAATACGGCGGCGAGCGTGGGTACCGGCGAGGCCGCTCCAGCTACCGCTTCGTGCGCGTCACGCAGATCGTCAGCGGCCTTCTCGGCGCGCATCAGCGCGGCGCGGCGGTCGGCGAGCGTCTGCTCCTCGCCTGCCTGCGGTGCGAGGCCGGTAAGTTCTTCCACCGCGTGTCGGATGAAATCCGCCTCTGTGAGCGCGCGCTTCAGACGGTCGCGTTCTGCCGTTACTGCCTGTTCGCATTCCTTCCAGACGCTCCAGCGACGCCCGACTTCCGCTGCGCGCTCGGAATTGCCGCCAAACGCGTCGAGCAACGCGCGGTGCGTGGCAGAATCGACGAGGGCGCGCTCGTCGTGTTGGCCGTGGATCTCGACAAGTCTTTGGCCCACTTCGCGCAGTACCTGAACGGTCACGGGCTGGTCGTTGATGAAGGCGCGCGTGCGGCCATCCGCGAGCTGCACGCGACGCAGGATGAGGTCGCCGTCCGCATCGAGATCGTTCGACTTCAACACGGCGCGCGCAGGGTGACCTGGGTTCACATCGAAGGCTGCAGTGACTTGACCCTGCTCGGCTCCCTGCCGGACAAGTGCTGCGTCACCCCGCGCGCCGAGCGCGAGCGTGAAGGCGTCAAGCACGATCGACTTGCCCGCACCCGTTTCGCCCGTGAGGACGGTCAAACGCGGCGCGAAGTTGAGATCGAGCCGATCAATCAGGACGATGTCGCGGATCGAGAGGTGAAGCAGCATGGGCGCGGGAATCCAGCGGCGATTCTATCTCAGGTGCCGAGGGGAACTGCAACGCCCCTGATGGGCTTGTCGAAACGCAGCCGGCGTGGTCTGGGCCCGAGACCTCGTTGTACAATCCGAGCCCGCCATCACGTGGTGATGGAGCGATCGTCATGAACGAGCCCTTACAGCCGAAGCGGCACCTCCTCGGAGCCGAAAGCCACGATCCGGACGAGCTCGTCAGCTTGCCCGCGTGGCTGTATCGCGACGAGGAATTCTTCGCACACGAAGCGGAGCACGTGTTCCGGCCGTCCTGGCAGATCGTCTGTCACATCAACGACATCACGAAGCCCGGCGACTACCACACCTTCGAATTTCTCGGGGAGTCCATCCTCGTCTTGCGCGGCGACGACGGCGCTGTCCGCGCTTTCCACAACGTCTGCCGGCACCGCGCCTCCCGTCTCCTCGACGGTCCGTCGGGTCATTGCAATTTTCGGATCACCTGCCCGTACCATGCGTGGAGCTACGACCTGAAGGGCAACCTCGCCGGCGTGCCTTTTCGCGAAAGTTTCATCGGCCTCGATCCGCAGGCGTATGGGCTGAAACCGGTCGAACTCGAGATCTACCAAGGATTCGTCTTCGTCCGGCTTGCGTGCGGCGGGACGTCCGTGGCCGAGATGATGGCTCCCTACGAGCACGAGATTGCTGCTTACCGCATGGAGCAACTGATCCCGCTCGGCCGCGTCACGTTGCGCCCGCGCGACGTCAACTGGAAGAACGTCGCCGACAACTATTCCGATGGACTTCACATCACGGTCGCGCATCCCGGTCTGACGCGGTTGTTTGGCAAGGGCTACGGTATCGAGGCGAGCGAATGGGTGGACAAGATGTGGGGCACCCTGCGCGATCAGCCATCGTCGAGCCGATCCGAGCGCATGTACCAGAAGTACTTGCCGCCGGTCGCGCGTCTTCCGGCCGAGCGTCAGCGGCTTTGGACCTACTTCAAGCTCTGGCCCAACGTGGCGTTCGATATCTACCCTGACCAGATCGACTTCATGCAGTTCGTGCCGGTCTCGGCGACGAAGACAGTGATCCGCGAGATCGCCTACGCGCACCCCGACGAGCGGCGCGACATGAAGGCCGCGCGCTACCTGAATTGGCGCATCAACCGTCAGGTCAATAAGGAGGATACGGCGCTCATCAACCGCGTGCAGGCCGGAATGCAGTCGTCGAGCTACGACGTCGGTCCGCTCGGCTCGACGGAAGTGTGCTTGCGAAATTTCGCACGCAGGCTGCGCGAGATTGTGCCGGTAGCACGGAGACGCCACGCGCCCGCGCCAGGCTGGAGCGGGCGATCGGATTCCTTGAACGGATTTTGAAGTCTAGCTATTGCTCGGCTTGGCGCCGAAGGCGCGGCTGATCCAGGAGCCCTTGTCTTCCTTCGGCGCAGAACCACCGCTCTGCACCAACTGATAGGCGTCCTTGTACCAGGGGCTGTCCGGGAAGTTATGTCCCAGCACCGCTGCCGCAGTCTGCGCCTCCGGCACGATGCCGAGGGCCATGTAGCACTCGGTCAAACGCATCAACGCCTCTTCGACGTGCCGCGTCATCTGATACTGCGTGACCACCGCTTTGAAGCGATTGATCGCGCCCGCGTAGTTGCGCCGGTCGAGGTAGTAGCGGCCGACCAGCATCTCCTTGCCGGCGATCTGATCGCGCGCCACTTCGATCTTCCGGCGCGCGCTCTCCGCGTATTCCGTGCCGGGATATTTTCGCACCACCTCGTCAAGGGACTGCATCGCCTTCTCGGTGCGCTGCTGGTCGCGCGTCACATCAGGAATCTGATCGTAATACGACGAGGCCAGCAGGTATTGCGCGTAGGCCGCGTCGGGGCTGCCCGGATGCAGCGCGATGTACCGGCGCGCGGCCTGGATCGTCTCGTCGTGCTTTGCGATCTCGTAATAGCTGAACGCCGACATCAGTAGCGACTTGCGCGCCCATTCCGAATACGGGTGCTGCCGGTCGACTTCCTCGAACTTCTTCGCGGCGTCGGCATACTCCCTCTTGTTCAGAAGGGTCAGCCCCTCGTTGTAGAGCTTGTCCGCCGGCTCGTCGGGCAGGATCGTCAGCTTGTCGTCGCCGAACAGATTAGCGCAGCCGGCCAGAGGCACAGCCAAGGCTATTGCCGTCAGGGCGACGCGGAGGCCGAACCCGACGCTGAGGATTCGATGAGCAAGTGAACGCATGAACCCCACTACCCTTTTCGGCCCATCGGGCCGACCCCTTCGGCCACCCTCGTACCAAGGACGAGAACAGCTCGCAAAGCCGCTAAGGACCCAATAGGACGCGATTGTGGCGGTTTGGCTAGGACAGGTCGGCGCGATAGGCGGGAACCGCCACCGGAACGCCAAGATCTGCGTGGCCGCGGGGCCGCCGGCGGCGGGGCTCGACCACGGTCCAGGCCGATTTGTCGGCTGTGAGGGCTGCGACCACCTGGGCATTCAGCTTGTGGCCGCCGCAGACGGAGCGATAACGGCCGAGAATCGGCAAGCCGGCGAGAGCGAGATCGCCGACCGCGTCGAGCGCCTTGTGGCGCACGAATTCATCCGGGTAGCGCAGACCGGTCGGATTGAGAATGCGATCGTCGGCCAGGCAGATTGTGTTCTCGAGCGAAGCTCCGAGCGCGTACCCGGCGCTCCAAAGCTTGGCCACGTCCGACATGAAGCCAAAAGTGCGCGCCCGGGCCAGGTCGCGCTCAAACGTGTCGCGGGAGAGCGTGGCGGCGTATCGCTGGCGGCCGATCAGCCGGTGATCGAAGTCGATTTCGATCTCGATCCGGAAACCGGCGTCGTAGGGCAACAATTCGCCGATCGCGCGTCCATCCTGAACACGGATCGGCTTCAAAACCTTGAGATAGCGCCGCGGCGCAGGCTGCGTCTCGATCCCGGCGGCGTTGATCGCTTCCACGAAGTGGGCCGCGCTGCCGTCGAAAATCGGCACTTCGTTGCCATCCACCTCGATGATGACGTTGTCCACGCCGAGGCCGACGAGAGCGGCCAGAAGATGCTCGACGGTCGAGCAAAGCGCGCCATGGCCATCCCCGATGACCGTAGCGAAATCGGTGTTGCGGACCGCAGCCGGGCACGCACTGACGACACGATGCGACTTGCCGTCGTGGCTCATGCGCGAGAACAGGATGCCGGAGTTGGCATTCGCGGGAAGCAGCGACACCCGGGCCGGCGTTCCGCCATGAACCCCGCGACCCATGAGGTCGATTCGCTGCGCCAAAGTGGTCTGTAAACTTCCCCTCATCCCCACCATCCGGAGCCCATCGGCAACGTGCCTTCGGACCCCTGCCCCAAACGCTCCCCGTCTTAGCGTCGCGGCGCACACCGGTTGGAAAGCCAAGAAACCGAGCGGCCGCTTTTGGTTAAGCGAACGATAGCCGCGCTTAGGTGAGTCGCAAGTCACGGTTTTTTACGCTTTGTTACCGAAAACCGGCCGGTTACCGCCGGTTTCCCGCCATTTTCCGCCACAGGCTGTCACAAATGAAACGCCCGGCCATCGCGGCCGGGCGCTGTGTTGTTCCGAAACTGTGGATAGTTCGAGCTCAAGTCGCCTGCCGCCGCAGGAAGGCGGGGATTTCGAGCTCGTCCTCGTCGATCCGGGCCCTTCCGTTCCGCGCCTGCAAATCGGTGGGGGCCGGCCGCCCGGCGGGTCGACGCGAATACTCCGATACCTGTTCGTGGGTTCGCCGCTCCGGAGCCGGGCGATACTCCCGCTCCGTCGCTTCCTCCTCGTGCCGGGACTGTGGCGCCAGCTGATGCGGCTCGTACTGCGGCTCCGCCTCCTCGCGGCGGCCCAAGCCGACCTGCGCAAGACGCTGCAGCAGCGTCATGCGCTTCCGCTCGATCGCATTGTGCTCGGCCGGCTGGCCCCGGCTCGCGCGGATCTCGTTTTGGGCAGGGATCGGCAGCTCATCGACCCGCGGCATGCGCGGCGTGCGGCTACCCGCGCGCTCCGCCCTCGGCGGCAGGAACGGCCGAATCGGCTCCTCTTCATGTGCCTCCGCGTGCCCTTCCTCCTGCATCGGTTCAAAGAACGAGGGGCGCGGCGGCAGCGGCCGCAGCGTTACTTCGTCGATCGCCGTTTCCTGATCGTCGTGGAAATCGTGGTGATCGTCGTGATGTGTCCCTGGCTGCAACGGCGCCGGCGCCGGCTCGCGATAGGAATGCGGCGTCCGTTGTGGCGGGTGACCGGCGTCGAAGGCGCGCGCGACGGCCATACGACCGGCGACGGAAGCGGCACTAAAGCGCGCCGCCGTCTCTTTCGCGGTCCCGTCGATGCCGGTCGCCACGACCGAGACCCTGACGATCCCGTCGAGACTTCTGATCGAAGGTCGCGCCGAGGATGATGTTGGCATCGGCATCCACCTCCTCCCGGATGCGGCTCGCCGCTTCGTCGACCTCATACAGCGTGAGGTCCTGACCGCCGGTGATCGAGATCAACAACCCCTTTGCGCCGCGCATCGACGTCTCGTCGAGCAGCGGATTGGAGATCGCGGCCTCGGCTGCGGTCGTCGCGCGCTTTTCGCCCGCTGCTTCGCCCGTGCCCATCATCGCCTTGCCCATCTCGCGCATGACCGTGCGCACGTCGGCGAAGTCGAGGTTGATCAGGCCTTCCTTGACCATCAGGTCGGTGATGCAGGCGACGCCGGAGTAGAGGACCTGGTCAGCCATCGCGAAGGCGTCCGCGAAAGTCGTCTTCTCGTTCGCGACCCGGAACAGGTTCTGGTTCGGGATGACGATCAGCGTATCGACGTGCTTCGCCAGTTCCTGGATGCCCGTGTCTGCGATGGCCATCCGGCGTGAACCCTCAAACTGGAAGGGTTTTGTGACCACGCCGAGCGTGAGGATGCCGAGTTCGCGCGTGACGCGCGCGATCACCGGCGCGGCGCCGGTGCCGGTGCCGCCACCCATGCCTGCCGTGATGAAGGCCATGTGCGCACCCGCAAGATGATCGCGGATCTCGTCGATCACCTCTTCGGCGGCGGCGCGTCCGACTTCGGGATGCGACCCGGCGCCGAGGCCCTGCGTTGCTTCCACACCCATTTGGATCACGCGCTTGGCCTTGGATGAGGTGAGCGCCTGCGCGTCGGTGTTGGCGACGACGAATTCGCAGCCCTGCAATCCGGCTGCGATCATGTTGTTGACAGCGTTGCCGCCGGCGCCGCCGACGCCGAACACCACGATGTGCGGCTTGAGTTCGCGAATGTCTGGCGTCTTCAGGTTGATCGTCATGGTCGTCCCTTTCGCGCTTGAGCGCACGTCCCTCTGTTTCGTCCTGCGTTCACTAGAAACTCTCTCGCAGCCAACGCCCCACCCGAGCGATGTAGTTTGCGTCGCCACCCGCATGCCGCCGTCGCGGCTCGAAATGTTCGCGTCCGGCGAATTGCGGATAGACGAGTAGGCCGCTGGCCACGGCGAACGCCGGACCTTTTGCAGTCTCGGAAAATCGCGACATGCCGAGCGGCCGTCCAATCCGCGTGCTTGCTCCGAACACCCGGCTCACGATCTCGACCAGGCCGGTCAGCTGTGCTGCACCGCCCGTCAGCACGATCCGCCGGCTCGCCGCAGCGAGCATATTGGCCGCATGCAGACGGTCGCGGATGACTTCCAGGATCTCGTCGATGCGCGGCCGGATCATGCGCACGATGCCCGACCGCGAGACGGCATTTGCTGTTTCATGCTCGTCGTTGTGCACCGAGGGCACTGTGACCATGTCGATCTCATCGCTCACACCGCCGAGCAAGCTGCCGTGAAAGGTCTTGAGCCGCTCCGCCTCAACCGGGCTCGTGGAGAGGCCGCGGGCGAGATCCATGGTGACGTGGCTGCCGCCGAGGGCGATTCCGTCAACATGGACGCAATCGCCGGCGGCAAATACGGCTGCGGTGGTCGTGCCGTTGCCGAAATCGAGCAGCATCGCGCCGATCTCCGCCTCATCGGCCGCAAGCACGGCGAGACCGGCAGCGTAGGGAGCGGCGATCAGCCCTTCGACCGTGAGGTGGCACCGCTCGACGCAAAGCACGAGGTTCTTGAGCGCGGGCAGATCAGCCGTGACGACGTGCAGGTCGACCGAAAGTATCTCGCCGAGCATCCCGCGCGGATCGCGGATTCCCCTCACGGTGTCGAGCGCATAACCGACCGGCAGCGAATGCAGTACCGCCCGCCCATCCCGCACCGAGTGCAGGCTCGCCGCGTCGAGAGCGCGTCCAATATCGCCCTCTTCCACCGAAGGACCCGGTAGCCGCGCTGAAGCCGCAAAGGAATCGCTGCCGAGCCGTCCGCCGGAAACCGCAAGCACGACCGAAGCGATTTCCACCTTGGCCGAGCGTTCGGCGGCGTCTATGGCGAGCCGGATCGCTTCTTCCGCACGCGCCATGTCGATCACGGTGCCGGCCTTGATCCCGCGTGCGCGCGTGTGGCCGAAACCGATCAATTCGACGGAATGCGTTCGACCGCGCATCTGTGCGCGCTCGCCGAGCGGCCGCAGCCTTGCGATCAGACAGGCGATCTTGCTCGTACCGATGTCGAGCGCCGCCACGACGCCGGCGCGCCGCGGATGCAGCGGCTGCATGCGGGGAGCAAGGCCACGCGAAAGAGCGGTACTCATAAATCCGCTCCCTTGCGCTTTGGTGCTTTCTGCTTGAGCGCCGCCGCCGCCTCGTCCGTCAGTCCGACCGAAACGCGATCCGGCACGCGCAGGTCGATCACCGTCACGTCACGCGACAACAGCTGTTTCGTCTTGTCGAGCGTGATCAGGCGTTCGAGTGCGAGCGCTGCGTCTTCCTCGGGAAGACGAACATCGATGCCGTTCCTCAGACGCAGGTTCCAGCGCCGCTCGGCGACGAGAACGCCCGCGCGCACTACATCCCGGATCGCGGGAAAACGATCAAGTAGCGCGACAAACGCAGTCACCTGCTTCTCAGCACCACTACCGACGACGAGCGGCAATTCGGCGCCCTTCGTCGTTACGTCGCTTTCCAGAACAGTTCCGTCATTGGCGATCAGATGTGTTTGCCCCGCCCGTTGCCAACGCGCGAACGGTTGACGCTCCTCGACGACGAGATCGAGCCGATCCGGATAAAACTTTCGCACCGTAACTTCGGCAACGCGCGGATCCTGCTTGAGTGCGGCACGTACACTTTCCGGGTTGAGCAACAGCAAGGACGATTGCGATGTAATCCCCGCCCTGCGCAGAAGTTCGTCGCGCGTCAGAATGCGCGCACCGCGAATGTCGACCTGCACGATTCCGAATCCGAACGACCGTGCCGCCGCGTCGCCCGCGTCGCGCAGCGCAATCATCACCGCTTCGGCGTGGCCGCCGCGCGCTGCCCCATAGCCGCCGGTCGCCGCGAAGAGACTTGCAAGCAGGAAAATTCCGAGACGGCTCAACGGTGGCGTGGAAAGGCGAACAAGCGCGCGCCGCAGAAAAAGTGTGAAGCGAGTGGGTGGCGCGTAGTTTCCCGGCTCGGCGAGTTTGCGCCGCGGTCTCACCGGTCGAGGGAAACGTCCGCCACGATCCATTTCACCAGCTCGCCGAAGGACAAGCCCGCATGGGGCGCCATTTCACGCACCAGTGACTTCTCGGACCGACGGGGCTGTTGACCTCCGGACAAACCAAGTCCCCTGACCCCCAGAGCGGTGGTCGAAACGAAGTCCGCCCGGGTGACTCCCCGACTTCCGAGCGCCCGATGCGCCGTAAACCCGAGAGTCGGCAGGAGTTGGTTAATATTTCATTAAACTATGAGCGAAACGCCACAAAAACTGGGTGTTTTTCAGGCCTTTGGCGAGCCCACAGGGGCTAAGCCGCTACCGGTCCAGGGTCGCGTCCTCGGCGATCCACTTCACGAGCGCCGCGAACGACATGCCCTCGTGCGCCGCCATTTCCGGCACCAACGACGTCTCGGTCATGCCTGGCTGCGTATTCACCTCGAGACACACGAGCTCGCCCGTCTTGCCCGTGCGATTGTCGAAGCGGAAGTCCGCGCGCGTAACGCCCCGGCAACCGAGGGCACGATGGGCCTCAAGCGATAGTTTCCGCACCCGCTCGTAAACCTCGGGCGCGATCCGAGCCGGCAGAATGTGCCGCGAACCGCCGGGCGCGTATTTCGCCTCGTAGTCGTAGAAGCGGGTCGCCGGCTCGATTTCGATCACGCCGAGAGCCCGCTCGCCCATGACCGCGCAGGTCAGCTCCAGGCCGGCGATGAATTTTTCGGCGAGAAGCTCGTCACCGAACGCCCAGTCGGGGCGCGTCAGTTCCTGCGGCGGATGCGCATGCTCCTCCGTCACGATGAACACGCCGACCGAGGAGCCCTCGGCAACTGGCTTCAGCACATACGGGCGGGTCATCGCATGCGCCTTGGCCGCCTCCGCTCGCGAAATGACGCGTCCCTCCGGGATCGGAATTCCGGCTGCCGCCATGACCTGTTTCGCGACCGGCTTGTCCATCGCAAGTGCCGAAGCGAGCACGCCCGAATGGGTGTACGGGATGCGCAGTATTTCCAGGATGCCCTGCATGGTGCCGTCCTCGCCCGGACGGCCGTGCAGCACGTTGAACGCGAGGTCCGGCTTCAAGCGCGCGAGCACCTCGGCAACGTCCCGCTGCACGTCAACGCGAGTAACCTTGTATCCCTGCGTTTCGAGCGCGTCCGCGCAGTGCTTGCCGGAGCGTAAGCTGACTTCACGTTCGGCGGACCAGCCGCCCATCAGCACCGCGACGTGTTTGCCCGTAGGCATCCTAATTTTCCTTCGCCTTGCCGATGCGGACGATTTCCCATTCCAGCTCGACGCCAGCACTTTCCTTCACCCGACGTCGCACTTCCTCGCCGAGCGCCTCGATGTCGGCGGCGCTCGCCTGCCCGCGATTGATCAAAAAATTGCAGTGCAGTTCCGAAACCTGGGCGTCGCCGATCACAAGACCGCGGCAACCCGCAGCGTCGATCAACTGCCAGGCCTTCTTCCCGGGCGGATTCTTGAACGTCGATCCGCCCGTGCGCGTCTTGATCGGCTGCGTCGCCTCACGCGCTTCGGTGACCTTGTCCATCTCCGCCTTGATCGCAGCCTTGTCTCCGGCTTCTCCGCGAAACGTTGCCTGCGTGAAGACGAGACCCTTCGTTGCTCTCGAATTTCGATACGAGAATCCGAAATCCGCGTTCTTGAGGACGTGGGTTTCTCCCCGGCGGTCGATCGCGCGCGCCTCGACGAGCGCGTCCTTGGTTTCACGATCGTAGGCGCCCGCGTTCATGCGCAATGCCCCGCCGACCGATCCTGGCACACCCCGATAAAAGGCTAGCCCGGCGAGGCTCGCGTCCGCCGCGGCCTGCGCCAGCCGGACGTCGGGAACGGCGGCACCTGCGCGGATCAAATCGCCCTCGATCGAAGTCTCGTTAAATCCGCGCGCGAGGCGGACGACGACCCCCTCGATCCCGCCGTCGCGTACCAGCAAATTCGAGCCGACGCCGACGGCGTGGACCGGCACGTCCTCCGGTAACTTGGCGAAAAAGTAGGAGAGATCCTCTTCGTCGGCGGGCGAAAACATCACCTGCGCAGGCCCGCCGACACGAAACCAGGTCACGTCGGCCATGGGCTGGTTCACGATCAGACGCCCGCGCAGTTGCGGCATCGCGGCGGAAAGCTCGGGCGTGATGTCCCGAAGTGCGGTCGCGCGCACGTTTACTTGCCGCCCTTGAGCGAAGCGAGTTCGCCCGGCAACGCCTGTGCCCACTGCGTAATGGAGCCGGCACCAAGGCAGACGACGTAATCGCCCGGCCGCACTAGGCCCTTCACGATACCTGCGAGTTGCTCCGGCGCGTCGAGCGGAAGTACCTGCCGGTGACCGTGGGCGCGCATGCCGCGCACGAGCGCGTCGCGATCCACGCCGGCTATCGGCGCTTCGCCTGCGGGATAGACATTCGCCACGATCACGTGATCCGCGTCGTCGAAACAGGTGCAGAACTGCTCGAACAGATCGCGTAGCCGCGTGAAACGATGCGGCTGCACCACCGCGATTACCCGCCCTTTCGCCGCGGCACGCGCGCCGGCGAGCACGGCCGCGATCTCCACCGGGTGATGTCCGTAATCATCGAATATTGCGACGCCATTCCATTCGCCGGTGCGCGTGAAGCGCCGCTTCACCCCGCCGAAACTCGCCAGCGCTTTCCGGATGCGTTCGTCGGGAACTCCGAGCTCGTGGGCGACCGCCACCGCCGCCGTCGCGTTGAGGGCGTTATGATGACCCGGCATCGGCAGCGTCAGATCGGCGATCTCGTGCACCTTGCCACCGTTGTGACCGCGCACCAGCACACCAAAACGGGTCGCGCCGCCTTCCAGGCGCTGATCCACGAGCCGCACGTCGGCTTGCGGATTGACACCGTACGTGATCACGCGACGATCCTCGATCTTGCCGACCAGTTCCTGAACGACCGGATGGTCGATGCACATGACCGCGAAGCCGTAGAACGGCAGGTTGCCGACGAACGCCTCGAATGCCTCCCTCACCTTGTCGAACGTTCCGAAGTGATCGAGATGTTCGGGATCGATGTTCGTGACGATCGCAATGTCGGCAGGCAGCTTGAGGAACGTCCCGTCACTCTCGTCCGCCTCCACCACCATCCAGTTGCCGCCACCGACGCGCGCGTTCGTGCCGTAGGCGTTGATGATGCCGCCGTTGATCACCGTCGGGTCGAGATTGCCTGCATCGAGCAGTGCGGCGACCAGCGAAGTGGTGGTGGTCTTGCCGTGGGTGCCCGCGATCGCAATGCAGGACTTCAGCCGCATCAGCTCGGCAAGCATCTCCGCGCGCCGGACGACCGGAAGACGTTTCGCACGCGCGGCAACGAGCTCGGGATTGTCCCGCTTCACCGCGGACGACACGACAACGACCGTCGCGCCGTTCACGTTCTTTGCTTCGTGGCCAACGGTGACGGAAATCCCCTTCTCGCGTAGCCGCTTGACGTTCGCGCTCTCGGTCATGTCGGAACCGCACACGCGGTAGCCGAGATTGGCGAGCACCTCGGCGATGCCGCTCATGCCAATTCCGCCGATACCGACGAAATGGATCGGGCCGAGTTCCTGGGGAAGCTTCATGCCGCCGTCTTTTCGCGCATTTACGCGATGCGAGCAACGCGGATAACCTCATCGGCGAGCCGCTCGGCAGCGTCCGCCCTGCCTACTTTTCGACTCGATGCCGCCATGGCGGAAAGCTTTGCCGGATCGGCCAAAAGCGGAGCCAGTTCCTGCGCCAGCCGTTCGGCCGTGAAATCGGACTGGCGGATCAGCAGGGCGCCGCCGGCGGCCGCCAGCGCCGCCGCATTGGCGAGCTGATCCTGATCGAGCGCGTGCGGGAGCGGCACGAGAATGGCGGGCCTGCCGATCGCGGCAAGCTCAGCAACCGTGGAGGCGCCGGAGCGCGCGATCACGAGATGGGCTTCGCCAATACGGGCTGGTAAATCGGAAAAGAAATCCGCGACCGTCGCTTTCACGCCGAGCCGCGAATAGGCGCCTTTCGCCTCCTCGAGATCCTCGGCGCGGCATTGCTGCACGATTTCGATGCGTTGCCGCATCGTGACAGGGAGCCGCTCGATCGCAGCCGGCACGATCTCGCTCATGACGCGCGCGCCCTGGCTTCCGCCGAAAACGACCAGGCGAAGCGGGCCGCGTTGCAGCGGCGGCTCGTAGACGACGCGGGCCGCCTCGCGCACCGCCGTCCGCACCGGATTTCCGACGTGCACTGCTTTCTCGTCGAGCCACGGCGCTTCGGCGAAAATCTTCGGGTAGCCGGTCGCAATCAGCGTGGCGCGGTTCGCGAGCATCCGGTTGGCGCGCCCCATGACGGCATTCTGTTCGTGCACGATGCATGGGATGCGGACGATGGATGCCGCGAGGATCGGGGGCACCGTCGGGTACCCGCCGAAGCCCACCACGGCCGCCGGTCTTGCCATCAGCAGAAGCCAGATGGCGCGCAACGTGCCAAACGAAAGCCGGAAGGCGGTGCGCGCAAGCGAAATCGGATCGCGTCCCCGGACGGTGTCGGCCGGGAGCACGTGCATGCGGCGTGCGGGAAATTTCTTCGCAAAGGGAGCGGCCCGCTTGTCGGTCGCGAGTTCCACCGCAACGCCGCGCTCGGCAAGCGCGCTCGCCAGCGCCTCTGCCGGAAACAAGTGACCGCCCGTGCCGCCGGCTGCGATCAGGACGAGCGGCGCGCCGGCGCGCGCCCCCGCCGAAGCGGCTTCAGCGCCGCGTAGGCGCGCAGTCATGCGCGGGAACCCGAGATCAATCCTTCGCGCTCGAGTGCGGCCATGGTCTCGGCGTGCGGTCGCCGCCGGGTCAGCGCGACCAGCATGCCCATGCCGTAGGCGAGCGAGATGAGCGAAGAGCCGCCGTAGGAAATGAAGGGGAGCGTCATGCCTTTTGCCGGCACCAGATGCAGATTGACCGCCATCGCGATCGACGACTGCAAGCCGAACAACAGCGCAAGCCCCGAGATCGCCAGGCGCGCAAAAGGATCCTCGTCATGCTGCGCGTGGACGAGCGCTCGAAGTACGACGAACGCAAACAGTGAAACCAGGATGAGGCAAAGGACGATGCCGAACTCTTCGGCCGCGACTGCGAAGATGAAGTCGGCATGTCCGTCGGGAAGAATACGCTTCACGGTCCCCTCGCCCGGACCACGGCCGAGCCATCCGCCGCGGACGAAGGATTCGATCGCCGTGTCGATCTGGAACGTGTCGCCGGAACCTGGATCGAGGAAGCGCTGGAAGCGGCGCGCCACGTGCGGAATGAATTGATACGCGATGAATACCCCGCCGATCGCGGTCGTGATGAGTCCGGCGACCCAGATCCATGCGAGCCCCGACAGAAAGAAGAGCGTGCACCAGATCAACACAAGCAGGACCGTCTGGCCGAAATCCGGCTGCAGCAGGAGCGGAGCCATTGTGGCGCCGAGGAGACCCATGGCGATGAACGTGGTCGGCATTTCCGGCCGCCGCGCGCTCTCCGCGAATGCCCAGGCTGAGAGCACGACAAAGGCGGGCTTGAGAAATTCGGACGGCTGGATGCTGATGCCGATCAGATTTATCCAGCGCCGCGCGCCCTTCACCTCGGCGCCGACGACCAATGTCGCGCACACCAGCGCGAGACTAATGAAGAAAACGATCAGTGCCGTGCGTCGGACCTGCTTCGGAGTAAGGAGCGATGTCGCGGCGAGCACAACGAGAGCCGGCAGGAGGTAGATCGCCTGACGGTTGACGAAATGAAACGGGTCGTAACCTAGCCGGATCGCGACTGGCGGACTGGCGGCGAGGAGGAGCACGATCCCGATCAGCACGAGCGCGATCAGCGCGCCGAGCAGCAGCCGGTCGACCGTCCACCACCATTCGCTGAAAGGCGTACGCTGGGCGCGCGAAATCATGGAATTTGGCGGCTCCGGGCCGGGGACGGCGCCAGTCTTGAACTCTTAGAGTTGACGATCGCTTAAGCCAAATTGCGGCGATTGGGTCGTCCCGGCTAGGCCTTGCCGACGCCCGGCAACCTCAGCACCAGGTCGCGAAACTCGTCGCCCCGGACCTCGAAATTTGGGTACTGGTCATAACTCGCGCAGGCCGGTGACAACAGCACTACCGGCTGCGGCGCCGCCGAGACCGCTGCCTCGCGCGCGGCATGCTCCACCGCCCGATCAAGGGTCCGCACCACCTCATACTTCACTTTACCTTCAAGACCCGCCGCAAATGCCTGGGCGGACTCGCCAATCAGGTACGCCTTGCGGATGCGCGGGAAGTAACGCTCGAGCGTTTCGATTCCCCCTTCCTTGGCGCGGCCGCCGGCGATCCAAAAGATCTCGTCGAAGCTTTCCAACGCGCGCGCCGCCGAGTCCGCGTTCGTCGCCTTAGAGTTGTTGATGAAGAGCACTGCGCCCTTTCGCCCAACTTCTTCCATACGATGGTGCAGGCCGGGGAAACTGCGGATCGCGAGATCGATTTCTTCCGGTGCGAGCCCGAGTGCTTTGGCGGAGGCGTACGCCGCGGCTGCGTTCTGCGCATTGTGCGCGCCTCGCAGGCTGCCAATGCCGGCGAGCAAGAGCGAGTAGCGGGTTTTCCCGCGTTCCACGTCGGTCAGGCTTTCCCCTTCAAGGAAAATCCCATCGCTCGCGATCCGCTGCCGCACCGAGATGCGCACCACCTTGGTGCCGTCGCGCTCCGCCCGCCCCGCGGCCGCCGCGCAGAAGTCGTCATCGACGCCGACGACGGCAGTCCCGTGCAGGCCGACGCCCGCGATCAAGCGCTCCTTGATCGCGGCGTAATTTCTGAAAGAGCCGTGCCGATCGATGTGGTCCGGCGTGATGTTCAACAACACACCGACGGACGGATCGAGCGTCGGCGCAAGATCGATCTGAAACGACGAGCACTCGATTACGTGCGTCCGCGCCTGGCTCGGACCGGCAAGCGACAGGATCGGCGTGCCGAGATTGCCACCCACGGCCACGTCGCGACCGTTCCGCGCGAGGATATGGGCGAGCAGCGCGGTCGTCGTCGATTTGCCGTTCGTGCCGGTGATCGCAGCGAATGGTGACTTCGGCGCGCGCGCTCTCCGCTCCCGGCAGAAGAGTTCGATGTCGCCGATCACTTCGACATCCGCCTTGCGCGCGAGCTTTACCGACCAGTGTGGATCGGGATGCGTGAGCGGCACGCCCGGCGCGAGCACGAGCGCTGCGAATTTCTTCCAATCGGCCTCGCGAAGATTTCCGGTCGTGACACCCTTGTCCTCCGCCTCCGCGACCTTGTTCGGCTTGTCATCGAACGCGACGAAGCTCGCGCCCCCTTCCTTGAGCGCGGCGCAGGTCGCGAGCCCGGAGCTGCCCAGCCCAAAGACTGCGACCGTTCGCCCGCGAAAGATCGTGATCGGCGTCATTCGTGCCGCCAGTCACCGCAGTTTGAGGGTCGACAGCCCAATGAGTGCGAGCACGATCGCAATGATCCAGAACCGGATGACCACCTGCGCCTCGGTCCAGCCGAGCTGTTCGAAATGATGATGGATCGGCGCCATCTTGAACACGCGCCGTCCGGTGAGCCTGAACGACACCACCTGCACGATCACTGAAATCGCTTCGAGCACGAACAAGCCGCCGATGATCGCGAGCGCAATCTCGTGCTTGGTCGCGACCGCAATCGCGCCGAGCAGGCCGCCAAGCGAGAGCGCGCCCGTGTCGCCCATGAAGATCGAAGCGGGCGGCGCATTGAACCAGAGGAAGCCGAGCCCGGCGCCGATGATGGCGCCGCATACGACCGCGAGCTCGCCCGTGCCGAGCACGTGCGGGATCTGCAGATACCCGGAATAAACCGCATTGCCGACGAGATAGGCGATGAAGCCGAACGCCGCCGCGGCGACGATGACGGGACCGATCGCGAGGCCGTCCAGTCCATCGGTGAGGTTCACGGCATTCGCAGAACCGACGAGCACGAACGCGCCGAAAACGATGAAGAACCAGCCGAGATCGATCGCCACGTCCTTGAGGAACGGAAGCGCGATCGCGTTCGTCACGCGCGAATTGTCGAGCAGCGTGATCATGAGCACCGCGGCTCCCGCGATCAACGCTTCGAGCCCGAGCCGCAGCCGTCCTGACAGGCCGCCCTGCGCCGAGCCGTGTGTGACCTTGAGATAGTCGTCGAAGAATCCGATCACGCCGAAACCGAGCGCGACGGCGAGCACCACCCAGACATAGGGATTCGCGAGGTTGGCCCAGAGCAGTATCGCAACGATGAGCCCTGAAAGGATCATCAGTCCGCCCATCGTAGGCGTGCCCTTTTTTTTCAGGATGTGCGATTCCGGTCCGTCCTCGCGGATCGGCTGCCCCTTGCCTTGCGTGACGCGCAGCCAGCGAATGATGGTCGGTCCGAACAGAAACACGAACAGCAGCGCCGTGATGACCGCGCCGCCCGTTCGGAACGTGATGTAGCGGAACACATTGAGTGGGCCGAACACGTCGGCGAACTGCGAGAGCCAGTAAAGCACCTTGCCTCCTTCAGGCCGTCGCGCCCGCGTTCGCACGGAAGCGTTCGGCGAGCGTCCTCACTATCGGCTGCATGCGGCTGCCGTTCGATCCCTTGACCATGACCGCGTCGCCCCCGCGCACGGCCGCGACCACCTCGGACTCGATTTCGGCCGCGCTCTCGGCATATCCGCCGCGCATGGCCGCAGGCAAGGCCTCCCAAAGTTCTCGCATGAGGGGTCCTGCGCAGAAAACGACGTCCACCTTGGCTGCGATGATCGCGTCCGCCAGACCACGGTGCAAATCCTCGGCGTCGGGACCGAGTTCCAGCATATCGCCAAGCACGGCGATCCGCCTTCCACGCCGGCCGAGCGGGGCCTGGCCGAGCACGTCGAGCGCCGCCCGCATCGAGGCTGGGTTGGCGTTGTAACTTTCGTCGATTAGGAGCGCTTTTCCCGTCCCGAGATCAAGCGCGATGCGCTGGCCGCGGCCCGTCGGCGGGACAAGCCCGGCGAGCGCGACGGCCGCCAGCGCCAGATCGGCGCCGACGAGCTTCACCGCCGCAAGCACAGCCAAGCTGTTCCGCACGATGTGCCGCCCGGGCGCGCCAAGCTTGAACGTAATCTCGTCACCTAGAATGTTCGCGCGCACGGTCGAGCAGTCGGCCTTCAGCGCGGCGTCGATCAAACGAGCGTCCGCCGTCTTATGCTCGCCAAAGCTGACAATGCGACCGACGCCTGCCGCCCTTGCGGCGTCCGCGAGCCGTCCGAACAGCGGATTGTCGAGAGGCAGCACGGCGCTTCCCCCGCTCTCCAGGCCGAGAAAAATCTCCGCCTTGGCGTCGGCGATCGCCTCGACATTCGGAAAAAACTCGAGATGCACGGGCTCGATCGTCGTGATGATCGCAACATGCGGACGCACCAGCCGAACGAGCGGCCCGATCTCACCCGCGTGGTTCATCCCAAGCTCGAAGACGGCAAACCGCGCGCGTTCCGGCAGGCGTGCCAGCGACAGCGGCACGCCCCAATGGTTGTTGAACGAAGCGACGGAGGCATGGGTCTCGCCATCGCGGGAGAGAGCGAGGCGGAGCGCGTCCTTCGTGCCGGTCTTTCCGGCCGATCCGGTGACTGCGACGACTTTTGCTTCACTGCGCGCCCGCGCCGCTCGAGCGAGATCGCGCAGCGCTTCCAGCACGTCCGGCACGATGGCGAGCGGCGCATCCTTCGGCATCGCGGATGCGCGTCCGGCGGCCACCACGACAAGTGCGGCACCGCGCTTGATGGCATCGGCAACGTAATCATGACCGTCGACGCGGTCGCCCTTGATTGCGAAGAAGGCTTCGCCCGCCGTGATCGTTCGGCTGTCGATCGAGATCCCGATGATTGCTTGCGCCGGCGCGCCGACAACTCGAGCGTTCGTCGCCTTGACGAGTGCGTCGAGCGGCCACAAAGCACTCATTGCTTCTCCCCGAGCACCGCGCGCACTTCCTGATGATCCGAGAACGGCAAAGTCCGCTCACCCACGATCTGGCCGGTTTCGTGTCCCTTGCCCGCGACGAGCAATACGTCGCCAGGGGTAAGTTCCGCAACCGCCTGCCCGATCGCCGCGGCGCGGTCGCCAATCTCGATCGCGCCGGGTGCCGCGGCGAGGATCGCCTTGCGGATGGCGGCGGGATTCTCGCTACGCGGATTGTCGTCCGTCACATAGACGCGGTCGGCGCGGCGCACCGCAATCTCACCCATGAGCGGGCGCTTTCCCGGGTCGCGGTCACCGCCGCAACCGAACAGGACGACCAGTCGCTTTGCATAGGGCCGAAGCGCATCGAGCGCGTTCGCGAGCGCGTCAGGCGTGTGCGCATAGTCGACGAAAATCGGCGCGCCCTTCTTTTCGCCGACAAGTTCCAGCCTGCCCGTGGCGCCGCGCAGCTTCTCCAGTGCGGCAAGCGCGGCGGCGGCGCTCGCACCGGTTACGATCGCGAGCCCCGCCGCGATCAGCGCGTTGGAAATCTGGAAGTCGCCGACGAGCGGAAACTTTAGCCGGTGATCCCTCCCTTCGGCCTGCACGGAAAGGATCTCGGTGAAGCCTTCACGCTTCGTCTCGCGCAAATGCAAGTCCGTTCCCGACCGTCCCGTGCCGAACAGCCGCAGTCCGCGCTTTGCCGCGATCGCGCCGATGACGCCGGCTTCCGGACTGTCGGCATTCACGACCGCCGCGGCGCCAGCCGGCAGCAGCGTCTCGAACAGACGCAGCTTCGCCGCCCGATAAGCCTCCAGGGTCTTGTGGTAGTCGAGGTGATCGCGCGTGAGATTCGTGAACGCTCCAGCAGCGAGGCGCACACCGTCTAGGCGCCGCTGATCCAGTCCGTGCGACGACGCCTCCATGGATAGATGCGTGACGCCCTCGCCTGCAAGCCGATCGAGCAACCGGTGCAACGCGACCGGGTCGGGCGTCGTGAGATTTCCTTTGATTTCGCCCTTCGGTGTCATCACGCCTAGCGTACCGATACTTGCGGCCTGCTTGCCGACTGTCGCCCAGATCTGGCGCGTGAACGAGGCGACGGAAGTCTTTCCGTTGGTGCCGGTGACAGCGACGACGCTCGCCGGCTGCCGCACGAACAATTTCGCTGCACCGCGTGCGAGCGTGGCCCGGGCGTCGGCGACACGAACAAAGGGAATGCTCGCCGGCAGGTCACTCGGTCGCTCGCCCTCTCCGGCGATTGCGACGGCCCCACGTTTCGCCGCCTCGGCCGCAAAGCGCGATCCATCCGCACGGCTTCCCGCGACCGCGACAAAAAGGTCACCCGCCTTTACCTCGCGGCTGTCCGCAGTGAGACCGGAGACGGCAATTCCGGCGGGCGCCTGGGCATCCGGTCCGAGGAGGTTGCGAAGTTCGATTCTGGTCCCCGGCATCCGGCGTCCGGTTCGGCAAATCAGTTGGTGGCTTGCCGTTGAACCGTTAGCAGGCGGTCGGCCGTCGGCAAGTCCTGCCGCGGTTTGAGCCCCAATAGCGGCGCGATCCGGGCAATGATTTTCCCCGCGACCGGCACCGCATTGTAGCCCGATGTGGTGTAGCCGTGGGTTTCGGGTGTGGCTTTCGGCTCATCCAGCATGACGAGCAGGAGATATCGCGGCTTGTCCGACGGGAACACGCCCATGAAGGCGGTCAGCACCTTGTCCTTCGCGTAGCGCCCGTTGACGACCTTGTCCGAGGTACCGGTCTTCCCACCAACATAGAATCCGATCACCTCCGCGCGCTTCGCTGTGCCCTGCTCCACGTTCAGGCGCATGAGGTACCGCATCTTCTCGCTGGTGGCGGGCTTGATCACGCGCTTCGCGAGTTCGCGCGCTTCCTCTTCCGAGCGTTTCAGGAAGGTCGGCGGGATCAGCAGGCCGCCGTTCACGAGCGCCGCTGTCGCCATGACCGATTGCAGCGGTGCGACCGACAGTCCGTGCCCGAACGCGATCGTCACCGTGGAGAGTTCGCCCCAATTTTTTGGCACGAGTGGCTCGGCGCTTTCCGGGAGTTCCGTGCGCAGCCTGTCGAGCTGGCCGGCCTTCTTCAGAAACGCCCGATGCCCGTCCACACCGACCGCAAGCGCCATCTTGGCACTGCCGATATTGGAGGAATAGGTGAAGACTTCCGCCGTACTCAGCACTTTGCGCTGCGCATGAAAGTCGTCGATCGTGAAGTTGCCGTAACGAAGCGGCGCGGTCGCATCGAAGCGCGAGTTGAGCGTGACCTTGCCCGAGTCGAGGGCCATCGCAACGGTGAGCGCCTTGAACGTCGAACCCATTTCGAACACGCCGGTCGTGAGCCGGTTGAGCCGGCTCGGATCGATCGACTTGCCCGGACGGTTCGGATCGTAGTCGGGAAGCGACACCATCGAAACGATTTCGCCCGTGTCGACGTCGAGCGCGATGCCCGCCGCGGCCACTGACTTGAACTGCTCCTTGGCGACTGCAAGCTCGTCGCGGATTGCGTGCTGCACGGAAAGATCGAGCGCGAGCTGTACGGGCTCGAGCGTCCTGCCCGTCGCGAGTCCCGCCTGATGCAATTCGGCAAGCCCGCGTCCGTCGATCCACTTTTCGATCCCAGCGATGCCCGAATTGTCGATATTCACATGGCCGAGCACGTGGCCAGCTTCCGCACCCGACGGATAGAGGCGCCGGCTTTCCCGCAAGAATCCGATGCCCGGCGCGCCGAGGCGATGAATCTCTTCCTGCTGCGCGCGCGAGATTTCCCGCTTGAGCCAGACGAAGCTGCGTTTCGCCGCCAGTCGCTCGCGCAATTCCGGCTGATCGAGATCGGGAAGCACCTTCGCCACGGCTTCGGCGGCTTCATCCACATCGATCACGCGGCGCGGATCTGCGTAGAGCGATATCGTCTTGATATCGGACGCAAGAATTTCCCCGTTGCGGTCGAGGATGTCCGGCCTCGACGCCGCGACCGAGTCGGCGGCCGAGCCGCGCCGCGGCGCGTGGCTTTCCGGCTCGACGCCGAGATGCACCAGCCGCAGGGCAATCACCGCATAGACGCAGGCAAAACCAAGGATGAGCAGGCCGACGCGTGCCCGCATCGTCGCACTGCCCGCCGGTCGCAGCAGGCGATCGAAGCGCAACATCGCGCGGCGCGGCAGGTCGTGAAAGAGCTTGAGCATCTACTGGCGTCCCCGCGGCCCGTCGCCGTTCAGCGTGCGAAGCAGGTCGCCGAGCGGATCGCGCTGCGCGTCCACCTCGGTCAACGTGTCGATGAATTCGCCGATCGGATCGCCATCGCTGCCGGGGGCGCGTTCGGGCAAGTTGGAGAAATCCCCGATCCGCGCCACTTCCAGCGCCCTCATGCCGAGGTGTCGTGATGCAAGGTCCTGGATGCGCTGTGGAGCCGCGAGGCGACTCCACTCGGCCTTCAGCGTGCTGAGGCGCTCGCGCTCGACGCGGATCTCATTGCGCAGCTTGGCCGCGCGTTGCGCCTCATACGTCAACTCGTACTTCACCTTATAGACGGCGACTGCCGCACCCACGAGAAACAGGATCGAGATAAGGTGGAAAATGCGCAGCATGCTCAGTTTCGCCGCGCCGGTTCGAGAGAGGGAAAGCGCGCGAGGAGATTTGTCAGCGGATTTTCGCGACCGGGTGCCGCGTCGGTGCGCTCCGCCGCACGCAGTTTCGCAGACCTGGCACGCGGATTGATCTCGATTTCTTCCTTGGTTGGCGTCACCGGCTTCTTCACGAGCAAGCCGAAGGTGGGTTGTGCTTTTTTGACTTCTGGTTGATGGCGCGAAGGCGCCGATGCCTGTCCCCGCGCCGTAAGGAACGTCTTGACCATTCGGTCTTCCAGCGAATGGAACGAGATCACGACGAGCCGCCCGCCCGGCTTCAGCGCC
Source organism: uncultured Alphaproteobacteria bacterium (assembly GCA_963711595.1). Taxonomy (GTDB): domain Bacteria; phylum Pseudomonadota; class Alphaproteobacteria; order Rhizobiales; family Xanthobacteraceae; genus JAUSIF01. The sequence continues at coordinate 275,069 of CAVQER010000006.1, forward strand.
CGCTCCGCAGCGAGGAGCGCTCCTGCGATCTCCTGCAGTTCTTCGTTCACGAGAAGTCGCAGCGCCTGAAAACTCCGCGTCGCCGGATCGATTTCATCGGGCCGCCCGCGCACGACCCGCCGCACGAGGTCCGCAAGTTCTGCCGTCCGCTTAATACGTCCGGCCTTGCGGTCGTTGACGATCGCACGCGCAACGGCACGCGCGCGCCGCTCTTCGCCGAGCGTCGCGAAGACGCGGCTCAGCTCCTCTTCGGACCACTCATTGACGATGTCCGCCGCGCTGGCGCTGTTGCGCCCCATGCGCATGTCGAGCGGGCCGTCCTGGCGGAAGGAGAAGCCGCGTTCCGGCTCGTTGAGCTGCATCGATGAAACGCCGAGGTCGAGCAGCACGCCGTCTAACGGCTCGAATCCGAAATCCATCGCAGCCTGATCGAGATTGGAGAAGCGCTCTTCCGCGAGCACAAGTCGTCCGCCTGACGCTTCGACCATGTCGGCACCGCCCGCAACCGCGTTGCGGTCGCGGTCCAGTCCGAGCACGCGGCAGTTCGCGGCTGCGAGGATCGCGCTCGTATGCCCGCCGGCCCCGAACGTGCCGTCGAGATAGCGACCACCGTCTTTGGGATTTAGGTACGAGAGAACCTCGCGGAGCAGCACCGGACGATGGCGAACCGGTCCGCCAGCGGCACCTGAGGAGGCGCCGCGGCCCGCCATCGTCATCTTGCCCCGGGAGGTTCTCCCGCGCCCTTGGAGCCAAGCTGCCGACGCAACGCCTGCACCTTCTCGTTGGCCTCCTCGAGAAAGGTAAAGAAGCGCTCCGGCTCCCAGATCTGAAACTTGTGACCAAGACCAACGAACGCCACCAACTCGTCGATATGCGCGTGCGTCTTCAGGCTCTCGCTCAGGACGACGCGCCCTTCCGAATCCACCTTCAGGATTTCGCTCTGCCCGTAGAGTGCAGCCGCGAGTTCGTCCCGCTCCGGTGAGTAGGGCGGGAATCGATCCATCAGGGCCTCGATCTCGCGGATCAGAGCATTGCCTCCCGCATCGAGCGCCGGGTGTCCCGGCGAAGGCTGGCAGTAGAGTCCTTCGAACCCGTCCCGCGCGAGCACTGCCCGAAAGCTCGCTGGAATCGATACGCGTCCCTTCGCGTCCAAACGCATCGTGTAGGTCGCTACAAACCGGTCCATGACCCTGACCGACGCCACAAAACGGCCCTTCCGGGCGCGCGCGCATGACCTCGGGCAGAAGCGACAGAGCGCTCCGCCCGACCGGGATGCGGCTACTCCGGAACGGGATGATTTGGGATATCATGGGACCATATGGTCGTCAACGGAGGCGCGCCAAATCGATCTCGCGCCGTCCACAGGCGCGTCGCGATGCCGATTAACGCGTTGCAAGGCTTAAGAAAGGGTTTGCGCTACGCCCTGAAGGCATTGGGCGAATAAGGTCCCTGCATGTCCGACCCGTTCACCCCCGACTGCAAGCTCGTATCCGACGTCGCCCCCTCCCCGAACCACGAGGAGCGCGCGGGCGGGCGGGCGCCGGATATGATCCTCCTGCACTACACCGGCATGAAAAGCGCGCTCTCCGCCCTCGCCCGCTTGCGCGACGGCAGTGGGGACGGACGCGTTTCCGCGCACTACTTCATCGACGAGGACGGAACGATCGCCCAGCTCGTGCCGGAGGCGCGTCGCGCGTGGCACGCCGGCGCATCATTCTGGCAGGGAGAAACTGACATCAACTCGTGCTCGATCGGAATCGAAATCGTCAATCCGGGGCATGAGTTCGGCTACCGCGACTTTCCACCCCACCAGATCGACGCCTTGACCGCACTCTGCCGCGACATCGTCGCGCGCAGGAAGATCCGCGCCGAGCGCGTGCTCGCGCACTCCGACGTGGCACCGGCGCGCAAGCAGGACCCGGGCGAGAAATTCCCCTGGGAGAGATTGCACGACGCCGGAATCGGTCACTGGGTCGCGCCGACTCCGATCTCGGATGCCGCCCGGCTTTCCGAAGGCGACCGCAACGAGACGGTTTCACTGTTGCAATCGCAGCTCGCGAAATACGGCTACGGAATTTCCATGACCGGCGAGTACGACGCGAATACGCGCGATGTGGTTACTGCCTTCCAGCGCCATTTTCGTCCGGCGCGTGTCGATGGAATTGCCGACGCATCGACCTTGACGACGCTCACCGATCTCCTCGCCGCGCGGCCGACTATCGCCGTCTGACCGCCCGCGCGGAGCGCAGCTGCCCATGGCCTGCCAAGGACTTCGCTCGCGCGATCGTGCGTGTGGAAAGCGGCTGGAACGCACAACTTACCGGCTCGGCCGGCGAGGTCGGACTCATGCAGATCAAGCACGAGACCATGCAATTCATGGGTTATGCGGGCTCCCGCACCCAGCTGTATGAGCCCGACACCAATGCGAAGTGGGGAATGAAGTACCTGGCCGACGCATGGAAGCTCGCACAAGGTGACCATTGTGGAACGGTGCTCCGCTATCAGGCCGGCCTGCAGGCAAAGACCATGACCGGCCCCGCCCACGCTTACTGTGCCCGGCTTCGGCAGGCTCTGGCGACGATCAACTGAACTTCGGTGTTTCGGATCGGCGCGGCGTAACTGCCGCGCCGCCTTCCTATTGCCTGGATGCGCGAGTCAGTTACAATTTGAGTGACTTTATTCCCGCAACCGTTCAACCCCCGAAAAACCCTCATGCGACGCCCCCTCCTCGCCCTGGCTGTCTTGTTTGCCTTTTCCAGCGCCGCCAACGCTCAGTGCTCCGCGGCGCAGGTGCCCGTGCGCGTCTATCTCATGTACGGACTTATCAGCGCCGCGATGTCGAGCGGGATGTCCGACCTCGTCAGCAAGATGAACAAAATTCAGAATGTGAAGGCCACGGTGCACGAGTGGACCGGGGCGAGCTCGATCGCGAGCGACGCGGCGAACCAGAACGCGGCGATCGTCATTGGCGGCCACTCGATCGGCGCCAACACCGCCGTCTCTGCCGCGGAGCAATTGAACGGGAAGAAGCGGGTCGCGCTCATTCTTGGCTTCGATCCGTCGAGTCTTTCCTCACTCGCTGCCGTTCCGTCGAATGTCGATCGCGCGATCGGGTTCCGGCAGGATCACAATCCGTTTGGCGGCAACACGCTGGTCGCGGCATCCGGCGGCACGTCGGTTCAGAACATTTACCGCAACATCAATCACATCGCGATCGACAAGAACGAAGAAATCCACCGCATCTCGATGCAGGCGGTGTGTGCAATCAGCAGCCGCGGCTGACGAAACTTAATCCACGTTAACGCATGCGCCCTTGACGCGCCGCGCGCGCCGTCTCATCTCTATGGGGTCAGTCGGCCGGGCGGCCGCTGCGCGCAAGCGCAGAGGAAAGTCCGGGCTCCACGGAGACACGGTGCCGGATAACGTCCGGCGGGGAATTTCCCCGCGCAAGCGGGAAGAGACCTCAGGGAAAGTGCCACAGAAAACGTACCGCCTTGGCTTCGCGCCGGGGTAAGGGTGAAAAGGTGCGGCAAGAGCGCACCGCGCTTCCGGCAACGGAAGCGGCAGGGCAAACCCCACCGGGAGCAAAGCCGAATAGGGACGACGCGGGCATGACGAAGCAAGGTCTTGCCCAGTCCGGTCTTCGGACCAGTCGTCCGGGTTGGCTGCTCGAGGCGCTGCGTAAGCGGCGTCCCAGAGGAATGGCTGCCACGCGGGAGTGATCCCGCCATACAGAACCCGGCTTACAGGCCGGCTGATGAAGTGAGAGGGCTCGGCGGAAACCCCGCCGAGCCCTCGCCACTTCTGCAAAGCTGGCTGAACTTACTTCCTGTAGGCGGCGATCAAGGCTTCACCATCCGCGCCGGCTTTCTTCTGCCAGTCGGTGGTGAGTTGATCGCCGACCTTCTTCAGGCCGTCGCGCAACGTGGCTCCGGGCGGCTGCACTTTCATGCCGCGCGACTTGAGCTGGTCGACGTACCAGTTCGTCTTTTCTTCCGCCATTTTCCAGCCACGCGTCTCGGCTGCGGCTGCCGCCTTCATCACTGCGTCTTGCGTCGGCTTGTCGAGGGCGTCGAAAGCAGCCTTGTTCATGAAGGTCACATTCTTCGGAAGCCATGCCTGGGTGTCGTAGAAGTGGCTCATGGTTTCCCACGCCTTCGAGTCGTAGCCCGTCGCACCGGACGTCATGAATGCATTGACGGTGCCGGTTGCGAGCGCCTGCGGCAGCTCGGCTGCTTGGATCGTGACCGGCTGCGCGCCAACGATGTCAGCGATACGTGACGTACCCGCGTTGTAGGCGCGCCATTTCAGTCCCTTCATGTCGTCGATCGTGTTCAGATCCTTTTTGGCGTAGATCCCCTGCGGCGGCCACGGCACCGCGAACAGAACCACCAGGCCTTGCGCCGCGAGCTTTTTCTCGACGGCAGGCCGCGACGCGGCCCAGAGTTTTTTCGCGTCGGCGAAGCTCGTGGCGAGGAACGGCACGACGTCCACGCCGAATACCGGGTCTTCGTTTTCATGGAGCGAGATCAGCACTTCCCCGATCTGCGCCTGTCCGGTCTGCACCGCGCGCTTGATCTCTGGCGCCTTGAACAGCGAAGCGTTCGGATGGACGGTGACCTCGAGCTTCCCACCGCTTCCAGCCGCAACGTCCTTGGCGAAGGCCGCGAGATTCTCGCTATGGAAGTTGTCGGCCGGATAAGCGGCCGGCAAATTCCACTTCGTCTGTGCGGTGGCGGCGCCGGTCAGCGCGGTAGCGAAGACCGCCGCAAGCGCCCCCACTGTGAAATTGCGAAACGTCATTGTTCTCTCCCGTTGTACTCAGTCCGGAAACATCCGTCGTGGCAGGTACATTACGATATCAGGAAACGCGGTGATAATGGCCACCGCGACGACCAGCAGAAAAAAGAACGGCAACGATGCCTTAGCCACGGTGTTGCTGTCCTTTCCGCTCATCGTTTGCAGCACGAACAGATTGAACCCGACCGGAGGCGAAACCTCCGCCATTTCCACGACCAGCACCACGAAGATGCCGAACCAGACGAGATCGAAGCCTGCCTGCTTGATCATCGGAATGACGATAGCCGTCGTCAGCACGATCATGGAGATGCCGTCGAGTGCGGTGCCGAGCAGGATGTACATCACGGTAAGTGCCGCGATCAGCGCGTAGGGCCCGAGCTCAAGACCGTTTACCCAAGCTGCCAGCGCCTGTGGGATTCCCGTGTAGGCCATCGAGACCGACATGTAAGAGGCGCCCGCAAGTATCAGCATGATCATGCAATTGACGCGCGCCGCGCCCATCACGCTCGCCCAGAACGACTGCCAGCTGAGCGATCCCTGCCACCAAGCGATCGCGAGCGAACCGAGCACGCCCCATGCGGCGCACTCGGTCGCCGTGGCCCATCCGAGCAGCAGTGAAAGAAAGACGAGCGCGATCAGCAGCAGCACTGGCACCAGATTCGCCAACTCCTTCAGCTTTGCCGCAAGCGACATCGGCGGGTCTGCGGGCGGCGTGCGCTTTGGATTGGCGAGCGACCACGCTGCGATATAGCCGCTGTACAGTGCCATCACGAGCAGACCCGGCAGAAAGCCCGCGAGAAATACCTGCAGGATGGAAACGTTCGCGGCGACCGCGTAAACGACCATCATGATCGACGGCGGAATGAGAATGCCTAGCGTGCCGGCACCTGCGAGCGAGCCGAGCGAGATCATCTCGTCGTAGCCGCGCTTCTTCAACTCCGGCAGCGCGATCTTGGCGACCGTTGCGCAGGTCGCGGCTGACGAGCCGGAAACCGAACCGAAGATGCCGCATGCAAGAACGTTCACATGCAGCAGCCGGCCGGGGACACGGTTCAGCCAAGGTGAGAGACCGCGGAATAACTCCTCCGACAACCGCGTTCGAAAAAGGATCTCACCCATCCAGATGAAGAGCGGCAGCGCTGCGAGAGTCCAGGATGCACTGTTACCCCAGACCGTCGTCGCGAGCACAGGCCCCGCCGGGATTCCGCCGCCCACGAATTGCATGCCGACGAAACCCGTCGCCATCAGCGCAATCGCGATCCAAACTCCGCCGGCAAGCAGAACGACCAGCAGCAGGAACAGGACGGCGGTGATTTCGATCAGCGCCATTCCTACACCCCGCTCTGAATCGCCCGCTCGACCACTTCTTCCGCGGTGGTCGGTTTCGGTTTCTCGTAGCGCGGATCGCCGCCGCGCAGCACGTGAACGAGCTCATCGACGAAGGCGACAAACAGTATGACGAGGCCGAGCGAATAGCCGAGCTGCGGAATCCAGAGCGGCACCGCGAGTACGCCCTGAGCCATGTCGTTGAAACGCCAGGAATCGTAGGTCATCCGCACAGCATGCCACGCGAAGAAGCCGACGAAGCCAGCGCCTACGATGATTGCCGCGATCTCGACCGCATGCCGGATGCGCCCCTGCAACCGATCGATCAGGAGTCCGACCCGGATCATTTCCCCAGAACGGAAGGTGTGCGCGAGCCCGAGGAATGCCGTCGCCGCCATGCACCATGAAACGAGATCGTCCCCCGCCGGAATGTTCAAGCCGACCGGACGGCCGCCCGACAGCAACAGCATCAGAACGAAAATCGCGATGAGAAACAGCCCCGAGAGCCAGCCCGACACCAGATATAGCCGATCGAGAAACAGACGCATGGCGGGGTTGCTTGCCGCGGCTGGAAGAACGAAAACAGCGGCTCATGATGACGGGCAATGGCCGCGGCGCGCAAGCGCGTTGGGACTTCTGGATCGACCGCGGCGGCACGTTCACGGACGTGGTTGCCCGTCGACCTGACGGCACGCTCGTGGCGCGCAAACTGCTGTCGGAGAACCCGGGCGCCTATCGCGATGCCGCGGTGCAAGGCATCCGCGATTGTTTGGGCCTCGCCGTCAATGCACCGATTCCCCCCAATACCGTCGGCGCCGTGAAAATGGGCACCACGGTTGCGACGAACGCCCTCCTCGAGCGCAAGGGAGAGCGGACCGCGCTGCTGACCACGCGCGGTTTCCGCGACGCGCTGAAGATCGGCTACCAGGCGCGTCCAAAGATCTTCGCGAAACAGATCATCAAGCCGGAGATGCTGTTCGAGCGCGTCGTCGAGGTCGACGAGCGTGTGCGCGCCGATGGCACGGTCGAGCAGGTGCCCGAGCTCAGTGCCGTGCGGCGCGAGTTGGAGAATCTCAGAAGCGATGGGATCCAGGCCATCGCCGTCGTCTTCATGCACGCGTACCGCTTTCCCGCGCACGAACAGGCGGTGGCAATGCTCGCGCGCGAAATGGGTTTCGCGCAGGTCTCGGTCAGCCATGAAGTCTCGCCGCTGATCAAGCTTGTCGGGCGTGGCGACACAACGGTCGTCGACGCGTACTTGTCGCCGATCCTGCGCCGCTACGTCGCGCAGGTCGCGGAGGAGATGGGGGCCGTGGCTCAATCTCACCTCTCCCCGCCTGCGGGAAGAGGTCGAGGCCGCGCCGCCGAGCGAAGCGAGGGACCGGCGCGGCAGGTTTTGAAAACCCACGCTGGCCGCTCTCCCGATGGGCTCGCCAGCGCGGGCGGCGCAGCGAGGTCGGGTGAGGGGGCATCTCCAAAAACTCAAGCTCGCGTTAAAGCCCCCTCACCCGACTCGGTCGGCTCCGCCGACCTCGCCACCCTCTCCCCGCACGCGCGGAGAGGGATTCGTTTGATGTTCATGATGTCGTCCGGCGGTCTCACCGCCGCCGACCTGTTTCAGGGAAAGGATGCGATCCTTTCCGGTCCCGCCGGAGGTGTCGTCGGCATGGTCGAGACCGGTCGCGCAGCCGGGTTCGCGCGGCTGATCGGGTTCGATATGGGCGGCACGTCCACTGACGTGTCGCACTACGACGGCGAGTACGAGCGCGCGTTCGAAACGGAAGTCGCCGGCGTTCGCATTCGCGCGCCGATGATGCTGATCCACACCGTTGCCGCGGGCGGCGGCTCGGTCCTGCATTTTGATGGTTCGCGTTTCCGTGTCGGCCCCGACAGTGCGGGCGCCAACCCCGGACCGAAATGCTATCGACGCGGCGGGCCGCTCGCCGTTACCGACGCCAACGTCATGACCGGCAGGCTCATCGCCGACTTCTTCCCGAAGATTTTTGGCCCGAAGCAGGATCAGCCGATCGACGACAAGGCTGTAGGCGAAGCGTTCGCCGCACTCGCACGCGAGATCGGCGATGGCCGCACGCCGGAGCAGGTCGCCGACGGCTTCATCAAGATCGCGGTCGAGAACATGGCGAACGCGATCAAGAAAATTTCCGTACAGCGCGGCTACGACGTCACCAGCTACGCGCTGAATTGCTTCGGCGGCGCCGGCGGCCAGCACGCGTGTCTTGTCGCTGACAGCCTTGGCATCAAGACCGTGCTGATCCATCCGCTCTCTGGCCTACTCTCGGCCTATGGTATGGGCCTCGCCGACATCCGCGCCACGCGGCAGCAGGCGGTCGAGGAAAAATTCGGCAAGCGGGCGAAAAAGGCGATCGACAATCTGGGCGCGAAACTTGGCGCGGAGGCCGCAGCCGAAGTCGAAATCCAGGGCGTTCCCCGCGCGGCAATCGCTGTGTTCGTTCGCCCGCACATCCGCTACGCCGGCACCGATACGGCGCTGGAAGTCCCCTCAGGCTCGCTCAACGAAATGAAGGCCGCGTTTCAGGCCGCGCACCGGGCTCGTTTCGGCTTCATCGACGAATCGAAGGAGCTGGTTGTCGAAGCTGTCGCGGTCGAGGCCGTCGGCGGCGGGGCAAAATTCGAAGAGCCGGAGGCGGCTGCGACGGCTGCGGCTCTGCCCTCACCTGCCCGCAAGACACGCTTCTTCATCAATGACAGCTGGCACGAGGCAGCGGTCTATCTGCGGGAAGGACTGAAGCCTGGCCATCGCGTAGCCGGCCCCGCGATCGTCATCGAACCGCATCAGACCATCGTGGTGGACGACGGCTGGCAGGCCGAGATCAACGCGAGGAATCATCTTGTGCTCACGCGCGTGAAAGTGCTCGCGCGCACGCGCGCGATCGGGACCGAAGCCGACCCGGTGATGCTCGAGATCTTCAACAACCTGTTCATGTCGATCGCCGAACAGATGGGCGTCGTACTCCAGAACACCGCCTATTCGGTAAACATCAAGGAGCGTCTCGACTTTTCCTGCGCTGTCTTCGACGCCGAAGGCAGCCTTGTCGCCAACGCGCCGCACATGCCCGTGCATCTCGGGTCGATGGACCGTTCCGTGGAGACCGTGCTGCGTGAAAACCGCGGCAAGCTCCGGCCCGGCGATGTCTACGCGTTGAATGCGCCTTACAACGGCGGAACCCACCTGCCCGACATCACCGTTTGCACGCCCGTGTTCGACGAAGCCAGAAAGGAGATCCTTTTCTGGGTCGCAAGTCGTGGTCACCACGCCGACGTGGGCGGCGTCACGCCTGGGTCAATGTCGCCGCGCGCGACGACCATCGAGGAGGAAGGTGTCTACATCGACAACTTCAAGATGGTCGACCAGGGCCAATTCCGCGAGCGCGAGCTGCACGCACTGCTCGCCGGCGCGAAATACCCTGCGCGCAATCCGACCCAGAACATCCTCGACTTGAAAGCGCAGATCGCCGCAAATGAAAAAGGCGTGCGCGAGCTGCAGAAGATGATTGCCCACTTCGGCCTCGATGTCGTCCGCGCCTACATGGGCCACGTGCAGGACAACGCTGCGGAGAGCGTGCGTCGGGTGCTGGATCGGCTACATGACAGCGAATTCTCCTACGAGATGGACCAGGGCACCGTGATCAAGGTGAAGATCACGGTCGACAAGGCAAAGCGCGAAGCGACGGTCGATTTCACCGGCACGAGCCCGCAGCAAAACACGAACTTCAACGCGCCCGCGCCGGTCACACGTGCCGCCGTGCTCTACGTCTTCCGGGTCATGGTGGACGACGAGATCCCGATGAACGCGGGCTGTCTGCGGCCGATTCACATCAAGTTGCCGGAGCGCTCGCTCCTCTCGCCGGAGTTTCCCGCCGCCGTCGTTGCCGGCAACGTGGAAACCTCGCAGGCCGTAACCAACTGCCTGTTCGGCGCACTCGGCGCGCTCGCGGCCGCGCAGGGCACGATGAACAATCTCACGTTCGGCAATGATCGATATCAGTATTACGAGACAATTTGCTCCGGCTCGCCCGCAGGTCCCGGCTTCGACGGCACCGACGCCGTGCACACGCACATGACGAACACGCGCCTCACGGATCCTGAGGTGCTCGAGTTTCGTTTTCCGGTGCTCCTGGAGGACTTCCACATCCGCCCGGGCTCAGGCGGGCGTGGCGAATGGCATGCCGGCAACGGTGTCCACCGCCGCATCCGATTCCTGGAAGAAATGGACTGCGCGATTCTTTCCGGCCATCGCCGCGTACGGCCGTTCGGCCTCGATGGGGGTGAAGCGGGTCAGGTTGGGAAAAACTCCGTGCGCCGTACGGACGGTCGCGTCGAAAAACTCGAAGGCTGTGACCAGACCGTGCTCGAGGCGGGCGAAGCCGTGATCATCGAGACGCCGACCGCCGGCGGTTACGGGGATCCGAGGAAGCGCGGCAGGTAGGGTGCGATTTTGCGAAGCCTCATGCCTCCATCATCCATTTGGTCCCTTCGGCCACACCCAATCCATGCCGCTCCAACACCTCCTGCACCTTGCCCGCGACTTCACGTGCGGACGCATTGCGCGATAGGCCGATGGAGACATGGCCGTCGCGTGTCAGCATGATAAGTTGCGTGAAGTCGCCATAGCCGACGGCAATGTATTTCAGGCCGCCGCAATCGAGACCGCCGCGATGCGACGCGAGCTTGAGCAGGGTCGGATTGACCAAGAGCTCTTCGTAGAAATTGGTCTCCTCCGTCGTGTCGCCGGTCAAGCCCGGCGCCGGCCGCATCAGAATATCGGTGCCCGAACTCAGCGCTACATAGCCAATCCGCCTGAGCGCAAACAGGTCGTCGACCAAACTCTGCGCCTTTTCACTAATCGGCGTGGTGTAATCCGCTCTCGCTGTCATTGATCTCGCTCCCTTAATTAACCCGGCGATCTGCAACACACGCTTTGCCCGCGGCGAGAGGCGCACCTAAACGCAGCGAGCGGCGATGGAATTAGTCCGTTTCCCCGACCTTTGAAACATGTTCTGCGATGAGCGCCGCCGCCTCGCGCGGGTGCGTGCTGATCAGAAAGTGCCGCGATCCGGCAATCTCTCCGAGCGTCGCCTTCGGCATTTGCGCGGCAAGGATTCGGGCGACGCGTCGCATGGCGACGTGGGTATTGCCGCCATGCAGAACGAGCGCTGGGATCTTGATTGCGGCGTAATCCGCAAGCGCCGCACGAAAGGCCCAGTGCGCCGTCCAGTCGAGGATATTGCTCGGCGTGGTCTGGATCATATACTCGCGCACGCGCGGCGGCATCCGGTCGAAGCTTCCTGCGCCTTCCCAGAGATCGATGACGCGCCGTGCAGCGTCACGCTCGCCCGCCGCATAAGCCTTCACGTAGCCGTCCCACATCGCCCGCACGAGATCGTAGGTTTCGTTGTCGCCACTCTGACGCAGCACGTCGCAGGGATTCGCCTCGAAGAGCACCAGACTCGCGAGCCGCGCTCTGCCACGCAGCGCGACCGACAAGGCGACCGAGCCGCCCCACGAGTGGCCGATCAGATGAACGGCGCTGCCCGTGTGCGCGATGACGGCTTCCACCGCTTCGGCTTGCGGATCGACCGTGCATTGACCGTCGGTGCGCACTTCTTCCGTTCCGCCGTAGCCCATAAGGCTCGTCGCCACGGTCCGGTAGCGATCCTTGAGAAGGTCGATGATCGGGCGCCAGGCCGCGGTATTGCTGAACGACCCCGGCACGAACACGAGGCACGGACCTGCGCCATGGTCGACGTAGTCGATCGTGCGCCCATTGAGCGACAAAGCCATGGTCCGTATCTACTATTGCGCCGGGACGACCGCCAATATGACCGACCCGACTTTTCCCACCACGATCCTGCCCGATCAGATCGTCGCGCTGGAGCGCATCGAGCGCGACGCCATCGCCGACCTCTACGCCGCGGCATCACCTGACGTCGCGCACCGGTTCGGGCTGCAACACCGCCGCATCGATGACGGCATCTGGTCGGTTTCGCGCGTGCTCGATCACATCATGTTCTGCCGGCTGCAGGGGCTCGGGGTCGAAAACGCAGCCCGTGCCGAAGCGGTCGATGACGCAATCACGTCATTCGAGACGGCCAATGTGAAGAACTGGATCATTCAACTCGCTCCAGGCGCCGATGTGCTTGCGCGGCTGCTGGCCGCACGACGTTTCGAGCGTCACCCGCGTGCTTGGGCGAAGTTTGTCTTTGCCGGCGAGCCGTCCGTTTTGCGTTCCGGTCTCACGATCCGCGAGATTGATGTACGTCACGCGCCCGCCTTTGGCGCGGTCGCGTCCGCCGCGTTCGGTTTGCCGCCAACCGCTGCTCCGTGGCTCGGCTCCATCGTCGGCCGGCCGAACTTCCGGACCTTCATGGCATTCGCGGGCGAAACGGCCGTCGCCGGCGGCACGGTTTTCATTAAGGATGGAGCCGCCTGGTTGGGTCTTGCGGGTACCCTTGCCTCACATCGCGGTCAGGGCGCGCAGAGTGAAATCCTGGCCGCTCGCATCCTTGCCGCGCGCGACGCCGGGGCAAAGCTGATCTCAACCGAAACCGGAATTCCGCATGAGGGCGAAATCGGCCCATCTTTCAAGAATATTCAGCGCGCCGGCTTTCGCGTCGCCTATGAGCGACCGAACTTCCGTCGACCGGATCCGTAGCACCGCACTCGGAGACTTCAGTTCATGCCGAACTGGCCGCGCGGAAGATTGAACACGGACACCGGTTCGGAGCCTTCCCTCTGATCGGCGATCGACTCCGGACTTATCAAATTGGCTCCGCCCGCCGCGCGCATGAATTTCGCATCTTCCCGCGACTTCTTCTGACCGCCGATTGATCCGGTTGTCACGGGATCGGCTCGCAGGCTTGCGTTCGGAACGCGCGCCGGCGGCACGAGGCCGTAGGGATTGGACTGCGCGGGATGCGGCGCCGGCATCGGCGCGGTTTGCCCTGGCGGCGGGCTGCCAATCGCCTGGCGCACGCGTTCTGCGAGCGGCAGCGGTGTTCCGAAATTCTGCGTGGGTGGCGCCTGTCCCCCGAGCACGAGCGGCTGCCCCGCCGGGCGCATCGCCGGCTCGCGCTCGATCACCCTCGGGCCCTGGATTTGTTGCGGGGCGGTCTGCGACCACGGCGATACATTTCGCGCGTTCGCAACGTGCGGCGCGTTCTGCGCCCAAGGTGACGTCGACGGCGCAGGCGCCCGCACCATCGGCACGCTCTCCGGCATACGCGGCGCGGGCGGACGCATCGTCATCGGCTCGGGCTTGCACACCGTGCGGCCCGATGCGCGGCGCGCGAGATCGACGTGGATGTGGTCGTAATGGAACGGGTCAGCGCCCGGCGCGAGCACGGTGCTGAAACGCTCGCAGGCTGCTGCATGAACCGTGCGCAGGAATCCCTGCTCCTCGGGCCTGCCCTTCCAACCATCTCTAACCTTGAGCTCGCGACCGTCGGCGAAGCGAAAGGTCGAGATGTCGAGAGCGTTTCCGAATGCATGCTCGGAGATCGCGGCACCCGGCTGACCGTTCATCGTGCGGCACGAGTAGGCGGAAATCTGCTTCACCTCGGTGACCGGCGACCCGAACCAGGCCATGGCAGCGGGTTGGATCGACTCCATGAACCAGGCCTCGACGTTCGCGACGAGCGGACAAGCGAGCGTCGCCTTCGGTTCGAGCGCGACGACGCCGCCGCTCACTGCCGCGACGGTGTAGGGCCGGGTCATGCCGCAGACACCGTTCCCGTTCAGCGCCGAACCCGGTTCAAGAAATGCGGACGACTGCAAAAGGCGTTGCGCGACGCACTGCTCTTCGGCCTCGGCGCGCCATGGCTCCCGCTCCTCGTATGCAAAGCGGCAGCCGGCCAGCGCCGCGACAAGGAGTGGGGCGACGAGAAACCAGGGAACCCTGCGCGCCATAAAGCGGAAAATGCGAGGAACGCGCTTAAGGCGGCACCAACGAAGTTCGTTAACGTCCGGTCAATCATGCCGGCCCCCTGCCGGCCGACCAACCCGGTGCCACGGCCCCGAAGTAGCCCCATTCGATCCACAGCAAATTACGGTGTTTAAATACCGCTTAATGACTCAATTTGTGAATGTCCCACGCCGCAGTGCACGATCCGAATGTCACAATTCGGCGCAAACTGCCGCCAGCGCCCACAAATTGTGCCGCGTCGCACAAAAAATGCGTCTTGCCCTCCCGGTCCTGGGCCCTAGGGTCGGGCGCTGGCTCAATGACCCAGGAGGGAAGACCCTTGGATCTAGTCCAAAGGATCAACGTGCTGGCGATATGCGCCGCCTTCGTTTTTGTCGGGGCAATATTGCTCGGCATGTTCTGAGCTACGTCTTTTCGCCGGTTCCCGTGAACCGGCAGGGTGCGGATCGGCGCCGGAGGGCATCCCCCTCCGGCGCCTTCGCGTTTCACCCGGTCGGGGACCGGCCGCCCTATCTGCTAGTCTCCGACCCGGCATGAGCCAGACCCCTAAGCAGGATGAAGATTTCGGCGGGCGGCCGGGTGAACTCACGGTCGAGTTGCCCGCGCGCTTCGATGCCGGGCTCTACTTCATCGGCACGATCCACACACCGTGGAAGAGCCGGGCCGACTGCCCCAAGAATCCGCGGGAAGCGAAAGGGGCGCCCTGCACGATCGACGTCGATCCGCGCTACGGCGCGGCGCTCGCCGGCATCGAGGCCTTCGCCCAGATCGTCGTGATTTACTACATGGACCGGGCACGCCGCGACCTGGTCGTCCAACTGCCTCGCCACCTCAACATTCCCCGCGGCACGTTCTCGCTCCGCTCTCCGGCGCGGCCGAACCCGATTGCGCTCTCGGTCGCCCCGCTCCTGAAGGTCGAGGGAAACCGGCTGCACGTTGCCGGTCTCGATTGTCTCGACGGCACGCCCCTGGTTGACCTGAAGCCCTATCTCGCGACGGTCGACGGAGCGGAGCAAACAGGTTCCAGGACGCGATCAACTCCTTCCTCGTGAAATGCGGCGCGACCAAGCTACAATCCCTGCTCAATCCGACCTGACCGGGATTCACACAGCGGCCCGCCGATGACCCTTATTCCGCACGCCGGCCGCGATCTGCGCCTCGATTTTTTCCGGGGGCTTTCGCTCTGGTTCATCTTCCTGAACCACATCCCATCGAGCACGGTGGGCTGGCTCACCAACCGAAACTACGGATTTAGCGACGCGGCGGAAATCTTCGTCTTCATCTCCGGCTACACCGCGGCCTTCGTCTACGGCCGCATCATGCTCGAACGCGGCTTCGTCGTCGCGAGCGCCCGCATCCTGAAGCGGGTGTGGCAGCTCTACGTCGCCTTCGTCTTCTTGTCGGTGATCTACATCGCGCAGACAGCGTACGTCGCCCACCGCTTTGACAATCCGCTCTACGCGGACGAAATGGTGGTCCTGCATTTCTTGCAACGGCCCGAGATCATTCTCGCCGAAGTGCTGCAACTCCGTTTTCTGCTTGCGAACGTCAACATCCTGCCGCTGTACATTCTGCTGATGCTCGCCCTTCCCGTCACGTTGTGGCTGACGCTGCGCGCCCCGATCGTCGCTGCAGTACTTTCTGCCGGCGTTTGGGCCATCGCCTATTTCGGCGGATTGAATTTGAAGCTTTACCCGGTTGAACAGGATTGGTTCTTTAACCCGTTCGCGTGGCAGCTTCTCTTTTTCATTGGTACCTGGTGCGCGGTCGGTGGTGCGCCGTGGCTGCGTAGCGTTTACCGTTCGAACGCCGTATTTATCGTCTGCGCGATCTATATCGCATTCGCGTTTTGGCTTGCGATGACGCTGCACTTCCCGCAGCTGGCGCGCCGACTTCCTGATTGGCTTTGGATTTTCCCGCTCAACAAGACGGACCTTTCGCCGCTCCGGCTCGCACATTTTCTCGCGCTGACGATCCTCGTCGTGCGCTTCGTGCCGAAAGACGCCGCCTTCCTGCGCTCCGTCTGGGCGAAACCTTTGATCCTGTGCGGACGCCATTCGCTGGAGGTATTCTGCCTGGGGGTATTCCTTTCCTTGACCGCAAACTTTCTGCTGGCGGAAGTTTCCGGATCGGTAACCATGCAGGTCCTGGTAAGCACCGCCGGCATCTTCCTGATGTTTGCACTTGCTGCACTTATGTCGTGGTACAAGAGCCTGGATCGCCGGGCTCCTGCGGAGCCCGCAATAAGATGAGCTGGGGGAGACGCCAAATGTCGTTCGGTGCCGCACTCGCGGCATTGCTCGCCTTTGCCGCGCCGGCGCACGCCACGACGGAGGACCGTTGTGACGTCCCAGCGATTTTTGCCGAACCGCTCGCCCAGCTTCAACGCGCGACCATCGCCGCGCGCAAGGATCGCAAGCTCGACGTGCTGGTGCTCTCCGGAACGCCGTCGCAAACGGGCGCCACCAAAGGACTCCGCTCCTATCCGTTATTTTTGCACGACCGCATGCGCGAAAAATTGCCGGATCTTGATGTTCGGGTCACGGTTCGCGCCGCGCCGCGCCGCACCGTCGCCGAGCTCCTTCCGCAGCTGCCGAAACTGCTGGCTGAGACGCAACCCAGCCTTGTGATCTGGCAGGTCGGAACGGCCGACGCCTACCGAGGCGTGGACGCGGAAGAGTTCGCCGCGGCGCTACGCGATGGGATTTCCACGATTCTCCGTGCCGGCGCCGACGTCGTTCTTGTGGATATGCAATACAGCCCACGCACGGACCAGCTGATCGATGCGGCAAATTATCTGGCCTACATGCGGTCGGTGGCCGATTCGATGGACATCCCCCTTTTCAGTCGCTATGAGATCATGAGGCATTGGAGTGACAGCGGCGCGTTTGATTTCACCTCGTTGAGAGACGACGGATTATTCGAAAAAGTTCACCAGTGCATGGGCAAGCTTCTCGCAGATTTCGTGCTGCGCGCGGCCGAACTCAATGAGTTCAAGGGCGCGCCGAAATGAATCGTAAAGCCGCCCTGATCGCGGCCGTGGCTGCCGTCGTCGCGACCGCGAACGTCGCGAATGGCACCGATCAGCACCGCATCGAGTGCGCGAGTCCGACGGAGTTGACGCAGCTGTCCCGTCCCCTGAAGCGCGTCGCCGAACGGTTGTCGCGCAACGAACAGATCACCATTCTTGCGATCGGCTCTTCCTCCACTGAGGGTTATGGCGCGAGCGGCGCCGAGTTCACCTACCCGAGCCGTCTCGCCGTCGAAATGAAGACGCTGCTGCCGAAAGCGGACATCCGCGTGTTGAACCGCGGTGTCGGCGGCGAAGACGCACGCGAGATGCTCGCGCGCCTGGATCGCGAGATGACCGAAGCGAAGCCTGATCTCGTACTCTGGCAGGTCGGCACCAACGCATTGCTTCACGAGCAAGGCGTCGGGCCGCAAGCTTCCTTGATCCGTACCGGTCTGCGCCGCATTCACGAGAGCGGCGCCGACGCCGTACTGATCGACCCGCAGTACGCACCCAAGGTGCTGCGCGATCCCGATGCGAAACCGATGGTCGCATTGCTCGCGCGCGTCGCCGACGAAACCGGCATCCCGATTTTCCGCCGTTTCGCGTTGATGCAGTTCTGGCATGAGCAACGCAACATCGCCTTCGCGGATATCTTGTCGCCCGATCTGTTCCACATGAACGACTGGAGCTACGGGTGCTTTGCGACGAGCCTCGCCGGAGCGCTCACGAAGGCGTCCCTACCCGTCGCAAGCGACACGGACAAGACAGCGGTCCGCGTTCCGGCGACGCCCGAATCCAACTCCGTAACGCCGATTTCTACGCGCCGCTGATCGCCTCGACTATTTCTCGCTGAACTCCACCGGCGGCATCGCCGCCCGGCTCACCTGGAGGCGGAAAATGTCCGGCCGCGAATAGTGGCCGGTCACATCCAGCGAGCGCCGCGCGCGTGCCGCGGCCTCGTGCTCGATCTCCCCGTACAGCACACCGCGCTCCCGATGCAGCGGCCCCGCCGCGATCTTGCCGAAGGGGCGCACGATCACCGCGTCCCCGTCGCACAGCCAATCCTCGTCATCGACGACTTTGGCGCGTTCGGGGAAATTATCCGGAAGATCTTTGCCCTGAATCGCCGTTCCGGTACCGACCACCCAGCAGCCGCCTTCCTTCGCGATATGTTTCATCGTTGCGATCCATTCGTCACCGGAATCCCAGGTCGGCGCGACGAGAACCTCCATGTTCTGCGCATAGAGTGCGTAGCGGGAGAGCGGCATGTAATTTTCCCAGCAGATCAGCATGCCAAGCCGGCCGACCGGCGTATCGACAACCTTCAACCCGCGCGCATCGCCGAAGCCCCACACCATCCTTTCGGGATTTGTCGGCATCAGCTTGCGATGCCGGTTCAGGATCGCTCCGTCGGGCCCGATCGCGACGACGGTGTTGAACAATGTGGAGCCGCTGAACTCCGAGTCGAGCTCGTGCATGCCAAGCACAACCGTCACCTTGTGCCGCCACGCGGCCTGGCAAACCGGATCGAGCTGGCCGGCGGCGAGGTCGACAGCGTTCTCACGCAGGCGATTGTGCAGCTGCCCCGATAGCGCCATGTCGCGGCCCGGCTGGAGCCGCCATACCCATGCGGGATAGCCGGGCACGTAGGCTTCGGGAAACACAACGAGCACCGCCCCGTTCGCCGCCGCCTCGGCGATTTCCGCGCACACCTGGGCGAGCGTCGCCGTGCGATCGAGGATGACTGGCGGCTTTTGCACCACGGCGACTTTGCTGGGCATGCGGACCTCCCCTGAGTCGTCCGGCGCAATATACCCCCCGCGCTTTCGCTTGACGCGCAAGCCAACATCATTTAACTGATACGTTAAATACGATCCGGGACGGAGATGCGCAATGCCCGAACTTTCGTCGATATTCGGCGCGCTCGGAGACGAAACCAGGCTCGCGATCGTGGAGCGACTCCTGCGCGAAGGCGAGCGCTCCGTGGGCGAGCTCGCCAAACCTCTGCCCATGTCCCTGCCCGCGGTCTCCCGCCACATGCGCGTCCTCGAGGACGCCGGCCTCGTCGAATATCGCGTGGACCGGCAATGGCGGCGCTATCGCGTGCGCGCCCAGTCGCTGCGCGAGATCGAAGACTGGATGGAAATCTACCGTTCGTTCTGGACGGCATCGCTCGACCGCTTGGAACGGATGATCGAGAAACGGAGACGCAAATGAATACGGTGACGGATCGCACGCTGCGGCTCGAGCGCATCATTCGTGCGCCGGTCGAGGAGGTATTCGATGCCTGGATCGTGCCGGAGAAGATCGCGAGCTGGTGGGGACCGGAGCAGGTGACGATCCCTGAGTTATCGATCGATGCTCGCCCCGGCGGATCGTGGCGTACCGTGATGCTGCAGCCTACCGGCAACAAGGTCGAGGTAAGCGGCGTCTATCGCCGTATCGAGAAGAACAAGCAGCTCGTCTTCTCGTGGGCATGGAAGCAGGAGGACGGCTCGCGCGGCCACGAGACCGAGGTGACTGTCACCTTCGAGCCCGTCGGTAAGAACACAAGGCTCACATTGGTGCAGACGGTGTTCGTCGAAGTCGAACACCGCGATCGTCACGGAGAAGGCTGGACGTCGACGCTCAACTCGCTGGAAGAATTTCTCGCCAAATCACACTAGTACTGGAGGTAGTTATGGCCACCATGCAGATCATCGGCGCCCCGCAATCGACTTACACGCGCGTCGTGCGCATGGTCGCTCACGAAAAAGACGCGCCCTATGAATTCGTCGTCGGGCGCCCGCACACACCCGAGGTTCAGGCGATCCATCCGGCCGGGAAAATTCCCGTCATGCGCCATGGTGACACGACTCTGTTCGAGTCGCGTGCAATCGCCCACTACATCGACGACCATTTCGACGGCGAGCCGCTCACGCCGCGTACGAAGCAAGGAGACGCCGAGGTCGAGCAGTGGATCTCGTACGTGAACACGATTACCGATCCGCTTATGGTCCGCCGCTATCTGTTCGCGTACCTGTTTCCGAAGACGCCGGATAAAAAGCCCGACCGCGCCGCGATCGATGCGATGCAGCCGGAGCTCACCCGCGAGGTGGAGGTGCTCGACTCCGCGCTCGGAAAGGACGGTCACCTCGTCGGCGGCCGCTTGACGCTTGCTGACATCTACTTGATGCCGATCATCGCCTACGTGAAGCAGACGCCCGAGGGCGGACCGCTCGTTGCCAAGGCAAAAAACCTTTCGGCGTTCTTCGATCGCCACGCCACGCGGGAGAGCTTCAAGGTGACGGCACCCCCACCTCGCCAGTCATGAAGCGGGCGTGACGACCGACTTCTGAAATTGAATTGTCATGCCCCATAAGCGCGGGCATGACGTGTTGCGCTACGAGCGCTCCCCGGACATCGGAAAGATCAGGCACGTGGTCGTTGCGTGAGCATAGATCTTGCCCGCCGCGTCGATCAGCTTTCCTTCCGCCGTCGCGACGCGCGTGCCGACGTGAATCACTCGTCCTTCCGCGCGCATTAAGCCGGTTTTCAGCGTCACGGGCCGAACCATGTTCACTTTGAATTCAAGCGTGGTGTACCCCACGCCGGCGGGAAGCGTGGATTGAACGCTGCAGCCCATCGTCGAGTCGAGCAGCATCCCCGCCATCGCGCCGTGCACGACTCCGATCGGGTTGTAGTGGAACTCTGCCGGCTCGAACTCGAACACGGCGAACCCTTTTTCGACCTTGACCAGCCTAAAGCCCAAGACCTCGGCGATCGGCGGCCGCGGAAGCTCTCCGCTCGTCATCCGACCTAGGAATTCGAGGCCACTCGTCTTCCCTGCCTCCCTCGCGATGATCATGGGATCCGCCCAGGTAACCGTGCGGGTCCGGGTCGGGACCCCCGTTGTATCTGCCTGCTCGCGCACGCTATTCTCCTTGCCAGGGTGGGATGCCTCGATCGCGGCCAATTCCGGCCGCGGTACACACAACAAAGTTACGACAAAATGAGCATCCGTATTGGCTCAACTTTGAACTAGCCTAGCTTGCCATCCCGTTTTGAACCGGTGTTCGGGGACCCGGACCCGCTTGGAGGAGACCAAATGAGAAAAGTTTTGATCGCCCTTGCGACCGCTGCGGCTTTCGCTTCCGCAGTGGCCGGCCCGGGCCCGGCTGCGGCGCAAGGTCATGCGGAGCGTCAATTCTTCCGCGCACTCGGAATCGGCGCCGGCGTCGCCGCAGGTGCCCTGCTGTTCGGTGCGGCTGCGCACGCGCATCTCTCGCCGCAGTACCACCCCTATGCGCCAGTGCAGGGCTATTACTACGTTCAGGGCCCGGTCTACGCGGCGGCGCCTCCGGTCGGCTGCCCGAACGGCTTCTGGGGCTATCGCGTCAACGCCTATGGCCAGCCCAAGGGCCAACCGCGCTGGATCTGTCCGCCGACGGGCTACTACGCAACCAGTTACGGCTGGCGCTGAACGCGACTGCAAACACATTCGCCGAAACGGCCGCCTTCGGGCGGCCGTTTTGCTTTCAAGATTACTTCTTCGCGGCCCCGCGCATGTGTTCGAGGACGGCCGCGGTCGGCCAGCAATCCAGCTTCAGCCCATTCGCTTTCTGATATTCGCCGAGGGCCGCGCGCGTCAGCATTCCGGCCTTGCCATCGACCTTGTCGCGGTAGATTCCCTTGGCGGTCAGGATGCTCTGCATCTCCTCGACCTGCCCGGTGCGCATCTGCTCGTTCTTGCTCCAGGATTTTTCGAACGCCCGGGATCCCGCGATGCGATCGCTGAGGTGCCCGACGAAGAGCACATAGAGATCGGAAAAATTGTAGTCCTTGAGCACGAAATAGTTCCTCGGCGTGAGGAACGCTGGGCCATAGTTTCCTTCCGGCATCAGCACCGACGCCTCCTCGTCGAGCTCGCGCTCCAAGAGCTTGCGGTCAGACGCAGGGACCAGTCCCCGCTTCATCCATTCGCGCAAGGTCAACGTGAAGCCGGGCTCCGCTTTCGTGCAGTCGAAGTTCGCCGGCACACGAACCTCGTATGCCCAGCGGCGGCCGCGCTGCCAGCCTTTGCCGGCGAGCTGGCTCGCGGCGGAGGCAAGTGCGTCCGGCACTGAATTCCAGATGTCACGCTTGCCGTCGCCGTCAAAATCCACTGCGTGCTTGAAGAAGTCCGACGGCAGGAATTGTGTATGACCCATCGCGCCCGCCCATGAGCTCTTTAGTTCGCCGGGCCTAA
Organism: uncultured Alphaproteobacteria bacterium; assembly: GCA_963711595.1. Lineage (GTDB taxonomy): Bacteria > Pseudomonadota > Alphaproteobacteria > Rhizobiales > Xanthobacteraceae > JAUSIF01. The sequence goes on from CAVQER010000006.1 coordinate 297,398, forward strand.
CGTGACCCTCATCGAGGATCTTCAACGCCTGCAGAAACTCCTGGCGGAACTGATCCTTGCGCCGGCCTAGATACGCCTGCGTTGCCAGCACACGCATTGCATTGTGCGGCAGTTTGTAGCTGCCAAACGCCGTTTCGCGCGCCCAGATCGCAAGAATGACGTTTCCTGGCACGCCATATTCGCGCTCGATTCTGGCGAGCGTATCGCGATGCTCCGTAGCAAGCTTCCGCCCCTGCGTCGCGTAGCGGTCGATCGTCGTCTCGGAGATGTAGGCGGCCGGCGTTTGCACGAATTCCGGCTGTGCGGGCGGCCTCTCGACGCGGCTCGGAATATCGAGGTCCGGCAACGTGAGATCCGGCTCAAGCCCGCGCGTCGCCGCGTCGAATGTCCTGCGCGAAACGCCGATCTGCTGTGCTTGCGGCCAAAGCGACTGGATGAATTTGTCGAATGCCGGATCGGCTTGGCCGGGCGAAGCCCCGCCGGCGACCAAGACCAACGCGGCAGCCAACAAACAACGAACCGTTGTCGCTGGGAATTTCATGCCACCGTCCCGCGCACTCGTTTTTACCGCTACCGCGTGAACTTCTTGTACTTGATCCGATGCGGGATTTCAGCCTCGACGCCAAGCCGCCGCTTTTTATCGGCTTCGTAGTCCTGGAAATTGCCTTCGAACCATTCGACGTGGCTGTCTCCCTCGAAGGCGAGAATGTGCGTCGCGATGCGGTCGAGGAAGAAGCGATCGTGGCTGATGACCACGGCGCAACCGGCGAAGTCCTCGAGTTCCTCTTCCAGCGCCCGCAAGGTGTCGACGTCGAGATCGTTGGTGGGCTCGTCGAGCAAGAGCACGTTCGCGCCGGACTTCAGCATCTTGGCGAGATGCACGCGGTTGCGTTCACCACCCGACAGCGCTGCCACTTTCTTTTGCTGATCGCCGCCCTTGAAGTTGAACGCGGCAACGTAGGCGCGGCTGTTCACCTCGCGCTTTCCGAGCAGCACGATGTCGTTGCCGCCCGAGATTTCCTCCCAGACGGTCTTCTTCCCATCGAGCGAATCGCGGCTCTGGTCCACATAGCCGAGATTGACAGTCTCGCCGATCTTGATCGCGCCGCTGTCCGGCGTCTCTTGGCCGGTGATCAGCCGAAACAGGGTCGTCTTGCCCGCGCCGTTCGGGCCGATCACGCCGACGATGCCGCCCGGCGGCAGCTTGAAGGAAAGATCCTCGAACAGCAGTTGGTCGCCGAAGCCTTTGGCGAGAGTTTCCGCATCGATGACGTTCTGGCCGAGACGCTCGCCCGATGGAATGACGATCTGCGCGGTCTGCTGCGCCTTATCCTTGCTCTTGGCGACAAGCTCCTCGTAGCGCTGATAGCGTGCCTTGTTCTTCGCTTGCCGCGCCTTCGGCGAGGAGCCGATCCATTCGCGCTCGCGCTCGATTGCACGCTGGCGCGCCTCTTCCTCGCGGCCCTCCTGCTCGAGCCGTTTCTGCTTCTGCACAAGCCACGAGGAGTAGTTGCCCTGATAGGGAATCCCGCGACCGCGATCAAGTTCGAGAATCCAACCCGTGACGTTGTCCAGGAAGTAGCGGTCGTGCGTCACGATCAGTACGGCGCCGGGATACTGTTGGAGATGCCCTTCGAGCCACGCGACGGTTTCAGCGTCGAGATGGTTCGTCGGCTCGTCGAGCAATAGAAGGTCGGGCTGTTCGAGCAACAGCCGACACAGCGCGACGCGGCGCCGCTCGCCGCCTGAAAGCGTTTCAACCTTTGCGTCGTCCGGCGGACAACGCAGCGCGTCCATCGCCTGATCGATCTTGGAATCGAGATCCCACAGGCCCTTAGTTTCGATCTCGTCCTGCAGCTTCGCCATCTCGTCCGCGGTTTCGTCGGTGTAGTTGGACGCAAGCTCGTTGTAGCGGTCGAGGATCGCGCGGCTCGCCGCGACGCCGTCCATCACGTTCTCGCGGACGTTCTTGCTGGCATCGAGCTGTGGCTCCTGCGACAGGTAGCCGACCCGCGCGCCGTCCGCCACCTGCGCTTCGCCGGTAAACTCCTTGTCGAGTCCGGCCATGATGCGCATGAGCGTCGACTTGCCCGCGCCGTTGACGCCGAGCACGCCGATCTTGGCATCCGGGAAGAACGACAGGTTGATGTTCTCCAAAACCTTCCGGCCACCGGGATAGGCCTTGGAGAGACCGTGCATGTGATAGACATATTGCCAGGACGCCATGGCGCCAGCGCGCTCCGTTCCGAACTCGGGGAATTGTCGGCGCGTATGTAACGGCGCGCGACGGATGCCGCAAGTCGGCGCCGGTCACAGTGGCCCGCGATGCAGTGTCCCATGCGGCCGGAAGGCGTGGAATACGAACGCGAAGGTGACGTCGTAGGGCATGTCCTCGAATCGCTCGCCGGCTTTTCGCTGAACGACGATGTTGCCGACATCACGCCCGCCGCCGACCCTCACCGCGTCGAGTGCCGAAGCTTGGCCAGCCTCCCAACGGATCACGAGATCGCCGGCGCGTATCTCTCTCCGTTCGCGAAGGAGAGACAGCGCCCAGGCCTCATATTTCCCCGGCGCCACTTCAACCGCCACCACGCGCTCCATTGCATGGATGCCGTCCGGCAATTCGCCCTGGTACAGGAACGGCAACTTGCCGATTTCGTCGTACGCCACGTAGGGATTTGCTCCGTAGCGGCGCAGTCCGGGATCGTTCGGCACCAGTACCTGGCCTTCCGGAAAGCGTTTTCGGAAGCGATCGAAAGATTCGAGGCGTGAAGGAACGAGCTTCAGGCCCTTGCCGGTCAGCGCGCCCACGATCGCTTCGCCGGTGAATTGCTGCCACCAAGTTTCCGTCTGGCGATCGTACATGACGAGATCGGAATGACGCAGCTTGCCGGTCGTCCCGAAGTCGAGCACGCGCCCGTCGAGCACGCGCTCGAAAGCAAGCGCAGCGTTGCAGAGTGGGCAATATGTGACCGCGACCGGCTTGCCGCCGACCGTATCGTTGACGATTTCGTGCCACATGAGGATACGGAGCGGATAGGCGCGCGCGTCGCCGCCGATCGCAACCGAGATCACCGCCTCCGCGTCGCCGATTTTCGCCGCCCACCCGCGCGCGAAGCCGCTCACCAGCGCCTCGAATTTTGGATTGTCGATTGCGGGGATTCCATCCTTCGGCGGACCGCCGGAGCGAATGGAGACGAAGTCGACGGCGGCCTTACTGAAGTCGGTCTCCGGCCATTCCGCGCGCCAACGCGATGGCTCAGCAATGACGGCCTGCGCCGCGCATACAATGCCGGCGGCGAGAAAAACGACTGCCAATCCTGACCGTGTCCGGCTCAAGCGCATCTCCGGTTGTCGGCCGGCGGTGAGCGATCATATCCTTCTTGCATCCTCTTCGGTCGGGCATGCCGTCCCGTTACCAGCGCTGGCCGAAAACCTCGGGGAAACACTGATGTCGAATGGATTCCGCATCAAGACTACGCAGCCGGCCGAGCCCAAGGCCGTCTACAAGGCTTGGCTCTCGGGCCGTGAACACAGTGCGATGACCGGCGCCGCAGCGACCGCGAGTGGCAAGCGCGGCGGCCGCTTCACGGCATGGGACGGATACATCCGGGGCCGCAACCTCGAGCTCAAGCCCCATTGGTGCATTGTCCAGTCCTGGCGCACGACGAAGTTCTCCGAAGGCGATCCGGATTCCCGTCTCGAACTGTGCATTCACACCAAGGGCGAAGGGTCGGAGGTATTGCTCATCCACACCGAGATTCCTCCCGGCCAAGCCTCCGGCTATCGCAGTGGTTGGGTCAAGCATTACTTCGAACCCATGCGGCGGTATTTCACGGCGAAAAAATCGAGTAGAAAGGCGAGTATAAAAAAGACAGGCACGAAGCCCGCCCAAAGGAAACCTGTAAAGCAGAAAACCGCCAAGCTGCGTCCGACCCGCCGCTAATCCGCAATCCAGCCAAGGCATCCAGAATGGCTATCGCGTCCGTCTCGGACTTTCGCACCCGCGCGCAGCGCCGAATGCCGAAGTTCGCCTTCGACTACCTCGACGGCGCCGCGGGTGACGAGAAGGGGGCCGCCCGCAACATCCAGGCGTTCGACGAGGTCCGGCTCCTGCCGCGCATGTTGGTGAATACCGAGACGCTCGACATCAGCACGACTTTTTTCGGCCGCAAGTGGAACGCGCCTTTCGGCACGGCGCCGGTCGGAGTCGGCAACCTGCTATGGCCGCGTGCCGAAGAAACGATCGCGCGCGCCGCGCTCGCTGCCAATATCCCCTACACGATCTCGACGCCCGCCTGCACCACGCTCGAGACAATCCGCGAGATCGCCGGCGAGAACGCGTGGTTCCAGCTTTATGTCGGCCGCGCAGATGAGATGGTGAAGGGTCTCGTGAACCGCGCCGAGGAGGCCGGCTACGACGTGATGCTGGTCACCGTCGACGTGCCGGTGCCGCCGCGCCGGCTGCGCGACATCCGCAACAACTTCACCATGCCATTTGCATGGTCGCCCTGGGTCATCTGGCAGCTGCTAATCCATCCGGAGTGGTCGCTGCGCACCCTCGCTGCCGGACGCCCGCGCTTCGCCAACATGGAACGCTACGCGCCGATTCAAGGCGTGCAGCCGCTCGCGCGATACATGTCCTCGAACACCACGGGCCGTTTCGACTGGGACGAGCTCAAGAAGCTCCGTGACCGCTGGAAGAAAAAACTCGTCCCAAAGGGGCTTCTCATCCCCGCGGACGTGGTGAAAGCCAAGGAGATCGGCTGCGACGCGGTCGTGGTCTCGAACCACGGCGGCCGGCAGCTCACTTCGCTCCCCTCCTCGATCGAGATGCTTCCGGAGATCCGCAAGGCAGTCGGCCCGGATTTTCCACTGATCATCGACAGCGGCATTCGCTCGGGTGAACACATCGTGAAGGCGCTCGCGTCCGGCGCGGATTTCGTTCTGATTGGCCGCGCCATGATGTATGCGGTCGCGGGCCTAGGCGCGAAGGGACCGGCCACGGCCATCGATCTGCTGCGCGCCGAAATGCTGCAGACGCTCGGCCAGATCGGCTACGCGGACCTTGATGTGCTGAAAGCCGCGGCGCCCGTGCGCACGTCGGGGTGAAATCCGTCGTCCCGGAACCTCGCGAAGCTATGTATCCGGGACCGTGCGCAATGGATTTCGGACGGTCGGCAGATTACCGCCGTTTCGATTTCTTCTTGGTTTTCTTCTTCGACTTCTTCGCACTCTTTTTTGCTTTCGCCTTGGCTTTCTTCTTGGGCTTCGCGTTTTTCTTCGCCTTCGGCTTGGACGTTGATCTGGTTGCGGGCTTGGCACTGGGCGCGGGCGCGCCCGATTGCTTCGCGATCGGGCTCTGCGCCGGCAGCGGCGCCGGTGCAGGCCTCGGTCCGCCGCCTGCGAGCAAGGCGCCGATCGGGCCGGCTGCAGCGAACGAGCGCGAGAGGAATGCGAGCGAGCGATCCCAGGCCTGCTTCGCGCTTTTCGCCTCGTAGCTGCCCCGTTCGTCGCAGTGGAAGCCGTGTCCGGCGCCGGGATAAACGTGAATCTCCGCTTCGGGCCGCTTCTTCCGCATCGTCTCGACGTCGCTGAGCGGAATGTGGCTATCGTTTTCGCCAAAGTGCATCTGCACCGGGCAGCTCGGCTTCTCGTCGATGTAACGGATGATCTGTCCGCCGTAGTAACAAACTGCGGCGGCCAGCCCCTCGATCCTCGCCGAGGCCAGATACGCGACGCTGCCTCCCATGCAGAAGCCGAGGATCGCGACCGGTCCCTCGCGCTTGAGCGCGTTGTAGGCGGCCTGCGTATCCTCCATCACCTTGGCCCAATCGATCTTGGCGATGAACTCACGCGCCTTCGCGACTTCCATTTCCGAATAGCCGGTCTCGAAGTTCGGCGTGATGCGGTCGAAAATCTGCGGCGCGAGCGCGACGTAACCAGCCTCCGCGAGCCGATCGCAGACCGAGCGGATGTGGCGATTGACCCCGAAGATTTCCTGGATGACCACAACGCGGCCGCGCGGCGTGCCGACCGGATCGGCGCGGTAGGCGCCAAGCCGATGACCGTCCACGGCGGTCAAAGAAAGTTTACGTCCCATACTGCCTCCTCGACTCAAGCGCGACTTAGAACTTGATCATGTCCAATCGTGTCACGGTAGTGGCCGGCCCAACGCCGCCAAGTCCGTTTGCGAGATGCCACGCGGTGTACATCTCCGCGAACGGGTCGGCTGACATTCCGTCCACGGGAAGCACCACTTTGAAGCCGAGCAGCGCGGCCATGCTCGCAGTATTGATCACCGCGCCGTGTGCGGCCGTTCCCGTCACGATGACGGTTTGAATCCCTTTGTCCTTCAGGATTTTTTCCAGATCGGTTTTCACAAACTTGTTCGCCCCGGACCGGACCGACGGCTCGCCAGTCTTCGGCGCGATCAGGAGATCCGCCTCCGTCGCCTGCCCGAAAAGGCTGTGCACGACCGGCATACCCTTCGCGCGCGCTTCGTCGGCGAACTTCTGCACCTTTGGCACACTCGCAGTGCAACGCGGTCGCTGACCGCAATTCTGCTTGCCGAAATCGAGCAAGAGCAGCGCCGTCGTCTTGACGTCGGCGGTCACCGGCTTCAGCTCAGGCGGAGGAGGCGCCTTCACGCTCGCCCATTCATCGATGATTGTTTGCGCCGAGGCGGGGCTGAACGCAGCCGCGCACGTGGCAAGCGCCGTGACCACGAGTACCAAGCGCCGCAACAAGCGTCGCGTAGAAGTCATCGGATTCTCCATAGCTGGCTAACGCATGAACAGGCGCGGCGACCGTGCCGCCGCGCCTGTTTCGTCACATCACCGGCAGCTTCGCGATCTTCACGAACTCGATCCACTGCGGGATCGCCTTCAGGAACATGTCCTGCGCCTTCTCCGGCGAGTTGATGTACGGGTCGCCGCCAAAGCTGTTCAGGAACTTCTTGGTGTCGTCCGTCGAGACGATCTGCGTGAACCACTTGTTGACCTGGTCCACGATCGGCTTCGGCGTGCCCTGCGGCACCATGGCCGCCCACCAGATCGTCATATCCATGTCGACGCCGGACTCTTTCATCGTCGGCAGGTCGGGACTGGCCTGCAGCCGCTCGCCCGTGCTGACCGCGAGGATCTTCAGCCGTCCCTCACGCTGCTGCGCGAGCGAGAACACCGGGTCATGCATACCGTAATCGAGCTTTCCGCTCGTCAACTCGTTGAGCGAGTCGGGTGCCGTCTTGTAGTTCACCTCGACCGCCTGCACGCCGGTCTTCTGCTTGTAGATCTCGCCCATGATCGTGCCGGGAGGCGCGGCGCTCGCGTACGTCGCCTTGTCGCCCTTCGCCTTCATGGCGTCGGTGAGTTCCTTCACCGTCTTGTGCGGGCTCTTGGCGTCGACGACCAGCATAAACGGCTGCCGGTTTATCGTGGCCGCCACCTGGATGGTCTTCGACACGTCGACCGGCGGGTTCTTGAACATGGCCGCCATCGCCGCCGCACCCGTCGCGGCGAACACATAGATCGTGTGGCCGTCCGGCTTCGCACGCGCGACGAATTCCGTCGCGATGTGTCCGCCGGCGCCGACCTTGTTCTCGACAATCACCGTCTGGTTGGCGATCGGGCGCAGCTTGTCCGCGAAGTAGCGCACGAGCACGTCCGCGCCGCTACCGGCCGGGAAAGCGCAGATAAGACGGATGTCCTGACTCGGGTAATTCTGGGCATTCGCGCTGCCTTGCAGCGCGCCGGCGCCGAAAGCGAGTACCAACGCGAAGGCAGTGAAACGGTATCTCATCGACTTTCCTCCCTACCGCACTCTTTTTCTATCGTCAGACTCTGTCGGTCCGGCGACATTGGAGCGGCCAGCGCTATCCTAGGCCGCCGGACCTCACTTCTCTACATGCGGACGCGGGCGCCGTTGGTACGGCGCCCAACGCCCCTAAATCTGCGGAATATTCGCCATCCTCACGTAGTCGCCCCACTCCACGATGGCCTTCTGGAACATCGCCTGCGCCTGCTCCGGCGTGCGGATCATCGGATCGGCGCCGGCATCGTTCAGAAACTTCTTGGTGTCCGGTTGGGAGACGATCTGCGTGAACCACTGATTGACCTTGTCGATGATCGGCCGAGGCGTGCCGCTCGCAAGCATCACGCCCCACCACAGGTCGAGGTCCATAGGGATGCCGGATTCCTTCATGGTCGGAGTGTCCGGCAGCGACTGGAGCCTTGATCCGGTGCTTACCGCAAGCACGCGAAGCCGGCCTTCCCGCTGCTGCGAAAGCGAAAAGACCGCGTCGTGACAACCATAATCAAGTTTGCCTGTCGCCAGTTCGTTCAGGGAATCAGGCGCGGTCTTGTATTGAACCTCGACGGCTTCGAGCTTGGCCGTGTTCTTATAGATCGACCCCATGATCCGGCCCGGATTTGCCGCCACGGCATAACTCGCATTGGCACCCTTCTTCTTCACGGCGTCGGTCAACTCGGCGACGTTCTTGTAGGGGCTCTTCGCATCCACCACGAGCATGAACCCAAGATTGCTCGTCGTCCCGGCGACGGTGATCGCCTTGCCCACGTCCACCGGCGGGTTCTTGAACAGAGCCATCGTCGCCGCGACGGTCGTGCCCGCAAATGGATAGAGCGTGTGTCCGTCAGGCTTCGAACGCGCGACAAATTCGGTAGCCACGTTGCTATTCGCGCCCAGCTTGTTCTCGACGATCACCGAGCGGCCGGCGATCGGCCGCAGCTTCTCGGCGAAGTAGCGGACGAATACGTCGGCACCGCTTCCCGCCGGGAAACCGCAGATCAGGCGAATGTCCTGGCTTGGGTACTCCTGCGCGAATGCCTCGCGCATTCCGCCGAACGGCGCCACCAGCGCCGCTGCAGCCGCGGACTTCAAAAAGTCCTTCCTGGTCAACTTCATCGCGTCCTCCCTAAAATTTTATTGAGGCGTTCCGCCTCATCCCTGCGGCTGAATCTTCGCCATCTTTACGTAGTCGCCCCAGTTCTTGATGTCCTCGAGGAACACCTTCTGCGCCTCGGCGGGCGACATGATGTTCGGATCGCCGCCGAACTTGTTCAGGAACGCCCTGGTTTCGTCCGACGACACGATCTCGACGAACCACTTGTGGATCTGATCGATCACCGGCTGCGGCGTGCCCGTCGGAACCATCGCCGCCCACCAACCGGTCAGATCCATCGGCACGCCGGATTCCGCCATCGTCGGTAGGTCGGCGCTCGCCTGCAGGCGCTTGCCGGTGCTGACCGCGAGGATGCGGAGGCGCCCCTCCCGCTGCTGAGCAAGCGAGAACACCGGGTCGTGCATGCCGAAGTCGACCTTGCCGCTCGTGATCTCGTTCAGCGAGTCGGGCGCGGTCTTGTAGTTCACCTCCACCGCCTGGATGCCGGTCGCGTTCTTGTAGATCTCGCCCATGATGATGCCCGTCGGCGCCGCAGTCGCGTAAGTGGCCTTGTCGCCCTTCGCTTTCATTGCCGCCGTCAGCTCGGCGACGGTCTTGTAGGGGCTCTTCGCGTCCACGACGAGCATGAACGGCTGCCGATTGATCGTGGCCGCGACCTGGATGGACTTGCCCACATCCACCGGCGGGTTCTTCAGGAGGTGCATGTTCGCCGCGACCGCAGTGGCCGCGTGCACGAAGACCGTGTAGCCATCGGGCTTCGAGCGGGCAGTGTACTCGACGGCGATGCTTCCCTGCGCGCCGGCCTTGTTCTCGACGATCACGGTGCGGCCGGATATCGGCCGCAGCTTTTCTGCGAAGTAGCGTACCAGCACGTCGGCGCCGCTACCGGCGGGAAACGCGCATACCAGGCGGATGTCCTGGCTTGGATACGTCTGCGCCTGGGCCGCGCCGACCAGCGTGATCGCGGCGAGTGCGGCCGCCGCGGATCGGGCCACGAACTTCAGACCGAACTGCATTGGATTCCTCCGTTACTTCGTTTCTTCGCCGAACGCGGCTTCCCGCGTTCTTTGGAATTGTGGAAAGACGATCAAGCCGATCACGCCGATGGTCAAGATCAGAAGGGTCAAGGAGATCGGCCGTTCCAGGAAGATCATTGCATCGCCGCGCGAGATGACGAGCGCCCGGCGCAGGTTCTCTTCCATCAACGGCCCTAGAATGAAGCCGAGCACGAGCGGCGCGGGCTCACACCCGAACCGCAGCAGGATATAGCCAAACAAGGCGAATATCGCGCACAGGACGATCTGGCTGAAGCTCGTGTTGGTGCTGTAAATCCCGATCACGCAAAATAAGAGGATCGCCGGGTACAGCAGCCGATACGGCACCGAAAGCAGGCGCACCCAGATTCCGATCAGCGGCAGGTTGATCAGCAGTAGCATCGCGTTGCCGATCCACATGCTCGCGACCATGCCCCAGAACAGATCGGGTCGCTTCGTCATCACCGCGGCACCCGGCTGAATTCCCTGAATGATCATGGCGCCCATCATCAGCGCCATGACCGCATTCGAAGGAAGTCCAAGCGTCAGCAGCGGAATGAACGACGTCTGCGAAGCCGCATTGTTCGCCGATTCCGGTCCCGCGACGCCTTCGATCGCGCCCTTGCCGAACCGGCTCGGATCCGCGGCCACCTTCTTTTCCAGCGTGTAACTCGCGAACGCAGCGAGCACCGGCCCGCCGCCGGGCAAAATGCCAAGCAACGAGCCAAGCCCGGTCCCGCGCAAGACGGCGGGCCAGGCGGCCTTGAATTCTTCCTTGCTCGGCATCAGCTCGCGGATTTTCGCGCTGACCAAATGGCGCGGCAGCACAGGCTGTTCGAGATTACGAATGATCTCGACGACCCCGAACATTCCAATCACGAGCGGGAGAAAGTCGATGCCGTCCCAGATAGCGGAGATGCCGAACGTATATCGCGTCAGTCCGCTGTTCGCGTCCGTGCCCACGAGCCCGAGCAGCAGGCCGACCATGACCACGCCGATCGCCTTGAGCACCGAGCCGTGTGCAAGCACGACCGCCGTAACGAGTCCGAGCACCATGAGCGAGAAATAATCGGGTGAATTGAACTGCTGCGCGATCGCCGAGAGCGGCGGGCCGAACAATGCGATGAAGACCGTTCCAACGCAGCCGGCGAAGAATGAACCGATCGCCGCGACGCCAAGGGCGGCACCGGCTCGCCCCTTCCTCGCCATTTGGTGACCGTCGATCGTAGTCACGATCGACGCGGCCTCGCCCGGCATGTTGACGAGAATCGACGTCGTCGAACCGCCATACGACGCGCCGTAATAAATGCCGGCGAGCATCACCAGAGAGGAGAGCGGATCGAGTCCGAAGGTAATCGGTAGCAGCATCGCGATCGTAGGAATCGGACCGATCCCGGGCAACACGCCGATCAGCGTGCCGAGCAGACAGCCGAGCAGTGCGAAGCCGAGGTTCTTCAGCGTCAGCGCCGCGCTGAAACCCGTCGCAAGATTTTGCAGGACGTCGAAGTCCATTTAGCGACCCCACCACGCCGGAAGCGGCTGGTTCAGTCCGTATACGAAAACGGCGATCGTGAAGAGCGCGAGCCCGGCGCCCAACAGGAGCGTTTCGATCAAGTTCACTTCCCGCCGCGCATATGCCGCGACAACGGTAAGCACGACCGTCGTGATCGCGAGCCCCGCCTGATCGATGAGCAGCCCGAATATCAGGAGCGATGCGATGACGAAGAAAATCGGCCGCAGGTGAATAGGCTCGATGTCCGGTCCGTCGGTCGCGAATGCGCGCCCGCTTACGACCAGACCGAGGGCGACGATGAGGTAGCTCAACATGACGGGGAAGTACCCGGGACCCATGCGCGCGGCCGTACCCATCGCGAGATTGCTCCCGAAATAGATGCCGGCAAGACCGATCACGACGAACACCACACCCGCGCCGAGGTCCTGCGGGCTTCTCACTCTCAACATGGCGCCTCCCGCCTTGTCGCGCCGGGCGCGACCCAATACCCCGCATGCGAGGGTGCGCATACGTTTTTTCGTCATTCGTCCGGAATGACAGGGAAGATTATCCACCGCCAATTCCATGGGCAACTACCGATAGCTAAACGGTAGGTTGCCGGATCGCGAATAGTGGGCCGGGTCGCCTGCGCGAAGCGTGGTGCGCGAAGCCAGGATGGTGGGGCTGCCTTTTCCCGTTACCACAGCCTTTTCCTGGCGAAGGCATGGCCGGACCCAGATTTGAGATATCGCTCGAAGCTTTCGGCCTTGCGATCATCGGAAAATGCGACCTAGGTCACTAATTTCCACGGCGCGTACTTCGACGTATGGGGCGATTGCTTTCCGTTGTGCGCGAGAAGTCGACACTCTTGAGGTTTGACGTCAAACCGACATAGCGCTGACCATTGAACGACTTGCTTTCGAGAAGGTAGACGTATCGCACGGACTGGCCCTCCTTCGCCAAGGCTTCGGAGGGCATCCTGCTTCGCGGTCTGCCCGCGAGTAAATCCTGCGAAGCGCGGAGCGCGAAGCAGGATGGTGGGCCCGGGAGGACTCGAACCTCCAACCAGACCGTTATGAGCGGTCGGCTCTAACCATTGAGCTACGGGCCCGCCGGGCGGCGGACCGTACCAAGCGCCCCTGCGGCAAACAACGCAGGCGTCTTGTACGAGGCCGTTGGTGGGATGGCGCTCAGTTCGCCGGAGATATGCGCAATGCCCGGCCGCTATTCGAGTTGGTGAGCACCCAGATTGTGCCGTCGGGCGCCTGCCGCACGTCGCGGATGCGTTCGCCAAGGCCAAGTAGGAGGCGTTCCTGGTTGATCACCTTATCTCCGTCGAGCTCGAGCCGCTGGAGATGCCGTAGCACGAGCGCTCCTACGAAAAGGTTGCCACGCCAGCCCGGGAACGCGTCGCCCGTGTAGAACGCCATGCCTGACGGCGCGATCGACGGGTCCCAATAGTAGATCGGCTGCTCCATGCTCTCCTTTTGGCTCCCCTCGCCGATCTTTGCACCGGAGTAGTGGCGGCCGAAGGAGATGGTAGGCCAACCGTAATTCTTTCCCGCTTCGGGGATGTTGATCTCGTCGCCGCCGCGTGCGCCGTGCTCGATCTCCCACAGCTTGCCCGTGGTCGGATGAATCGCAGCCGCCTGCGGGTTGCGATGTCCGTATGACCAGATTTCCGGCCGCACGTCCTCTCGTTTCACAAACGGATTGTCGGGTGGCACCGAACCGTCCGGCCGGATGCGCACAACTTTCCCGAGATGGCCGGAGAGATCCTGCGCAGGCGACATGGCGTTGCGCTCGCCGAGCGTAACGAACAGATTGCCGTCCGGCGCGAACGCGAGTCGGGATCCAAAGTGGAACCCACCGCCTCTTCCCGGCTCCTGCCGGAAAATCACCGTGACGTCCTGCAGGCGAGACTTGCCGCCCTCGTCGACGAGCAGCGCGTGCGCGACCGCCGTGCCATTTACGGCACCACGCGGCTCGGAGTAACTGAAGTAGATCCGCCGGCTCTTCACGAAATCCGGCGCCAGAATCACGTCGAGCAATCCGCCCTGCCCGACCGCAGCCACGGACGGCAAGCCCGCGACCGGCGCGGACAACTTTCCCTTCGAGTCGAGCACGCGCAGCCGGCCCGGCCGCTCGGTGATCAATTTTCGCCCGTCGGGCAGGAACGCGATCGCCCACGGATTCTCGAGACCGGTTGCCATGGTCTCGACGTGAAATTTCGCCTTCGCGCTTTCCATGGCCGGAGTTTTCTCCTGGGCCAGGACAGGCGTCGCGAACAGGGAAAGCAGCAGAATCAGAAATTGACGGATCACGATGCACCCCGGAACCGACAACGCGATATTACGGTCGCGGTTCCTTGCGCACCAGTGCAGGCGTGTCGCCCCCTGAACCAAAAATGTCCACCAGCCAACGGGTCGATGGGTGCTGCGCGCAGAACGCCAGCAACGCAATCGTGATCGGAACGCCGATAAAGGCGCCGAACAATCCCCAGAGGAACGTCCAGAAGAACACTGCGAAGAGAACGACGCTCGGAGAAATCGCCAACGCCTTCCCGGAGATACGCGGCTCGACATAGCTGCCGATCACGAATTGGATGACGTTCAATCCGAGGAAAACCGCGAGTGCCGACTGCCACGATGCGAACTGCGCGAGCGCGTACAAAGTGGGAAACAGCGTGGCGATGAAAGGCCCGATGAACGGGATGTAATTCAATGCGAAGGCGATGACGCCCCACTCGGCAGCTAGCTGCAAGCCGGCAAGCGCCGCCAAAGCCCACACCAGCAAGCCGGTCGCAAGGCTCATCAGCGTCCGGATTATCAGATACCTGCGAAGCTTCGCCGCGGTCTCCATGCTCCCGTCATGGAGCACGCGTGCGGCTTCCCGATTTCTCAAGTTGGCGATCCTTCGTGGGAAATCACCGACCTCGAGAAGTCCAAGCATGACGTAGGTGAACACGATCAGCCAGAACGTGATGGTCGTGTTCACGCGGCCAGTCACACCCTGGATCGTTCGCAGTAGCCACCCGACATTGAAGTGCTCCGCCCAGATCGCGGCGACGACGATGCCGTGGCCTTCCAGCCAGGCGATCACGTAGTCATAGATGCTTCGAAATCGGTCGGCATCGGCGAACACGGCCCGCCCTACCCGGCTAAAGGCCCAGGCGATGAGCGAGGTGAATAGCAAGAATGCCGCGACGGCAATCAGCATCACAATTGCCAACGCAAGCAGCGTCGGCAGACGTGATTGCAGCCAGCTCTGAACCGGCCACAAAACTGCGACGACAAAGAGAGCGCACGCTACCGGCGCAAAAACGACGCTGCCGATGTAGAGCGCGCCAAGCGCCGCGATGATGGCGACCAATGCGACCAACGTGCGGAGCCAAGGATCACCGAGATACGAACGCGATTCAATGGGAACGGTCACAGCGGCATTCCATCCCGTCGCGCTGGAGGCGACCGTTGGCATCGTGCGGAGCAACCGGTCGAGTTGCCTTAGGCGAATGGCCGCGTGGCGCCGAACCGTTCGCTACTGAACGAGCTTGAGGCGAAGGTTGGCGTATTCCTGTTCGGTGATCCGCCCGGAGCTTTTGAGCCCGTCGAGTTTCTCGAGCTCATCGGCTACGCTGAAACCGACGTAACGTCGAACCTCGTCACGCGCTTGTGTCGCCCGCTCAACCCCGCGCGCTTCCATCCCACGGCCCTGCGAGATGAGATATGCGAACACCGTGAGGTACGGGAGCAGGATCAGGAAAATCACCCAGAGAGCCTTGCCCCAGCCGGATATGTCTTGGCGCCGGAACAGGTCGCTAAAGACCGTGATCAGCAGCCAGAACCATACGACGAACAAGAAAATGACGAGGGTGTTGACGAGGAAGTTGGTGAAGCTGAATCCGCCCTCAAAGAGCATTGCGGCCTCCCGAACACGTTGCGAATACGGTTCGCGCGCTCGTGAATTAGCGCCTTGTTGGAAGCGCCGCGCTCCGGAAAATCCCGGGGTATCGCGCGGATTCTATTGAGCGAAGCGCGGATGTGCCTGAGCAGGGATCGGTGCAATCGCTGACCAGCTCAGCCCGCGGACACCTGACCGGCAAAATCTCGGACGACGTCCGCAAAAGAGGTGTCGACGGTCATCGCGTAAATCAGCGCGACGATCGAGAACACGAGGGCAAGCGCCACGGCGAAGTCGACGCAGACCGCGTCATACTGCAATTCGCGCACGGCTCGGGGAAAGCGCCGCTCAGGCGCACGGGACGGGCGTTCCATAATATCTCCAACGAATCATCTCGCCCGCCTTGCCTGACAAGGTACGGCAGATCGAGTCTCCCGCGAGTCCGCTCGATGGCGAAATCGTGACCTCGATCAGACTTCAGCAAGAGTTGCGGAAACGACAGCGCCTTCGGGCGCCTGTGTCATTGCGATGTGACTCGGCTCGGTAGCGATCCGAGCAAGCCAATCCGTCACCGCCGGGAAGCCGGAAAGATCGAAATCGCCTTCCGGCGCAACGTGGGTATGCGCATAGAGCGCGAGATCGGCCACGCTGCAGCGACCGCCGACGAAATAGGCGTTGCGCGCGAGATGCCGTTCCATGAGTCCGAGCGCCTCGTAGCCCTGCTCCATCCAGTGGTCGATGTCGTGCGTGCGGAGGTCGCGCCCGCCGCGCACGAGCGAGAGCCACCAGCGCGCTGCCGCGAGCGCCGGTTCATGACTGTGCTGTTCGAAGAACATCCAACGCAGCACTTCAGCTTTCTGCAGGCGGTTCGCCGGCAGGAACGGCGTGTCCTCGCCGAGATAGACAAGAATCGCATTCGAACTCGGCGAGCCGATGACCATTTTCGAGTTCGAGCAGCGGGACGTGCCCATCCGGATTTTTCGCAAGGAAGGCAGGCGTGCGCGTTTCACCCTTGAGGATGTCGACTTCCACCAGGCGGTAGGAGATTCCGAGCCGCGCCAGTAACAGCCGAACTTTGTACGAATTGCCCGAGAGCTGCATTGAATAGAGAGTCAGCATGGGAACTCCGAGCAATCAGCGACCGTCGACGCTCCGACGTGCGTTTCAGCCGCGTAAATTCAAGCGTGCGCGTTGCCTCGGCCGCATTCCGATGCGCTCACGCCGATCATCTCAAGGCTAGCGCAGACGAACGCGCGCCGAAAGGACCGCTCCGGAACCGAGCGGTGATCGGTCAATCGCGCGAGAGAGGAGTTCCTTGCACTGCGGCAATCGGCGACACGCGCATGTGAACGAGCGAGCGCTCGACGAACGCACTGGCTCCAATCCAGCAACCGGCGGCAATCACGAGGCCCGCGAGCACGTCCACGAAGTAGTGTCCGCCATCCACCGGCGTCGCCGCAATCATCAGGACGTTCACTACGAGACCGACCCAACGCATTGCCGGCACGGGCCAGAACGCGAAGATGAAGAGCAGCGCAATCGCGGAATGAAAACTGGGAAAGGTGATGATGCCCATCGATCCGACACCAGCGAGCAGCCGGAATGAGCCGTCGCGAAGGCCATGGAAGATCGGCAAATGAAACTCGCGCGTGACCGGGTCGATCGCCGGATGATCGATCGCGTGCAGTCCGTAGTGACCCCACACGCCTTGCGCAGGCGTAAAGGCGGAGATAACGATGGTCACAACAGCGGCCGTCATGAACGCAAGCAGGAACGTGCGCAGGTGAGCGAAGCGGCCGCTGAACGACAGACACAGGATCGCGACGGACGCCTGAACCGTAAAACTCTGGTACGCGAATCCGAACAGGGGATGCGCCATTGGGATGGCGTTCATCCAGTCGAGCAGTTCACGCCAACCGAGCCCCAATGCGCCGTCAGCTGCGTCGAAAACATGGTCCAGCAAGGGAAGGTTGGCACTCGCCGCAAGATAGGAGAGCGGACCACCGACTGCAGAGAACGCGAGCAACATGCCGGTAGCGCCGAGCGCCGACGCCAGGCGCAGATCCTCTCGCAACTCGTAGAATCGGGCGGCGATCACGAGCGCGACGCACGCGCCTCCGGGCAAGAGAAACGAAGTCCATAAGATTCGAAAATCACTCACCGCCGGCGCGCCGAACACGACCGCCGCCACGGCGACCACCACGGCCCAGAGCATCAGGTCCAGACGGCTCAAGTTCGAGCTATCGATCTTCATGGATCGCATCAATCGCATTCAACCGGGGAGTGTTCGCCCGCGAAAGTAGCCGAGCCGGCTTGCCGCCCCGTTAATGGCTGTCATCAATACTGGTGATGCCCTCGGCAACGCCGGGGAATGGACGGTTTTTGCTTGCCGTGAATCGGTTGAGGCTTTAGGTCTGCCGCCCGCAACACCGGTGCAACGCATGGCTTTTCTTTCGGACGCAATCGGGCGCATCAAGCCCTCGCCTACCATTGCCATCTCGGACCTCGCGAAGAAGCTGAAGGCCGAGGGCCGCGACATTATTGCCCTGTCCGCGGGCGAGCCCGATTTCGATACGCCGGACAACATCAAAAAGGCGGCGATCGAAGCGATCAAGCGCGGCGAGACGAAATACACCGCCGTCGACGGCATGCCTGAGCTAAAGGCCGCGGTCGCGCGCAAGTTCAAGCGTGAGAACGAACTCGATTACAAGCCGAGCCAGATCACCGTCGGCACCGGCGGCAAGCAGGTGTTGTTCAACGCACTTGTCGCGACGATCAATCCCGGCGACGAGGTGATCGTTCCCGCGCCCTACTGGGTGAGCTATCCGGACATCGTGCTGTTCGCGGGCGGCAAGCCGGTGCCGGTCGTCGGCAAACTCGAGGACGGTTTCAAGATCAAACCGGCCGCACTCGAGCGCGCAATCACGCCGAAGACGAAGTGGTTGATCTTCAACTCGCCGTCGAACCCGACCGGCGCCGCCTATTCGCGCGCGGAATTGAAAGCGCTCACGGATGTGCTCGTGAAGCACCCGCACGTCTGGGTGCTCACGGACGATATGTACGAGCATCTCGTCTACGATGATTTCAAGTTCGCGACGCCGGCGCAGGTCGAGCCGACGCTTTACGAGCGCACGCTGACCATGAACGGCGTGTCGAAGGCCTATTGCATGACCGGCTGGCGCCTCGGCTACGCCGGCGGACCCGAGCCATTGATCAAGGCAATGGGAACGCTGCAGTCGCAATCGACGACGAACCCGAGCTCGATCACGCAGTGGGCTTCGGTCGAGGCGCTCGACGGGCCGCAGGATTTCATCCCGAAGCACAACAAGGTGTTCAAGGAGCGGCGTGATCTCGTCGTGTCGATGCTGAATCAGGCCAAGGGCTTGACTTGCCCGAAGCCGGAAGGCGCCTTCTATGTTTATCCGTCGTGCGCGGGTGCCATCGGCAAGTCCTCGCCAGCAAGCAGGAAAATCGAAACCGACGAGGATTTTGCGAAGGAGCTGCTGGCGGCCGAAGGCGTCGCGGTCGTGCACGGCACCGCGTTCGGTCTCGCGCCGGCCTTTCGCATCTCATACGCCACGTCGACCGAGCAGCTCGAGGAAGCCTGCAATCGCATTCAGCGGTTTTGCGGAAACTTGAAGTAACGGCGCGGGACGGCCGGCCTTATCGCCCGCGTTTCCGCCGTCCGCCCTTGCGTTTGCGCGGGACCTTCTTTCCCTTTTTGCGCGCTTCCGACAAACCGATCGCGATCGCCTGCTTCCGGCTCTTCACCTTCTTGCCGCTGCGCCCACTTCTGAGTGTGCCGCGCTTGCGCTTGCGCATCGCCCGTCTCACATCCTTGGAAGCGCCACGCGAATACTTACGTGCCATATGCGTTCTCCTGGAGCATCAACATCCTTTGGCGTAATCTTGCGCCCAGGATTTCTCTTCCATGGCAACGCAATGGCCACGATTTTGATCCACTTCGGCAATCGTCAGGAATAGAATTCGGTCCATGAGCACGCCCCTCGCCCGCTTCGCCACCGCGGTCGCCTACGGTGCGACGCAATTACCGCGCGTCGCGTGGTACGTCGGCCACGGGTTCGCCATGCGCTACATTTCGGATGAAGTGCGCCGGCGCGAAGGAGAGAGCGCGCGGCCTCGTGCACGAACCGATGCGCCCGTGCCAGACCGCAGCCGTCTCTATGCGGACATGGCGCGCCTGTTTCAGCAGGACCTCGCCAACGTCGAGGCGGGAATCTATCCGCTGCCGGCGGATCGCGACGGCTCGCTGGCCACGCTGCTGAAGCGCTCGCGGCTCTTCTTCGAGGACCTCCCCGAAATCCACCGCCGCCGCAAAAGCGGCGAACACAGCGAGGTCTTCACCGACGAAATGCGCGCAAAGCGTCCGCGCTACTATCTGCAGAACTTTCACTTCCAGACCGGCGGATGGCTTACCGAGGACTCTGCGCAACGGTACGACACACAGGTCGAGGTGCTGTTCAACGGGACCGCCAATGCGATCCGCCGTCAGGCGCTCGTTCCCCTACACGAGCTCTTTGCCGGGCGCGATCAGCGCACCTTGCGCCTCCTCGACGTCGGCACCGGCACCGCGCGCTTTCTCGATTTCGTGAAACAGGCCTGGCCGCGACTGCCGGTTTTGGGGCTTGATTTCTCCGAGGCCTACTTGAATGAAGCCCGGCGCCACCTGCGTCGTCGTTCACGGATTGGATTCGTCGTTGGCAACGCCGAATCGATCCCGCTGGCCGACGCGAGCCAGGACGCGGTCACGAGCATTTTCACCTTTCACGAACTGCCCCCGCAGGTGCGCCGAGCCGTCGTCCGCGAATGCGCGCGTGTGCTGAAGCCGGGAGGCCGGCTCGTGCTCCTGGACTCACTTCAGCGCGGCGACATGCCCGATTACGAAGGCTTGCTTGAGCTCTTCCCGCAGAATTTCCACGAACCCTACTACGCGAGTTACCTGGAGGAGGATTTCGCCGAAATCGCGCGCGCGGGCGGCCTCACCCACGTCCGCGACACGCCGGCATTCGTCTCCAAGGTGATGGTGTTCGACAAGCGATGAAATACGTCCCGCTCGGTAACAGCGGCCTGGAGGTCTCCACGATCGGGCTCGGTTGCATGTCGATGTCCGGGCTCTATGGACCGGCCGACGACACCGAAAGCATAGCTACAATTCACCGCGCCATCGAACTCGGCGTGAATTTTCTTGATACCTCGGTCAGCTATGGCTCCGGCCACAATCAGGAACTGATCGGCCGCGCGCTCAAGGGCACACGCCGGGACAAGGTCATCGTCCACTCCAAGTTCGGCGTGCGCCGCGATGCCAGCGGCAAGGCGCTGGGCATTGAGTGCACGCCGGAGTCCGCGCGCCGCGACTGCGAGGAAAGCCTGCGCCGTTTCGGCTTCGACAGCATCGATGTGTTCTGCCCGTCGCGCCCCTCCCCGCCTGAACGCATCGAAGACACGATTGGCGAGCTCGCCAGCCTGAGGAAAGAAGGAAAAATTCGCTTCATCGGGGTCTCGGAGTCGGGTCCGACCTTCATTCGCCGCGCGGCCAAGGTTCACCCGCTTGTCTCCCTGCAAATCGAGTACTCGCTTCTCTCACGCGACCTCGAACGGGAGCACCTTCCCGTCTGCAACGAACTCGGCATGAGCATCATGGCATACGCGCCGTTCGCGCGCGGATTGATGACCGGCAACTTCGATCCCGGCGCGCCGATTGCGGGGGACACGCGTGCCACCTACGATCAATTCCGTCGCGATAACTACGAACGCAACCGCCAGCTCCTCGCCACGGCAAGCGGGATCGCTGCGGCCAGGGATATCTCGCTGCCGCGTCTGGCTGTTGCGTGGGTGCTCGCGAAGGGCGCGCCGCTCATTCCGTTTCCCGGCTGCAAGACGCGTGCGCACCTCGAAGATATCGTGGCCGCACTCGACGTACGACTTTCGCCGGAAGAAATGTGGGCTCTCGACAGCGCCTATCCGCTGGGAGTTGCGGCCGGCGATCGCTACGCGGCCGCGCAACTGGCGGACTGGCACCAATAATCACTGCATCGTGAGCGGTGTGGCCGAATTGCCAGCGTCGGTGGAATCCGCGCAGGCGCTCGCATTCTTCGTTTTCGCGAAACGTCGCGCGGGCTAGTATTTGCCCGTCGGCAGGGCTTGGGGGCGATCTGCGTCACGCGAACTGGATTGCAACATCCGGATCCGGACCAAGTGTGTGGAGTTCTGTATGATGCGTCGTCTCTTCTTCTTCATCGCGCTCATCATCCTCACTGCATCGCCAGCCGACGCGCGTGACCGCGTTGCCGTCGGGACGCTTGAGTGCCGCTCGCCCGGAACGATTTCGCTGATCCTCGCCGTCAGCGACTACAACTGCGTGTTCCTGTCCGATCGCGGCCCCGGCTATCGCTATGCCGGTCGGGTGGTGAGCCTTGGCTTGCAAGCCGGAATCACGCGGAATGAAGTTCTGATCTGGCGCGTGTTCGCGCCAACGGCCGCCGTCGACCAACACGCCTTGCGCGGCAACTATGCCGGAGGTCATGCGGCCGCCGCCCTCATCGTCGGGCTCGGGGCCAACGTGCTTGTGGGCGGCTCGAATCAGACGATTTCCCTCCAACCCATCAGCGTGGAGGCCAAGACGGGCATCAATTTCGCCCTCGCGGGGGCAGCGCTTTCGATTTACTGACCGCCGGCTACTCGAACTTGCCGGTCCGCAACATGCCGGCGTCGCTCACGCGGCGCCGGCATGGCATTTCCAGCGGCCTTTTGCCCCCATTTGTTGCGCGTTGCAAAATTGCAACTCGCCATGAATTTCAATGGTGGCAACCGATTCCGGGGCTGGTTCCTTGGCGCGCGCCATCCGATAATTGCCCCAATAAGAACGGCGGATAACAGGGGCGTTCCAATGCCAATGCAGCGATTCCTTCGCTCGACCACCATGTTGTCGAGCATGGTTGGCGCGACGTTCATCACGGTCATGTCGGCCCAGGCTGCAGATTCTCCGGTCGTGAAATCGGCGCCGCCGATCGGGCCACTTCCGGCTGTCGATGGCGTCAACTACGTCGGTGCGATCTACGGGGGTTCGTTCTGGGAGCGAAGCCTCTTCGCAGTGGATGGCAGCGTGACTGTGCCACTGGGACCCCAGTATGGATTTCAAGGTGACGTGGTCGGCTCATCCTGGGATGGTCGCTTCTATGGCGAAGTGCACGGACATTGGTTCTGGCGCGATCCCAACGTAGGGATGCTTGGCCTGTACGCTGCCTACACTCACCTTTCGCGGTTCGGCGGCGCTCACGCCGGATACGTAGGCGCCGAATTCGCGCGCTATCACGGTCCATGGGAAGTGAAGGGCGTGGTTGGTGTCGAGGCTGGTAACTCGGCGACCGGCCTCAGCTCGCCGACGGTATTCACCGTCTACGACAACAAGACCCGTTTCTTCGACTACGTCGATCTCAGCTACTACTTCACCGAAAACATGAAGCTCGGCATCGGTCACCGTTATTTGACCGGCAAGAATGCCTTGGCGCTACGCGGTGAATGGGCTGCGCCGCTCGGTGGCGGCCGCATGGCATCGCTCTTCGTGGAAGGCCGTGTCGGCGAAGATGACTTCAAGAGCCTCTGGGCCGGCTTGCGCGTCTACTTCGGCGGCAAGGACAAGAGTCTCATTCGCCGTCACCGCGAGGATACTCTCTCGTTCAAGCCGCATGGAATGGGCAAGGATGAGAAGATCCGTGGAATTGAAATCGACTGATATCTGGACCAATTCCTGATGATCAGCGCCGCGCTTCAGCGCGGCGCTGCTACTTTTGGCGATCGATTCAGGCGTCGAAGTAGATGAAGTCCTGATACTTGCCGCGCGGCCCACGCCTGATCTCGTCGACCCTCACCAGTTCGACATCCGCCGAGGGGTGCACCAACTCGCGAAACCTTTCTTTGATGACATTTGAGTCGGGTTGAAAGCTCGTGTCCCGCGGAACGTAGCGGACCTCAAACCGCGTAGGAGCGACTTGGGCAATCTGAAACTGTTTGGCCGGCAGCAGGTCGGGCACTCCGGCCGCGATTACGGCAGCGTGCACTCGCACTTGCGTGCCATCGGGAAAGCGCACCGGCCTGCGATTGCGCCCCACCACGCGCCGTAGGGCAGGCAATGAACGACCGCATGGACACCGCTCCGC
The DNA here is from genome assembly GCA_963711595.1 of uncultured Alphaproteobacteria bacterium. Classification (GTDB taxonomy): domain Bacteria; phylum Pseudomonadota; class Alphaproteobacteria; order Rhizobiales; family Xanthobacteraceae; genus JAUSIF01. Next base: position 320,924 of record CAVQER010000006.1, read on the forward strand.
CGCGGTTTCGACGATGTCGCCGATCTCATAACGCAAGAGCGGCGTGGCATAGTTGTACAGGCTTGTCAGGATTAGGCGGCCGGTGCCGCCCGGTTCGACCGGTGTGTCATCGTCGTCGATCACCTCCGCGATGAGGTGTTCGACGCACGTGTGCAGCAACCTGGTGTGGGAACACTCAATCGCTATCGGCCCCATCTCCTCGCATGCATAGACATCGACAACCCGCGCACCGAAGGCCCTGGCAACCAACGTGCGGGTTTCGTCGGTCAACATCGTTCCCGCCGCTAAAATCGCTTCAATCTCTATGGAGCGGCCAGTTGCCAAAGCGGCTTCCGCCAATTCATGAAGGTTGGAACTGATAGTCGTGAGATAACGCGGCCGCACGCGACGCAGCCAGTCTAGTTGCTGGTCCGCACCAACAAAGATCGTCAGGGTATGCTTCGTTCCCGCGGGTCCGTAGCTGCACCACGTCCCGCCCGATCGACCGTCCGGCCACTCCGAATCGTGCCAATCCGGGGAAATACCGGCCATCCGAGCGTTGGGATCGAAGCCGTGCCAAAAATAAATCCGGTCGCGCATGCTTCGGGCTACTGCCGCGGCGAGCGCTGTTCGGCGCACCTCCACCGGCTGGCCGGTTGACCCGGAAGTCGACGAACGCTCTCTCCCGCCCATTTCCGGGGGCGGATCAATCGCATCGAGCGCCGGCGTAAATTTCTGCAAGTCACTACGCGTAAGGACAGGCAGGTTGCCCCACCATTCCGGATGGAATTCGTCGCCGTCAAAGAGCGCTTCAACGCGATCCGCCAGCGGCGGGACGCGGTTCCGGACGTAGCGCGCGAGTTGCTCGGCCTTAAACGCCTGATGATCCAGGATCTCCGTGAAGGGCCACTGCTCCATTCGCGTAAATAAGTTGAAGAACTGCCGACGCGCGTCTTCGACCGAAACCGTGGCTGCGTCTTGCTCGTCACTCATGCCGCGGTCGCCTTTTGCGCAAGAGCGGCTTCGATTGCCTGGCCGAACAGATCCGCGATCAGATCGATATCGCTTTCGGTGACGATGTACGGCGGCGAAAGCATCGCGCAGTCGTTGACTGCGGCGATCGGACCCGTGATCGTGAGGCCCAACCGCAAGGCTTCCCGTTTCACCGCTACATTGACTCGCTGGTTGGGATCAAACCGCTCCTTCGTCACGCGGTCACGAACGAACTCCACTCCGACGAACAGGCCGCGTCCGCGAATGTCGCCGACGTGCGGATGGCCGCCCAGCCGTTCGCGCAACTGCCGCATCAGTCGGTCACCGCGCGCCCTAACCTGGGCAAGCATTTCCGGCAGCACGACCTTCGCGAGAACCGCCTGCGCCGCCGCGCAGGCAATCGGATGCGCCTGATAGGTTTGAAAGTGCTGAATGGTACCGCTACCGGTCGCAATCGCCTGACGAATTGGTCGTGACACGATTGTCGCTGCGATCGGCTGATACCCGGCACCGAGCGCCTTCGACACGCACACGATGTCGGGTATGACCCCTTCTTGCTCGAAAGCGAACAATGTGCCCGTGCGGCCCATGCCGCACATGACCTCATCCAAAATGAGAAGAATTCCGTGCCGATCGCAAATCTCACGTAGCCGCCGGAAATAGCCGGGCACGGCAGGCACCGCGCCTAGCGTGGCACCCACGACGGTCTCGACGACCATGGCAGCGACCGACCTGGGACCGAGTTCTCGCACAAGTGATTCAAGTTCGTCCGCCGTCCGTCTGCCGTAATCTTCGACTGACTCGGACCGCGCCTGCTCGCGATAGGCGTAGCAAGCCGAAATGTGCCTGCGTTCGGGCAGCAAAGGCTCGAACAAGGCGTGCCGTGATGCGTTGCCTCCAAGCGCCACGGTCGCGAGTGTGTTGCCGTGAAAACTATGTTGGCGCCCGATGACAAAGCGCCGTTCGCTCTCGCCGACTTCTACAAAATATTGTCTTGCGATCTTGAGGGCGGCTTCCACCGCCTCGGCTCCGCCCGAAACGAAGTAAACCTGATCCAGACCCGCGGGTGCGCTGTCACTGAGCAGCTGCGCCGCGCTCTCGGCCGGAACATTGGAGAATACCGAGTTGTTCGCGTACGCAACTCGATCAAGTTGCGCCTTCATCGCGGCGATCACTTCGGGGTCGCTGTGACCCAGGCACGACACGCCGCCGCCAGCAGCGGCGTCGAGGTATCGATTTCCGCGTCGATCGAAGAGGTAAATCCCCTCGCCGCGCACGGCGACCGGCAATTCGACGCCGGGCTCACGCTGCAACAACCCACCCATACGACCCCCGCACCTCGACTGAACCCTGGCTTTGAACTTATATCTCCTTCCGGCTCCGGGGTCGCCCCGGGATGAGCCGCGAGCGAGAAATCCGCAACTGGAGGCAACAGAAATTGGCCGGGCCCGCCACACCTCGTCGCGTGCTTCTGGCTTGGGAGGCAGGCGCCGGAGGTAGCCACAACGCGAGGATGGTGACCCTCGCAAATACCTTGAAGCGTCGGGGATTTTCAATCGACTTCGCTTCCCTGCGCCCGCATGAAATCCGGGAGCCGCTCGATTCGATTGAACGCTTGCTGCAAGCTCCGGTGGTTCCAAGGATGTCGCGTACTGGCAATCCATGGACCCCAAAACCTGTCCGCAGCTACGCGGACGTCCTTCAGTATCTGGGGCTCGACACGCCAATCGTTGTGCGCCGCCAACTCGAGGCATGGCGCACGATATTCGAACTTGTGCGCCCCGATGTTCTGGTCTGCGACTACTCACCGTTGGCGGCGCTTGCCGCACGCAATCGGCTGCCTGCGGTAGCATTCGGATGCATGTTCACCGCACCTTGCGGATTCGACGGTCGTTTTCCACCCTTTGCACCGAATCCGCCGAGCGAGGTTGGAGACGAGATTTCGTTATTGTGCTCGATCAACGCCGCGCTCGAAGAGCTGGGCGAGTTTGCGGTTCCGGACCTGCCATCTGCTTGCGTTCCACCGCACAACTTTGCCTACGGTTTCAGCGAAATCGATCCGTATGCCGCTGTTCGCCGCCATGAATTGCTGCCCAGCGTCGTGGAGCAGTGCACCTCGCCTTCGGGCGGCGGACGCGAAATCGCTTTGTTCTTGTCTAGGGATCAGAAGAACGACCCTACTGTAATCCAGACACTTGTTGCACTGAAACATCCGATACGGATCGACGATCGCGACCTTGAGCCCGAGCCGCGTCGCGTCCTAGAGCAATCCGGCGCGAAGATCGAACCGCGGCTCATCGACACGAATGACATGGCAAAGTTCGCAGCAGTAGCAGTCACCCACGGCGGATCCCATTCGGTGAGCCGCGCACTCGTGGCCGGCGTCCCCCAGGTGATCCTTGCGGCAAGCCCCGAGAATTGGTTTTACGTGAATGCCCTCGAGCGATTGGGCATCGGGCGGGGTGTCGGCCGCAAGAGTCAGCTGCTGGACGCCGTCAATCAGGTTCTCGTCGATCCCGGCTATGGCGAGCGCGCTCGCGCGTTGGCGATCGACTGCCGCAGGCGGCACGTGGGAAACACATTTGAGATTGTCGCGGATCGAATAGCGCAGATGCCGTAAGGGCAGGCGCGCCGGCGCGGGCATCTTCCGATGTCAACCGATCCCCGATCGGATGCGAAGGGTCCGCGACGACCGGTCATCGAGGGCGACTTCTCGTACGACGGTCGGCACTTTGCCGCGAGGCGATTTGCGCGGGAGCTCGGCGACAATCTTGTAGTCCACGCGGAGACCGCGCCACCAGATCGACCTGAGCAGCCCTGTCATTTCATCGAAACGCATCTGCGATGGGACAAGGTGGCCGGGGACAATGCGGAACTCGCAGCGGTCTTCGGCAACCTGTGCGACTTGGAAAGCTCGCGCACCGAGATACCGGACGACTGCCGACGCGGGCACGGTCGCGCGGATTACGACCCCGCCCGGAAATTCGAAAACGGTTCTTTCCTTGCCAAGAACTGCTTCCAACGTCTGCAGCGTTATCGGACATTGGTCACTTGGTCCAACGATTGCGCGATCAGCGTGATCGTACCGGATCAGCGGCATCGCATAATTATAGAGAGGGGTGGCGACTACCCAGCCGCATTCGCCGACGGGCGTCGGCGCCCCGTCCTCACCGCAAATCTCAACCAGCACCGTTTCTGACTCGGTGTGGAAGCGACCGCAGTCGGGGCACGAGTTGGCCATGCGGCCGCATTCGACGCTCCCATACATGTCTATGATCCAGCAATTGAAATGTGCGGCGACCTCCTCCTTAACCTCGACGGGAAAATGCTCGCCGACTGCAAGCACCGCCGCGATGCCGAGATTTGACAACCGACGGTCGCGATCGTGGGCGCACATTAGCTCCAGCGTTATTGGCTGCGCCCGGACAAGTCTTGGATGAATAGCAATGATTTCAGCGATTAGTTCGTCCGCAGACCGGGTATCTGCGACGTCAAATCGTTCTCCGACCAGTCCTGGCTCGGAAAACTGATCACTTCCTGAGGCGTGACGGCGTACGCCGCGAATATCGAAATCCGCTGGCGTGAACGAGTACAACATTGCAAGCCGCTGCATCGGATCAATCCCCTGCCGTTCGAGATTGCGAGTCGTCACGACAGCCCTTACCGTCGGATTGAACCAGCGGCTTTGCCAGATCCTGACCGGCTCGGCGGTCGAACCGGACGTCATGTATGGGCTGCTGGGGCCGTGAGCCTCGGGCAACGCTTCGGAACGAAGTCTTTCGCCGGCAGACTGAACCTCGGCGCGCGTCAAGAGGGGGATCTCGCGCCACCGATCCCAATCGATTGCGCCGCTCTCGCGAAAGAGCGGCTCAAGCCTGCCGCTTTCCCGGTAAAACGCAACGTGCGTGCGCGCATGGCGCACGAGCGGCTCCAAGAGACTCCGCTGGTACTCAACCAGCCGGTCCGGCGGCAGGTATTGTGTCTTTCGCAACGTCTCGGCGAGAAAGGGCGCGCTGTGTTCCATGGCCAGCCAGAAATACAAGGCTTCCGCCTAACCCGCATGTCCGGAAGCAACAACCTGCAATGCACAGACCCTTGCCACTCCCCCTCACCTTTGAAACGATATGCCCCCGGGCCGGACGCGCGTGCCGGCGACCGCTGGCTGTGCGGACGCGACGCCGGGCCTGCCCCTGAGGCCTGACAAGGGGCTTTGCGCACCTGGAGGCGTCGATGGCAGATCAAGGCGGAGCCACGAACGGCAGAGCAATCCGGGGGCCGCGCTGTATCGCGCTTGTCGGTCCCTTTCAATCCGGAAAAACCACGCTGCTCGAGGCGATTCTCGCCCGCACCGGCGCCGTGCAGCGGCCCGGCACGGTGGAGGCGGGCAACACGGTGGGCGATGCCGGCGCCAAGTCGCGCGCGCATCGGATGAGCGTAGAGCTTTCCGTCGCGTCCACGGATTTTCTCGGCGACACCTATACCTTCCTCGATTGCCCCGGCTCGATCGAGTTTGTCCAAGACATGCGGGCCGCCTTGCCGCCGGTCGACGCGGCCATCGTCGTGTGCGAAGCCGACGAGCGCAAGGTCCCGCAGCTGCAGCTCGTGATGCGCGAGCTCGAAGACCGCAACATTCCGCGCTTTCTCTTCATCAATAAGATCGACAAGGCCGACAAACGTGTACGCGAAACACTCGCGCTGCTGCAGCCCGCCTCGCGCGTGCCACTCGTGCTGCGCCAGATCCCGATCTGGAAGAACGACATCGTCGAGGGTTTCGTCGACCTCGCACTCGAGCGCGCCTTCGTCTACCGCGAGCACGCCGCGAGCGAGGTTGTGCCTATGGAAGGCGAGAACGTCGATCGCAAGAAGGAGGCGCGCTTCACCATGCTCGAGAAGCTCGCCGACCACGACGATCAGTTGATGGAGCAGTTGCTCGAGGATATCGAGCCGCCGCGCGACAAGGTGTTCGACGATCTGGTCAAGGAACTGCGCGAAGGGAAAATCTGCCCGGTACTCATTGGTTCAGCCACGCGCACCAACGGCGTGCTGCGTCTTATGAAGGCGCTACGACACGAAGCTCCCGGCATCGCGGCGACCGCCGCCAGGCTCAGCGTCAAAGCGGGCAATGAGGGCCTCGGCTATGTGATGAAGTCGGTGCACACGCCCCATGGCGGCAAAATGTCGATCACGCGCGTGCTGTCCGGCGAGATCGCCGAGGGCGCGACGGTACTCGGCTCAAACGGCGAGTCCGCGCGCGTAGCGGGCGTCTTCAAGATCCACGGAGCGGCGATCGACAAGCGTGGTGTCGGCAAAACCGGCGAGACCGTCGCGCTGGGCAAGCTCGATCCCATTGTCACCGGCGCGACCATTTCGACCGGGAAGAGCGCCCCGGCGTCGATCGTCGATGTCGCACCTTCGTCACCGGTCATGGCCGCCGCAATCGGCGCCCGCGAGCGGAAGGACGACGTCAAGCTTGGCGCCGCGCTGACCAAGCTCACCGATGAAGACCCCTCGCTCACGGTCATTCACAACGCCGAACAGGGCGAAATCATCCTTTGGGGCCAGGGCGAAATGCATTTGCGGGTAGCGTCCGAGCGGCTGTCCGGCCGCTACGGTGTCGGCGTCAGCACGCGCGCGCCCCGCGTCGGCTACCGCGAGACGATCCGCAAGGCCGTCACCCAGCGCGGCCGCCACAAGAAGCAGACCGGCGGTCACGGCCAATTCGGCGACGTCGTGCTCGACATCAAGCCGCTGCCGCGCGGCTCCGGCTTTCAGTTTGCGAGCGCCATCAAGGGCGGTGTTGTGCCTCAGCAGTACGTGCCATCCGTCGAGCACGGGGTGCGCGACTTCCTCAAGATTGGCCCGCTCGGATTTCCGGTAGTCGATCTCGCCGTCACGCTCACCGACGGCTCCTATCACGACGTCAATTCATCCGACATGGCATTTCAACTCGCCGGACGTCTCGCGATGAGCGAGGGCTTGCCGAATTGCCATCCGGTTCTGCTCGAACCGATCGACACGGTCGAAATCGTTTGCCCGAGCGAAGCCACCGCGAAGATCAACGCGATCCTATCGCAGCGGCGCGGGCAGATCCTCGGCTTCAATTCACGCGAAGGCTGGTCGGGCTGGGACGTCGTTCGCGCGATGTTGCCGGAATCCGAGATCGGCGACCTCATCATCGAGGTGCGCTCGGCCACTGCCGGCGTCGGCGGCCTCACGTTCAAGTTCGATCATCTGCAGGAACTAACCGGCAAGCAGGCAGACCAGGTTGTCGCTGCGAGGCGCGCCGCGGAATAACCGCGCCTCAAGCCACGGCGTTGCGGAGGCGAATGAGCCCGGCGCCAGGCACGAGGTCCCGTGTCCGCTGATTGCGCAGCGCCAGTTCCAGGTTGCGATGCGCAAGGCGCGCATGCTCGCGCATCAACGCCTCGGCGCGCGCGCTTTCGCGAGCTTCGATCGCCTGCACGATACAGCGGTGCTGATCCTGCGCGATCATGAACATCGCTTGCGCTTCGGGCAGCGCGGCCTGCACCATGACGAACGCGCTCGCAGACGCGAACGGCAGGCTGACGACACGCTCGACCTGACGGACAAGGACCCGGCTGTCCGCAAGCTCGATGACGAGCGCATGGAAACGCTCGTTCAGCTTGACGTAATCGGTAAAATTCTTGGTCGTGACCGGCGAGCGGGAGAGCAGCGTGTCGAGTGCGGTCACGCACTCCTTGATCGGCCCGAACTTTTCCGGCCCGAGCGCGCGCTCGGCTGCAAGGCGCGCCGCCAAGCCTTCCAAGGTTCCCCGCGTTTCGATGGCCGCATATAGTTCCCGCTCGTCGAACCCACGAACGGCAAATCCGCCGGTCGGAATGACCTCCAGCAGCCCCTCTTCTTCCAGCCGAAGCAGCGCAGCGCGTAACGGAGTGCGCGACACGCCGAGGCGCTGGGTGAGCGGCACTTCCGACACCCGCTCCCCGGGCTCGAGATCTCCGCTCAAAATCAGCTGGCGCAGCTTGAGTAGTGCTCGAACGGTTTGCGACGACGACGGGTCCAAGGCTTTTTCCTTGGTGGGCAGCGCCCACCATTCGTTGTCCGCTTGCCGTCCAGCGGAGCGGGACGTAGGCTGTATACAGGTCGAGGAGTGTGTCAATGGCGTCGCGGTTTTGCGCCGCCGAAAATCTTCGTAATCAAAGAAACCCCTGACACAAAACCTCGGCTCACCTGCGAGCTGTAAGCAATCTCGCTCGCGGTCGGGAGGGAGTCTATGCAGCGTAGCGCCGACCGGATTCTCACGACGCACGCGGGAAGCTTGCCGCGTCCCGCGGATCTCACGCGCATGATGTGGGACCTGCTCGACGATAAGCCGGTCGACGAAACCCAGCTCCGCTCGCGCGTCAAGGATGCGGTGACCGAAGTCGTTGCGCTCCAACGCAAGGCAGGCATCGACATCATCTCGGACGGCGAGATGAGCAAGGTCGGCTTCAGCAACTATGTGATGCAGCGCTACAGCGGTTTTGCCAACCGCACGCAGTTCGTCGCCACGGACCTCGGCGAATTTCCCGAGATCATCAGCAAGCTGTTTATCGAGAACGAGGGCGGACAACATCTGGTCATGCCGAACGTCGAAGGTCCGATTGAGCTGAAGGACCACGACGCGGTTCAGCGTGACATTCGCAACTTGAAATCGGCGCTCAACGGAAAATCACCCGAAAGCGCCTTCATCGCCGCGGTGACGCCGGGACAGATGCTGTTCAATTTTCCGAACCTTTACTATCCGACGCCCGAGCAATACATCGAAGCGGCCGCCAAAGCGCTGAGCGTCGAGTACCGCGCGATCGTCGACGCGGGCTTCAACCTGCAGCTCGACGCGCCGGACCTCGCCATGCGCGCCCATTGCTGGACCGGTGGTGTCGGCGCCGCCGACATCAAGAACTACGTCCCAATGGCGATCGAGGCGATGAACGAAGCAACGCGCGGCATCCCGGCGGAGAAAGTGCGGCTGCACTTGTGCTGGGGCAATTACGCCGGCCCGCATCACCACGACGTCGAACTGAAGGAGATTATCGATCCCGTCCTGAAGACCAACGCCAGCTGGATCTACTTCGAAGCCGCCAATCCTCGTCATGCGCACGAATGGGAGGTCTGGGAAGAAGTGAAGATCCCGGACGGCAAAGGCCTGATCCCCGGCGTGATCGACACGCTCACCAATCACGTCGAGCACCCGCGCCTCGTCGCGCAGCGGCTCGAGAAATTCGCCGAGATTGCTGGCAAGGAGAATGTAATCGCCGGGACCGACTGTGGATTTGGGACATTCGTCGGCTGGTCCGGCTGCGACCCAAAAGTTGCCTGGCTCAAGCTCGAGGCTTTATCCGAAGGCGCGCACATCGCCTCGGATCGGCTCTGGAAAAATTGACGACAAGAAAAAGTAAGGGAGGGAAGTGTGGCGAGTAAGAAGAAGGGTCCGTTTCGCGCCGACCACGTCGGGAGTTTGCTACGGCCGTCGAAACTCATGCAGGCGCGGGTGCAACGCGAGCGCAAGAACATCACCGCCGAGAAGCTCCGTTCCGTGGAGGACGAGAGCATCCGCGACGTCGTGAAAGTTCAGGAGAATGCCGGCCTTGAGGGCATCACCGACGGCGAGTTGCGCCGCGACTACTGGCACCTGGACTTCTTAACCGCAATCGGCGGCGTGCAATTTGTCGAGGGTCACAATCCCCTGAAATGGCACCGTGACGACGGCGTGCAGCTGGAATGGGTGCCGCCGGAAGTCGTTGTGCACGCGCGGCTCTCGCGGCCGAAACCGATCCAGGTCGCCGATTTCGAATTTCTGAAGTCGGCTACCACCAGGACGCCGAAGGTGTGCATCCCCTCCCCGTCGATGATGATCGTGCAAGGCGGGGAGAAGATCATCGACAAGAAGGTCTACCCCGATCCGGAGGTCTTTTTCACCGACCTTGCGCGGGTTTATGCTGAGGAAGTCGCGGATCTCGCGCGGGCCGGCTGTACCTATTTGCAGCTGGACGATACGTTTCTAGCGTTCCTGTGCGACGAGAAGATCGGAGCCGCCTTCGGCCGCAGCAACGAAGACACCAAGAAAATGGCCCGCATCTCGGCGAAGCTCATCAACAACTCGATCAAGAACCGGCCGGCGGACATGGCCGTGACCATCCATCTGTGCCGCGGCAACTATCAGAGCTCGTGGCTCAGCGAGGGAGGATACGATCCGATCGCTGAAATCCTGCTCGGAGAAATCGATGTTGACGGCTTCTTCCTCGAGTATGATGACGAGCGCTCAGGAACATTCGCGCCGCTCCGGTTCCTGCCGAAAGGCAACAAGAAAGTTGTGTTGGGTATCGTCACCTCGAAGCATGCTCAGCTTGAATCGAGGGACGCCCTCAAGCGTCGCATCGACGAAGCGGCAAAGATCGTGCCGCTCGAGCAATTGGCCATCAGCCCGCAATGCGGATTTTCGTCCACGGCCGATGGCAACGTCATTTCGCCCGAAGGTCAAATGGAGAAGCTCATGCTCTGCACCACCGTTGCCAAGGAAGTGTGGGGCGGAGTTGTGAATTGACGGCGGCCGCAAGTTCGCGGCCGGCGAAACGTGTGAAAACAAGAGGGAGGAAATTGTCGTGAAGAAAGTTGATAGGAGAACCTTCGTAAAGGCTGGCGCCGCGCTCGTCGGCGCGAGCGCCTTGCCGGGCACCGTCTATGCCCAGGCGGCCGCGCCGGACAAGATCCGGTTCGGCTACGCGATCACCATGTCCGGCCCGCTTGGTCCGGGCGCCGAGTTCGACGACGCTTTCCCAGTACAAGCTCTGGCAGAAGCGCGTGAACGACGCGGGCGGCATCTCGCTCAAGAAGTTCAACAAGAAGGTGCCGATCGAGCTCGTCGAGTACGACGACCAGGGCAAGCCGGACGAACTGCTCAAGCTCACCGAGCGCCTGATCCAGCAGGACAAGGTGGACATGATCCTGAGCCCATACGCCACGCACATGAACCTCGCGTCGGCTCCAGTGATCAACAAGAACGGCTATCCGGTGATCTTGACGACTTCCGCTTCGGCGAAGCTCTACGACATGGCGCCGTCGATGCCGAATGCCTTCTGGTGGCTGGTGCAGCCGAACGAAGCGACGCAGCCGATTTCGGCAGCCATCGCCACGTTGAAGAAAGAAGGGAAGATCAAGGGCCGCGTCGCCACGATCCATCCGACCGTCCAGCTCGGCGTCGAGTTGCACGCCGCGTTCCTCGAAGCCGCTAAGAAGGATGGGCTCGAAGTGGTGTTCAGCAAGAGCTATCCATTTGGAAGCTCGGACCTGCAGCCACTACTCCGCGAAGCGATGGGCACCACCCCCGACGCGTTCATCGCCTTCAGCTACCCGCCGGACACGTTCATGATAACGGAGCAGGCTCAGGTCATCGGGTTCAACCCGCAGATCATGTATCTGGCCATCGGAACGCCGTTCCCGGGCTTCAAGGCGAAGTTCGGCAACAAGGTCAACGGCATCCTGCTGTACGGCGGTCTCGACACCGGCGCTCCGGGCCTCGAGGACTACTACAAGGCACACCGCGCCATGTTCAACCGCGAGTCCGAAGCGGGCGCGGTCGGCGTTTACGCCGCCCTTGAGACAACGCAGCAGGCCATCGAGACGGTTGGCGAAATCGACCGCGCGAAGATTCGCGATACGCTTGCCAACGGCACGTTCAAGACGATCTGGGGTGAGATCAAGTTCAAGAATCAGCTCAACGTCGATCCCTGGGGTGTCGGCCAGTGGCAGAACGGCGAAGTCGTCGGCCTTTTCCCGGCGAACAAGAGCGGAGCGAAGAAGCTCCAATTCCCGAAGCCGGCCTGGTCGTAATCGAGCAACGAATAGTGGAGCCGGGCCGCATCGGCCCGGCTCTTTTTTTGCCGGAACCTCCCCGCGCGGGCTTGACCGGCGCACCCAGTCAGCTTCGAATGAAACTCCGAAGATCGGCCTGATTGCCGGGTCAAACTCGGCAAGAAGGCCGATTTTCGCTGAGTTTGTGCAAGTGGGGGACGCATGCCGAGCGGCCGCGATTCGCCGGTTCTTTTGACCGTGCGCGACCTGACCCGCATGCTGCGCGACAAGCAGATCAGCGCCCTGGAATTGCTCGAGCTGCAGCTCGACCGCGTCCACGAGGTCAATCCGAAGATCAACGCGATTGTGGCGTTCGACGAGGAGCGCGCGCGCAAGGACGCGAAGCGCGCTGATGAGACCACCGCGCGGGGCAAGTCGCTCGGTCCGCTGCACGGACTGCCGATGACCGTGAAGGACGTGTTCGAGACCGTCGGCATGTCCACGACGTGCGGAATTCCAGCCCTGCGCAACCACATGGCCGCGCGGGACGCCACTGTCGTCACCCGTTTGCGCGATCAGGGTGCCGTGATCTTCGGAAAGAGCAACGTTCCGGAAGGTGCCGGCGACCACCAGTCGTACAATTCGATCTACGGAATCACGCGCAACCCGTGGAACCTCGATCGCAGCGCCGGCGGTTCTTCGGGCGGTGGCGCAGCTGCGGTTGCGACCTCGATGACGTCGCTTGAAGTCGGCAGCGATGTCGGCGGCTCGATCCGTTGTCCCGCGCATTTCTGCGGCGTGTTTGGACATAAGCCGAGTCACGGACTTGTGCCGCTCACCGGCCACATTCCGCCCGAACCCGGAGCATTGCGCGAGGGTGAAATGGCAGTCGCGGGCCCGCTCGCCCGCAGCGCCTACGATCTCGAGCTTGCCCTCGACGTGCTGGCCGGGCCGACCGACCTGGAGCGCAAGGGTAAGGTCTTCAAGCTGCCGAACGCGCGGCGCGAGCGGTTGCAGGATTTTCGCGTCGCGCTTTGGGCAGATACCAAGAACTATCCGGTCGATCCGGGCTACCTCGCAGCGATCCATGCTTTCGCCGATGACCTGCGCAACCTTGGCGCCAGGATCGACGATCGCGCACGGCCGGCAATCGATACCGACGACAGCAACGAGACCTACATCGCGACGCTGTTCGGCATGTGGGGCGGAGGACTGCCTGACGATGTCTTCAACGCGTATGTGACGGCGGCGGCAGGGCTCGATCCGAAGGACAAGAGTTGGGGCGCGCGCATCGGCCGTGCGGCGGGCCAGAGCTTGCGCAACTGGGATCGTCTGCAGGAAAAACGCGCGAAACTCCGTCACGCGTGGGAGGCCTTCTTCCGCGACTACGACATCTTGCTCTGTCCAGTGATGGTGACGCCCGCGTTTCCCCACGACACGTCGGGCGCGGATCACACCGCTCAGCTTCGCCGCACCATCCAAGTCGGCAACGACACCCTGCCCTATCTCGACAACCTGATCTGGCCCGGGCTCATCACGCTCGTGAACCTGCCGTCCACGGTTGTGCCGACCCGCCACTTCACCGAAGGTCTCCCCACTGGCGTGCAGATCGTCAGCGGCTACCTCGACGACCGCACCACGCTCGGGTTCGCGCAATTGATCGAGGATGAGCTCGGCGGGTTCATGCCGCCCGACGACGCAAAATTCGTCTCCTAAACGAACGGAACCACGCGTCCGCCCCGTAACACCGGCGCAAATCGGCGCGTATACGGAATACACGCCCACTTGACTTGTTCATTTGGCAGACCCGGGTGTATCTGGCCCGAGGATCTGGAGGAAAACATGCACGTCATTCGCCGCCGCGGCTGGGAAATTCCGGAGTCGCAGGCCACTCCGGAACAGGTCTTCTTCAATCGCCGCGCGTTCCTCAGCGGTGCGGCGACGATTGCCGCGGCCGGCGCCTTCCCCGGCAACGCACTCGCCCAGCGCGTCGGCGACGTGCCCGATCCGACCGGCGACCTGTATCCGGCCAAGCGCAACGAGAAATATGTACTCGATCGCGATATCACGCAGGAGAAGGTCGCCACCAGCTACAACAATTTCTACGAGTTCGGCTTCGACAAAAACATCGTCGCCCCTGCGCAAAAGCTGCCGATCCGGCCCTGGACCGTGAAGCTCGACGGCATGGTGGAAAAGGAGACGACCGTCGGCATTGACGACATCATCCGCAAGATGACGCTCGAAGAGCGGCTCTATCGGATGCGTTGCGTCGAGGCGTGGTCGATGGCCGTGCCGTGGACCGGTTTCCCGATGGCGAAGCTCGTCGAGATGGCGAAGCCGCTTTCATCGGCGAAATTCGTGCGCATGGAAACGTTTCTCAACCCGGCGGTCGCACCCTATCAGCGCATGCCGCAATATCCGTGGCCTTACGTAGAAGGGCTGACGATGGCGGAGGCGACGAACGAGCTTACTTTCCTCGTCACCGGCATTTACGGCAAGCCTGCGCCGAAGCAGCACGGTGCACCGTTGCGCATCGTCATGCCGTGGAAGTACGGGTTCAAATCGATCAAGTCGATCGTGCGTTTCACCTTCACCGACAAGCGTCCGGTGAGCTACTGGGAGGAAGCACAGGGCAGCGAGTACGGCTTCTGGGCGAACGTGAACCCGCAGGTCTCGCATCCGCGTTGGAGCCAGGCGACCGAGGAAATCATCGGCACCGGCGCACGGCGGCCCACCCTTCTCTTCAATGGCTACGGCGAATTCGTCGCCGATCTCTACAAGGGCCTGGAGAAAGAGAAACTGTATATGTGACGGCGAAGCCGCGCAGCACTTTGTGCCGCCCTGTGCCCGGGAAAAAATTCAATACCGCCAGCGCTGCGCATTGGAGACGAGGAAGTCGCGGAACACCTGCACACGCGCAACCGCGCGCATTTCATCTGGATAGACGAAATAGGCATCGAGCTCCGGCGCCGCCGCGTCGGCAAAAAGCTGCACGAGACCTTCCGAACTTTCCACCAAATAGTCGGGCAACGTCGCAATGCCGACACTCTGCTCGCAAGCCTGTTTGAGGCCCACGACATTGTTCACGACGAGCGCGGGCTGCCGCGGCTCGCCCGCCGGACGTCCGGTTTCCCGCAGCCAGTTCAGCCGTTCGTAGTACGAGGGCATCGGTCCGCCGATCAGCAGGATGCGATGACTGTTCAGCTCTTCCGGCGATCGCGGGTGCCCGTGCCGCTTGAGATACTCGGCGGTGGCGTAGGCGTGGAAATGCACGGTGAACAATTTTCGCTGCACGAGGTCCGGCTGCACCGGCTGCCACAACCGGATCGCCACGTCTGCCTCGCGCATCGAGAGATCGAGCTCCTCGTCCGACAAGATCAGCTGAATGCGGATGTCGGGGTAGAGATCGAAGAACTCGCCGAGGCGCGGGCTGAGCCAGTAGCTGCCGAGCCCGATCGCGGTCGTCACCTTCAGTTCGCCGTTCGGCTTCTCCTTGCTGTCCGAAAGCATGGTGCGCACGGTCTCGAGCTTCATGAAGACTTCATGCGCCGTACGGAAAAGCAGCTCGCCCTGCTCCGTCAGGATCAGCCCGCGCGCGTGGCGGTGGAACAGAGGAACTTTCAATTCCTGCTCGAGCGCCGAAATCTGCCGGCTCACCGCCGACTGCGAAAGTCCCAGCGTCTCGCCCGCGTGCGTAAAGCTGCCCGCGTCGGCGACAACGTGAAAAACCTTAAGCTTGTCCCAGTCCATCGTCGCGCGGCTACTCTGCCGCTGCTCTGGTGCGCACCGACGCCTCGTGCGCGAGGAAGCGTTCGGCTTCTAGCGCCGCCATGCATCCCAACCCGGCCGCGGTCACCGCCTGCCGATACACATCGTCCGTCACGTCTCCGGCCGCGAACACGCCCGGAACGGAAGTCACAGTCGAGTCCGCCGCCGTCCAGACGTATCCGTTCGGCTTCATCTTCAGTTGGTCCTTAACGAGCTCGGTCGAAGGCTGGTGGCCGATTGCGACGAATACGCCATCGAAGCGCTTCTCAACCACCTCCTCCGTCTTGACGTTCCGCAAGGCAAGGCCACTGACCTTGCGCGGATTGTCGGTGCCGAGAACGGCCTCGACCACTGAATCCCAGATCAGCTCGACCTTCGGATTCTTGAACAGCCGCTCCTGCAGGATCTTTTCGGCGCGCAGCGCATCGCGTCGGTGGATCAGCGTCACCTTCGATGCGAAGTTGGTGAGGAACAGCGCCTCCTCGACCGCGGTATTGCCGCCGCCGATCACTGCCACTTCCTTTTCACGAAAGAAGAAGCCGTCGCAGGTAGCGCACGCCGACAAGCCGTAACCGCGGAATTTTTCTTCGGACGGAAGCTCGAGCCATTTGGCCTGCGCGCCGGTCGCCAGCACGACCGCGTCGGCGAGAAACACCGCGCCGGAATCGCATTCTAGCCGGAACGGACGACGGGTGAGGTCGAGCCTGGAGACATGGTCGGCGACCATTCGCGTGCCGACGTGTTCCGCCTGGGCGCGCATCTGCTCCATGAGCCACGGGCCCTGGATCACGTCCGCAAAACCCGGATAATTCTCGACGTCCGTCGTCACCGTCATCTGCCCGCCCGGTTGCGGGCCGGCGATCAGCACCGGCTCAAGCATCGCGCGCGCCGCGTAGATTGCGGCGGTATAGCCGGCCGGGCCGGAGCCGATGATCACGAGACGCACGTGCTCGCTCGCCATGATTGCCTCGGAGAGAAACGCTGGCAGGACGTAAGATATGGCGTGCCGGGGGCCTTCGTGCAAACCCACGGCAAGGCCTGTCCCCCGCGCATTTTTTCATGTTTTCCCTTCACAGAATCGTCATTCCGGCCGTCGCAAATCCGATCCGCGCGCCGACGCTCGCTCGCTTGCACCTCGCGTCTCGCGCGACTAGCGTCCCACCGCCCAATAACGGGGGCGGACGAAGGACGGCGAATGCGGGGCCGGCTCGACGCGATCGACTGGAAGATTCTGCAGGAACTGCAGCGCGACGGGCGTATCACCAATGTGGAGCTCTCGCGCCGCGTGGGCATCTCTGCGCCGCCGTGCTTGCGCCGCATGCGAGCGCTGGAAAAGGCCGGCATCATCCGCGGCTATCGCGCGCTGCTCGACGAAAAAGCGCTTGGCTACGAAGTTACTGTCTTCGCGATGGTGCACCTCGTAAGCCAGGCGGAGAGCGATCTCGCGGCGTTCGAGAAGCGCGTACGCAACTGGCCGATCGTGCGCGAGTGCTGGATGCTGTCGGGCGAGGTCGATTTCATCCTGAAGTGCGTCGCGCCCGACCTTGCCACATTCCAGAAGTTCGTCTCCGAGCTGACTTCGGCAGCCAATGTGCGGAACGTGAAGACCGCGCTGACCCTTCGCCGCTCCAAAGACGAAGCGATGGTCCCACTCGAACTCGAGACGCCGGCGGGCTAGCGCTTCAGACCCGCCGCTTGATCCAGCTTGCAAAGCTGTCTGCGATCGCGATCAGCCGCCGCACTTCGTTGTCCGGGTTGTACCAGGCACCACCGCTGCTGGATGCCTGCGTCACAAGCATCGGAAACGCCTGGCCACCGGCGATGACTTCACCCTCGAGGTAGTCCGACGGCACGCCACCACCGCGTTCAACTCCGGTGTACGAGGAGAGCTGAACGGAATGCACGCGCGCGGTCAGCACCGGCCCGCCGCGGCCGATACGGCCGGCAAGCTCGCGCTGCAGTGAAGCCTGAAGTCGCGGGCCGACGACCGATGCGGCGGCGGCGGCGCCCCGCGCTTGCAGCGGTTTCGTATCGACGACGATGCGGCTGAACGTCTGGCCCTGCGCCGCGGCGCCTCTCCCGAGCCAAGCCGGAAGGGAAAGCCCGGCGGCAAGCGCTGCCAGACCCGAAAGGAATACGCGACGGTTCATCAAATCCTCCGTAATTTATCCGCTCATTCCCGTTCTGCGCTGGCGAGCGAAGCGAGCGGCCAGCGCAGTATCTTAACAGTGCCGCGCCGGGCACTCCCCCTCAACCGGGCTCATCGGCGCGGCTAGCGGGAATCTAGACCAGAGATAGTGGCTACCATTCTGGGTCCCCGCTTCCGCGGGGACGAACGGAAAATTTTTCAGCGCCAGTCGACCTTCAGCACTTCGTAGGCTTTCGCGCCTTTCGGCGTGTTCACCTCGACGGAGGCACCCTTCTTCTTGCCGATCAGCGCCTTGCCGAGCGGCGAGGTGATCGAGATGCGGCCGGCCTTGGCGTCGGCTTCGGTCTCGCCCACGATCTGCCAGACCTTCTTCTCGTCGGTGTCCTCGTCGACAAGGGTCACCGTCGCGCCGAACGTGATCGTGTCGCCCTTGAGCTTGGACACGTCGATCACCTCGGCGCGCGAAATCTTGTCCTCGAGCTCCGCGATGCGGCCCTCGTTGAGTGACTGCGTTTCCTTCGCCGCGTGATACTCCGCGTTCTCCGCGAGATCGCCGTGGCCGCGCGCCTCTGTGATTTGCTGGATGATGCGCGGCCGCTCGACCGTCTGGCGGTGGCGCAATTCGGCTTCGAGGGCGGCGTAACCTGAAGCCGTCATCGGGATCTTTTCCATTTTCCTCGTCTCCTCACCCGGCCGGCCCGTGATCCGGCCGAGTCAGTAAAATCCGCCGCCGCGCGCCCGGAACGACCGGCCGCCGCGACCGCGGAACGGATTACGAACACCGCCGCTGCTGCTGCTGCGACCCGAGCGAATCAGGCCCGGCCGAAGTAACTTTGCAGCGCCCGGACCTCTAAATCACCGCCCAGATAGGCTTTGATCCCCTGCGCTGCCGCAACGGCACCTGAAAGAGTGGTGTAATACGGCACTTTATGCAAGAGGGCGGCACGCCGAAGAGATCGTGAGTTTGTAAGGGCTTGCGCCCCTTCCGTGGTGTTGAAAACAAGCTGTACCCCGCCGTTCTTGATCGCGTCCACAATGTGCGGCCGGCCCTCCAGCACCTTGTTCACCTTGTCGGCCTCCACCCCGTTTTCCTTTAGGAAACGCTGGGTGCCGGACGTGGCGATGACCCGAAAACCGAGTCCGGTGAGCAGCCGCATCGAATCGAGGATGCGCGGTTTGTCCTCGTCTTTCACGGAAACGAAGACCGTCCCCTCTTTCGGCAGCATGCTGCCACCGCCGATCTGACTCTTCGCGAATGCGATCGAGAAATCGAAGTCGAGGCCCATGACTTCGCCGGTTGACCGCATCTCGGGGCCAAGCACCGTGTCGACGCCTGGAAAGCGGGCGAACGGGAACACGGCCTCTTTCACCGCAATGTGCTTGAACTTCGGCTTGCCGAGCCCGAGATCGGCAAGCGTCTCGCCCGCCATCACGCGCGCCGCGATCTTCGCGACCGGAATGCCGATCGTCTTCGCGACGAATGGTACGGTGCGCGAGGCGCGCGGATTTACCTCGAGGACGTAGATATCCCCGTCCTTGATCGCGTACTGCACGTTCATCAGTCCGCCGACCTTGAGCGCGAGCGCGAGCGCGCGCGTTTCCCGCTCGAGCTCTTCGATGATTCTACCCCTCAACGAATGCGGCGGCAGCGAGCACGCGGAGTCACCGGAGTGGATGCCGGCCTCCTCGATGTGCTCCATGATGCCCGCGACGAACACGTCCTTGCCGTCGCAAAGGGCATCGACGTCCACCTCAATCGCGTCCGAAAGATAACGGTCGATCAGCACCGGGCTCTTGCCCGACACCACCACCGCCTCCTTCATGTAGCGCTCGAGTGAGGGCGTATCGTGGACGATCTCCATGGCCCGCCCGCCGAGCACGTACGACGGCCGGATCACCACGGGATAGCCGATCCGCTCCGCCACACGCTTCGCTTCCGCCGCACTCTTCGCGATTCCGCTGTCGGCCTGCCGGAGCTCCAGGCTGTCGAGCAGCGTCTTGAAGCGGTCACGGTCCTCCGCGAGGTCGATCGCGTCGGGCGAAGTGCCGAGGATCGGAATGTTCGCCTTTTCCAGCGCTTCGGCGAGCTTGAGCGGAGTCTGCCCGCCGAACTGCACGATCGCGCCCTTCAGCGTTCCATTGGTTTGCTCGCGCGCGAGAATCTCCAGCACGTCCTCGGCCGTGAGCGGCTCAAAATACAGGCGATCCGAGGTGTCGTAGTCCGTCGACACAGTTTCCGGATTGCAGTTGATCATGATCGTCTCGTAGCCGGCCTCCGATAGCGCGAATGCCGCGTGGCAGCAGCAGTAGTCGAATTCGATCCCCTGCCCGATGCGGTTCGGCCCACCGCCCAGGATCGCGATCTTGGTCCGGTCTGAAGGCCGCGCTTCGTCCGCCGGCGCCCCGGCGAACGGGGTCTCGTAGGTCGAATACATGTAAGCCGTCGGGCTCGCGAACTCGGCCGCGCAGGTGTCGATGCGCTTGAAGACCGGCCGCACGCCCAGACCCCGGCGCCGTTTGGCGACCTCCGCCTCGCTCGCTCCGGCGAGTGCTGCGAGACGCGCGTCGGAAAATCCATTCGCCTTCAGACGGAGGAACGCGCCGGCTGTCTTCGGCAGTCCCTTCGCCCTGATCTCGGCTTCGAGTTCGACCAGCGCGCGGATTTCGCCAAGGAACCAAGGGTCGATCCTGCAGTACTCGTAGATCTCGCTGTCCGGAAAGCCGAGGCGCATTGCCTGCGCAACCTTGAGAATGCGTTCGGGCGTCGGCGTGCCAAGTGCCGCGCGAATTGCATTCCGGTCGTCGCCCTGCCCAAGCCCCTCGATCTCGATCTCGTCGAGGCCGGTCAAACCCGTTTCCAGCGACCGCAGCGCCTTCTGCAGCGACTCGCGGAACGTCCGCCCGATCGCCATCGCTTCGCCCACCGACTTCATCGAGGTCGTGAGCACGGGATCCGCGCCCGGGAATTTCTCGAAGGCGAAGCGCGGGATTTTCGTGACGACGTAATCGATCGTCGGCTCGAACGACGCGGGCGTGGCACCTCCCGTGATGTCGTTCGCGATCTCGTCGAGCGTGTAGCCGACCGCGAGGCGCGCTGCGACCTTGGCGATCGGGAAACCCGTCGCCTTCGAGGCGAGCGCCGAAGAGCGCGACACGCGCGGATTCATCTCGATGATGACAAGCCGTCCCGTCTTCGGATCGACCGCGAATTGCACGTTCGATCCGCCGGTCTCCACACCGATCTCGCGCAACACCGCGATCGAGGCGTCGCGCATGATTTGATATTCCTTGTCGGTGAGCGTAAGCGCCGGCGCGACCGTGATCGAATCGCCGGTATGCACGCCCATCGGGTCGATGTTCTCGATCGAGCAGATGATGATGCAGTTGTCCTTCTTGTCGCGGACAACCTCCATCTCGTACTCTTTCCAGCCGAGTACGCTCTCTTCGATCAGCACCTCGTTCGTCGGCGACGCATCGATGCCGCGCTCGACGATCTCGATGAATTCGGCCTTGTTGTAGGCGATGCCGCCGCCGGTGCCGCCGAGCGTGAAGCTCGGCCGAATGATCGCCGGCACGCCGATGTCGTCGAGCGCCTTGAGCGCGTCGATCAGCGTTTTCACCTGATGCGAGCGCGGCGTCTCGAGCCCGATCCGGTTCATCGCGTTGCGGAACAGCTTGCGGTCCTCGGCCTTGTCGATCGCCTCCGCGGTCGCCCCGATCATCTCGACGTCGAACTTCTCCAGCGTGCCCATCCGGCGCAGCGACAGCGCCGTGTTGAGCGCCGTCTGCCCGCCCATGGTCGGCAGAAGCGCAAAGCCCCCGCGCACCACGTTGCGTTCCTTCTCGATGATCTTCGCGACGATTTCCGGCGTGATCGGCTCGACATAGGTAGCGTCGGCCAGCTCCGGATCGGTCATGATCGTGGCCGGGTTCGAATTGACGAGCACCACCCGGTAGCCCTCGGCCTTCAAGGTCTTGCAGGCCTGCGTGCCCGAATAGTCGAACTCGCACGCCTGCCCGATGACGATCGGTCCCGCGCCGATGATCAGGATCGTCTTGATATCGGTCCGCTTCGGCATCGGTCCCCTGGGCACATAAAAAAAGGCCGCGCTGACGCGCGTCCTTTCTGCCCCACGCGGTCGGCGCCTGTTCCGGCGAAGTGGGTTACCGGTTCGCCGCCAAGAACATGCGCCAACAGGAAATCTCTGGGCATGAAAGCCCGCCGCGGCGGCACGGTCTTAGACCAGATTCGCGCAGTACGAAAGGGCGGAACGGCCGCAGTGCGAACCTGGCACCTGCGCCTTGCGTCCTATTTCCACAGTTCGGTCAGTGGACCCGAAGCGCCAAGCACGGGATCGCTCTGCGGCAACGGAACATGCCCGATGCGCTCGATCGCCGCCGCCTTTTTCTTCGGCTCGTCCTCGCGGATCAAGTCCCAGTCCTGACCCGGCGGATAGGCGCCGACGACAAGCAAGTCGTCGCTGCCTTCAATGCGTTTGTGACCCGTGCCGGCCGGAAGCACCACGACGTCGCCCGCCTCCAGCAGAAACTCCTCGCCGCTTTCCCCGCCGAGGATCACGCGCACGCGGCCACGCGCGATGCCGAGCACCTCGTGCGCGGTCGAGTGGTAGTGATGAAACGGGTAGATGCCGTCGCGCCACTGCGGCGGCCACTGGTTCTCGTCGAACACGCGTTCGATCGCGGCGGGCGGATCGTTGTCGAGCTTGATGGCCGACTTGTAGACCAGCACCGGCAGGTCGGGATTGTTCGGAATGGCGCCGGCGTCCTTGAAGCGAACGATCTTGGGTTTCGTCATGATCCGAGAACTTTGGCAACCGCGATCCGGTTCCTAGCGCGTGATCCCGAAAAGTGGAAACCGGGAAAAGATCACGCGCAACACCTTTAACGCAACCAGCTTCGATATTCAGGAACCTCGCGGCTCATATCCTCATAGAGCCAGACCATCCGGTCGACGAACCACAGCTTGCAGAGAAGCGTCGCGAGCCCACCGATGAGGAAAGCCGTGGGCTCGGCCGTGAGCAGTCCGGCACCCATCAGGAGCGCGCCGACCCCGGATCCGATGCTCAACAGTTGCGCGGCGTTCGCATGATAAACCGGAATTGGATGTGCTTCGCGCAGGAGGAAAACCCGCTCGCCCATGACGGCACGCGACGCCCAACTCCTCGTTGAGGCCGGCGGTGGAAATGCACGCGGATTGAGCGCGAGCCAGCCGGCGACGACTACGAGCGGAAGGAGTGACCAGGCTCCCCACCAGTGGAAACTCCACAATACGAACATCAGCACCGGCCAGGTCGCGAGCCGCGTCCAGACGCTCCAAGGATTCGCGTGGCGCTCCCAGGCATCGTCGTCCATGCCGAACAACGAGGCGATGGAGCCTGAGAATCCGCTGAACCCTTCGAACATTTGCTTCTGCCAGACTAGCTGCCGTCCGGAACCGCACGTCAAACCCAGCGGCGCACGCGATCTTTGTAGTCGAGGTAGCCGCGCCCGAACTTGCCTTCGAGATAGGCTTCCTCGCGCGCGACCACGCCGTAACGCAGTACGAAATAGAATGCGATCAGAGTGACAATAATCCAGAGGGTGTTGAACGCGATGGCAATACCCACCAGGCCGAGCAGCATGCCGAGATAGATCGGATTTCGTGTGAAGCCGAAAGGGCCGCTCGAGACGATCGCCGTGGTCGGCTTTACGGTTTCGACTGCCGTCCCCGCCCTGCGGATTGTAGTGATTGCCCAGATCACGAGCGCGAAAGCCGCGGCGAACACGACGCCGCCGATCCACGTACCCGGAACGGACGCGGGCACGAACGGCAGAGGATAGATCCAGTTCAGGCCGAGGCCGACAACGATCGCGAGCGCCAACACGAGCGGCGGACGAACGACAGCGTTGGAGTTATCCATTTGTCTCCTCCGTTCGTCCTCGCGAAAGCAGGGACCCAGTGCTGGATTCCCGCTTGCGTGGGAATGAGCGGAACTAGGTGCTTAGGTGCGCTTCCGCCCCTTCATCAACCCCACGAACCGTTCGAACAGATAGCGGCTATCGCGCGGACCGGGAGACGCCTCCGGATGATACTGCACCGAGAACACGGGCTTCCCTTTGAGCTGGATTCCCGCGTTCGAGCCGTCGAACAGCGACACGTGCGTTTCCTCCGCATCCTTCGGCAGGCTCGCGCGATCCACGGCAAAGCCGTGGTTCATCGACGTGATCTCGACCTTGCCGGTGGTGAGGTCCTTCACCGGGTGGTTCGCGCCGTGGTGGCCCTGATGCATCTTCATGGTCTTGCCGCCGACCGCGAGGCCGAGCATCTGGTGGCCGAGGCAGATGCCGAACGTCGGCGTGCCGCTGTCGATGATCTTTCTGATCACCGGCACCGCGTACTCGCCGGTCGCAGCCGGATCGCCCGGGCCGTTCGAGAGGAACACGCCGTCCGGCTTCAGCGCGAGGATGTCTTCGGCGCTCGTCGTCGCCGGCACGACTGTCACCTTGCAGCCGTTCGCAGCGAGGAGCCGCAGGATGTTGCGCTTGATGCCGTAGTCGATCGCGACCACGTTGTACTTCCCGTCCGTTTGCCGGCCGTAACCCTTGCCCCATTCCCAGGGCGTCTCGTCCCACGAATAGCGCTGGCCCGTCGTCACCATCGGCACGAGATCCATGCCGATGAGGCCCGGCCACGCGCCCGCTTCCTTATGGAGCGCGTCGAGGTCGAACTTCCCGTCCGGCGCATGCGCGATCACCGCGTTCGGCATCCCCTTCTCGCGGATCATCGAGGTCAGCGCGCGCGTGTCGATGCCGGCGAGCCCGATGATGCCGCGCGCCTTCAGCCACTGATCGAGATGCCGCGCCGCGCGGTAGTTCGACGGATCGGTGATCGCCGATTGCAGGATCACCCCGCGCACGCCCGTGCTCGCCGCCATGTTCACGGTTTCAATGTCGTCGTCGTTCGTGCCGACATTGCCGATGTGCGGAAACGTGAAGGTGATGATCTGTCCGGCGTAGGAGGGGTCCGTTAGGATCTCCTGGTACCCGGTCATCGCCGTGTTGAAGCAGACTTCGCCCACCGCGTGGCCGGTCGCGCCGAGGCCGAATCCCTCGAGCACCGTGCCGTCGGCGAGCACGAGAAGTGCGCTCGGAGTTGGCTCCGTCCAGCCGGAATCGTCTTGTTTGCGGGTCATCGGCGGCTTAGATAGCGGCGCAATAGTGCTCAGTCAAAAGCGACGCAGACGTGCTTTCCCTCTCCCCGTTTACGGGGAGAGGGTGGCGAGGCGCGAAGCGCCGAGCCGGGTGAGGGGCAGTCCGCGATGGCCCCTCACCCGGCTTCCTCGCTCCGCTCGGAAGCCGACCTCTCCCCGCGGGCGGGGAGAGGTGAAAAAGGGAAACCGGCAATGCTCCGCGACAGGATCAACGACGGCGTGAAGGAAGCGATGAAGTCGGGCGACAAGCTGCGCGTCTCGACGCTCCGCCTCGTCAATGCGGCAATCAAGAATGCCGAGATCGACGCCCGCACGGCGAACAAGCCGTTCGGCGATGACGACCTGCTCGGCCTGCTGCAGAAAATGATCAAGCAACGCCAGGAATTGGTCGAGCTCTACGACAAGGGCAACCGCAAGGAGCTCGCCGATCAGGAGCGCGGCGAGATCAAGATCATCCAGGAATTCCTGCCGCAGCAGATGTCCGAGGCCGAGGCAAAGGCCGCGATCGCCGAGGTCATCAAGCAGGAAGGCGCGACCGGCATGAAGGACATGGGCAGGGTCATGGCCGCACTGAAGGCGGCCTATGCCGGCAAGATGGATTTCTCAAAGGTGAGTGCCCTGGTGAAGGGTCAGCTCGGATGACTTCCCTCTCCCCGCTTGCGGGGAGAGGGGTGAGGGGCGCACTCCTCATTGAGCCCCTCACCCGCCTCGCTCGCAAGAGCTCGCTCGGCACCCTCTCCCCGTTGAGACGGGGAGAGGGAAAAGTTCAGCCACCCTTCCCTTCCTCTCCCAGAAAATCGCTGACCTCTTGTGCGAAGCGATCCCATGCCGGCTCGTGCGAGAGGATCAAGTGATTGTCGCTTTCCAGCGCAAGCAGGCGCGCGCCGGGAATCTCGCGCGCCAGCGCGAGTCCGAGCTTGAACGGAACCGGCAGGTCGCCGCGGCTGTGGACCACGAGGGTCGGCGCTTTCACTTGCGGCAACAGATCCCGGACGTCGATCACCCCGAACGTATCGATCAGGCGAATGGCGTTCTCGGGTGAGGTCGACGCGCGTTCAAGGTCGTTCCACCATTTCGCCTCTTCGTCGGTCGCGCCTGGCACGAAGAGCGACGTGAAGATCTGCCGGAAGGCCGGGTTGTCCTGCCCCCAGCCGTGCCGGACCAGCGTGAGCAGCGCCTCGAGTTGACTGATGAGCTTCACGCTGCCGCTCTTGCGCCAGCCCACGGAAAAACCCCCGTACAGGATCAGGCGCGATACTCGATCCGGATGCCGGGTCGCGTAAGCGATCGAAACCGCTGCTCCCTGCGAAATGCCGAGCAGCGCGAAGCGCTCGAGGCCGAGCGTGTCCACCACGGTCTCGAGATCGCGCACGAATGCGTCGAACGAGATGTCCTTGACGTCCCAGTCGGACAGACCCGTCCCACGTTCGTCGTAGCGGACGAGCCGGCATCTTTCCGACAGCAGATTGAGCATTGGCGACCAGATCGGGCTCTGCCAGTCGAACTCGAGGTGATTGAGCCAGTTGGCGGTCTTGACGAGCGGGAGACCATCTCCGCTCGTGGCGAGCGCAAGGTTCACCCCGTCCGGCGTCCTGCAGAACGTGATTTCCTGCGGGATCGACGCCGACGCCGGCACCGGAACCGCGCCCAACAATTCCGGCTGCGTCGCCGCCGGCGCGGGGCGCGCCTGCTCGGGTGCTCCTTCATAGCACCTCGCCGACGAAGCGCAGGCCGCGCCGCGCGATCGTCTTGATGAATTGTTGCTGCTCGCCGCTGTCGCCGATCGCTCGCCGTGCAGCGTTGACACGGTTGCTGAGCGTGGATTCCGACACGATGCGACCGTCCCAGACGTTCGCGAGCAGGTCATCCTTGCTTACGACGCGGTCGCGGTTGCGGATCAGATGCAAGATAAGGTCGAACACCTGCGGCTCAACATGAATCGCGTCGCCCGCGCGGCTGAGCTCGCGCCGGTCAGCGTCGATCGCGTAGTCGCCGAACAGAAACCGCATTTGCGGATGCCCTGCCACGGCTTGCATGTGGCCCGCTCAAATGGCGGTTTTCGGACATAAAAATCAAGCTCTGCGTCGCGGGCGCAACGATCGCAAAGGTTCAGCCCGTGCCGCTTCCTCCCAGGAAGTCGCAGATCTCTTCCGTATAGCGGGGCCACGACGGCTCATGCGACAGGATGAGGTGGTTGTTGCTTTCGAGCGCCACGAACCGCGCGTTCGGGATCCCGCGCGCGAGCAGCAACCCCTGCTCGAACGGGATTGGCGCGTCACCGCGACTATGCAGGACGAGCGTCGGTGCGGCGACCCGCGGTAGCAAGTCCCGAATATCGATGTTGCTGAAGACATTCATCAACCGGATGGCGTTTTCCGGCGAGGCCGAGGCGCGTTCCAGATCGTTGAACCACTTCATCTCGTCGCGCGTCGCGCCCGGCACATAAAGAGAAGTGAAGACCTGCCGGAACGCCGGATTGTCCTGGCCCCAGCCGTTCCGCACGAGCGTGAGCAGCGCCTCGAACTGCGCCACCTGTTCGGGGTTGCCGCGTTTGCGCCATCCCAACGGATAGCCGCCCGACAGCACGAGCCGCGACACGCGTTCCGGATGCCGGATCGCGTATGCGATCGATACGGCCGCGCCCTGCGAAATGCCGAGCAGGGCAAACCGCTCGAGGCCGAGCGTATCCACGACCGTCTCGAGATCGCGCACGAAGGCTTCGAACGAGATGTCCTTCACCTCCCAATCCGACAGGCCGTTGCCCCGCTCGTCGTAGCGGATCAGGCGAAACCTTCCCGAAAGCACGTTAAGCAGCGGCGACCAGACCGGGCTTTGCCAATCGAACTCGATGTGGTTCAGCCAATTGGCCGCCTTGACCAGCGGCAGTCCGTCTCCACTCGTCGCAACGGCGAGGTTCACGCCATCCGCGGTCCGGCAGAACGTCACTTCCTGGGGCGTGCTGGAGTTCGGTTGCCGTTGCTGCCGCGAGCGGAGCTTCGCTTCCCTCTTCCAGAAGGTTCCCCACGAAGCGGATACCCCGCTTCGGCACCGTACGGATGAAGGCTTGCTGCTCACCGCTGTCGCCGAGCGCGCGGCGCGCGGCATTGATCCGGTTGTTCAGGGTCGACTCGGATACGACCCGCCCGCCCCAGACGTTCTCGAGCAGGTCGTCCTTGCTCACCACGCGGTCGCGGTTCCGGATGAGGTGCAGGATAAGGTCGAACACCTGCGGCTCAACGTGCACAGATGTGCCGCCGCGGGACAATTCGCGCCGGCCGGCGTCGATGGCGTAGTCGCCGAATAGAAACCGCATGCGCCGGCTCCCTGCCGACCCCCGCCACCCGAGCGGGAACGAAAAT
This sequence comes from uncultured Alphaproteobacteria bacterium, assembly GCA_963711595.1. Classification (GTDB taxonomy): domain Bacteria; phylum Pseudomonadota; class Alphaproteobacteria; order Rhizobiales; family Xanthobacteraceae; genus JAUSIF01. The sequence goes on from CAVQER010000006.1 coordinate 349,195, forward strand.
GGCGGGCTTCTAGAGGAAAAATCAAGGGTCCCCCAAAGACACCACGCGCGCGCTGCTGCACACGGGAAGCCTGCCCACACTACGGGAAACGCTGCCGCAACGCGGATGGCCGCCATGATTGATGAAGAGCGTGGATCGATCGACTACGAGGAGCGCGGGCACGGCCCCACGGTCGTGTTCGTGCCGGGATCGTGCAGCACCGGCGCCGCCTGGCGGCCGGTGATCTCACGTCTGGAACGCAACTATCGTTGCGTGACGACGAGCCTGCTCGGGTACGGCGGAACGACCGAGCGGCGCGCGAGCCTCCTCACCGATATTTCCGACGAAGCGGAGGTCGTCGAAACGGTCGTCCGGCGCACCGGCGGCCCCGTGCACCTCGTCGGTCACTCGTTCGGCGGCGTCGCCGCGCTCGCAGTGGCGCTACGCGATCGGGTGCCGCTCCTGAGCCTCGTGATCCTCGAGGCGCCGGCGGTCGAGCTGCTGCGCCACACGAAGGATTGGGAGCACTACTGCGCGTTTCGCGACATGACCGGAAACTATTTCGCGGCCCACTACGCCGGCGAGCAGGAAGCAATCGCGTCGATGATCGACTTCTACGGCGGCCCGGGCACGTTCGCCTCGTGGCCCGAGCGGGTCCGCAGCTATGCCGTGAAGACGACACCGACCAACATCCTCGACTGGGCGGATGCGTACGGCTTCTCGCTCACTGCCACCCGGCTGAGGGCGATCGACATTCCGACGCTCATCGTGCGGGGCGGAGCCAGTCACCCGGCCATGCTGCGGACGAACGAGCTCCTCGGCCGGTTCATCGGCGGCGCTTCGGTCGTCACCGTCGAGGGCGCTGCGCACTTCATGATCAACACCCATCCCGACGAGGTGGCGCGGATCATCGCGCGCGAGCTTGACCGCTCCGAGCTCCATCGCCAGTCCGTCGCCGCTTGAGGCACGCAGTCGATTCTGAAATTCGCCGCACAGGAGATTGCGGGTCGATGCACTACCTCATCCGACTGTCCACCTGGCTCATCGCCGTCTTCGCATTCTTCGCGAACGTCTTCGCGGCGTTTCGCAAGACCCCGATGGAAGACCGTGATCCCGATCCGGTCGCCCGCGCAATCGAAAAGCTGGTCGACCCGGAAACGCTGCCCCGCGGTGCCGACCTCGGAATCGATCTGAGGAGAGCACGCGCCTACTACCGCCGTCGCAAATGGGAGCCTTCGCAATGACCCGTGCCCTGACGTTTCTCTACGGCCTCGCCGCCTACTTGTTGTTTCTTGTCGCGTTCCTCTACGCCATCGGCTTCGTGACCGGCGTATTCGTGCCGAAGACGATCGACTCCGGCCCGGTCGTGCCGATCATCGAAGCGGTCGTCGTCAACCTGCTGCTGCTGTCGCTGTTCGCGATCCAGCACAGCGGCATGGCGCGCCAGCCGTTCAAACGCTGGTGGACTCGATATGTACCGGTCTCGATCGAGCGCAGCACGTACGTGCTGTTCGCGAGCCTCTGCCTGGTCCTCATTTTCTGGCAGTGGCGGCCGATCCCGACTGTAGTCTGGCACATCGAAAATCCGACAATCGCCGTGGCGCTGCTCGGCGTGTCGCTGTTCGGCTGGTTCCTGGTGCTGCTCAGCACGTTCCTCATCAATCACTTCGAGCTGTTCGGTCTGCACCAGGTCATTCTCAACATCTTCGGCCGCAAGATGCCGGAGCCGCATTTCAAGACGCCGGTGCTTTACAAGGTCGTGCGTCACCCGATCTATCTCGGCTTCATCATCGCGTTCTGGGCCGCTCCAACCATGACCGTGGGACACCTGCTCTTCGCGGCGGTGACTACGGCCTACATCTTCGTCGGCATCTGGCTGGAAGAGCGGGATCTCGTCAGCATGTTCGGCGACGAGTACCGCCGCTACCGCCAGCGTGTCGCGATGTTGATTCCGTTCTGGCGCGGATCCGAGCAACCGGCACCGCAGGACCGCGCCCGCGAGATCGACCGGGTGAAAAATCAACTAGCCCGCTGAGACTCCCCCTGCCCTCTCCCTGCGCTCGCCAGAGCGTTGGGGAGAGGGATTTTTTTGTTCTAAGAATTTCGTGCGTTGATGCTCGCGAGCGAGTCCGAGGTCGCGCCTGCTTCCCTCTCCCCGCTTGCGGGGAGAGGGTGGCGAGCGGCGAGCAGAGCGAGGCGCGAGCCGGGTGAGGGGCATGGCGCGACGATGCACCGCCCCTCACCCGCCTCGCTCGCCCAAAGGCTCGCTCGGCACCCTCTCCCCGCTCACGCGGGGAGAGGGATAAGAATGCTCAATTACCCTTGCCCTTTTCGTCGTCCTTGGCCTTGCCGCCACCTTTCGGGCTGTCCTGCTTCCCTGCGCCGCCGCCCGGCGGAGATGACGGCCCGGATGCACGCGGCTGGTCCTGCTGCTGAGGTGCAGCCTGCTTCGGCTCCGGACCCTTCGGCGCGGATTGCTGCTTCGTCTCCGGCGCCGACTGCTTCTCCGCCTTCGGCATCACGCTCTGCTTGTCCTGGCCCTTGTCCGGCCTCTCGTCGCGACGGGTCTCGCTCTTCTGTTGGCCCTTCTGGTCCGGCTCCGGCATCTTGGTGACGCCCGGCGGCTGCTTGCCCTTGTCGTCGGCCTTGGTCTTCGCGAGATCATCGGCTTTGGATTTCGCGCCGGCGGCGTCCTTTGCCTTTGCGTCATCCATCTTCGCCTTTGCGCCCGCGCCCGGGTCCGTCTTCGTCGCGTCCTTTGCCTGAGACTTGGGCTCGGCCTTCGTGTCGACAGGCGAAGTCTTCGCCGCATCCTTCGCCTTCCCTGCGTCGTCAGCCTTGGTCTTGGCCGCGTCCTTTGCTTTGGCGGCGTCGTCAGCCTTGGTCTTGGCCGCGTCCTTCGCGGCGTCCGGACCCTTCGTCGTGTCCGGACCTTTCGTCGTGTCCGGACCTTTCGTCGTGTCGGGGCCCTTCGTCGAGTTCGGGCCCTTCGTGCCGCTCGGCTGCTGCGCCGTCTCCTTGGCGGCGGTCGGCGGACGATCGCCGAGCTTCCCTTCCTCGCCCTTCTTCAACGCCTGCGGCGGCGGCACGTCCTTCGCCGGTGCGATCGTTTCCGTCTTCTCCGTGACTTGCGCGCGAACGCGCTCACGGCCCCGTTCGCGCTGGTCGCCGCGGATCTCCACCGCGTTCTGCACCCCGGCGGTGCCGATCACCACGGTCGGCCTGACATTCACAACGCGGATCGGCCGGCCGATGCGAGCGGCGACGATCGCCGGCTCGATACCGGCGTTCACGGCGATGCGCGGACCGCGATCGACAATGATCGTGCGGTTCACGACCACCGTCTCGCGGATGTAGATCACGCGCTCGCGCTGCGGGACCACCACGGTGCGGATGTTCCGAGCGGTGAAATTATTGAAGCTGACGAACACCCAGTAGTCGGGATTGTCATCGTATTCGTAGACGACTTGCTGCGGCGGCAGTGGCGCCCAGCCGGCATGGCGGTCGCCGCGGCGCCATTGCACCCAGGCGGGTCCCCACTCGTTGCCGGGGATCCAGATCCAGCCGACCTGCGGCTCGAGCACCCAGCGGCCGTAGTGGTAGGTCACCCAGCCGAAATCCTCGTCTGAATCCCAGTACCAACCCCACTCGTCTGTGTAGACCCAGCGGCCTTCCGTGTACGGCCGCCAATCGCGTTCGCGCCGCGCCGGAATCCAGATTTCGCCCCAGCGATCGTGCCGCTGCCATCGCCCATGCGGGGTTAGCGCACTGCGGAATTGCACATCGAGCGAAACGCCCTGCGCCTGTGCCGTGGTGATGAGCGGCCGTACGCCGTCACCTGGAATGAGCGTGACCGCAACGGCGATCGCAATCGTGACCACCGCGGTCGAGCCGAGCAGAATTGAACTGGTCGTGCGTTTGATGGACTTGGCCATGTGGAATCCCTCCCAACGAGAACGTCCCGGTGGCGATCAACGCGCATGGGGATGGGCGGTTCCTCCCGGGCCACGACGTGCTAGATGAACGTCTCCTGAATGTGGAACTATCCATGTCGCTTGAGCTCTATCTCGCTTACGTACTGGCCTGCTTCATCGTCGTCATCGTTCCCGGCCCGACCGTCACGCTGATTGTGGCGAACTCGATCACGCACGGAACGCGTGCAGGGCTACTCAACGTCGCGGGGACCCAGGTAGGGCTTGGACTGATCCTCTTGATCGTCCTCATCGGCCTCGCTTCGATCATCGAGACCATGGGCTTCTGGTTCGATTGGGTGCGGCTCGCCGGCGCCGCCTACCTCGTCTGGCTCGGCTGGAAGTTCCTGCGTTCGCCCGGCGCGCTCGGCGATCCGAAACGCACCCCCGCGCCGCGGGGCGGATTCCTGCTGCAGGGCTTTCTCGTGCTGCTGAGCAATCCGAAGGCGCTGCTCATGTTCGGCGCCTTCATTCCGCAATTCGTCAACCCGCATGGAGATTATGTCGGGCAGGTCGTGCTGCTCGGCCTCACCGCCATGGCGCTCGCGACCACCTTCGACAGCCTCTATGCCGTGCTGAGCGGCCGGGCGCGCACACTGCTGACGCCCGAGCGGGTGCGGCTCGTCTCGCGCCTTTCCGGCGGCTTCCTCATCGGCGGCGGCGTCTGGCTCGCGTTTGCGCGGGCGCGGTGATTCCCAATTGTCATGCCCGTGCGATTCTTGTTTGTGTCATGGCCGGGCTTGTCCCGGCCATCCACGCCTACCCTCCTAGCAAGAAAGGCGTGGATGCCCGCGACAAGCGCGGGCATGACGATTTCTTAAACCGTAGGAGAAAGTCAAAATGCCCGAGATCATCGTTCATCTCGCCGAAGGCCGCGCCGCCGATGCAAAGAAGGCGCTGATGAAGGACATCACGGAGGCCGTGGTGAAGAACCTCGGCGCCAAGCCCGAGACCGTCACGGTCTCGATCATCGAGACGCCGCGCGCGCTGAAGATGAAGGGCGGCGTTCTGTTCAGCGAGCGGTGAACACTTCGCTTCCCCCACCCGCTCGTCCCCGCGGAAGCGGGGACCCAGAGCAATTCTGCACTGGATTCCCGCTTGCCGCGCCGACGAGCCCGGTTCAGGGCGAGTGTCCGGCGCGGCGGCTATTTACGAGCCGCGCTGGCTGCTCGCTTCGCTCGCCAGCGCGGCGCGGGAATGAGCGGATAATTTTGCCGAGCGCGTTACGGAATCATCTTCTCGTACTTTGCCTCGAGCTTCGCCTGCGTATCCCAGAAGCGCGGCGGCTTGGTGCTGCGCAGCCGGCTCTCGAGCATCAGGAGGTGCAGGTGCCAGCCGCCCGAGACGCTGACCAGATTGTCGCGGGTCGGCAGACGCCGATGCGTGAGCGTAAGCTGCACATCGTCGCCGACGGGCTCGAGTTCGAACACGACCTCTGTCGGCTTCCCGCCCCACTCCCAGCTCCACGCCAGTAAGCGCGGCGGCTGATACTGCGTAATGCGCGTTTCGGAGGTCGAACCTTCGACCGCACTTCGGTATTTCTCCGGCGCGATCTCGTCCGGCTGGGCGAGATTGGCATGCCGGAAATAGAGATCGTTCTTGCCACCGACCCGCGGCTCGAGCTCGCCACCGGCGAACCACGTGGCGCGTTTCTCCGGCTCGGTGAGATAGGCCCACACGCGCTCGATCGGCCCGGGCAGCAGCCGTTGGAACCGAATCGTGTTCTTGTCGATAAGTTCGCCGTCGGCTTGCAAGACATCACTCATGACTTTTTCCTTCCTGCGTTGCGGTCGTCTTCCTTGAGAACGCGCTCGAGTGCATCGAGCTTGCCGCGCCAGAAGCGGCGCACCCGCGTCAGCCATTCGTCCATTTCCTGAAACCCGGCCGGATCAAGCTGATACATGCGCCGTTGCGCGTCGATGCGTGTGCGCACGAGCTTCGCGTCCCTCAAGACTTTGAGATGCTGCGAGATCGCCGGCGCGCTCACGTCGAACTTGTCGGCGATGGCGCCGGCGGATAGTTCGCGCCCGGCGAGCATCTCGACGATGCGCTGGCGCGTGGGATCGGCAAGAGCTGTAAGAACCTGCATGACCGCAATATAAGTCTGTACTTAATTAAGTCAAGACTTATATTGGCAGTAGTCTGAAGCCGGCTTTCAAGTAGCGCATTGACTTGGAACCGCACCGGCCCGAAACAGTCGCAGCGAAGCGCGGGTCGCCTGATCCAAAACCCGCGAATTGAAGGCGACGCGCTTGCAGCCCCGCAAATCGGACGAGAAGAGCTACGCTTTCGCAATCGCGATGCTGTTCGCGCTCGCGACGCTGTGGTCGCTCTCCTACACGCTGACGAAGATCGCCGTGGTCACCATCCCGCCGATCACGCTCACCGCCATCCGCGCCACGATCGCGGGGCTGCTCCTGCTGCTCGTCATGCGGCTGCAGGGGGCGAAGTTGCCGCGCGATCCAAAGCTGCTCCGGCAGCTCATGCGGCAATCGTTCCTGAACAGCATCATTCCGTTCACGCTGATCGCCTGGGCGCAATCGACGGTCGACGTGAATATCGGCGTGATCCTCAGCTCCACGTCGCCGATCTTCACTTTCTTTCTCACCTGGGCGATCACGCACCATGAACCCGCAACCGCACGCAAGCTGTTCGGCGTCGTTGCGGGCCTCACCGGCATCTGCCTGATTGTCGGCGCGGGCGCGCTCTCCGGTATCGGCACGGATCTTCTTGCGCAACTTGCGTTGCTCGCGGCCGCGTTCTCCTACTCATGCGCCGCGATTTTCGGGCGCAGTTTCGACGACCTCGATCCGATCGTGCCGTCGGCATTCACGGTGATGTTCGCGAGCATCGTGCTCGTGCCCGTCAGCCTCCTTGTCGATCGCCCCTGGACGATTTCCCCGTCCGCCGCGTCGCTCGCCGCGCTCGCAGCCCTCTCCGTATTTTCTACGGCGCTTGCCTACGTCATCTACTTCTGGCTCTTGAAGACGTTGGGCTCGATCGGCGTCACGTCGCAGTCGTACTTGCGCATCCCGATCGGCGTGCTGTTCGGCGTCGTTTTTCTTGGCGAGACATTGCTCACCAGCACATGGATCGGCCTGGCCTGCGTATTGGTTGGCGTGGTCGCGATGACGCTGCCATCGGGTGGGCAGCGGAAGCGCAAGGCCGAGCTCGTCGCGCCTGATTAAGTGAGGTGCCATGGCCGGGCTTGTCCCGGCCATCCACGTCTTCCTGTTCTCGGTGAAGGAAGGCGTGGATGCCCGCGACAAGCGCGGGCATGACGATTGGCTCAGCTAGGCGCCACCTCGCGGCCGTAGGAGTCGACCGCTTCCTGCTGGTCGAGACGGGTGGATGAGGTCGCGTAGGCGTCGGCCGTCGACACCTGCACGGCATTCAGGCCGTAGTGGAAGCCGACCGCCAGGATGACGAGGGTGAGGAGCGAAAGAAGAAAGACGCGCATGGGAAGTCCTCCGTTGCGCAGCCGCCGCCCTAAAAACATAGGAACTTCGAATGCCCCGTGCCTGCATGGCTGACCTGCCAAAAGCAAGGAACGAATTGCAGCGTCCGATCAGTCCAATTTTAGCTAGCCGGCGGCGTCAGCCCGAAGCGCGTGCGAGCGGCCATTATCGCCGTGCGATCGAGCTGCAAGCCCGGATGCGTATTGATCACCGCCATGTTGCGGAAGATGCGGCCGATCATCCTGCCTTCCTTTGCCGCGTCCGATGTGCCGACGGTCCGATAGATGAGGTCGACCGCCTCCCACGCGAGGCGGATGCATTGCTGCTCGACGAGAACCAGGCGTTGGTCGCGTTCGTCGTCGAACGCTGCGTCGCCGGCTGACTGCTCGCGCGCGTAGTCCATGTAGTCCTCACCCGCACGGACAAGCGCGGCCTCGGCGGTCGCGATCAGCGCAAGCGCGCGACCGAAGTGATGCTGGAATTCCGGCTCCTTGATCCGCTCCTGGTACGGCGGGTGATAGGCGCGCTTGCTGCGCACGATCTCCTCGTAGAGATCGAGCGCGCCGCGTGCGGCGCCGACCGCGACCGACGCGGCCTCGCCGATGAGGAAACACGGGACGCGCCCGATATACATCGGGTTGTCCAGAAGGCGCGGCCGCGTCTTCGGGTCCGGACGTCCCGCCCCGGCTGCCTCTACCGTGCGCTGCACCGGCACGAACGCCTTGTCGATCGCGACCCGCTTGGAGCCAGTGCCGCGCATGCCCATCACCTGCCAGTCGTCGACGATGCGGAACTGGTCGCGCCCGAACAGCGCCTGGATGAAGATGCCCGCGCCGCCTCCGTTGCCCTCGACACGCGCAGCCGTAAGCGCGTGCGTGGCGAGGTCGATACCAGATGCCGACGGCCAGGAGCCCGAGACGATAAATCCTCCCGGCGCCGGCACGGCGGTCCCCGGCGGATTGAACGCCGCCGGACAGCGAAAGTCGCCCGCTTTGCCGTAGACTTCGCTTTGTCCTTCGAGCGGGAAACTCGCGACGATCAGCGGATGCCCCGCGGTCAATGCCGCGACCCAGCCGGTCTCCGGGCATCCGCGCGAGATCTCCATCATCACGCGATAGAAGGTCGGAACATCGAATTCATAGCCGCCGAACCGCCGCGGCTGGATGATCCGGTAGACTCCGTTCCGGATCAGTTGCGAATTCACCTCCTCCGGCACTTGCCCGAGCGCCTCGCACTCGGCCTGACGCGACCGCAGAAGCGGCCTCAGCCGTGTGGCGCGCTCGATCAGTTCTGCCGGCGTGAGACCGGGCTCAGGTGGCGCGAGCGGGGCGTCCGGATCGGGTGCGTGCATGACGGGCATCATACCGGCTTGGCGCCGCAGACGAGCAGGGCGGCGAAAAGCCCACGCAACAGCGGAATCCGGAACCGTGCGGCACACGTCGTGTCGATAGGTGCTGTGGATAGCCGGGGGACAACTGGCGGAAGGGCAGCCACCGCGCCTCCACCCCATATAATGAGAGCCCCTCACGAGAGTCGCCGGCCGGCCCATGCGCTTCCCGCAGTCCTTTCTCGACGAAATCCGTGGCCGCCTCCCGGTGAGCGAGGTCGTGCGCCGGCGCGTCGCACTCAAAAAAGCCGGCCGCGAGTGGAAGGGCCTCTCGCCCTTCAATCCCGAGAAGACGCCCTCGTTCACGGTCAACGACCAGAAGGGTTTTTATCACTGCTTCTCCTCGGGCAAGCACGGCGACCAGTTCGGCTTCCTGATGGAGACCGAAGGCCTCTCCTTCCCCGAGGCCGTCGAGCGCCTCGCCGGAATGGCGGGCCTCCCGCTCCCGAAAGTGTCACCGGAGGACGAGAAGCGTGAGGAGCGCCGCAAGACGCTGCACGAGGTGGTCGAGCTCGCGGCGAAATTCTTCGAGGAGAGTCTGCAGGCGCGCACCGGCGCGCGCGCGCGCGGCTATCTCGCCGATCGCGGCGTCGCGCCCGAGACGATCGCGCAATTCCGCATCGGATACGCGCCCGCCGAGCGCTTCGCGCTCAAGGAGTATCTCGGCGCGAGAAAGATCCCGGTCGAGGACATGGTCGAGGCGGGCTTGCTGATTTCCGGCGAGGACATCCCGCTCCCCTTCGATCGCTTCCGCGAGCGCGTGATGTTTCCGATCCACGATTTCAAGGGCCGCGTCGTCGGCTTCGGCGGCCGCGCGCTCGGCGACGTCGAGCCAAAATACCTGAACTCGCCGGAGACGCCGCTCTTCCACAAGGGCTGGTTGCTCTACAACGGCGCGCCTGCGCGCAAGGCCGCGCACGATGGCGAGCCGCTGATCGTGGTCGAAGGCTACATGGACGCGATCGCGATGAGTGCCGCGGGCTTCGCCGCGACCGTGGCGCCGCTCGGCACCGCGCTCACGGAAGACCAGCTCGCATTGCTCTGGCGCATCGCTGATGAGCCGATCCTCTGCTTCGACGGCGACAAGGCCGGCACGCGCGCCGCCTTCCGAGCCGTCGAGCTTGCGCTTCCCGCGCTCACGCCGGGAAAAAGTTTGCGCTTCGCCGTGCTGCCCGAAGGTCAGGACCCGGACGATCTGATCAAGAGCGCCGGCGCCGAAGCGATGAGCGAAATCCTCGGCAAGGCGCGGCCGCTCGCCGAGATGCTCTGGGTGCGCGAGACGGCCGAGGCGAGCCTCGACACGCCCGAGCGGCGCGCGGCGCTCGAGCAGCGGCTCGGCGAGGTGTTGCGCGGGATCGGCGACGAGACGGTGCGCCGCTATTATCGCGACGACCTGCAGGCGCGGCTGCAGCGGCTGTTCGCGCCCGCGGCGCGGGACGCGAACGTTCGCCCGTTCGGCGGCGTCCGCACGCGCTCGCGCCCCCTCGCCGCGCCGCGCCGCACGGGTCTGGGCGGCGTGGGTCCGCGCAGCTCGCAATTCGCCCAACGCTCGGTCGCCCATCGAACCCAGTCCGGGGCGCCCCCGCGCGAGGCACTGATCCTGCTCGCTGCCCTCCATCACCCGTGGCTGCTCACGGAACATGCAGAGGAACTGTCCGAGCTGGATTTCGCGCATCGGGACTCCGACGGGCTGCGCCGGGCGCTGCTCGACGCGGCCGCTGCCGACGCCGCCGGGGACCCGGAGACCCTCGCCGCCTACGTCGAGCGCGCGGGAGCGACGGAAATCGTTAGACGCATGGACCGTGCCATTACCCATAAGGGCGACTGGGCGATGCGGCCGGGGGCCGCACGCGAGGACGTTCTCACGTTCTGGCACCAGATCATGAGCTTGCATCGTAAGAAACGCACGTTATCTAGAGAGTTACGGGAAGCGGAACGCGCGCTTGGCGCCGACCCGACCGAAGCAAATTTCGCCCGCCTGAAGGACGTCCAGGAACGCCTGGCTGTACTTGACGGCACCGAAGCTTTGATCGAGGGCTTTGGCGCGCCGTCCGGCCGTCCCGCGCGGACGATGTAAAATGGAACGGCTTTCGACCGATTCGGCCGACGCGTGATCTCGAAAAGGTTCCCCCGGCTTGATCCGGGTGGATTTGTTTTCGGGTTGGATCACGCGCCAAAGATAGAGCGAAAGCGTTATTAGGCGAGAGAGCAGGTCGACGGTGAGTTCCAAGAAGCAGGACAAGGCGGTGGCGACGAAGATACCCGGGTACCCGGCGGCGGTATCGCCGAAGGCTTGGTGAAGGGATTCTTCCGCGCGATCGTTGGCAGGAAGGAGCCTGCGCGTGAAGCGAAGGAGCCTCCGCCGGCAGCGGAAGCTCCCGCATGCGAAAGCACTGCTCTAGCGAAAGCGCCTCCAACAAAAGCGCCAGCAGCAAGATCCACGCCACCGGCGAAGCCCGCGCAGAAAAAAAATTCCGGACACAAGGCGTCGCGCGAAGCCTGCCGCCGCAAAAGCGCCACCCAAATCCACGAAGCAAAAATCTGCCAAGGCGCCGGCCAAGGGTCGGTCCGTATCCAGCAAGTCTTCGTCCAAAAAGCCGCCGACGAAGTCCGCGAAATCTTCCAGCAAGTCTGCAGGCAGGGCCGGTTCGAAACAGCCCACCGCCAAGCAGCTTGCTGCCCGTTTCAAGCCCGTGGCGAAGCCGGTACCGGAGCCGGTGAAAGACGCGAAGCAAGCGACGCAGAAGGCAACAGGTAAGCAGGCCCCCGTGAAAAGCATTGGACAACAGCCGACGCCGAAAACATCGACGCCGGCCAAGGCTGCTGTCGTCGCCAAGGGCGCCAAAGGCAAGCCCGACGGCAAGGACGCGCAGGCGCGCGCCGCCGCGGGCGTCGAGAACATCCGTCGCGCGGCGATGGCCGCGGCGGCGTCCGCCGCCGCCGCGAAGGGCGCGATCCCGCCCGCTGCCAAGGAAGACCTCGACAAGGACGGCGAGTCCGAAGCCGGACCGCTGCTTGATCTCAGTGACGCCGCCGTCAAGAAGATGATCAAGCTCGCGAAGAAGCGCGGCTACGTCACCTACGATCAGCTGAACGCGGTCATGCCCTCGGAAGAAGTGAACTCCGAGCAGATCGAGGACGTGCTCGCGATGCTCAACGACATGGGCATCAACGTCGTCGAGTCCGAGGAAGCGGAGGAAGCCGACTCCGAGGACGACGATGACGACGAGGGCGGCGAGCTCGTCGAGGCCGCGCCGAAGGCGCTCACGAAAGCCGAGAAGTCGACGCCGTCCGAGCGCACGGACGATCCAGTGCGCATGTACCTGCGCGAGATGGGCTCCGTCGAGCTCCTGTCGCGCGAGGGCGAGATCGCGATCGCAAAACGCATCGAGGCCGGCCGCGAGGCGATGATCGCGGGCCTGTGCGAGAGCCCCCTCACCTTTCAGGCGATCATCGTCTGGCGCGACGAGTTGAATGAGGGCAAGGCGCTTCTGCGCGACATCATCGACCTCGAGGCCACCTACGCCGGCCCCGAAGCGAAGCAGATGCAGGGCCCGCCGCAGCCAGAGTCTCCGCAGGAAGCGGCGGCCGCCGACGACGGGATGATGCCGCCGCCCGAGAAGCAGCGCGAAGAGGCGCCGCCGCCGCCGCCCGCGCCGGGCCAGCCCGAGGGCGAGGTCGAGGACGACGAGGACGATCTGGAGAACGCACTTTCGCTCGCGGCGATGGAAGCCGAGCTCAAGCCGAAGGTGGTCGAGCTGTTCGACAAGGTCGCCGACAATTACAAGCGGCTGCGCAGGCTCCAGGATCAGAACGTCGAGTTCAAGCTGAAGAACGAGTCGCTCTCGCCGGGCCAGGAGCGCCGTTACAAGAAGCTGAAGGAAGAGATCATCGCCGACGTGAAGCAGCTGTCGCTCAACCAGGCGCGCATCGATTCACTCGTCGAGCAGCTCTACGACATCAACCGCCGGCTCGTGGGCAACGAGGGCCGCCTGATGCGGCTTGCCGAAAGCCACGGCGTCGAGCGCGAGGATTTCCTCAAGCAGTACATGGGGTCGGAGCTCGATCCCAAGTGGCTGCTGCGCACCTCGAAGCTCGGCTCCAAGGGCTGGAAGGGCTTCGTCGGTGCCGACAAGGACCGCATCAAGGAGCTGCGCCAGAACATCCACGCACTCGCGACCGAGACCGGGCTCGAGATCACCGAGTACCGGCGCATCGTCTCCATGGTGCAGAAGGGCGAGCGCGAGGCGCGCCAGGCGAAGAAGGAGATGGTGGAGGCGAACCTCCGCCTCGTGATCTCGATCGCGAAGAAATACACGAACCGCGGCCTGCAGTTCCTCGACCTGATCCAGGAAGGCAACATCGGCCTGATGAAGGCGGTCGACAAGTTCGAGTACCGGCGCGGCTACAAGTTCTCGACCTACGCCACCTGGTGGATCCGCCAGGCGATCACCCGCTCGATCGCCGACCAGGCGCGCACCATCCGCATTCCCGTGCACATGATCGAGACGATCAACAAGATCGTGCGCACGAGCCGGCAGATGCTGCATGAGATCGGCCGCGAGCCGACGCCCGAGGAGCTTGCCGAGAAGCTCGGCATGCCGCTCGAGAAGGTGCGCAAGGTCCTGAAGATCGCGAAGGAGCCGATCTCCCTCGAGACGCCGATCGGCGACGAGGAGGATTCCCACCTCGGCGATTTCATCGAGGACAAGAACGCGATCCTGCCGATCGACGCCGCGATCCAGTCGAACCTGCGCGAGACGACGACCCGCGTGCTCGCTTCGCTCACGCCGCGCGAAGAGCGCGTGCTGCGCATGCGCTTCGGCATCGGCATGAACACCGACCACACGCTGGAAGAGGTCGGCCAGCAGTTCTCCGTGACGCGCGAACGCATCCGCCAGATCGAGGCGAAGGCGCTGCGCAAGCTGAAGCATCCGAGCCGGTCGCGCAAACTTCGGTCCTTCCTCGACAACTGATCCTTCTTCCGCTCATTCCCGCGAAAGCGGGAATCCAGTGCTGGGTCCCCGCTTTCGCGGGGACGAACGGAGAGAGGTCTCATCATCGCCGGGCTTGTCCCGGCGATCTCGTTTAGGAAGGCACGGCGCAATGAAGCGGGATGGCCGGGACAAGCCCGGCCATGACGATGTTGCGCGTTTTCCCGGCCCCATTCTCAACCCTTGTGATCACCAGGCGCCTGTCCTTGGGCTTGACCCGATATGTCCCCCTCGTGATCTTATTTCGGCTTCGCGCGTTAGATCGCCGGTACGACCCCTTCTGAACCGCCGAGGTCCCGTTTGTCCCTCCGAAACCCCGCGCTCCTTCTTGCTGCCCTCCTCTCCGGCCTGGTCACGGCCGCCCCCGCACAGGCCGCGAAGTGCGGTGGTGACTTCAGCGCCTTCATCGCCGAGTTCTCGCGCGAGGCGCAGGCGGCCGGCATCTCGGGCCAGACCATTTCCACGGCACTTTCCGGTGTCTCGCATGACCCTGAAGTGATGGCCTTCGACCGCCGCCAGCGCGGCACCTTTCGCAAGAGCTTCGAGGAATATGCGGCGACGCGGGTGACGCCGCCGCGCGTCAAGCGCGCCCGCGCGATGATGGCGCGCCAGGAGCAGCTGCTTTCACGCATCGAGCAGCGCTTCGGCGTGCCGCGCGAGCTGATCGTCGCGATCTGGACCATGGAGACCGACAACGGCGGCGACATGGGCAAGCTGCCGGTGGTCCGCACCATCGCGACGCTCGCGCACGATTGCCGGCGCACCGAGCTGTTCCAGCGCGAGCTGCTAGCCGCGCTCCAAATCATCCAACGCGGCGACCTGCCGCCTGAGCAGATGCTCGGCGCCTACGCCGGCGAGATCGGCCAGACGCAATTCCTGCCATCGTCCTACGTGAAGTACGGAATCGATTTCGACGGCAACGGCCACGTGGACCTGCGCCGCAGCGTGCCTGACGTCCTCGCCTCCACCGCGAACCTCCTCAAGGTGAACGGCTGGAAGGCCGGCGCGCCCTTCCAGCTCGGCACCGAGAATTTCGAGGTCATGCGCGAGTGGAACAGGTCCGAGGTCTATCGCAGAACGCTCGTGCATTTCGCCGAGCAGCTTCGCTAGCCGGCGTCCAGATTATACGCCGACGCTGGCGCCGGCGCTGCAGACCCGGGACCATCCCAATCGTCATCACCGGGCCGCCGCGGCCCGCGAGCCGGAGGCGAGCGGCGTTGCCGCGGCGAGTCCCGGTGATCCACGTCTTCAGTCTGTGAGGTAAGAAAGGCGTGGATGGCCGGGACAAGCCCGGCCATGACGATGAAGGAAAACGATGGCTCGCTAACTCCGCTTCAGCGCGGTGCGCAGCAGCCGCTCCTTCAGGCATTCGAGCGCGCCGAGCATGCCGAAGCCGCCGGTAACCCCGGAATAGCACCAGCTCACCTTGTCCCGATGCTGACAGGCGGCGGCGAAGCCGACGATCTCGCCGGCGTGCGCCGCCTCGAGCAGGCGCTCGAGCTCGGCCACCACGCTCTCGTCCGGCTCGGGCGGCGGGCTGGGTTGCCAGGCGCCGTGCAGGCCGACAATTTTCTCCGCCATCTCCTGCCCCCGCGAAGAGATTCGATTGTCGACAGTAGCAAGTGCCGTCCGCGCTGAATTCCCGCGCCGGACTTTTCCACCGTTGAGTGGCGTCGCGTCAAATTTTCGTCACGCGCCTGTGCGTCCGCGCAACACCTGGAACTTCGGCTCAACTTGCCTTCGCGAGCAGTTGCTGTTTCTTGAACATCTCGTTCAATGACTGAGCCGCACGACCGAGCACGAGGCCGGCGGTCGCCACGGTCTGGCGCTCGAAACAAAGCTGGTAGAGCAGCGCCACGTCTTCGAGACCGAGGTGCAGCGTCGCGAGGTAGTCGCCGTGCAGATTGTCCAGGTTCACGCCGAAATCGATTTTCACGCTGCGGATGGGAAAGACCTGGCCGAACGTCGGATGCCTGCGGCCCGCCACCGGCCGGATGCCGATGTCGTCCCAGCCGATTCCGTCGTCGACCTTTGCCGTGTGAAGGTTTGCCCGTTTGAGACAGGTGGACGGACCCCTGGCGCTGCGTGACCAACCCTTGACGCTCAACTCCATACTGACCTCCCCTGTCTTCCGGGACGGCAATTGCGCCAAACAATCTGGGCAGCCTTGTGCCCGCCGCCCAACCGGGTCATGGCCGGGCTTGTCCTGGCCACCCGAGCCTTGCACCGCCTTGGTTCCGGAGAGGGTGGCGCGCCTCGGGCCGACAAGCGACCTCCGCTCATTCCGGCGAAAGCAGGAATCCAGCCCTGGGTACCCGCTTTCGCAGGGTCGAACGGCTGTTGGCCGCCGAGTACAAAAGCGCTGCCAATCCGCAGCAACCAATGGCGATCAGGATTGGCGAGACGATCGTTGGGGAGTTGTCCGCTCGCTGATCAATCGCCGGATCAGCGGCCTGTGGTCTTCCCTCATCTCGGCGTCCAGCGCCCGCCTGTTCTGTTGCCGGTGGGGCGTCTGCGGACCGGAGGTTCCGAGGCAGAAACGGCACGCGCTGATTGGCTCCGCAGAATCGAGATAAACCTGCAGGCGCTCGATGAGGTCCTCTTCCGCGTCCAAGGTGACGCCATTGACCGCGTCCTCGTCGTCTATTCCCAGTTGATGAAGCCGGTCCTCCATGATCGACGCCTTGGAGCACTTGAAGAAAACGCCGTTCAGGACCGTGTAGCATTTCCAGACGTGCGCGGTTTTGCATTCCCGGTAGACTTGGCCGAGGAACGTCTTGTCCTCGATCGGATTGTTCAAGAGGACTATGCGGAATTGTTTGGTCGGCTTCGGAAAGAAGACGACGTTGTTGTCGCGGCATCTCGCCTCGATTTCGTCGAGGCCAAGTCCAAGCGACACACCGGGATATATCGACAGCCAGAGCTTGTCGATCGACTGCCACAGCCTCGCCGGGGCCTTGTCGATCAGGACGCCGTTGGTAATGAGCACGATCCGGCGGGCAATGCCGCTCGCCCGGACGATGTCGATGATGGATTGAAGCTCGGGGTGCTGTAGAGGTTCGCCTCCGACGACCCGAAACTCCTCGGCAACCATTGCTTTTGCAAGCAGGCGCAGATCCCGCTCGAACTTTTCGACATTCAGGAACGACTTGCTCAAATAGGAGGAAGCGTGATCGCAGGCAGCGCACCGCAGATTGCAGTGGCGGGTGATCGGGGTTTCGAGAGAATTGACCTTGATTACGCGAGGTCGGGCCATAGGCAGTTGTACCGGCGATTGAATCGGGATGCCTGAGGGCGATGTCCTAGAGCACCGCCGATCGCGAATATGGCAGGCTGGCGCACGAAATGACAGCGGCGCGGGAAATAACCCGCGTCGCGCCCGCGGGCGCCGTTGACCTGGCGCCGGTCGCCCGCGATCCTTCTCCTTGATGTCCTTGGATTTCCTCCTGATCTCGCTGATCGTGGTCGCCTCGCCCGGCACCGGCGTCATCTACACGCTGGCCGCCGGTCTCGCGCGCGGGAGCCGTGCGAGCGTGCTTGCGGCCTTCGCCTGCACACTCGGGATCGTCCCGCATCTAGCCGCGGCGATGCTCGGCCTCGCGGCACTCCTGCACACGAGCGCGCTCGCCTACAATCTCGTGAAGTACGCCGGCGTCGCGTATCTCCTCTACATGGCGTGGCAGAGCATCCGCGAGCACGGCGTGCTGCAGGTCGAGAAGACTGCCACCCCGCGCACGGCGCTTCGCGTCCTCCTTGAAGGCGTCCTGATCAACATCCTCAATCCGAAGCTCTCGATCTTCTTCGTGGCGTTCCTGCCGCAGTTCATCGTGGCGGACGAACCGAGCCCGCTCCTGCGCATGCTCGAGCTCTCGGCGGTATTCATGGTCGATGACCTTCGTCGTGTTCGCGATCTACGGCCTGTTCGCCGCGGCCATGCGCGATCACGTGATCAGCCGTCCGGTAGTGATGGCCTGGATGCGGCGTGCGTTTGCCGCGGCCTTTGTCGCACTCGGTGCAAGGCTGGCGCTTACCGAACGGTAAGCATAGGGCCGTCATGCCCGCGCTTGTCGCGGGCATCCACGCCTTAGGGTATCGAAACGGCTCAAGGCGTGGATGGCCGGGACGAGCCCGGCCATGACGTGAGCCTTACCGGATCGGTCACCATTTTCCGGCATGCTGATGGAGCGGCCGGAAGCCCGTGAGAGGGTGCACGTCCGCAGGGTGATGGCGTCATGCATTGGCTTCTTCCGTTTGCGCTGATCGTCGGCTTCGTCTTCGGCGCGCCTTACGCCGCGGGGTTCATCTACCGCGCCATGGGCCCGATGGACGCGACTGCCATCGAGCAGGACGGCACCCTCATCCATATGCAGTTCAGCGATCATCTGCCGCGGCCCGAGTGGGTGCCGATCTATCCTGACGCGGTGGTCGTGCAGGGCACCCGGCTCGTCTCAGTGAAAATGCCGTCGGGCTTCCATGGGCTCGAGCTCGCGACCCGCGCGTCGCTCGGCGAGGTGAAGCAGTTCTACACGGAGCGCCTTAGGGCCGCGGGCTTCGAAGTCGAGGACCTCGGCACGCTCTCGCTCAACCCGATGACCGCGGCGATGCTCGGAATCGCCGGAATGCTTTCCGCCAAGCGCATCGCCACCGACGACCGGATCGACATCCAGATCCGCACGGCCGACGGCCTCGTCCCTTCGCGGCTTCTGCAGATCAACTGGCGCAAGATCAGCGAATCGCCGGCCGACATCGCGCAAACGAACGGCCAGTAAATCATCGCTCGCCGAGGGTCACTGCGGCGCGGGCCCAAGCGGCGGCGGCGTGCGGTGCAGGAAGGTGATCGTGAGATACGCGCCGATCCATGAGCCCGCTGCGGCAAAAGCCACATAGAAGTGTGGTGTAGCTGATCACCGCGAACGACGAGAGCATGTACCAGACCGCGCTCCAGTTGGCCGCTGGCATGCGGCGGCGCGCGACGACGGACGCTGTGAACATCACATAGGCGGCGTCGGTCGTGGCCGTGGCGACGACGACGCCGAGCGCGATCAGCGGATCGATTTGCAGGCTCCACATGCGGAATTCTCCCTGAGACCGGGAAGAATGCGCGAAGGCGGCTGCGAGGCCAACCTTGTCGGCATCCGAACGCTAGCTCCGCTCATTCCCGCGCAAGCGGGAATCCAGCAACTGGGTCCCCGCTTTCGCGGGGACGAACGGAAGCGTTTCCAACCCCCGGCAAAAACACTGGGCGCATCTCAGGGTTAGTCCCGATGCCGGGGTAACAAGCCGCCGCCATAGCGTCGGGCGAAGGAGGCGCCCATGAACAGCATCGAAGACAGCGTACGGCTCGAATTGATCCAGCTCGGCGGCGTGCTGGTCCTCGATCGCCCGAAACCCGGCGAAGAGCTCGTCTACAATTCAGTCCGCTACATACTGATCGATTTCCGGGACGTGTTCGGCGAATGGCAATCGCTCGCCCGCTCCGGCGAGTCGCTGCTGATCAAGTTCGGCGACAACACGTCGATCAAGCTCGATCATTTCTTCAACAAGGGCGTCGGCGCTCCCACCGAAGTGCTCGTGCAGATCGGCGACTCGGTGGTGATTTCGCCGGACACGTTCTTCAATACGTACGCGTCACTCGAGGAGCAGCGCGCGGCGGACGACAGCCCGATTCCGGGCGGCGCCTGGTTCC
Organism: uncultured Alphaproteobacteria bacterium; assembly: GCA_963711595.1. Classification (GTDB taxonomy): domain Bacteria; phylum Pseudomonadota; class Alphaproteobacteria; order Rhizobiales; family Xanthobacteraceae; genus JAUSIF01. Next base: position 368,670 of record CAVQER010000006.1, read on the forward strand.
TGCCAACGCCGCTGGTGCTTCCGGTCGGCGACGACGATCCTAGTCCGCTCCTCGGCGACGAGAACCCGCTCGTGCCGGACGATCCGATCCCCGAAGTCACCAGCGCCGACGAGGACCTGTTCGAGATCGACCCGCCCGCTCCGCCGCCCGAGCAGCCGGTGACGCCCGAAACGCCTCCGGAGAGCATCACCAACGTCGCGATCGTCAACGCGGTCTTCGGCAGCAGACCAGCCGACGCTGGATTGAAGCCTCGTCATGGCCGGGTTCGTCCCGGCGCATCACGCTTTGTTCAAGAGGACGGCGAGGATGCTCGCTGACGAGCCGGGCATGACGAAGCACCCGCTTTGCGCGGCATGACGGAGCCTACCCTCCCGCTCACTTTCACGCGGAGGGGACCGTGGCGGACGATCCTCGTGAATTCGGCCGGCGCACGCGCGAGCAGGCCGGCGTCTTCAACTCGATCCTGCAGAGTCGGCGCGAGCGGAAGCGCCGGCGTTTCCTCGACAAGCTCGCCACCGGCTACGACGGCCCCGTCATCCTCGCCGAAGGCAACTCCTGGTTCGAATATCCGATGTCCGAGGACCTGCTTGTCCCGCTCGGCGAGAAGTACGCGATTTTCTCGCTCGCGAAGGCCGGCAACTCCTTCACCGAGGTCGCCGACCAGGACGAGCTGTTTCCGACGCTCGATAATCCGCCGCCCGGCCGCGAGTTTCACATCATCATGCTCAGCCTCGGCGGCAACGAGGTCATGGGCCACATCGAGGATTTCGCCCACGACAACGACCCCGCGCGCCCGGACGAGAACTACCTCCTCCCCTCGTTCGCGCCGATGCTCGAGGGCGTGCGCGACCGGTTCGACGCGATCATCCGGCGCATCGTCGAGAGCGGCCCGCAGCACATCATCCTGCACGGCTACGACTACCCCGACCCGCGCTTCCCGCGCGAGCCGGGCGAGCCGCTGAACGGCGCGCAATGGATCGGGCCGCCGCTCATGCACGAGCGCCGGATCGGCCAGGTCACGACCTGGCGCGCGATCACGAACCGGATGGTCGAGGACTTCAACGCGATGCTCGCGGTTGTCGCTGCCCGGCCGCGGTATCAGGGACGCGTGCACGCGGTGCGGCTGCTCGGCACGATCGGCAAGCGCAACAAGAACGAGAGCGCGGACCCGAGCCTATGGGTGGACGAGATCCACGGGACCGACGAGGGCTTCAGGCGCCTGGCGCGGAAGTTCGAGGCGGTGATTGATGATGTGTGGGAAGGGATGCAGGTGGGGTGAACCGCTGTTCCTATATTCATTCGTTCGATTTATTGGCCCGGCCCCGCTGTCGACCCTTACGAATTTCTTAACCGGGCGTTTACCATCCGATGCGGATTCTAGCCTTGACCGGACCGTCTGTTCCCTATATGTTCTCACCCCGTCTGCGCCGGGCCACGATCGTCGAAATGGCTTCCGCCGGCGGCTACTCCGATCAGTAACGCGGGAGATGCCGACGTGAGTGCCGTCGATTTGGTCGCGCAGGCTGCCCAAACGATTGGCTATCGTGAAGAAGCGATTGTCAGAGGGTATTCCTTCGCCGACATACTTCAGCCATCGCCGACAACGCGGCATGTCCCGCTTGCGGCGTTCACGCGCACTCCTCCTTCCTATCGAACAGCTGCTTTCGCGCTTATCACAGGCAGAAGCGATGAAGCGGTCGAGTTGGTCCATGCACACCGCTCCCTCGGGGCGCCTCTCCTGTTTGTGGTGGATGGGAACAACGTCACACTTTGGCAGGTGCGTACGGCGGCACCACCGCGCGTCTTGGAACGCATCTCAATTGACGCGCTTCCCGATCTTTTTAGCAAGAACAGCGAACACTGGCACCCTGATGTCATTCATCGCGCTAAGTCTATTGGCTCAGTCGAAAGTAACTACCAACTCGATTTTGTCGATCTGGGACTCCTGCCCGCGATAGAGGGTGAAATCCATGTCAAACTCGATCGGCTTCTCGTCGAGGCTCTGAGCGCAGCTAAGGACGCATGGAGCACAGCCGAACGCTTTGACGCACGGCTTCTTTTTCGAGTTCGTATTTCGGCTACTCGCCGCGAAGGTCTTGCAGGATCGCGGTCATGCATCAGCTACCAAATGGAACCACGATGATCTTTCATCAGTGTTGCGGGGAATTGAATCATACTACTCACTTCCTTCGGTCGGAGTTGCTTACGGTCAAAGCATCCCGGCGGCATTCTCATTTGCTTGGGATTGCTTACGCCGAGGTATTAGCTTCTCAAACATATCAGCTGACGATCTGGCGTTTGTGTACGAAAATACTCTCATTACGCCTGAAACGAGACAGCTGTTCGGGACTCACAGTACTCCACGCCAATTGGCGGAGTATGTAGTTCAGCGCCTAGAATTGCATCACCACAGACCTGACGAACTCGCGATTTACGAGCCATTCACCGGCGCCGGCGTCTTCCTAGTATCCGCGCTTCGCCATCTTCGCGACTTGTTGCCTGTCACGTGGACTGACCAGCAGCGACATAATTTTCTCATCGAACGCCTTGCGGGCGACGAAGTCGAGCCTTTTGCATGCGAGGTGGCCAAACTCTCCCTGATCCTTGCTGACTATCCCAATCACAATGGATGGCGAATCGAGGAAATCGATCTTTTCGAAGGTGGCGTGCTGAATGCACGGATGCGCAAACACAATGTTATTTTGTGCAACCCCCCATTCGAGTCGTTTAGCAAAGCAGAGCGTGCGCGCTATTCAATTGGTGGAGCGTCGCCCTCGAAGGCAACAGCCGTGTTAGATGCTGCTCTCGAAGCACATCCAACCGCGCTAGGGTTCGTGCTGCCGCGACCATTTATTGTCGAGCGACAGTTTGCCAATCAACGGCGCAAGATAGAACAGCTGTACGAGGACGTTGAAATCGTCGAGCTGCCGGATCGAATCTTTAACGCTTCAAGTATTGAGGGCGCCCTCCTTATAGCTCGCGGACGTCGCGCGAAAACATCAAAGAAGATTAGCGTCCGTTCGACGGAAATCGCAGACCGCGATCGCGTGGAATTCTTGAAGACTGGAAAGGTTACAATTCAGCGGAGGCTCGAGAGAGACCTTAGCGCAACTCGTCCGGGCGAACTTTGGATCCCTCCACTTTCAAATCTCTGGACGTACGTGCAGGATTATCCCCGGCTCAACTCAGTATTTGATCTGCACCTTGGTGCGCGTTGGACCTATGATCAAAAAAATGCAGTAAGTTCTGTTCGCAAGAAGGGATTTCGTCGCGGGCTCTTTAGTGCTGACGATGTCAGACAATTCAATTTCGCAAGAGTTAGTTACATCGACCTTGAGCCCAGCCATCTAACCCACGCGACTGCGCGGGACTGGAACTCCCCTAAAATTATCGTCAATGGAGTTCGTCTTAGCCGTGGACCTTGGCGGCTCGCTGCCGCCGTTGATCGCGAGGGCTTGGCTTTCTCACAACAGTTGCTTGGGCTTTGGCCAGCCAACGCAGAAACTAATTTCCCACTTCATGCTTACGCGGCCGTTTTGAACGGGCCCTTGGCAAATGCATTTTTGTCGACGCGATATCCTTCACACCGATTTCGCCTCGAATCGTTGGGAGCATTGCCGCTTCCGCCGACGTTGCCCACTACTCTCGGCGAGGCTGTGTCCGAGTATGTAGAACTAAGTAAGAGGACTGAACTCTTTGCGCGCAACGAAGATCGCCTGTCCGAGTTGCTTTTCCTTATCGACGCGCTGGCGCTGGAAGCCTACGACCTTCCGATAGGACTTGAGCAGGAGCTGCTGGACTATTTTAGTGGCGCTACTCGTCCGATATCGCACAAATGGAAGCATTGGAATGAATCCGATCCATCGCCGGAGCTTCGGCTGGCTGAAAGGATCGCCGATCGGTTTCAGCCAAGAGGAAACTGGACCAGGAAGGTATTTACCGCTCTTCCCGAAGACGAAGCTGCCCTCCTACGCAAATACGGGAACTAGGTCCAATTGCCGGCATTCTTGCTTGAAACTTCGGTGCTAACAATCTTACTCGATTCAACTCATCCTCGACATCGCGAGATTGACCAGTCTCTTCAGGCTTTGCCGAGCGAACTCCTCTCAATATGTGTCAGTGATAGGACTCGCGGAATTGGTGTTCGGCGCAGATCTCGCTGAGCGCGTTGGCAAGGCTCAAATGCCCCGGCTCAGGGAGAAAATTAGACAAGCGCGAAGGTATGGGATTCTCGACATTACCCATCACACAGCGACCGCGTACGCTGACGCCAAAGCGAAGTTGGCAGTAAAGTTCTTAGCCAGTACCCTCCGCAGGGATCGGCCGACTTACCTCGAAGATTGGATCGACAAAGCAAGCGGAAGGGCGATCGGTGTCGACGAAAACGATCTTTGGATGTGCGCACAAGCTAAAGAGCGCGACATCATTCTGGTGACCGCAGATCACAGAATACAGCGTGTTCAAGATGCCGACCCGGATGTTAAATTACTCCTGGTTTAGGACTGCCCCTCTACCAAAACACTTGTTCACTGAGGCGTCTTCAAGAGACGACTAACTGACGGAGCGTACGACGCCTGCGGGCGCGGGAAAACGTATCCCGCTCAATCGGGGCGCTCAAAGCCTCACCCTAAGGCGCCACCAACTCTACCCTTCGATTAAGCGCCCTACCCTCATCCGTCGCGTTTGAGCCTACCGGCGCCAGCATGCCGCGGCCCGCGGTGCGCGGCCGCTGCTTGCCGGTCCCGTAAGACTTCACGAACTCGGCTGGGGCCGCGGCGGGGCCAAGACGCACTTGTCATCGCCGGGCGAAGTCCCGGCGATCCCGCTTGGCGACGCACGGCCGTGCCGATTGATCGGGATGGCCGGGACTCGCGCCTGCGGCGCGGCCCGGCCATGACAAGTTCGTCAATTCGCCTTTGCGAA
>CAVQER010000007.1:0-487500 GCA_963711595.1 uncultured Alphaproteobacteria bacterium
TCGAGCCGCTCACCGGTCACGTCGTAGAGCCGCTCGTGACGGGTCACAGCAGTGGCTTTTCGCCGGTTGCCGTAGTCGCAGCTGCGGTATTCTGGACGTGGTTGTGGGGCCCGATCGGCCTTGTGCTTGCAACCCCACTGACGGTCTGCCTGATGGTTGTCGGGCGGCACGTCGATCGCTTGAAGTTCCTCGACGTGATTTTCGGGGACGAGCCAGTCCTGACACCGACGGAACTCGTTTATCAGCGCATGCTCGCAGGCGACGCCGTAGAGACGGCCGATCAGGCCGAACTCTATTTGAAGCGGGAGCCGCTGCAGAGCTTCTATGAGAATGTTCTCGTCCAGAGCCTCAGGCTGGCCCACGCGGACTTCGAACGCGGTGACGTGGAAGAAGATCGGTTGGTTCGAATGCGTAGCGTGGCTGCGGAGATCATCGACGATCTCGCGGCGCATGAGGACGCGACGCCGAAACCGTCGAACGACGAGACCGTACCCGGCGGCCTCCCGCCATCCGCAGTTGCGGATGGCTCACCCGATAAGCCTGCCGCTACAGACCTTGCGCCGGGGTGGCAGGGTGCCGACGCGGTGCTTTGCATTCCCGGACACGGCCCCCTTGATGACACGTTGGCGCTCATCGTTGCACAGCTCGTCCGGCGTCATGGCCTAGGTGCGCGCGCGGAAGCAGCAAACGCGCTTTCGATGACGCGCATCTTCTCTCTCGGATCGGAAGGCGTCGCACTTGTGTGTGTTTGTTACTTGGCCGCGAGGCCTGCGGAAATCCGGTATTCGGTAAAGCGCCTGCGCCGACGGTTTCCGGACGCCATTGTCATGGTTTGCCTCCCAGGGCAGGGCGAGGGCGAAGGGGACCAGCCGCTTTCCCTTTCGGACGATATTACGGTGGTTCGTTCGCTCTCATCGACCGTACAGGAAATTCTTCAAGTATCGCAGTTCGCATCGCAAGAAGACAAAGCAGAGGCCGAGAACGAGGGGGCGTTCGCGCGGTCGCCCGTGACACCGGTGCGGTGAACTGGGAGGCTCGTTCACCACTGGCTGGACGGACTGGCCTGCTGGTCGATGGAGGATCTCTATCTGAGCGCTACAACTTTGCTTCAGATCATCGTTGCAACTGAGGCCACAAGACAACGACCCTTCTCTTCGGGCGTGTCGGCTGATTGTTGAGTTGCGTCCAATGCCCCGCCGAAAGAAAGCCAGGCCAGCTCCTCGCGCCCTCATGGCAAGTGACTTGATGCGGCTCACACCCGCTGAGACTCGCAAGCGCGTCGGCATGAAGCGGCGTCTGAAATCTCTGAAAGCACCGGAGCCGGAGCCCGCAGTGAAATACGATGCGAGTGTGCTGCGTCGTTGGCGGAAGCCCGAGAAGCCGATCGAGATTATCGGGTGAGATTACGCCGCGACTAGTTTGCGCCGTCTCCACCACCTGCGTTTTGCGGCCCTAGTCCTCGCGACCCTGATCCCCTGCTCTTGGATTCAGCAAGGGTGAATATGCCAAGGCTCTCATATTCTTAGCAGTTTAGCGCGTGAGAGCGCTCGCGGCATCGAACGCGATTTTGCAGCGCAGCCCCGATGCGCGCCAGTCATAGCTCACGTCGCCGTTGAAGTGTGCCCTAATCATGCTCTCCACAACACGCATGCCAAAGCCCTGGTGGGCGGGCGGCTCGACAGCCGGCCCATTCACTTCCGACCATAGAATGTTGGCACGTCCGTCCGTGCGGGACCAATCAACTTCGACGCGCCCTGTTGGACTGGACAAGGCACCGTACTTGGCGGCATTGGTAGCAAGCTCATGGATGATGACTGCCATCGTTTGAGCTACGCCAGGCTGCAGCACGAGATTTGGACCATCAATCCTGAAGCGCGTGTTTCCTTCTTGCGAGTAAGGAGCCAGTTCCTGGGCGATCAGGTCCCGCAACGCGGCTCCGGTCCATCGCAATTCCACGAAAAGCGCATGAACGTTCGCGAGCGCTTGAATGCGCCCCTCGATGACATTCTTGAAATCCTCCGCGCTCTTCGCGCGGGTAAGCCGAACGGCGGCCTGCACGGTCGCAAGCACGTTCTTCGTGCGGTGTTCTGCTTCGCGCGCAAGCAAGGCAAGTTGAGCCTCATTTTTCTTGCGGTCGCTGATATCGCGCGCAATCTTCGACGCGCCAATCACCTTGCCAACGGCGTCCTTTATCGGCGACACCGTCAGCGAAACCTCAACCCGGCCTCCATGCTTGCGTTGGCGGACGGTCTCATAATGTTCAACGCGCTGGCCCCTTTTGATGCGCTGGATGATGGCGTCCTCTTCGCTGTGATTTTCGCGGGGGATTATGGTCTTGATTGAACGGCCAATAATTTCCTCGGCAAGATAACCGAAAAGCCGTTCCGCGCCCGTGTTCCAGCTGGTAATGATGCCATCGAGGTTCTTAGCGACAATGGCGTCGTCGGACAACTCAACAATCGACGCAAGGCGCTGAGTGGTTTCCTCCGCACGCTTACGATCTGTAATGTCCACCAGCATGTTCACTGCACCGATGAACCGTCCCTGCAAATCATAGATCGGTGTTGGGAAGGGGATGAACGGGACGCGAATCCCGTCAGGACGTTCGGCAATCGCTTCCATCCCGCGGACGGGGCGCCTTTCCCTTACAGTAATCGCCATCGGGCATTCGCTGTGCGGCATCACCCGACCATCGGGCCAGAATAGCCTCCACGATCCACACCATTCGCTGTGGCCCAAGTCCGGACGATGGCCCCAAAGCTGAGCGGCCGCTTCATTATAGTAGGTGATATGACCGGCGCCGTCCGTCGTGTAGATCGCTGCAGGAAGGGCGTTGACCAGTGCGCGAAAAAAATCATCCCCACTGAGCAACGATTCCCCTAGGCGTACCGCCACGCTTTCCGACAGCAGCAACTCGGACTTAACAGGGGGTGCAACGACCGTCATAGCTACGATTACGCTCCTCGAATTCGCTCAACCTAAGGCGAAGCGAGGCGAAAGGGCAATCTGCGCGCAAAAGAAAATTTGGTCTGCTAAGCGGAACGAATTGACGTTGTCCGCGTTTGTGCTGCCTTCGAGCTTTCGTAATCCCCTCAGCGCTGGGATACGGGGCGTAAACGTGATGGTTTCGCGCGCACTGCTCAGCTCTCGACCTTGGAACCCAATGATCCGGCCGATAGCAGAGTCTTTAGTAAAATAGGAACCCTGCCTGGACGACACGACGAGCGCGTTCACGCGACAGCACGATCGTCGTGCCGAGCGAAAGTCAAAACAAGATCAACAAGAGTCTGCGAGACGCGCTCAGGGATTCCGGGCAATCGAAGTGACGCACTACAGATCCCCGCCCCTCTCGGCTTGGCCGCTCCCGATGGTCCGGCTCATCTGCGAGCAATGCGGCCGGCGCGGGCAGTACAGGAAAGAAACCTTGATAGATAAATTTGGGGACTTGCCAGGCCCTGACTTGCTCGTGGCCGTCGCGGACTGCCCGAGGCAGAAGTTGCTCGGGGAACGCTGCGGGATCGTTTTCGCGGACTTGCGAGTTTCCGTTTCCGATGCTCTGGCCAGTCCACGACCTGTAGGCTGAGACCTCGTTTATTTCCTCTGACAGCCGGCGATTGCGTTTGCCCGTGTCATTGTTTCGGATTGGATAATTCCGGGATGAGCACCTAAGCACCAAAATAAATGCGCTCGGTGGTCGCTGTGCCACTGAACCCCAGTGCCCCCACACTTAAGTCTAAGATTCTGGGAGTTCGTCTGCACGGCTTCGGAAGCGTAGCTGCCGCAAGTACGACATGAATTCTCGGCGTCGTAGCGGGTTCGTCTTTCAGCGTCGATATCCCCGTCTCCTGCCCTCATGCACCAAACGTAGTGCTCTTGGGAATTGAAACTGAAGCGCCCGCCGCGAAACGTATCGCAGCCGCCGTCGCTGATCTTCCTGGCCAGACTAACTGCCTCATTGGCATAGGCTTCGCACTGAGCATGGCCGCCAGCGAAGGCGCCACTGCCCATCGTTAGCCCGAGCGCGACAGCCGCCGCCGGAATAGTCGCAACGCTAAATTTCTTCATGGCAATCCCCCCAACGCTGCGCGAAGCGGAACACGCCCACCGGGGCGCGTCAAACGTCGCCGACACGACTGCTTGACTGATGCTGCTACTGCCCCGATATCGGGCGGTGTCATTGTTGAGTTGCGTACCGATGCTCCGCAAAAAGAAATCTAAGCCAGTTCACCGCGCCCTCATGGCAAGCGATCTATTGCGACTCTCGCCCAAAGAGGCTCGCAAGCGTGTCGGCATGAAGCGGCGTCTGAAATCTCTGAAAGCACCGGAGCCGGAGCCCGCGCCGAAATACGATGCGTCGATGTTGAAGCAGTGGCGCAAGCCCGAGCCGCCGATTGAAATCATCGAATAAGCGGCTTCCGTTTCGGTGGATGTGCGGGTCGGAGCGGCGACGCATCTCTATCGCTTGGGTTGCGCTCGGCACGACGCCAGACCTGCGTCGCGCTCTCTCCTTTCGGACTCTGGCAGGCCATCTCCTGCGCCTAAGCACCAGTTCGCATGGAGCATGATGTTTGAACTCCACCTCGCGCCGTCATAGCCACAATGCAGGTTGGCCGCGTCCAATACTTGGCGGGTCGTTGCGGTGGCATAATTGCAACAATAAACGCCTCTTTGACGTTCTCGGTCTTCTACCTGACTTTCAGCTGCCGAGACGCGCCCACACCAGAGTCGGTGTTCATGAACGTCTGCGCTCCATCGTGCGCCAACGTAATCACATCGACGTGCACGGATAAAGTCAACGGCGTTCGACGCTCGATCAGCGTACTGAGTACAGTCGTTAGCTTTTGTCGGAGCAGTAAGAGAGAACAGGCTGACGAAAACAGACGAAACAAGCGCGCATCCAAAAGTCTTCATTGCAGACCAATCCTCGTTATCGACTGACTGACATTACTTTTGGGCAAACGTCTGCCTGGTGCGAGCACCCGTAATGCGGTCCGCCTCGCCACTCAGCCACTCTTCATTACTCGCGAGGGACTTGAACGCTTTCGCGCGCGTCCGCATGACTTCGCGAGTTTCGGTCCCGAATGAACTATTTTTACGGGCAGCTCGATATTCAGCAGCAGCTTGATCGCGGAAGTAATCTGAATGCTTTGACATGTTGGTAGCTCCCTGAGGGGATTTCCCCTTTGGGATGAGGATGGGCGTCCCTGCGCGGAAAAGATGAGCAATTGTGCTCACTAACCTTCGCCCGGTCGTTTTAGCTAAGAGACACTGAAGGTGAACGGGCACACCGGGGCACAAAAGGCGATCGAAACTGTTGGAACGAAGGCGACCGAGGAACACCCAGGGATCAAACACTTGATCGTTCCTGTCCAAGATTGATAAAATCCTTCGGAATTGGTGCGCTGGCGGAAGCCGGAGCCGATCGAGCAGCCGAGGGACCCGGCCGTCAGCGTCCCTGACCTTCATCCAGTTCCTTGAAGGTTTGCGCCGTCCGGGCGATCCCCTCCTGGAAGAGGCGATCCGTCCTTCGAGCCCAGCTCAGCTAACCCGGGATCCATCCGTCCCGGCGCATAGTCGAGAGCACTATCAGCGATTACCGCTTCAAAGTCCGACTTCTCGAGGTTCAAAAATCTGCGGGACAGCCGCTTTCCGATCTCAGCGAGTACGAGCGCGAGCGGCGGCTCCTGAATTGCGCGCCGATCATCAATGTTCTTGCTGAGCCGGTAATCGCTCCATCGCGTCTCGGCCTCGAGAGGCGCGTTGGAGGGAGACACCGAGTATCCTTGACGAATTTTTTCCCGCCGTTCCCGCTCGGCGGCTGGGTCCGGGTTTAGTTGTGGCAGGCCAGCGGCGAGCCGGTCGGCGACGGCTTGGGAATATTTGGATGCTAGCTCAGCGTGACTTTTCTTTTGATCTGCGGTGACGATCGCGCGCCAGTCCTGCGCACGCGCAACTGCGAGCGCCAACTGTGTCCCACGTACGGACTCAAGCGACTTGCGAGTTGCGTCGTCCATTTTCGCTCTCCTTAGGTCAGCGCGATCGGTTGAACTACAATCGCAAGCTACTGGGCCGGCGCTACTCGGAATTTCGCGCGCTTCTTTCGGGGCGGCTACGACCCGGACTACTTCCCGTACACTCAACTGAAAGATCATAAGAGACTAGTCGACTGCCTCCTGAAGGAGGAGGAACTGCCTCACCTCGGCATCAAGTACAGCTGCTTTGAACTAGCGGAGGCAGAAAAGCGGAGCCGGAAAAACAAAAAGAGCCGGTAAAACCGGCTCTCATTGCAGCCGCCATACGGCGACCTCCCGGGCTAGGCCCGCTATCTAAATGGGCCTAGCTCGCTGATTTGTCAAATTTTTTTCTTGATTCTTTTTCAACGACTTACGCTCGCGCATCGGTCCATCGATGGGCCACCGCTTTTCCCAAACGATGCCTGCAACGCGAGATCTGTTTTTTCTTCGGAAGATCGCGACCGCCGGCAGGACTATCCAGATGACGAACGCAGGGCGCAATCAGCGAAGCTAAAATCGCAAAAATCTCAAGCGGACACTGGACAAGACACCCGTCATGGGTAGCGGCGCGTGGGTAACAGCAAAAACCGCGGGAAAAAGTATTGAAAAACAAGTTGACTGGCGGAGGGGGTGGGATTCGAACCCACGGTACGGTTTCCCGTACACACGCTTTCCAAGCGGGCGCCTTAAACCACTCGGCCACCCCTCCGGAGCGGCGGACTATACTGCGTGGTCGAGGCGAAACAAGTTAAGCTGCCGGCATCTTTCAACGCGGTTGCGCAACGCGCGGACGCGGTCTAGTTGAGGCGCGGGTGCGGATCGCATGTTCCGGTTTCTGTTCCGTTTCATCGGCCTTTGGATGCTCGCCGGCGCGTTCGTCGCGCTCGTGATCGACGGCACGCGCTCGATCACCGCGGGGCGCATGGTGATCATGCCGATGATCGAGGCATGGCTCGCGATCCATCCGACGAGCCTGGAATCGCTCAAGATGTGGATCGAGCGGGACATCTCGCCCCGTCTCTGGGATCCCGCGCTTCTCTATATTCTCTATTCACCGCTCTGGGCGGTTCTCGGCGTTCTCGGACTGATCCTCGTCCTGCTCGGTCGCCGACCCTCCCGTCCGATCGGATATTCCTCGCGCGACTGAGAGCCAGCCCCGAAACGTGATCCGGGGAGCCGTGCGGAAACACGCCGTTTCACCTATATATGGCCGAGAAGTCCGCGAGGAGCGCACCATGTTCTCCCTCCGAAAACTGCTGCATGTCCCTTCCGCCGACCAGTCCCTGCCCGGTCGATCGAACCCGATTCCGACCGCGGAGAAGCATTTCGTTTCCAGCCGCCCGCTCAAGGGCCCGTATCCCGCCGGCAGCGAGATGGCTTTATTCGGGTTCGGCTGCTTCTGGGGCGCCGAAAAGGCGTTCTGGAAAATCCCCGGCGTTTGGGTGACTGCCGTCGGTTATGCCGCCGGTCACACGCCGAACCCCACCTATGAAGAAGTGTGCAGTGGCGCCACCGGCCACAACGAAGTCGTGCTCGTGGTCTACGACCCGAAGCAAGTGAGCTACGAGCAGCTCTTGAAGGCATTCTTCGAGGCGCACGACCCGACGCAGGGGATGCGTCAGGGCAACGACGTTGGCACGCAGTATCGCTCGGGCGTCTATGTCTACGGCGCAGCACAGCGCGCGGCCGCGGAAGCCGCGAGGCAGAGCTATGACCAGGCTCTGCAAGCGAAGCGGTTCCGGCCGATCACGACGGAAATTCTCGACGCGCCGGAATTCTATTTCGCCGAGGACTATCACCAGCAGTATCTCGCGAAGAACCCGCATGGCTACTGCGGGCTCGGAGGAACGGGCGTCGCATGTCAGATCGGTACCGGGGTTGCTGCGAGCTGACATCCGCCGGGGGCGAACATGGTTGAGCGCTTTATCGAGCGGGTGATCTCGCAGAGCCGCTGGCTCATGGCGCCGTTTTACCTCGGCCTGCTCGCGAGTCTTTTCATCCTGATGCTCACTTTCCTTCGCGAGCTCTGGCACTTCTTCGCGAATGTCATGGGCGCGACCGAGGCCGACGTGATCCTCGGTGTGCTGGCGCTGATCGACCTCTCTCTCGCCGCGAACCTCGTGCTGATCGTCGTGTTCTCCGGGTACGAAAACTTCGTCTCGAAAATCGACCCCGGGGCGCATCCGGACTGGCCGGAATGGATGACCAAGATCGACTTCTCCGGGCTGAAGCAAAAGCTGATGGCATCAATCGTTGCGATCTCGGCGATTCAGGTGCTCAAGGCCTTCATGAACATCGACAAGAGCTTCAACGAGCGAACGATGATGTGGCTCGTGATCGTTCATCTGCTGTTCGTCGTGTCCGGTTTGCTCCTTGCCTGGACGGACTCCATCGGCGAGCGGGGCAAGCACGCAACGGAGTAGCCAATGATCGTCGAGCTCGTGCTATTCAAAAGCCCTCCCGGGATGGATCGCGCTGCAATTCTCGAGGACGCAAAGCACACGATCCCTCGCTGGCGCGCGAACTCGGAGCTGCTGCGCAAGCACTATCTTCTCGGCGACGACGGCTACGGTGGCGGGCTCTACATCTGGCCGTCGCGTGAGGCTGCGGAACGCGCACACAATGCCGAATGGCAGGCGGGCGTGGAAAAGCGCACCGGCGCGAAACCGACGTTCCGCTATTTTGACCTACTGATGCTCCTCGACAACGAAAAGGGCACGGTCACCGAATGGACCGATCCGGATCGGCCGATATTGGTTGCGGCTGAGTGAGGAATTATTGGCGCACCTGAGGACTTCGACGGCTCCTTTTGCGAACTCCTGTTGCATCTTGAACACAGTTTCGGCGGCCTGTTCCGAATAATCTGACTTGCTGCGAGAGAGACGTCTCGTCCGCCGAGGACTGCGCGGAGCCGCATTGGGGAGTGGGGACGTGTTGCGTCATTTGTGTTGCGTTCTTGTCCTGGTCACGAAGTCGGCTGGTGTCGATGCATCGTGCGTCGATCCCTCCACGCTCGTCCATTCCACCGTGAACCTCACACGAATCTACGACAAGGAAGAGAGTCGGCCGGCCACGGGAGTGGCGGGGATTCGTGGCACCGGCTGGTTTCTTTCTCCCCGATTGATCGTCACGGCCGCGCACGTGACCGAGGCCATGCACCTTTCGGAGCAGGATTGGAAAGAAATCGAGATCAAGGAGCGAAGCAGCAAAGAATCGATCCCTGTGCGCATCGTGCGCGTCCTTGGCTCGCAATCCGAACGGATTGCCGTGCTCGAGTTGAAGGGGGCATTTCCCGGCGCGACCGTCCTTGCAAAAAGACTGGAGCCGCTCGTACCGGAAGAACCTCTTGTCAGTCTGGCCTATCCCAACGACGCGTTGCGTTTTGCGGGCGGTCGCTTCGTACGATACGGAGACAACGGTCGGCTCACAGGGTTGGCACTTCTCGAAATGCACGACGGCAAGGACCGCCTCGTGCTGGATCATGGCGCCTCGGGTGCGCCCGTGCTCGATTGCGATGGCAAGGTGGTAGCGGTCGTCAGCACGCTGCTCACGAAGACGATGAGTTCCCCATTTGGCGTAGTCCGCGTGTCGACGGCATGGCAGACGCCCAACGTCGCTTCCGTTCCGATCGAGGCGCTGAAGGACTTTTCCTCGTCCGAATAACTGACGGGCGCCCAAGTCTGAGCGCCCGTCTGATTCCTAGTTTGTCAGCAATCAGTCGGATGCACCTCGACCGTGCTGCTGCTTCACCTGTTGCAGCACCGAATCAAGGTTGTAACTCGCCGGATCCTGCATCGGCGGGAACTCGCTGTAGGACTCAAGCTCCTTCAGCCACAAGAGCTGACCGATCGGCAGAATGTTCCAGTTGTAGAGATAGGCGGTGCTTGGCGCGGCGAGCGCGCCGCCCATGCCGAGCAACGATTTGGAATCGGAGCCAACCGTGATCTCGAACGGATCGCGCTTGATGTTCGCGATCTGGGTCCAGCTATAGGTGGTAGCCCCGGTCAATCCGTCCATCGGGCCGGCGCCGACCATCGTGTAGTAGAGCTTCCAGTTCTTGTAGCGCACCGCCGAGGGCTTCGGGCCGGTGTAGTAGAAGAACACTTCGCGCGGCGACTTCTCCGACTTGCCGGAGAGATAGTCGACCTGATTGACGCCATCGAGCTTCGTCTTGACGATGTTCGGATACTTGCCGGCCATGATCTGCTCGTTCAAAGCATTGCCCTTCGGCCCGCCGGCGATTTCGACCAGCGTCGGCACCCAGTCGAGCGCAGCAAACATCTGGTTCTTGACGGTGCCCGGCTTGATGACGCCCGGCCACTTGACGACGAGCGGAGCGCGCATGCCGCCTTCCCATGTGGTCAGCTTGCCGCCCTTGAAGGGCGTTACGCCGCCGTCCGGAAACGTGATGACCTCGGCGCCGTTGTCGGTAGTGAACACGACGATCGTGTTGTTGGTCTGACCCATGTCGTCGAGCTTCTTCAGCACGACGCCGATGTTGTCATCGAGTTGCTTCATGCCGACTTCGTTGATTCCCCAGTCCTTGCCGCCACGCTCACCGAGCATGGCCTCGTACTTCGGCGGGAACACCGTCGTGATGTGCATGCGCGCCGGGTTGTACCAGACGAAGAACGGCTTATTGGTCTTCTTCGGGTCGTTGCGATCGAGGTAATCGACCACTTTTTCCGAGATTTCCTCGTCGATCGTCTTCGACCGCTCGAGCGTCAGCGGACCCTCGTCACGGCATTTCTGATTTTTGGCGGTGCCGTCGGAAGACCTGCATGAAAGCATGGGCCGCGGCGGCGTCAGACAAGTCGTGGTCTTCGGATCAACCGAGCCGGGAACTTCCGCGACTCCCGGAATGACTGTGTTGATGCACGGTGGGACGATGCCTTGCTGAGTGGGCGACTTGTTGATGTCCGGGAAGCTCACGCCCTGCATCGCGTCGAGATGGTACAGATAGCCCCAGAACTCGTGGAAGCCGTGCGCGGTCGGCAATGCGTCCGTATGGTCGCCGAGATGGTTCTTGCCAAACTCGCCGGTGTTGTAGCCGAGATCGGCGAGGAACCTGGCGAGCGCCGGTGTGCCGGGCCGCAAGTAGGACGGGCTGCCCGGAAGTTGCGGCGGAATCATCCCGGTGCGCAGCGGATGCATGCCGGTGAAGAAAGCGTTCCGGCCGGCCGTGCAACTCTGCTCGGCGTAATAGTCCATGAAGATCGCGCCTTCATTGCCGATGCGATCGATGCTGGGAGTTTCCCCGACCATCAGGCCGCGATGGTAGATGCTCGGCTGCATCCAGCCGATGTCGTCACCCATGATGAAGAGGATGTTTGGTTTCTGCTGTTGCGGAGCAGGCGGTTGTTGCTGCGCGCTTGCCGGGCCGGCCAGCGTGAGCGACATGAGCGTGGCAGCGCTGATCAGCGCGGCGCAGCTTCGCTTGCGCCAGCTTCTCGTCTTCGGCGGTTTGTTCTCAAGAATGCAGTCAGACATTACGTGACCTCCTTGATGTATTAGCTCACTGCTTGTCGCCTGGTGACGCCGCCCTGCCTTCTTCGGGCTGCTGAAAGGCGAATACGCGTTTCCAATCCCGCTTCATGTCCATCACGGTCCAATTGTTCGCGGCCGCGGCGTCGAGCGCCTTGTCGAGACGCCCGAAGTGGGATTTGCGGTCGTAGGCGTATTCGCGCACCGCGTCGGTGTGGTGCACGATCAGACCGAGGCGCGGGCCGCTCCCGCGCATCGTCGTCCATTGCAGCATTTGCAGATCGCCGTCGGAGTTGCCGAACGCGGCGATCGGCTGCCGTCCGATCTGTTCGTTGATGGCGACGGGTTTGCCGTCCTTGTCGTCGATGAAATTGATTTCGGGCAAACGAAACAGGACCGGCCGGCCGTCGAGCATCTGAAACTTGGTCTTGATGGACGAACCGATGACCTGCTCCGGTGGGATTCCGTAGATGCGATCACTCCACGGCCGCATGAACTCGACGCCGCCACCGGAGGCAATGAACGTCTTGAATCCGTTGGCACGCAGATAGGTCAGCAGTTCCAGCATGGGCTGGTAGATCAGTTCTGTGTACGGCCGCTTAAATCGAGGATCGCGTGTCTCTGCGATCCACTTCGTCGCAATCACCGCGAACTGGTCGCTGTTCATGCCGGCGTGGGTCACTGCGACCAGCTGCATCAAACCCTTTTCGCCGGAGGCGGCGAGCGCCGCCATGTCGTTGTCCAACACCGCCTTGAATGGCTGAGTATCTGCCCAGGTTGGATTTTGCGCCGCCAGCGCCCTGACGCGATCAAGGATGAAAGCGAGCTGGACGTACATCGGCTGCTCGACCCACAGCGTGCCGTCGTTGTCGAAGGTGGCGACGCGCTGCTCGACCGGCACGAAGTCGGGTCCTCCTTGCTGGGTCGCGCGCGCGACGAAATCGATGATCGATTTCTTGGTCGGGCCCTCGTTCCACGAGGGCAACCCATCACTCTGCGTCTGCGAGAATGCTGGCGTCGACCGCAGCGCTCCGATCAATGAGGGCAGCAGCGCGAAGCTCGAGAATAGAAGGCGCCGGGTAAGGCCTGTAGGACGTGGCGGGAACGTTTTCATGTTGACTTCGTCCCCTTCGACTGAATCAAACGCCGGTACAGCAGCGCAAGTAATTGAGCGCGGCACCGGTCGTGAATGCATCGGGGTATGTGCTGAGGAGAAACCGGGAGATCACGGAGAGGGAATCGACTGCCCTGGTAGTCAGTCGAAAAGGACTGCAGCTCAGGTAGTCGACGTTGACTCAAGTATTGGCGCGCCCAACTCGATAGATATCTAGTCGCTCGACCGCACTCACGATGTCGGCGCGGCCGCCCTAGCGATCTGCTGCTTTTCGCGCGCCGGCGGCAAGGTCAGAGATGCTGCGCCAGTCATGCGCGGAAACCGCGGCCTGCGGCACCATCCAGGAGCCGCCGATGCAAGCCACATTGGGTAGCGCCAGATACGCAGCCGCATTTTCCGAATCGACGCCGCCCGTCGGACAAAACGCGAGATCCCGAAAGGGTGCCGCCAGAGATTTCAGCAGCCGGATTCCACCGATGGACTCGGCCGGAAACAGTTTCATGAAGGTGATGCCGCGCTCGGCGAGATTCATGATTTCGGATGCCGTGGCGGCTCCCGGGAGGTACGGAACCCCCCAATCGTGAGCCGCGTCCAGAAGCTGCGTGGTGGCGCCCGGCGACACGATAAAGCGCGCCCCAGCCGCGACGGCTCTCTTTCCCTGTCCAGGCTCACGCACTGTGCCCGCGCCGACATGCGCTTCGGGGACACCCTCGGCGATTGCCTTGATCGCATCGATGGCCTGCTCGGAACGCAGCGTGATCTCGATGAGCGGCAGACCGCCCGCGACGAGTGCTCGAGCAAGGGGGACGGCGTCCTCCGCACGTTCGATCGTAATCACCGGAATGATCCTCGCGCGCCGGGCGAGCGCGGCAAAAGCCTGAGGACTGGCGGTATTTTTTTCCGTCATGGCGAAGGCACGGATGCAGCGGCCGGTGGATCGGCAAGGACACCTGTGGCGGTCCGTGGCGCGATGGCACCGGGATGACGAATTACGATCCCGGCCAGCGTGTGCGCGGTCTGCACCGCGTCCCTGCGCGTCGCATTGTTCGCCCGGCCGGCGAGATAGGCCGCGTTAAACAAATCGCCAGCGGCCGTCGTGTCGATCGGAACCAGGCGCTCGGGCGGTGGCGCGTGAATGACGGTGTCACCCTCCATGAAATACGCGCCCTCCGAGCCTGCTTTCACCACGACTTCGGAAACACCGAGGGCCGACATGCGCGCGAGCACGGCACCGGCGTCCTTGTCTTCCCATAGCGCCTGCTCATCGTCGAGGCTTGGCAACGCGATATCACAGAGCGCCAGAAAGCGCTCGAACGTGCGTCGCGCTTGTTCGCGATCGTCACGCCAGCCGCGCCGCCGGTAGTTGCTGTCGAAGACGATTTTCGCTCCTGCGCGCCTGGCAGCTCGCAACAGCTGTTCGAATATCGCCAGCCCGGCGGCCGAATAGATCGAGAGGGTGATTCCGGAGAAGTAGACAAAGCGGGCCTGCTTCATGCGGGCCCCGACGCGCTCCGCGGCGGCCTCCTGTTCGAAGAGGGTGCGCGCGGGCGAGTGATCGCGCCAATAGTAGAAGGTGCGCTCGCCCTGGTTGGTCTCGATCAGATAGAGTCCAGGCACTGAACCTGCGCGCCGTTCGATGAGCGAAGTGTCGACGCCCTCCGTCTCGGCTCGATCGACGATACCCGCGCTGTAGGGGTCATCACCCAGCGCCGTCGCGTATGTCGATCTCAGGCCCAAGCGCGCAGCGTAGATCGCGGTGTTGAAGGTGTCGCCGCCAAACGCAAGATTGAAACCGCCGTCGGCGCGGCGCGCCAACTCGATCATGCACTCACCGATGCTGAGGAGGCCGCTCTTGTTTCCCGTTTCCACGGCACGATCCTGGCTGAGACGGGCTTCGTCCCACGAAGCAAGCCTGAGGCGCTGCTACTGTTTCTGATTTACACGATGAAGTGGCGCGCCCGGAGAGATTCGAACTCCCGACCTTTGCCTTCGGAGGGCAACGCTCTATCCAGCTGAGCTACGGGCGCGTGCGACTGACTTAACGTATCGCCACTACCCTCGCAATGTCCGCAGGAACACGGCCTAAGCGTGCGACTTCACCAACTCGACGAGCCGTCCGCACATTTCGCTCGATGGATCGGCGAGCGGATCGAGCACCGTGAAATGGTTGGTGTGCGGCACCTCGACGTAGCGTGTCGCGACACCCTTGCGAGACCAGGTGTCGGCGACCTCGCGGCTGTGGCGCAGGAATTCGCTGCTCTCGTCGCCGCCGACCCAGGCATCGAACTCGCGGCCGCGCGCGACATTCCATCCGAGCGGCGAAATTCGCTCGACACTTTCCGCGTCGATCTGCAGGTCCTGGTTCATGCTCGTCTGCATCAGCGGCGCAAGGCCAAACAATCCGGATATCGAAAGACCCGCCGGCACGAGATCATCCGGCAGATCCGCGCCAAACTTTTTCCAGTCGGTCGCGACCAGACACGCGCTCAAGTGACCCCCGGCGGAATGACCTGAAGCGACCAGCCGCCGTCCGTGACGGCGAAACATATGAAGTGTCGCGGCGCGGACCTGATCGATGATCGTTTCCATGGTTACGCCCGGGCACAGGTCGTAACCCACTAGCGCGAGCGCGATGCCGTGCGCGTTTGGCCCAGCAGCGAGATGACTGAAGGCGGAAGGGTCGAGCGAGCGCCAATAACCGCCGTGTATAAAGAGCGCGATCGGTGCCTCGCGGCCAGCGGCCGGCCAGAAGATGTCGATTTTCTCCCGACTGCTCCTGCCATAGGCGAGGCCGAGTTCCGCGTCAGGATGCGATGCGCGAAAGGCTTCTGCGGCGCGGGCCCAGCGAATGAAGATGGCAGGATGCTCGGGGACCCGCGCGCGGTTGTTGTATTCCGCCTCGTAGTCGATCGCGGCCAAGGTGCCCTCCCGCCCGAAGACAGGCAGAGTCCGCGAAACCGTCATGGCGCGCAAGCGGCGCCTTGTCGCGAAGGCGGGCTCGCCTAGGATCGCATCGGGAGAATCAGATGTCTGAACTCGCTTCCCTTCCACTAAGCCCGGCCGAATTTCGCGTTGACGAAGCCGCGCCCGCGATCCGCCGCGGCTCGCTTCGCGTGCTGCACGCTCTCGGCTTCGCCGCTGTCGCCGAGTTGCCGCTCGGCTCGGGGCGGCGCGCGGATCTCGTGGCGATCGGCGCGGGCGCGGAAATCTGGATCGTCGAGATCAAGTCATGCGCCGCGGATTTCCGCTCTGACCGAAAGTGGCAGGAGTATCGCCTCTACTGCGATCGCCTCCTGTTCGCGGTGGCGCCCGAGTTTCCGGCCGCGATGCTGCCGGCGGACGCGGGTCTCATGATCGCCGATGCGTATGGCGGGACGTTGGTACGTGAAGCGCCCTTGCATTTGCTGGCAGCATCACGTCGCAAGGCGATGCTCGTGCGTTTTGGCCGCGCAGCAGCGGCCCGTCTCGCAGCCGTGCACGATCCGGGACTGAGCGAGCCCGCACTCTGACGACCGAATTCGGAGAGAACGATGAACCACAAGATCCACGACGTCGGCGTCGCGAAGCAGATCGGCACCTATAGCGACGCGATCGAAGTCGCGCCGGACATGCGCTGGCTCTACACCGCCGGGACGCCGGGGCTTGCAGCCGACGGCACGGTGCCGGCCGACATCACAGGCCAGGCGGAGATTGCGTGGCAACACATCATGGCGATGCTCAAGAAAGCCGACATGGGTGTGCATGACCTCGTGAAGATCACGCAGTACCTGCTGAATGCGAACTGACATTCCGGCTTACGCGAAAGTGCGCTCGCGCTATCTCGGCGACGCGCGGCCGGCATCGATGCTGATGATCGTGCCGGGGCTGGTCTGGCCGAACATGCTGTTGGAAATCGAGGCCGTCGCGGCGAAGCGCTAGCTTCAGCGCGGCGCGCGCTTGGCGAGGATCCGCTGCAGCGTGCGGCGATGCATGTTGAGCCGCCGCGCGGTTTCCGAGACGTTGCGGCCGCACAGCTCGTAGACGCGCTGGATGTGCTCCCAGCGGACGCGATCTGCCGACATCGGCTTTTCCGGGGGCTCCGCCTTCTGGCCGGGCGGCGCCGTCAGCGCCGCAAA
The DNA here is from genome assembly GCA_963711595.1 of uncultured Alphaproteobacteria bacterium. Classification (GTDB taxonomy): domain Bacteria; phylum Pseudomonadota; class Alphaproteobacteria; order Rhizobiales; family Xanthobacteraceae; genus JAUSIF01. Next base: position 16,728 of record CAVQER010000007.1, read on the forward strand.
CACGTCGTCGGCGTCCGCGGGCTTCGCGAGATAGTCGACAGCGCCGAGCTTCACAGCCGTGACGGCTGTCGCGATGTTTCCATACCCCGTCAGCACAACGGCGCGCGCGTCCGGACGCTTCTCCTTCAGCGCAGAAATGACCTCGATGCCGTTGCCGTCGTTCAAACGCATGTCCACGACGGCAAAAGCCGGCGCGGATGCGGAGACCTGCGCGAGGCCATCGGCAACCAACTCAGCCGTCGTCACCTGGAAGCCGCGGCTTTCCATTGCGCGCGCGAGCCGTTCCAGAAATGACTTGTCGTCGTCGACGATGAGGAGGCGCCGATCAGCCTTCAGCTCGTGTCCACGGGCGTCGGCCATCGCTAGTCCTGTAAGCATAGCCGCAGAGATTTAGTTATCCGCGGAGCCTGTGACAAGTGTAGCGGAAGATTTCGTTTCCGTCTGCACCGAAGGGGCCGAGATGGCGTCCTGACTAAGGTTAACTTCGAGTGCCGGACGCGGCCAACGAACGCGTATAATTGCTCCGGTATCGGGCAGCGTGCGGTTTTCGAAAGAAAGCGTCGCGCCCGTGCGCTCGAGCAACGTCTTCGCAATGAAGAAGCCGAGGCCAAGGCCGCCCGCCGCTTCACCGGGCCGGCGCCGGCCACGCATCGTGACGTAGGGCTCGCCGATCCGATTGATCACGTCCGGTGCGAAGCCCGGACCATCGTCCGTCACGACGACGGCCACCGTATCGCTGTTCCAGTCCGCAACGACCGTCACCCGGTCGTTCGCGAAATCGACGGCGTTTTCGACGAGGTTGCCGAGGCCGTAGAGGATCGCGGGATTGCGCGCGACGACCGGTTCGCCGGCACGGCTCGCGGGCGTTTCGATCTGGATGGCGACGCCGAAGGGCTGATGCGGCGCGATGACCTCTTCGAGCAAATGCGAAAGCGGCATGCGATCAAACGGAGCGTCGCCCGACCCAAGCGAAGTCAACGTGCGCAAGATCGAACGGCAGCGTTCGCTCTGCTCGCGCAGCAGCGCGATGTCCTGACGATGCGGAGAATCCGGCGGGACCTCGCGCTCGAGTTCGCGCACCACGATCGCAATGGTCGCGAGCGGCGTGCCGAGCTCGTGCGCAGCTGCAGCGGCAAGGCCATCGAGCGCCGATAAATGCTGCTCGCGGGCGAGAACCAGCTCGGTTTCGGCCAGCGCGTCGGACAGCTGACGCGTTTCTTTGGCAACCGCAAAAGCGTAGCCCCCGATGAAGGCCACGGATACGACCACCGAGGCCCACATCCCGATCATGAAGAGGCGCGGCGGCACGTAGGCGAATTGCGGATACCATGGCAGCGGATGGTGAAAGACGCCGATCACGGTGGCGAGGGAAACCGCGAGGATGCCGAGCAGCAAGGTGGTGCGCGGCGACAGGGCCGTCGCTGAGATCAGCACCGGCGCAAGGAACAGGATGCTGAAAGGATTGGCGAGCCCGCCGGTGAGATAGAGAAGCAGCGCGAGCTGGACGATGTCGAAGCCGAGGATCAACGCGGCCTGCGGTTCATCGAGCCGCCGCGGGCGCGGCTTGCGGGCGCGCAGCACGATATTGGTGACGGCGGTAAGCGCCACGATCGCGAGCGCCGGCCAGATCGGCAGCGGAAAGCCCATGCCGAGATGGACACCGACGAGCGTCACCGCCTGGCCCGCGACCGCGAGCCAGCGCAGCCGCAGCAGCGTGTCGAGGCGCAGGCCGTATGGCCGCGGTCCGATCAGTCGGTCGCCGGGTTTCGCCATCGCCTCTATGTAGGCCCATGACGCGGCGAGAGAAACTATCAAAACAAATTGACGCTTAACCCCATCAGAAGCGGCTTTTCATTATTTACGGGGCCTTGCTCGTGCCACGCGAAACGGGAATAACCCCCGCGCCATGACATCCAGCGCCATCAAAGTCGAAGCCCTTACCAAGCATTACGGCGAAGCGATCGCCGTGAACGGCGTCTCGTTTGCGATCGCGAGCGGGTCCATCACCGGCCTGCTCGGCGGCAATGGCGCGGGGAAGACGACGACCATCGGGATGATCCTGGGGCTCGTCGCGCCGACGAGCGGGCGCGCGCTTGTATTCGGTGCCGACATGGCGCGCGAAGCCCATCGGGTTCTGCATCGGGTCAATTTCGAAAGCCCGTATGTGGATCTCCCGCATCGGCTCACCGTGAGACAGAACCTCACGGTATTCGGCCTTCTCTACGGCGTCTCCCCGATCGGCGAGCGGATCAAGCAGCTCACGCGCGACCTCGATCTCGGCGAGTTCATCGATCGTCCGGCGGGAAAACTGTCGGCCGGCCAAAAGACGCGCGTCGCGCTTGCCAAGGCGCTCGTGAACGACCCCGACCTACTCGTCCTCGACGAGCCTACCGCCTCGCTCGATCCCGACACGGCCGACTGGATTCGCGGACATCTCGAGCAGTACCGCGTGCGAAAGAATGCGACGATCCTGCTTGCCTCGCACAACATGGGCGAGGTCGAGCGGCTGTGCGACCGCGTGCTGATGATGAAGCGCGGGAACGTCGTGGACGACGGTTCGCCGGCGCAACTGCTCGCGCGCTACGGGCGACAGAATCTCGAGGAGGTGTTTCTCGACGTCGCGCGCGATCGGCGCGAGCCCATGCGGGAGGCCGCGCAGTGAACGCCAGCGCATTCGCGATCTCGCCACGGCGCGTCGGCGCGATGATCCTGCGGCATTGGTACCTGCTGCGCTCGTCCTGGCCGCGATTGTTCGAACTCGTCTATTGGCCGGCCGTGCAGATGTTCATGTGGGGATTGCTGCAGCTCGGCGTCGGCCGTCAGCCCGGCGCGCTCGCGGCGACCGTGAGCACTTTCCTCGCGGCGTTTCTCCTCTGGGACATCCTGTTCCGCGGACAGATCGGCTTCTCGATGTCGTTCCTCGAAGAAATGTGGTCGAGGAACTTGCCGAACCTGATGATCACGCCATTGCGGGCAAGCGAGTTCGTGCTCGCGCTGATCGTGATGAGCGTGGTGCGGTTGTCGATCGGGCTCATCCCCGTGACGATTCTCGCGATCCTGTTCTTCGGATTCAATCTTTGGTCGCTCGGCATCGCGCTCGCGGCTTTCTTCGCGAACCTGCTGTTCACGAGCTGGTCGGTCGGAATGTTCTGCTCGGGGCTCGTGCTGCGGCACGGCATGGGTGCGGAAAGTCTTGCGTGGAGCCTGATGTTTTTTTTCCTGCCGCTAACGTGCGTCTACTACCCGGTGACCACCTTGCCTGAGTGGCTGCAGCCGGTCGCATGGGCGCTGCCGCCGACCGCCGTGTTCGAAGGGATGCGCGCGCTCGCGATCGATCACGTGTTCCGCGCGGATCTGATGCTGTGGGCGCTCGGTCTCAATCTCCTTTGGCTCGCGGCGGGCGCGATCAGCTTCATGTGGCTGCTGCGGGGGGCGCGGAAGTCCGGCTCGCTCCTGCAGATCGGCGAGTAAAATAGGGCGGAAAACCACTCCACACGCGACGTTTACGCACTCCCCTTAGATTGACGCACTGCGAGCCCCCACCTATGTTGCAACGCAACAGAGTCGGGCACGGTCTGGAAAAACATGCCGATTGGGGAATTTGGCGGCGCACCACATCTACCGGGCAGCGGCGGCCCGCCGGTCACCACACCTCTTTACTGGCTTTATGAGTGGGGCCAAGCCGCGCTCAATCCATCGCGCGCGCTCGCGGATGTGACGCGGCTCTATTTCAAGAACCCGCTCAATCCCCTCGCCCATACCACGTTGGGAAAATCGATCGCCGCGACCGCGGAGATCTACGAACGTGCCGTGCGTCGCTATGCCAAGCCCGAGTGGCGGATTGATTCCACCACGGTCGGCGGCGAGCGCGTGCCGGTGCAAATCACCACGGTTTGGGAACGGCCGTTCTGCCGGTTGCTGCACTTCGAGCGCGTGTTCGAGCATCCGCCGCGCCACCAGCAGCCGAAGGTACTGATCGTCGCGCCGATGTCGGGGCACTATCCGACGCTCCTGCGCGGCACCGTCGAGGCATTCCTGCCGCAGCACGACGTCTACATCACCGAGTGGGTCGATGCGCGCATGGTGCCGCTGTCGCAGGGGCGCTTCGATCTCGACGACTACATCGACTACCTGATTTCGATGCTGCACCAGCTCGGCGGCGACTGCCACGTGATCGCGGTGTGCCAGCCGTCGGTGCCCGTGCTCGCCGCGGTCGCCTTGATGGAGGCGAAGAACGACCCGTATGTCCCGCATTCCATGATCCTCATGGGCGGTCCGATCGACACGCGGGAAAAGCCGACCGCGGTCAATCGGCTCGCCGAGGAGCGCGGGATCGACTGGTTCCGCCGCAACGTGATCGCGCGCGTGCCGTTTCCGCATCCGGGCTTCATGCGAGAGGTCTACCCGGGCTTCCTGCAGCTCACGGGCTTCATCAGCATGAACCTCGATCGGCACCTCGATGCGCACCGGCAGATGTTCGAGCACCTGGTGAGCGGCGACGGCAATTCCGCGGACAAGCACCGCGAGTTCTACGACGAGTATCTCGCGGTGATGGACCTGGCGGCCGAGTTCTATCTGCAGACGGTCGAGACCGTGTTCGTCCGGCACGCGCTTCCGAAGGGCGAGATGACCCACCGCGGCACCAAGGTCGATCCCTCCAGGATCCGCCGCGTCGCGCTCCTGACGATCGAAGGCGAGCACGACGACATTTCGGGCCTCGGTCAGACACAGGCTGCGCACAGGTTGTGCACAAGCATTCCGGCCGACAAGAAGGCTCACTACATGCAGCCCTCGGTCGGACATTACGGCGTGTTCAACGGCTCGCGGTTCCGCGCTGAGATCGCGCCGCGCATCTTCGATTTCATCCGCACGCATCAACAGGCGAGCCGCAAGATCAAAGCCGCCTGAGAAGCCTTGCTTCCGGCGCGACTTTCGCATTGCCTAGCGTCATCGCAATTCGATTCGATTCGGCGCAGGCGGCATGCAGCTTTCCCTACCCTTGTTCATCAGGCGACGGCCGGAAGCGGACGAGCGGCGGCTTGTCGTTTCCTGTGCGAGTGGAGCGTTCGAAGTCACGCTGAAGCGCCATCCGCGGGCGCGACGCTACACCCTGCGCGTGCTGGAAAAGAGCCGGGAAGTCGTGTTGACGATCCCTCCGCGCGGGTCGCTCCGCGAAGCGCGAGCGTTCGCCGAGCGCAGTGCGAGCTGGATCGCGACCCGCGTTAAGCGCATTCCCGAGCCGGTTCCATTCGCGGAAGGAGCGACCATTCCGATCCGCGGCATACCGCATTCGATCGCGCACAAGCCACACGCACGCGGAACGGTGTGGACGGAAACCAAGGAGGACGGCGCTGCACTCTTATGCGTCGCGGGCGGCGCCGCTCATGTCGCGCGCCGTGTCACCGATTTCCTGAAGCGTGAGGCAAGGCGCGAACTCGCGCTGGCGACGCGGCGCCATGCTGAGGCGCTTGGAGTTGCGGTCGAGCGGATCGGCGTGCGCGATACCGCAAGCCGCTGGGGTTCGTGCTCGCACGATGGCTCCCTCTCCTATTCCTGGCGGCTCATTCTCGCGCCCGCGTTCGTGCTGGACTACCTCGCGGCCCACGAAGTCGCGCACCGTCGCGAACTGAACCATTCCGCGCGGTTCTGGCGGATCGTCGACGGGCTCACGCCGGAGCGGCGCCGGGCCGAGGCCTGGCTCAGGGCTAACGGCAATTCCCTGCACCGCTACGGCGCAGCGAACTAGACTCACCTGCGCCCGAACAGTCGATCCAGCAGCCAGTTATCGAGCGGGGCTTCGTCGCGGGTCGGGCCGCGCGGCGTCGGCTCTTCTTCAACCGGCGCCGGCGGCGCGCCGACATAGGATGCGTGCTCGATCGCGCCCGGAAGGCCCACCACCGGCATGTTTTCGTGGGCCGCGCGCATGAAGCGGTTCCAGACGTCGACCGGCAACGTCGACCCGGATGCGCGCTTGGTCGGCGAGTTGTCGTCGTTGCCGAGCCAGACGCCGGTAACAAGGCGACCCGTGTACCCGATGAACCAGGCGTCGCGGAAATCCTGGCTTGTGCCCGTCTTGCCTGCGGCGGGCCAGCCGGGAATGCGCGCACGCTGCGCGGTGCCCGTGAGCAAGGTTTCTTCCAGCATGCGGTTCATCATCGGCACGTGGCGCGGCGACACTACCGTGCCGACGCCGGACGCGCTGCGCGCGTAGATGATTTTCCCGTCACGGCCGCGCACGCGCTCGATCACATGCGGGATCACGCCAATGCCACCGTTTGCGAACGGCGCGTAGGCGCCGACGAGTTCAAGCAGCGTGACTTCCGAGGTGCCCAGCGAGATCGATGGATTCGCTTCAAGCTTCGAGGCGATGCCGAGACGTCGCGCGGTCTTGGCGACCACCTGCGGGCCGACTTCGAGGCCGACGCGGACGGCTACCGTGTTCAGCGAATGAGAGAGCGCGGTCTCCAGGCTGACCGGGCCGTAGTATTGCTTCGAGTAGTTCTCCGGCCGCCATCCCTTGATCTGGATCGGCGCGTCCTCGCGGACGGTTTCCGGCGTCATGCCGCGTTCGAGGGCCGCCAGATAAACGAACGGCTTGAACGCAGAGCCGGGCTGACGATGCGCCGCGATCGCGCGGTTGAACTGGCTGTCGGCGTAGGAGCGGCCGCCGACAAGCGCGCGCACGGCGCCGTCCGGGTCCATGGCGAGCACTGCGCCCTGCCTCACGCCGAACTTCTCGCCCTTGGCGGCAAGCTCCTCGGTCAGCGCCCGCTCGGCCGCGGCCTGCAGCACGGGATCGATCGTCGTGTGCACGATCACATCGCGCTCGACGCGGCCGATATAGTCGTCGAGGGCGTCCATCACCCAGTCGGCGGCATAGCCGCTCGAACCCGGGCCCGTGTTCCTGACAATCGCGGCCGGACGCGCGCGCGTGATGCGCGCCATTTCCGCCGTGACGAATTTGGCGTCCACCATGGCTTCGAGCACGAGTTCGGCGCGGTCGCGTGCAGCGCGCGGATTGCGCGTGAGTGCGAGGCGCGACGGCGCCTTGACGAGGCCGGCGAGAATCGCCGCTTCGCCCAGCGTCACGAGCCGTGCGGGCTTGCCGAAATAGCGCTGCGCCGCGGCCTCAACGCCGTAGGCACCGGCGCCGAAATAGACGCGGTTGAGGTAGAGCTCGAGGATCTCGCCCTTCGTGAAGCGCGCCTCGAGCCATAGGGCCAGCACCAGCTCGTCGAGCTTGCGCATGATCGTGCGCTTCTCGGTGAGATAGAGATTTTTGGCGAGCTGCTGCGTCAGCGTCGAGCCGCCCTCGCGAATCGACATGGCCGACAGGTTGACGACGACCGCGCGTGCAAGTCCGAGGGGATCGATGCCGAAATGCGAGTGAAAGCGCCGATCCTCGATCGCGATGAAGGCCTGCGGAAGGTAAGGCGGGAGCGCCTTGAGCGGAATCGAACTCGCCGCCCATTTCGCCGCGCGTCGCGAAGACCTTGCCATCGGCGCCGAGGATCGTGACCGATGGTGGCCGTTGCGGCACGACCAACGACTGCAGCGGCGGCAGACGGAGCGAGACGACGATAAAGAGCGCAACGAGCGAGAGCACGCCCCAGATCGACAGCACGAACATCCAATAGGCGAGGCGCCGCGCATCGAAGCGAAGGCGCAAGCGGCGGCGCTTCCGCCGCGCGCGTTTGCGCTTTCCGCCTTTCGGACTTGCCTCGCCTTCGGCTGCTCGCGGTTTTGATTCCGGCGGACCGCCCGCGCGATCGCCGGGCGTCAGCCGCAAGTGAAACAACGAGCCGATGGTGTCGAGCACGGGCTCACGCCGCGTGCGCCGCCGCCAGAACATGTCCCATCCCTCCCGGGCGCGTCCGCCCGGTTAAGGAAAGCTAAATCTGCCGGTTTAAGGGGCGGTTAAATGAGCGACTAGCGGCTCGCCTGCGCGCGCTTCGGGCGCTCGCGCTCCTCACTCTGCTCGAACACCGCGAGCAGACCGCGCCGGATCGCGGCCTGGCGTTGCGGCGAGACGATCTTCGCCCCGGTAAGGTCGGTCACGTAGAAGACGTCAATCACGCGCTCCCCGAAGGTCGCGACGTGCGCCGAGGCGATGTTGAGGTTGAGCCGCGAGATCGTGTTGGTGAGATTAAAGAGGAGGCCGGGCCGGTCGAGGCCGACCACTTCAATGACGGTGTGGCGATCCGACCATGCATTGTGCACGTTCACTTCCGGTTCCACGGCGAACGCCGCGTGACGCGCCTTCGGCGGCTTCTTCGCGACGACCTCCGGTAGGCGCGTCTCACCTTTGAGCGTGCGCTCGATCGAGTCGGCGATGCGCGACGCACGCCGCACCTCGTCGTCGTCATGATCGAACTCACGCGAAATCGAAATCGTGTCGAGCGCGCGGCCGTCGGTCGTCGTGAAGATCTGGGCATCGACGATGTTCGCGCCGGCGACCGCGCATGCGCCGGCAATCACCGACAACAAGCGCGGATGATCGGGAGCGAGGATCGTAAGCTCGGTGACACCGCGTGCCTCGTCGATGCGGGTTGAGGTGGCAAGCGCCCAATTCGCGCGCTCGGTATCCGCGAGAAACCGTGCGTGCTCGATTTTGTGGCCGAGATCCACCTTTAGCCAGTACGGCGGGTAGTGACGTGCGACGTAGCGATCGAGCTCCGCCGGATCCCAATCCTTCATCGCCGCCCTGAATTCGGCCTGGGCCATCTCGACGCGGCGCGTCCGGTTGACCTCGGAGAAGCCGCCGGTCAGCACGGGCTCGGTCTCGTAGTAGAGCGTACGCAGAAGCTGCGCTTTCCATCCGTTCCAGACGCCCGGTCCGACCGCACTGATGTCGGCCGTCGTCAGGATCATGAGCATCTTCAAGCGCTCAAGGCTTTGCACCACCGCAGCGAAGTCTTCGATCGTCTTGCGGTCGCCGAGATCGCGCGACTGCGCAATCATCGACATGGTCAAATGCTGCTCGACGAGCCAGGCGACGGTTTCGGTTTCGGCCGCATTCAGTCCGAAGCGCGGACAGAGGCGGCGCGCGACTTTCGCGCCGGCGACGGAGTGGTCCTCGGGCCGGCCCTTTGCGATGTCATGCAGGAACAGCGCGATGTAGAGAAGGTCACGGTTCTTGACGCCGGCCATCAGCTCGTTCGCGAGCCCAAAGGAGGAATTCTTGCCGCCCTCGATTTCCGCGAGAACGCCGATGCAGCGGATCAGATGCTCGTCGACGGTGTAGTGGTGGTAGAGATTGAACTGCATCATCGCGACGACGCGCCCGAAATCGGGAACAAAGCGGCCGAGCGCGCCGGTTTCATTCATGCGCCGGAGCACGATTTCCGGCGCATTCCTCGATGTCAAAACCCCGCGAAACAGCCGGTTCGCCTCCTTGTTCTCGCGCAGGCCGGCGTCGATAAGGTCAAGCGACCGCCGCGCGAGCTTTAGGGCGTCCGGGTGCAGCTCGAGATCGTGTTCGTCGGCCAGGCAAAACAGGCGGATGAGGTTGACGGGATCGCGCGCGAACGCCTCGTCGTCGGCGACGTTGATGCGGTCGTAGTCGATGAAGAAATCCGGGTGGTCCTTGATCGGCCGCCGCTTGCGGCGGGTGAGCGTCGCCACCATGCGCGTGAGCCGCGGAACAGGCATGGCTTCCTGCTCTTCGAGCGCCGCGCAAAAGATCCCGGTAAGATCGCCGACATCCTTCGCGATCAGGAAGTAGTGCTTCATGAAGCGCTCGACGTCGAGCATCCCTGGGTGCTCGGTGTAGCCAAGCCGCTCGGCCATCTCGCGCTGCAGGTCGAATGACAGCCGCTCCTCGGCACGGCCGGCAAGAAAATGCAGATGGCAGCGGACGGCCCAGAGGAAATTTTCGGCGCGGTGAAACAGCGCCGCTTCCTCCTTGTTGAAGACGCCCTTGTCGATCAGGTCGACGGTGTCGCGCACGCGATAGACGTACTTTGCGATCCAGAACAGCGTGTGCAGGTCGCGCAGCCCGCCCTTGCCGTCCTTGACGTTGGGCTCGACGAGGTAGCGTGACTCGCCGGCACGCTTGTGACGCTCCTCGCGCTCGGCGAGTTTCGCGCCGATGAATTCGGGCGCGGTCCCCTGCACCACCTCGCGGTCGAAGCGCGCCGCAAGTTCGTCGGAAAGCGTCTGGTCACCAACGATGTGGCGCGCCTCGAGTACCGTGGTGCGTATGGTCATGTCGGCGCGCGCCTGGCGGATGCACTCGTCGATCGAGCGGCTCGCGTGGCCGACCTTCAGCCCCATGTCCCAGAGCGTGTAGAGGATCGTCTCCGCGACGCTCTCACCCCAGGCGGTTTGTTTGTACGGCAGCACGAACAGGAGATCGATGTCCGAGCCGGGTGCGAGCATGCCGCGGCCATACCCGCCGACCGCGACGATCGACATCCGCTCGCTGGAGGACGGATTGTCGGAGCGATAGAGTGCGCCGGCGGCGACCTCGAAGCCGAGCGAAATGATCGTATCGATCAACTGCGAGAGGCCCTCGGCGCAGTGACGGCCCGAGCCGCCGTCCAGCAGCCGCTTCTCGGCAAGTTCGCGCCCCTTTTGCAGGGCGCGCTTCAGGCGGACACCGGTTGCGGATCGCAATGCGGCCTCATCGCCGTCATGCTTCTTGGCAATCGCCGCGAGGTCGGCACGGATCGCCGCGGAATCGATCAAATCCGCAGACGCAACATGCGACCGTCGGCGCGACGATGGCTGCGACATGAGAAGAACCTACCCGGCTCCGCCTTAGCTGATCCGGGTGGCCAAGTCATTGATGCGGGTGACTTCTCGAAGAGGCAAAGAGCGGTCCCCGCACAATAATACGCCTATTTTTTGTGCTTTATTGTTATTGACAATACTAGTCTGTATGTTGGACAAATTACACGTGGAAAACGCGGTGTTTTCCATTGGGCGCGCCCGCCGCGCCATTCGGATTTCCGAGCGCGTGCCGCCACTGGCGTCATCGCTCACTACAGACTTGGAGCGTTCCGATGAGTCTCACTCGCCGCACTGCCCTCACCTCGCTCGGGGCATTCGCCTTCGCCTCGCTCGTCGCCACATCCGCTTCCGCACAGTCGAAACTCTCGGAGCTCCGACTCGACTGGGCGACGTACAACCCGGTTTCGATCATTCTGAAGAATCAAGGACTGCTCGAGAAGGAATTCGAGAAGGACGGCATCAGGGTCCGCTGGGTGCAGACGCTCGGCTCGAACAAGGCGCTTGAATTTCTGAATGCGGGCTCGATTGATCTTGGCTCTACCGCTGGTTCGGCAGCGCTCGTCGCCCGGATCAACGGCAACCCGATTAAGTCGATCTACGTCTACTCGCGGCCCGAATGGACGGCGCTCGTCACGCGCAAGGACGCAGGCGTCGCGAAGGTCGCCGACCTCAAAGGCAAGTCGGTCGCGGTCACGCGCGGAACTGACCCGCACATTTTTCTCGTTCGTGCGCTTGCGGACGCCGGTCTGACCGACAAGGACGTGCGCTTCGTCCTGCTTCAGCATGCTGACGGACGGCTCGCTCTGCAACGCGGAGACGTGCAGGCCTGGGCCGGACTCGACCCGATGATGGCATCCGCGGAGATCGACGACGGCGCGGTCCTGTTCTTTCGCAAGCCCGAGGCGAACACTTGGGGCATCCTCAATGTCCGCGAGAGCTTCGCGAAGGAGAATCCGGAGGTCGTGGCGCGGGTGCTCAAGGTCTATGAGCAGGCGCGCAAATGGTCGCTTGCCAATCCGAAGGAAGTGACGAAAGCGCTCGCCGACGCGGCGAAAATTCCGGACGTCGTCGCCGAGAAACAGCTGAAGGAACGCACCGAGCTCACGCATAGCGCGATCGGCAAGCCGCAGCATGAATCGATTCTCGCTGCCGGACTCGCGCTGCAGCAGGCCGGCGTTGTGCCGGCGAACGTCGACGTGAAGAAGGCCGTGGACGAGCTCATTGACACGCGCTTCAACGCGGCATTGACGAACTAAGTGGAGTTCCTCCCGGGTGGTGGCTGTGACTGCATTCGAACGCGCTGATCCAGCGCCCGAAGCGGCCGCGGCCGCCACCCAACCCGTCGCGCAGGCGCGCTCGCGGCGGCGAGGGCCGCAACTACTCATCGGACTCGCGCTACCGGTCGCACTTGCGATCGGGTGGGAGCTCACGGTGCGCGTGGGCCTCGCCGAAGGCCGGCTCATGCCCCCGCCGAGCCGCATTTTCACGACTCTTTATGATCTCGCGGTCACCGGCGAGTTGTGGGTGCACGTGGGCGCGACGCTCGCTCGTGTGGGCTCCGGCTTCACGCTTGGCGTGATCGGCGGAACGCTAGTCGGCGCGCTCGCGGGTGCATCGCGGTTGTCGCGAGAAATTCTCGACCCTTCGCTGCAGGGACTGCGCTCGGTTCCATCGATCGCATGGGTACCACTCTTTATTCTTTGGCTTGGGATCTTCGAGCAGTCGAAGATCGCGCTGATCGCTGTCGGTTGCTTCTTCCCGATCTATCTTGGCGTGCTCGGCGCGATCCAGTCGGTCGATCGCAAGACCGTCGAGGTCGGCCGCATCTTCCGGCTTTCGACGCCGCAGCTCGTGCGCCGCATTCTGCTGCCGGCGATCTTGCCGGCATATGTCGTGAGCTTGCGGCAAGGGCTCGGCCTCGGATGGATGTTCGTGGTCGCGGCCGAATTCATGGGCGCGTCCGAGGGTCTCGGTTATCTTCTCGTCGACGGCCAACAACTCGGAAAACCCGCTCAGATCATCAGTGCCATCCTCGCCTTCGCCATCCTCGGAAAGCTCAGCGACGGGCTGCTCAAGGCGGCAACGGCGCCGTTCCTAACCTGGCAAGACGCGTTCGCGCCGAAGCAGTGAGGGAACGATGCTGGTCGTCGAATCCGCAGAGAAAATCTACCCGAACGGGACGCGCGCCATCGCCGGTCTCAGCCTCGAGGTCGCGGAAGGCGAGATCGTCGCGGTCGTCGGCGGCTCCGGCTGCGGCAAGAGCACTTTGCTCCGGCTTGTCGCCGGGCTCGACCAGCCGACGCGCGGACGCGTACGGCTCGACGGGGAGACGATCACGAAGCCGCACCCGCTCGTCGGACTGGTCTTCCAGGAGCCGAGACTGCTCGCCTGGCTGACGGTCGAACAGAACGTAGGGTTCGGCCTTGCCAATCGCGCGCGCGCGGAGCGCCAGCGTGTGGTGTCAGAGGTGCTCGAACGGGTGGGCCTGGACGGCCGCGGGCATTGCTGGCCGCGCGAGCTTTCCGGTGGACAGGCACAGCGCGTGGCAATCGCGCGCGCGCTTGCGCCGCATCCGAAGGTCCTCCTTTTGGATGAGCCGTTTTCCGCAGTGGATGCGTTTACGCGCGCGAGTCTGCACGAACATTTGCTCGATCTCTGGAGCGCATTTCGGCCCACGCTCGTGTTAGTGACTCACGACGTGGAGGAGGCGGCTTTCCTCGCCGACCGTGTGTTGGTCATGGAGCCCAATCCGGGTCGTATCGCTGCGCAAATCGACGTCGACCTCGCGCGGCCGCGCGATCGGTACGGCAACGAGATCGAGCAGATGAAGCGGCGCATCTTGTGGGCGCTCGACCGCAGCCTGCGAGACCGCAGCTACGGAGAACATCTGGCGCCGGCCGCCGCTATCTGAGATAGATGCCGTCGAATTTTAATCTCGAGAGGGACCAATGGACGCGAACGCGTTGCGCGAGATGCAAGCGCCGATCAAGGACCGCTATCGTAAGGAGCCGGACGCGGCCTTGATCACACTGAAGGCCAAGGGCTCGCTCGATGAAGGAATCGCCTGCAAGGTCGAGACGGGCCGCGCGCTCGCGGTGGCCGGGCTGCATCCAGCCACCGGCGGCTCCGGCATGGAGCTCTGTTCCGGCGACATGCTGCTCGAGGCGCTTGTCGCATGTGCGGGCGTAACTTTGCGCGCCGTATCGACGGCCCTTGGAATCGAAGTCAAGAGTGGGACCGTCGAAGCCGAAGGCGAACTCGACTTCCGCGGAACGCTCGGCGTCGACAAGGAGGCGCCGGTCGGCTTCAGGACAATCCGTGTCGCGTTCAAGCTCGACACCGACGCGCCGCAGGAAAAGATCGATCAACTGCTGAAGCTCACCGAACGCTATTGCGTGGTGTTGCAGACGATCCGCAATTCGGTCGAAGCAAGCGCGAAGGTCGTGCGCGCCGGGTAATCTTGCTCGTCATGGCCGGGCTCGTCCCGACCATCCCCGACTTCTTCTGTTTGCTTGGCTCAAGGCGTGGACCCCCGGGACAACCCGGGGGTGACAGCCGAGGTTGCGTCACGGCATGCTGTCTTTCTCCAGCACCTTCAAGCGGTAGAGCGCTTCGAGCGCCTCCTTCGGCGTGAGGGCATCGGGATCGATCGCGGCCAGCGCTTCCCGCAAAGGATCTGCGGACAGCGCATCGCGCCGAGCCGCCGAGAAAAGCGGTAAGTCGTCGATCATCCTGCGGACGGGCGCCGCGCGATCGGATGCTTCGAGTTCCCACAGAATAGTCCGGGCGCGTTCGACGACCGCTGTTGGCAATCCGGCGAGCTTCGCGACCTGCACGCCATAGGACCGATCTGCCACCCCGGGCGCAACTTCGTGCAGGAACACGACGTCACCCTGAAATTCCTTCACTCTCACGGTCGTATTCACAAGTCGCGGCAATCGCGCTGAGAGCGCGGTGAGCTCGTGAAAATGCGTCGCGAACAACGTGCGACATCTATTCTGCTCATGCAGATGTTCGAGCGTCGCCCACGCGATCGAGAGCCCGTCAAATGTCGCGGTGCCTCGGCCGATTTCGTCGAGAATCACCAAGGACCGCGGCGAGGCCTGATGCAGGATCGCGGCCGTCTCGACCATCTCCACCATGAATGTCGATCGGCCTCGTGCGAGATCATCGGCGGCGCCGACGCGCGAGAACAGGCGATCGATCACTCCGATATGCGCTCGCCGCGCCGGCACGAAAAAGCCCATCTGCGCCAGGATCGCCATCAATGCGTTCTGACGCAGGAACGTGGATTTGCCCGCCATGTTCGGGCCTGTCACAAGCCAAATGCGTCCGGCTTCGGACCCGCCAGGCGCCGACAGATCGCAATCGTTCGGCACGAACGGACCGCCGTCACGGCGCAAAGCCTGCTCGACCACGGGATGTCGTCCGCCTTCGATTTGAAAGGAGTGCGAGCCGTCAACCTGCGGACGCACCCAACGCTCGGTTTCGGCGAGTTCCGCAGAGGCGGCCGCGACGTCGACGCGAGCCAGCGCGTCGGCTACCCGTTCAAGAATTTTCGCGGCGGCCAGAACCCTTTCGACCAGACGGTCGAACACCGAGAGCTCAATCGACAGTGCCCGATCGGCGGCGGAGACAATACGGCTCTCGATCTCGCCGAGTTCGGCAGTCGAGAAGCGCATGGCCCCGGCCATGGTCTGCCGGTGAATGAAGGTCGCGCGAAAGTCCGGCGCGAGCAGCTTCTCCCCGTGTGTCGCCGGCACCTCGATGAAGTAACCCAGCACATTGTTGTGCTTGACCTTGAGAGAGCGTACGCCCGTTTCTTCGGAATAGCGCGTCTGCAGAGCGGCGATCACGTGACGAGAGTCGTCGCGAAGCTTGCGCGCGGCGTCGAGCTCCTGATCGTAGCCCGCGCGGACGAAATCTCCGTCGCCCTTTGCGAGCGGCAGCTCTTCGGCGAGCGCGTCGGCAAGTGCGTCGCGCAAATCCGGATCGGGCGCGGCGAGCGCCAGCGCGCAACTCGCGAGCTCAAGCGGACTCGACTGCTTGAGCGCCCCGGCAACCGCGAGCGCGGCGTCGAGCGCGTCGCGTATCGCCGCAAGATCGCGCGGACCGGCCCGGCCGAGCGAAAGCCGTGCGAGGGCGCGCGGCAAGTCAGGCGTCATTTCGAGTGTGGCGCGCAATCGCGACCGAAGCTGCGGGTCTTGGATCAGGGCGGCTGCCGCATCGAGACGGATATTGATCGCCGCGGGGTCGGTGAGCGGACTCGCGAGCCGCGACGCCAACAATCGCGCGCCGGCCGCCGTCGTCGTACGATCGACAACAGACAGAAGACTTCCACGGGTTTCGCCCGCAAGCGTGCGAACGAGCTCGAGATTGGCGCGTGTCGCGGCGTCAATCGACAGCACGCGGCCGGTTTGTGTGCGTGCCGGCGGCGCAAGCGCCGGCCGGCGGCCGATTTGCGTGCGCTCGACATAGGTCACGACTGCGGCAGCCGCGGTCAGTTCCAGTCTGCTGAAGGCGCCGAAGGAGTCCGTGGTGGCGACTTGGAAGAATTCGCTCAAGCGGCGCTCGGCGCTTGCGCCGTCGAAAACATCCTTCGCGACGGGCGTGACCGCAGGAAGCGCGCGCCAAAAATTTCGCAGTTCCGGATCGTCGTAGAGTTGATCAAGCAGGACGATCTCGCCGGGTTCGAGCCTCGCTATCTCCGCGGCGAGCCGGGCGCGGTCCGTCTCTGCGACCTGAAACTCGCCGGTGGAAATGTCGAGCCAGGCAAGGCCGAAACCGGGCTCGGCGTCGCTCGCGGGCCGGCCGCGGGCGACCGCGAGCAACCAATTGTTGCGGCGTGCCTCAAGTAGTGCGTCCTCGGTGAGCGTGCCGGGCGTCACGAGACGGACGACGTCGCGGCGTACGACCGATTTCGAACCGCGCTTCTTCGCCTCTGCCGGGTCCTCCAGCTGCTCGCACACCGCGACGCGATGGCCGAGCGCGATCAGACGATGGAGATACTCCTCGGCGCGTTCGACCGGCACGCCGCACATCGGAATGTCGCGACCAAGATGCTTGCCGCGCTTCGTGAGCACGATGCTGAGGGCGCGCGAGGCGATTTCGGCGTCCTCGAAGAACAGTTCGTAAAAGTCGCCCATCCGGTAAAAGAGCAGTGAACCCGGATTGCCGGCCTTAATTTCGAGGTACTGCTCCATCATCGGGGTGGGACGCGCGCTGTCGACGCCGGGCGCAGCCGCGCCGACTTCCTCCAACAGCTCGAGCTTCGCTGCCGCTCTTTGCGCCATGCGCAGACGCTAGCAAATGGCAGTCTCTTCATCATGGCGCCGGCAACGCAACCCACAGGCGCGAGAGGCGGCATCGCACCGTCGGCGAACGATGTGACGCGTGCGCGTCGTGCGACAAGTCTACCCGTTAGTCCTTGTTCTGCCGTGGCTTACTCGGCTAACGTCGAGTTGGAGAGGTTGAGATGGACGCCGAAAGCAAGAAGACTCGAAAGCCGCAGGCGAGCCCTCGCCCCACTCGACCGCAATTTACCGATCAGGAAGCGCTCGAGTTTCACAGCCGCGGGCGGCCGGGGAAGCTCGAAGTCGTCGCAACCAAGCCGATGGCAACGCAGCGGGATCTTTCACTCGCTTATTCGCCTGGCGTTGCCGTGCCCGTGCTTGCGATCGCAGAAGATCCGAGCCGCGCCTTCGACTACACCGCCAAGGGCAATCTCGTTGCCGTGATCACCAACGGCACGGCGATCCTCGGTCTCGGCAATCGCGGCGCGCTCGCGGCGAAGCCCGTGATGGAGGGCAAGGCGGTACTGTTCAAACGCTTCGCCGACATCGACGCCTTCGATCTCGAAGTAGATACGGAAGATCCGGACGAGTTCATCAACGCGATCAAGCCGCTCGGGGTCACCTTCGGGGGCATCAATCTCGAAGACATCAAGGCACCCGAGTGCTTCATCATCGAGCAGCGGCTGCGCGAGCTGCTCGACATCCCCGTTTTCCATGACGATCAGCACGGTACCGCGATCATTGCCGCGGCGGGCATGATCAACGCCCTCGCGTTGACCGGGACGCGACATCCGCGAGACGAAGCTCGTCGTGAATGGCGCCGGCGCCGCAGGCATCGCCTGCGTCGAGCTTCTGAAAGCGATCGGGCTCGCGCCGAAGAACGTCATCCTCTGCGACACCAAGGGTGTCGTTTACAAGGGCCGCACCGACGGGCATGAACCAGTGGAAGTCGGCCCACGCGGTCGAAACCAAGGCGCGCACACTCGCCGACGCGATGAAGGGCGCGGACATCGCGTTCGGGCTGTCGGTCAAAGGGGGCGTTCACGCCGGAGATGATCGCTTCGATGGCGGACAGGCCGATCATCTTCGCCATGGCCAATCCCGATCCCGAGATCACAGTCGAGGAAGTCGCGGCCGTGCGTGACGACGCCATCATGGCGACCGGCCGCTCGGACTATCCGAACCAGATCAACAACGTGCTCGGCTTCCCCTACATCTTCCGCGGCGCACTCGACGTGCGGGCGACCACGATCAACATGGAGATGAAGATCGCGGCGGCCAGGCGCTCGCCGATCTCGCGCGGGAAGATGTGCCGGACGAGGTCGCGGCTGCCTACGGCGCGCGACCGAAATACGGACCGGACTACATCATTCCGGTCCCGTTCGATCCGCGCCTGATCTACGCGATTCCGCCGGCGATCGCGAAAGCCGCGATGGATTCCGGCGTGGCACGCCGGCCGATCGTCGACATGGAAGCCTACAAACAGCAGCTTCGCACGCGCCGCGATCCGGTCGCGGGCGTGCTCGCTCGCGTCTACGAGCGCGTACGCCGGCAGCCGAAACGCGTCGTTTTTGCGGAAGGAGAGGAAGAGCAGGTCATCCGCGCCGCGATGAGCTTCGTTCATCAGGGTCTCGGAACCGCCGTGCTCGTCGGACGCGAGGACCGCGTGGGCACGACGGCAAAGACTGCCGGCATCGAGTTGCACGAGTCGTTAGAAATTCACAACGCCGCGCTTTCCAATCGCACCTCCGACTACGCAAGCTACCTCTACGAGCGCCTGCAGCGAAAGGGATTCCTGTTCCGCGACTGCCAGCGGATGGTCAACCAGGATCGCAACACTTTTGCTGCTTGCATGGTGGCGCTTGGCGACGCCGACGCGATGGTGTCCGGGGTCACCCGCAACTATTCGGTCGTGCTTGACGACGTGCGCAAGGTCATCGATCCGAAGCCGGGCCATCGAGTGATGGGCATCTCACTCGTGCTGTCGCGTGGCCGCACCGTGCTCGTCGCCGATACCGCCGTGACGGAAATGCCGGACGCCGCTGATCTCGCCGACATCGCGATCGAGGCCGCGGGCGTCGCGCGGCGCCTCGGCTACGAGCCGCGCGTGGCCATGCTCGCGTTCTCCACCTTCGGCCATCCGCCCGGCGAACGCTCGCAACGCGTTCAGGGCGCCGTCAAGATTTTGCACGAGCGCCACGTCGATTTCGAAGTAGACGGCGAGATGAGCGCCGATGTCGCGCTCAATCGCGATCTCGCCGGCGCCTATCCCTTCAATCGCCTGTCGGGCCCAGCAAACGTGCTGATCATGCCCGCGTTCCACTCCGCGTCGATCTCGACGAAAATGCTGCAGGAGCTCGGCGGTGCAACCGTGATCGGTCCACTGCTCGTCGGCCTCGACCGTCCCGTGCAGATCGTTCAGCTCAACGCCAAGGACGCGGACCTCGTCAATATGGCCGCCCTCGCTGCGTTCAATATCAGCGGCTAGACCGGCAGTCCCTGCTCTTTCGCGAGGTCTGCGAGCTTGTGCGCGGGGCGCGCGCCGATATGCGAGATGACCTCGGCCGCAGCGAGCGCGCCGAGACGCGCCGAAGTCGCGTGCGGGAGCCCCTTTGCAAGACCATACAGAAAGCCCGCGGCGAACAGATCGCCGGCTCCCGTTGCATCCACCACACGGTCCACGGGGGTAGCGGGCACGACTTGCGTCTTGTCGCCTTCCACGACGATGGCGCCCTTCTCGCTCCGCGTCACAACGGCAAGTTTCGCGTCCCTCTTCAGCGCTGAGAGCGCCGCGTCGAAATCGGCGGTCTCATAGAGGCTCTTCAGCTCCGATTCATTCGCGAACAGGAGATCGACAACCCGATCGCGCACGAGAGCGATGAACTCGCCACGGTAGCGGTCGACGCAAAACGAGTCGGAAAGCGTCAGCGCCACCGTGCGTCCTGCCCCATGCGCGATCTTCGCGGCCTTGCGGAAGGCCTCCTTCGCGTCCGTCGGATCCCAGAGATAGCCCTCCAAATAAGTGATCTTCGCGGCGGCAATTTCCTCCTCCGACACGTCGGCGGGCGACAGATTTTGGGCTGCGCCGAGATACGTGTTCATTGTGCGCTCACCGTCGGGCGTGATGAGGATGTAGCAACGCGCCGTAGCCGGCCCATCCTTCGCGGGGGGCGTATTGAACGTGACGCCGCTTGCGCGGATGTCATGCGTGAAGGCTTTGCCGAGCGCGTCATCCTTGACCTTGCCGACGAAGGCGACGCGGCCGCCAAACGAGGCGACGCCGGCGATCGTGTTCGCGGCGGAGCCGCCAGAGATTTCAGTGCTCGGGCCCATGGCGTCGTAGATCGACTTGGCGCGCGGCTCGTCGATCAGCGACATCGACCCCTTCGGCATCTTCTGCCGGACCAGAAAGTCGTCGTCGGTGCGAGCGAGCACGTCGACGATCGCATTCCCTATGCCGAGGACATCGTAACGAATGGCAGCCATCACCCCTCCGGACGCAACGCGACGGCCTAGCAAACGCTCTTTCCACTCGCAATGTTGGCGTACTATTGGCTTCGGCGCGCGCGGCAGTGGGCGAATCCCCACGCCCTTGCCTCCGTCGGCAAGCGCGTGGCATGACCCGGCGCCCGTTGCGGGGGACTCGATGGCCAAGTTTCAGGAGCGCGTCTTTTCCGGGGTGCAGCCCACGGGCAACTTGCACCTCGGCAACTATCTCGGCGCGATCAAGCGGTTCGTCGAGCTGCAGGACCGCTACGACTGCATCTATTGCGTCGTCGACATGCACGCGATCACGCGCGCCGGTGTGGGGCGGCCCGGCGGAGCTGACCCGTAACATCCGCGAGGTGACCGCGGCGTTCATCGCCTGCGGGATCGACCCCAAGAAGCACATCGTGTTCAACCAGAGCCAGGTGCACGGACACGCGGAGCTCGCGTGGATCTTCAATTGCATCGCGCGCATTGGCTGGCTGAACCGAATGACGCAGTTCAAGGAGAAGGCAGGCAAGGATCGCGAGAATGCGTCGGTCGGGCCTCTATGCTTATCCGTGCCTGATGGCGGCGGATATCCTCGCCTATCGCGCGACGCACGTGCCGGTCGGTGAGGACCAGAAGCAGCACCTCGAGCTCACGCGCGACATCGCGCAGAAATTCAACAACGATTTCGCCGATCACATCGGCAGCCTCGGATTCGGCGACGCGTTCTTCCCGCTCACAGAACCGTTGATCTCGGGTCCGGCAACGCGCGTCATGTCGTTCAGGGACGGCACGAAGAAAATGTCGAAGTCGGACCAGTCCGATCTATTCGCGCATCAATCTGACCGACGTTGCCGATGAGATCGCGCAGAAAATCAAGATGGCGCGCACAGATCCGCTTCCGCTTCGCGGCATAACGAGAAGGAGCTTGAGAATCGCGCCCAGAGGCGGACAATCTCGTCGGCATCTATCGCCGCGCTGGCCGGAACCGCGAAAGCCGGACATTCTTGCGCGAATTCGGGGGCGCGCAATTTCCGGATTTCAAGGATGCACTCACCGAGCCTCGCCGTCGCCAAACTTGGACCGATCGGCGGGGAAATGAAGCGGCTGGTGCAGGACACGAAATACATCGACGGCGTGCTCGTAGACGGGGCGGCGCGCGCACGCGCCATCGCGCGCCGATACGCTGAAAGCGGTGAAGGATATTGTCGGGTTCGTGCGCGGCTGACGCGCTTGTCGCGCGGAGTAGACGCGTGGCAGCATCGGTTGCGGCGACACGCTGAGGCCAGGAATGAGCGCGAAGCGCACCAGCTTTGAGCCCGGACACCAGCGAAAGTTTCTCGTGGTGGTGGATGAGACGCCCGAGTGCGATCGCGCGGTCTATTACGCCGCGCGGCGTGCGGCACGCACCGGCGGCCGGCTCGTGCTCGTGTCCGTGATCGCGATTGGCGAAGTGAACCAGCAGTGGCTCGGCGTCGGCGACCTCATGCTGGAGGAGGCCCGCGGCGAAGCGAAAGGCCGACTCGACCATTATGCCGCGCGCGCACGCAATCTTGCCGGCATCGACCCCGAGTGCGCCTTGCGCCAAGGCGTCAAAGCTGACGAAATCGTCAAGTTCATCGACGAGGACGAGGACATCGCCGTGCTCGTCCTGGCGGCAGGGACGAGCAAGGAAGGGCCTGGTCCGCTGGTTTCCTCCCTCGCCGGGGCAGGGTCGGGAAACTTCCCAATCCCGATCACGATCGTGCCGGGACACCTGAAAGATGAGGATCTGGACGCGATCGCTTGAGCCTCTTTCGGAACCGGTCGGGAAGTCCTAAATTCAGGTCGAAGCAAGAGAATCCGGCGCCGCAGGGCGCCTGAACGGGAGAGCGATCCCTATGTTCATCCAGACCGAGACCACGCCCAATCCGGCGACGCTCAAGTTCCTGCCGGGGCGCACGGTCCTCGACGAAGGCACCCTCGATCTCCGCGACGCGAAGGCCGCGGAACGGTCCCCGCTTGCGGAGCGGCTGTTCGCGATCGACGGCGTCAACGGGGTCTTTTTCGGTCACGAGTTCATCGCCGTGACGAAGCGGGAGGGCGAATGGGCTCACCTCAAGCCAGCCATCCTCGGCGCGATCATGGAGCACTTCCTTTCCGGTGACGCCTTGCTGCGGGTCGGAGCCGACGGCTCGATTGCCGCCGACGGCGGCGATGAGTTCTTCGAGGAGAAGGATGCAGGGACGGTTGCGACGATCAAGGAACTGATCGAGACGCGCGTGCGCCCAGCGGTCGCTTCGGATGGCGGCGATATCACCTTCCGCGGATTTCGCGAGGGCGTCGTCTACCTGAATATGCGTGGCGCATGCGCCGGCTGCCCGTCGTCGACCGCGACGCTGAAGAGCGGCATCGAGAATTTGCTTCGCCATTTCGTTCCCGACGTGGTCGAGGTCCGTCCGGTCTAGGATCTGCGGTCCGGCGGCAAGGTTCAGGGCTGCTTGTCGTCAACCGATCCAACACTTGAACGCGGTGAAACCGGCGCAAGGCGCGAAGCCTCGCGCCGGCCGCTGCTGGCCATCGACACGGCGCTCGGCGCGTGCTCGGCGGCCGTCTACGATCCGGCCCTCGGCCGCTCGCTTGCGATGCAATCATTCGCGATGAGCCGCGGCCACGCCGAGGTACTGATCCCTCTCGTCGAGCGCGTGATGCACGACGCGCGTCTCGACTTCGATGCCCTCGACCGGATCGTGACGACGATCGGCCCGGGCAGCTTCACGGGGCTTCGGGTCGGCATCTCCGCAGCGCGCGGTTTCGCGCTCGCCGCCGGGAAGCCCGCGGTCGGCGTTTCCACACTCGATGCGCTCGCCGCTCCGTACGTGACGGAGGTGGAAACCGTGCCGGTCGTAGCCGCAATCGATGCGAAGCACGGCAACCTCTATCTGCAGATGATCGGCGCGGGTGGGCGGGTGCTCGTCGCGCCGCGGGTGGCGAGCCTCAGCGATGCCGTCCGGGCGGTGGCGATCGGGTTGGTGCGGATCATCGGCTCGGGAGCGGACCTTCTCGCAAATCAATGGCCCGTTCCCGACGTGCCAATGCCACTGTTGGTCGACGCACGACCTGCGCCCGACATCGAATGGGTCGCGCGTCTCGGTGCCAAGATCGCACCTGAAAAAGCGACCGCACGTCCGCTCTATCTGCGTGCGCCCGACGCACGGCCGCAAGACGCGCATCGCCTGCAGCGCAGATGATGGGCTTGCTCGCAAATCTATTCCGTCGGACAGAGCCGGCGCTGCTGGACGCGCGTCTCAGCGACGCCGCGACACTTGCGGCACTGCATGCGGGCGCATTCCGTCACGGTTGGAGCGAGGCTGAATTCGAACGGCTTTTGGCCGATCGTAGTGTAATCTGTCACCTTGCCCGTGCATCTGGCGGCACCGGCTCCGTCGTCGGATTCGTGATCGCCCGGATTGTCGAGGACGAGGCCGAGATACTCATGGTCGCTGTCGCTCCGCGAGAGCGGGGCCGCGGCCTCGCAGGACGGCTGATCGCGCGTCACCTAGGCCGGCTCGCAGCGCGCGGCGTCCATCGCGTCTTCCTCGAGGTTGACGAAGGTAACGATCCGGCGCTGAGACTTTATGCGCGTGCGGGATTCGAGAAAGTCGGCCGCCGGCCCGGCTACTACGAGCGGCCTGAAGGGAATGCCGCAGCCTTGCTTTTGCGTCGAGACCTCACCTAGCTGCGGTGGACGGGGCGCGTGTGCGTCCGTAAAATCCACCGTTCGTAACAAAATCGGGCGTCAACGTGGCCGACGAAAAACTCACGGCGATTGAGGAGGCCTGCGCTGCCAAGGGCATGCGCATGACGGAGCAGCGGCGCGTGATCGCGCGTGTACTCGGTCAGGCGCAGGACCATCCCGACGTCGAGGAACTCTATCGCCGCGCGTCGAAAATCGACGACAAGATCTCGATCTCGACGGTGTACCGCACGGTGCGGTTACTGGAAGATGCCGGGATCATCGAGCGCCACGATTTCCGCGAGGGACGCGCGCGTTACGAGCAGATGCCCGAAGAGCACCATGATCATCTGATCAACCTGCGCACGGGCGAGGTCACGGAATTCCGTTCGGAGGAAATCGAGCGGTTACAGGAAGCGGTCGCACGCAAGCTCGGCTACCGGCTCGTCGAGCACCGACTTCGAACTCTATGGCGTTCCGCTCGACGAAAAGAAATCCTGATCAAACATGATCCGTGTCATCTTCGTCGTGTTGGTGCTCGCGCTTGTCACGCTCGTTGGCATTCCGCTGCAGTGGATCTCTCTCAAGCTCGGGCTGCCGTCGCGGCGGTGGTTTCCCGTTCTTTTCCATCGCATCTGCGTGCCGATGTTCGGTCTTCGCATCGCGGTGCGCGGCAGGCCGGCGACGCACCGCCCTCTCCTTCTTATCTCCAATCACTCGTCCTGGCTCGACATCACCGTGCTGACCTCGTTGCTGCCGGCCGTGTTCGTCGCCAAAAGCGAAATCGCGGGCTGGCCGCTGTTCGGCCTGTTCGCGAAATTGCAGCGGTCAGTTTTCGTCGACCGGTCACGGAGGCAGGCGACAGGCGAAGTGAACCGCACAATCGCCTCGCGCCTTGCCGAGGGCGACCCGGTCGTCTTGTTCGGGGAAGGCAGGGCCAGCGACGGCAATCAAGTGCTGCCGTTCCGCTCGGCCCTTCTCGGGGCTTTGCGCGATGCTCTGGACAATGGCGGCCGCGGTTGGGTGCAGCCGGTCTCGATCGCCTACACGCGACTGCACGGCGTGCCCATGGGGCGCCAACACCGGCCGTTCGCGGCTTGGTACGGCGACATGAGTCTCTTGCCTCACCTGATCGGCGTCCTACGTGAGGGCGCGCTGGACGTCATCGTGACCTTCGGTGTTCCGTTCGAAGTCGGTTCCGAGATCGACCGGAAGGCGATCGCGCACACGGCCGAGAACGCCGTCCGCCGCATGACAGTCGCAGCGCTGGCGGGCCGAAAAGAGCCCGAATTTGGGACCGTTCCCTTGGTAGCGGAAAACCGGTAGAACCACCCCTATCAGCGGATCGCCGGGTGACCCAGAGAGCAGATGCAACCTTTCAGAGCGGCACCCGGGCGAGTGCCCACGGCGCGATGAGCGCGAAACGCAAGCTCCACGTCAAATCCTTCGGCTGCCAGATGAACGTCTACAACTCGCGTCGTATGGCGGACGCGATGGCGCGCGAGGGCTATGCAGAGACGGCCTTACCCGACGAGGCCGACCTGCTCATTCTGAATACGTGCCATATCCGCGAGAAGGCAGCCGAGAAGGTCTACTCTGAACTCGGTCGCGTCCGTCTTCTGAAGCAGAAGGCGGAGGCCAAGGGCCGGATGATGCTCGTTGCGGTCGCCGGCTGTGTCGCCCAGGCCGAAGGCGAAGAGATCCTTCGGCGGGCACCAATCGTCGATCTCGTCGTTGGGCCGCAGAGCATTCATCGCTTGCCGGCGCTCGTAGCACGCGCAGCGAACGGCGAATCGGTCGTGGAAACAGAATTTCCGGTCGAGGACAAATTCGATTTCCTCGCGCCGCCGAGCAGCCACGCGACGCGATCGCGTGGGGTAACAGCGTTCGTCACGGTGCAGGAAGGTTGCGACAAGTTCTGCACGTTCTGCGTCGTGCCGTATACACGCGGGAGCGAAGTCTCACGACCGGTCGACCGGATCGTCGCGGAAATTTCCAATCTCGCCGACGCCGGTGTCCGCGAAGTCACGCTGATCGGCCAGAACGTGAATGCCTATCATGGTCGCGGCCCCGACGGCCGCGACTGGTCGCTGGCGCAGCTTCTTTCGCGTGTCGCCGAAATCGATTCGATCGAAAGAATCCGTTACACCACGAGTTATCCGCGCGACATGAACGACGAGCTAATTCTCGCGCATCGCGATCTGCCGAAGCTCATGCCCTATTTGCATTTGCCGGTGCAATCCGGCTCCGACCGGATACTTGCCGCGATGAACCGCGCTCACGACCGAAACCTGTATCTATCGATCGTCAAACGTGTACGAAACGCGAGACCGGACATCGCGCTTTCCTCGGATTTCATTGTGGGTTTTCCCGGTGAAACCGAAGACGATTTCGCCGCCACGCTCGATCTCCTGGAACAAGTCGGGTTCGCTCAGGCTTACTCTTTCAAGTACAGCGAGCGTCCCGGCACGCCGGCGGCGGAGATGGACCAGGTCCTCGAAGACGTCAAAGCCGAACGCCTCGCGCGGTTGCAAGCGCTGCTCGAGAAGCATCAGCGAAAATTCAACGCCGCATGTGTCGACCGTGAAGTCGACGTCTTGTTCGAGAAACCCGGAAGGCTTGCAGGTCAGCTCGTGGGTCGCTCGCCCTATCTGCAACCGGTGCAGGCGACGGCTCCCGCTGAGCTGATCCATACGATCGCTCGCGTCCGTATCCTTGAGGCCGGTTCGAATAGCCTGTTCGCCGAGCTCGTCCCCGCCATTCCAGGAACGGGGTATCCGGTCCTGCAAGCCGCGACGGGGGGTGCCTAGTTGCGTCAATCGGGACCCGACGTCGGGCGCAAGCAGCCCTGGAAAGACGAGCGCGAACCCACGGCCCGGATCGTCGTTGCATTCGACGATAATCAGCGCGCAATGCGGCTTTTCGGGTTGCACAGTGAGAATTTGGCACTGATCGAGCGGCGGCTTGATGTCGTCGCGGAGCAGCGCGGCAATCACGTCACGATCGAAGGACGGCGCGAGGCCTGCGATCAGGCACGCCGCGCGCTAGAATTCCTTTACGAGCATCTGCAGAGCGATCACGAGATCACGAGTGGCGATGTCGAAGGCGCGATCCGGCAGGTGTCGGCGCCGGCTCGCGAGGCAGAAAGCGGCGAACGGACCGGCTTTGAGCAGTTCCGGCTTCGCAAGCGGATCGTACGCGCTCGCACCGCCGGGCAGGACGCATATCTCCGTGCGCTAAAGACGAGCACGCTTGTTTTCGCCACCGGTCCCGCCGGTACCGGTAAGACATGGCTCGCCGTCGCGCATGCAGTCCTTCTGTTTGAGCGGCGCGAAGTCGACCGCATCGTGCTGTCGCGTCCCGCGGTGGAAGCCGGCGAGCGGCTCGGGTTTCTCCCGGGAGACATGCGCGAGAAAGTCGATCCGTACCTGCGACCGATCTATGACGCGTTCTATGATCTCATGGATCGCGGCATGGTGGAACGCGCCCTGCAAGGTGGAGAAATCGAGATTGCGCCGCTCGCGTTCATGCGTGGCCGTACCCTGTCGAACGCGGCGGTGATTCTCGACGAGGCGCAGAACTCCACGTCCATGCAAATGAAGATGTTTCTCACGCGGCTCGGCGAACATTCACGCATGATCGTAACCGGCGATCCGAGCCAGGTGGATCTCCCGGGCGGCCAAACTTCCGGCCTCGATGAGGCGGTAAAGCTGATCGGCAAGCTCGAGGATGTCGCGCATTGCGCGTTTTCGGCGGCGGATGTGGTGCGACACGAGCTCGTGTCCCGGATCGTTTCTGCTTACGACGCGGCCGACGCCAAGAAAAAGAAGCCGCGGGATCCCTAGCAGTGGCGGTCGTAGTCGAGATCGCGGTGGAATCGGAGGCCTGGAGGCAAATGAACGGCGCGGAACGCACCGTGCGGCGGGCGATCGAAGCGGCGGTTTCCGATGCCGGCCCGGCGAGCGCCGAAGTCGGTGTTGTGCTTACCGATGACGCGCGTATCCGCGATCTCAACCGTACATGGCTCGGCAACGACAAGCCCACTAACGTGCTTTCGTTTCCGGCCCCGGATAAATCACCGCCAAGCGATACGAAATTTCTCGGCGACGTGGTGTTCGCGCTGGAGACAATTCGGCGCGAGGCCGAGGACGAGCACAAGTCTTTTGAGCGCCACCTTGCGCATCTCGCGGTCCACGGCGCCCTGCATCTGCTCGGTTTCGACCACGCGGGCGACCAGGATGCCGAGGCGATGGAGGAGCGCGAACGTCAGATTCTCGCGCGCCTCGGCATTCCCGACCCCTATGCCCCTTCCGGGGAATCGCGAACGGAGCCTGCATGAATTCGCACGATCCCGCAGGCCCGCAGGCGCCCGGCGGCGAAAACCAGCCGCCTGAACTTGAAACGCCGAAGAAAGCGGATCGCCTGCTTGACAGGTTGAAGTCGCTGGTCGGGCTGCGATCGGGATCGCTGCGCAGCGACCTCGCTGAAGTGCTCGCGGAGGACACGGCGGTTAAGGCCGAGTTTTCTCCAGCCGAGCGCACGATGCTGCAGAATATTCTCGCGCTCGAGAAGCGGCGGATCGGCGATCTCATGGTGCCGCGCGCCGACATCGTGGCGGTGCAAAAGGACATTCCGATCGGTCAGTTACTGCGCCTGTTCGCGAGCGCCGCGCATTCGCGCCTCGTCGTGTACGACGACACGCTCGACGATCCCACCGGCATGGTGCACATCCGTGATCTCGTGGGCTATCTCACGAGCCGCGCGGTGGTCGGCTCCGATACCGCGGCGAAGCGCAACAAGCTGTTGACCGCCGATCTTGACCCACGGTCGGTAAATCTTTCCGAGGCGCTGTCGGTGACACAGATCATTCGTCCGATTCTGTTTGTCCCGCCGTCGATGCCGGCGATCGATCTGCTGGTGAAGATGCAGGCGACACGTATTCACCTGGCGCTCGTCATCGACGAATACGGCGGCACCGACGGGCTTGTCTCGATCGAAGATATCGTCGAGCAGATCGTCGGCGAGATCGAGGACGAGCACGACGGTGAGACGATGACGATGATCGTCGCACAGAATGACGGCAGCTTTGTCGCCGACGCGCGAGCCAGCCTCGATGAAGCCGCCGAAAAGATCGCGCCGGCTTTCGCTGCCGGCGAGGAGCTGGATGACGTCGACACGCTTGGAGGCCTGCTCGTGACGCTTGCCGGCCGCGTGCCAGTGCGCGGAGAAATCATCGCCGGCCCCGGCGAATTCGAGATCGAGGTGCTTGACGCCGATCCGCGCCGCGCGAAGCGGCTTCGGATCAGCAGGCGGCCGCCCGAGCTGCAACGTCGGCGGCGCGCCGCAGACGACAATGTCCCGACGGCGCCGTCGCTGCCGAAGTCGGCGGAAGCGGCGCGGCCGGCCGGGTCTTCTTCCGAAGACGACAATTAACCCGGTGAAAAATCTAGCCGCGCTCGCCCATGATGTGGTGCTGGCCTGGGGCTGGCGCCGGCGGCTGATTGCGCTCGGTGCAGGCGCAGTTTCGGCGCTGGCGATGGCCCCCTACGAGCTATGGCCAGTCCTGGCACTTACGCTTCCCGTACTCGTTTGGCTGATCGACGGGGCCGGCGCAGGCGGTGCCGGCCTGCGCGCCGCATTCACCGCCGGCTGGTGGTTCGGATTCGGCTACTTCCTTGCCGGCCTCTACTGGATCGGAATGGCGTTGCTCGTCGAGGCTGACCAGTTCGGCTGGCTGTTGCCCTTCGCCGTGGTCGCGATTCCCGCTGGGCTCGCGCTGTTCACCGGCTTGGGAACGCTGCTCGCACGACTTCTATGGACGGCCGGTCCGACGCGCATTTTCGCTTTCGCTGCGGCGATGACGATCGCCGAATGGCTGCGCGGGCACGTGTTGACTGGCTTCCCGTGGAACAGCTTCGGGCAGGCGCTTGCCGCCGTGCCCGCGCTTGCGCAGACCGCATCGGTGGTCGGTTTGTGGGGGCTCACGCTGATTGCGCTGGTTACGCTTGCAAGCCCGGCGACCCTCGCCGATCCGCCGGAAGCAACGCGCCGACCTCTGCTGCTGCCGGTCGTTTCGGCGGCTCTTTTGCTCGTTCTTGCCGGCTTCGGCATTTACCGGCTTGCGACGACGGAGATAGCGAGCGTGGAAGGCGTCCGCCTGCGGATTATGCAGCCAAATCTTCCGCAGGATCAGAAATTCAGGCCCGCGGCCAAGCAATCGGTCATGAATCTCTACACCTCGATCAGCGATCGATCGACGGGCCCGGAAACGCGCGGCGTGCGCGACGTGACGCATTTGATCTGGCCGGAATCGGCGTTTCCGTTTTTCCTCGAGCGCGAGGCGGATGCGCTCGCGCGCATTGCCGAACTCCTCCCGCCTGGAGTCATTCTGATCACAGGTGCGGCGCGCGTGGAGGAAACGCGCAGTCAGGGGCAACCCAAGGTCTTCAACAGCATTCGTGTCGTCGGGGACGATGGCGCGATCCTCTCCACTTACGACAAGCTGCATCTCGTTCCGTTCGGCGAATTTCTCCCGCTGCAGGCGTTCCTGGAAAGTCTGGGTTTTCAACAGCTCACGCGGGTTCGCGGCGGCTTCACGCCGGGTGCGCTACGTCGATCGCTGAATATCCCGCGCCTGCCGCCGGCCTCGCCTTTGATCTGCTACGAGGTGATCTTCCCGGGCCAAGCGCTGCCGGAAGGCGCGCGGCCGACGTGGCTTCTCAACGTCACGAACGACGCGTGGTTCGGCAACACGCCTGGACCGCACCAGCATTTCGCGCAGTCGCGGTTGCGCGCGATCGAAGAGGGCCTGCCGCTGGTTCGTGCTGCGAACAACGGAATTTCCGCGGTCGTAGACCCACTCGGGCGAGTCGTTCGCTCACTTCCTCTCGGCACCGACGGAGTCATTGATTCCAACCTGCCGCGAGCAATCCCGCCGACGATGTACGCGCGTCTCGGTGACGTGCCCGTGTTATTTCTCGTTATTGCGTTTGCCTTGCTGGCGGCCAAATCAAGGCGCACTTCAAGAAATTAACTTTTGCTGATTCGCGATCGATGCGCGGCGCGCGTGTACGAATTGCCGCGTGCCGACGCGTCGCATGTGCGCACAAGCCACGCTTTCTTGTCGCACAACCTTCAGAGTAAGTAGCCCGCGTGACACTGTGGGTGAATGATGACGAAGAAATCTCCAAATCCAATCGACAAGCATGTCGGCAGCAGAGTGCGGATGCGCCGCATGATGATCGATATGAGCCAGGAAAAACTTGGCGACCGGCTCGGGATTACGTTTCAGCAGATTCAGAAATACGAGAAGGGCACGAATCGCATCGGCGCAAGCCGCTTGCAGCAGATCTCGACCGTGCTCAGCGTACCGCCGGCGTTCTTCTTCGAAGGAGCACCGGTACCTGACGGCCTGTCGGGCTTCAGCGACGTCCCCTCGCCCGCGTATGTTTCCGATTTTCTCGCGACCTCCGACGGACTCGCACTGACAAAGGCGTTCATGAAGGTGAAGGATCCGAAGGTGCGCCGCCGCATCGTCGATCTCGTGGAAGCGATTGCCTCGGAGGAAGACGGCAAACGTTCGAGCTAGCGCCCCACAACGCCTATTTCACCCTTTTGCGAGTCCGCGGCGACCGGTAGCGTGCGAGCCGGAAGGGTTCGCATGTCGAAGAATCACATTCCGCAGGAACGGCGCGGCGCCGTTTTCGGCCGCCGCAAAGGCCACAAGCTGCGGCCGAGGCGCGCGGAGCTGCTGGCGAGGCTCCTGCCGAAGTTGTCTCTGGATGTGGTGGCGCCCGCTCCGCTCGATCCACGCAATCTTTTTTCGATTCCGGTTGCGGGGGTGACGCTGGAAATCGGCTTTGGCGCGGGCGAGCATTTCGTGCGCGAGGCCTTGGCCAACCCAGACCTCGGATGTATCGGCGTCGAACCGTTCGTGAACGGGATGGCGAGCGTGCTCGCGTTGATCGATGCAAGCAAATTGCAGAACGTGCGCCTGCACCACGGCGACGCGATCGACGTGCTAGAGTGGTTGCCGGCCCGGTCGATCGCACGAATCGACATCCTCTATCCGGATCCATGGCCGAAGCGGCGCCACTGGAAAAGGCGACTGGTTTCCGATGCGAACGTTGCTTCGCTCGCGCGCATCGCGGTGCCGGGCGCGACCGTGCGCTTCGCCACGGACATTGCCGACTACGCCGAATGGGCCCTTGTCCGCTTTCACCGATCGCCGGACTTTGAGTGGACGGCGGAACGCGCCGACGACTGGCGCAAGCCATGGCAAGGTTTCGAAAGCACCCGCTACGAGGCAAAAGCGCTGAAAGAGGGCCGCAAGCCGAGCTATCTGGTATTTCGCCGCCGTTGAACCTGCGGCTCAGCCGGTCTGACGGATCTGCCAGAAACGCAGGACACGATCGGCCGTCGAGCGCGACAGCGTATTGAAGTCTTGGCAGGCTTGAGCCAATTCCTGCGCCGAAAGCTTGCGGCAGCCGCGCCGGATGAGGATGAGCGCGCGTACGAGCGACCAGTCGAACCCCTTTGCCTTGCAGAGAACGAGGAAGGGGTCCAAGCAATCGCCGTGCATGACGCGATCGACGATATCCATCGGAACCGCGGACAACTCGGCAAGCGCCGCTACCGCCTCTTCGAAGCGCCCTGAATTGGCGAAGTTCTGAAGGCCGTTCACGCTCAGTCTTCCGGACTGCGCCAAGACATTCACAAAGCTTCGCGCCGCCGAATAGCTGCGCGACCCGAGTTCCGGCTTCCCCGCCACTTTCTGGGAGATTTCCGAAAGAATGTGCTGGATCGCCACCTGCATCTCGGGCTTTGCGCCGGCGATAAGTCTCTGCTGCACCTGCTCGGTTGCGCGCGCCACGAGCTTGTGAAAAAGATGCGGCGGGATGTCGATGCGCTGCCCGACCCTCTCGGCGAGCTCGTCGTCCGCTTCCGCACGTGCGACCAAATTTGCGAAGCTCGCATCGGAGAAACGAGCGCCGTCGTTGGCGGTCACCTTGCGCGCCACGTCGCCGTTGCCGCGGTCAACCAGCACGTCCGTCACGACCTCGCTCAGGTGGGAGCGGCCGCACATGGCGAGTAAGTGCTCCTGGCCCTTGCTGCGCGCAAACTCGATAAGATCGCCCTCGGTGAGGCGTGCGGAACCGGCGAGCACGGGGCCGGCGACCGCGATCCTGTTGTCGCCCGCGAGCTGGCGGATGACGCCGCGTGGCGCGCTGGGAATCGGCGCCAGCCGATTCGCGAGTTCGACAAGCGCAGTCTTCTCGATCTCCGCCGCGAGCCTGCCGATCACGTCGTCAAACAGTCTCACCTGCTCGTCGTCGTACTGCTCGGCGCCGCGAATGAAGAGATCGGTCACCCGGCGTAGCGTCGTGATACGCTGGTTAGGCGAGCCGTCGCGGAGCGAAGTCTCGAGTTCCTGAAGCAGCGTGGCCCGTGCGCTCACTGACTTCTCCTCAACTCGCCGCACGCAAGGGCGGACGTCCGCCCTGCCAATGCCCGATGACCTGACGGGCGGTCGCATAGCTCAGCCGCTTGAAATCGTCGCAGATGTCCTCGAGGTCCTTCGCGGAAACGCGGCGACCGCTCGGGCGGCTGACAATGATCGCGCGCGCGGTCAGCCAGTCGAACCCCGTCGCCTTCAGCAGAATCAAAAGCGGTTCAATGCGATCGCCGTTCAGCAGCCAGTCGGCGACATCGATCGGCACCCCGCACAACAGCGAGAGCGCGGCAGCGGTCTCTTCATAACGACGAGATTTCGCGAGATCGTAGAGTTCGGATTCGCTGAGCTCGCCGGCGGCGTGCAGCATGCCGATCAGTCGCTGTGCGGCCTTGAAACTGCGTGGCGCGGCACCGGGATCAATCTCGTGCGACACCTTGGCGAGTACGCGTTCGATCTCGGGGCGCATATCGGGTGGCGCGGACGCAAGTAGCCGGCGCTGCACGAGCTCGCTCGCCTGCAGGACCAGCTTATGAACGAGATGCGGCGGAATATCGGGACGGCCGACGATGCGCGTCGCGAGCGGCTCGTCGTCACCGGCGCGATCGACGAGGCGGGCAAAGCCACTCTCTGAGAAACTCGCTTCCGTATTAGAAGCGATATTAAGCAAGACGTCGCCGTCGCCGCGATCCACCAGCACGTCCGTCACGGCATGACCGAGCGGACGGCGGCTCGCTATTGCGAGCAGATGCGCCTGACCCTTGGTCCGCGCGATGTCGAGGATGTCGGTCTCGGCAAGGCGGCGCGAACGCAAGAGGACGGGCGCCGCGACCTCGATCGCATCGTCGCGGGCGAGATCGCGAACCGTATTGCGCGGGGCGTTGTCGATTGGGGCGAGCCGGCGCGCGAGCTCAGCGCGGGCCTTGGTCTCGATTTCGCCCGCGAGGCGAAGGATCACGTCGTCAAACAACTCAACGTGGTGCTCGCTCAGCTCAGCGGCGCGTTTGGTGAAAAGATCCGCGACACGGCGCAAGGTATCCGCGCGCCTTTGGCTCGAGCCGCGCTCGATGGCGTCTTCCAGTTCGCGGATGAGGGATGCTCGATCGGCCATTCGCAACCAACGCAAAACAAAACCGGTTGCGTGCGGCACCGGTCGATGCGCTGGAAACTACTCAGGATTGTTGAACAATAGGTTAGAAAACCCGCACAAATGGGGTGAATCTGGGCGGAGTCCCTTCGATCGCGCCCCTTGCGCATCGGGCTCCGCGCGCTATATTTGCGGTCAACAACGACATCTCATAGCGGTCCGTTGGATCGGATTTGAGGGTGGGCCCCGGCCGGGACCCGCTCTTTTTTGTTACTCGCGTGGGCATGTTTGAAAAAGGATGCAATGACGGCCACGGCACAACCGGGCGCAGCCGAATTGGACGAGCCGCGCCTCGTAAGAGAGAGCGGTCTCGCTGCGCGCGTCGCGGCGATAACCGAACCCGTATTGCAAGGGCTCGGATACCGTCTCGTGCGCGCCCGAGTGTCGGGCCGCGACGGGTGCACCGTGCAGATCATGGCCGAGCGGCCCGACGGCAGCTTCATGATCGAGGATTGTGAAGCCGCGAGCCGAGCCCTTTCGCCCGCGCTCGACGTGGAGGATCCGATCCCCGGCGCATACCGGCTCGAGTTGTCATCTCCGGGCATCGACCGGCCGCTCGTGCGGGAATTGGACTTCGTGCGCTACGCCGGCCACGAGTTGAAAGTCGAAATGGAGTTGCCGGTGGATGGCCGCAAACGTTTCCGCGGCGAGCTGCTGGGGGCTGAGGGATCGAACGCGAAGGTGAAGATTCAGGATGCGGGCGGCGTGGCGCAAGTCGTGCTGCTGCCGATTGGCGATATGGCCGAGGCGAAGCTTGTGCTCACGGACACGCTCGTCGCGGAGTCGCTGCGACGCGGTAAGGCAGGGCCGCGCGGCGACGATGACGTGGTTCAACGGGCGGCCGGCGGCCGTTCGCGCAGTTAGATTCAGGTTGAGGAGAGACGAGAATGGCGGCCGTAAGTGCGAACCGACTGGAACTCCTGCAGATCGCGGAAGCGGTCGCGCGCGAAAAGTCGATCGAGAAGGGAATCGTGATCGCAGCGATGGAAGACGCGATCCAGAAGGCGGCGCGATCGCGCTATGGCAGCGAGACGGAGGTGCGCGCGGAGATCAATCCGAAGACGGGTGAGCTTCGACTCTCGCGCTTGCTCCTCGTCGTCGAGACTATCGAAAACGAGGCAACGCAGATCAGCCTTGAAGACGCCCGGCGCAAGAATCCTGCGGCGCAAATCGGCGACTACATCGCCGAAGCGCTTCCGCCGCTCGAATTCAGTCGCATCGCGGCGCAATCGGCGAAGCAGGTGATCGTGCAGGAAGTCCGCAAGGCCGAGCGCGACCGCCAGTACCAGGAATACAAGGATCGCATCGACGAGATCGTGAGCGGCCTCGTGAAGCGGGTCGAATACGGCAACGTTGTTGTCGATCTCGGGCGTGGTGAAGCGATCATCCGGCGCGATGAGCTCTTGCCGCGCGAAGTTTTCCGCAACGGCGACCGCGTCCGCGCCTATATATACGACGTGCGGCCGGAACCGCGCGGACCACAGATCTTCCTTTCGCGCACGCATCCGAAATTCATGTCGAAGCTGTTTGCGCAGGAAGTTCCGGAGATTTACGACGGCATTGTCGAGATCAAGGCGGTAGCGCGCGATCCTGGCTCGCGGGCGAAGATCGCCGTCATCTCGCGCGATTCCTCGGTGGATCCGGTAGGAGCCTGCGTCGGCATGCGCGGGTCGCGCGTGCAGGCCGTAGTCAACGAGCTCGCCGGCGAGAAGATCGACATCATTCTGTGGTCGCCCGACGTCGCGACGTTCGTCGTGAACGCGCTGGCTCCCGCCGAAGTCGTGAAGGTGGTGCTCGACGAGACCCGCGAGCGTATCGAGGTCGTGGTTCCGGATGCGCAGCTGTCGCTCGCGATCGGCCGGCGCGGCCAGAACGTGCGGCTGGCGTCGCAACTTACCGGCTGGGACATCGACATCCTCACCGAGCAGGAGGAGAGCGAGCGGCGGCAGAAAGAGTTCGCCGAGCGCAGCAAGATGTTCATGGAGGCGCTCGACGTCGACGAGATGGTGGCGCAACTCCTCACTTCGGAAGGATTCGGCTCAATCGAAGAGCTCGCGCTTGTCGGGATCGACGAGCTCGCGGGAATCGAAGGTTTCGACGCCGACACCGCTGCAGAGTTGCAGAACCGGGCGAAGGAGTATCTCGCCAAGATCGAGGACGAACTCGATGCGAAGCGCAAGGAACTGGGTGTTGAGGACGCACTCCATGACGTTCCCGGCGTTACCACGCGGATGCTCGTCGCGTTCGGAGAGAACGGCGTGAAGACGGTCGAGGACCTCGCCGGCTGCGCCACCGACGACATCGTCGGCTGGGTCGAACGCAAGGACGGAGAATCGGTGCGGCAGCCGGGCATTCTCGACGGTTTCGGCATCGAACGGGACGAGGCGGAAGCCTTGATCATGCAGGCACGCGTAAAGGCCGGATGGGTCGATGCGACCGCGCTGGCGCCAGCGGAAGCGCCGGCGGAAGAAGCAGCCGAGGCAGAGCCGCAAAGCTGAGGACGGAACCTTGCTCGCCGAGATCGAAGCAGAAGAGACCGACGCGGGACTGACCGCCGCCCGAGAGGGCGTCGAGCGGCTTTGCCTCGCTGCTCGCGAGGTCAGGCCGATCGCGACCATGTTCCGGTACGTCGTCAGCCCGGAAGGCAAGATCGTTCCGGATCTCGGTCACGATCTGCCCGGCCGCGGCGCTTGGGTTACCGCGACCCGTGCAGCTCTCGAGAAAGCGATCCGGGAGAATGCGTTTGCTCGCGCGTTTCGGGGCAAGGGCTCGGCCGCGCACGACTTGCCGGAACTCGTCGAAGTGCTGCTGGAAAAATCCGCGCTCGAAGCCCTGTCGCTCGCGAATAAGGCAGGCCAGGTGGTCGCAGGCTTTACGCGCGTCGAGGCGGCCCTGGCGGCGGGAAATATCGCCGTCCTCGTTCATGCTTCCGAGGCAGCGGCCGACGGCGTACGCAAGCTCGAAGCTGCGGGGCATGCCGCGGCGGCGTTGGACAGGCAGCGGCCTGCGCAGGTTAACTTTTTTCGGGGCGAGCAATTGGACTTGGCGCTCGGACGGTCAAATGTGGTACACGCTGCCTTGCCCGTACATCCGGCAAGTGCGGGATTTCACGCGCGCTGTCAGCGACTAGAACACTGGCGCAAGGGTGGCCCCGCCGATGAAGCGGCTGCTTCCGACGCGCGTGTTAACTGACGTTTAGAGTGGGAAGAGAATGGCGGATACGAAAGACACCGGCGAAAAGACGCTACGCGTGACGCCCTCGAAGACTCTTAGCCTCAAGCGGGAGCAGGGCGTCGTTCGCCAGAGCTTCAGTCACGGCCGCTCCAAGGCGGTCGTCGTCGAGAAGGTCAAGCGCCGCGTCGTGGGTCCTGCCGGCGAGCCCAAGGCAGATCCGGCGCCCGTCAGTCGCGCAGCAAAGCCGGCCCCGGTCGAAGCGCCGCCAGCCGAGCGCGCCGCAAAGCCCGCCCGCGGGGCAGCGAAGGCTGCCGCGACCCCGGATGCGGCCGGGCTGAAACCCTCGGGCGTCGTGCTGCGCACGCTGACGGAAGAGGAGCGCAGCGCGAGGGCGCATGCGCTTGCCGACGCGCGCGTGCGCGAGGCGGAAGAACGCAAGATTGCCGAGGCAGATGCGCGGCGTCGCGCCGGTCGCGAAGCGAGCGATCGCGCCGAACGCGAGGCGGCAGATGCGCGCAAGCGCGACGAAGATGCGCGCCGTGCCTCGGAAGAAGAGACCAAGCGCAAAGCCGAGCAGGAGGCACGCAAGCGCTTCGGCGACGCCGAGGCGGCGCGTGCCGGTGTGGCAGGGGTTCGGACGCTCACTCCCGATGAGGACGACGAAGGGCCGCGAACGTCGCGCCGCGGCAAGACCGCCGTTGCCCCAAGGCCGACGCGCGCTCCCGGGGGAGAGAAGAAGAGCCGCGGCAGGCTCACGGTCGTCACGGCGCTGTCCACCGACGAAGAGCGCCAACGCTCGATCGCCTCGTTCCGACGCCGCACCCAGCGCATGACGGGTCATCGCCCGTCCGACGAGCCCAAGGAAAAGATCGCCCGCGAGGTTGTGATCCCGGAGATGATCACGATTCAGGAGCTGGCAAACCGCATGGCCGAACGCGGCGTCGATGTGATCCGGCTGCTGATGAACCAGGGTCAGATGCTGAAGATTACGGACGCGATTGACGCGGATACTGCCCAGCTCATCGCCGAGGAGATGGGGCACACGGTACGCCGCATCGCGGAAGCCGACGTGGTCGAGGGTTTGTTCGACACACCGGACGACGCGACACATCTTGTGTCGCGCCCGCCGGTCGTCACCATCATGGGTCACGTCGACCACGGCAAGACTTCGCTGCTCGACGCAATCCGGCAGACGGACGTTGTCGCGGGCGAGGCCGGCGGCATCACGCAACACATCGGCGCTTATCAAGTTACGACGCGCACCGGCGCCAAGGTGACCTTCATCGATACACCCGGCCACGCAGCCTTCACCGCCATGCGTGCGCGCGGCGCCAAAGTGACGGACATCGTCGTTCTGGTCGTCGCGGCTGATGACGGCGTAAAACCGCAAACAGTCGAAGCGATCAATCACGCGCGCGCCGCCAAGGCGCCGATGATCATCGCGATCAACAAAATCGACAAATCCGACGCGAAGCCCGAGCGCGTACGCAGTGAACTTCTCCAGCATGAAGTCCAGGTCGAGTCGCTCGGCGGCGAAACGCTCGAGGTCGAGGTGTCGGCGACGAAGAAAACCAATCTAGACAAATTGCTGGAGATCATCACGCTTCAGGCGGAGGTTCTCGATCTCAAGGCGAATCCGGACCGTGCCTCGGAAGGCACGGTGATCGAAGCGAAGCTCGACCGCGGCCGAGGCCCGGTCGCGACGGTTCTCGTGCAGCGCGGCACGCTGCGTGGCGGCGACATCGTGGTCGCCGGCGCCGAATGGGGCCGCGTGCGTGCGCTCATCAATGATCAGGGTCAGCAGGTCGACGCGGCAGGACCGTCGACGCCCGTCGAAGTGCTCGGATTTGCCGGTACGCCGGAGGCGGGCGACCGGCTAGCCGTCGTCGAAAACGAGGCCCGGGCGCGCGAGGTCACCGAATATCGTCAACGCGAGCGTCGGGAAAAATCTGCGCGCGGCGTCAAGGTTGGCGGCTCGCTTGAGCAGATGATGAGCCAGCTTAAGACCGCGGGCCGCAAAGAATTCCCGTTGCTCATCAAGGGTGACGTGCAGGGCTCGGTCGAGGCGATCGTGTCGGCGCTGGAAAAGCTCGGGACCGAAGAGGTGATCGCGCGGGTGCTGCACGCGGGCGTCGGCGCCATCTCGGAGTCTGACGTGACGCTCGCGGAAACGTCGGGTGCTGCGATCATCGGCTTCAACGTGCGCGCCCACAAG
The DNA here is from genome assembly GCA_963711595.1 of uncultured Alphaproteobacteria bacterium. Taxonomy (GTDB): domain Bacteria; phylum Pseudomonadota; class Alphaproteobacteria; order Rhizobiales; family Xanthobacteraceae; genus JAUSIF01. Next base: position 56,931 of record CAVQER010000007.1, read on the forward strand.
GAAGCGCGCGAAGCGGCTGAGCGGGCTGGGGTGGAGATCCGTTACTACAACATCATTTACAACCTCGTAGACGACGTGAAGAAGGCCATGTCCGGCCTGCTCTCGCCGTTGCTGCGCGAGACGCCGCTCGGCAAGGCGGAAATTCTGGAAATCTTCGATGTTTCAAAGATCGGTAAGGTCGCAGGTTGCCGGGTCACCGAGGGAAAGGTGGAGCGCGGCGCGAACGTGCGGCTGATCCGCGACGATGTGGTGGTCCACGAGGGAAAACTGGCAACACTTCGGCGCTTCAAGGACGAAGCGCGTGAAGTCGTGGCCGGTCAGGAATGCGGCATGTCGTTTGAGAACTTTGAAGATATCCGCAAGGGTGACGTGATCGAGTGCTATCGCGTCGAAAGCGTCCAGCGGTCGCTGTAACGTAACCTGTATGAGGGCGTCTTCGCCGGTTCGAACCCGGCGCGACGCGTGACGATGGCCAAACAGCGAAACCAGCCCGAATCCGGCTTCAGTCAGCGCCAACTGCGTGTCGGTGAATTGATCCGCCATGCGCTGGCGGACGTACTCGCACGCGGCGAGGTGCCTGACAAAGTGCTCACCTCACATACGATCACCGTCCCGGAAGTGCGGATGAGCCCCGATCTCCGGCTTGCCACCGCCTACGTCATGCCGCTCGGCGGACGCGATAAGACGGCCGTACTGGATGCGCTTGAGCGAAACAAGAAGTATCTGCGGACCGAGATTGTTCGTCGCGTGAGCATGAAATTCGCGCCGGACGTTCGCTTTCGGATCGACGAACGCTTTGACGAGGCGGAGCGGATCGAGCGCCTGTTGCGGTCACCGAAGGTCGCGCGTGACCTTGCAAAGAAGGATCAAGGCTCGCCATGAACGAGGCGCGGGTCGAAAAGCGAGACGTGCATGGCTGGATCGCGCTGGACAAGCCGACTGGCGTTACCTCGACCGACGCGGTCGCTGCGATCAAGCGTCTATTCCGCGCGAAGAAGGCGGGCCATGCCGGTACGCTCGATCCGCTCGCCTCGGGCGTGCTGCCGATCGCGTTCGGCGAAGCGACGAAGACAGTCCCGTTCGTGATGGACGGTCGCAAGTCCTATCGGTTCACGGTGCGCTGGGGGATCGAAACCGACACCGACGATGCCGACGGGCGTCCGACTGAGCGGTCCGACCAGCGGCCTTCGGTCGAGGCGATCCGGACGCTGCTTCCGAGATTCAGGGGTTCGATCGAGCAGACGCCACCGAAGTATTCCGCACTCAAGATCGATGGCGAACGCGCCTACGATCTCGCCCGCGAGGGCGCCGTGGTCGAGCTTGCGGCGCGTCCGGTCGAGGTCGATCGGCTCGATCTCACTGAAACGCCGGATGCGGACCACGCAATATTCGAGGCGGAGTGCGGAAAGGGAACCTACGTGCGCGCGCTCGCGCGCGATCTCGGCCGCAGTCTCGGGTGCTTCGGACACGTGCAGGCGTTGCGGCGCTTGCAGGTTGGCCCTTTCGCCGAGGCCGACGCTGTCGCACTCGATCAGCTCGCCCGGCTTCGCGCCGATTCAGGAGAACAGGCACTCGCGGGATCGCTTTCGCCCGTCGAAGCCGGCCTCGCCGCCCTACCCGCGCTTTCCATCAGTTCCGCCGATGCGCAGCGGCTCACCCTCGGCCAGTCGGTGATCCTGCGTGGAAGAGACGCTCCGATCCTGGAGGGTCTCGTCTGCGTGTCGGCGCAGGGCGCCCTTATCGCGCTGGGCGAGGTCGCGCGGGGCTCGCTCAAACCCCGCCGGATCTTCCATTTGCCGCGTTAATCAGCTTTCGGCGACCATCCGCTCGGTACCGAGTTTCTTCTGGTCAGGACGGCAAATATCGCTATATTGCGCCGCGGCATAGGGCTCTGCCCGTGCCGACATTCGCGACCCGGCTGGACGACATCCCGGCCAAGGCCGCTCCGAACAACCCAAAAAGAAGGAACTGACGATGTCGATTGCTGCTGAGCGCAAGCAGGCGCTCGTGAAGGAATATGCCACCAAAGCCGGCGACACTGGTTCGCCCGAAGTGCAAGTCGCGATCCTGTCAGAGCGGATCGCCCATTTGACCGAACACTTCAAGACACACGTTAAAGACAATCATTCGCGACGCGGACTGCTGAAGCTGGTCTCCCAGCGGCGCAGCCTTCTCGACTATCTGAAGTCGAAGGACGAAGGGCGCTACCAGAAGCTGATCGATCGGCTCAACATCCGCCGCTAATCCCATTCCGCGCGCGCGTATCCGTTCGCGCGCGGCCATCCGCGACGGCAGGGCCGTCGCATAACCGACGGAAGAAACGAAGCCATGGCAGGATCGCCAGATGCTCCCGAAATCGCGCGTAACCGCGCGGCGGCGAGCCTCTTGCCGTCTTGCCCATGGCTCTCGTTCTCCGCAAGCCATGGACTAATTCAATGTTCGACATTCATCGTGAGGAGATCGACTGGGGGGGCCGCCGCCTCGTCCTAGAATCCGGCAGGATCGCGCGTCAGGCAGACGGCGCGGTACTCGCTACGTACGGAGAGACGACGGTGATCGCCGCGGTCGTCGCGGCGAAAGAGCCGAAGCCCGGGCTCGATTTTCTCCCTCTCACCGTCAACTACCAGGAAAAATACTACGCTGCGGGCCGCATCCCGGGTGGGTACTTCAAGCGCGAACGCGGCCCGACGGAACGCGACACGCTGATCTCGCGCCTGATCGACCGTCCGATCCGTCCGTTGTTCGCCAACGGCTGGCGCTGCGATACGCAGATCACCGTCAACGTGCTCTCGCACGATCTCGAAAACGATCCCGACATCGTTGCAATGGTGGCGGCTTCCGCTGCGCTCACGCTCTCGGGCGCCCCCTTCATGGGTCCGATCGGCGCAGCGCGCGTCGGCTTCATCAACAATGAATTCGTGCTCAATCCGCAGCTCGACGAGATGCCCGAGTTGCAGCTCGAGCTCGTCGTAGCGGGAACGGGCGAAGCCGTGCTGATGGTCGAATCCGAAGCGAAGGAGCTGCCCGAAGAGGTCATGCTCGGCGCCGTCATGTTCGGTCACAAGCACTTTCAGCCAGTGATCGACATGATCATCCGCCTCGCGGAAAAGGCGGCGAAGGAGCCGCGCGCGCTGCCGGAGAACGAAGGCGCGGCCTTGCAAACCAAGATCCGCGGCCTGGTCGAGGCCGATGTGCGCAAGGCCTACACAATCCGCAGCAAGCAAGACCGCCACAAGGCGATCGACGAGGCAAAGGCGAAAGTGAAGGAAGCCCTGGCGGCGAAGGAAGGCGAAGAAGGCTTGCCCACGCCGCAGCAGGTCGGGGGCTCATTCAAGGAGCTGGAAGCGAAGATCGTTCGCTCCTCGATCCTGGAAACCAGCAAGCGCATCGACGGCCGCGACACAAAAACTGTGCGGCCGATCGTTGCCGAAGTCGGAGTGCTCCCGCGCACGCACGGCTCCGCGCTGTTCACGCGCGGCGAGACCCAGGCACTCGTGGTCGCGACCCTCGGTACCGGAGAGGACGAGCAGTACGTCGATGCCCTTACCGGCACCTACAAAGAGACGTTCCTGCTTCACTACAATTTTCCCCCGTATTCGGTGGGCGAGACCGGCCGCGTGGGAGCACCGGGCCGCCGCGAGATCGGCCACGGCAAGCTCGCCTGGCGCGCGGTGCGCCCCCTGCTGCCACCGGCGCATGAGTTTCCCTATACGCTGCGGATCGTGTCCGAGATCACCGAATCGAACGGCTCGTCCTCGATGGCGACCGTATGCGGCACTTCGCTCGCATTAATGGACGCCGGCGTCCCGTTGCGGCGGCCGGTTGCGGGCATCGCGATGGGGTTGATCCTGGAAGGCAAGGACTACGCGGTGCTCTCGGACATTCTCGGCGACGAGGATCATTTGGGGGACATGGACTTCAAGGTAGCAGGCACCGATAAGGGCGTTACCGCCTTGCAAATGGATATCAAGATCTCCGGAATTACCGAGGAGATCATGAAGGTCGCGCTGACCCAGGCGAAGGATGGGCGTCTGCACATCCTCGCGGAAATGGCGAAGGCGCTCACCGCGGCACGGCCCGAACTCGGCGAGCATGCGCCGCGCATCGAGGTGATCCAGATTCCGGTCGACAAGATCCGCGAGGTGATCGGGTCGGGCGGCAAGGTTATTCGCGAAATCGTGGAGAAGACCGGCGCTAAGATCGACATCCAGGACGACGGCACGGTGAAGGTGGCCTCAGCGAGCGGTGATTCGATCAAGGCGGCCCTCAACTGGATCAAAACGATCGTCTCGGAGCCCGAGGTTGGCCAGATCTATGACGGCACCATCGTCAAGGTCGTGGACTTCGGCGCGTTCGTGAACTTCTTCGGACCCAAGGACGGCCTCGTCCACATCTCGCACCTCGCGCCGCGCCGGGTGAACAAGGTCACGGACGTGGTCAAGGAAGGCGACAAGGTGAAAGTGAAGCTCCTCGGGTTCGACGAACGCGGCAAGGTGCGCTTGTCGATGAAGGTCGTCGACCAACAGACCGGGGAAGACCTGGAGGCCAAGCAAAAGGCCGAACAGAAGCCCGAGACAGCGGGCGCCGCAGAATAAGCAGCGCTCACAACGGACGAATCGAGCGGCCTTGCGGCCGCTCTTTTCGTTTTGAATCAATCAGATGGCTTCGCGCGGCCCAAGAAGAAAGTACGTTCGCGTCACGCCGATGCCCTTGATCTCCGTATCGCCGCGCTCCTCGAACTCGAACCGCGAGCCGGCTGCCGCGCGATATTCTTCGCTCACCTGGATGCGCCCGGGAACCCCGTGCGACTGCATGCGCGAGGCCATGTTCACTGCGTCGCCCCAGATGTCATAGGAGATGCGCGTGTCGCCGATTACGCCGGCGATTGCGTTGCCGTAGTGGATGCCCACGCGCAGCTCCAACTTCCGGCGGCCGAGCGGCGCCCGTCGGTGCTGCGCCTTCAACATTTCGACCGCGAGGCGGCCGATCCCGATCACGCCGCCGGTGCTGCCTCCCTGCAGACCACCGACCGCCATATAGGAATCGCCGATCGTCTTGATCTTGTCGATGTCGTAGGTCTCGCACATCAGGTCGAACGTGCGCACGAATTGGTCGAGATATTCGACCACCACTTCCGGCGGTTCTTCGTGCGCAGCCGGCGTGAAGCCGACGAGGTCAGCGAACAGCACGCTCACGTTGTCGATGCGGTCGGCGATGCGCGTTTCGGTTCCGGAGCGCAAGCGCCGCGCCACCGCCTCGGGAAGCACGACCGATACCAGCGCATCGGCGCGGGCTTGTTGCCGCTCCAGCCCGTCCTCTGCGCGCCGTAGGAGAAACAGCGCGTAGAACAGCACCCCGGCGTTGATGACGATCGCATTGATCATGGATTGAATCGCCAGAAATTTGACCGCGCGCTCGTCTGCAACGATCGCAATACCTTGCTGCGGCACGAAGTTGACCACCGCCAGCATCACCGCGCACGTCAACAGCAGCCCGCCGATGCAGAGCCGCCAGTTCTCCAAGCCGAAGACGAACCACACAATGGCGGCAAGCAAAAAATAGACCTGGGTCTGGGCCTGCAATCCGTAGAAGGTCGATGACGCCGTGACGGCCACAAGGAACCAGATCGTAAGGGCCGCCGGCGCCGCGATATCGCCAAAGCGATGCAGGCGGTGAAGCAGAAGCGGGAAGATCGCGAGTCCGGCGTATGTCACCTGCATGAGCAAGAAATTCTCGGAGTCGTAGAAAAAATTGGCGAAGATCCTCGTGCAGGCGTTGAGCGAGCCAGCGAGCGCCGTGACATTGGTGATTCTCTGGCGCCGTATGATTTGCGGATCGGCCGAGACGATCCCCGCCGAGACAATCCGCTCCAGCCATGGCGGAAGCTCAAAGCCGCGCTTTGTCTCGAACCGAACCAGATCACGTAGCCGTGTCACGCGTCGCCCCAAACATCCCCGTCCCCGACAGCGGCGGGCGAGAATAACAGCTTGGCGGAATCCTACCCGGCATCAGTCGATGCGAGCAAAAAATATGTGCGCGACCTGCCGATGCCGCGAATCTCGGTAATGCCGCGGTCCTCAAAGGTAAAATGTTCAGCCATGGCGTCGCGAAACTCACTGCTGACATGGATCCGATCCGGTAGCCCGTGCGACTCCATACGCGAAGCCACATTCACGGCGTCACCCCAGACGTCGTAGGCGAAGCGCGTATCGCCGATAATCCCGGCGGTCGCGCTGCCGACGTGAATGCCGATACGAAGGGCCAGCCGCTGCTGTCCGAGGGGCGGTCGCGATGCCTGCGTTGTGAGCATCGCAAGCGCGAGACGTCCGAGCGCCACCGCCTCGCGGCCACTGGCGCCATTCAGCCCGCCGACCGCCATGTAGCAGTCGCCGATCGTCTTGATTTTCTCGACGCCGTGCGTCGCGCACAGCTCGTCGAAAGTGCGCACCAGATCATCGAGATAATCGATGACTTCTTCGGGTGGCAGGGTGTGGGCCGCGCGCGTGAAGCCGACGAGATCGGCGAAGAGAACACTCAAGCTCTCGACACGGTCGGCGATCCGCTGTTCAGTGCCCGAGATAAGACGGTCGGCGACCGAGGCGGGAAGCATCATGTCGACCAAGGCGGACGAGCGAGCATATTGGCCTTCTAACTCGATCTCGGTGCGCCGCAGAACTGCGAGCGCATAGAACATGGTCAGGCCGTTGATGATAATGGCGTTGATCATGGCGTGAGCAGCGAGCATTTGGCGCAGCCCGGCATCGTGCGGCAACAGCATCCCGTGCTCGGGCGCCACATAGAGCGAAATCAGCAACCCGACGAACGCGACCGCGAACCATGTGATGAACTGCCCAAGATGCTCGACCCCGAACATGAATAGAAGAACTCCAGCGAGCGTGAAATACACGTGCAACTGGCTGTCGCGGCCGAGCATCCAGATCGCAAACAGCGTGCCGAGAAGGATCAGCAGCGCGAGGAGCGTGGCAGCGACATTCTCGCCGAAACGATGCAGCCGGTGAATCAGCAAAGCGGCAATCGCGAACGCCGCGTTGTAGATGTGAATGGGCGCCAGGATGTGCGGTTCGTACAGACCGTTGATGACGAGATGCGAAGCGGCATTGGCGGAAACCGCGTAGGCAACGATGTTGGTGAAGCGTTGCCGGCGCACGACCTGGGCGTCGCGGCTGACAATTCCGACCGAGGCGACGCGCTCGAGCCATGCAGGCAGAGCGATTTTCGGCGTCAACTCACCGCGAATGAGCTTGTGCAGACGATGCATCCGACATCCCTATCGCGACGGAAGCTCGCGACGAAGCGGGGTTAGAGTCATCGCGGGTTTTGCGCAGGGTGAGCGCACCTAGCAAGCGTCAGGCGCGCGCGGTCACTCCGCCGCCTTTCGTTCCAGCGCGGCTACCGCATCCGTATCTTCTTGCCCGTTGAGCGTCCCGGGACGGGGCATCGAGATCACGTGGTAGCCGGAATCCACGTAGTGGATATCCCCGGTGACGCCGGAAGACATGTCGGACAGGAGATACAGCGCGGCGTTACCGATTTCGTCGATCGTCACGCTGCGACGCAGCGGCGAATGCCGCTTCTGATAGTTGAACATGGCACGAGCATCGGTGATGCCGGCCCCCGCCAACGTGCGCACGGGTCCCGCCGAGATCGCGTTCACGCGAATCCCGCGGGGCCCAAAGTCGGCAGCGAGATAACGCACACTCGCCTCGAGCGCGGCCTTGGCAACGCCCATCACGTTGTAGTTCGGCATCACACGAGTTGAGCCACCGAAGGTGAGCGTCAGCATGGAGCCGCCGCTGTCCATCAACGCGCCCGCTCGACTGGCAAGCTCGGTGAACGAGAAGCAGGAAATCAGCATGGTGCGGCCGAAATTCTCACGCGTCGTGTCGGCGTATCGGCCCTTGAGCTCGTTCTTGTCGGAGAAGGCGATCGCGTGGACGAGAAAGTCGAGCGCGCCCCAAGTCCGCTTGATGTCGGAGAACAGCTTGTCGACCGACGCGAGGTCTTCGACGTCGCAGGGGACACAAAGGTCCGCCCTCAACGAATCCGCGAGCGGACGCACGCGCTTGCCGAGCGAATCACCCTGATAGGTGAACGCAAGCCGCGCTCCCTGCTCGGCGACTTTCTTGGCGATCCCCCAGGCGATCGAGTGATCGTTCGCCACCCCCATGATGAGGCCGCGCCTGCCCTGCATCAGCTTCATGTAGTCCCAGTTCCTCGATTACTCGCAACGAAGGACATCGGAGCCATATTCATGCGTCGAGCCGCTTAAGCGCGATCGTGGCATTGGTGCCGCCGAAGCCGAACGAGTTCGACAGGACGCACCCGAGCTTTTGGCCATCCTGTCGCTCACGCGCGATAGGCATGTCTGCAAATGCGGGATCCATCTCCTCGATGTTCGCGCTTTCGCAGATGAAGCCGTTGTGCATCATCAAGAGGCAGTAGATCGCTTCCTGCACCCCGGTGGCGCCGAGGGAGTGTCCGGTGAGCGACTTCGTGGCCGAGATGGGTGGACACTTGGCACCGAAGACTTCGCGGATCGCCTCGATTTCCTTGAGGTCGCCGATCGGCGTCGACGTTGCGTGGGGGTTGATGTAGTCGACGGGCGCCTTGACGCTTTCGAGCGCCATCTTCATGCAGCGGACAGCGCCTTCCCCTGAAGGCTGCACCATATCGTGGCCATCAGAGGTCGCACCGTAGCCCGCGACTTCGCCGTAGATTTTCGCGCCGCGAGCCTTTGCGTGAGCCAACTCTTCGAGCACGAGCACGCCTGCGCCGCCCGCGATGACGAAGCCGTCGCGGTTTGCGTCATAGGCACGAGAGGCTTTCGCCGGCTTGTCGTTGAAGCTGGTCGACATGGCGCCCATCGCGTCGAAGAGGACGGAAAGGGTCCAATCCAGCTCCTCGCAGCCCCCAGCAAAGATGATGTCCTGCTTTCCGTTCTGGATCAGTTCATAGGCGTTGCCGATGCAATGGTTCGATGTCGCGCACGCTGAGGAGATCGAATAGTTCACGCCTTTGATCTTGAACCAGGTAGCGAGCGTCGCCGACGCGGTAGATGACATGGCCTTCGGCACCGCGAAGGGTCCGACACGCTTCGGTCCCTTCTGCCGGGTCGTATCGGCCGCCTCCACGATCGTCCGCGTGGAAGGTCCGCCCGAGCCCATGATGATGCCAGTCTTTTCGTGGCTGATTTCGCCTTGCTCCAGCCCGGCATCGCGAATGGCCTGATCCATAGCGACGTGATTCCAGGCGGTGCCACCGCCGTGAAAGCGCAGAGCCCGGCGATCGACGATTCCTGTCGGGTCGAGCACCGGCGCACCGTGGACCTGGCAACGGAAGCCGAGCTTGGCGTAGTCCTCGGCAAACGACACGCCGCTCTTCGCCTCACGCAGGCTTGCGAGCACTTCTTGCGTGTTGTTGCCGATGGACGAAACGATGCCCATCCCGGTGACGACAACTCGTCGCATGTCCGCCTCGTCGATACTGCACTTGGTGAGAAGGCGGCACCGGAACCCCGGTCCCGCCCTCCGGCTTCAGGTGCCCGCTGGAGCGGGCTTGGCCTCGTCGCGGAACAGGCCGACCTTGAGATCGCTCACGCGAGCAACAACGGTGCCATCCGCCGAAAGCCAACCGTCGGCTATGCCTAGGACAAGTTTCGAGCGCATCACGCGCTTTATCTCAAGGCCGTAGATCACGCTTTTCACGGTCGGCACTACCTGGCCCGATAACTTCACCTCGCCGAGGCCGAGCGCGCGCCCGCGACCGGGGGCTCCGACCCAACCGAGGAAGAAGCCGAGCAACTGCCAAAGGGCGTCCACGCCGAGGCAGCCCGGCATCACCGGATCTCCTTTGAAGTGGCACGGAAAAAACCAGAGGTCAGGTTTCACCTTAAGTTCGGCTCGCACCAGGCCCTTGCCGTGCTCCCCGCCAGCCTCGGCGATTTCGGAAATGCTGTCGAACATGAGCATCGGGGGCAACGGCAACTGGGCGTTCCCCGCTCCGAACAACTCACCCCGCCCGCAGGCGAGAAGATCCTCGTAATCGAAACTTGAGCGCTTCTCGGTCATCGCCTCGATTCAACCGGCCGCCGTCCCCGCCCTGGCGGCATTTTCAAGGGTTCCTAACACAGCGACAGATCAGCCGAAAGCCGAACACCAGCAGTGCCGCGAGGGACATTTCGATACATTAGAAAGGGGCCAAAATACATGCGGTTGCTTCACATTGGCCCTCCCCGTATCATGGTCCCGATCCGAGCATTTCAACCGTTCGCCGATCCACATGGGCTGGCCTCGGGAGGACGCTCGTACCTATATTGTGAAGTGCGGTTGTGACGATGAACGAAACGCCTCGACGGCTGATTTTCGAAGACGATTCCGAGCTTCCGGTGGAACGCCTGCGCGTGCAGCCGGCGGTCGGGCGCCGCACGGGTTGCCCGTTCCATGATGTCCGCGAAATGCTGCGCGAGGTCGGCCTGCGTCCGACGCGGCAGCGGCTCGCGCTCGGGTGGCTATTGTTCGCCAAAGGTGACCGGCATCTCACGGCGGAAAAGCTGCACGAAGAAGCAACCAGGGCGCGGTTCCCGGTATCACTCGCGACCGTCTACAACACGCTCCATCAATTTACTGAAACCGGTCTGCTTCGCGAAGTTGCCGTAGACGGATCGAAGACTTACTTCGACACGAACTCCTCCGAGCACCATCACTTCTACGTCGAAGGCGACAGCAACCTGTTCGATATCCCGGGCGCGGAACTGCTGGTCGACAAGCTTCCGACGCCGCCGGAAGGATTTGAGATCGCGCGCGTCGACGTCGTGGTGCGCCTGCGCCGAACCGGCAATACCTGAGCAGCGGGTTTTCGGCCGAACGGAACTGCCCGGTGTTTGCCGGGCATTACTTTTTTTGGATCTACTCGACTATTTCCTGCGGGTAGACGCCCCAAAGCAGGTGCTGCTCCATAAAGCCGTCGAAACCATCCCCAAAAATGCGGCACCACTTTCCGTCGCAGCGGCGCACGGTCGCAAGCACGCGCGCTTGCAGCTGCGCCACGACGCGGCCGCCCGTGGCGGCGCGTTCATAGAGCGGGAACGCTTCGGTCTTTCCCGACGGCGCGACCAAGACGGTGCGCCGGCCCGAAAGCAGCGAGTGAAACACCCAACCTTCTGCGCCCTCGGCGTCGCGGATGCGCCGCCAATTCTCGGATTCCGCGGTAATCTCGACGGGCATGCCGGCGCGGGTAAATACCCAGGCGACATCATGATCGCGCGACGGCCCGCCGCGCACGTTGACCTTGTCAGCCTTCAGGCTGACGTACCGTGGCACCGGCAGGCCGCTCGTGGGTCCGTTGGATTCGCCGACCGCGCCTGCCGGAATGGCGACTAGCAACGCAAGCAAAATTATCGCGAGTTTCACCCGTCCGGCGAATTGCGGCATTGAACCCGTCGTCCCCTAGAAAATCAAAAAGCCCGATTGCCGCCGCGCGTGTCAAGCCGGCCCCGTTTTGTCATCCCGGAACCGTCTGCTAGACAGACGCACGGCCGGCGTCATCCCCTGCCAGAGCCGATTGTCGGCCACCACGGTTAAGCATCAGTCACCAACGGACCGGGGCGATGCCGAAGAAGAAGCCGCTCGTCGTCGTGACGCGACGCCTGCCGAAGAGCGTCGAGACGCGGATGCGCGAGCTGTTCGATGCGCGGCTCAACGACGACGATCACCCCCTCAGCCAGGCGGAACTCATCGAAGCCGTGAAGAGCGCCGATGTGCTCGTGCCGACCGTCACGGACCGCATCGACAAGGCGGTAATTGGGCAGGCGGGTGATCAACTCAAGCTCGTCGCGAATTTCGGCAACGGGGTCGACAACATCGACGTTGCGGCGGCTGCGGCAAAGGGCATCACGGTGACGAACACGCCGGGCGTGCTGACCGAGGACACGGCCGACATGACGATGGCCCTCATTCTCGCCGTTCCGCGTAGGCTCGCCGAAGGCGCCGGCGTGCTCACGGCGCAGAAGGACTGGGCCGGCTGGACACCGACCTGGATGCTCGGCCACCGCATCTCGGGAAAGCGGCTCGGGATCATCGGCATGGGCCGCATCGGGAGCGCGGTCGCGAGACGCGCACGCTCCTTCGGCCTGCAAGTGCACTATCACAACCGGCGACGCGTCGCGGCCGACCTCGAAGAACAGCTCGACGCGACGTATTGGGATAGTCTCGATCAGATGCTCGCGCGCACGGACATCGTGTCGGTGAACTGTCCGCATACGCCGGCCACCTATCACCTACTCTCCGCGCGGCGCCTCAAACTCATGAAACCCGAAGCCTATGTGGTCAACACCGCACGCGGCGAGGTCATCGATGAAAACGCGCTCGCGAAGATGATCGAAGCGGGTGAAATCGCCGGCGCCGGTCTCGACGTCTTCGAACACGAGCCGGCAGTGAACCCGCGGCTCGTCAAGCTCGCGCGCGCGGGAAAAGTCGTACTGCTGCCGCACATGAGCTCGGCCACGATCGAGGGGCGCGTCGACATGGGCGAGAAGGTGATCGTGAACATCAAGGTGTTCATGGACGGTCACCGCCCGCCGGATCGCGTTTTGCCGTCGCAGCTCTAGTTCTGGTGGGCTGAAAGATCACGGATCGTCGATTTGTCGCCAGAAAGCGGATTCTCGGGATCCCAGGCGTAGCCGAGCATTTCGAAACGCATCCCACGCGCGTCAATCATCAAGAGCCGGCCGACCAGCCCCTCTCCGAAGCCAACAATCGCGCGAATGACCTCCAGCGCGGCGAGGCTGCCGGCAACGCCGGCGAGCGCGCCGAGGATGCCCGCTTCTTCGCAAGTCGGGATGGTCCCTGCGGGCGGCGGCGCGGGAAACAGGCAGCGGTAGGTGGGGTTGGGTTTCCCGTGCGCGGACTTTTCGTGCGCGCGAATCGTCGTGAGTGTCGCATCGAACACGCCGAGCGCTGCAGTCACAAGCGGACGCTTCGCGAGGAAGCTGGCATCGGAGACGAGGTAACGAGTTGAGAAGTTGTCGGAGCCGTCGAGGACAACGTCATGCGCTGTGACAAGCTCAAGTGCATTGGCCGCGTCAAGACGCTTAGCGTGGAGTTCAACCTTCACGTTCGGGTTGAGCTTGCGGATTGCAGCAGCGGCACTGTCGGTCTTGGCACGGCCAAGGTCGTCCGTCACATGGATAACTTGCCGTTGCAGGTTGGACAGAGAAACCTTGTCGTCGTCGATCACGCCGAGCGTGCCGACGCCTGCAGCCGCGAGATAGAGCAGTGCGGGAGAGCCCACGCCGCCTGCGCCCACAACAAGCACCCGTGCGGCCTTGAGCCGCTGCTGGCCTGGCCCACCCACCTCGCGAAGCACGATATGGCGGGCGTAACGCTCCAATTCGTCGGAAGAAAGCGACATGCCTCTGTTCTAGAGCGGGCGCGAGCGCCCGTCACGTCATACCCCGAGCGCGTCATTGGCCTCGGTAACATGCCATGCCAGAATTATCGCGGGAGATGCGATGACCGATCTGCTTAGAACCCTTGCGATCGCAGTCGTACTGGCCGGCACTCCGTCCGCCGCAACGACCCAACAGCCGCTGACCGAGGAGCGTTGTCCGCGCCTCGTCGCACAGCACAGCCCGCGCGTCATTCCTGCGGGGTTCAGACTTGCCTCGATAAAGCAAGGCGAGGTGAGCCTCACCTATATCGGGCATTCTACCTTCTTGATCGAAAGTGCCGCCGGCGTGCGGATCGCCACCGACTACAACGACTATGTGCGGCCGCCGGTGGTCCCCGATGTCGCCACCATGAACCGCGCCCACTCCACGCACTACACCAACAATCCGGATCCCGGCATCAAGCACGTGTTGCGCGGCTGGGGCCGCGAGGGCGAGCCGGCACGCTACGACTTACAGGTCGATGACGTGTGGGTGCGCAATGTCGTCACCAATATCCGCGACTGGGGTGGCGGGACTGCGCTGCACGGCAATTCGATCTTTGTGTTCGAAAGCGGCGGAGTTCTGTATCGCGCATCTCGGACATCTGCATCACACGCTGACGCCCGCCCACGTCGAGGAACTTGGCCGCATCGACGTCGTGCTCGTGCCGGTGGATGGCACGTACACGCTCAATGTCGACGGCATGGTGGAGGTTCTGAAGCAAATCAACGCGCCGCTGGCGATTCCGATGCACGTGTTCAGCCCGTACACGCTGGATCGGTTTCTCGAGGCAATGGGCGCGATCTATGAGACGGAACGGAGCGGAGGCTCGATGGTCGTCGTGTCGCGGGCCACGCTTCCAACAAAACCGAAGATGCTCGTGCTGCGGGGCCGCTAACCCAGGATAGCGATGCTGAGCTGCGGAAAAGCGATCAGCAGAATCAACACTGCCAGCATGATCACAGCAAACGGAAATGCCCCGGCAAACACGTCGTTCAGCGAAATATCCGTTCGATCAAGCGTCTGCTTGATGACGAAGCAGGAAATGCCAAACGGTGGCGTAAGCAATCCGATCTCGGCCCCGACCACTGTCACGATTCCGAACCAGACGAGGCTATTGCCTCCGTCTTCCATCGCCTTCAGAAACAGCGGCGCGCAAATCAGGATGATCGAAGAAGTATCGATGATGGTGCCAAGAAAAAGAAGCAACAGGACGTAGAGAAACATCATCATCGCGAAGCTGAGATCGGCTTGACTGAGCCAACCGCTGAACATCGATGGAAGTCCGGCGATGCCGAGCATGCGGCTGTACATCGTGGCGGCCATGATCAGAAACAGGATCGCCGCCGTGATGTGGCCGGTGTCGATCAACACTTCCTTGATCGCCTTCCAGGACATGCGCTTCTTTATCGCTGCGATGACGAAGGCAACGAGCGCGCCGGCTGCGCCTGCCTCTGAGGCCGTGACAATGCCCGCGTAGATACCTCCAAGCACGATGAGAATGAGCAGGGTCAGCGGTGCGAGCTTGGCCAGGATCTCGACGGTTGACATGAGCGGCTTGCCGCCGGCGTCGACAAGCGCACCTCTTCCGACGAAGGTCGGCGTAAAGTAGGTCATTGCGAAGATCGCCGCAGCGAACGCGGCAGAAAGCACGAGTCCCGGAACAACCCCTGCGAGAAACATGTCTCCGACAGATTGTTCGGCGACAAATGCGTAGATGATCAGCATCACGCTCGGCGGGATGATCATTCCAAGCACCGAGCTCCCAGCCACCACGCCTACTGCGAAACGATTGGTGTATTGGTAGCGGATCATCTCCGGCACCGAGACACGCGTGAAAACCGACGCCGAGGCGATCGATGAGCCGGTGACGGCCGCAAAGGCTGCATTGGCAGCAACTGTCGCTATACCGAGACCGCCGCGCACGCGCCGGAATACCTGGTGTGCAACGTCATAGATATCGGTGCCGATTCCAGCCTTGCCGACAATCAATCCCATCATCACGAAGGTCGGAATGCTGGCGAAGTCGTAGGATTTGATCGAGTCCGTGACCGCAAGCGTCATAAGGTTCACGGCGACGTCGACACTTCCGCGCAAGAGCCACACGCCGAGAAACGACACGAGACTCAAGGCGATCGCGACGTAGGCTCCGAAATAGATCAGGAGGACAATCACAACGAGCGATATGAGGCCGACGACAAACGGATCCATGCGCCCGCTACTCGATTTCCCGATCTACAGTGGGCTTCTCCTCGCCCCGCCAAAGCTTCACTGCGCGAACAACGAAGCAGAGAAGGGCCGCGATGGCGCCCACGACAACGATCGCTTTCATCGGCCAATCCGGGAATGTGAATACCCCGCGCACCCCCATGAAGTATCCCCGCTGATACGACTGGATGAGGAGCGGCACCGAGCCGGCGAGGATCAGCGCCATCGCGACGGCGCCGAGTAGTTCGAAGGTCGCCACAACTCCCCGACCGACAACGGAACCGGCGGCGAACTGCGCAAGATAGGTGTCGGAACGCGTCAACTTGCCGAGCCGAATGGTGTCGGCGAGTTGACAAAATACGATGACGGCGAGGGAGACTGCGACGACCTCGATCATGCCCGCTATCGGAGCGTTGAAAAGCGTACGACCGAAGGCGTCTGCGTCGATCAGAATGACGAGTAACAGCACCCAAATTGACCCGATCGCGTTCATCACAATGACGACGCGGTCGAGCAGGCTCGTCGGTCCGGGCTTGGTGCTCACGCGCGTGGCTCGCAAGCTGCCGTCGGATACAGCGTCCGGGGGTCGACTATTCCTTGTCCCAGTCACGCAACGGTTTCGCGCCGCCCGCGCGAATGCCGGCCATAAACGCCGCGAGGAACGCCTTGCCCGGCAGACCCATTTTCTCCGTTGCTACGACCCATTCCTGCGCAAGGTTCGGAAGCGCCTTGGCCCAGGCCGCGCGTTCGTCGGCAGAAACTTCGACGATCTTGCCGCCGCCGGCGAGGTAGGCCTTCAAAGACTGATCACCGAGTTCGGCAGCCTTGTCACCGAGACGATCGCGGTAGGCGATTGCGACATCCTGCAACACCTTCTTCACCTCGTCGGGAAGTTTGGACCAGATGTCCTTGTTGACCGTCAGTGACTTGTTCACCGCGGTTCCGAAATCGACGCGCACGTAGTAGGGCGCGACTTCCTGCAGTTTGAAGGAAGCAGCCCCTTCCATCCACATCACGCAGCCTTCGGTTACGCCGGTCTTGATGTTGTTGTAGTAGTCGGCGAGGCTGCCGCGCACGCCGACCGCCCCGACGGGATCAAGAAAACGCATGTTGTCGCCGGCGGCATTGATGCGGATGCCCTTCAACTCGGATGCCTTCGCAATCGGCCTGCGCGTGAATATCTCGTAGCTGTCGATCGTCGAGTAGTTCGTCAAAAGCACCTGGTTCAGCTTTTCAAACTGCGCGCGAAACTCCGGCATCTTCGCTGCGAGATCGTCCATTACCTTGGACTGGAGCTTCGCATCGCTGTTCGTGAAGGGGAGATTGTACGGAAGGTTGTTGAGCGGCAGCTTGTCCGGGTGGAACGGTACGGTAATGATGCCGATGTCGCCGAGACCCTTCTCCATCGCTTCTAGTACGCCCGTGGGCTTCGCGATTTGGGCCGACCATGCCTGCGTCCAGTTGATCTTGTATTTGCCGCTCGCGGCGAGGCGCTTGTCGACCTCGGGAATGTAGAATTCGATGAATTCCTTCACCCACAGCGCACGCGGCGGATAGCCGTCGATCGCGGTTAGGTTGATCGTCTGCTGTGCATTGGCGGGAATCGGAAGCGCAGCCAAAGCGATGACGGCCGCGACCAAGCGCACCGTCCGTGCGGTGTACAGCATGAGGTCCTCCCCTGCCCTGGCTCTTGATTATTGGTACGTCCGAGGGCGCCTCATCTTCGTGGAACGACCACGAGAGTCAACGCTGGGCGGGATTGGTTGAGGACGCGGAGAGAACGCGGAAACTGCTTTCTGGCCTAGGCGTCCACGCTTGCGGCAAGCGCGTTTTGCTGAATGAACGCCCGCCGCGGCTCGACTTCGTCGCCCATGAGCTTACCGAACAGCTCAGCCGCCTCGTCAACTTCCTTGATGCGGACCTGTAACAGCGAACGGGCGTTGACGTCGAGCGTCGTTTCCCAAAGTTGTTCGGGATTCATTTCGCCCAGACCTTTATAGCGTTGTAGCGCAATGCCTTTGCGCCCGATGGCGGTGACGGCCTCAAATAGGCCGACTGGGCCGAACACGGTCATCTCGTCGCCCTTGCGCACGAGCTTCGCAGGGCGGGCGTAAATTTCCTGGAGCCGCGGCGCGAGCGCGTCGAGTTTTCGTGCGTCGGCCGACCCCAGGAACGCCTGATCGATGGCCGCAACCTCCTTCACTCCGCGCACCGTGCGCGTGAAGCGGAAGCCGTCGGCGTCGCAAGTACCGTCCCAACCGCGCTCGGTTTCCTCGGAAAGCACGTCGAGCCGGCGCGCAACATAGGCCGCTGCCTGCTTTGCCTTCTCCGGATCCGACAAGATTTCCTGCGAAAGCGCACCCGCGATCGCGATCTGCTCGACCGCCGTGCGGTCATAGCGCGGGTGCATGCTGCGCAGGGTGGCGCGCACATTGCGGGCTTCGTCGAGGATTGTCGCGAGGTCGTTACCCCCGCGCTCCTGGTTGCTCGCGAGCTTGAGCACGGTGTCGTCGAGCCCGCCCGAAATCAGGTAGTCGTCGAGCGCGCGATCATCCTTCAGATACTGCTCGGACTTGCCACGCGTCACTTTGTAGAGCGGCGGCTGGGCAATGTAGATGTAGCCGTTCTCGATCAGCGCCGGCATCTGCCGGAAAAAGAACGTCAGCAGGAGCGTGCGGATGTGCGAGCCGTCCACGTCCGCGTCCGTCATGATGATGATCTTGTGGTACCGGAGCTTCGATACGTCGAATTCATCGCTGATGCCCGTGCCGAGCGCAGTAATGAGCGTGCCAATCTCCTGCGAAGTCAGCATCTTGTCGATGCGCACCCGCTCGACGTTGAGGATTTTTCCACGCAAGGGGAGCACGGCCTGGAATGCGCGATCGCGCGCCTGCTTCGCCGAGCCGCCGGCGGAGTCGCCCTCGACGATGAAAAGCTCGGATTTCGTGGCGTCGCGTTCCTGGCAGTCGGCAAGCTTGCCCGGGAGGGAGGAGACGTCGAGCGCGCCTTTGCGGCGCGTGAGCTCGCGCGCCTTGCGGGCGGCCTCGCGCGCGGCCGCGGCCTCAACGACCTTTGAGACGAGCGTTTTCGCTTCAGAGGGGTGGGTCTCAAGCCAGTTCGAGAGCGCGTTACTTACGATCGTCTCGACGACCGGACGCACTTCGGACGAAACCAGTTTGTCCTTGGTCTGGCTGGAAAACTTCGGATCCGGCATCTTCACGGAAAGCACTGCGGTGAGGCCTTCGCGGCAATCTTCGCCGGATAGATCGACCTTCTCCTTCTTCGCGAGCCCGGAGCTCTCCGCGTAGCGGATGATCTCACGCGTGAGCGCCGCCGCGAATCCGGTGAAATGCGTGCCGCGGTCGCGTTGCGGGATGTTGTTCGTGAAGCAGAGCACGGTCTCGTGGTAGGAGTTGTTCCACGACAACGCGGCTTCCACGATGATTTTTTCGCGCTCGCTGCGGATCATGATCGGATTGGGAACGAGCGACTGCTTGTTGCGATCGAGATAGCGGACGAACTCCTCGACACCGCCGTCGTAGCGCATCTGCTCGAGATGGGTCTCCGGCCCTCGCCGGTCGGCGAGCACGACGGTAATGCCGGAATTCAGAAAGGCGAGCTCGCGCAGCCGATGTTCGAGGGTCGCGAAATCGAAGTCGGTCTTCGTGAAAACTTCCTTGCTCGGCGTGAAGGTGACCTTGGTGCCGCGCTGGCCGACGGCTTCGCCGACGACCTTGAGCGGTTTCTCCGGGTCGCCGTCGTGGAAGCGCATGAAGTATTCTTTGTTGTCGCGCCAGATCGTGAGCTCGAGCACACTTGAGAGCGCATTGACGACCGACACGCCGACGCCGTGCAGGCCGCCGGAAACCTTGTAGGCGTTCTGGTTGAATTTTCCGCCCGCGTGTAGCCGCGTCATGATCACTTCCGCGGCGGAGACGCCCTCTTCCTTGTGAATGTCGGTCGGAACGCCGCGGCCGTTGTCGATCACGGTGACGGAGCCATCCGCATTGAGCGCGACGCCTATGTCGGTGGCGTAACCGGCGAGAGCTTCGTCGATTGCGTTGTCGACGACCTCGTAGACCATGTGATGCAGACCCGAGCCGTCGTCGGTGTCGCCGATGTACATGCCCGGCCGCTTGCGAACGGCATCGAGTCCTTTCAGCACCTGAATGGACTCGGCGCCGTAATCGTCGCTCGATTTGCTGGGAGCGGCAGCGGGTTTGCGGGCGGGTTTCGCCATCGGAACTGGCCTCGAATCGAAGGGGAAACAGGGGGTATTTCTACCCCATTCGCGGGGTGTTTTGGTGGCAAAGAAAGCGCAGTTTGAAGCGGCTTTCCTGCCTTGTTGCATATGGGTTGTCACGGCACCGGAACAAGGCGATTTTCGCTGCCCGAAAAGGCCTGCCGCCGATGCTGTGCCGGGGCCGTGTTTTTGCCTCTCAGTCAGCCGCCGCAACGACGCCCGGCGCGACGCGCAGGCGCTCGCACCGGCCGCCGAGCGCCGAAAACGCACTCTCGTCGACACCGGTCATCCATATCTGTGCACCGAGGTGCATCAGCGCTTCGAGCAACGCCGCGCGCCGATCCTCGTCCAAGAAAGCCGCGACGTCATCCAGCAGCACGATGGGTGAAGCGCCATGCATTCCCGCGACCAGCCGCGCGTGCGAGACAACAACGCCGACTAAAAGCGCTTTGCGCTCGCCCGTGGAGGCGCGAGCGGCCGGAATGTTCTTGCCTTCGTGAACGACGGCGAGATCAGATAGGTGCGGACCGTCCAGCGTGCGACCGGCCGCACGGTCACGGGGCCGGGCTTCTCGCAGGCTCACACGATAGCGGTCTTCGAGCTCGATCGCGGCCGTCGAGGCCAGTTCCGCTTCCATCCATCCTTCGAGCGATAGCGAAGCGGAAGGAAACGGAGACGCCGGATCACGCGACGACCCGATTTCCGACATCAGCCGGCGGACCGTTTCCACCCGCGCAGCCGCGACCGCAATGCCAAGCTCCGCCACCTCATGCTCGATCGCGTCGAGCCAACGGGAATCCGGATTGATTTCTTCGAGCAGACGGTTACGCGAGCGTAGCGCACGCTCAAGCGCGTTCACGCGGCTGCCGTGCGCCGCATCGATCGCGAGCACGAGGCGATCGAGAAAACGCCGCCGTTCCGAAGCGGGCCCAAGAAACAACCCGTCCATTTCCGGAACGAGCCAAACCACACGCAAATGCTCCGCGAAGGCGATCGCCGAGGGCACGCTTTCGCGATCAACGCGATGACGCCGCACCGGCACCGCGTCCGCAATCGGAGGATCGATCCCTGTCCCGAGTTGCACCTTCCCGAGCGCGCCGTCCGCGACGGCCGCCACCGCCCAGGAACCATCGCCCTCGGTGTTGGCAACATCCTCGAGCGTAGCGCGGCGCAGCCCGCGCCCCGGCGAGAGAAACGAAATTGCCTCGAGGAGATTGGTCTTGCCCGCACCATTCGGGCCGATCAGCACTATCGGACCGTTCCCTACGGAAAGTTCGGCGCGGCGGTAAGAGCGGAAATTGGTAAGCTGCAGTCGGCGGACACCAACGCGCTCGGCTTGGCGGCGCTTTTCCTTGTCCGGCGAAGAATCGGTGCGGATCACACTCGCATCGGCATGAGTACGTAGAGCGCGCCGGCGGGCTCGCTGTCTTCCAGCAAGGTCGGCGAGCCGGGATCGGCCAGTTTCAACCGCGCCTTCTCGCCTTCGATCTGACCGGTAATGTCCAGCAGGTAGCGGCTGTTGAAGCCGATATCGAGGGCGTCGGCGCTGTATTCGACTTCCAATTCTTCGGTCGCGCTACCCGAGTCCGGGTTGGTCACTGAGAGCGTGAGCTTGCCGGCGTTGATCGAGAGCTTCACGGCGCGCCCGCGCTCGCTGGACACAGTGGACACGCGATCGACCGCGGCGGCGAAGTCGCCTTTCTCGACCACAAGGATCTTGTCGTTTCCGACCGGAATGACCCGCCCGTAGTCCGGGAAGGTCCCGTCGATCAGCTTTGATGTGAGAACGACGCTGCCAAGAGAGAACCGAATCTTCGCCGGCGAGATTTCGATCTGCACCTCATCGCCGGCATCTTCCAACAGGCGTTGCACTTCCGCCACCGCCTTGCGCGGAACGATGATGCCGGGCATGCCCGCGGCGCCTTTGGGCGCGGGAAGATCGACCTGGGCCAGGCGGTGGCCGTCGGTCGCCACGGCACGAAGCTTCGCCGCCTTCTCGTCGATGACGTGCAGATAAATGCCGTTCAGGTAGTAACGCGTCTCTTCCGTGGAGATTGCGAACTGTGTCTTGTCGACGAGGCGTTTGAGGTCGGCCGGAGCCAGGCTGAAGCGATGTGGAAGGTCGCCCGCGGCAAGATCGGGAAAGTCGGTCTCCGGAAGCGTCTGCAGAGAGAAGCGTGAACGTCCCGCGCGTACCTGCAAAGAGCCGCGGTCGCCGCCCGTCTGCAGCTCGATCTGGGAGCCCTCCGGCAGCTTTCGCACGATGTCATAGAACATGTGCGCCGGAACGGTCGTGGCGCTCTGCTGCTTCACCTCTGCCGGCACCGTCTCGACGATCTCAAGATCAAGGTCGGTAGCCTTCAGCTCGATCCCATTCTTGCCGGCACGGACCAACACGTTCGCCAGAATCGGGATGGTATTCCGGCGCTCGACGACCCGGTGCACATGGGCGAGCGCCCTGACGAGTTCGGCTCGCTCTAAGGTGACCTTCATGCGACGTGATCCGGATTGAGGCGCGTTCGGACCGCGGCAGCCAAAAATGGGCTGACGCAGGGCCGCAGACTTTGGCGTTTCAGACCCGATTCCGCAAGTGCGGACGCCGACTTTCAGGGCGCGGGGTCACTCCTGAAGCAATCGCTTCAGCCCCTCGATCTCCTCGGCGAGCCCTTTGTCTCCCTGCACCAATCCCTCAATCTTGCGCACCGCGTGCAGTACCGTTGTGTGATCCCGGCCCCCGAAACGGCGCCCGATTTCCGGCAGGGAGCGTAGCGTCAGCGTTTTCGCTAGGTACATGGCGATCTGTCGCGGCCTCACGACGTTGGCTGTCCGCCGCGATGACAGGAGATCGGCGCGCGAAACCCCGTAGTGCTTGGCGACGATCCGCAGAATGTCCTCGACCCGGATGCGGCGCGGATCGGCCGGGCGGATGAGATCGCGGATGACCTCATCGGCCATCTCCACCGTAACCGGCCGACCACTCAGTTGGTTGTGGGCGAGCAGCCGGTTTACTGCCCCATCGAGGTCGCGCCCGTTCTGCGTGACCTGTTGCGACACGTGCTGGAGCACGGCCGCCGGTACGTCGAAGCCCGGATGTTGCGCCTTTAGCGCCGCGACACGTGTTTCGAGGATGCGCAGACGCAGATCCACTTCAAGCGGTGCGATCTCGACGACGAGCCCAGCCGCGAGGCGCGAGCGCACGCGCTCCTCGAGGCTTTCCAGTTCGGAGGGCGTGCGGTCGGCAGCGATCACGACCTGGCGCCCGGCGTCCACGAGCGCGTTCAGCGTGTGACAGAACTCCAGCTGAACCTTCGGTCCTTGGAGGAATTGCAGGTCGTCGATGACGAGTGCTTCGATGCCGCGCAGGGCTTCCTTGAAAGCAATGGCCGACTGGCTCTTTAGTGCCGCGACGAAGCCATACATGAATTTCTCGGCCGTCAAGTAGATCATACGGCGGCCGCTCGCTTCGCCCGCCCAGACGATCGCCTGCAACAGGTGCGTCTTGCCGAGCCCGACGGCGGCATGAATATAAAGCGGGTTGAAGCGGGCGCTTGCGCTTGCATCGACTTCGGCGACCTGACGCGCCGCCGCGTGGGCGAGCGCATTCGAGCGGCCGACAAGGAAGCTTGAGAAGGTGAAGCGCGGATCAAGTGGTGATCCGCCGGAGCCTTGGCGGGCATGCAGGATCGGTCCGACGTGCGCTGAGGTGCGAACGGTCGGGCCGAGTGGCCGCTCTCCGGCTACTTGATCGACGCGTCCGCCACGCGGCTCGGGCGGCGCTGTGCGCGCCAACGCGGTGCGGACCAGCAGATCGATCTTGCGGACCGATTGGAATTCCTCGCGGCATAGCGTGAGAATCCGCTCGCCGTAGTGCGATTGAATCCAGTTGCGCAGAAAACGCGTCGGCACCGACAGCCTGACGGATTCGCCGGTGCCGGGTTCGAGCGCGATGCTCGTGAACCAGCTGGTGTAGACGTCTTCGCCGATCTCCGCTCGCAGGCGGCGGCAAACTTTGTCCCACCGTACAGCGTCGTTGTCGGGCATATCCCGTGCCGGCTCCTGCCTAGGAAGGGCCATTGCAGACTCCGAATGCGATGCTCGCTTGGGGCAGACTCGACGCGCCCCCTGGCGCACGCGGCGCCGCGATCACTGAACAGGTTGAACGATGAAAGTGTTTACTGGGCCGACAGAACTATGATGGTCCTGACGACTTCGAGTGGGAGTCGGCTACGCGACTGCGATACTCGATCCGACTTTGCGGTGCGCCGATGGCCGTGCGCGTTATTGCCTCCGCCGGCCTGTTTTCGAAATCCGACTTCGGCGCGAAGTCCGACCTCGTCTGTCCATTCCAATTCATGACCGCCCCGCTCGCCGCCCGGCTCTGCCGAACGGCGTCCATTATTATCCGTTTGGTTTTCTACCGCCTCGTCCGGTCGCCCGATGAGCCGCGTCGTGAACCCCCTGATCAAGACAAACGCGATTGCAACGATCCATGTCGCTCCGCGTCCTGCCGTCGTTCGACCAGTTCTTCATCACGAACCGCACGCCCATCGTCGCTGAGTTGAGAACTCACGCAATCTGGTGAAAGTCCGAGGAACCTCCCGGACACGCGAAAAACGATACACCGCGTGACAGGTCGGTCAACGGCTTGCGACGCGAGAAACCGTGCAGTGACGGGCGCGCTCGCGGAGTCGACCAACGATCGATGAATTGAGGCACGCGCAACGCTATGAGTTGGCTCGAAGAATCTGGCAAGGACCGAATTGCCCGCGTGACAGCGGCGTGACGGCAACACTTGTTTTGTTTTTTTTATGCAGGCCCGTCAACACAGGCAAAATCGAAGTCCGCCTCGTCGCTTGGCCCGCAAGCATATGCCCGCGCTCAAAATTTTGTGCCGCACAAGTGCGCGTAGCCTGCGCCCGGAAATATTTTTCCGCCGTCGGCGGCGGCCGTCCGAGCAAGATGGATTTGTGACAGTAGCCGCCGGCCGGCGCCGGCAAAGCGGCGAACCCAGAAATCAAAAAATCCGGTCGCGAAACCGGATTTTGACTTCGCGAGCGAGAACGAGACCGCGGGACTGGTCAGCCGGCGAGCTTGCGAACTCGTTTCGCGAGCCGAGCTACCTTGCGCGAAGCCGTGTTGCGATGGATCACGCCCTTCTGAGCGGCGCGCATCAGCTTCGGCTCGGCGGCAGCGAGCGCTTCATTCGCCTTTTTCGCGTCGCCGGCGGCGATCGCCTCTTCAACGAGACGCAAATAGGAACGCATGTGGGTCCGGCGTGCCTTGTTCACTTCCGTGCGACGCGCGAGCTTGCGAGTGGCTTTCTTTGCCGAACTGGTATTGGGCATTCTCTCCAACCTGAGCGGTGACCAACGCGAGCGAGCGCGTACGCAACCGACTACTTGATGAAAATTTTCGCGGCGAGCGCACTGCTGCCGCGACTGGCGCGGACCATACTCGGGCGCCCCTGCCGCGTCAACGGAGCGAGGAGCGCCTATCGATGCTTGAAATCAGGGTTCCTCTTCTCGATGAAGGCACCCATCCCTTCCTTTTGGTCCGCAACGGCGAACATGGGGTGAAACAAGCGACGTTCGAAACGCAGACCCTCTGACAGCGGCATCTCGTACGCGCGGTTAATCGCCTCTTTCGCCATCATGGCGATGGGAAGGGACATTCCGGCGATTGTCTCGGCGAGTTTCAAGGCCTCCTCGCGAAGCTTTGCTACCGGGACGACGCGGGCGACGAGCCCTGAGCGCTCAGCCTCGTCGGCACCCATCATCCTGCCGGTGAGGATGAGGTCCATCGCCTTCGATTTTCCGATTTCGCGGATCAGCCGCTGCGTCCCACCGATACCCGGGATGACGGCAAGCTTGATTTCCGGTTGACCGAACTGCGCGTTGTCGGCCGCGACGATAATGTCGCACATCATCGCCAGTTCGCAGCCGCCACCGAGCGCGAACCCTGCGACTGCCGCCACAACTGGCTTGCGGCAGCTCGCGAGCCGGGCGTAAGGCCCAACAAAGTCATCGAGATAGGTTTCCGGGAAGGTGAGCGGCCGCATCTCCTTGATGTCCGCGCCGGCGGCAAAAGCCTTGTCCGAACCCGTGATGACCAAGGCGCCGATTTCGCGGTCGGCCTCAAATCCGTCGAGCGCCTTGGCGAGCTCTCGCATCAGCTCCGCGTTCAGCGCGTTCAGCGCTTTGGGACGGTTCAGCGTGATGATACCGACGCGGCCGCGGGTTTCGACGATGATGTTTTGGTAGCTCATTACATGTCTCCTCCGCGGCGGGACCGCGTCATGATCAACGCTGACACACAGGACAATAGAACGTCGAGCGCGCGCCCTGGACGATGCGACGGATCTTGCCGCCGTCGCGGCGAGGACACGCTTCCCCTTCCCGGTCGTAGACCCGAAAATTGTGCTGAAATAGGCCAAGCTCACCGTCGGTTCGCCGATGATCGCGAAGCGATGAGCCGCCGGCTTCGATCGCGTCCTTGAGAACCGCCTTGATTCCTTCCACCAGAGCCTCGGTGCGTTCGTTCGGTGTGCCGCCACGCGCGGCGATGGTCGACGCACGGCGCTTTGGCGACAGGCGCGCCCGATGCAGCGCCTCGCAGACATAAATATTGCCGAGGCCCGCGACCACGCGCTGGTCGGACAGCGCGGCCTTGAGGCTCGTCTTTTTTCCTGCGCATGCCCACGCAAGCAGCTCAGGTCCAAATTCGTTGCCGAGCGGCTCGGGTCCGATCGCACGCATGAGCGGATCCTCGTTCAGGCGTGCGCGCGGCACGAGCTTCATGAAGCCAAAGCGGCGCGGGTCGTTGAAGACCACCGTCGCACCCGAGGACATGTGAAAGATCACATGGTCATGCGTGAGTGCGGTCGAGCGCTCGTGATGATACTCGCCGGGGATATTTTCCGTGCCGTCCTTGCTGACGCGGAACGACCCGGACATTCCTAGATGCATCAAGAGCACCTCACCGGACGACAGATCGGCGAGAAGATACTTGGCGCGGCGACCGAGTCCTTCCACCGTCTTTCCGGTCAAGCGCTTCGCGAAGTCTTTCGGCAGGGGCCAGCGGAGATCCGGCCGACGCGCTTCCACCTTCGTGAAGCGCGCGCCTTCCATGACCGGGGCAAGGCCCCGGCGCACGGTTTCGACTTCGGGTAGTTCAGGCATTCACCCTCTCCGAACGCATTCGTGGCTGCTCATAGCGCCAGGAATGGGCGCGCGCTATGGTCGGAAACGCCCCGAGGACTTCATGCCGACCGACCGCGCAGAGACGCATTTCGGCTTCCGCGCAGTGCCGCTCGACGACAAACAGCGGCTGGTGGACGACGTCTTTCATTCCGTGGCGCGCCGCTACGACCTTATGAACGACCTGATGTCGGGGGGCATGCATCGGCTCTGGAAGGATGCGCTTGTCTCGAAGCTGCGCCCACCCGCCGGCGGGCGCGAGTGGCGGCTGCTCGACGTTGCCGGCGGGACCGGCGACATCGCACTGCGCGCGCTGGCGGCGAGCCGCGGAGAGATGCAGGCTACCGTTGCGGACATCAATCCTGACATGCTGGCGGTTGGCCGCGAGCGCGCTGCTTCCGGACCGTTCGCGGGTCGCATCGAGTTCGTGGAGACGAACGCGGAAGCGCTCCCCTTCGCTGACCGGCATTTTGACGCAGTGACGATCGCTTTCGGTATTCGCAACGTACCGCGTGTCGAAACCGCCCTCGGCGAGATGCTTCGCGTGCTCAAGCTCGGAGGACGTTTTCTATGCCTGGAGTTTTCCCAAGTGGATGTCCCGGCACTTGCGGAACTCTACGATGCGTACTCGTTGCGCGTGATCCCGGAGCTTGGCCGCGCCGTTACCGGAGATGCGGAATCCTATCGCTACCTCGTGGAATCAATTCGCCGCTTTCCCAGTCGCGAAGTGTTCGCCGGCATGATGCGCAGTGCCGGATTTGACCGTGTCGAGGCGACGCCGCTCTCGGGCGGCATCGTCGCGATCCACTCCGGCTGGCGGCTCTGAGGTCAACGTGCTTTCCGCCGCTTCTCACCTGTGGCGCGTCGGACGCGCCGGCTTCGTGCTCGCACGCGAAGGGGTGTTTGCTCTGGTCGATCCGGAAGCGCTTCCGCCTGGGCCGCGACTGGCCGTAAAAATCGCGCGCGTTGTCGAGCGCCGCGGCGCCGGTGCGGGTCCTGCGCGGCTCGCCGCGGCGCTGACACGGCTCGGGCCGCCCTATGTGAAGCTCGGTCAGTTCCTTGCGACGCGACCCGACGTCGTCGGCAGCGCGATCGCCGCCGACCTCGAAGCGCTGCAAGACAAGATGCCGCCGTTTCCGCAAGCCGAAGCCGAGGCGTGCGTCGCCGAGGCTCTAGGCAAGCCGGTGGCCACGCTGTTTGCTTCCTTCGGGCCGCCGGTGGCGGCCGCGTCAATCGCGCAGGTGCATCGCGCGAAGACCGCGGGCGGACGGGAACTGGCCATCAAAGTACTCCGCCCCGGTATCGAGCGGCAGTTTCAGCGCGATCTCGACTCCTTCTTCTACGTCGCGCGCGCGGCCGAGCGGCAGTCCGCGGAGGCGCGCCGACTGCGGCTCGTCGCGACCGTTGAGACGCTCGCACGCTCGGTCGCAATCGAACTCGATTTGCGGCTCGAGGCAGCGGCGCTTTCCGAACTCGCCGAGAACATGAAGGACGATCTGGACTTCCGCGTGCCGAACGTCGATTGGGAGCGAACCGCGCGGCGGGTCCTTGCGACGGAATGGGTGGACGGGATCGCGTTGAACGAACGCGCAAAGCTCTCCGCTGCCGGTCACGACCTCGTGCGGCTTGCGCGTGTTCTTATTCAATCGTTTCTCCGGCAGGCGATCGGCGATGGATTTTTTCACGCCGACCTGCATCCAGGAAACCTGTTCGTCGACGCACACGGCCGGCTCGTCGCCGTCGATTTCGGGATCATGGGACGGCTCGGACCGAAGGAGCGGCGCTTCCTTGCCGAGATCCTGTACGGATTCATCACCAAGAACTGGTATCGCACCGCCGAAGTGCACTTCGAGGCGGGCTACGTCCCGTCGCATCATTCGATCGAAGATTTCGCGCAGGCGATCCGCGCAATCGGCGAGCCGATTCACGACCGGCCGGCAAGCGAAATCTCGATGGCGAAGCTGCTCACGCTGCTCTTTGAGGTGACCGCGCTGTTCGATATGCGCACGCGCCCGGAACTATTGCTGCTGCAAAAGACGATGGTCGTCGTCGAAGGCGTGGCGCGCGCGCTCGACCCGAAGCTCGACATGTGGGCGACCGCCGAGCCGGTCGTACGCGAATGGATCGAGCGCCATCTCGGACCGGTCGGCCGCATCGAGTTGGCCGCAGTCGAACTCGGGGGTCTCGGGCGCCTCGTCGGCAATGCGCCCGCATTGCTGACGCGCGCGGCCGGCACGCTCGAGCGACTCGACGAGCAGACGCGCGACGGCCTCGTACTCTCCCCAGAAACCGTCGAGGCAATCGGACGATCGGAGGCGAGACGCTGGCGCTGGGCAACCCTCGCGCTTTGGTTCATTGCCGGCCTGATTGCGATCTGGCTGCTGCGCTGAAGAGCCCGGTAACCAGCTTATAATTCACACGTTGGCCGCGGCCCACATTAATTGTACAGTGAAGTCCTGATAATTGGCCGGCGGTCCCTCAAGCCCGGCACATAGCGATCATGGCACTCGCGGACAAACGCATCCTGCTCATCGTCGGCGGCGGCATCGCCGCCTACAAGAGCCTCGACCTCATTCGCCGCCTGAAGGAGCGCGGCGCGAAGATGCGCGCGGTAATGACGCGCGCCGCCCAGGAGTTCATCACGCCGCTCGCGGTAGGTGCCGTCCTTGGCGAGCGCGCCCATACCGACTTGTTCGATGCAGCCTCGGAGTTCGACGTTGGACACATCCGCCTCGCGCGCGACGCGGATCTTATTGTCGTCGCGCCGGCGACCGCCGACCTGATGGCAAAGATGGCGGGCGGGCACGCGGACGATCTCGCCTCGACCGTACTGCTCGCGACCGACAAGCGCATTCTCATCGCGCCGGCGATGAATCCGCGCATGTGGTCGCACGCGGCGACGCAACGAAACCTCGAACAACTCATTGCCGACGGTGTCGTCACGATCGGCCCGAACGAAGGCGAGATGGCTGAGCGAGGCGAAGCGGGTATCGGGCGCATGGCCGAGCCCGAGCAAATCATCTCGGCGATCGAAGGATTGTTCGTCGCCATCCCCAGCGCAACCGCGCTCGCGGGCAAGCGCGTGCTCGTTACTTCCGGGCCGACGCGCGAGCCGATCGATCCGGTGCGATTTCTTTCCAACCACTCGTCCGGCAGGCAAGGCCACGCCGTCGCGCGCGCGGCGGCCAGCGCCGGCGCTGACGTCATTCTGGTCTCGGGACCGGTGGACCTGCCCGATCCTTCCGGCGTGAGAACAATTCACGTGGATACGGCGCAGGAAATGCTCGCGGCCGCCGAGAACGCGTTGCCCGCCGATGTTGCGATTTTTGCCGCGGCCGTCTCCGACTGGCGCGCGGCGGAGCTAGCACCGGAGAAGATGAAGAAAATCGACGGTAAGGGGACGAAGCTCGAGCTTGTGCAAAATCCGGACGTGCTTGCGACGATCGCGCGTCACAAGAAACGTCCGAAGTTGGTCGTCGGCTTTGCCGCAGAGACCGAGAAGCTGCTCGACAACGCGCGCGCGAAATTGAAGTCCAAGGGCTGCGATTGGATCGTCGCAAACGACGTATCGCCGGAAACGGGCGTGTTTGGCGGAACGCGGAACACAGTGCATCTCGTCACTGAGAAGGGCGTCGAGTTCCTGGCCCCTGCAATCGAAGCAGGCGGTCGCCGACAGCCTCGTGCGGAAGATCGCGGACGCGCTCGGCAAGGGGGCTAACCGGTGAAGGCTTTCGCCGTTTCCTTCGTGCAGCTGCCGCATGCGGCGGGGCTACCGGCTCCAGCCTACGAGAGCGCGAACGCCGCCGGCGTCGATCTCTGCGCCGCGGTTTCGGAAAACGCGCCGATCGTGCTCGCGCCGGGCGAGCGGGCGGCGATCCCGACCGGCCTGCAACTCGCGATCCCCGAAGGCTTCGAGGGTCAGATCCGTCCGCGCTCGGGGCTCGCGCTCAAGCATGCAGTCACAGTGCTGAACGCTCCGGGCACGGTCGATGCCGACTACCGCGGCGAGGTAAAGGTGTTGCTCGTCAACCTCGGGGCCGAGCCGTTTACGGTGACGCGCGGCATGCGGATCGCTCAACTTGTGTTCTCGCCCGTGGCGCAGGCCGCCATGCAAATGGTGCAATCGCTCGAGCCGACCGGGCGCGGCGAAGGCGGATTCGGTTCGACCGGGCTATCCAAGCGGGCGACGGGGTGAACGATGGCCCGGCTCTCGGAAAAAAGTCTCCTCGCCGTCGCTGCAGTGGTCGACGTAGCGCTGCATGCGCGCGGCCAACCCGTTGCGGCGAAGGCACTCGCAGAACGGCACGGACTGCCGCCGCGGCATCTCGAGCCGGTACTACAAGCGTTGGTGCACGCCGGAATCCTCAAGGGTGTCCGGGGGCCGCGGGGCGGTTATGAACTCGCGCGGGAACGGCGGCGAATCTCGGTCGCGGAAATCGTACGGATTGCCGAAGCGGCGAACGAAGAAACGCCGCAGCTTGTGCCGCCGATTGTGGGGAAGGTGATCGCTCCGGCGGTGGCCGAGGCGGAGGCGAGCTTCGAAACGGCGCTCTCAGGCGTGACGATCGATCGTCTCTGCCAGAACGCCGAGCGTTCCGGCCTCACCGAACGCGCATTGGGTCCTGATTTCAACATTTAGTTTCAGTACTTTCCAAAAAACTCGACGAATTTCGGTGAATATGCTAGGCGAGCCGCCCGGCACGCAAGAAATGAGGAGTTTTTGATGGTCGAGCCGCTGCGCAAGCCGAAACCGGCCGCAACCCCGGCACGCGAAGCTGGACGCGGGCGAATCTTCGATTCGATCACCGACACGATCGGCGACACGCCGCTCGTGCGGCTCAATCGGCTGCCGAAACAGCGTGGCGCCAAGGCCAACATCCTCGCCAAGCTCGAATTCTTCAACCCGATCGGCTCCGTGAAGGACCGCATCGGCGTGTCCATGATCGATGCTGCAGAGACGGCAGGCGCGCTCGATAAAGACACGGTGCTCGTCGAGCCCACCTCCGGCAACACCGGGATTGCCCTCGCCTTCGTTGCGGCGGCGCGCGGCTATCGTCTGGTCCTCGTTATGCCAGAATCCATGTCGATCGAGCGGCGCAAGATGTTGGCCCTGCTCGGTGCCGAGCTTGTGTTGACGGACCCGGCCAAAGGCATGCGCGGGGCCGTGGCAAAGGCGGAACAGATCATCTCCGAGCTGCCAAAGGCACTCATGCCGCAACAGTTCAAGAACCTGGCGAATCCCGAGATCCACCGGCGCACCACGGCCGAGGAAGTGTGGAATGACACCGGCGGCGCGGTCGACGCGTTCGTTTCCGGGGTCGGTACCGGCGGCACGATCACGGGAGTCGGACAGGTGCTGAAACTGCGGAAGCCTTCGCTCAAGATCATTGCCGTCGAGCCCGAAGACAGCCCGGTTCTTTCCGGGGGACAGCCTGGACCACACAAGATTTCAAGGGATTGGCGCGGGCTTTGTGCCGGAAGTGCTGGACCGTTCCGTTGTGGATGAGGTCATCACCGTGGGCAATCAGACGGCCTTCGATACGGCTCGCGACGTGGCGCGGCTTGAAGGCATTCCGGTGGGAATTTCCTCGGGCGCCGCCATTGCCGCGGCGATCGAGGTGGGTCTTCGCCCGAATTTCGCCGGTAAGAACATCGTCGTGGTCGTTCCCTCGTTCGCCGAGCGCTATCTTTCGACCGCATTGTTCGAAGGCCTGTGAGCGGAGGCGTCCGCTCCACGCGGCTAACAGGGCAATTGAGAGAAATTCTCCGCACTCGGGGGCGATTGCGGTAACGAATCGCGCCCGATCCCTCTTTTTTGTGCGGTTTCCGCTTCTGTGACGACTCCGCTCGGGGTTAGATTCCGTTCCGATTCGCGGTGGGACGGCACCGCGCTCGTGGATGGCGGAATGCGGCAGCGGGGCAAGCAAGGCCGAAGCTTTGGCGTGTGCGCGGGCGCCGTCAGCTGCGGCGCCGAAGCGGCCCTGATAACGGTGCTCTGCTTTGCTTCCGGACCCGCCGCCGCCGAAACCATGCTGGAGCAACTGCTTGGTGGATTGGCGAGTTTGCGTCAGCACGATGTCATGACGCTCGCACTGCTCGCCGGCGTGCTCGTCTTTGCCGCGACCACGGCCATCGTGCTCGTGCGAACGCGGCTGGTCCAGGCGGCGAAGCTCGCGAGCGCCCAGAGCGAAATCGCGGGACTGCGCGATGAAGGCGATCGCGCGCTCGCACTTCTCCTCGCCGATCCCCAAGTCCTCGTGATTTGGCACAATGGGAAAAGAGACCCGTCCGTACTCGGGGACCCGACGCCGATCACCGGGACGGCCGGCGCCCCTACGGGTTCTCGCATTCGGGACCTGGCTCGATCCAGCACGCGCACACGCGATCGACCATGCGGTCGACGCCCTGCGGCGGCGCGGCGAGGCATTCTCGCTCGTCCTCAACACCAAGAGCGGGCGGCATGTGGAGGCGGAAGGCCGCCCGATCGGCGGCGCCGCGGTATTGCGCCTGCGCGACGTGACCGGGGCCAAGCTCGAACACGCGGTGCTCGCGGAACGATACCAGCGGCTCGAACGCGAACTCATGGCATTGCGCCAGCTACTGGATTCCGCTCCCGCCCCGATTTGGGTGCGCAATGCAGACGGCAGCCTCGCCTTCGCGAACCGCGCCTATGCGTCGGCCGTAGAGGCTGCGGATCCGCAGGACGCGATTGCGCGCGGGATCGAGCTGCTCGACCGAAACGCACGAGAGGAAGCAGCGCGCGTGCGCGCCGAAGGCGGCACGTTCGCGAAACGGATTCCCGCCGTGGTGGCCGGCTCGCGCAGGCTGCTCGACGTTTTTGAGGTTGGCAGCGAGCGCGGATCGGCCGGAATCGGCATCGATGCGAGCGACGCCGAGCGGCTGCGGTCGGAGCTCGCGCGGGTGATCACCGCGCATCGCCGCACACTCGACCAGCTCGCTACCGCGGTCGCGATCTTCGGCTCGGATGAACGGCTCGTGTTTCACAACGAGGCGTATCGCAAACTTTTCGATTTCGATTCTGCTTTCCTGGAGGAGCGGCCGACCGATTCCGCGATCCTCGACAGGCTGCGGGCCAATCGGCAACTACCGGAGCAGGCCGATTTCCGGGCCTGGCGAGCGCAATTGCACGAGGCCTACCGCTCGCCCGAGCCACGCGAACACTGGTGGCATCTGCCGGGAGGCCGGACGTTGCGCGTCGTCACGACCGCAAATCCCGAAGGAGGCGTCGCCTATCTATTCGATGACATCAGCGAGCGGATCGGGCTCGAGAGTCGCTACAACGCGCTGATCCGCACGCAAGGCGAAACGCTCGACGCGCTGACCGAGGCCGTCGCGGTCTTCGGCAGTGACGGTCGCATGAAGCTCTTCAATCGGGCCTTCGTCGATCTCTGGAACTTGTCGACGCGTGAGCTCGCGGAGCAGCCGCACATCGAAACGGTCGGCGAATGGTCGCGGCCGTATCTTGGCGGCAGTCTCGAGCCGTGGAAGGCGATCCAGATCGCGGTGACGCGGCTCGGACGCCGCGACCCGGTCGTTCGCAGGATCGAGCGCGCGGATGCGCGCGTTCTCGACTGTACAGCGGTGCCGCTTCCCGACGGCGGCACGCTCGTCACATTCCGTGACGTGAGCGACGGCGTGCGGATCGAACGCGCGCTGATCGAGCGCAACGAGGCACTCGAGGCAGCGGACTCCCTGAAAAACGCGTTCGTCGGCCACGTATCGTATGAATTGCGCTCACCGCTCACAACGATCATCGGCTTCGCGCAGCTTCTAGACGACCCGCTGATCGGCCCCCTCAATGAGAAGCAGCGTGAATACATCCGTCACATCACCGACTCCAGCGCGACGCTTCTCTCCATCATCAACGACATTCTTGATCTCGCGACGATCGACGCCGGGGCCATGCAGCTCGAACTCGGTGAAGTCGAAGTGCGCGCAGCGGTCGATGCGGCCGCAGAAGGCGTACGCGCCCGGCTCGCCGAACGCGGGGTTCGCCTCGAGGTGAGGCTACCAGCCAATATCGGCAGCTTTGTCGCCGACGAGAAACGCGTGCGACAGGTCCTGTTCAATCTCCTGTCCAACGCCATCGGCTTTTCGCCTTACGGCGAGGCCGTCACGCTGACGGCCGACCGTACCCGCGACGCGATTGTGTTCCGCATCTCCGACCGCGGCCCGGGAATCCCGGAAGAGCTGCGGGAGCGCATTTTTAGCCGGTTCGAAAGTCATGCGCTGGGTTCGCAGCACCGGGGGGCAGGCCTCGGTCTTGCCATTGTGCGGTCGTTGATGTCGCTGCACGGCGGAAGCATTTCCATCGACTCCCAGCCTGGAACGGGTACGGTCGCAATCTGCGCCTTCCCGATCCACGCCGTCGCGGGGTCGCAGGCCGCCGAATAGCCGAGTCGATGCCGAACGCGAGCAATCAGCACACGACCTGGGACATCGAGCTTCCCGACCTCAATGCGACGGAACATCTCGCGATGGACCTCGCTGCGACGGTTCGTCCCGGAGACCTCGTCACGCTGTCCGGCGACCTCGGGGCCGGCAAGACCGCGCTCGTCCGGGCCGTACTCCGCTATCTTTCCGGCGATGCGCAGCTCGACGTTCCGAGTCCCACCTACACGATGCTGCAGGCGTACGAACTTCCCCTCTTCCCCGTCGTACACGCCGATCTCTATCGCGTAGCCACCGTTGCCGAGCTGTCGGAACTTGGCTGGGAAGAGGCTGCGGAGAACGCTGCGGTTTTCGTTGAATGGCCCGATCGCGCCGGCACGCTGATCCAGGCCGACCGGCTCGACATCGCGATCAACGTCGCGCCGGAGATCGGTCCGACGCACCGCCAGGTGCGTCTCACCGGCGTGGGCAACTGGGCCGGCCGCCTCTCGCAGTTGCGTGCGGCGCGCGCCTTGCTCGATGCGGGCGGATTCGGATCGGCGCTGCGTCTGCATCTGGAAGGCGACGCCTCGACCCGTTCCTACGAACGCCTCTATATCAACGATACGACCGCGGTACTGATGAAGGTGCCGCTGCATTCACGCGAGCCGGCGCTCGTGCAGGGCCGCACCTACAGTCAGGTCGCGCATCTCGCCGACAACGTTCGTCCGTTCGCGGCGATAACCCGGGGGTTGCGCGAGCGCGGTTTCAGCGCGCCGGAGATTTTTGCGGCGGATCATGACCACGGCTTGCTGCTGCTCGAAGATTTCGGAGCCGAGCGCTTTGTAGCCGGCGACCCGCCGATGCCGGTCGAGGTCCGTTACGCGGCAGCGGTCGATCTACTGGTCGCGCTGCACAGCCTCGAACTACCCGATACGCTGCCGGTCGCGCCGCGCGTCGAACACAGGCTTCCCACCTACGACATCGATGCGCTCCTGATCGAGGTTGAACTCCTGTTCGATTGGTATCTGCCGTTTCGCAACGCGCCCTCCCGCGACCCGGGCCTGCGCGAAACATTTCTGACGCTTTGGCGCTATGCGCTCGCGGAGATTCTACCCGAACCCAAAACCTGGATGCTGCGCGACTATCATTCGCCGAATTTATTGTGGCTGCAGCAACGCGAAGGCATCGCGCGCGTCGGGCTTCTCGATTTCCAAGACGCGCTCATGGGACCGCCGGCCTATGACGTCGCTTCGTTGCTGATGGATGCGCGCGTCGACATCTCGGAAGCGCTGGAGCTGAAACTCCTCGCCCGCTATGCGCTCGGCCGCAAGGGGCGCGATCCCGGCTTCGACCCGACGCGCTTCGCGAGCCGCTACATCGTGCTCGGCGCGCAGCGCATGACGAAAATTCTCGGCATCTTCGCGAGACTCGACCGCCGCGACCGCAAGCCGCAATATCTTCAGCACTTGCCGCGAGTTCTGGAACTACTTGATGCGCGCATTTCATCATCCCGCACTTGCCGAGCTGCGCGAATGGTATCTCCTGCACGTGCCGCCGCCGGACCTTGGTTCTGCGCTGCCGCTGCCTGATCCGGTCGGCGAGTGCGAGTTCGTACCGGAGCCCGCCGCGGCGGGCGTCGATCTCAACAATGCCGACAGGTCCCCTGCGGTCGAAGCCGATATTCGGCAAGGCGACGGCGAAAGGCCGTCACACCCGTGAGCGCACTGCGAGATCCAGCAATGCCGGCGAGCGCCATGGTCCTCGCGGCCGGCCTCGGGACGCGCATGCGCGCCGAGTCAAAGGGCAAGCCGAAGCCGCTCGTTCAGGTGCAGAAACGTGCCCTGATCGACCATGTACTCGACCGCCTCGCGGGCGCGGGCGTCGTCAACGCGGTGGTCAACGTGCACCACTTCGCAGATGCCCTGGAGGAGCACCTGACCTCGCGCAAACGGCCGCGCATCGCGATTTCCGACGAGCGAAAGCAGTTGCTCGGGACCGGGGGCGGAATCGCGAAAGCGCTGCCGCTGCTCGGAAACGCGCCGTTCGTGCTCGTCAATTCCGACAGCCTGTGGATCGAAACCGTGACCTCCAATCTCGTGCGGCTTGCGCGTTTTTTCGACCGGACGCGCATGGACGCGGCGCTGTTGCTTGCAGCGCTCGCTGAGACCCACGGATACGAGGGGCAAGGCGATTATGCCCTCGATCCCGGCGGTGCGCTGCGGCGACGGACGAACCGCAGCGCTGCGCCGTTCGTCTACATGGGCATTTCGATTCTTTCGCCGTCGCTGTTCGATCGCGCGCCGCGCCGCGCGTTCGGGCTCAGCGATTTGTTCGACCGCTCGGAGGCGGCCGGCCGCCTCATGGGAATCAAGCTCGAAGGCACGTTCCTGCATGTCGGGACGCCGGAAGCGATCAAAGAGGCTGATGGAGCGATCCGGCGCGCGGGTGCCTAAGCGATGAAAACACCGCGCGTTTTCACGATTTCCGCGACGACGCCCTTCCTGCCAACGCTCGCGCAAGCGTTGCTGGACGGCGTCTTGATCCCCGGTTTCGCGCCGCGCAACGACCCACTTCTACTCGCAGGCGCGACCATCTATCTCCCCACGCGACGTGCGACTCGCGCGTTCGGCGACGCGTTGTTGCTTGCGCTCGGCAAGGAGGCGACGCTCCTGCCGCGGATCGTCCCACTCGGCGAGGTAGACGAGGACGCGCTCGCCTTTGCGGACGTTGCCGGATTGCCCGAGCGACCATCCCCGTTGTCGACGGCGGCACGGCGACTCGCGCTCGCCAAACTCGTCCGTGAGTACGCGCTTCTGAAGGAGCGGCGCGGTGAGCCTTCGATTTCGACTTCACAATCGGCGGCGCTGCGACTCGCCGACGAGCTCGCGCGGCTTTTCGACGACATGACAATCGCGGGCTTGCGGTTCGACGCGCTCGACAAGCCGGATCTCGTTCCGGCCACGCTCGACAAGCATTGGCAGGATTCATTGGTCTTCCTGCGGCATGTCCGTCCGGCCTGGGACAAGCATCTCG
Source organism: uncultured Alphaproteobacteria bacterium (assembly GCA_963711595.1). GTDB lineage: Bacteria > Pseudomonadota > Alphaproteobacteria > Rhizobiales > Xanthobacteraceae > JAUSIF01. The sequence goes on from CAVQER010000007.1 coordinate 95,452, forward strand.
CCGACCATAGCTTCGTCGATCCTGTGGCCTGGCGCGACCTTCTGCTTGGGCGCGAGGCGGAACGGCTGGCGGCGGGCGGCGGGCCGGTGGTCGCCGCCGGCTCCACCGGCACAATCCCCGCGGTCGCCGAACTGATCGCCGTGATTGCGCGCCGCTCGAACGGGGCGGCGGTTCTGCCGGGGCTCGATCAGACCCTCGACGACGAGTCCTTCAGTCTGCTCGGAGGTGGAAGGCGCGACAATCGTGAAGTCGAGCCTGCGCCCGGACATCCGCAATTCGGTCTGAAGCGTCTCCTGGCGCGGATCGGAATCGAACGCGGCGACGTGACGAGACTTGGCGATCCGCCAGGCGATCGCGAGATCCTTCTCTCGGAGGTGTTTCGCCCGGCCGCCACCAGTGAGCGATGGCGCGAGCGCGCTGACGGGTTTGATCGCGGGGTAGCGCGCGCGTTGGAAGGCCTCGCGGTGATCGAGGCAGCCGACCCACGCGAAGAAGCGCTCGCACTCGCCCTCGCCCTGCGCGAGACGCTGAATGCACCCGACGCAACGGCCGCGCTCGTGACCCCGGATCGTGCATTGGCCCGGCGCGTCGCGGCGGAATTGCATCGCTGGACGATCGACGTCGACGATTCAGGTGGCGTTGGGCTCGCGGAGAGCGATGCGGGACGGCTCGCGCGGATCGCGCTCTCGGTGACCGCCGATGATTTCGCCCCGGTACCGCTGATCGCGCTATTGCGCCATCCGCTCGCGCAATTTGGCGTTTCCCGGCGTGCAGCAGACATGATCGAAATCGCGGCGTTGCGCGGCGCGCGCCCAGCACCAGGCGCGGCGGGTCTTGAGCGCGCCATTGCCGACAAACGGCGGCACGCAGCGATGGATCAACTGCGTCACCGCGATCCGCGCTTGAAACTGACCGCGCGCGACTGGGACTTGGCTGCGAACGTCGCCGAACTGACAGTTGATGCGCTCGAGCCGCTTTTGAAATTGCCGAGAACGGAGCCCATTTCCTTTACCGACCTGATTGCGGCGCACCGCGCTGTGATTTCCCGCCTCGGGCTCGATCTCACGAAGCGCGAGCCAGCAGATCTCCGTGCGCTGGTCCAGGCCTTTGACCGATTCGCGGACGCCGCGGCCCACGCCCCCTCCCTCACGCTTCGCGACTACGCGGATGCGTTCGCAATATTGCTCGCGGGCGAACCGCAGGTACGGCCGCCGTTTGACCCCAACGCGCGCATTCGCATCCTCGGCCCGCTCGAAGCGCGATTGCTCGACGACAGTCGCGTGCTGCTCAGCGGCCTGAACGAACGCACCTGGCCGCCGGAAACGCGATCGGACGCTTGGCTCAACCGGCCCATGCGCAAGGCGCTCGGGCTCGATCTGCCAGAACGGCGTATCGGTCTTGCCGCCCACGATTTTTCGCAGGCCCTGGGTGTGCGTGAAGTGATCCTATCGCGTGCCCGGAAAGAGAACGGCGTCGAGATGGTCGCTTCACGCTTCCTGCAGCGGCTTGCCGCTGTCGCGCCCGCGGACGCATGGGCGGCGGCGTGCGAGCGTGGCAGGGCTTACGTAGATTTAGCACACGCGTTGGAACGCGCGGCGCCGGTGCCGCGGACCGAACGTCCCGCACCCAAGCCGCCGGCCGAGGCGCGGCCCGCGCGCCTCAGCGTCACGGAGATCGAAACCCTCATTCGCGATCCGTACTCGATCTATGCGCAACATGTCCTGCGACTTGACCCACTGGAAGATATCGATGCCGACGCGGGCGCTGCGGAGCGCGGGACCATTCTGCACGAGGCGTTTGCCGAGTTCGCGCGCGCGGCACCGGACAAGCTTCCGAACGACGCCCTTGAGAGACTGATCGCCGCGGGGCGCAAGGCCTTTACCGCGATCGACGACTATCCGGCGCTTCGCGCAATCTGGTGGCCGCGTTTCGTTAGAGCCGCGCACTGGTTTATCGGCCACGAGATCGAGTACCGAAAGGAAACCAGGCGGGTCGTTGCTGAGACAAGTGGAAAAATCTCCTTCGATGCCGGTGGAAGGACCTTCACGCTGTCCGCGCGAGCCGACCGGATCAACTCGCGCGATGACGGCTCCGTTGCGATCGCCGACTACAAGAGCGGCCAGCCTCCCACGCTGCCCCAAGTCCTCTCCGGCCTCGCCCCACAGCTTCCCCTCGAAGCGGCCATCGCGCGGGCGGGCGGATTCGAGAACGTTGCTGAAGGGACGCCGATCTCACAGATCGCCGTAATTCGCGTTTCCGGCGGCCAACCACCAGGCGACTGGTGCGCATTGGATGTGCGGAGCGCGCGTGGTGCAACCGCCGAATACGCAAAAAAGCGCGGCATCGATAGTACCGATCAACTCGCGGAGGTGAGCCGAGAGTTGGTTGAAGCGCTCATCCGCCAGTTCGCGGACCGCAGCACGCCCTATCTATCCATTCCGCGACCCAAATGGCGCGGGCGCTTCGGCCGGTACGATCACCTCGCCCGAATTAAGGAGTGGTCAGCGAACGAGGAGGGCCTGGAGTGAGTCCGCGCGTAGAAGTGCCCGCTGACACCGCCGTGCGGCAGGAGCGGGTATCCGACCCCTCCGTTTCAGCCTGGGTTTCGGCGAATGCCGGCTCGGGCAAGACAGCGGTGCTGGTGCGGCGCGTCATCCGCCTGCTTCTGGCCGGCAACCCGCCCGCGCGCATCCTGTGCCTTACCTTCACCAAGGCCGCGGCGGCCAACATGGCGAACAAGGTCCTGGAAACGCTGTCGGACTGGATCCGCCTCGACGACGCAGCACTAGATCAGGCGATCCGCAAGGTTTCGCCACGCGCGCCCACGGCGGCGTTACGCGCAACGGCACGCCGCCTCTTCGCACAGGCCTTGGAGACGCCGGGCGGCCTAAAGGTGCAGACGATCCACGCGTTCTGCGACCGCGTGCTGCACCAGTTTCCGATGGAAGCGCGGGTGCAAGCTGGCTTCGAAGTGATGGATGAGGTGCAGGAGGAGCAACTCCTCCGTCGAGCGCGTGAGGCAACCCTGACCGAGGCGGCGAACGATCCGGATGGACCGCTCGGCCGCGCGCTCTCGGTGGCAGTAGCCGCCGCGACGGACGACAGCTTCAGCATGGCTCTGGCGGAAGCCGTGCGCGGACGTCGGAAGCTCGCACGCCTGCAGGAACTCGACGGCAAGACCGCGGTGGCCGAGGCGATGGGCCTCTCCTCCAATGCAAGTGTGGCGAGCGTCGTGGCGGAGATCCTGGCGGGCCCGCATCTGCCGCGAAGCGAATGGGCCGCGGTGGCGCAGTCGCTGCGCGAGGGCTCGGCCATGGATCGGGAACTTGCCGAGCGACTCCTCGCGGCTGCGGACGCGCCGGACGAGGGTCGTCTCTTCGCCTACCTCGAGGTCTTTCTGACAAGCGAGGGCAAACTACGAAGCCAGTTGTTCACGAAAGGCATCGCGAGAAGCTTTCCGGCGCTTGCCGAGCGACTCGACCGGGAGTTCCAGAGAATGACCGCGTTGATCGACGTGTATCGTACGGTCGAGGCTGTGGAACGTACGGGCGCGCTGCTTACGCTCGCCGGAGAGACGATCGAGCGCTTTCAAACCTTGAAACGCGCGCGAGGCGTTCTCGACTATTCAGATCTGATCGAAAAAACCGCGGATATGCTCGCGGACATCGGCGCGGCGTGGGTCCTCTACAAGCTCGACGGCGGCATCGATCATGTGCTGATCGACGAGGCGCAGGACACGAGCCCCGAACAATGGAACGTGATTGAGAAGCTCACGGAAGAGTTCTTTGCGGGACACGGCGCACGAGAGGAACAGGGGCGAACCATCTTTGTCGTCGGCGACGAGAAGCAATCGATCTTCAGTTTCCAGGGGGCCCAACCGGCGAAATTCGGGGAAATGCTCGCGACGTTCCAGGAGCGCGTCGAAAGCACTGGATCGAAATTCCGTCCGGAGAAACTGCTGCTTTCTTTCCGTTCGGCGCGAGGGGTGCTTGAGGCGGTAGATACCGTATTCAAGCGACCCCAGGCATTTCGCGGACTCTCAAGCGGCAACAACGAGCACACGATCCATCAAACGATCCGCGGCAAAGCACCTGCGCTCGTGGAAATCTGGGAGACCGAGAAGCCGGCCGAAGAAGAGAAAGACGCTCTCCCATGGGATGCTCCGCTCAACGCACGGAGCGAGACAAGCCCCACGATCAAGCTTGCCCAACGTATTGCGGCGGCGGTCAAATTCTGGACCGGGGGCGGACTGTCGATCGAGGACCGCTTGACGCAAGAATTGCGCGCTCCGAGAGCCGGCGATGTCATCGTACTCGTGCGGCAGCGCGGACCTTTGTTCGACGCGATCCTGCAGGCACTCAAAAAGGCGGACGTACCAGTCGCGGGTGCGGATCGATTGAAGCTTTCCGAACACATCGCGGTCATGGATCTGATTGCACTCGGGGACGCTCTACTGCTCGAAGCGGACAACCTCGCCCTCGCCTGCGTGCTGAAAAGTCCATTGTTCGGCATTGACGAAGACGAACTTTATGCACTGGCGCACGACCGCGCGGGAACCCTTGAAGCTTCACTGCGCGAGCGTGAGGGCGAAAATGCACGATTCGCGGACGCCGCCAAAAAACTCTCTCGCTGGCGTGTCGAGGCCGCCGCCCTGCGACCGTTCGATTTTTATTCTCGCGTGCTCGGGCGCGACAAGGGTCGCGAGCAGATCATCGCGCGGCTCGGCAACGAAGCGGCAGACGCAATCGACGAGTTCCTCGCGCGGGCCCTTTCCTATGAGCAGACCGAAACGCCGACGATCGTTGGCTTCCTGGATTTCCTGCGCCATGCCGGTACTGAAGTGAAACGCGATCTCGACGTCGAAAGCGACGCGGTTCGCGTAATGACAGTGCACGGGGCGAAGGGGCTGGAGGCGCCGCTTATCGTGCTCGCGGACACGACATCGATCCCCGACGGGCGCGGCACGCGGCTGCACAACCTGCCGGGCACCGAGGCGTTTATCTGGGCGGGCAGGAAGCCGCTCAATTCCGCAAGCGAGCAGGCGGCGCGCCTCGCAGCCGATGAGCTTCGTGAAGAGGAGTATCGGCGGCTCTTGTATGTCGCGCTCACGCGGGCCGCCGACGCATTGATCGTGTGCGGATACGAAAGCGGGATCGCGTTGAAGGAGGGTTGCTGGTACCGCCTGGTGCGTGACGCGCTCGAGGCCGGAAATCCCGCAGACCTCGTGGCCGCCGATGTGCCCTACGCGAAAGTGCTGCGCTGGCGGCCGGGACAGGCCCTCACAGTGAAAGCAGCCGCGGCCGCACCGGAACAGACGCTCACGCTGCCTCCCTGGCTCAAGCAGGCAGCCGAGGCCCCCACTGCCGGATGGAAGCGCATCATCCCCTCGCAACTCGATCCCGACGATGACTTGCGCTCGCCTTACGCGCGGCGAGCGACGGACGAGTTCGACCCGCGACGGCGCGGCGACCTCGTGCATCGCCTGCTCCAATTCCTTCCAGACCTGCCGACTGCCGCGCGCAGGGATGCCGCCGCGCGATGGTTCGCGAGCATCGCGAACGACTTGCCGATCTCGACCCGCGCTTCGCTCACGGACGAGGCGCTCCGCGTGATCGAGCATCCGGAGCTCGCGGCTCTTTTCGGTCCGGGGAGCCGCGCGGAGGTGGACGTTCTATCGCGCGCTGGCTCGGACGAAATAGTCGGCCGGATCGATCGCCTCGCCGTCACGCCCAACTCCGTGATTATCGCGGACTTCAAGACGGGCATGCCGTCAGCGGACACGGCCAACGCACCGCTTAACTACGTCCGGCAGCTTGCGCTCTACGGCGACGTATTGGCGCGCGTGTATCCGGGGAAAGCCATGCGCGCCCTGCTCGTCTGGACTGCGGGCACCGCGGGGCCCGCAATCCACAAGATCGAAGATGCCGCACTGAAATCCGTCTTGGTTAAGGCGAGTCCAGCAAACACCGGTGCGTGAGCCGCCTTGACGGGCCGGCCCAATCGTCACTACTTATCGGCTCGACCCCACACCACATCGCCATCCGATTCCCCGAGAGGTTGCCATGGCCGTCGCCAAAGTCTCCGACACTTCCTTCGAAACCGACGTGCTGAAGTCGCAGGAACCCGTACTCGTCGATTTCTGGGCGGAGTGGTGCGGCCCGTGCCGGATGGTGGCGCCGGTGCTCGAGGAAGTCTCGGGGGAGCTGGCCGGCAAGCTCAAGATCGTGAAATTGAATGTGGACGAGAACCCGCAGACGGCGTCCAAGTACGGCATCATGTCGATCCCAACGCTCATGATCTTCAAGAACGGCGAACTCGCCTCGCGTCAGATCGGCGCGGCTCCAAAGGCCAAGCTCGTGCAGTGGATCAACGGCACGATCTGATTTTTGGATTCCGACGTTTTCGGCAACGGCCAGGCTCGTCCCGGCCGTTTCGCTTTATGCAAGTTGCGGCAGGTCTTTATCGTCGCAGCGATCGGTAGATCGGCGAACGGAGTTGCCACCAGAAGTCGGCCGCCCGCGCATCCTGAATTTCCTCCAAGCCGAACTGGATGGAGTCGTAGCTCTCCCGTGGGGCGGCCGAGTACGTGCCGAATAGCCGGTCCCAAATAGAAAATACCTGCCCGTAGTTGCTGTCGGTTTCCGGCTGGTATGAGGAATGATGCAAACAGTGCATGTTCGGCGTGACGATGACCCAGCGCAGCACCCGGTCAAGACGATCCGGCAGGCGGAGGTTCGCGTGTGAGGCAAGACTGATCACTGATTCCGCAACCTCATAGACGATCACGGCCCATACGTTCATGCCGAATGCAGCCGCACTTAGGCCGAGCGTGATGACTAGCGCGGCGATCTCGAGTGGATGATCGCGGACGGCCGTACTGACATCCAGACGCGCGTCCGAGTGATGAATGCGATGCAGCCGCCAGAGCCACGGCGTCTTGTGCATCAGAACGTGGAACACGTACTCGACAAGGCTGCGAAGCACGAGGGTCGCGACTACCGCAGCCCACAGCGGGACACTAAAAGAATTCAGTAGTCCCCAGTCGTTACTTTGAGCCCACGTCGCACCAAGCAAAGCAGAAACCGGGATGAGCGGAAGCATCAACATGTTGATGATCCCGAGGGCGACATTCGTCGGCCAGCGCTGCTCGCGGTCGGGCAAATCACAGAACGCGGGCACGACCGTTTCCAGCCACGCGATCGCGGCGAAGATTGCCCAATAGCCAATGATGAAAAGCGTCCAGGGATCGGGCCGGAGCAATCCACCAAGAAGATCTCTGGAAGCCTCCCACATGCCGTCGACCTAACGATCCGTGCGCGACTACCGCCTCGCGTCCTACTTCGCACAGCGAGCAGCGCCTCCCTGTAGCAAAAATCGCGCGACGTGCTAAGTTTCCGGGAGTGGGGGCGACTCAATGAAGAGAGCGATTGTTGCTGCGGCGGTCGCGCTGGCAATTGCCTTCGTGCCATTGAGAGCGACCGCGACGATTCCGCCGCCTGCCATCGGCTCTACGAATGGCACTTCGCCTGTCGCTGTCTGGCTGGTGATAGGCTGCGCGGCGACCATCATCTGGGCAGCCTGGGTTGCCAACATCTCCCAGAATCGGCAGTTGACGCCGGCCGAGGCCAGCTTTTGCGGGCTCGGCTATCTGCTACGTGTTCCCCGACAATAGTCTACTTTGGCGGCGTTCCATTCGCCGCCAGCACCGCGCCCGCGAGATAAAGGGAACCGGTGATGAGTACCCGCGGGGGCGTCTCCAAACGGAGCGCACCGACCCGGCCGAGTGCTTCCTCGACACTCGCCGTCGGCTCGGCGGCAAGCCCTGCCTCCTTCGCGGCCTTGGCGACTTCCAGCGGCGTGCGCCCGACTTCCGCGGGTACCGGCACCGCCAACACATGACGGGCAAGGTCCGTGAAGCAGGCGAGAAATCCGTCCGTGTCCTTGGTGCCGAGCATTCCAACAATGAGTACGAGCGGCCTCGACACGCGTTCCTCGAGCTCGGCGAGCGACGCCGCGACGGCAAGTCCACAGGCGACGTTGTGACCCCCATCGAGCCACAGCTCGGAACCCGCGGGCAGCAGCGGTGGAAGACGGCCGGTCGACAGGTGCTGCATGCGCGCCGGCCAGTCGACACGGCTCATCCCCGCCTCGAAAGCGGCGGCGGGCACATCGAAGACGCGCGTCGCGCGCAGGGCGGCGACGGCCGTTCCGGCATTGTCGATCTGATGGCGGCCTAGCAGTCGGGGATGCGGTAGATCGAGCAGGCCGTTCTCGTCCGAGTAGACGAGTCGGCCGCGCTCCTCGTGCGCCGTCCACTCTTCCCCCGCCGTGAGGAGCGGAGCGCCGAGCTTTTGCGCGGCGCGCTCAATGACACGCAGCGCCTCGACCTCCTGGTGGGCGACAACGGCGGGAACGCCGCGCTTCAGGATGCCCGCCTTCTCCCCGGCGATATCCTTCAACGTCGGGCCGAGAAACTCGGTGTGGTCGATCGAGACCGGGGTAATGACCGCCGCCGCAACGTCGGCGACAACGTTCGTAGCATCAAGCCGACCGCCGAGCCCAACTTCCAGCAAGAGCGCGTCGGCCGGATGCCGCGAGAAGATCAGAAAGGCGGCCGCTGTGGTAATTTCGAAGAAGGTGATCGGATCGCCGGCATTCAGACGCTCGCACTCGGCAAGAGCATCGGCGAGCTCCTCGTCGCCGACGTGCACGCCGCCCCCTTTTGCCGCGATCCGGACGCGTTCATTGAACCGCACCAGATTGGGCGACGTGTAGACGTGAACCCCGAGGCCGGCCGCCTCGAGAATCGCGCGGAGAAAAGCGACCGTGGAGCCCTTCCCGTTCGTCCCGGCCACATGGATCGCGGGCGGCTGTTTTCGTTCCGGGCTACCGAGCCGCGCGAGCAGCCGCTCGATGCGGCCGAGGGAAAGATCGATCTTCTTCGGATGGAGCTTGGCAAGACGCGCGATCAGTGCTTCGGCCCGCTCGGATCCGCGCGCCGGTTCGGCGCTCACGCGGGGCTCACCGGAACTGGCACGTCGGGGAGCGGGACCCGTTCCATGGTACGGGCCGGTAACCTGGTCAGCAGCCGGCACAAGCGCGCGAGCGTCGCGCGCATCTCGTGACGATGCACGACGAGATCGACCATACCGTGGTCGCGCAGATACTCCGCGCGCTGGAACCCGTCGGGGAGCTTCTCGCGGATCGTCTGCTCGATCACGCGCGGGCCGGCGAAGCCGATGAGCGCGCCAGGTTCGGCGATCTGCACATCGCCGAGCATCGCGTACGAGGCCGTGACGCCGCCGGTGGTGGGATTGGTGAGAACCACGATGTAGGGCTTCTTCGCGGCCCGCTGGCGCTGGACGGCCGCCGTGGTGCGCGGCAGCTGCATCAGAGACAGCACACCCTCCTGCATGCGCGCACCGCCCGACGCAGCAAACAGAATGAAGGGCGTTCCCTTCTCAAGCGCCGTGTCGATTCCCTTGATGACTGCCTCGCCCGCCGCCATACCGAGCGATCCGCCCATGAAGTCGAAATCCTGGACAGCCGCAACGACCGGCTGACCTTCGAGCCGGCCGAATCCGAGCTTGATCGCGTCGTTCATCCCGGTTTTCGTTCGCGCGTCCTTGAGGCGATCCACGTAACGCCGCTCGTCGCGGAACTTGAGCGGATCGACCGGTACGTCGGGGACCGCGATGTCGAACCAGGTCTCCCCATCGAAGATCGACCGCAGGCGCGCGGGCGCGCCCATCCGCATGTGATAGTTCGAGCCCGGGATCACCCACTGGTTCGCTTCCACGTCCTTGTGAAAGACGAGCTGTCCGGTTTCAGGGCACTTGATCCAAAGATTTTCCTTCACCTCGCGCCGTTGCAGGAGGTTGCGGATCTTCGGAACGGCGTTGGAAATCCAGTTCAATTGGCGCTCCGGCGGACATTTTCCAGTAATTTTCGCGCGATAAGGTGCAGTCTATACCCCGAGCGGGGTCTGGGCGAAACTTCAAAGCGGGGGTGCCTGGTGATCGAGACGAGCGCGGATTCTGCCGTCGAGCGTACTGGCATGGCGCGCAGGCTCATTGGCGCAGCATCGCTCGTTGCCGCTTCGATCCTCGCTGTCGCAGCCGAGGCGCAGGAGTTCCGGATCGTGGCGGTGGGTGCGAGCAACACATACGGTCGAGGCGTCGGCGCATCGCACGCGTGGCCGGCGCGGCTGGAAGCGCTATTGCGGGCGCGCGGATACGATGTGCAAATCGTCAATGCGGGCATCAACGGCGACGATACGAACGGCATGCGCGCACGCATGAACGACACGGTCCCGAACGGCACGCGGCTCGTCATCCTTGACACCACCGATACGAACGACCGACGACGTCGGGTCGACACGAAGGCGAATTCCATAGCGATCGTCGACGAGTTGAGAAAGCGCGGCATAAGGACGATCGTGGTTCCGAGCCTGCATGCGATGTCCGCAATGCAGCTGCAGGGCGACGGCATTCACATCACCGCCGACGGTCATGGCGTCATCGCGACGAAGCTCTCCACTAAAGTCATTGAAGTCGTCGGGTCGGCGCGGCGACGTTAGGGGCGGTCATTCAGCCGCGACACGGCGCGCGGAACGCACGCCCGACGCAATCGAAGCGACGAGATCGGTGACGGCTTTCACGGTCGATTTTCCTGCCTTACCGGCCTGATCGAGGCTCGTGCGCACGGCTTCAACGAGTGCAGTACCCACTGCGACGGCCTCCGCGCCTTCCGCGATCGCCCGGGCGTGCTCGGCCGTGCGGACGCCGAAGCCGACCGCGATCGGCAACTTCGTGTGGCGCTTGATGCGAGTGACGGCGGCGGCGACCTTGGCTGCGTCGGGCGCCGCAGCACCCGTGATGCCGGTGATCGAGACGTAGTAAACGAAGCCCGAGGTGTTCCTGAGAACCGCCGGCAGGCGCTTGTCATCGGTCGTCGGCGTGGCAAGCCGAATGAAGGCGATCCCGGCCTTCAGCGCGGGCAAACATAGCTCGTCATCTTCTTCCGGCGGCAGATCGACGACGATCAGTCCGTCGACGCCGGCAGCTTTCGCGTCCTTCAGGAATTCTTCGACGCCGTAGACGTAGATCGGATTGTAGTAGCCCATCAGAACGAGCGGCGTCGCCTCGTCGCCCTTGCGGAAGGCGCGCACGAGGTCGATCGTTTTCTTCAAGGTTTGCCCGGACTTAAGCGCGCGCAGGCCCGCTGCCTGGATCGCCGGACCGTCGGCCATCGGGTCGGTGAAGGGCATGCCGAGCTCGATCACGTCGGCCCCGGCCTTCGGCAAGGCTTGCGCGATCGCGAGCGACGTTTCGTGGTCCGGGTCGCCCGCCATCGTGTACGTGACGAGCCCCGCGCGGCCCTCACGCGCGAGCGACGCAAAGCGGGCTTCGATGCGGCTCGTCAAATCTTCCCTCCGAGGTGCTCGGCGACCGTGAAAATGTCCTTGTCGCCGCGGCCGCAGAGATTGACCACCATGAGGTGATCCTTCGCTTTTTTCGGCGCGAGTTCCGTCACCTTGGCGAGTGCGTGCGCCGGCTCAAGTGCCGGGATAATGCCTTCGAGCGCGCACAGGAGCTGAAACGCCGTGAGCGCCTCGTCATCGGTTGCCGAGAGATACGTCACGCGTCCCGTGTCGTGCAGCCAGGAATGCTCGGGACCGATGCCGGGATAGTCAAGTCCGGCGGATATCGAGTGGGTCTCAGTGATCTGGCCATCCCCGTCCATGAGCAAATAAGTGCGGTTTCCGTGCAGCACGCCAGGCTTGCCGCCGCCAATCGAAGCCGCGTGCTCTCCGCTGGCGACTCCTTTTCCGGCCGCCTCGACACCATAGATTTCAACGGACTTATCGTCGAGGAAAGGATGGAATAGCCCCATTGCGTTCGAGCCACCGCCGATGCAAGCGACGAGCGAATCCGGGAGTCGGCCTTCGGCTGTGTGCAGTTGCTCGCGTACCTCGTTGCCGATGACGCACTGGAAGTCGCGAACCATCGCGGGATACGGATGCGGACCGGCAACCGTGCCGATGCAATAAAACGTGTCGTCGACATTCGTGACCCAGTCGCGCAGCGCCTCGTTCATCGCGTCCTTGAGCGTTTTTGCGCCCGACGTGACCGGCCGCACTTCGGCGCCGAGCAGCCGCATACGGAAGACGTTCGGCTTTTGCCGTTCGATATCGACCGCGCCCATATAGACGACGCACTGCAGGCCGAAGCGCGCGCATGCTGTGGCGGTCGCGACACCGTGCTGGCCGGCGCCGGTCTCGGCGATGATCCGCTTCTTTCCCATGCGCCGCGCGAGCAGGATCTGACCGAGCACGTTGTTGATCTTGTGCGCGCCGGTGTGATTGAGCTCGTCGCGCTTCAGATAGATTTTCGCGCCGCGCAAATGCTCGGTCAGCCGTTCGGCGAAATAGAGCGGGCTCGGCCGGCCGACATAGTGCGTGTGCAGGTTCTTGATCTCTGCAGCGAAAGCCGGATCGCGCTTCGCCTCCTCGTAGGCGCGCTCGAGATCGAGGACGAGAGGCATCAAGGTTTCCGCGACGAAGCGACCGCCATAGTTGCCGAAGTGACCGTGCTCGTCGGGCCCGAGCCGGAGCGAGTTGGGCTTCACGGCACGCGCTCCGGTGATTTCAGTGCTGCTGCGGCTGCGCGTCCGTTTGCAACAAAGGACTCGATCTTCTTCGCGTCCTTTGCACCTGGCGCCTTCTCGACACCGGAGGACACGTCCACTGCATCGGGACGAACGATACGGATCGCGTCGGCAACGTTCTCCGGATTGAGACCTCCCGAAAGAATCACAGGCCTTGAGCGATCGATGCGGGCGAGTAACGTCCAGTCGAAGGCGCGGCCATGCCCGCCCGGTCGTGTCGCGTCTTTCGGCGGCCGCGCGTCGAACAGGATGCGGTCGGCGACCGCAGCGTAAGGCGCGGCTGCCTTGAGATCGTCAGTGCTTGCAATCGAAATCGCCTTCATCATCGGGCGTCCGAGGCGTTTTCCCAGCTCCGAGACGCGCGCAGGCAATTCCGATCCGTGCAACTGAAAAATGTCGGGAGCAGCCGCCTTCGCAATTTCATCGAGCAGACGATCGTCCGCATCAACGGTCAGCGCAACGACGCGCGCCTTGCCGCGCGCGCGGGCTGCGAGTTTCGCGCCCTCCGCGATCGACACGTTGCGCGGGCTCGGCGGAAAAAAGACGAGGCCGACGAGGTCCGCGCCCGCAGCAAGGGCAGCGTCCATCGCGGCTAAGTCATTGATTCCGCAAATCTTGATCTCGACCATGCTTTTCGATGGCACAGTGTGCGGGGGCTTGTCCACCGCGGTTAGTCCGGCTTCAGGCGGCGCCAAACCAGGATCGCCGTCGCAAGATCTTCGACCGCCGTGCCCGCCGATTTGAACAGCGTGATTTCGGTGTTCGTTCGACGTCCTTGCACGAGGTTGCGGCAGAGACCGGCAAGGTCGCCCTGGATGTCGTCGCTACGCAGAACGCCTCGTTGCAGCGGGCTCAGCAAATCGCCTGCTTCCTTGGCCGCCTTCTCGGTGTCGACAAAAAGGCGAGAACGCGTGACGGCTTCGTCGTCAGACTCGCGCATATTCGGCTTGAAGCCCCCGACGAGATCGAGATGGCTGCCCGACTTGAGCCACGCGCCGCGGACCAGAGGCGTCTCGGCACCGGTGATGCAGGAGACGACATCCGCCGCGCGTACGGCCGCTTCAAGGCCGGGGACGGCTCGGCATGGCAATCCGTCGGCGCGCAGTTCCGCCGCGACAGCTTCGGCGCGAGCGCCCGTGCGATTCCAGATCGAGATCTCGCGGATCGGGAGCGCCGCCGAGAACGCGCGTGCAAAATAAGGCGCCAACGCACCCGCGCCCACGATCAGATGATGGCTCGCGTCGGGTCGGACAAGAAAGCGCGCAGCCAACGCCGACGCGGCTGCCGTCCGCCAGCGCGTGAGCGCGCCGCCGTCGAGAAGCGCAAGCGGCAAGCCGGTGTCGCCGGAAAGCAGCAGGTAGCTGCCGGTGAGGCTCGGGATGCCGCGCGCGAGATTGGCCGGGAAAATCGCGATCACCTTTATGCCGATGAACGGCTCTTTGCCGTCCGCAAGCCAGGCGGGCATCAGCAGCAGCGTGGCGTCCGTCTGTGGATGCGGAATCGAGAGATTGAGACGCGAGGGAACCGTGATCTCGGAGCAAAACGCCGCGTCGAGCGCATCAATGAGCGCGGGAAAGTCGAGTGCGCGGGCGATCTCGCCTTCGCTGACGACGCGCATCGGCTGTCATTCAGCCCACGGCCGCTCGGTCGCCAGGCGGCGCGATCGAGCGAGGCGCGCCAAACGCTTCTGCGCGAGCCCTCGCCTCAACTTCCGCTTTCTCGGCACGCAGGCGCGCAGCTTCGCGCTCCGCACGATGCGCTGCCATTTGCCAACGCAGGCGTCCGAACCATACGGCGACACCCCCGAGGAGAACGCCGATGATCAGCGCACCGAACATCACGAGAAAGAGCGGCAACTCCACCGCGTAGGCGGGCGCCGCTTGCGAGAACGGATCGATCGACACCTTGACCCAGGCGCGGTTCGCGAGCGCGAACAGAAGGGCGATGGTTGCGACCGGCGCGAGGATGATCCAGGCGAGCACTCTCCGCATTCACGGCGCTCCGAATGGCGCGAGCGGCGAAATCATAGTCCAGCGAAGGAAAAACGTACCGGCGATGTCAGCGGCGCGGCCGGTTCAGGCGCTCGCGCATTTCCTTGCCGGTCTTGAAGTAGGGCACGACCTTTTCCAGCACCTTGACCTGCGCGCCGGTCCGCGGATTGCGGCCGAGACGAGCGGGACGATTCTTTACCGAGAAGGCACCGAAACCACGCAGCTCGACGCGGTCGCCACGCGCAAGCGCGCGCGTGATCTCGTCGAGAATGGCATCGACGATATTCTCGACGTCGCGCTGATAGAGATGCGGATTGGTCTCAGCAATCCGCTGCACGAGTTCGGACTTAATCATTACGCTCGCCGCCCCCGAGCAAAAACCCGAATGATCAAAACGGGTTGTAAGACATCAATCCGTCAAGGAAGGGTGCCAGAGGGCCAATAGGCCGTCAAGTTGCGCGCGCGCGGCGGCCTGGGTCAGCGCTTCACTGGAAAGCAGCGTACCTAGCACAGGGATACCAAGGCTCTCAGCAAAGCTTCCCGCTATCCCAAGCCACCGGAACTCGGAACCGAGGCGGCCGCCGCGCCAGTCGCGAACCTTGAGATCGGCTGAAACGCCCTTGTTCTTTTCGAGCCATTCGCGAGCAGCGGGCTCGCCGCCGATTTCGTCGACAAGCTTCAAGGGAAGCGCCTGCCCCGCCGTGAACACGCGTCCGTCCGATGCGCTCGCAAGCTCCGCATCATTGAGCCGACGGCGCTCGCGAACGAGATCCTTGAACCAGGCGTAGCTGTCGAGCACGAGCGCCTGCATTGCCGCGCGCGCTTCCGGGCTGGTGGGCGAGTACGGGTTGGGCTCGGCCTTCAGAGGCGTCGACTTGATCTCTTCAAC
The DNA here is from genome assembly GCA_963711595.1 of uncultured Alphaproteobacteria bacterium. Classification (GTDB taxonomy): domain Bacteria; phylum Pseudomonadota; class Alphaproteobacteria; order Rhizobiales; family Xanthobacteraceae; genus JAUSIF01. The sequence continues at coordinate 111,001 of CAVQER010000007.1, forward strand.
CTTGACGCCGAGCGTGGTCAGGAGCTGGCTCACATTCGGATTCTGGAAGATCACGCCGATGGACCCGACGATCGCATTGCGATGCGCGAAAATGCGATCGGTGCCGAGAGCCGCTACGTAGCCGCCTGACGCCGCGAGCCCCTGTACGACAGCTACCACCGGCTTCTTCTCCGAGAGACGGCGCAATCCCTCGTAAAGCGATTCCGAGCCGACGACCGTCCCGCCGGGACTATCGATCGAGACGATCACTGCCTTGGCGCCGGACTTCGCGATCCGTTCGAACATCTCGAGCCGCGCGCGGTCGGATCGGATCACGCCGCCGATCGTGACGCGCGCAACGTGCGACTGCAACTCGCCGAAATAGCCCGTGCCGCCGGTCGTGGCATAGATGCCCGCGATCAGCGCAACGACGGCCGCGACCGCGAACGTGCGCCACAGGGTGAGTTTCCGCCGTAGCCGGCGGCGGTCGACGATGGCGTCGGCATCCAATGACATGAGGCCCTCCGGTCAGCGGCGAATCCTGCCGCACCGGGAAGGTACGGCGACGCCCATGGCGCCATCAAGGCATTGCTCCGGAAGGGGTAATCGAATCGCAAACGCGCGATCCGACTTCAGTTCTTGAGAAAGTCGTCGGCGGTAAAGAGGGAGGCGAAGGGGACGTCCGCTTTCGCGAACGATTCGCGCGCTCCCTCGAGGCGATCCACGATCGAAAGCACGAGCACGACTTCGGCCCCCGCCTCGCGCGCGATCTCGACCGCCTGGATCGCGGAGCCGCCCGTGGTGGTCACGTCCTCGAGGATCGCGACCCGCTTGCCCCTGAGATTCTCAGAGCCTTCGATGCGTTTTTTCGTGCCGTGATCCTTCACGGCCTTCCGCACGAAGAAGCCAGGCATCGGCCTGCCCTCGTCGTGGCTCGCGGCCGCGACGCAGGCGACCAAGGGCACGGCACCCATTTCCAGCCCACCCACATAGTCGACGCCAAAGTCGGAGAGACGCGCGAGCATCATCCGCGCGAGGAGCGAGGCGCCCTCGGGGTGAAACATCGTCGGCTTCAAGTCGAAGTAGAAATCGCTCTCGCGGCCGGAGGCGAGCACCACTTTGCGGCGTCCGAAGGAACGCTCCCGGATCAGGTCTTTCAGCCGGTCCCGGGTTGCCGCCGCGTGCTGCTTCATGGCTCGATTGCCGAGAGCCTGAACTTTGTGGAAGAGCCGCGGCTGTGACTGCCGTGCGGCCCGCGATCACTCTTTCTTGTCGCCGGTGCGCTGTTTCAGCGCGCTGCCAAGGATATCGCCGAGCGTCGCGCCGGAGTCGGAAGAGCCGTACTGCGCGACAGCCTCCTTCTCTTCGGCGATTTCCAGCGCCTTGATCGACACCGATACCTTGCGTGCACGCTTGTCGAAGAGCGTGACGCGGGCATCGACCTTGTCGCCGACGGCGAAACGTTCTGCGCGCTGCTCCGATCGATCGCGCGCGAGGTCCGACCGCTTGATGAATGACGTGAGGTCGGATCCGATGATCTTCACGTCGATTCCGCTCTCCTGCACGGCAGTGACTTCGCAGGTCACGACCGCGCCCTTCTTGAGATCGCCGGCCTGAGCGAACGGATCGCCCTGGAGCTGCTTGACCCCGAGCGAGATGCGCTCCTTCTCGACGTCGACGTCGAGGACGACGACCTTCACCATGTCGCCCTTCTTGTATTCCTCGATCACCTGCTCGCCGGGACGATTCCAGTCGAGGTCGGAGAGGTGAACCATGCCGTCCACGTCGCCCTCGAGGCCAAGGAAGAGACCGAACTCGGTCTTGTTCTTGACCTCGCCCTCGATGTTCGAGCCGACGGGGTGCTTTTCGGCGAAGCTCTCCCACGGATTGGCGAGCGTCTGCTTCAGGCCGAGCGAAATGCGGCGCTTAACCGGATCGACTTCGAGGATCGCGACTTCGACCTCTTGCGAGGTGGAAACGATCTTGCCTGGATGCACGTTTTTCTTGGTCCACGACATCTCGGAGACGTGCACGAGCCCTTCGATGCCCGGCTCGAGCTCCACGAACGCGCCGTAGTCCGTGATGTTGGTGACGCGGCCCTTGACCTTGGTCCCAACCGGATACTTCGCCTCGATGCCTTCCCACGGATCGCCCTGCAGCTGTTTCATGCCGAGGGAGATGCGGTGGGTTTCGTGATTGATCTTGATAATTTTGACCTTAACGGTCTGGCCGATTGCCAATACTTCGGTCGGATGATTGACGCGGCGCCACGCGATGTCGGTGACGTGCAGGAGACCGTCGATGCCACCCAGATCGACGAACGCTCCGTAATCGGTGATGTTCTTCACGACGCCGTCGACGACCTGACCTTCTTCAAGACTCGACACGAGTTCCTGGCGCTGGCCGGCGCGCGTCTCTTCGAGAACGGTCCGGCGCGAGACGACGATGTTGCCGCGCCGACGATCCATCTTGAGGATCTGGAACGGCTGCTGATTGTGCATGAGTGGGCCGATGTCGCGGATCGGCCGGATGTCGACCTGGCTGCGCGGCAGAAAGGCGACAGCGCCGTCGAGATCCACGGTGTAGCCACCCTTCACCTGGTTGAAGATGACGCCCGTGACCTTCTCGTTGTTCTGGAATGCCTTCTCGAGGCGAACCCAGGACTCCTCGCGGCGCGCCTTGTCGCGCGACAGTACCGCTTCACCCAGGGCATTTTCGATACGGTCGAGGAAAACTTCGACTTCGTCGCCGACCTTCAGCGCGGTGTCGCGGCCCGGACCGGCGAATTCCTTGAGCGGCACGCGGCCCTCGGTCTTCAGACCGATGTCGATGACGGCGATGTCTTTCTCGATCGCGACGACCTTGCCCTTGACGACGGATCCTTCGTGCAGATCGACGCGTCCGAAGGACTCTTCGAGCAGGGCAGCAAAATCCTCCCTGGTAGGTTGCTGGGTGGCGGTAGCGGGCATTCACTCTCCTCAATGACAAACAGGGCGCGGGCTGCCCGCACCCTGTCATTCACACTCTGCGGACGATCCTCAGGGCCTCCTGGAATGCGGCCTCTATATCCAATGCGGTGGTATCGAGCAAGACCGCATCTGGCGCGGGTTTCAGAGGCGCCACCGCGCGAGCCGTGTCGCGCTCGTCGCGTCGCCGAATGTCGGCCAGCACCTCTTCGTAGGTGGTCTTCTCGCCCCGTTCCGTCAGCTCCTTGTGCCGGCGGGCGGCGCGGGCTTCCGCGGTCGCAACGACGAAAAGCTTTACGTCAGCATTGGGGCAGACAACCGTTCCGGTATCGCGTCCATCGAGGACTGCGCCCCCCGGGTTCTGCGCGAAGGTGCGCTGAATGCTGAGCAGCGCGGCGCGCACCTCGGGCATAGCCGCAACGCGCGAGGCGGCCTCCCCCACTTCACTGCCGAGAAGGCTATCGCGGGCGATGGAATCAATTTTGATCGCCTGCGCCGCAGCCGCGGCGGCCGTCACATCGTCGAGCGCACGACCGTCGGCAAGCAATCGGTCACCGACCGCCCGATAGAGCAAGCCCGTGTCGAGATGAGGGATACCAAGGTGCTTACCGAGTCGGTAAGCGAGCGTTCCCTTTCCCGAGGCTGCGGGCCCGTCGATCGTGATGACCATCGGCTAGCCGAGTTCGGCGCCGAGCCGCGCCATCTGTTCGGTGAACCCCGGGAAGCTCGTGGCGACGAAGGACGCATCGTCGACCGTCACTGGCTTCTCGCTGGCGAGACCCATCACGAGAAAGCTCATCGCGATGCGATGATCCATGCGCGTCGCGACCTTGCCGCCGCCTTTTGCCCGGCTACGACCCTGCACAATGAGATCGTCGCCGGAAATCTCCACATCCACGCCATTCGCGCGGAGGCCAGCCGCGATCGCCGCAAGACGATCGGATTCCTTTACGCGCAATTCGGCAAGTCCGCGCATGCGCGTCACGCCCTCGGCAAAGCTCGCGGCGACCGCAAGCACCGGGTATTCGTCGATCATAGAAGGCGCGCGTTGCGCTGGCACGTCCACGCCCTTCAGCGCGGACGCGCGGACGCGGAGGTCGGCAACCGCCTCTCCGCCTTCTTGCCGGCGATCGAGCTCTTCCACGGACGCACCCATTTCGCGCAGGGTATCGAGAAGGCCCGTGCGCAGTGGATTCGCCAAAACACCTTCGAGGACCAATTCGGAGCCCGGCACGACAAGTGCGGCAACGAGCGGAAACGCCGCCGAGGACGGATCGGCCGGCACGACGACGCGCTGCGGAGTGAGCTCCGGCCTGCCCTTCAGGGTGATGCGGTTTCCGTGTGCGCCTTCGCGCGCACTTACGACCTCCGCTCCGAAATGCCTCAGCATCCGCTCGGTGTGATCCCGCGTCGCTTCCTTCTCGACCACGATCGTCTCGCCGGGCGCGGCAAGCCCGCAGAACAAGACGGCGGATTTCACCTGAGCCGACGGCACCGGACTTTCGAACTCGATCGGAATTGGATCGCGGGCGCCGCGAAGCCGCATTGGCAAGCGGCCGCCATCCCCCTCCGCGAGAACCTGCGCACCCATGCGAAGGAGCGGATCAACCACACGGCGCATCGGCCGCCGTCGCAAGCTGGCGTCGCCGTCAAATGCTGCCTCGATCGGATGGCCGGCAACGACGCCCATCGCGAGCCGCGCGCCGGTCCCTGCGTTGCCGAAATCAAGGGGCCCGGCGGGCGCGAGCAGCGTTCCGATCCCGGTACCCCACACCCGCCATCGGCCCGGCCCGGTGCGATCAACGGACGCGCCCAGGGCGGCGCAAGCGCGCGCGGTCGCGAGAACGTCCTCGCCCTCGAGCAGCCCCTCGATCTCGGTCGGGCCCACTGCGAGCAGGCCGACCAGAAGCGCCCGATGCGAGATCGACTTGTCGCCTGGCACGCGAATGCGCCCCGAAATGTGCGATGAGCGGCGGGCAGTCAGCGGCGCCGGAGCAGGCTTTTCAACGGCGGGCGCGGCCGTCGGCATCGAAATCTCCTCGCGAATGACGGAGCCTCTAGCACGCGCCTTGCGGACCGTCACCGATGCGGGTCTTGTGCTTTTCGGCCTTGACAGCCATTTGAGCGCAGTCCATGGAGGCACCCATTTTTCCGAAGCGAGGAGCGCGTGTAGTGGCGAAGCAAGAGCTTGGCCTCAAGCGAATTTGCGGAAATTGCGGGACAAAGTACTACGACCTTGCCCGCGATCCCATTGTCTGTCCGAAGTGCGGCACCGCCTATGTGCCGACCGCGGCGTCAGCGCGTGCTTCTGCCCGCGCCGAGCCCGTGGCGGCTGTGGTCGCCGAAGAGCCCGAGCTTGTAGTACCGGCCGGCGCCGAAGTTATCTCTCTCGAAGAGGCGGATGCCGAGGCCACTGGAAAGAAGAAGGTACCGGCGACCGCGGAAGCCGAAGGCGATGAAGAGGTGGAGGTCGCAGGCGCCGAAGAAGACGATACCTTCCTCGAGACGGAGGAAGAGGAATCGGGCGATGTCTCCGACATCATCGGCGAGAAGCTCGAGGAAGACGAGGAATCCTAAGTCCACTTGAGCCGGTCTGGGGCCTGTGCTTGAACGGATTGGCTCGAATTTGCCGCTGGTGCGTTCGTGGCGTCGCCGCATTCGCACTCCCAATCGGCGGACGCGTGGGGCCATAGCTCAGTTGGGAGAGCGCTTGAATGGCATTCAAGAGGTCGGCGGTTCGACTCCGCCTGGCTCCACCAACTTCCCCGCGCTGAACCCTTTGAACAGCCGGACTTTTCGCGCCTTGCGGCGTCATTTTGCAATAACCATATGATTCCGAGACCCAAGACCTAACGGCTTGGATCTGGGGTGCTGAAACGGGCCCCACAAAGTCGCTCATGGAGGACTTTGCCGATGTCACGGATCCCAGCGCTGTCGAGCCCATTTCTGCTCGGCTTCGACGAAATTGAGCGCGCGCTCGACCGCGTGGTCAAAGGGGCCGACGGCTACCCCCCATACAATATCGAGCGATTGCCGCGCGAAGGAAACCGTCCCGAGCGTCTGCGCATTACCTTGGCAGTGGCCGGGTTCTCTGCGGATACGCTCGACGTTTCCGTGGAAGAGAAAGAGCTTGCGATTCGCGGACGCCAGGCCGACGAGGACAAAGGTCGCGTGTTTCTCCATCGCGGCATCGCCGCGCGGCAGTTTCAACGCACTTTCGTGCTCGCAGACGGGATGGAGGTGGCTGGCGCCGAGTTGAAGGACGGACTGCTTTCGATCGACCTGGAGCGACCCGAGACCGCGCGCGTAGCGCGCCGTATCGAGATCGCGTCGGCTCGATCAAAGGACGGGGCGTGAGTGAAGGAGTACGAGGCTATGAACAAGAACATCGAGCACGAGACTGAAACCACGCTGAGCGAAGAGGCATTCGCCGTGCTCGGCGGTGGTGAGATTGCCTATGTGCGCCCGATTCGCTCCGAGGAAGTGCGAGCACTGTTCCCGCAGGCGCCGGCCCTGGCACCCGGCATGAAATTGTTCTCGCTGCATGCAGCCGACGGCACGCCGATCATGGTGACCGACAGCCGTGCGGCAGCCGAAGCCAATGCTCGCGAACAGGAACTCGACACGGTCAGCGTCCACTAACCGCGCTGCACTGAAATCTGCGATCCCGGGCGGGCCACAAGGCTCGACCCGGGATCAAATACGTCTGGCTAGGCCGCGTGGCTGGTGGAGGGGGCGGTCAACAGCGTGTAAATCGCGTCACGATCCTTCGCGCCGCGCAGTTTTTCCGCAACCTTCTCATCGCGCAACAGGCGCGCAATACGAGCGAGCGCCTTCAGATGGTCGGCGCCGGCGCCTTCTGGTGCGAGCAACAGAAACAACAGATCGACGGGTTCGCCGTCGAGTGCATCGAAGTCGATCGGCTTCTCGAGGCGCGCGAACAGTCCGACCAGCCGGTCGAGCTTCGCGAGCTTTCCATGGGGAATCGCAACGCCGTGACCGATGCTCGTGGAACCAAGCCGCTCCCGCTGGAGAAGCGTTTCGAAGATTTCCCGATCGCTGCGACCGGATGCTTCCGCGGCGCGCGCCGCGAGTTCCTGAAGCGCCTGCTTCTTGTTCTTCACTTTCAGCGCAGGCAAGACCGCCGCAACGGCCAGAAGGTCATTGAGCATGAGTTGATTCCGTTGCGAATTCGCAGCGAAGCGGCGCATGCGGGATTCGAAGGCGCGGGACCATAGGTGGCGACCCTCGCGGGGTCAATGCCTCGTGAAAGGCCGATCTGGTGTCTATTCGACGCCGCCGGAATCCTGCTTTTCGCGTCGGCGCTGCACGGATGACGGAATCCGCATCAATTCGCGATATTTTGCGACGGTTCGGCGCGCGATCTCGACACCCGCTTCCCGCAACCTCTGAACGATCGTGTCGTCCGAAAGTACGGCATCAGCCGTTTCCGCGTCGATCATTTCCTTGATGCGATGGCGCACCGCCTCGGAAGAATGCGCCTCACCGGACCCTGTCGCGGGGATCGACGAAGAGAAGAAATACTTGAGCTCGAAGATTCCGCGCGGCGTCGCCATGTACTTGTTCGCCGTGACGCGAGAAACAGTGGATTCATGCATGCCGATTGCGTCGGCGACCATGCGGAGATTGAGCGGGCGCAGATGTTGGACGCCGTAGGCGAGAAACGCGTCCTGTTGGCGAACGATTTCCGTGGAAACCTTGAGGATCGTGCGGGCCCGCTGGTCGAGCGCACGCGTGAGCCATGTCGCCGTCTGCAGGCATTCGGCGAGAAAGCCACGCTCCTTCTCGCTCATCGCGTTCTTCGACACCTTCGAATAGTAGCTCTGATTGACGAGCACACGCGGCAGCGTGTCGGTATTCAGCTCGACCGACCACGATCCGTCGGGACTCGCGCGGACGAACACATCGGGCACGATCGGCTGCACCACGCCGCCGCCGAAGGCGAGGCCGGGCTTCGGATTGAGCCTGCGGATCTCCCCCGCCATGTCCCTCAAATCGTCCTCGTCCACGCCACAAAGGCGCTTCAGCTCGACAAAATCGCGTTTGCCCAGCAGATCGAGATGCTCAATGAGCGCTCGCATCGCGGGGTCGTAGCGGTCGCGCTCCTTGAGCTGGATGGCGAGGCATTCGGAGAGATCGCGAGCGCAAACCCCGGGCGGATCAAACGTCTGCAGGACGCCAAGCACCTTTTCGATCTCGGCATCCGGAGCGCCCAACTTCGCGGCGATCGCGGGCAGATCTCCGCGCACGTATCCCGCCTCATCGACGAGGTCGATCAGATGCTGGCCGATGATGCGCGCGACCGGGTCGGTGATCGCAAGCGTCATCTGGCGCGCCAGGTGATCGGCAAGCGACGTCTCGGCGGAAACGAACAATTCGAGATTGTAGTCGTCATCGATCGCACCGCCGCGACCGACGCTCGCCCATTCGGAATACCCGGGCGTCTCAGCCGGCGCGGCAGCGGCACCGGTCTCGGTCGCATCGTCAGGAAACACGTTCTCGAGATTCGTATCGTAACGCTCTTCGATCTCGCCTCGGGCGGGCTCGGATGGCCCGCGTTCCCAATTCTCGGATGCTGACTCTTCTCCGCCGGGTTCGGCCGCCGCAGCGCTCTCGCCCAATTCCTCCGCCGGCCGGGGCGGCTCGTCGGCGCGATCCAGCAGCGGATTACGCTCTAGCTCCGCGTCGACGTAGGCCACGAGATCGAGGCTCGACAGCTGCAGGAGCTTGATCGCCTGCATGAGCTGCGGCGTCATCACGAGCGCCTGGCTCTGCCTAAGCTGGAGTTTCTGCGAAAGCGCCATCACGCCCGCCGCCGGTGCGGCTCCTCGTAGCAAGTCATTAAGATCGACTGATACGCCACGCGACGCCCTGTCAAAGGCGGAATTCCTCGCCGAGGTAAACGCGGCGCACCTTTTCGTTTTGCACGATCTGGTTCGGATCGCCCTCCATCAGGATGGATCCCGAATGGACAATATAGGCCCGATCAACAAGTCCAAGCGTCTCGCGCACGTTGTGATCGGTGATCAGAACGCCGATACCGCGCCGCGTCAGGTGCCGTACAAGTTCCTGGATGTCGCCAACCGCGATCGGATCAATGCCCGCGAACGGCTCGTCGAGCAGCATGAACGATGGACGCGTTGCGAGCGCACGGGCGATTTCCACGCGACGACGCTCGCCGCCCGAGAGCGCGATTGCCGGTGAGTGGCGGACGCGCTCGATATTGAATTCGTCAAGCAGCATGTTGAGCTCTTGTTCCCGGCGATCGCGGTCCGGCTCGACCGCTTCGAGTACGGCGCGCACGTTGTCCTCGACCGTGAGCCCGCGGAAGATCGACGGTTCCTGCGGCAAGTAACCAATACCGAGCCGCGCGCGGCGATACATCGGAAGGCTCGTCACGTCGTGCCCGTCAAGCATGATCATGCCCGCATCCGCATGGATGAGGCCGACGATCATGTAGAACACGGTAGTCTTGCCGGCGCCGTTCGGTCCGAGCAAACCCACAGCTTCGCCGCGGCGCAGACCGATCGTCACGTTGTTGACGACGCGACGGCCGGCGAAACTTTTCACGAGCCCCTTCGCCGCAAGCGTGCCTTGAAGCGAGGCTGGCTGGGGCCTGCCGGGAGTTTGTTGTCTTGCCGCGCGGTGCCGCTCGGTCGCGCGGCGCAATTCCTGAATCTCGTTCAGCAGCCGCGACTCCGGAGCCGCTGCCGGCGCGGCAGGCTGCGGCCGCAGTTCCTGTACAACGCGCGATTGCTGCTGCGGTCTTGGGGCGGACGCGGGGCGCAGTTCCTGTACGACACGTGGCTGGCGTCCGGCATGCGTTTCAGGGGCCGATGCCCCACGCGGCGGATGCGCCTCCGTGACGGGTGCCGGCCGCGAAGGCCGTTGCTGGCGAAGTTCAGGGTTGGTGCGCGGATCGGGCTTGCCGCGCCGTTCGAGCGTGTGCGGCGCGCCGGTTTCGTCGAGCCGCCAAGCGTCGGCGAACGCCGCGGAGCTGTCGTCGCCCTGCGGCTTTGACCGTAACCAGGAAAGAACTTTGCGCACGGTTTCCTTGCTGCGGCGCATTGCACCTCGTGCGGCTATATTCGGTCCTTGGGCCAGAGGCAACGCGGAGACGCGCGATTGGTTAGCCGCGGCGAGCCTGATCCGCGCGACAAGTCTTTGCCTCAACAAGGCTATTTTGTGCCGGTGCCCTTCTTTGTGTCCACCGAGGACGGCACGAACAGCCCCTGGACCCGCGTATTGCCGTCCTTCGAGCCCAACTCCAGCCGCGAAAAACCTGTTTTTAAGTCGACGACCAGCTTGTCGCCGCGCATGACGTTCGGTCCCTGCGTCAGAACGACGTTGCCGGTGATGGTCGCCGTGTTCGTCGCCATGTCGAGCACGCCGAGATCACCGCTCGCTTTCTGATCCTTGTTCGTGATGATGACACCACCGAGCGCTTCGAGCCGTCGGATGCGCTGAGCGGGATCGCTGCTGCCGGCACTCGCAGACTTCGGCGCAGGAGTAGGCGTCTCTTCCTTCGCGTTCTTGTCGCGTCCGCGCAGCGAGCCCTCATAATACACTTTCATGTCGCGGCTGCGCATCGTCAAGTCGCCCTGCTGCACCACCACATTGCCAGTGAAGATCGCGTAGCGGTCCTTGTCGTGTACTTCGAATGCGTTCGCCTCGATCTTCACGGGCTCTTTGTTGTCGCGGGCAAAACCCTGGAACGCGCTCGGGACATTGTTGCTGCCAGCCTTCGTCTGCGCGTGCGCGACCGCCGCGAGGTTTGTCGCGATAAGAGCAGCCGCCAACGAACACGACAGACGCGCGATCATTTTCCGGCTTCCGCTGTCTTGGCGTCTGAACGAGTCTCGCTCGGCGGCGGCATGCGGAACGTCAGCACCACGCCGCCTTCGAAGCGGGCACGATCGCCGTGATCGAAAATTTCCAGACGCTGCGCTTGCAGCGACCCGTCGGGAAAGATGGCGCGAACGGGTTTGTCGGTGACGATGTGACCTTTGCGCACTTCCACCAGGGCATCGGTCAATGAAATCTGATAGCCGCCGGTCGACCCGATCTCGATCCCATCGGCCAGGCGCAATACACCGGCTTTCATGTCGTAGACGCCGTTCTTAGCGCGCAACGAAGTCTCGCCGCGATTGGCAAGCTCAACCTGGCCATGGATCCCGGACAACTCGATGACATTGGATTTGGATAGATCCTGCGTCGCGGATTCGGCTGTCACCGAGTACGGCCGCCGGTCCTGCGTAAAGCCGGTGAGCTTCGGCGCATCCACCGTGAGCTTGTTGTCGGTGATGGAGATGCGGCCGAACTCGATCGGCAGGTCGCGATATATCCGGAGCGGGTCGAACGCAAAAAAGAATGCGATCAGGGCGAGACCACCGAGGGCCGCCGCGGGCAGCGCCCAGCGCAAAATCCGAACGCGTCGGCTATGCCGCTTGGCCGCGCCGAAGGCAGCATTGCGTTGCTGCCCGGGCTTACGTCCGGGGACAAGCAAGGCTAGCTCGGTATGGCGCATGGAATGGGCCCAGCTCAGGAACGCTCAGAACAGGAGCCTCAAGAAGACGACAATTGCGGCTTTCCCGCGAAGACGCAAGCAAGAGCGGGAACTCTCAGGTGTGCGCGAATACGTCCAGTTCAGCGAACCCGGCAAGATCGAGCTTGGCGCGGACGGGCAGGAAGCGGAAACACGCCTCTGCGAAATCGCTTCGGGCCTCGCGCGCGAGCATCTGATCGAGCCGGTCCTTTAACGCATGCAGATGCAGCACGTCGGAGGCCGCGTAGGCGATCTGTGCTTCAGACAAGTTCTCGGCGCCCCAATCGGAGCTCTGCTGCTGCTTCGAGAGATCGTGACCAAGCAACTCCTTCACGATGTCCTTGAGGCCGTGCTTGTCCGTGTAGGTGCGCGCGAGCTTCGAGGCGATCTTCGTGCAGTACACTGGCTCCGGCATCACGCCGAAAGTCTTGTAGAGGACGGCGAGATCGAAACGCGCGAAATGGAAAAGCTTGAGCCGGTTCGGGTCGCGCAGAAGCTTCACAAGATTTGGCGCCTTGTTGTCGCCGGCGGGAAACTGCACGACATCCGCGGAGCCGTCGCCCGGCGAGAGTTGCACGACGCAAAGGCGATCCCGGTTTGGATTGAGACCGAGCGTCTCGGTATCAATCGCGACCACGCCACCATACGCGGTCAGGTCCGACAGGTCGCCGCGATGCAGACGAGTGGTCATTTCTCTACTTCCGCCCGAGCAATGCTTACGAACTACGCTAGCCCAAATGAATGTATGAAATCGTAGACAACTCGTGCCCCGGAAAGAAACAGCTACAAACGGCCGCGTCCCGTATACAGAATTGCGTCAGGCATGTCGCTTGTCGGCCAGCGCAATCGCTTCCCGCAACCGCCCCCCGGTGCGATCGAGAATCGCGGTCGCCTCGGCCAGATCGCATCCCCGCAGCAGAAGCGCGGCGAGCTTGACGCTTCCTTTCGCCCGTCGAAGGGCATCGCGTACTTCGTCGCTGCTTCGCTCGGTAAGCTGCCGAAGCATGCTCTCACTGCGCAACACAAGTTTTTCGTTCAGTGCCTGCACGTCGACCATCATTCCCGCGTGAACGTGTCCGAGCCGGATCATGATGAGCGACGAGAGCAACAGAAGCGTAATGCGCTGGGCGGTGCCGGCCTTCATCCGCGTCGATCCGGCGATCGGCTCGGCGCCCGTGTCGAGAAAGATAGGATGCTCGGCGTCGCGCAGAAGCGGAGTGTCGCGATTGTTCGCGATGCCGACCGTCAGCGCGCCGCGTCGCTTGGCTTCGCGCAAGCAGGTGAGCGTGAACGGCGTGGTCCCGCTTGCCGCGACCGCCACAAGCACATCCGCATCGTCGATGCCGTGCTGCTCGACGACAGATGCGGCGCGGTCGATTTGGTCTTCCGATCCTTCCATGGGGCGGACTAACGCCTCAGCGCCTCCGGCGATCAGCAGCAGGAGCCGCTCCTGCGGCCAGTTGAAGGTCGGCATCAACTCGGCGCCATCCTGAACGGCGAGTCTCCCGGACGTACCTGCGCCGGCATAGACGAGACGCCCCGTCTTGCTGAGGCGCTCCTGCATCGCAAGCGCCGCCTGTTCGATTTCGGGACGCGCCGTGCGTACCGCCGCGACCGCACTGAAATGACCCTCGATCAGGGTGTCGAGTATGTCGCCCGGCTCCCATGCGTCGATAGCGGAGTAACGGGGGCTTTGCCTTTCCGTGTCCACGCTCGCTCCTGAGGTCCCTAATCCAGAGAACGCGCCTGACCTTTTTCAGTTCTCGCGCGTTTTCCGAGGCGAAGATATGGGTGCGACAGGTGCAAGAAGAACCCCTTTTTCTCGGCGTTGACGGCGGCGGCACGCGATGCCGGGCGCGCCTCTATCATCCGCTAAGCGGTCCGTTAGGCGAAGGAGTTGCGGGTCCCGCAAACCTTCGCTTTGGGGTCGAAGAAAGCTTTTCCTGCGTGCTCGCAGCCGCCCGGCAAAGCTTCGCGGAAGCCGGACTGCCGTTCGCCGACATGGAGCGGACGATCGCTTGCCTCGCCCTCGCCGGGGCGAGCGAGCCAAGTTACCTGGCCGCTGCCCGGGCGCATCGGCATCCATTTCGGACGATTGTCATTACGACCGACGCCCAGGCGGCATGCGTCGGTGCGCATGGAAATCGAGATGGGGGTGTGGTTGTCGTCGGCACCGGTACGATCGGCTGGGGTCAGTTGCACGGGCGGCAGCTCCGCGTCGGCGGTTGGGGCTTTCCAACGTCCGACGAGGGCAGCGGAGCGTGGCTTGGGTGCGAGGCGCTCCGCAGAGCATTGTGGGCTCATGACGGACGCATACCCTGGACGCGTATGCTGCGATCGCTGTTTGCGGAGTTCGGATCCGACCCGCACGAAGTCGTGCGCCGGATCTCGAGCGCGGCTCCGCGCGATTTTGCCCGACTCGCGCCCTTGGTGGTCGAGCATGCCGCGAGCGGAGATGCCGAGGCACGCGATCTCATGCGAGAAGCGGCCCGACACATTGATGCGCTGGCGGCCCGGCTTCGGGCACGCGGGATTCCACGTATTGCATTGGTCGGCGGATTGGCGTCCTCGATCGAGCCTTGGCTCACGGTCGAAACCCGCGAGCTTCTCGTTTCTCCGGCAGGCGACGCGCTCGAGGGCGCACTCATGATTGCCGGCAAAGAAGCGAGAGCGACGGCGATGACGGAATAGGGCCGACATGCAAAAGGATCCTGACGTCTTGGAATCCCTGTTGGCGCGCGAACTTCGACAGGCGCCGGAGGCCGTTGCCCGTCAGCAGGTGGAGTTGAGGCAGCCGCTGCATGCGCTGGTCGAGCGCCTCGTGCAAAGGCCGCCGCAAGTGGTCGTGACGTGCGCGCGCGGCAGCTCGGCGCATGCCGCGACATTCGGCAAACACCTGATCGAGCGGCACCTGCGGATTCCGGTCGCGGCCGCAGCTCCCGTCGTTGCGACCGCCTACAAGCGAGATCTTCGTCTGAAGGACCAACTTGTCATCGTGGTCTCGCAGTCCGGCCGAAGCGATGACTTGATTGAGCAAGCCCGATCGGCCCGGCGCAGCGGCGCGGTCACCGCCGCTCTCGTGAACGAAGTCAACTCTCCACTCGCGAACGCCTGCGAATTCGTGTTGCCGATCGGCGCCGGAGCGGAAGAGAGCGTCGCGGCGACAAAGAGTTTCGTCGCGAGCCTTGCTGCCTTGCTGCGACTGGCGGCTCACTGGACGGGCGATCGTGGCCTCGATGCGGCGCTTGATCGATTGCCGGATCGCCTTGCCCGTGCCACGGAGCTCGATTGGGGCGCTGCGCGGGATGGCTTGGCACAGGCAACAGGTCTGATCGCGATCGGACGCGGACCGACGCTTGCCATCGCCCGCGAAGCGGCGCTCAAACTGAAGGAAACCTGCGGCGTGCAGGCAGAGGCATACAGCGGGGCCGAGTTCATGCATGGGCCGGTTACGCTGGTTGCGCCTGGCTATCCAATCCTGATGTTCATGCCGAACGATGAAGCCGCAGCGGATCTGCCCAAACTCGCGGACGATCTCGTCGCGAAACATGCGGCGGTGTTCACGACTGCGAACACCGGCGCGGGCATGATCCGGCTACCGGTACTCGCAGGCGATCATGCGGAAACCGATGCGATCTGCCTGATCCAATCCTTCTACGGAATGATGGTCGGTCTTGCCGAGCGGCGCGGAATGAGCGCCGATCGTCCGCGGCACCTGCAAAAGGTCACCCGCACGAAATGACCGAAATCATCCGATACGCGATTGTCGCCGACAATCTGTTCGACGGAACGAGCGTGCACGAAAATGCGGCTGCGCTGATCGATGGCAGTCGCATCACGCATGTCCTGCCCGCGGGCAAAGTGAGTAAGGATGTGCCGGTCATCGAACTCGCTCGTGGTGCGTGGCTCGCGCCCGGGTTCATCGACTTGCAGGTGAACGGCGGTGGCGGCGTCCTTTTCAACGACGACCCAAGTCCTGCGGGTATCCGCACGATTCTCGCGGCACATCGCAAATTTGGCACGACCGCGATGCTGCCGACGCTGATCAGCGATACCGAAGAAAAGATGCGGTTCGCGTCGCGAGCGGTAGGCGAAGCGATGCAATCCGAACCGGGCATTCTCGGAATTCACTACGAAGGGCCATTCCTCTCTCCAGAGCGGCCGGGCGTGCATGACCTCGCCATGATCCGTGCCGCCGGAGCGCGCGACATCGATACGCTTACGGCGTTGCGCAGGGGGGTAACGCTCGTGACGCTCGCCCCAGAGTGCGTCGCTGCGGGGTTCATATCCGCGCTGCGGGCGCAGGGCGTGCGCGTCTCGCTCGGACATTCAAACGCGACGTACGCTCAAACGCGGGCGGCGATGGCCAAGGGCCTCGCGTGTTTCACTCACCTCTTCAATGCGATGCCACCACCGTCCGCACGCGAGCCGGGACCGATCGTGGCAGCACTGGAGTCGGAGGCGGCTTTCTACACGCTGATCGTCGATGGAGTGCATGTTGCCGCGCCGATGCTGCAACTCGCACTGCGGGGCAAAGGGCAACCTATCCTCATTACCGATGCGATGCCCCCGGTTGGCGGGGCGATGACGAGTTTCCGCCTATATGGCGGCGACATCACCGTCACGAATGGACGATGCACACGAAAGGACGGAACGCTCGCCGGCGCCGTGCTCGACATGGCTTCGGCCGTACGCAACTGCGTGCAGTTGCTCGGCGTGCCGCTTCCGCGGGCGCTAAGTTTTGCATCGGCCGCGCCGGCGGATTTTCTTGGCTTGGGCGAGCAGCTCGGCCGGATCGGGCCGGGTTACCGGGCCAATCTGGTCGCGTTCCACCCGAGTGACATCCGAATTTTGGGAACGTGGGTCGCCGGCAGGAACGGCGAGCGGTGAAATACTTTTTGTATTGGTGCCCAGGAGAGGACTCGAACCTCCACGGCTGTTAACCACTGGTACCTGAAACCAGCGCGTCTACCAATTCCGCCACCTGGGCTCGCCCCGTAGGTAGGGTGGAGGCTTCGACCTTGTCAATCGATCGAACGACCTCACGCAGCTTTACGGCAGTCGGTGCATCGAGTATCGCTCGCTCGCCCGCGCGGCGTCGGGTCTCTTCTTGGGTTCTGAAATGACGGCGGTTCCGACGGATCGGCTCGTCACTATCTATGGCGGCTCAGGCTTCATCGGCCGCCATGTCGTGCGCGCGCTCGCGCGCAGCGGTTGGCGCATCCGCGTCGCCGTGCGGCGCCCCGATCTTGCGCACCATCTGCAGCCGCTCGGACGTGTCGGTCAGATCCATGCGGTGCAGACAAACCTGCGCTATCCCAACTCCGTTGCCCGTGCGGCCGAGGGAGCCGACGCGCTCGTCAACCTCGTGGGCATTCTCTACGAGAGCGGCCTGCAAACGTTCGGCGCGATCCAGGCGCAAGGTGCCGCCACCGTTGCCCGCATCGCCGCCGAAGCAAAGGCCCAGCTCGTGCACTTCTCGGCGATCGGCGCGGATGCCGAATCGCGTTCAGCCTACGCGCGTACCAAAGCCGCGGGAGAGCTCGCGGCGTTCGCGCAGGCACCCGCGGCCGTCGTCCTTCGGCCCTCGATCGCATTCGGCCCGGAGGACGATTTCTTCAACAAGTTCGCCGCGATGGCGCGCATCTCGCCTGCCCTGCCGCTCATCGGCGGCGGCAAGACGCGCTTCCAGCCGGTGTTCGCAGGCGATATTGCAGCCGCGGTTAATGCCGTCCTCGACGGGCGCGCGCGGCCCGGCACGATCTACGAACTGGGCGGGCCCGAGGTGCGCACGTTTGAGGATCTGCTGCGGCTCACGCTGCGGGAGATCGACCGCAAACGACTCCTGTTGCCCTTGCCGTTCCCGATCGCGCGGATTCAGGCGTTCTTCCTCGAGTGGTTGCCGAAGCCATTGCTTACGCGCGATCAGCTAATCCTGCTCGAACGCGACAACGTCGTGTCGGACGCGGCAACGCGGGAAGGCCGCACGCTGCAGAATCTCGGGATTTCCCCAACGTCGCTTGAGGCGGTGCTGCCGACGTATCTTTCGCGCTTCCGGAAGGCCGGACAGTTTTCGCGACCGGCCGCGTAGTTCAGCGCGTCAAAAAGAGGCCGGCGAGGCCAAGCGCGCCGACGACGATGCGCCACAGCGCGAAGAACGCGAAGCCATTCCGCGAAACGAAATCAAGCAGCGAACGCACGACAAGGATCGCTGCGCAAAAGGCCGCGACGAAGCCGAGCGCGATCAGCAGCCCATCGTCGAACGAGAGCAACGCGCGGTTCTTGAAGAGATCGTAGGTGAAGGCGCCGAGCATCGTCGGCATTGCAAGAAAGAACGAGAATTCCGCAGCCGCGCGTCGCTCGCAACCCATCAGCAGGGCGCCGACGATCGTCGACCCCGAGCGGGAGACGCCGGGCACGAGCGCAAGCATCTGGCACAGGCCGATCTTGAGCGCGACCAGCGGCGGAAAGCTCATCGCGTCGTCGTACTTGATTTCAAGCTTCATGCGATCGACGAAAAACAGAACAATGCCGCCAAGGATCAACATCACGCAGATGAGCGCCGGCGTCTCGAATAGGACGGATTTAATGAAGCCATGCAACGCGACGCCCGCAGCAGCAGCCGGCAGAAATGCAATCACGATACCGAACGCGAAGCGGCGCGCGGCAGGATCGCGTGGCAACGCCAGGAAAACGCGCCAGAGTTTGTCGAAATAAAGCACGACGATCGCGAGGATCGCGCCGAGCTGGATCAATACCTCGAAGGTCTTACCCGGGTTCTTGAAGCCGAGAAAATGTCCGGCGAGGAGGATGTGGCCCGTCGAGGAAACCGGGATGAATTCGGTGAGTCCTTCAAGCAGGCCGAGAAGCACCGCTTCCAGGAGCATACCGAGCGTCATGTCTGCATTCCGGAGTGCGCGCGGGTTCGAATCGGGCGGCATGCTGGCCCGACTATCGCCAGCTCGCAATTGGATTCCTGGATAGGCCGCCGTAGGATCGCCGCGACTGCCCATAGATTCGATCAAGGGCTCGCGGATGCAGCTCATTCATCATCGGTTTTGCCCGCATTCGCGCTTCATTCGTGTCGTGCTCGCTGAATACGGTATGGCGGCCGATTTCATGGAGGAGCCGGTCTGGGAGCGGCGGCCGGAGTTTCTCGCTCTCAATCCGGCGGGGACCACGCCCGTCCTGGTCGACAACGCCGTGGTGATTCCGGGGTCGCTCGTGATCGCGGAATACATCGATGAGCGGTTCGGGCCCGACCACGGCAAGCTTCGTCTGATGCCGATCGAGAGCGAAGCGCGCGTCGAGGTGCGGCGGCTCGCGCACTGGTTCACCGACAAGTTCGGCGAGGAGGTCTCGGGGCATCTCGTGCAGGAGAAGATTTTCAAGCGCCATCTGCCGGTTTCCGATGGCGGCGGCGCGCCGGATTCTTCGGCGATCCGCGCGGCGCGCGCCAATATCCGCTACCACCTCGAATATATCGGATGGCTCCTGAAGGGCCGGAACTGGCTTGCGGGCGATCGGCTGTCCTATGCGGACTTCGCAGCCGCGGCGCATCTGTCGGTCGCTGATTATCTGGGTGACGTACCCTGGGAAGTGAACGAGAGCGCCAAGAGTTGGTACGCGCGGATAAAATCGCGTCCCGCGTTTCGTCCGCTGCTCGGTGAGACGCTGGCAGGCATGGCGCCGGCACCGCACTACGCGAACCCCGACTTTTGAATTCTCCCCGGAGCTACCGTTACTGAGGAATCGGGCGCGGTGCTCCGCTAAAGCGCGGCGACGAGTTCATCGATCGTGCGGACGAGCCGTTCGATGTCTTCCGGCCGCGATAGGCGGTGATCGCCGTCCTTCACGAGCGTCAGCACCACGTCGTCCTGCGCGAGACACGACGTCAGCTTCATCGCGTGTGCGTAGGGCACGTCCGGATCCTTCACGCCCTGTAGAATTCGCACCGGACAGCCGACTTCGATCGGCTTGTCGAGCAGCAGGTGCTTGCGTCCGTCTTCGATCAACGCGCGGGTGATGGGATAGGGATCTTCGCCATAGGCTGACGGTCTGAGCCAGCTGCCTTTTTCCTCGATCTCACGCCGCACTTCGGGAGCAAATCCCGCCCACATCAGTTCCTCGGTGAAATCCGGAGCCGGCGCGATCAGCACGAGGCCAGCGAGTTTCGCGTCTGGCATTGGACGTTGCGTGATCGCGCGCGCGAGCAAGAGCGCCAACCAACCCCCCATTGAGGAGCCGACCACGATTTGCGGACCGCGGGCGCGGGCGGCGAAAACCGTAAGGGCCTCCTCGAGCCAGCGCGAAATCGTGCCGTCCTCGAAGGGGCCCGCCGACTCGCCGTGCCCCGAATAGTCGAAACGCACATAGGCACGGCCGCTGCGGGCGGCGTAGTCGGCGAGAGCCTCGGCCTTGGTGCCGCGCATGTCGGACTTGAAGCCGCCAAGCCAAAACAGACCGGGCGCGCTACCGTGTCGTTCGCGCACAGCGATACGGCGTCGCGCAGCACCCGCGCCGACCTCGAGAAAAGAAAGTTCTCCGTCCATGCTGGCACGAGCTACGCTGCACGGAACCGCCGTGCAACTGCCTTGCGGACGCCGCAAGGCGCGTCTAGAAGCCGCCGGTGCGCGCCATTCAACCCGCCCTCCCGCAACCGCTGACGGTCGTCCAGGTAATCCCAGATCTGGAGTCAGGCGGCGCCGGCGAAAGCGTCGTGCAGATAGCCGATGCATTGGTGAGTCAGGGCCACCGCTCCATCGTCGTGTCGGAAGGCGGCCGGAGAGAAGCCGATCTCGCGCGCATCGGCGCGAGCTTCCTGCGGCTCCCGATCGCCTCAAAGAATCCAACGCAGATCGCCGCTAATGGCAGGCGGCTTGCTGCGCTCGCTCGCGACGAAGGCGCAGATCTCCTTCATGCGCAAAGCCGAGGCTCAGCATGGAGCTGTCTGCTCGCCGGCCGCATCGCTTCGGTTCCGTACGTCGCCACTTGCGAAAACTCTTTTCGCGAACAGAACCCGCTGAAGCGCCTCTACAATAGCGCCATGGTGCGCGGCACGAGAGTGATCGCGCTCGGCGAACGCCTCGCGCTGACAATCGAGGAACGCTATCACACGCCTCGCGAAAAGATTGCTGTGGTCGATCGCGGCGTCGATCTTGCCGAGTTTGGCGCCGGCAAAGTGCCCGCGGATCGTATCGCGGCGCTTGTGCGCAACTGGAAGATCGCGGACGGGGAACGGGTCGTGCTGTTGCCGGGCCGCCTGTCGCGCCGAAAGGGCGCGCACGTGCTGATCGCGGCCGCTCAGCGGTTGCGTGAAGCGGGACTCAAGAACTTCGTTTGCGTGATCGTCGGCGAAGAGCAGCGCGGTAGCCGCTACGGCTCGGAATTGTGGGATCGCGTACATCAGTCCGAGCTCTCTGAGTTCGTGCGAATTGTCGGACACTGCGCCGACATGCCGGCCGCCTACGCACTGGCCGAGATCGCGATCTCGGCGGTGCTTCCGCCCGGCGGACCGCAACGGGCGATGCTCGAGGCTCAGGCGATGGGCACACCGATCGTTGTCTCCGACGCCGGCGGCAGGGAGGAGCTCGTGCTCGCTCCACCCTTCACAAATGAAGATCGGGCGACCGGCCTCCTGTATCCCGCCGGCAACGCCGCCGAGCTTGCCCAGTCCTTGTTCAAGGTGCTGGCCATGGGTCCCGCTGCGCGGGCCGCCATGGGCGCCCGCGGACGGGCATTTGTCACGGGTCGGTTCTCCCGGCAGGCGTTCACGGAACGCATGCTTAGGGTTTACGCGGAGGTAGTGGCCTTGCGCCCGCGTGTTTTGCGGCGCGGTCATTGACTTGCGCCACGTTTCTTTCAATCCTGCTGTTGCGCGGAGCCGGACCATCCACGTCCGTCGGCGTGCAACCTATCCACTAGAGAGGAGAGAACACCCATTCGCCGTCCGATGAGAGCAACAGCGCCCGTCCAGAAAGACGGTCCGCGCGTCAACGATGAAATCCGCAACCGCGAAGTTCAGTTGATCGATCACGAGGGCAACAACCGCGGTGTGATCCAAACCCACGAAGCCATTGCCCTCGCCAAAGAGGCCGGCCTCGACCTTGTCGAGATTTCCCCAAATACGAGCCCGCCCGTCGCGAAGATCCTCGACTACGGCAAATACAAATACCAGGCGCAGAAGAAAGCCGCTGAAGCGCGCAAGAAGCAGAAGACCGTCGAGGTCAAGGAGATAAAGCTGCGGCCGGGCATCGACATCCACGACTACGAAGTGAAGATGCGCTCGATGCGCCGCTTCTTCGAAGAGGGTGATAAGGTTAAAGTCACGCTTCGCTTCCGCGGCCGCGAAATGGCGCATCAGGATCTCGGTTACAAGCTTCTGCAGCGCGTGCGGGAAGACGTGGCGACAATCGCCAAGGTCGAAGCCGAGCCGATGTCGGAAGGCCGCCAGATCGTGATGATCCTCGCGCCGCGCTGACGCGGCCCCTGCGCAGGTTGACAGTGGAGGTTGTGCGGTGCACGAACGCCGCGCAACGTCCGCTCGCGGGTGTTGAAAACGGAGCGTGCGCGCTTTATCACCGCGCGTTCTTCGGATGGCCCGGCCCTCCAAGGGCATGCCGTGGCGATCCGCTTGCTCAAAACTGGCCACACTTGCGGCCATCATCATCAAAGGAAGAGCGAAATGCCCAAGTTGAAGACCAAATCGGGAGCGAAGAAGCGGTTCAAGCTTTCTTCCTCCGGCAAGGTCATCGCCGCGCAGACGCGCAAGCGTCACGGCATGATCAAGCGATCCAAGAAACAAATCCGTCAGCTACGCGGGACCCGGGCGGTTTCCGAGGCCGACGGCAGGGCCGTGCGCAAGTACTACCTGCCTTACGGCTGAGCCCACTAGCGAGATCGAGGAGTCCCAGACATGGCCCGCGTGAAACGCGGCGTGACGTCCCACGCCAAGCACAAGAAAACCCTGAAAGCGGCGAAAGGCTTTTACGGCCGGCGCAAGAATACGATCCGAGCGGCGAAGGCCGCCGTGGATCGCGCCAATCAATATGCCTATCGCGACCGCAAACAGAAGAAACGCACCTTCCGCGCGCTCTGGATCCAGCGGATCAATGCGGGAGCCCGCGAGCACGGCTTGACCTACGGCCGATTTATCAACGGCCTCGGCAGGGCCGGGGTCGGGGTCGATCGCAAGGTGCTTGCGGACATCGCCGTGCGCGAGCCCGCCGCCTTCAAGCTCCTGGTCGACAAGGCCCGCGCCGCGCTCGCCTGAGCCGGCCGATCGCCTGCCGAGGCCGAGTTCGCGGGGCGCGCGTTGCGCGCCGCGCCGCTTGCGTTCGGGTATAGATGGCCGGGAGATTCGAGATGTCCGACCTCAAGAGACTGGAAGCCGATCTGCTCGCCGCGGTCGCCGCGGCGAAGGACGACGCTGCGCTCGAGGCAGTGCGGATCGCAACCCTCGGCAAGAAGGGTTCGATATCGGAGCTCCTGAAGACGCTCGGTGCGATGGCCGCCGATGAGCGCATGGAGAAGGGTCCGCTCATCAATGGGCTCAAGGACAAAGTCACCGACGCGATTGCCACAAAGCGTACGGAACTGAGGCGGATCGCGATCGGGGCGCAGCTCGCCGCCGACACCGTCGATGTAACCCTACCGGTCCGCACACCGCCGGCCGAACGCGGCCGAATTCATCCGGTGAGTCAGGTAACCGATGAAATCACCGCGATCTTCGCCGACATGGGCTTCGCGGTTGCCGAGGGTCCGGACATCGAAACCGACTTCAACAATTTCACAGCACTCAATTTCCCGCTCGGACATCCCGCAAGGGAAATGCACGACACGTTCTTTTTCAATCCGAAGCCGAACGGCGAGCGGATGCTTCTGCGCACCCACACTTCGCCCGTCCAGATCCGCACGATGCAGGCACAGAAGCCGCCGATCAAAGTCGTCATCCCGGGACGCACCTATCGCTGCGATTCGGACCAGACGCACACGCCCATGTTCCATCAGGTCGAAGGGCTCGTGATCGACCAGTCCTCTCACCTTGGGCACCTGAAATGGATCCTCGCCGAATTCTGCAAGGCGTTCTTCGAAGTCGACGACGTTAAGATGCGCTTCCGGCCATCGTATTTCCCATTCACCGAGCCATCGCTCGAGGTGGACATCCAGTGCGATCGTTCGGGCGGCGAGGTGCGATTCGGCGAAGGCAATGACTGGCTGGAGATCCTCGGATGCGGGATGGTTCATCCGAACGTTCTCAAGAACGTTGGCCTGAACCCTGATGTGTACCAGGGGTTTGCCTGGGGCTTGGGGATCGACCGCATTGCCATGCTGAAATACGGCATGCCGGATCTGCGCGCGTTCTTCGAAGCGGACGTGCGTTGGCTCGAGCACTACGGTTTCCGCCCGCTCGACTTTCCGACGCTCGCGGGGGGCTTGAGCTCATGAGAAGCCGGATCGATGAGGCGCTGTTCTCCTACCTAACCCGCGATTGGGAGAAGCGAGGTGCGACCAGCTATTCCAAGCAGCTACAGAAAAGCCAGGCTGCAACCCCGCCGCACATACACGATGCGTTTCACCGCATCGATTTAAAGAGTACGGCGCTCGTCACCTATGTAGCCATGATCATCGCCGGGCTCGGCATCTGCGCCCCGCTGGTCGCGAGCCATCCGATCGAGGAAGCGATCGTGATCGCACAGATTTCGATTTTTCTGCTGATCGCTGTCGGTTGCCTGCGCTGCCTTTCGGTGTTTTCGACACCCGCGAAGGGCGGCGATCCGCTAGAGACCGCCGATCTCGAACGCGAACTGATCATCCGGCAGGAGCTTTTCCGCATCTGCCATCGCGCTTCGATCATTTTCACGCTCGGCGTATTCGTCAGTTTGCCGGCAATGCTGCTTTGGCGACCCGGCATCTAGCGCAGTCAATCGGAATTCGTCGATGAAGCTCACCCTCTCCTGGCTGAAGATGCATCTCGCGACGGAAGCGTCGCTTGCCGAGATCGTGGACAAACTCACGATGATCGGGCTCGAGGTCGAGTTGGTCGAGGACTGGGTGAAGTTGCTCGCGCCGTTCACAGTGGCGAGGGTGATTTCGGCCGAAAAGCATCCGAACGCCGATCGCCTCAAGGTGTGCATGGTCGACACCGGCAGCGGCACTCCAGTGCAGGTCGTATGCGGCGCACCGAATGCGCGCGCGGGGATGAAGGGCGTGTTTGCTGCTCCGGGCGCATACATACCGGGGAAAAAGATCACGCTCGGCGTGGGCAAGATCCGCGACGTGGAAAGCCGCGGGATGCTCGTGTCCGAGGCCGAGTTGCTCATTTCCGACAATCACGAAGGCATCATCGAGCTTCCTGACGACGCGCCGGTCGGAAAGCCCTTCGCGGCATTCGCCGGTCTCGACGACGCCGTGCTCGATGTCGCGGTGACGCCGAACCGCGCCGACTGCCTCGGCGTCCATGGCATCGCGCGTGACCTCGCTGCAGCAAGCGTGGGTGAATTCAAGGATGCGCCGATCAAGCCGATCCCCGGCAAATTCCCCTGCCCTTTGAAGGTAAAGCTTGATTTCGGGGCGACCCCGTCGCTCTGCCCGGCATTCGCGTTACGCTTGATCCGGGGCGTGAAAAACGGCCCGTCACCCGACTGGGCGCAGAAGAAACTGCGCGCGATCGGCTTGCGGCCGATCAACGCGCTCGTCGATGTCACCAACCTTCTGACTTACGACCGCGCACGGCCGCTGCACGTGTTCGACGCGGCGAAGGTCAAGGGCGACCTCGTCGTGCGTCGCGCCAAGAAGAGCGAGAAGCTTCTTGCGCTCGACGGACGAACTTACGATCTCGACCCCGACGTCTGCGTGATTGCCGACGATAAGGGAGTCGAATCGCTTTCCGGGATCATGGGTGGGGAGGCAAGCGGCGTCTCGGAAGCAACTACGGACGTGCTTCTCGAGTCGGCACTGTGGGAACCTCTAAATATCGCCCTGACCGGCCGAAAGCTCGGCATCGTGTCGGACGCCCGCTTTCGTTTCGAGCGCGGCGTGGACCCACAGTTCACCGTGCCGGGACTCGAACTCGCGACCAAGCTCATTCTCGAGATGTGCGGCGGCGAACCGTCGGAAGTCGTGCTCGCGGGCGCGATTCCCGACTCAGGCCGTGTCATCGACTTTCCGCTCGCTCAGGTGAACAAGCTCGCTGGTCTCGAGACAAGCCCGACCGAAATCAAGCGCGTGCTCGGGGCGCTCGGCTTTTCCGTGGCCGGCGCCGGCGAGATCGTGAAAGTTTCGCCACCGTCGTGGCGCGCGGACGCCGAGGGAAAGGCCGATCTCGTCGAGGAAATCGTGCGCATTCTCGGCGTCGACCGCGTCCCGGCAACGCCATTCGAGCGCGGGGATGCCGCGCGGCGGCCGGTCCTTACAAGCATTCAAAAGCGCACGAGGGCTGCGAAACGCGCGCTTGGCGCCGCCGGCCTCGTCGAGGCGGTAACCTGGTCGTTTATCGCGAAACCGCAGGCGGAGTTGTTTGGAGGAGGACAGCCCGCTCTAGCGCTTGCGAATCCAATCGCAGCGGAGCTTTCGGACATGCGTCCGAGTCTTGTGCCGGGTCTCGCGCTCGCGGCGCAGAGGAATGCCGATCGCGGCTATCCCGACACGGCCTTGTTCGAGGTCGGCCAGATCTTCACGGGCGACCAGCCCGAAGACCAGCTGACGGCTGCCACCGCCCTGCGGCGCGGCACTGCCAAGGTTGCGGCCACCGGGCGGCACTGGTCGGGTACATCCGGGCCGGTCGACGCCTTTGATGCCAAGGCTGATGCGCTTGCGGTTCTCGCCGCGGCCGGCGCGCCCGTGGACAAGCTGCAGATCGTTCCGGGTGGACCGGCATTCCTGCATCCGGGACGCTCGGGCACAATCCAACTCGGGCCGAAGCTCGTGCTCGGTTGGTTCGGCGAACTGCATCCCGCAACGCTCGAGGCGCTGGGCGTCGAAGGCCCGATCGCTGTGAGCGAAGTCATTCTCGAGCGCGTGCCCGAGCAAAAGGCGCGTCCCACTCGCACGAAACCAAGGCTTGACCTTTCGCCGTTCCAGCCGGTCTCGCGCGACTTCGCGTTCGTCGTCGATCGGACCGTCAGCGCGGATGCAGTCGTTCGTGCCGCGCAAGGCGCCGATAAGAACCTCGTCGTCTCGGTCGAAGTATTCGATCTCTACGACGGCAAAGGCATCGAGCCAGGCAAAAAGTCGATCGCGATCGCAGTCACCTTGCAGCCCCGCGAGAAGACGCTCACGGACGCAGAGATCGAAGCCGTGGCAGCGAAAATCGTCGGCGAAGTGACAAAGCGCACCGGCGCGACGCTGCGCGCCTAATTACTTCTGCTGCTTGCGTGGTGCGGCCACCCCTTTGGCCGGCGCTGTCGCCCGATCCAGCACGCGAAGCGCCGCCGCCGCGGCCCGCTCGCCGGAAATCCAGGCACCGGCAACGGTTCCCCACCAGCCTTCATGGACCGCTTCGCCGGCAAAGAAAATCCGATCGCTCACCGGCTCGGCGAGCAGGCGGCGATTGGCGCCGCTGCCGGGCGACGCCACCGAAATTCCACCCAGCACCCACGGATCGCGCGACCAGCGCACCGCCTCGCTACGGCCCATGTATTTCTTTGCTTCGGAACCAAAATGGGCAACGAGCAGCTCGCTAACAAACGCAGCCATTGCCCCGCCTCCCTGGTCAGACATCTCGCGACCGAAGCGGCCGGCGAATTCCGCGTAAGCGAGGTCGGTCCCGCCGACACGCGCGACGAGGCCGACATTGCGCGCGTCACCGGCGCGGAAGATCGCGCGCTGTTCGTCGGCGAGCCGCAATGGATTGCCGGGCAGTTCGAAGACAAGACGATCGCGCGTGCCGAGGGAAAGGCCGGCGAGCGCGTCCATCGTCCGTTTCGGCAGCGCCGGATCGAATTTGATCAAACCCGCGCTCAACGCGCTCGTTGATGGGGTGACGATCACCGCGCCGGCACGGATCGTTCCGCGTGCCGTCTCAATCGCCACGCCGCGGCTGCGCGTGTCGATACGATTGACCG
The DNA here is from genome assembly GCA_963711595.1 of uncultured Alphaproteobacteria bacterium. Lineage (GTDB taxonomy): Bacteria > Pseudomonadota > Alphaproteobacteria > Rhizobiales > Xanthobacteraceae > JAUSIF01. The sequence continues at coordinate 138,576 of CAVQER010000007.1, forward strand.
CCGTATCCGTTCCGGCGGTGAGGGTCTTTGCCACGGCCGCGATGAGGCGACTCATGCCTCCACGACATACGAGTTCATCCGGCTGACCCTCGGCGCGCGCCAGGTCCAGTGCCGATACTTCGTCGAGGTCCTTGGAGATCGTCAGCGGGCCGAGCACGAAAGTAACGGTCGCCTGCCACTCTCCGAGGTTCGGCAGCGTGCGAGCAGCCGGCAGGTCGAGTCCCGCCTCGCCTGCCGCTGCGATCGCACGGCTTGCACGATGGAGCGCCGCGGTGAAGTTGTCGTACTCCCGGTCGCGCGCTTCACGCTGGCCGACATAGAGGCGCCGGAACGGCGCCGGATCATAGAGCTCGGCGCCGAGAAGGCGGCCAAGTGCAACGAGCGGATTGCGGCCTGACGCGGAAGTACGGTGCGCGCCGCGGTCATAAGGGATCCCGAAGGGCCTGACGTCGCTGAAAATGCGGCCGCCGACACGATCGCTCGCCTCGAGCAGCGCATAGGTCTTTCCCGCAAATCCGATCCGGCGGGCGGCGGCGATGCCGGCAGCGCCCGCACCGACGATCGCCACATCGACCTCTCCCGATGCCGGCACCTGACCGAGCACCCGATGCGGCACGGTGGGAAAGGCGGCCAGGGCCGCCGCACCGGTCAAGAAGCGGCGCCGGGTGGGAGCGAACATCAATTGTTAACCCTGAAACGAAACCTGGCGGTGATCATGCGGCCGCCGCGAGCGGTCCGCCAGAAACTATACGGAAACTAGCGCCGCGATATCATCGCCGGAAGCGAAAATGGGGGGAAGGACCGCGGTTGCGGTTCCGGGTGCTTGTGATGGGTGAGCGTTTCGCCGGCCTCCTGGGCCAAAGGATCGTTCGGTACCTCGAGCAGCCTTCGGCTGGATATGAGCCGTTCACGGCGAGCGATCCGGCCGCGCTTGCGAACGTGCTGCAGCCCGGCGACGTGATGCTCGTCGAAGGAAACAGCCGGATCTCCGGCGTTATCAAGTATCTCACACAGTCGACCTGGTCGCATTCGGCTCTTTATGTGGGCGATCGTCTCGGCATCAGGTCCGACGACGGCGAGCCCCACGTGCTGGTTGAAGCCCAGCTCGGCGAAGGCGTGATCTCGGCGCCGCTGTCGAAGTACACGATCTTTCATACACGCGTGTGCCGGCCAATTGGCCTTACCGAGTACGATCGCAGCACGGTCGTGAACTACATGGTCGAACGGTTGGGCTACGAGTACGACGTCAAGAATATCGTCGACCTCATTCGCTATCTCGTGCCAATGCCGGTGCCGGCCCGCTTCCGCCGCCGGATGATGGCGCTCGGCTCCGGTGACCCGACAAAGGCGATCTGCTCGACTCTGATCGCCCAGGCGTTCGAATGCGTGCGCTATCCGATCCTGCCACGCATCGAACTCGTCGAAAGCCGTGAGACCCGCCGCGAGCTTCTGCATATTCGGCACCACTCGCTTTACACGCCGCGCGATTTTGACATCTCGCCCTATTTCGAGGTTGTGAAGCCGACGATCAAAACAGGCTTCGACTACAAGAAGATGCGCTGGGCAAACCTGCCCAAGCGGCCCCGGCCGGCACCCCGACCGGACCCGAGGCTGCGCGACGCCGTCAGATCGCCACCCACCGTGCCTGAACTTTCCGACCAAGAGACGGACAGCAAGGTCGAGGCGATGCTCCGCGGCTGAACGCCGCTTGCATCGGCAGTTGCCGGGCGCAATTTCGCCGCGGCGCTAATGTCGGGTGGCGACATTTCACCGGTTGCCCCGGCTCGTCTATTCTCACCCGCAGGAATCGCCCCCATGATCGACGACGTCATTCAGGCGTTCGCCCAGACTTTCTCACCGCAGTTGCGGCGCATCCTGCTCAAGGCGGTCGCACTCGCGGTGCTGCTGCTGCTTGTCCTCGGCGTGGTTCTCCAAACGATCATCACGCGGATGTCTTCGCTGCCGTCCCCTTTCGAAATGGCCCTTGCCATCGCAACCGGGCTCGGCCTGATCGCGGGCGCGATCTATCTAATGGGACCGATCAGCTCGTTGATTGCCGCACTTTTCGTGGACGAGGTGGCGGAAGAAGTGGAACGGACGAGCTTTCCCGCCGATCCGGTCGGACGCGCACTGCCGATCGCGCAATCGCTGTTGCTGTCGGTGAAATTCTTCGGGCTCATTCTGCTTGTCAATTTTATCGCGCTCTTGCTGCTCTTGATCCCCGGCATCAACCTCATCGCGTTCTTCATCGCCAATGGCTATCTGCTCGGGCGCGAATATTTCGAACTCGCCGCCATGCGCTATCGCCCGATTGCGGAAGCGCGAGCGCTGCGACGCGAGAATGCGGTGCGCGTGTTTCTCGCGGGTCTTGCGATCGCCGCGGTGATCGTCGTGCCCTTCCTGAACCTGATCACGCCGATCTTCGCGACGGCGCTCATGGTGCGCGTGCACAAGCGGCTCTCGCCGACGCGCGAGCTGATCGAGCCTGTGGGGCGATAGACGCTAGACCCGTTTTTCCGGCCAGCGACAGAGATCGTTGATCAAGCACTGCGGGCAGTCGGGTGCGCGCGCCTTGCAGACGTAGCGGCCGTGCAGGATCAGCCAGTGATGCGCGTGACGCTTGTACTTGTCGGGCACGGCGCGCAGCAGTCCGTCTTCGACTTCGCGCGGCGTCTTGCCCGGCGCGATCCCGGTACGGTTTGCAACGCGGAAAAGATGGGTGTCGACGGCGATCGTCGGTTCGCCGAAGGCGATATTGAGAACGACGTTCGCGGTCTTCCGCCCCACACCAGGAAGCGCCTCAAGCGCCTCGCGGGTCCGCGGGACCTGCCCACCGTGCTCGGACAAGAGTTTCTGTGACAGGGCAACGACGTTCTTTGCTTTGTTCCGATAGAGGCCGATGGTCTTGATCGCTTCGCGCAGCTTTGCCTCGCCGAGTGCAACCATTTTCTCGGGCGTATCGACAGAAGCGAACAAGCTGCGGGTCGCCTTGTTGACACCGGCGTCGGTCGCTTGCGCGGAGAGGACGACTGCAACGAGGAGCGTATAGGGATTTACATGTTCGAGCTCGCCCTTCGGCTCGGGGTTTGCCTTGTGCAAACGACGGAACGCATCTTCGACTTCCAGTGCGTTCCAAACCGCGGACCGGCGAACGGATGCGCGTTTCGCGCGTTTTTCTTTGCCGCCCTGCATTCTGCCCATTGTTCCCCTATATTGACCGAACATGACCCAAAGCAACGATCCGATCGACCCGGTTTTGTTCGAGGCGACGCTGAGGCCGTATCGCTCGCTTAGCCGGGCGGGCTTCATTATCGTCATGGCGGTACTGGCAGGCACGAGCTTCGCCGCCGGGACCGCATTTCTGATGATGGGCGCGTGGCCTGTATTCGGCTTCTTTGGGCTCGACGTTGCGCTCGTCTGGTGGGCTTTCCGCGCAAACTATCGCGCGGCACGCGCCTATGAAGATATCCATATGACGGCAAACCGTCTTTTGATCCGACAAGTCTCCGCCCGGGGCGAGACTGAGGAAAGCACGTTCAATCCGCGCTGGGTGAGGCTAGAGACCACGCGCGACGACGATTTTGGTGTCACGCGCGTGGCGCTGGTGTCGCGTGGGCTGCCACTCGTCATCGGAGGGTTTCTGCCGGCCGTACACAAGGAACAGCTTGCGCAGGGGCTGAAGGCTGCGCTCGCCACGGCCAAGCGATAAAGTTCCAGGCGCGGCGGAATCGGGTGGTCGGCTCGCTTGAGTTCTGATTGTTTCCGGTCATGAACATGCAAACCGCGATTTAGAAAGAGATCGGCTCGCCCTTCCCGTTCACGTCCGCGACTGAGGACTATGAGACGGTACGGCGTGCGATCGCGTTCGTGTCGGAAAATTTTCGCGAGCAGCCGGAAGTGGAGGCGGTGGCGGAGGCAGCGGGCACAACGCCCCGGGCATTGACTGAACTATTCCGCCGGTGGTGCGGTCTGACCCCGAAAGAATTTCTCGCGGCGGTGACGCTCGATCACGCGCGTCGAATCCTGCGCGAGACGCCGAGCGTGCTCGACGCGAGCTTCGAGCTCGGCCTTTCCGGCCCGGGCCGCTTGCACGACCTGTTCGTCGTGCACGAGGCGATGTCACCGGGCGAATGGAAGAGCGGTGGAGCTGGACTGACCGTGACATACGGTTTCCATCCATCGCTGTTCGGCACCGCGCTCGTCATGACGACCGAGCGCGGGTTATGCGGGCTTGCCTTCGCCGACGAAGGCGAAACCGCGGACGCGCTCGAGGACATGCGCAAACGTTGGCCGAACGCGCGCTATGTCGAAGACCAGGCACGTACGGCCGCGGCTGCCCGGCGCATCTTTGAGCCGACGCAATGGCGCAAGGAAACGCCGCTCCGCATCGTGCTCATCGGCACGGATTTCGAAGTCCGCGTGTGGGAGACGTTGCTACGGATTCCCCTCGGACGTGCCGCCACCTACTCGGACGTCGCAAGAAACGTCTGCTCGGAAAAGGCAGCACGCGCCGTCGGTGCGGCGGTCGGAAAGAATCCGATCTCGTTCGTCGTGCCGTGTCATCGTGTGGTGGGGAAAAACGGCAATCTCACCGGCTATCACTGGGGCTTGACACGAAAGCGCGCGATGCTCGGCTGGGAAGCGGGACGGCTGCTCGCTGTCGGATAATTCCAGAAGATCTTCTACATGGGCCGGGCCGTTAGGCCCGGCTTTTTATGCCGCGAGGTCCAACTTCTCGGCGACGGTTGAGTCAGCCTGAAGGCGATAGAGGATCGGCACTCCGGTCGCGAGTTCGCGCTTGACGATGGCTTCGGGTGAAAGGCGCTCCAAGACCATGACGAGCGCGCGCAGCGAATTGCCGTGCGCGCTGACGAGAGTGCGCTCGCCACGCAGGACGCGCGGGAGAATCTCCTGCACGAAGTAGGGCAGCGCGCGGGCCACGGTGTCCTTCAAACTCTCACCGCCGGGCGGTGCAGTGTCATAGGAGCGGCGCCATTTGTGTACCTGCTCCTCGCCCCACTTCTTGCGGGCGTCGTCCTTGTTCAGACCGACAAGCTCACCGTAGTCACGTTCGTTCAACGCTTGATCCCTGATTATTGGAATCCCGCCCTGCCCCATTTCTTCAAGGACTAAATCAAGCGTGCGCTGGGCGCGCTTCAGCGAAGAAGTGAACGCCACGTCGAACTTGATCTTCTGTGCTTTGAGGCGCTCGCCTGCCGTCCGTGCTTCAGCGACGCCGGCTTCAGTGAGATCGACGTCGCGCCAGCCGGTGAACAGGTTTTTCAAGTTCCATTCACTCTGGCCGTGCCGAAGGAGGACGAGCAACCGTTCCGTCATTTCTTTCACTCAAAAGTCCGCAAGACCGAGAACGTCGGCCATTGAATAGAGGCCCGGCTTCTTGCCCTTTCCCCAGCGCGCCGCCGCAAGGGCCCCACGCGCGAAGATCATCCTGTCTTCGGCGCGATGTACGAGCTCAATACGCTCGGCCGGGCCGGCAAAAATCACGCTGTGCTCGCCGACCACGCTACCGCCGCGCAACGCCGCGAAGCCGATATCTCCCGTCTTGCGCGCGCCCGTCTGTCCATCGCGAGCCGCGACCCTGCGCTTTCCGAGGTCGATCCCTCTGCCCTCGGCCGCCGCGCGGCCGAGCAGGAGCGCCGTGCCCGATGGCGCATCCACCTTCTTGTTGTGGTGCATCTCCAGAATTTCGATGTCGAATTCGTCCCCAAGCGTCTGCGCGACGCGCTTCGACAGCGCAGCGAGCAAATTCACGCCGAGACTCATGTTGCCCGACTTGACGATTACGGTATCGCGCGCCGCCGCGGCGATTTTCTTCTCGTCCTCCGCGGAGAGGCCGGTCGTGCCGATCACGTGGACAAGCTTGCTCTTGGCCGCAATCGCTGTAAGGGCAACCGTTGCGGCTGGTGTCGTGAAGTCGAGGATCGCATCCGCATTGTTCGCAAGCGGCGCAGCGTCCTGAACGACCTTCAGGCCGAGCGGACCGACGCCAGCAAGATCGCCGGCATCCTTGCCAAGGGCGGACGCGCCTTTTCCTTCTACGGCGCCGGAGACGGCAAAACCCTTCGCTTCGCTCGCCGCGCGCACGAGAGCACGGCCCATGCGGCCGCCCGCGCCGGCGATCAAGAGGCGCAAATCCGCCATATCCGTCTCCAGGTTGCGAGCGGGTATAGCCCGCGCGAAAGGTGCGGGAAAGCTGCGTCCATGGCTATGGTTGAGGGCCGTCGTAGCCTTCAATGATGATGAGATCGATCGTCGAGACCGGCGCGCGCAGCTTGATCGCGTCCTGGTACTCCTGCGACTTCCAGCAATCGAGCGCCGCCTGGTAGTCAGGAAACTCGATCACCGCGTTGCGTCCGCGGCTACCGCCTTCGGGATTCTCATACTTTCCCGCGCGCACCAGGAAACGAGCTCCGTACTTTCGCAGTGGCGCCGCATTAGCGGCGACGTAGGCTTTGTATTTTTCCTGGTCTGCTACGTCGACGCGAACGATCCAATATCCCTTCGCCATGTCTCTCCCCTACTTCAAGGCCTTCTCGATTTCGTCGACAATCGCGCGCGCCGCGGCCGCCGGCTCCGGGGCGGCCACGACCGGCCGCCCGATGACCATATGGTCGACGCCGGCTTTAATCGCTGCAGCCGGCGTCATGACGCGTTTTTGGTCTCCGACGCCCGCGCGGGCGGGCCGTATCCCGGGCGTCACAATGAGCAACGACGTTCCCACCTGCTCGCGCAAAGCCGCCGCCTCCAGGGGGGACGCGATCAGACCGTCGACTTTCGCGGCCTTTGCATGCTCGGCGCGCTTTGCGACGAGTTCGCCAAGAGGGAGATTGAATCCCGCCTCCTTCACGTCTGCGTCGTCCCACGACGTGAGGACGGTGACGCCAAGAATTTTCAATGCGCTCCTGCCGCGTCCTTCGACGGCCGCGCGCATCGTTTGCGGGTAGGCGTGCACGGTAAGGAACGTGACGCCAAGGTCCGCAGCGCGCTCGGTCGCACGAGCGACTGTATTGCCGATGTCGTGGAGCTTGAGGTCGAGAAAGACGCGCTTTCCCGCGCGGACGAGGTCGGCTGCGAATGGAAGACCGCCCGCCATGACGAGCTCGTAACCGACTTTGTAGAAGGAAACCGCGTCCCCGAGCCGAACGACCGTGCGTTCGGCCTCGTTTAGGCTCGCGAGGTCAAGGGCAACGATCAGCCGGTCGCGAGCAGGTGTAGCCAATGGCGTCTCAACGTTCGGATTCGCAGGATGCGATAAGCCGGGCAAGCGATGTATGCAACAGCTTGGCGACGAGTTCATCCTTGATATTACCGGCGTCGTCGAATGCTTTGCTCACGTGGCTCAGGGCGACCTGATGCGGCAGCACGAGCGCCTGCAGCCCCAGCTCCAGAACCACCCGCAGCGCCATCAGCGCACGATATCCGCCAAAACGCCCGTCTGAAGTCGCGCCGAGCGCGAAGGTGCAGCGCTTGAAAGGGTCCTCACCGCCGGCGCCCGAACGCGACACCCAATCGATCGTGTTCTTCAGCAGTGGCGATATCGATGCGTTGTACTCGGGAGTGGCGATGTAAATACCTCGCTGCGCGTTCATCATCGCCCGCAATTTTTTCGCTGGTTCCGGAACGCCCTTTTGAGTTTCGAGATCCGCGTCATAGATAGGCAGCGGGAAATCCGCGAGCGAGATCAGGCTCACGTCGGCGTCGAGGAGGGCCAACTCCTTTGCGGCAAGTGCGGCAAGCTTTGCGCTCCACGACCCGGTGCGGATCGATCCTCCGAGCACCAGGATACGCGGGCGTGCCATGGCTTAGTCTGCGCGATAGACCCAAACGCGCGCGGGCGGCAGGTTCAACCAGATGCGCGGCGAAGAAGTGACACGGAAGCGGCGCGAGGGAATCGGCGCGGTCATCGCATAGGTGAACTGCACATATGGCGCGCCCGGTCGCAGCAGACGCATGGCGGCATTGAGAAGACGCACGCGCACATTAAGCGGCCGCGTCATCAGCGGCAGACAAGACACGATCGCCGCGATCGGCTCCTTGACGACCCCGGCAAGAGTATCCGCGAGCGCATACGCGTCACCTTCAACCACCGTCGCGCCGGGAAAGCGGCGGCGCAGGAGCGTGCAGAATTCCGGGTCGTACTCGACGAGCACGAGTCGCTCCGGTGCAATTCCACGCGCGACGAGTGCCTCCGTGACCGGGCCAGTCCCGGGTCCGAGTTCAACGATCGGACCAGGAATCGACGGATTGATCTCCGCAGCGACAGCCTTGGCCAGCGCCCGCCCAGACGGAGACACCGCGCCGACCTTCAGCGGATGCTGAATCCACGAAGCGATGAAACGCACTTCGTCGTCGAGACGCTTTGGTTGTTTTTTGGCGAGGACGCGTTGCAAGGAAGGCAATGTCAAACTCCGCACGACGGGCAAATGTACATGGTTCCGGGGCTGCGCACTATGTCAATCGGATGACAACGGCCCGCAAGCCTCCCGGCGGTTCCCTTACTCGAAAAACTCCCGCATTTTCGCGAAGAACCCCGATGTCTCGGGATGGGTGTCCTGCGAGCTCTGCTTTTCGAACTCACGAAGCAGTTCACGCTGCCGCTTGTTGAGTTTTTGCGGGGTCTCAACCGCGACTTGAACGTACATATCGCCGCGCGACTTCGAGCGCAGGGTCGGCATGCCTTTATGAGCCAACCGGAAGCGTTTTCCGGCCTGCGTTCCTTCCGGCACCTTCACATTCGTTCGTCCGCCGCCAACGGTCGGCACTTCGATCTCGCCGCCGAGCGTTGCGGTAACCATGCTGATTGGGACCCGGCAATAGAGATCAGCACCTTCGCGCTGGAACATGGCATGGGGCTTGATCGACAGAAAAATATAAAGGTCGCCGGCGGGGCCGCCACGTACGCCTGCCTCGCCTTCGGAGGCCAAGCGGATGCGCGTCCCGTCCTCGACGCCCGCGGGGATGTTGACCTCAAGCGTGCGCTCCTTTGTCACCCGCCCGGCCCCGCCGCAATTCTCGCATGGGGTTTCGATCATCGTGCCGCGACCCTGACACGCGGGGCACGTGCGCTCGATCGTGAAGAAACCTTGCGCATGACGCATGCGACCGCTGCCGCCGCAATTGCGGCAATGTATCGGCTGGGTACCGGCCTTCGCGCCCGTGCCCGAGCAAACCTCACACGTCACGTTCGTCGGCAGGCGCACTTGCGCCGTCTTACCGGCGAACGCTTCTTCCAGCGTGATCTCGAGATTGTAGCGGAGATCGGCGCCTCGCTCGCGTCCTGAGCCGCGGCCGCGGCGCCCCATGCCGAACAGATCGTCGAAAATATCGGAAAATGCCGAGGCGAAGTCGCCGCTAAAGCCGTGCGAATGGGCGCCAGCACCGTCGAAGGCTGCGTGCCCAAAGCGATCGTAGGCCGCGCGTTTCTGATCGTCCTTCAGGACGTCATAGGCCTCGTTGATCTCCCTGAACTGATGCTCACAGCTCTGGTCGCCCGGATTTTTGTCCGGATGCCACTTCATGGCGAGCTTACGAAACGCCGATTTGATCTCACCGTCGCCGCAGCCGCGGGCGAGACCGAGCACCTCATAGTAGTCCCGCTTAGACATCCCCGTCTCGCCTAAGCCCTCAGACTGCAATTGAAACGGCAACCCCCGCGACTTGCGCGGGGGCGGCTGTCTGATTTTGCCGGCGGCATCTCATGCGTCGACCTAGCTCAGGCGGACTTTTTCTTGTCGTCATCGACCTCGGTAAATTCGGCGTCGACGACGTCCTCCTTACCCTTGCCCTCTCCGCTGCCACCGGCGGCATCATCACCGTCTCCGCCCTGTTTCTGAGCGGCATACATGGCCTCGCCAAGTTTCATCGAAGCCTGGGCGAGTGTCTGCGCCTTGGCCTTGATCGTGTCGGCCTCGTCGCCCTTCAGCGCCTCCTTGAGGTCGGAGAGTGCGTTCTCGATGGCCGAACGATCGGCCTCGCTCACCTTGCTGCCGTACTCGGCCAAAGACTTCTCCGTCGTGTGCACGAGCGCGTCGGCCTGGTTCTTGGCCTCGACAAGTTCGCGCCGCTTCTTGTCCTCGGCCGCGTGCGCTTCGGCGTCCTTCACCATCTTCTCGATGTCAGCCTCGCTGAGGCCGCCGGACGCTTGGATGCGGATCTGTTGTTCCTTGCCGGTGCCCTTGTCCTTCGCCGATACATTGACGATGCCGTTCGCGTCGATGTCGAACGTGACTTCGATCTGCGGCACGCCGCGCGGCGCAGGGGGAAGGCCGACGAGATCGAACTGGCCGAGCAGCTTGTTGTCCGCCGCCATCTCGCGCTCGCCCTGGAACACGCGGATCGTCACCGCGCCCTGATTGTCCTCGGCCGTCGAGAAAACCTGGCTCTTCTTCGTCGGGATTGTCGTGTTGCGGTCGATCAGCCGCGTGAATACGCCGCCGAGCGTCTCGATGCCGAGCGAGAGCGGCGTCACGTCGAGCAGCAGAACGTCCTTGACGTCGCCCTGCAACACGCCCGCCTGAATGGCGGCACCAACCGCAACCACTTCGTCGGGATTCACACCCTTGTGCGGCTCCTTGCCGAAGAGCTGCTTCACGACTTCCTGCACCTTCGGCATGCGCGTCATGCCGCCGACGAGGACGACTTCGTTGATTTCGGCTGCCGACAGCCCTGCATCCTTGATCGCGCGACGGCACGGCTCGACCGTCTTCTGGATGAGATCGTCAACGAGGGCTTCAAACTTCGCCCGCGTCAACTTCATCGTCATATGCTTGGGGCCGGACTTGTCAGCAGTGATGAACGGCAAATTGATTTCGGTCTGCGTCGTCGACGACAGTTCGATCTTCGCCTTTTCAGCCGCCTCTTTCAGGCGCTGCAGCGCAAGCTTGTCCTTGCGCAGGTCAATGCCCTGCTCTTTTTGAAACTCGTCGGCGAGATAGTTGACGAGCCGCATGTCGAAATCTTCGCCGCCCAGGAACGTGTCGCCGTTCGTGGATTTCACCTCGAACACACCGTCGCCGATCTCCAGAATGGAAATGTCGAAGGTGCCGCCGCCGAGGTCGTACACGGCGATCGTGCCTGCGGTCTTCTTATCGAGGCCGTAAGCGAGCGCCGCCGCAGTCGGCTCGTTGATGATGCGCAGAACCTCGAGGCCCGCGATCTTGCCAGCGTCTTTTGTGGCTTGGCGTTGGGCGTCGTTGAAGTACGCCGGAACGGTAATGACGGCCTTCTCGACTTTCGTGCCGAGATAGGCCTCTGCCGTCTCCTTCATCTTCTGCAGGGTGAAGGCGGAGATCTGGGAGGGGGAGTACTGATTGCTGCCGTCCGAGAGCCAGGCATCGCCGTTAGAGGCGCGCACGATGGCGTAAGGGACGAGCTTCTTATCCTTCTCGATGATCGGATCGTCGTAGCGCCGGCCAATCAGGCGCTTTACTGCGAAGAAGGTCTTTTCCGGGTTGGTAACTGCCTGGCGTTTGGCGGGCTGTCCGACCAGACGCTCGCCGTCGTCGGTGAAGGCAACAATCGAGGGCGTCGTGCGCATACCCTCTGCGTTCTCGATCACCTTCGGCGTCTTGCCTTCCATAACGGCGACGCACGAATTTGTGGTGCCGAGGTCGATACCGATGACCTTGGACATGTCTCTACCTCATCTTTCCGGCAGGCCGTCCGGGCCTCAATGTGAGCCCCCGGCAGAGACGGGCGGATGTCCGCCATCGTCCCCCGCACGGCCCCCGCGCTTGGGGATTCCGCCGCGACAGCGCGGCGTTCGCGGCTGATATAGGAGGAGCGTTTCAGGGCTGCAAGACGGTAGGGCCCCGGAAGCCCCTGGGTCCGCGAAGATTTTCACGAGGCCCGCGGACTTTTGCCGGTGGTGATCGCCCCTTAACTCTTGGCCAGGAGTTCCGGGCGAAGCCCGGCCAGCCGGTCCCGATCCACTGCCTCGATCCGGCGCATGGCCCGGGCAAAACGGCGTTCGCAATAGACGCGGTTGACGGTCGGACTCCAGGAATTGACGGGTAAGAGGAGCCGATCGCTCAGCCCGTCGATGATGACGAGCCGGTTGCCATGCTCCTTGTCGTCTGCATGAACGATATTTTTCCCGCTGATGTCGCCGAACACGATGTGATGACGGACAACGTCCGCGAGTAGGTCCGTCATTCGACCACGAATCTCAGGGGTCAGCCCGCCTCTCTCGACCAGCTCCATGATTGTCGGCGCCAGTTCGCCGTCGTGCCCCCGCACTTTGCGAACAACCATGCCGAAGCCAAAATCAGTGTCTACCACGCCGACGAAGTGCTGAATGAATGGCAAGGTGTGCTGTCCGCGCCTGCGCAAGGCGAGATATTCCTCGATTTCGCGCGATTGGTTGCGGTACTGCCAATTCCCACGCCAGCGGTTGTAGACAGAGGCCCGTTGCGCGTACCGCTCAACGGCGAGCGGCTTCACAACCTTTACCAGCAGATCGTCGTCGTGCGGATGCTCGTAGACGTCGCGGTACGCGCCCGACACGAGTGGCTGCCTGCTCTCCAGGTCGATGCGGAACTGCACTGCGCCCTCTACTCAGCTTGACGGTCCGCTCAATCCGAGCCGTTTTCGCTCGCGCTCGAACTCGTCTTGAGCGGCCCTCGGCCCTCCCTTGGCCACGGCGACTAAGGCCGGACGGAGTACGCGCTCGCCGATGGCATATCCGATCTGCATCACTTGAACGACGGTGCCCGGCGGAGCGTCGGCATCCGGGACCTCATACATGGCCTGATGAAAATGCGGATCAAACTTTTCGCCCTTAGGGTCGATCGGACGCGCGCCCTGCTTCTTCAGGGCTTTCTCCAGTTCGCGCCGGGTCAGCTCGACGCCGTCTAGCAGCGCCTTGAGTGTGCCTTGGGCCGAGGTCCTCGCCTCTGGTTCAATGGCCTCGAGTGCGCGTGAAAGGTTGTCAGAGACGCCAATGATGTCACGAGCGAAGCTCGCAATGCCGTACGTGCGCGCGTCCGCCACGTCGCGTTCCGCACGCTTGCGGATGTTATCCGCTTCGGCCATGGCGCGCAGATACTTGTCACGCAATTCGTCTATGGCGCCCGCCAGCGCCGTCACATCGTCGGTCGCCGGCGCCTTCTCCGGGCCAACGTCTTCGTCCACAGCAGACATGTCTTCCGCGTCGGCAGGGCGTTTCGTTTCGTCAGCTTTCGACATTTCGCGCTCGTCGTTTGCGGTTTAGGAACCGGATATCAGGTCGGGTTAAAAAAAATCAAGGTGGAATATGGGGTTTAGCGGCTTTTGCCGCGTAAGGTTAGCCGCCGATGATCTTGCTGACCACTCGCGCGGTGTAATCGACCATCGGAACAACTCGAGCGTAGTTGAGACGAGTTGGGCCGATCACGCCGAGCACCCCAACTATGCGGCCCGCGCCGTCACGATAGGGCGCGACGATCGTCGATGAACCGGACAGGGAGAACAACTTGTTCTCCGACCCGATGAAAATGCGGAGCCCCTCGCCCTCCTCGGCCTTGCCGAGAAGATCGATCACTCCGCGCTTGGTTTCGAGATCGTCGAACAGCAGCCGAACGCGCTCCAGGTCCTGCATCGCCTTCAGGTCTTCCAGAAGCTTTGCTTGACCGCGCACGATCAGCTTGCGCTCTCCGGAGTCGCCGCCGGACCAGCTTGCGAGCCCTTCCGCGACGATCTTTTGCGTCAGTGAATCGAGCTCGGCGCGGGCAGCGGCATGCGCCCCTTCCAGCTCTGACTTTATCTCGGCAAGCGTCTTACCGCGGACGCGCGCGTTCAAGAAGTTCGTGGCCTCGACAAGCGCAGAAGACGGCAGGCCGGTTGGCAGCGCGAGGAGGCGGTTCTCGACCTGGCCGTCGTCCGAGACGAGCACCATCAGCGCGCGGCCGGGCTCGAGGCCGACGAACTCAACGTGACGCAATCGCGGGTTGGTCTTGGTCGTGGTAACGACACCGGCTCCGCGCGTGAGCCCCGACAGCATCGCGGAGGCTTCGTTCAGGACATTGTCGAGGCTGTCATTCCGCGCGGCGCGCACCTGCGCCTCTATGCTGCGCCGCTCATCGCCGGAGAGGTCGCCGAACTCCAGGAGAGCGTCGATATAGAACCGCAGACCGAACTCGGTCGGCAGGCGTCCGGCACTCGTGTGCGGCGCGAAAATAAGCCCGAGCGACTCCAGATCCGCCATCACGTTTCGAACAGACGCGGGTGAAAGCGCAATCGGCAGCACGCGCGAAATATTGCGCGATCCGACCGGATCGCCGGTTGCCAGGTAGGTTTCGACGATACGGCGGAAAATTTCGCGCGAGCGCTCATCGAGCTGCGCGAGACTGACTGAGGTCGTGCCGATAGGGACGTCGATGGACAAGATGAACTCCGAGACGATCTCTCACGCCGAATATGTGCAGGCGTCGCATCCGGCCGCAAGTGCCGGCCGGCAACATGGCTATCGGCCTTGTCGACGCCATGTCGCACCCGTACAAGGACGCCATCGGGAGACAATCCATGCGGCCAAGCCGGCGTGCCCACGACGAGATGCGTTCGGTGAGTTTCGAGCGCGGCCTGCTGCGGCACGCAGAAGGCTCATGCCTCGTAAAGTTTGGCGAGACCCAAGTGCTCGTCTCCGCGACACTCGAGGAAAAGCTCCCGCCCTGGCTCAAGGGCCAGGGGCGCGGCTGGGTTACGGCGGAATACGGAATGCTTCCGCGCGCGACCAACGAGCGGACGCGGCGCGAGGCATCTGCCGGCAAACAATCCGGGCGTACGCTGGAAATTCAGCGGCTCGTCGGGCGCTCGCTGCGCACGGTCACTGATCTCGCCGCGCTGGGCGAACGGCAGATTACCGTCGACTGCGACGTGTTGCAGGCGGACGGTGGCACGCGCACCGCGGCAATCACCGGCGGCTGGATCGCGCTGCACGACTGCATCGCATGGATGAAGGCGCGGAAAATGATCACGCGCGAGCCGCTGAAAGATCATGTCGCCGCCGTGTCCTGCGGCATCGTCAAGGGCCTGCCGGTCCTCGACATCGACTACGCCGAGGATTCCGAGGCGGACACCGACGCAAACTTCGTGATGACCGGCAGCGGCGGAATCGTGGAAATTCAGGGGACGGCCGAGAAGGTGCCGTTCTCGGAAGCCGAGCTCGCCGCGCTGATGGCGCTCGCCAAGAAAGGCATTGCGCGTCTCGTCGAGCTCCAGAAGCTCACGATTGCCTGAGCATGCGGCGGACGCTTTCAGGCCGCGTCGTCATCGCGACTCACAATCCGGGCAAGCTGCGGGAAATGCGCGAGTTGCTGGCCCCATACGGCGTGGATGCCGTCTCGGCCGCTGAACTCAGTCTCCCCGAACCGGAGGAGACCGGCACGACCTTCGCTGACAATGCGCGCATAAAAGCTGAGGCCGCTACGGCCGCCGCAAATCTTCCCGCACTTGCCGACGATTCCGGTCTCGCCGTCGAAGCTCTCGGCGGCGCGCCAGGCATCCACTCCGCTCGCTGGGCGGCGCCTGACAGAGACTTCGCGCGCGCGATGCGGGTTGTGCAGGAAAAGCTCGTCGAAGCGGCCGCCAATAGTCCCGAGCGACGGCGCGCCGCCTTCGTCTCGGCCCTTGCCTTGGCCTGGCCGGACGGTCAGACCGAATGCGTGGAGGGACGCGTCGAGGGAACACTGGTCTGGCCGCCGCGTGGAACCCGCGGATTCGGGTACGACCCCATGTTCATGCCTGACGGTCACGACCGCACGTTCGGCGAAATGAGCGCGGACGAAAAGCATGGGCTGCCGCCCCGCGGACAGGGTCTGTCGCATCGGGCGCGGGCGTTCATCAATCTCTCAGAGCGCTGCCTGAAGCGATAGCGCCGGCCGTGACCGGCGCTGCAAATCCTGCCATACGCTGCGCGCATGAAAGCGGATTCCGGCTTCGGCGTTTACGTGCACTGGCCGTTTTGCCTCGCGAAGTGCCCGTACTGCGACTTCAACAGCCACGTGCGCCACGAGAAGCCCGACGAAGCGCGGTTCGCGCGCGCGATCGCGGCCGAGCTCGCACAGATGGCGGCGCGCATCGGGTCGCGCACTTTGACGAGCGTGTTCTTCGGCGGCGGAACGCCATCGCTCATGCGGCAGGAAACCGTCGCCATGATTCTCGGCGAAATCGCTCGGCACTGGGCGCTGCGAGCCGACACCGAAATCACGCTTGAGGCGAATCCCACGAGCGTCGAGGCGGAACGCTTTCGCGGTTATCGCTCGGCCGGCGTCAACCGGGTATCGCTCGGTGTACAGGCACTCGACGATCCATCATTAAAAGCCTTGGGCCGCATGCATACCGCTGAAGAGGCGCTCGCCGCGGTCGCGATTGCCAAATCTTCGTTCCCGCGTGTCTCGTTCGATCTCATTTATGCCCGACCGGCACAGACGCCGACACAGTGGCGTGCCGAGTTGAAGCGCGCCTTGGACGAGCAGGTCGAGCATCTTTCGCTCTACCAACTCACGATCGAGGAGGGCACGCCATTCGCGGCACTGCACCGTGCGGGAAAGCTCAAAGTTCCGGATACCGACCTGGCACGTGAACTCTGGGACGTAACCCAGGAAACTTGCGATGCGGCGGGGATTTCCGCATACGAGATCTCGAATCACGCACGGCCGGGAGCCGAGAGCCGGCACAATCTGGTTTACTGGCGCTCAGGTGAATATGTCGGGGTCGGTCCTGGGGCGCATGGACGGATCGACACGGATGAGGGCCGGATGGCGACTGCCACAGAACGGCATCCAGAGAGGTGGCTCGCGCTCGTTGAAGACCGCGGGCACGGACTGGTCGTCGACGAGCCGCTCGGAGCAATCGAGCGAGCGGACGAATTCCTGCTGATGGGGCTTCGGCTGCGTGAGGGGATCGAACGCAATCGATTCCGTCATCTCGCCGGACGCGATTTCGATCCCGACCGCATCGCCTCATTGGCTGGTGACGGATTGATCGAAACGACGTCGAGCGGGCGCCTCCGTGTGACGGCCGAAGGCTTCCCTGTGCTCGACGCAATCGTCGCGGATCTAGCGGCTTAGATACGTCGCAATCCGCTGCACGCAAGCGGAACGGCTCAATCGCGTAGCGCAGGATCGACTTCAGCCGCTGGCGTGACCACCTGCGTCGCCTTCATCTCCGGCCGAAGCGGAAGATTGGCACGTCGTTTGTGCGCGATTTCGTCGTTTGTCCTCTGAATCATGAGAAACCGCTCCGGCTGCTGTGGGGGCGGTGTCATCACCGGTGGTCAACAGCAACTGAATTACCGACCGAGATAAGACATCGAAGCAGTGCCAAACGCGCGCGGCGCGGGATTCACGACGCGGGCGGAGCCACGTTGGATTTCCATGACCGCGAGGCCGCGCTCGCTTGTCCCGTCGGAGCGGAATCGGAAGATGCCGTCCGTTCCCTGAAAGCCCGTTGCGTTGATCAGCACTTCTTCCGAAAAGCGCGCAGCGCCCTGCAACTTCACAAGGGCCGCCACGAGCGAAACCGCGTCGTGGGCGAGGCTCGCCGTGCGCACCGGGTCTTGGCCGAAACGGGCACGATAGCGATCCGCAAATGCGCGATAGTTTCCGTCAGGTGCGGCAAACCACGCGCCCGTCATGTTCTCGCTCGAGAATAGTTTCGGGTCGTCCCACAGGCCCGTGCCGATCAGCTTCAGACGGCGCGGCGAGACTCCGTTGTTCGCGAGTTGCTGCACGATCTGTGATGTCGCATCGGCAGCGTCGGCGATGAACACGGCGTCTGCCTGACGAGCAGCAGGCGCGACCTTGCGGACCGCCTCGGCCATGCGGGCTGGATCGCTTGAATAGTGCTCGAGCGCGATGATGCGACCGCCGCGTGCCGCCACCACCTGTTTGAGGTGCCCTTCAACAACGGTCCCGTAGGCGCTGTCCGGCAGAAGGGCGATAAAGGATTTTCGCCCGTTCGCGGTCGCATAGCCGACGATGCGCTCTACATCCGTCTCGGGCAGGAAGCTCAAGAGATAGACGCCACGTGCCGCGACATTGGCGTCGGTGGAAAACGCGATCATCGGGACGCCGCGGTTGCGCGTGGTTTGACCCGCCGCGGCCACCGCATGACTGAAAAGTGGTCCGAGGATGATCTCGGCGCCTTCGCCGAGGGCCTGCTCGGTCGCGCGCTGCGCACCCTGGGCGGTCCCGCCGTCGTCCTTGACGACGAGCTGAATGTTCGGGTTCGCGAATTCCGCGAGTGCGAGTTCGGCGGCATTCCGCATGGACTGCGCCACGGCACCCGCATTCCCGCTTGCACTTAGAGGAAGCACGAGACCAACGCGCACACCCCCCGGATTGCCCAGCGGGGCCTGGGCTTGCGCTTGCGGATTCGGTGGCGCTGAATTGCCCGCCAGCGGACCGAAGTCGGCTCCGGACTGACCCCCGCAGCCAGCGAGTAGAAGAATGGCGGCGAGAGCCGTGACACGCCTGACGGCGGCGGCCGCCCGGACGCCAGCTAACGCAAACGCATGCGAGAACATTCGTTCCCCCGCACCGGCCCAAATCGGTGAGATTGCCCCGTTTCGGAGAATCTGCGGCAGCGGCTTGCAAGTGTCAAAGTTCACGGGCCGACTGGCCCGAATCCCCGGCTATTACATACGCCGCGCGGCCGATAGACTCGAAGTCAACACTCGTCAAATCCCGCTCAGGCCATGGCGCAAGATCCTTCCCAGTCGCACGACCCCCGAATCAGCCCGCCGCCCTTCAAAGCAGAAAAAGTGCGCTTGGCTCCGGGACTTTATGTAGTCGCGACCCCTATCGGGAACCTCGGCGATGTGACCTTGCGTGCCCTCTCGGTGCTGGCGAGCGCCGATCTCGTCCTCTGCGAAGACACCCGCGTCACGCGGCGCCTGCTTGATCGCTACGGTCTGCGGCCATCGCTGCTTTCGTATCACGAGCACAACGCGGCGGCGGTGCGGCCGCGGATTCTTGCCAGGCTCGATGTTGGTGCATCCGTAGCCCTCGTGTCGGACGCGGGCACGCCGCTCGTCTCGGATCCCGGTTATAAGCTGGTGGAGGCGGCAATCGAGGCAGGCCACCTGATCTTTCCGATACCGGGCGCTTCCGCCGCGCTTGCCGCTCTTGTCGCTGCCGGCCTGCCGACTGACCGTTTCCTGTTCGAGGGCTTCCTTCCCGCAAAGTCGGGCCAGCGCAAGACGCGCATCGCCGAACTCGCCTCGATTCCAGCGACGCTCGTTTTCTATGAGAGCGGACCGCGACTCGCAGACTGCCTAGCCGATCTCGCCGCCGCACTCGGCGGACGCGCGGCAGCCGTCTGTCGCGAGCTGACGAAAGCCTTCGAGGAAATACGGCGAGGAACCTTGCCCGCGCTCGCGAGCCACTATGCTGACGCTGGTGCGCCGAAAGGCGAGATCGTCATCGTAGTCGGTCCACCAGACGCCGAAGCGCCCTCATTGTCGTCGGAAACGATCAACGCCAAGCTGAAGGCGGCGCTCGTGACGCTTTCGGTGAAGGACGCCGCCGACATCGTTGCCGCTGAAACGGGAATTTCCCGGCGTGAAATCTATCAGCGCGCGGTGGCACTCGCTGGGAGCCGGAAGAAGAAGAAATGAACGGCAACAAGCGCCAAGCCGCTTTCAAACTAGGCGTATCAGCGGAGGGGCGCGCGGCGCTGCTGCTCGCCGCCAAGGGCTACCGAGAGCTTGCGCGGCGGTGGAGGAGTCCGGTGGGCGAAGTCGATCTTGTCGTGCGCCGCGGGAAGACCCTCGTGTTCGTAGAGGTAAAGGCTCGGCCGCGTATCGACGATGCGGCCTGGTCGGTGTTGACGCGCCAGAAGCGGCGCATTGTGGCGGCCGCTGAGGCCTGGCTTGCGGCCCACCCCGAACATGCGGGATACGACATTCGCTTCGACGCCGTGCTGGTCGCGCCGGGGCGGCTGCCGCTGCACCTCGTTGCGGCGTTCGAAGCCGAAAGCTGATCTGGGAGGGGGAATTTGCCGCTCAACATCGCTGTGCAGATGGACCCGATCGAAAAGATCAAGATCGCGGGCGATTCCACTTTCGCGCTGCTGCTTGAGGCGCAGAAGCGTGGGCACAAGCTTTCCTACTTCACGCCTGACAAGCTTTCGATGCTCGATGGCACGATCGTCGCCAGCGCGCAGCAACTCACCGTGCGCGACAAGGATGGCGATCATTTCACGCTCGGTGTGCCCAAGCGCATAGAGGTATCGAGCCTCGACGTGGTTCTGCTCCGGCAGGATCCACCGTTCGATCTCGCGTACATCTCGACGACGCACCTACTCGAGCGAATCCATCCAAAGACGCTCGTGATCAATGATCCGGCCGCGGTTCGAAACGCGCCGGAGAAAATGTTCGTGACCGAGTTCAAGGATCTGATGCCGCCTACGCTGCTTTCCCACGACCTCGACGAAATCAAAGCGTTCCGAAAGGCGCAGGGCGACATCGTAATGAAACCGCTCTACGGCAAGGGCGGAGAATCCGTATTCTTGATCCGCCATGACGATCTGAATTTTGGATCGTTCTATGACCTGTTTTCCACGACTTTCCGCGAGCAATGGGTGATCCAGAAATTCCTGCCTGAAGTGAAACAAGGCGATAAGCGCATAATCCTCGTGGACGGTGAGTTCGCAGGTGCCGTAAATCGCGTGCCCGCCGCTGGTGACCTGCGCTCGAACATGGTGCGCGGCGGCGTGCCGAAAGCGACCGATCTCTCGAAGCGCGAGCGGGAGATCTGTATTCGCCTTGCGCCCTCGCTCAAGGAGCGCGGACTTCTATTCGTCGGCATCGACGTGATCGACGGATTTCTGACCGAGATCAACGTCACTTCGCCGACCGGCATTCGTGCGATCAAGAACGTTGGCGGACCCGACGTCGCGGCGATGATCTGGGACAAGATCGAGGAAAAGCGACGTTGAACGTGGATCGGCTCGAATAATGCGCGCGAGGTATCTTTTCCTTGTGGCAGTTTTGCTCGGAGCCGCGCCGGCGAGCAACACCTTTGCTGCGGGCAAATGCTCCTTCAAGTCGGTGCGACCAGTCACGTTAAAGAACATGGGCAAGTGCGCGTTCGACCTGGAAGCGCTCGCCTTTGGCGGTACGCCTGCGGAGCAAGCCAAATGCCTGCTTAATCCGGTGCAGCCGGTGGGCCGGCTCGGGCCTCCGCTCTCGGAGCTTCCAGCGGTCCTCGCGGGAAAGATCGGAGGGACAGTCGATCTCCCGAGCCGAGAGATGCTGCGCAAATGGCTCACCAAGCGCAACCTTGACGATCCGCTCGGCGCATCGCTGACGCGCGCGGTCTCAACGGCGCGCGAGAACGAGCCCAACCAGCGGCCGGCGACGTACTTCGTCATTCACGACACCAGCACGCCGAACTATCGCGGCCTGCCGTGGCCGCGCAGCCTGGACACCGATCCGAAAATCAACGATCTCGAGCGCTATAGTTGCAGCAATGACCTCGAGCGCGCGCACGTGTTCATCAACCGCGCAGGCGCAATCATGCTCGCACATGACTTCGAAGTGCCGTGGCGTGCGACCAAGTTCGAGATGGCGACGAACTTTGGTGCAGCGCTAAAAGGTCTTTTCCTGCACATCGAGCTGATCCAGCCGCGACGGCGCGATCCGAAATTCGGCCGCGGAAACGATTACCTCGCACCGCAGCCCGGATTCACGCCGGCGCAATACGACGCGCTTGCGGTCGTGTACACGGTCGCGAGCGTGCGCGCCGGTTTCTGGATGATCCCGGCATTCCACGCTGTTCTCGACGAAGGTATTCGCAACAAGCACGACGACCCGCAGAACTTCGAGCTCGACGCATTCGCCGGATCCTTTGAACGTTTGCTCATTGAGCTGAATGGTAGTGGCTGATAGTCATCTCCCGTTCTACTGATGTTATTGATGTGCTGCAACTTGTGCGGTAGCCTCCTGGTTGGAGGGGCGCATGGTTCAACGCGTTGCGACGGTCGCCTTCGAAGGCGTGGAGGCGCGGCCCGTTGACGTGCAGGTCCAGGTGGCGCCCGGGTTGCCCGCGTTCAATCTCGTCGGACTTCCGGACAAGGCGGTGTCCGAAGCGAAGGAGCGCGTGCGCGCCGCACTGATAGCGTCCGGGCTCGCGCTGCCGGCGAAACGCATCACCATCAACATGGCGCCGGCGGATCTGCCGAAGGAAGGCAGTCACTTCGATCTGCCGATTGCGCTCGGGCTTATGGCGGCGATTGGCGCTGTGCCGTCCGACGCGCTCGCCGGGTTTTCCGTCCTCGGCGAGCTCGGACTGGACGGATCGCTCGCGCCGGTCGCGGGCGTTCTTCCGGCAGCGGTCGCCGCGAGCTCTCTCGGTCTCGGCCTGATCTGCCCGAAGGCCTGTGGTCCCGAAGCCGCGTGGGCCAGCCCGGAGATGGACATCCTCGCACCGGCTTCGCTCATCCAGCTTGCCAATCATTTGCGCGGCACGCAGGTCCTCTCTCGCCCCGAGCCGAAAGTTAGAGCCGCACTGGAATCGACACTCGATCTCGCGGACATCCGTGGACAGGAAGCCGCGAAGCGCGCGCTCGAGATTGCCGCGGCAGGCGGCCACAATCTTCTGTTCGTCGGCCCGCCGGGCGCGGGCAAGTCAATGCTCGCAGCACGGCTTCCCACGATTCTTCCGCCGCTTGCGCCCTCAGAACTGCTCGAAGTGTCCATGATCGCCTCGGTCGCCGGCACAATCGAGGGCGGCGCCCTCACAGCGCGGCGTCCATTCCGCAATCCGCATCATTCCGCGAGCATGGCGGCAATGGTAGGCGGGGGCCTGCGCGCACGTCCGGGCGAAGTGTCACTCGCTCATCTCGGCGTGCTGTTTCTCGACGAATTTCCGGAGTTTCAGCCGCAGGTGCTGGATTCGCTCCGGCAACCAATCGAGAGCGGCGAAGTGGTGATTGCACGCGCGAACCATCGCATCACGTACCCCGCACGCTTTCAGCTGGTCGCCGCGATGAATCCGTGCCGCTGCGGCCGCGCGAGCGACCCGGGCTTCATTTGCAAACGCGGAGCGAACGAGCGCTGCGCTGCCGACTACCAGTCGCGCCTGTCAGGTCCGCTGCTCGACCGTATCGACCTCCACATCGAAGTACCCGCGGTCTCGGCGTCGGATCTCGTGCTGCCGCCGCCTTCCGAAGGAAGCCGCGAAGTCGCGCAACGCGTGGCGGCGGCACGTTCACTTCAACTTGCGCGGTTCCAGGCGCTCAAACGTCCTGATCTGCGCACCAACGGCGAGGTGCAGAGCACCCTGCTCGAGCAGATCGCAACGCCCGACGGAAACGGCCTCAAGCTGTTGCGTGATGCTGCGGACGCGATGCGGCTTTCCGCTCGGGGCTATCACAGGGTGCTCAAGGTCGCCCGCACCATCGCCGATCTCGAGGGCGCGGAAACGATCGGCCGGCCGCATCTCGCCGAGGCACTTGCCTACCGCGCATTGCACGACCGCATGGCCGTTGCAGCCTGATCGTTAAAAGTCGACGAACTCGCGATCTCGCTCATAAACCATGAAGTGGAATCCACGAGGTCCATTCTAGGCGGGCCAACGACCGTTAAGCCCTGACACCGCATAGTCCGCTAACGAATACGATGCCGGGTGCAGCAATGGCCGAAGCGGGCGTGCGGCGAGTCTGGCGCTATTTCGCGTGCCGGTATTTGCCCGCGCGGACGATGGCGCTCTTAGTTGCGTGCGCGATGCCGCTTGCATCGCAGGCGCAAGAAGCGCGCGTGGAGATGGCCGAGAACGGTCCGGTCAGTCTCGCAGGCATGCTCGCCGGACTTCTCATCTTCGCGCTGATCGCCCTCTACAATCATCAGGGCCGCGCCCGCAGCAGTGCCGCGCGCATCGGTGAACTTGAAGCCGCGATCGAAGCGCGAGACGACCGCATCTGGTCGCTGGAAGAACGCCTTGCACGAGCGGCGGCGCTCGTCGACGCACAGGGTGATTTCGTTTTGCGGGAAGACGCGCAGGGACGCGTCACGCATGCAAGCGCGCCGCTATGCTCTCTCGCCGGCAAGCCGACCGAGAAGATCATTGGCGGCAGTTTTCCACTGAATGTCGTGAGCGAGGGAGTGCGTACAACGCTGCCTGACGGCTCGACGAGTTTCGACCAGGAGATCGCGGCACGCGACGGTTCGCACTGGATTTCCTGGAAGGTCGTTCCGGTCCGCGATGAAAACGGACGCGTCGTCGAGACGCAACGCGTTGGCCGCGACGTGACCGGGCGCGTCGCCGCTGAGCGCGCGCTCGCGGAAGCGAGTGAGAAGGCGGAAGCCGCAAGCCGCGCGAAATCTCGCTTCCTCGCTGTCGTCAGTCACGAAGTGCGGACACCACTGAATGGAATTCTCGGGATGGCGGATCTCCTGCTCGATACCTCGCTCACGCCCGAGCAGCGGACCTATGCGCGCGCGGTGAAGACATCCGGCGATGCATTGCTCGGCTTGATCGAAGAGATCCTCGATTTCTCCAAGATTGAGGCGGGCCGCCTCGATCTTGAATCCGTGCCCTTCGATCTGCCGGCCCTGGTAACGGACGTCGTCGAGTTGATCGCGCCCCGCGCCCAGGCCAAAGGCATCGAAATCGCGGCGGACGTGGGAGATGACGTGCCGCGCATGGTCGCCGGCGACGCGGCAAGGCTGCGTCAGGTCCTGCTCAACCTTGCGGGGAACGCGGTGAAATTCACCGACGCGGGCGGGGTCGCCGCGGTCGTCGAGCGGGCGGCCGGGGACCGCATTCGCTTTGAGATCAGCGACACGGGACCTGGCGTCGGCCCGCAGCTGCAGCAACGTATATTTCGTGAATTCGAACAGGGTGATGGCACGCTCGCGCGCCGGCATGGGGGGACGGGACTTGGCCTTGCGATCGCCGCGCGGATCGTCGAGCGCATGGATGGTGAAATCGCGCTCGACAGCTCGGACGCCGGGTCGCGTTTCAGTTTTTCGCTCGACCTACCCCGCGTCGAGGAATCGCAGGCTTCCGCCGCACTCCCGGATCTTCGCGGACTCGACGTCCTCGTCGCATCGCCTTCGCCAGTGGCGGGTCCGCTCCTCGTACGACGGCTCGGCGCCTGGGGCGCCAACGTATCGCTCGCGACGGATGCAGCGCTTGCCGGGACACTTATCCCTGAGCGTGCCTGGGCGCATGTGCTGGTTGATCACGCATTCGGATTTGAGACGACCAAACGGATCGCCGAAGTCGCGAAGCCGTTCGCGCAATACTGTCATGTCTTACTGTCTCCTGCCGAGCGCGATGAGCTTGACGATCTTCGTGCGGCGGGCTTTGACAGCTACCTCGTGAAACCGGTACGAGCCGCATCGCTTGCGACGCGCATCGCCGTCCCCGCGCTTTCACCGCCCCTGGTACCTGAAATCGAAACTGACGCGATCGAAGCTCGCGCTCCGCGCGGCAGACGATTGATGGTGCTCGTCGCCGAGGACAATGAAATCAACGCGCTCCTCGTCCAGGCAATGCTGGCGAGGTCAGGTCATGGGCCAACCGTCGTCGGGAACGGCATTGCGGCCGTAACCGCGGTCGCGATGGCGCATGCGATGGGCGCAGCCTACGACGTGGTGCTCATGGACCTGCATCTGCCGGGCATCGATGGGGTCGAGGCGACGCGCCGTATCCGGGCACTCGGGCCGGACGGCGGGCAAATTCCGATCATCGCATTGACGGCGAATGCGTTTCCCGAGGATCGAGACGCATGCCGGGAAGCAGGCATGGATGGTTTCGTCGTGAAACCTGTGGACCGGCAACGCATGGAGGATGCAATGGCGGCGGCGAGGAAGGCGCGCGGCTTCGATCGGGCGGTGTCCGCAGCTTGATTAGAGCCGGCGCAGCGCCACACGCTCGATCTCATGATCGGCGCCCTTGCTCAGTATCAGACTAGCCCGCTGCCGCGTAGGCAGAATGTTCTCGTGCAGGTTCACGAGATTGATGCGTCGCCAGATTGAGAGCGCCGTCTCGACGGCTTCCTTGTCGTCCACCTTCGAGTAGCGATGAAAATAGGATTGCGGATCGCGAAACGCGGTCTCACGCAGGCGCATGAAACGTTCCACGTACCAATCCTCAAGCACCGTCTCTTCGGCATCGATGTAGACGGAGAAGTCGAAAAAGTCGGAAACGAAGGGAACGGCTTTTCCATCCTTGGGTGGACGTCCCGCCTGAAGCACGTTCAGCCCTTCCACAATGAGAATGTCGGGTCGATCGATTTCAACGCGCCCACCCGGCACCACGTCGTAGACGTGATGACTGTAAACGGGAGCCGCCACTGGCCGCTGGCCGGCCTTCACACCGGTCAGAAAACGCAGCAACGCGGGCAGGTCGTAGCTCTCGGGAAAACCCTTCTTCTCCATCAGGCCCTCGCGCTGAAGCACCGCGTTCGGCAGGAGAAAACCGTCAGTCGTTATGAGATCTACCTTGGGCGTGTTGGGCCAGCGTTGAAGCAGCGCCTGCAACACGCGGGCGGTTGTCGACTTGCCCACCGCGACCGAACCACCGACGCCGATGATGTATGGGACCTTCGCGTCCCCGGTGCCGAGAAAGCGCTGCATCGATCGAAAGAGACGTTGCATCGCAGCCACGTACATCGAGAGCAAGCGCGAGAGCGGAAGATAAATTTCCTCCACCTCGCTCAGCGAAAGTCGGTCGTTGAACGCTTTCAAGTCGGCGATCTCCGCCCGCGTCAGCGTCATCGGCGTGTCTTCGCGCCGTGCGGCCCATTCTGCCCGCGTAAAAACGCGGTAGGGTGACAGGCCGTCTTCGATACGCTGTTCCATCGGTGCGCCTCGCGCGCGGAGTCAGTTCCGCTGCCGCGATTCCTTCTCATCAATGCCGGAGCGAACAGTGCGACGTTCGAGCTCGGTGTAGACCTCGGATAGCGCGACGCCGCGCGCCTCGAGGACGACCAGCAGATGGTAGAGAAGGTCGGCGGATTCCGCGACGACCGCCTGCTTGTCACCGGAAACAGCCGCGAGCGCGGTTTCCATCGCCTCTTCGCCGAGCTTTTTTGCGCACTTCTCGGCGCCTTCATCGAGCAGCTTACGCGTATAGGAGCGTTCGCCGCCCGCGCGAGCGCGCTCGCCAATGATCCTGGCCAACAATTCCAGCGTGAATTTATCGCTCACGACCATCCCTCGTTCAGGCAGCGGCCTATCATGGATCGAGGCGGACCGGCAGGTCGGCCTTGGCCATGTAATCCTTGGCCTGGCGGATGGTGAACTGGCCGAAATGGAAGATGGAGGCGGCAAGGACGGCCGTCGCGCCGCCCGCTCGTATGCCTTCCACCAAGTGATCGAGGTTTCCAACGCCGCCAGAGGCAATCACGGGTACAGGCACGGCGTCGGCCACCGCGCGCGTAAGGGCCAAGTCGTAGCCTTGCTGCGTGCCGTCGCGATCCATCGATGTAAGCAGGATCTCGCCCGCTCCGAGGTCAACGACTTCACGCGCGTAGGTGACGGCGTCGAGTCCGGTTGAATTGCGCCCGCCATGCGTGAATATTTCCCAGCGCGCCGGCTCGTTGGGGCCCGACACCTTCTTCGCGTCGATCGCGACCACAATGCACTGCTCGCCGAATTTCTCCGCCGCTTCTCCTACGAAACGGCGTCTCTGCACCGCAGCCGTGTTGATGGACACCTTGTCGGCGCCGGACGCGAGCAGCGTGCGCACGTCTGCAACGGTCCGGACGCCGCCGCCGACCGTGAGAGGCATGAAGCAGGCCTCAGCTGTGCGTCGCACCGCATCGAGAAGAATTGCGCGCTCCTCGTGGCTCGCCGTGATGTCGAGGAAGCAAAGCTCGTCGGCACCCGCGGCGTCATAGGCCTTGGCGGCCTCGACCGGGTCGCCCGCGTCCCGCAGATTCACGAAGTTCACGCCTTTGACGACACGGCCGTCTTTCACGTCGAGACAGGGGATGACGCGCACCTTGAACATGTCAGGCAGCCCGCGCCGCGCGCACGATGTCGAGCGCAGCCTTCGCCTCGAGGCGCCCATCATAGAGCGCGCGTCCCGCGATCGCCCCGGCGAGCTTCTTCGCCCGCGGTTCTAAAAGTTTTCGCACGTCGTCGATCGAAGCGAGACCCCCTGAAGCGACGACCGGAATGCGCGTCGCTTCGGCAAGCGCGATCGTCGCATCAAGGTTGAGACCTTTGAGCATTCCGTCCCGCTCGACGTCGGTATGGATGATCAACGAGACGCCGGCGTCCTCAAAGCGGCGGGCGAGCGCGGCAACTTCGAGGTGGGTCGCTTCCGCCCACCCCGATATCGCGACCTTTCCGCCTCGCGCGTCGATGCCGACGGCGATGCGTCCGGGATACTTCTTGGCGGCGCGCTTGACGAAATCGGGGTCGCGCACGGCCGCAGTGCCGACAATGACCCGTTTGATCCCCTCGCCGAGCCATTCATCGACCGTTGCGATATTGCGAATGCCCCCGCCAAGCTGAACGGGTATCTTCACCGCCTTCACAATCGCGGCGACCGCGAGCGCATTGACCGGCTTTCCGGCAAACGCGCCGTCGATATCGACAAGGTGCAGCCATTCGAAGCCGGCGGCTTCGAAGGCACGCGCCTGCGCCGCAGGATCGCGGTTAAAGACGGTGGTGCGGCTCATGTCGCCCTGTTGCAGGCGTACAGCCTCACCGTTTTTCAGGTCGATCGCGGGAAAGAGAATCACGGTTTCCAGCGCAAAAAGTTCGCGAGCAGCGCGAGACCCAGCCGCTGGCTTTTTTCCGGGTGAAACTGCGTGCCCGCGATATTGCCTCGGGCGACCACAGCGGTGATCGGGCCCCCGTACTCGGTGTCGGCGACAAGATCCTCCTTGTCGGCCGGGGCCAGCTGATACGAGTGCACGAAGTAGGCGTGCAAGCCGCTCTGACCGATTGTGATGCCATCGAGAAGCGGGTGCCTGCGACGCTCAATGAGCGTGTTCCAGCCCATGTGGGGGATCTTCAGCGCACCGTCCGACGGGACAATACGGTCGACCTCCCCTTTTACCCAGCCGAGTCCATGCGTCACGCCGTGCTCCAATCCGCGTTCCGCGAGCAACTGCATGCCGACGCAAATGCCGAGAAAAGGACGCGCCCGGTCGCGAGCGGCCTCGGTCATCGCGTCCACCATGCCCGGCACCGTATCTAGCCCGTGCTTGCAGTCGGCAAACGCACCGACGCCCGGAAGCACGATGCGATCAGCGCGAGCGACCCTCTCCGGATCACGCGTGACGAGGATCGGCTCGCCCGAGCCGCTCTCGCGCGAAGCCCGCTCGAGGGCTTTCGCAGCCGAGTGCAGATTCCCGGAGCCGTAGTCGATGACAGCGACCGTCATCGTCCCCCTCCCGGCTCGGGAAATAGGCCGATGACGCCCTTCGGTGCGGCAGGCTGCATAACCTGCGGCGCTACTTGGCGCGGTTGCGGATTGGCCGAATTCGGTTCGGACGTGCGCAGCTTCCAGTCAGCAAAGAAGCGTCGCTCCGCGTCCTCGAGCGTCTCGCCGATCGCAACGCCCGCGTCGCGAAACCCTGCGCGCACCAACTTCCGGCGTCTCAGCTCGGCGCCTTCGAATGCCAGAACAATTGACGGCAAAAGAAGCGCAACTGCGCTCGCGGTCTGGTTCAGCCCGAACGCATAAGTGATGCTCGCTATCGCAACCGCTGCGACGAGCCATCCGCAGAAGGCCAGCCAGAGTCCATGCCAGATGAGCCAAAGTGGCGTGAAAATCAGCGCGCTCCAATAGAACTTTTCACGCACGAAGTGCACGGCATCGGCCAACTCCGCACTGCGGGCGCCGCCCGCGGGCTCAAGAACGAAAAAGGTCTTCACCGCCGCCTCCGTTAGCCGAGGCTGCCCTTGGTCGAGGGCACTTCGCCCTTCGCCGCGGGGTCAAGAGCGACTGCAATCCGCAACGCGCGAGCAAGCCCTTTGAAGCAAGACTCCGCGACGTGATGCGAATTGTCACCGTACAGTGTCTCGACGTGCAGTGTCACACCTGCATTCGACGCGAACGCCTGGAAGAACTCGCGAACAAGATCGACATCGAACTCACCGATCTTGTCGCGTGGAAACGCGACGCGGAACACGAGCACTGCGCGGCCGGAAATGTCGATCGCGACGCGCGATAGCGTCTCGTCCATCGGCATGTGCACGTCGGCGTAACGCGTGATGCCGCGCATGTCGCCGAGCGCCTGCTTCACCGCCTGACCAAGGACGATTCCGACATCCTCCGTGGTGTGGTGCTGGTCGACGTGGAGGTCGCCTTTGGCCTGGACGGCTATATCAATGCGCGAATGCCGCGCCAGCAGCTCGAGCATGTGGTCAAGGAATCCGATCCCGGTCGCGATCTCGGCACGACCACTGCCGTCGAGAACGACCGAAACGCTCACTTCGGTTTCCTTGGTGGCGCGGGCGACTTTCCCCGTGCGCATTGGCGATCTCCTTGATTGGCGCGGGTTTAGCAGCAAGCATCCGGCCGCGCCACACGCCCAGCGCGGTTCGCGGCCTTATGGTTTGCATCAATCGGGTGAATGCCTAGATAACGTGGCACGCCGGAGCGCCGCATGCCGCAAAATCCAATTGAAGCCTTCCACGGTACGACCATCGTATCCGTCCGGAAGGACAGCAAGGTCGCGATCGGCGGTGACGGCCAAGTCACCTTCGGGCCGACCATCGTTAAGGCAAACGCAAAGAAGGTGCGCCGCCTCGGCAACGGCGAGGTAATCGGCGGATTCGCTGGCGCGACCGCGGACGCGCTTACCCTGTTCGACCGGCTGGAAAAGAAGCTCGAGGAGCACCGCGGTCAGCTCGCGCGCGCCTGTGTCGAGCTCGCGAAGGACTGGCGCACCGATCGCTATCTGCGGCGCCTCGACGCGATGATGCTCGTCGCGGACAAGGAGGTGAGTCTCCTGCTTGCGGGCACCGGAGATGTGCTGGAGCCGGAGAACGGGATCGCCGGCATCGGCTCGGGCGGACCCTACGCGCTCGCTGCAGCACGCGCGCTCGTCGAATCATCGCTCGACGCGGAAGCGATCGTGCGCAAGAGCCTCGATATCGCAGCGGAAATCTGCATCTACACGAACCGCAATATCGTCGTGGAGACGATCGGAGAATGAGCGATTTTTCGCCACGCGAGATCGTCTCTGAACTCGACCGCTACATCGTTGGGCAGAAGGATGCGAAGCGCGCGGTCGCGATTGCGCTCCGCAATCGCTGGCGCCGGCTGCAGCTGGACGAAAAACTGCGCGAAGAAGTGCTTCCAAAGAACATTTTGATGATCGGTCCTACCGGGATCGGCAAGACCGAGATTTCGCGCCGCCTCGCGAAGCTCGCGGGCGCGCCGTTTCTCAAGGTTGAGGCGACGAAGTTTACCGAGGTCGGCTATGTCGGCCGCGACGTGGAGTTGATCGTGCGCGATCTGGTCGAGATCGGAATTGCGCTTGTGCGCGAGCAGAAGCGCCGTGACGTACAGGCCCGCGCGCATCAGGCTGCAGAGGAGCGCGTACTCGATGCGCTGGTCGGTCCAGCGGCCGGGCCTTCGACACGGGAAACATTCCGCAAGCGGTTGCGCGCAGGCGAACTCGACGACAAGGAAGTCGAGATCGAAGTGCAAAGCAGCGGCGGTGGCATGCCGATGTTCGAGATTCCGGGTGTACCCGGCGCACAGATGGGGGCGATCTCAATCGGCGACATGCTGGGAAAGGCATTCGGCGGTCAACGTCGGCCACGGCGGCTCAAAGTGAGTGAGGCACATCCGCTGCTGCTAGCTGAAGAATCCGACAAGCTGCTCGACCAGGATGCGCTGGTGCGCGAAGCCGTACGCAACGTCGAGAATAACGGGATCGTATTTCTCGACGAAATCGACAAGATCTGCGCGCGCGAAGGCGCGCGAATTGGCGGCGACGTGAGCCGCGAGGGCGTGCAGCGCGATCTACTGCCTTTGCTGGAGGGGTCGACGGTCGCCACCAAGCACGGACCGGTGAAAACCGATCACATCCTGTTCGTTGCTTCGGGCGCGTTCCACGTGGCGAAGCCTTCGGACCTTCTTCCCGAATTGCAGGGTCGTCTGCCGATCCGGGTGGAGTTGCAGCCGCTTACGCGTGACGACTTCCGGCGCATCCTGACAGAGACCGAAGCAAGCCTCATAAAGCAGTCTGTGGCATTGCTCGCTACGGAGAAAGTGGAACTGGTTTTCACAGAAGATGCGGTCGATGCGATCGCCGACGTCGCGGTCGAGGTGAACACGAATCTCGAGAACATCGGTGCGCGGCGGCTGCAAACCGTAATCGAGCGCGTCCTCGACGAGATCAGCTTCTCAGCGGCCGATCGCACAGGCGAGAAGTTCGTGATCGACGGCGCATATGTTCGGGCGCAAGTCGCCGACCTCGCAAAGAACGCCGATCTTTCCCGCTACATTCTCTAATCACGCGCTCGGCGGATTTGCACATACAGCGCGCCGGCGCCGCCGTGCGCCGCAGCCGCCTCCTCGAAGCCAATCACGAGCGCCCGCAACTCGGGCAGAGCCATCCAGTGCGGCACTTCTCGCCGCAAAGCGCCGCTTTTGCCGGTGATCACCAGCACAAGCATCGCGCCGCGTGCCTGGGACGATGCAAGAAACGCCGCAAGCCGTCCTCGAGCCCGGTCCAATGTGAGACCGTGCAGATCGAGACGACCGTCGATTTCTGTGCGGCCGCGCGCGACGCGGCTGCGCGCGCGGCGGTCGAGTTTGGCGAGCGGCGGCGGAGATTTCGCTACAGGGGCGGGTCGCGGCGGTGCGGGCGGCGAGCGGTGCTCGCGCTCGCGCGCCGGATCTGGATCGACGGATGCCGGTTTCTGCCCGAGCTCTCGCAACGGCTTGACCGACTTCGTTATTTCGTCCCACAGCGCGCGATCGGGCGGAGCAAGCCCACGCGGCCCGCGTTCCTTGCTCATCGCTTCGGCCGCTTCACAGGCAGCGGGATATCCGCGACACGCGAGGGATCCAGCGAGCGGGGCACCAGCATGTAGAACGTCCCGTTGTGACGAAGGCGGCCCGCGACAGTGCCGGCCTCGATGCCCGCGCCGAAATAGATGTCGGCGCGCGCCGGGCCGACGATCGCGCCACCGGTGTCCTGCGCAAGCATCAGGCGGCGGAACGGCACCCGCTCGCCTTCATTTTTCAGCGGTAGTTCGGCGTCGATCCAGAATGGCGTGCCGTACACGTGGATCGCGCGATCGACGGCGATCGAGCGGTCGCGCGTGAGCGATACGCCCTGGGCGCCGATCGGCTCTGCGTCCGCACCAAGCTCCTCCACCTCGCGGAAGAAGATGTAGGAGCGATTCATCCGCATCAACTCCCGGCCCTCCTCCGGGTGCTCGGACATGAAGGTGCGGATTTTGTCCATCGTCATTTCGTCCGCCGGCACGATGCCGCGCTCGATCAGAACACGACCTACTGCAAGATAGGGATGTCCGTTCTGAGCCGCGTAATTGATTCGCAAGATTTTTCCGTCGCGCATCCGGACGCGCGCCGACCCCTGGATGTGCGTGAAGAAGGCATCGATCTCGTCGCCCACCCAACAAATTTCCAAGTTTCGTCCGGCCAGCGCGCCGGCTTCGATCGCCGCGCGGTCGTGGTAGGGCACGATGCGGCCGGGAACGCGCGTTCCCGTTGCAGTCTTTTTCGACGAGGCAGTACGGGACGGACGATTTAATTTGGCCGACGCGGGTGCGCGTGACACGAGCTCCGGCGGCTTGCGATACATCGGTATTGTGAAGCCGTTACCGGAGGTGCGGCTGCCGTCGATCTCCGGCTCGTAATAACCCGTGATGAAGCCTTCGCGTTCGCCGACCTTGGAAATGCGCACCGGGCGAAAACTTTCTTCGAAAAAGATCCGCCCTGCCTCGGCCGTGACCGGCTTCTTGAGAAGCGTCGCGCGTTCGCACGGCTCACGCAACGCGCGCTCAAGCGGGCGCACGTCCATCTTCGCCGTCCTGCGCTTGAGGATTGGATCACAGCTTTTTTGGAAGGCGGCAAATGCCGATGCGTGATCGTCCTCAAACCAGCCGCGGAGATCCGCAAACAGGGTAGGTTCGAGCTGGGCTTCGGGTACGCGAAGCGTGCCGGCTAAGGCTATCGGCAAGCCGAGCGAAGCGAATGCGAGAACGCACGTAGCGACAATGCGTGCGATCATCATCACCCGGTCAGGCCGATGGAGCCTCGGTTGCGATTAGCTTCCAGTTGGGATCGCGCGCGCCGACGTCGCGCGCAAATGTCCAGATGTCGGTTACGTCAGTCACGCGATCGGGACTGCCGTCGACCACGTCGCCGGTTCGGCTGCGCGTAACGGAAATCAACTGGGACACGAAGCGAATGGTGATCTGCGACGACTTCCCCTTGATCTCAGCGCCGATGATCTCTGCCTTCTCGATCGAGACGAAGCGCGACTCCATGGTTTCACCGCGTGCTTCGCGTTCGGAGATCGCGCTCGCAAAACCTTCGAACACATCCTTCGCGAGCAAATTCTTGAGCGCGCGGCGGTCGCCTTCTGCGAATGCGCTCACGATCATCTCGTAGGCGGTCTTGGCGCCCGTTAGAAAATGCCGCGCGTCGAAATCCCGGTCGGCCTTGGCGATCGCTTCGAGGCCGGTCGCGGCGGGCGATCCCGGTGCGGCGACGCCGGCCCACCTTTCAGCCGAAGGGGCGGATGCATCGGCATCGGGTCTCGGCAGTGGTTCAGCTGCTCGACCAGGAAGGGGGACGACTTTCTCACGGTCCCTGGGCGCGGCCGATTTCGCCGCGTCGCGTGCCGAGTAAGGATCGTAAGGCGGCCGTTCGCGGCCGGTGCGCTGGCCGAGCACGTTCCGCAACCGCGCGAAAATGAAAATCGCGAGCGCGAGAAAGATGATCGTATAGAAGTCGAACACAGGACTAATCGCTCGGGGCCGGTGGCGGCTGACGCGAGCCCGACGGGCGGCCAACCGCCACAGGCGCGCTTTTGTTCCATATGGGGGCGCGCGCGTTCATTCCAAGACACCGCGCACCGCCAGCCCGAAACTAGACGATCCGGGCCAATTGGCCAACAGAGGTTGGTCACTGAGGCGTCAAAAGCGCGTGGCCACTATTCTTGTCGGCTTGCCGGAAGCATGTTAGCGACGGCCGCCCGCCGCACTTCCGGCGGATTTTCTTCCAGATCGGCTTCGGAGATCGGCATGAACACGCCCACGCAAGGGCCCGGCGAGATCGGAAGCGCGTCCCTCAACGTGCTCGCCCAGTACACCAAGGACCTGTCGTTCGAGAATCCGAACGCGCCGAATTTCACAATGCGGCCCGACCAGCCTCCGGCGCTGAACGTTCAGATCAATGTCAATGCCAAGCCGCTTTCGGAGACCGATTTCGAAGTCGAGCTGTCGATCGAGGGCCGCGCCGAGCATACAAACACGGTCCTGTTCGCAATCGAACTCGTCTACGCTGGCGTGTTCCGCGTTCAGAACGTGCCGCAGGAAAGTATCCATCCGCTGATCTTGATCGAATGCCCTCGCCTACTCTTTCCGTTCGCCCGTCAGGTAATAGCGGATACGGTTCGCGAGGGCGGATTCCCGCCGTTGATGCTCGATCCGGTGGATTTCGCGTCCCTCTACCGGCAGCGGATGGCGCAGCAGGGCGCTCAGCCGATACAGCAGCCGAAACCAAATTAAGCCACGCGACCTGCAGGTTCGGTCACGACGCCCGCTTCGACCTCAAATACATATTCATTCCAGATCGCCTGCGGGCCAAGATCGGCGATACAGCCGAGGTGCGCCGCGTGTTCTTCTTCGGACAGGAGCGGCGGGAGCGGAACAGTGCGCGGGCGGGCCACTCGCACTATCGTCGTCACGGTCGTCACTTCTTCGACCAGAACGAGATGCGCCTGGCGGCCGCCGACCAGCTCGGCGTAAACCTCGGCCAATAACTCTGCATCGAGCAGCGCGCCATGCTTCGTGCGCCTGCTGTTGTCGATACCGTAACGAGCGCAAAGGTCATCGAGGCGGTTCGCGGCACCCGGATGGCGGCGGCGCGCAAGTGTCAGAGTATCTACGGCGCGGCCGCGCGTTAGCGCGGCACGTTTCGCGCGCTCGAGCTCAGCGTTCAGGAATGCGAGGTCGAACCCCGCATTATGGATCACAAGGGCTGCGTCGCCGAGAAACGCCACAAAGTCGTCGGCAATGTCGGCAAAAAAAGGTTTGTCGGCAAGAAATTCCATCGTCAATCCGTGAACCGCGCGCGCCTCCGCGGGCATGTCGCGTTCCGGATTCAGGTAGGTGTGGTATGTGACGCCACTCGGAATGCGATTGATGAGTTCGACGCAGCCGATCTCGACGACACGATGACCGTGATAGGGGTCAAGTCCTGTCGTCTCCGTGTCGAGCACGATCTCGCGCATCTTCCTTACCGCTTCCTCTCAGCGACCTGCCTCAGGATCGAGCGCACGTCGGCTCGGGCCGCTTCAAATCCTTTGCTCGTATCGATCACGAAATCGGCGCGCCGGCGCTTCTCCGAATCGGGCATTTGCCGAGCAAGGATGGCGCGGAATTTCTCCTCTGTCATGTTCTGTCGTTCGAACATCCGCGCTCTCTGCACATGTTCAGGCGCGGTCACGACGACCATCTTGTCAACGCGCGCCTCGCCGCCCGTTTCGAACAGAAGCGGTGTGTTCAAGACAGCCAATTGCGCGCCGCTGGAACGCGCTTCAGAGCGGAACTTTTCTTCCAGGGCGCGTACCAATGGATGCACGATCGCTTCGAGCGTTTTCAACGCGTCCGGATCGTTTACGACTTTTGCCGCCAGCCGCTCGCGATCTACGCGTCCCTCGATTGTCGTCCCTGGGAACGCCGCCTCTATCTTGGGTGCTGCTGCTCCGTCATACAGCTTGTGCACTTCCGCGTCGGCGTCGAATACCGGAACTCCTTCTTCCGCAAACATCGCCGCAGTCGCCGACTTGCCCATCGCCGCCGAACCGGTGAGGCCGAGCACAATCATGATCCGGGCTTTCGCACCCCGAGATCGGCGAGCAGGGCGTCACGTAGTCCCTGCGAAACCTTCGGTTTCACGCCGAACCAACGCTCGAAGGCGGGCACGGCCTGGTGCAACAGCATGCCAAGGCCGTCGATTCCGCGCAGGTCACGCGCACGCGCGGCGGCAAGCAACGGAGTCTCGAGCGGGACGTACACGATGTCGTAGACGATCGCCCCGTCCTGAATCGGTGAAAGATCAATTTCGAGCGGCGGCTGGCCGCTCATTCCGAGCTTCGTCGTGTTGACGAGGATGTCGGCATCCTGGAGCCATTCAGGCAGTTGGGCGAAGGTGGCCACGGTGACGCGGCTTCCTAGCTCCGCGGCAATTGCAGCCGCACGCGCGGTCGTTCGGTTGATCACGACAACACGTCCGACGCCGCGCTGAAGCAAGCCATAAACGACAGCGCGCGCGCCCCCGCCCGCACCGAGGACCACGGCCTGTTCCGCCTCGGTCTCCCACCCAGGGCTCGCTTCGTCGAAATTGGCGAGGAACCCGTGAACGTCGGTGTTTGTCCCGACGAGGCGTCCGTTCTCGAGCCAGATT
Organism: uncultured Alphaproteobacteria bacterium; assembly: GCA_963711595.1. Classification (GTDB taxonomy): domain Bacteria; phylum Pseudomonadota; class Alphaproteobacteria; order Rhizobiales; family Xanthobacteraceae; genus JAUSIF01. The sequence continues at coordinate 176,165 of CAVQER010000007.1, forward strand.
GCGTTTACAGCCTTGAGCGTCGCCGCAACCGGCTCGGCGCGGGCTAGCGCGCGAAAGGCGGCTTCCTTGTGGGGCAGCGTGATGTTTCCGCCGACATATCCGCTCGCCGGAAAGTTCGCGAAGAAGGCTTCGATCTTTTCCGGCGGCACGTCCTCGCGCGCATAGTCGCCGTCGATCTTATGCTCGGCAAGCCAATAGCGATGGATAAGCGGCGAGCGGGCATGGGCCACAGGATGCCCGATCACACAGGCACGGCGTGACGTCATCGCAGGAGCCCGACCTTCCGAAAGTGAGCGAGCAGCGGCAGAAGCGGCAGCCCAAGAACCGTGAAATGATCGCCTTCGATCTTCTCGAACAAGTGGATTCCGAGACCTTCCAGCTGATAAGCGCCGACACTTGTCGTCACGCGCTCGCCGATGCTGTCGAGATAAGCGTCCAGCGTCGCGTCCGACAAGGTGCGCATCGTCAGGCGTGCGGTTGAGACCGTCTCGAACAGGACATCCCCTTTGCTTACGACCACGGCGGCGGAATGCAGGAAATGTGTCCGGCCGGCAAGTGCAGAAAGCTGTTCGCGTGCCGCTGCGCGCGAGCCCGGCTTGGAAAAGCGGAGTGCTCCCAGTGCAAGCGTTTGGTCGGCCCCAAGCACGATGCCGGCGCGGCGCCGCCCGACCGTAAGCGCCTTTTCTCGGGCGAGGAGGAGTGCGGCAGCTTCGGGATTGGTCTTTGCGTTGGCAGAGTTCGTTTCGATCGCGCGCTCGTCGACATCAGCTGGATCGACCACCACAGGGATGGCCGCAGCTTCCAATAGCTTGCGACGGACTTCGCTCTTTGACGCGAGCACGATTGGCTCCCCTTGCCACAGGCTCAAGAGACCGTCGCCGCGACGCGCCGGCGCTCCTGCAATAGAGCAATGACCGCAGCTGCGGTTTCCTCGATCGAGCGGCGGGTCACATCAATCACGGGCCAGCCGTGTTTCGCACAGAGCTGCTTCGAGAACGCGATCTCCTCGGACACAGCTTGCCGGTCGACGTAGGACGAATCCGGCTGAGCCGCGTTGATGCCAAGCAGACGATTTTGACGCACTTGGACGATCCGCTCAGGACTGGCGAACAGCCCGACGACAAGCGGCTTCTTTAGCGTGTCAAGTTGTGCCGGCGGCGAAATACCAGGCACGAGCGGAATGTTTGCGGTACGGATCCCGCGGTTCGCCAGGTAAATACTGGTCGGTGTCTTCGACGTCCGCGACACTCCGACAAGCACGACATCCGCTTCCTCGAGATTCTCGAAGTGCTGTCCATCGTCGTGAAGCATCGAAAAGTTGAGGGCATCGATGCGGCGAAAGTATTCCGCGTTCAGTGTGTGCTGGCCGCCCACACGCGGCGTCGTCTCGGCGCCGAGGTAATTTTGAAACAACGCCAGTACCGACCCGAGGACGGAAAGGCAGGGCAACCCCAGCTTGCCACAGCGCGCCTCGATGCGTGCCGCAAGCTCGCGATCGACGAGGGTATAGAGCACGATCCCGGGACTGTCCTCGATCTCAGCAAGCGCGGTGTCGAGTTGCTTCTGATTGCGCACAAGGGGGTAGACGTGTTCGATCGGCGAGACCGTTGCGTATTGCGCGGCAGCCGCACGGCCGACCGCAAGTAGCGTCTCGCCCGTCGCGTCCGAAACAAGATGAAGGTGAAAGTAGCTGCTCACCCCCGCCGACTTCTTCATCGTTTTATCCACCGCCTTGTGGATGGGTGTGGAGAAAGCCACGGCAAGCGAGCCCAAGCAAGAGCATGGCGGGACAAGTCGTTTTTCGTCCACACGGCCTGACCCAGGGGAAACTTTTCTTGGATGGCAGGTGAGATGCGGGGATAGTGCGTCATTGGGCAACGCTTGCCCGAATGACAGGGATTGGAGATGTATGCCGACAGGCAAACTCTCGGGTTTAGATGTGAACACACTGCGTAGCCGTACTCAGGCCACCTAATAACAATAAAAGATTCTAGATAAGGATTCGAAGTGAAGAGAGGTTCAGGTGGATCGCTTGGTCCTGCTGTCGTGCGAGTCCTTGATGGTGTCGTAACGCGCACTCCCCCGATTTGGTTCATGCGCCAAGCTGGTCGCTATCTTCCCGAGTACCGTGAGGTAAGAGCGAAAGCGGGGGGCTTTCTGAAATTGTGCCTCGACTCAGCGCTTGCGGCCGAGGTGACGTTGCAGCCCGTTCGGCGTTTTGGCGTCGATGCAGCGATCATATTTTCTGACATTCTGTTGGTTCCGCATGCGCTTGGGGTGCCGCTCTGGTTCGAGGATGGCGAGGGTCCGCGACTTGAGCCGGTGAATAGCGCGAAGGCGATCGCCGGGATGCGCCGCGAACTTGATGAGTCGATGGTTGCGAAGGTCTACGAAGCCCTACGGCGTGTTCGAGATGCTTTGCCTAGTGAAATAGCCTTGATCGGGTTTGCGGGCGCTCCCTGGACCGTTGCGACGTATCTTGTGGCTGGAAGAGGTGGTGACAATCAGCAGGCGGCGACGCAGTTGATGCGAGAGGACGCCGGGGCATTCGATGATCTGACCGAACTATTGGTTCAGGCGACGGCCACACACCTCGTTGATCAACTCAAAGCCGGTGCCGATGTGGTGCAAATCTTCGACACCTGGGCGGGTGTTCTCGGTGCGACGCAGTTCGAACGATGGTGTGTCGAGCCGACGGCAAAAATCGTCGCGACGATCAGGGCGCGGGTCCCCGACGCGAGGGTGATCGTGTTTCCGAGAGGTGTTGCACTGGACGGGATCGAGCGGCTCGTTTCGGCGTGCGGAGCGGATTGCGTGAGCGTCGCTGCGGATGTTGATCGGAAGGCCGTCAGGAAGCGGCTTTCCGGAGGGTGTGCATTGCAGGGAAATCTCGGACCCGAAACGTTGCTCGCCGGCGGCGCCGCGCTCGATCGGGAGGTCGATCAGATTCTCGATGACTTCGGCGGCGCGCGGCACATCTTCAATCTCGGGCACGGAATCCTCAAGGAAACGCCGATCGCGCACGTCGAGCAAATGATCGCGCGGGTGAGGCGGTCCTGATGGTGTATCTCTGGATCAAGGCTTTGCATGTGGTCGCCGTGATCTCGTGGATGGCGGCGCTTCTTTATCTGCCGCGGCTCTTTGTCTATCACTGCGAGGCGGAGCAAGGTTCGAAGCAATCCGAAACGTTCAAGGTGATGGAACGGCGCCTGCTGCGCTTCGTTGCGACGCCGGCGATGCTGGTGGCGTGGGTTTCAGGTCTTTGGCTCGCGCATCAGGCGGACCTCTTCACAGCCGGATGGCTGCACGCGAAGCTTCTGGCGGTGGTGGCCCTGAGCGCGCTTCACGGTATAAATGCAAAGTGGGTCAAGGACTTCGCGCTGGATCAGAATCAACGCTCGGGACGTTTTTACCGGATCGCTAACGAGGTTCCGACAATGCTCATGATAGCGATCGTGGTCCTCGTCATTGTAAAGCCGTTTTGATCGGCAGGACTTGCTTCCAACTGCGCCCTTCCCTATGTTCCAGAACCTTCCCTAACGCAGGCGCACGCGCGCTAGCACGCCGGTCCGGTTGACGGATCGGCCGGTGCGCCGGACCGGGACTTCACGTTCCGCCGTCCACAGACCTGCGGCTCCATCCCCTGACTTAACGCGGACGATGTTTTGATTCGTCCGTGAAGGTGCAATCCCCATGCGGGAAATCAAGTTACACGATCTCAAGACGAAGACTCCGGCCGAACTGCTCGCGCTCGCGGAAGAGCACCAGGTCGAGAATGCCAGCACGATGCGCAAGCAGGAGCTGATGTTCGCGATCCTGAAACAGATGGCCTCCAAGGAAGTCGACATCGTCGGCGAAGGCGTGGTCGAAGTTCTCTCCGACGGTTTCGGCTTTCTGCGTTCACCGGACGCGAACTATCTCGCGGGGCCCGACGACATCTATGTGTCGCCCTCGCAAATCCGCCGCTTCTCGCTGCGCTCCGGCGACACGGTCGAAGGGCACATTCGCAGCCCCAAGGACGGCGAGCGCTACTTTGCGCTGCTCAAGGTCAACTCGATCAATTTCGAGGATCCCGACAAGGCGCGGCACAAAATTCATTTCGACAATCTGACGCCGCTCTACCCGGACGAGCGAATCAAGATGGAGCTCGAGGATCCGACGAAGAAGGATCTTTCCGCGCGCATCATCGATATCGTCGCGCCGCTCGGCAAAGGCCAGCGCGCGCTGATCGTTTCCCCTCCCCGCACCGGCAAGACGGTGCTTCTGCAGAACATCGCCCATTCCATCACCGGCAATCATCCGGAGTGCTACCTGATCGTGCTCCTGATCGACGAGCGTCCGGAAGAAGTGACGGACATGCAGCGGTCGGTGAAGGGCGAGGTGGTGTCCTCGACCTTCGATGAGCCGGCATCGCGACACGTGCAGGTCGCGGAGATGGTGATCGAAAAGGCCAAACGCCTCGTCGAGCACGGACGCGACGTCGTGATCCTGCTCGAACTCGATCACGCGCCTCGGACGCGCTTACAACACCGTAGTGCCGAGTTCAGGCAAGGTGCTGACGGGCGGTGTCGACGCGAACGCGTTGCAGCGTCCGAAGCGCTTCTTTGGCGCCGCGCGCAATATCGAGGAAGGTGGGTCGCTCACGATCATTGCAACCGCGCTGATTGATACCGGCAGTCGAATGGACGAAGTAATCTTCGAAGAGTTCAAGGGCACCGGTAACTCGGAAATCATTCTCGATCGTAAGGTCTCCGACAAGCGCGTGTTCCCTGCGATCGACATCACACGCTCGGGTACCCGCAAGGAAGAACTCTTGGTTCCGCCGGATGTACTGAAAAAAATGTACGTCTTGCGCCGCATTCTGAACCCGATGGGCACCGTCGATGCAATCGAGTTCCTGCTCGACAAACTGCGGCAGACCAAGTCGAACGGAGACTTCTTCGAGTCGATGAACGCCTGACTTTTTGGCGCGGCTGCGCTCAGCGGCTACCTTGCTTGCGAACGCGGTATAGAACGAACCGGCGTCCTGAATCCATCGGCTCAAGCAACGCCGGGATCGGATTCGGACCCGGCGCGCCGACTACGTAGAGGTAATCGTAGTCGCGGTGCCAGGTACGGACGAAGGGCGGCACGTCAGCGGGCATCGGGCCCTCGGCAATCTTCTTCAGGATCGAGACGGGCGCGGGCCCGCTGTAGGGAACGTAGAGCCGTGAATAGGCCGGTCGGACCGTTACGGGCTGCTTGCCAGGCGCCGCGAACAGGGAAGGCACGAAGGCGGTCGCGTAGTGCACGGCCAGTGTTGGCGCGTGATACATCGGATACTCGAACAGATTATTGAGCTGAGGATCGGGTGCATCACCGCTGTGGCCGACGAGCACAAGCTTGCTCTTTTCCAGACGACGAAACAACTCGATCAGCGTCCGGTACTCCTCGTTGTAGGAAGTCCAGACATAGGTGACCAGGATGACATTGGCCGCGGTGATAGCGATCGCGGTCAACGCAAGTCCCAGTTTCAATCGCCGGTCGGTGGGAAAGATCGACACGAACGCCGGCAGGATCAGCACGGCAGCGACCGGTATGCGCAGGTCGACGAAGGACGTATCGAAGAGCTTCGATGGGAGCGCCAGATAGAGGACCGCAAATGCCGCGGCGAGCCATGGGCCGGCGCCGTCGAGTTTCACCTCACCCCGCCTGCGAAGGATGTACAGGGCAGCCCCCAACACGACGAGGCTGATGCCGGATAGCAGGAGGCTGTAACCATTCAAGATGTGTAGAAGCCAGAATGGCTTCAGCGCGAAGTGCCAGGCCGTGCCTTCCCCGCCAATCGAGCCGCCCGAGCCGGCCATCAGGCCGAGCAGCAACAGAGCAGGAATTGCGAGCAAAATAAGCCGAGTAAGGGTCTCCGTGACGGGCGTGGAACGGGGCCATGCGCGCCAGAGTTCGCAGACAACGATCGTCGCTCCGTAGATGCCGAGCGCAAAGAAATGCGAGAAGAAAATAATGACGTTGAACGCTGCATTTGCTGCGAACCGAACCGGCCAAGCACGCTCCTGAAGATAGAGCGCGCAAGCAACCCCCCACAGCGCGATGCCCAGGCCGAACTCGAAATTCACAAAGCCCCATGTGAACGGCAGGCTATAAAGAAACATCACCGCGACGATACCGGCGATGTGGAAGCGCCGCTTGACGGAAGCTTCGATGGCTACAGCGCCGCTGACCACTAGGGCTTGGGCCGCGAGGTAGAAAAGCCGGGTCGCGGTCTCAACGCTCATGAACCGGGCGAGCCGGGGCACGAGCAAATCCATCGCAAGGTTCGGATACCAAGCCCAGGTGACTTGATAGAACGGGTTCGCTTGCGGCGAGCCGTCTCGCGCAAGGATGAACATGCGGGCGAGATGGTTCGGGTAGTCCACCATCGCCGGGATTGGGGCTAGCAGGACGGGACAGAGGGACAGCGCAAATAAAATTGCGAAGATCAGTTTCGACCCGAACGCAGATGACGGCGGATGCGACCTGGATTGCATGGCGAGGGTGTAGTCGGAGACCGCAGGCTGACGGGTGCGGGCGGCCATACGCTATCGACGGATTGTAACCAAAGCCTCTACGGTCGTGGCGCGCTCCCAATTGCCGTTTCCGCGATGGCCGACGGCTGCAGGATCGGAAGCGAACAGCTCTCGCCGATGCAAATAAAGGCGGCCCCGTCGGGAGGGGCCGCAGCAATCTTAGTGCGGGCTGGATGATCGGCCGGCAGGGCGCCACTATCGCGAGTTCCGCAGGACGGTGCGGTCGAGAAACGAAAGCTTGAGCGCTGCCCGGGCGAAATCTTCGGCCCGAGCTCCAGTCGTCACAACTTCGCGGTGACGGAGACGAAGATCGAGCGCATTCAACAGCGCCGCGTGTCCGAACAGATTTTCTGCGGCGAGCGGCAGCATTCCGTCCATGAGCTGGTCCGCGCGCTCACGATACGCTTCATCCCCGGCCAAGAGTGCGAGGCGGACAAGGTTCTGCGCCATGACCGCGTTCGGGTTCGGGAGCGCGTCGTCGCGCGTGAGCGAAAGTCTGACGATGAGGCCTTCGGCATCGTCGGCCGTCAGAAAATACCCACCACCTTCCGGATCGGCGTGATGGCGCTCCAGTGCCGCCGTCCAGGCCACCGCACGATCGAGGTATTCGCGCGTGCCGGTCGCCTGATGGAGGGCGATTGCCGCTCGAAATCATAGCGGCAAAGTCGGAGCTCAGTCCCGGAAAGACGAGCCGCCCGTCCCTCCAGCTGTGTCCGACGCGGTCGCCCTTCGTCATTGAGCGAGCGATGAATTCGAATGCGCGCGCGGCGCGCTCGATCCAGTCGGACTCTTCGAGCAAGGCACCCGCATTAGCCAAGGCGGCGATTATCAGGCCATTCCAGTCTGCGAGCACCTTGTCGTCGAGTCCGGGACGCACCCGTCGTGCACGTGCGGCAAGCGACTTTGCGCGCAGCTGCGCGAGGCGCTCCTCATCCGGGTCGGACTGTGCAGCGGTGGCGAGCCGGTTGAGGATGTTGTGGCCTTCGAAATTTCCGGCGGGCGTAACGTCGTAGTGCGAGGCAAAATACGCAGCGTCGTCCTTCCCAAGCACTGCTTCTATCTCGCCGAGCGACCAGACGTAGAACCTGCCCTCCTCGCCTTCCGAGTCGGCGTCGAGGCTGGAGGCGAAGGCGCCACCGCCGGTCGTCATCTCGCGGGAGAGCCAGCCGACAGTTTCGATCGCCCGTTCGCGGAACAGGTCGTTTCCGGTGCGGGCATGGGCGAGCGCCAGCAGTTCGAGCAGTTGGGCATTGTCGTAAAGCATCTTCTCGAAGTGCGGCACGAGCCAGCGCTCGTCGACTGAGTATCGAGAGAACCCGCCGCCGAGATGATCGTAGATTCCGCCCTGGCTCATGCGTTCGAGGGTGTGGGCGACAGTCTCGAAATAGCGGCCATCCCCCGTTCGTTCTCCGGCTCGCCAAAGAAGCTCGAGGATCGAGCACTGCGGGAACTTTGGCGCACCGCGGATGCCGCCATGTGTCGAGTCGAACAAGTTGCCGAATCGCGTGGAGATCTGATCGAGTTCGGCACGGCCGAGGTTGGCTTTCCCCGCGGCGCGAGCGCGGACCGCAAGACGCGCGACAATAGCTTTGCGGTTGTTGTCGATTTTTTCGGGCTCGTCGCGGAAGACGCGGGAGACTTCCCGCAGCACGTCGACAAACGCGGGGCGACCATAGCGGGAGTCCTTGGGGAAATAGGTGCCGCCCCAGACGGGTTCGCCTTGCGGTGTTAGGAACATAGTCAGAGGCCAGCCGCCCTGCTCGCCGAGCAGATGCAGGGCATTCATATAGATCTCGTCGATCTCCGGACGCTCTTCGCGGTCGACCTTTATGTTCACGAAGAGTTCGTTCATAACGGATGCCGTCGCCGGGTCCTCGAAGCTCTCGTGCGCCATGACGTGGCACCAGTGGCAGGCGGCATAGCCCACCGAGAGCAGGATAGGTTTCCCGGTCCGGGTCGCTTCGGCGAGCGCCTCCGGTCCCCAGGGCCACCATGCCACCGGGTTGTCCTTGTGTTGGATCAGGTAAGGGCTTGTCTCGCGCGCGAGACGGTTCTCGGGCATGGTCAATCCTTCCTAGGGCAAACTAGCACGGGTGGTTTCGGTTCGACCGACGATGGGCGCGAGCGATGACACGATCTATGCGCTGTCGAGCGGGCGTCTGCCCGCGGCGATCGCGGTCGTTCGCATTTCCGGTGCGAAGGCGCGCGCGGGTCTTGAAACATTGATGAAAAGAATTCCGGAGCCGCGGCGCGCGACGCATGCGGTTGTGCGCGACCCGGCGAGCGGCGAGATCATCGATGACGCGCTGGCGCTCTGGTTTCCGGGGCCGGCAAGCGAGACCGGGGAAGACGTCGCCGAGATTCATCTGCATGGCGGCCGCGCGGTCTTGGCAGCTGCGTTTCAAATACTTGGAAATATTGAAGGATTTCGCCCCGCGCGCGCGGGCGAGTTCACACGCCGGGCGCTCACGAACGGCAAGCTCGACTTGGCCGCCGTCGAAGGGCTCGGCGATCTCATCGCTGCGGAGACGGAAGCGCAACGGAGGCAGGCCCTCGCGCAATTTCGCGGGGCGCTTTCCGGTCGCGTTGAACGTTGGCGCGAGCAGCTGATCGCTGCGCTCGCCACGCTCGAAGCGTCAATCGACTTCGTGGATGAGGATGACGTTCCGAAGGATTTGCTCACGCCAGCGACGAGGCTCGCGGACTCGCTCGCTCAAGAGGTCACGGATGCGCTCGTAGATGCCGAGCGCGGCGAGCGGCTGCGCGAAGGATTCGTCGTCGCGCTCGCCGGCCCTCCGAACGTCGGGAAATCGACGCTGATGAATCGGTTGGCGCGGCGGGAGGTCGCGATCGTGACGGATATTCCCGGGACCACGCGCGACGCGATCGAGGTCGCGCTCGACCTTGGGGGCGTTCCGGTGGTGCTCGTGGATACCGCGGGGGTGCGCGAGACGCGCGATCCGATAGAAGCCGAAGGCGTTCGCCGCGCGCTGGCTCGCGCAGAGTCGGCGGACCTTGTCCTGTGGCTGGTGGAAGCAAACGATTCGGGTCCCTCTCCGCCTCCGGTGGCGCAGAAAACAATCATCGTTCGGACCAAGAGCGATCTCATCGATTCGGTTACGCAACGGCGATTAACAAACGCAGGCAGCTTACTGGTTTCCGCAAAAACCGATTCGGGCGTGGATCAATTGCTGAACGTGCTGACCGACAAGGCGCTGTCACTCGGCGGTGGCGAACCGGCGCTCGTAACGCACGCGCGTCAACGCCATGCGCTGAAGGAGTCCCTCGTTCGATTGGAAGCGGCGACGGCGGTTGCGGCGCCAGGCCAGGAAGAGCTTGTGGCAGAAGAGTTGCGACTCGCAGCACGGGCTCTTGGCCGCGTCACAGGCCGCGTCGACGTCGAGGACGTACTCGATCAGGTGTTCCGAAATTTTTGCATCGGCAAATGAGACGGCAAGTAAATCACTGCGCGCTGATTCACGTGAAAACGCTTAACGAATGGTTAACGGCGGCGAAATAATTCACGTGAAACGGCGTGTCGGTCAAAAGGCCCCTCTAATTCATTTCGGCGGCGTTTCACGTGAAACCCCTGCCCTGTTCCGCCTTTTGACGGCCTTGGAGCGGTCCGATAGATGGGCCCCGCTGGAGCAAAATGATGGATCGCTTTGACGTCATCGTGGTCGGCGGAGGTCACGCCGGCTGCGAAGCCGCAGCGGCGGCGGCGCGCTTGGGCGCGCGAACCGCGCTCGTCACGCATCGCACAGACACCGTCGGCGCGATGTCGTGCAATCCAGCAATTGGGGGCCTCGGCAAGGGGCACCTCGTCCGCGAGGTCGACGCCCTCGATGGACTAATGGGCCGGGTCGCCGACCGGGGCGGGATCCAGTTTCGCGTATTAAATCGCCGCAAGGGTCCGGCGGTGCGAGGTCCGCGCGCCCAGGCCGACCGCAAGCTCTATGCACGCGCAATGCAGGAGGCGATTTACGCCACGCCGAACTTGGTCATGGTCGAAGGCGAGGCCGACGATCTGATCATCCGCGAGGGAAAAGCTGTGGGCGTTTTGCTCGCAAGTGGGCGTGTCCTTTCGGCGGGTGCGTGTGTGTTGACAACGGGGACATTTCTTCGCGGCCTGATCCATATCGGCGAGCGAAAAATCCCGGCGGGAAGAGTCGGCGAGGCCCCTGCCCTGGGCTTGTCGCGCACCCTCGCCTCGCTCGGCTTTACTCTCGGCCGACTGAAGACCGGCACGCCGCCTCGCCTTGATGGCCGAACGATCGATTGGAGCGGCATCGAGATGCAGCCCGGCGACGAATCACCGGAACCGTTCTCGGCCCTGACCGATCGGATCGACAATCCGCAGGTCGCGTGCGGTATCACGCGCACCACGACAGAAACCCACGAATTGATTCGGGCGAACGTGCATCGTTCGCCCATGTATTCCGGCCAGATCGAAAGCCGCGGTCCACGGTATTGCCCGTCGATCGAAGACAAGATCGTGCGCTTCGGCGATCGCGACGGGCATCAGATCTTCCTCGAACCGGAAGGTCTCGATGATCCGACGATCTATCCGAATGGGATTTCGACCTCGCTGCCGGAGGAAATTCAGCGTGGCATCGTCGCGACAATTCCAGGGCTCGAGCGCGCGGAGTTGATCCGACCTGGCTACGCGATCGAATACGATCATGTGGATCCGCGCGAGCTCGAGGCGAGTCTCGAGACGAAGCGGGTAGCCGGGCTGTATTTGGCCGGCCAGATCAACGGCACGACGGGCTATGAAGAGGCGGCGGCGCAGGGACTGGTCGCGGGGCTCAACGCGGCGCGCCGAGCCGGCGGGCAGGGCGCAATCGTGTTCGATCGGGCGGAGGCTTATCTCGGGGTCATGATCGACGATCTCGTGACCCGCGGGGTCGCCGAGCCATACCGGATGTTCACGTCGCGCGCCGAATATCGGCTGACGCTGCGCGCGGACAATGCGGATCAGCAACTCACCCGACGGGGACTCGAACTCGGCTGTGTTGGGGCGGAACGTGGTAAACGATTCCTTAACAAGGCTGATGCGCTGGAGTCCGCTCGCAAATGGGCGCGGTCGGTCTCGATCACGCCGACGGAAGCCAATCAATTCGAACTCGTTCTGAACCTCGACGGGCAGCGGCGTACCGCCTACCAGCTTTTGTCCTACCCCGGCCTTGGTCCTGACGAGCTCGCGAGGATTTGGCCGGAGTTCGCCGCGCTCGAGCCGAAAATCGCCGAACAGCTCGAGATCGATGCCAAGTACGCTGTGTATCTCGACCGCCAGGCCGAGGACGTCGCGCGCTTCCGCCGGGATGAAGCGCTCAGCCTTCCGGACGGCATCGACTATGATTCAATTCCTGGGTTGTCGTTCGAGCTCCGCCAGAAGCTCGGGGTCGTGCGTCCGCGCACCCTTGGACAGGCGGATCGCATCGACGGCATGACTCCCGCCGCGCTGGCGCTCGTCGCGGTGCACGCCCGCCGGCGTGCATGACCGACGCGCGTTCGCTCGCGGCGGACCGGGCGAGCGCGTTTCGTCTGGTCCCGGTTTCACATGAAACCAGTGTGCGCCTCGATCAGTTCGTCGACCTGTTCTTGCGCTGGCAGCGAGCGGTACAGCTCGTCTCGGCATCGACACTGCCGAGGCTGTGGACCCGCCACATCGCCGATAGCCTGCAAATCGCAGCGCTAGCACCCCACGCAAAGGTCTGGCTCGACCTCGGCACCGGCGGCGGATTTCCCGGGCTGATTGTCGCGATCGCGGTCGCCGAGCGGGCAGGGGCGCTTGTACATCTCGTCGAGAGCGATACGAGAAAGGCGGCATTCCTGCGCGAAGCGGCCCGGGTGACGCACGCCCCCGCCAAAATCCACGCGGAGCGCATCGAGTCGGCTGCCAAACGGATCGGCCAGGTTGACGTCGTTACCGCACGCGCATTGGCTCCTTTGCAGCGAATCATCGAGCTTTCGGAGCCATGGTTGGCTGGAGGGGCGACTGGGATTTTTATGAAGGGACAAGATGTTGATAACGAATTGACCGAAGCCGCTAAATCTTGGAAGATTCAGTTGAGGCTCCTACCCAGTCGAACCGATCCGCGCGGCAAGATCTTGGTGGTCGATAGCGCCGCGCAGAGGCCGTTAACCCCGCGTTAACCATGATCGCAAAAGCCATGACCCAGGGTCGCCCCCGTGTTCTCGCCATCGCCAATCAGAAGGGCGGGGTCGGGAAAACCACCACCGCCATCAACCTCGGCACGGCGCTCGCCGCGATCGACGAGCGGGTGCTGATCGTCGATCTCGATCCACAGGGCAACGCGTCGACCGGACTCGGCATCGATTACAAGAAGCGCTCACGCTCAACCTATGACGCGCTGACCGGCGGCGCGCAGCTTGCCGACACGATTCACGAGACCGCGGTGCCGCGGCTGCACATCGCGCCCGCGACGATGGATCTGTCTGGCTTTGAACTCGAAATCGCGACCGCGCGTGATCGCGCCTATCGTCTGCGCAATGCGCTCGGCACGCTCGCGCGTCCGACGCGCGAGCCGGATGGCAAGCTCATCGGCGAAGGTTACAGCTATGCGCTCGTCGACTGTCCGCCGTCGCTGAACCTGCTCACGATCAATGCGATGGCTGCGGCGGATGCGATCCTCGTTCCGCTGCAATGCGAGTTCTTCGCGCTCGAAGGATTGTCGCAACTCCTGAAGACCGTCGAGCAGGTGAAGACCAATCTTAATCCCGGACTCACGATCCACGGCGTCGTGCTGACAATGTACGACGCGCGTAACAACCTCTCGGATCAGGTTGTCGCCGACGTGCGCCAATTCCTCGGCGCGAAGGTCTACGAGACGATCATTCCGCGCAACGTGCGCGTCTCGGAAGCGCCGTCCTACGGCAAGCCCGTGCTGCTCTACGACTTCAAGTGCGTAGGCAGCCAGGCGTACCTCAAGCTCGCGTCGGAAATCGTCCAGCGCGAGCGCACGCTGGCAGCGGCATGACGTCATTGGCGCGATCGATCGGACCCCACAAGAGCTGCAAACGGAGTTGAACCTTGACCATGGCGGAAGAGACGCCCCGTTCGCGATTGGGGCGCGGACTCGCAGCGCTAATCGGCGACGTCGGTGACGAAAGCGCCGCGGTCGAGCGTGCGCGCGGACAGCGCCGAGTGCCGATCGAGTTCCTGCGTCCGAATCCGCGCAATCCGCGCCGGCACTACGGCGAGGAGGAGCTGGAAGAACTTTCCGCGTCGGTGCGCTCAAAGGGAATCCTGCAGCCGATCCTCGTGCGCACAGTGCCCGGAGCCATCGACGCCTACGAGATCATCGCAGGCGAGCGGCGTTGGCGCGCGGCGCAGCGGGCGAACCTGCACGACGTGCCAGTCATTCTGCTCGAGATTAACGACAAGGAAGCCCTTGAGATCGCGATCATCGAAAACGTCCAGCGCGCGGATCTCAATCCGCTCGAAGAAGCGATGGGTTACAATTCGCTGATCGAACAATTCAGCTACGCTCAGGCCGATCTCGCGCGCATCGTCGGCAAGAGCCGCAGCCATATCGCGAATACGCTGCGTCTGTTGAAATTGCCAGACAGCGTGAAGCGCTATCTCGCAGAGGGAAAGCTAACCGCGGGTCACGCGCGTGCACTGCTCGCGCACGACGACCCCGAGGCGCTCGCGAAGGCCATCATCGAGAAGGGCCTCAACGTTCGTGACGTCGAGGCCATCGCGGGCGCGCAAGCCGAAGCGCGCGGCAAGCAGGCGAAGCGCCGCCCGCGCGGCGCGAAGAGCCACGACGTCCGCGCACTGGAAAAGAAACTCACCGACATGCTTGGCCTCAGAGTCGAGATCAATCATCGCAGCGCGGGCGGCGACGTGCGGATTCGTTATCGGACGCTCGAGCAACTCGACGCGCTCTGCCGGCGGCTCGGAAGCCGCCACTAACTCATTGACCGATCATCGCTTTCAGCGACGGCGCTTGGCGCCGCACGCGAGCGCAAGGATTTCGCGCTCGGCGATTGGCTCAGCGAGCGAAGCGGATTTGCGCGCGGCGAGTGACGCATGCCCAAGCGCCGTGAGCGATTGCTCCAGCGCGGCGGGGGCGAAACGGGCGAGGGCGCGCTCGAACAGCGGTTTGCGACGGAAATGAATCCGCAGTTGTGGATCATCGACAACCGAACCGGCCCGCTCGCCACGCTCGATCCGCAAACTCAATTTGTGCAATGTTACGACGTGCCGGATCGCTGCGCCGATCACGCTGCTTGCTGGAATCCCCGTGGCGCGCGCCTTTCCGAGAGCAGCGAGAGCCGCTTCCTGATCTCCGGCCGCCGCCGCATCCACGACATCATCAAGCGCGAGCGAAGAGGAATCCGCGATGATCGAGAGGATGCCGTCGTAGTCGATACGCTGCTTGTCATTCGCAAAAAGGACGAGCTTGTCGAGCTCGGACCGGCTCGCGAGCCGATCGCCGCCCAGCAAGCTGATGAGCGCGTCACGCGCGTCCGCGTCGATCGCGAGCCCTGCCTCGCGTAGCGTTTGATCGACCAGGCGGGCGACATCGCGCTCATTGTCCGCGTAACAAGCGACCGCGGCGGCATGTGGCGAAGATTCAGTGAGCTTGCGGAGGGGTGCGCCTTTGCGCAGATCGCCTGCTTCGATGACCACGAGAGCATCCTGAGGCGGATCGGCGAGAAGACCTTCAAGGGCCTCGCCAAAATTGCGGCTGCCCGCACGGACATGCACGAGCCGGCGTCCACCGAACAGACCAATCGTGCGCGCTTCATCGGCTAGACGCCCTGGATCGCTTGCGAGCACGTCACCATCGATCGTGACGGTTGAAAATGGGTCGCTGTTGTCGCCACTGGACGCCCGCAACAATGCATCCGTGCGTTCGCGCACGAGGCCAAGGTCGGGACCGAAAACAAGAACGATAGGCCGGCGCGGATCAGGACGAGCGATGAACGCGTCCGCGTCCTGATTGCGGATCGCGACCACGGCCGCCTAGGTGCGCGTCAGGAAGAACGACGCGAGACGCGAACGGATTTGCTCGGCGACCACTTTGGCGGCGCGGTTCTCCGCGTCGCGAACGGCGCGCACATTGGCGAAGCGCTGTGGGCTGCGATCGATCGAGACGCGGGCGAGCGCCTGCTCGGTGAGCACGATGCGATCGCGGACGACGTCGTGCAGTTTGTAGGTGACGTCGAAGGAAACCATTTCGGAAACCGGACGGCCGGATTCGGTGTCGATGACCGGGCTGAACGAACTCACGTTCGCAACCAGGGTTAGCCGGAATGGCGCATCGACCTGATTCCCCTCTCCCCCGGTCAGTTCGTAGATCAGGTCGTTGCGGATCTCGTTGCCGATACGGCCGTTGATCGAGGCGACCTCGACGTCGCGGAGCGCGTCACGGAGCGAAGGCCCCGAGCCGAATAGCGGCGTCTGTGCATACATAGGCTGAAACACGCAGCCGCCGAGAGCCGCGGCGAACATGCCCGCCGCGAGCAGGCGCAATATGCTCGATTGCCGGTTACGCAACGACATTCACGATCCTCTGCGGGACGACGATGACCTTTTTCGGGCGCTTGCCGTCAAGTGCCCGTTTTACGGCCTCAAGTGCAAGCACGGCAGCCTCAATCTCCTGATCCTCAGCGTCGCGGGCGATTGTTATATCGGCTCGCTTCTTGCCGTTGACCTGCACGGGCAGGGTGATGGTCTCCTCGACCAGCAGTTCACGCTCGAGCGCTGGCCATGGCTCCTCGGCGACGAGCGTCTTGCGGCCAAGCGTGGCCCAGCATTCTTCGGCGAGGTGCGGCATCATCGGTTCGACCAGGCGAACGAGAATTTCGCCAGCCTCGCGAAATGCTGCGGCGAGGTCTGCGGCTACCTTCTTCGCACCGCGCACCTCAGCAACTGCTCCTCCGATTGCGTTCGCCATCTCGTAGATGTGCGCGACGCAGCGATTGAAACGCAGCCGCTCGACGTCCTCGCTTACTCGCGCCAATGCGGTATGCGCGCTCTTGCGAACGGCGAGAGCCCCGGGGCCGTAGCCAGACGGGCGTGGCGCGTCGATGGGCGCTGCGAGATCGGCGAGGTCGTTTGCAACCCGATAGAGGCGCTGGACGAAACGATATGAACCCTGCACGCCTTCCTCAGTCCAAATCACGTCGCGGTCCGGGGGACTATCCGACAACATGAACCAGCGAGCGGTGTCCGCCCCGTAGGTTGAAAGAATGTCGTCCGGATCGACGGTATTTCGCTTGGATTTCGACATTTTCTCGATTGGACCGATCGAGACTTCCTTCCCGTCCTCGAGCAGAATAGCGCGGCGTTTGTCGCCGTCGGTCTCGACCCGAACCTCTGCGGGGCTCGCGAAAGAGCCGTCCTTCTTCTCGTAGGTTTCGTGGACCACCATGCCCTGAGTGAACAGGCCTTTGAATGGCTCGTCGATATGGGCGTGGCCGGTCACCTTCATCGCGCGCGTGAAGAAGCGTGAATAGAGTAGGTGCAGAATCGCGTGCTCAACTCCGCCGATATATTGGTCGACCGGCATCCAATACTGCTCGGCTTTTGCATCGGTCGGAGTCTTGGCGTGCGGCGCCGTGAACCGAAGAAAGTACCAGGACGAATCGACGAACGTATCCATCGTGTCCGTCTCGCGACGCGCTGGCTCGTTGCAGACCGGGCAGCGCACGTTTTTCCACGTCGGATGACGGTCGAGCGGATTTCCCGGCCGATCGAACTCGATATCTTCCGGCAGCACGACGGGTAGATCCTTTTCCGGTACGGGCACGGCGCCGTGCTTTTCGCAGTGGATCGCGGGAATCGGGCAACCCCAGTAACGCTGCCGTGAAATACCCCAATCGCGCAGGCGGAACTGAATACGCCGCTGCGCGACCGCGCGATTGCCGCGCGTTTCTTTTTCCAGGCGACGCGCCACTTCCTCCTTCGCCGCTTCGACGCTCATGCCGTTGAGAAACCGGGAGTTGATGAGGACGCCGTCACCTTCATACGGCTCGTCTTTAATCGTGAAGGTCTTCGGATCGACCCCCGGCGGTACCACCACAGGCAGCACGGGAAGGCCGTATTTACGGGCGAACTCCAAGTCCCGTTGGTCGTGCGCAGGACAACCGAACAGAGCGCCCGTGCCGTACTCCATCAAGACAAAATTCGCGACGTAAACCGGAAGCTCCCACTTAGGATCGAAGGGGTGAATTGCACGCAAGCCGGTGTCAACTCCGAGTTTTTCCGCTTTCTCGATCACTTCCTGCGCAGTGCCTTGACGCCGGCACTCTTCGACGAAGGCGGCAACTTTCGGGTCGCGCTCCGCAGCAGCCTTGGCGATTGGATGGTCGGGCGCGATGGCGACAAACGACGCGCCGAACAGCGTGTCATGTCGCGTAGTGAAGACTTCGACTTCGTTGATGTCGCCGGGTGTGCCGGGCGCGAGCATGAAGCGGATCAGCAGGCCCTCGGACTTGCCGATCCAGTTCTTCTGCATGATACGAACTTTTTCCGGCCAGCGGTCGAGGCCGTCGAGCGCGCTGAGAAGCTCGTCGGAATAGGCGGTAATTTTGAAAAACCATTGGGTCAGTTCGCGCTGTTCCACCGGTGCGCCGGAACGCCAGCCGCGCCCATCGATCACCTGCTCGTTCGCAAGCACGGTCTGATCAACTGGATCCCAATTCACTTTTGATGTTTTGCGCTCGACGAGACCGGCCTTCCAGAAATCGAGAAACATCTTCTGCTGGTGGCGGTAGTAATTCGGATCGCACGTCGCAACCTCACGGCTCCAGTCGAGCGAAAGGCCCATCGACTTCAGCTGCGACTTCATCGTGGCGATGTTCTCGTAGGTCCATGCCTTTGGATGGACCTTGTTCGCCATAGCCGCGTTCTCGGCCGGCATGCCGAATGCGTCCCAACCCATCGGGTGCAGCACGTTGTGACCGCGCGCCCGCATGTAGCGGGCCACAACATCGCCCATCGTGTAGTTGCGTACGTGACCCATGTGGATACGCCCGGACGGATACGGGAACATCTCCAGCACGTAGTATTTTGGACGCGGGTCTTCGTTCTTCGTCTTGAAGATCTCGCGCTCGTCCCAAATACGCTGCCAGCGCGGCTCGGCGTCGCGGGCGTTGTAGCGTTCGCTTTTCATCAATTCGTGCGGGCTGTGGCTCGGCGGCGTTGACTAGGACAACAAAAAGCTTCACCGGTCAACGGGTTGCGCGTACGCAGACGCGCGATTCACGGCGAGCTTCGGCCGATGCGAGAACAACAAAGTGCGACGGATCGACTGGCCGCGGTTCGCGCGGAGATCGGCAAGGCGTGCCGCAACGCCGGACGCACGCCGGATTCGGTTACGCTCGTCGCGATCAGCAAGACGTTTGGCGCCGACGCCATCGTTCCCGCGATCGACGCCGGCCAGCGCGTTTTCGGCGAGAACCGCGTGCAGGAGGCGAAGGCGAAGTGGTCGGAACTACGCGAGCGGCACACCGGCATTGAGCTGCATCTTGTCGGCCCGCTGCAATCCAACAAGGCGCGCGAGGCGGTGGCGATCTTCGATTTCATCCATACGGTCGATCGGCCGAAGATCGCGACGGCATTGTCGGAAGAAATCGCGAAACAGGGCAAACGTCCCCGCTTGCTCGTTGAGATCAACACGGGCGCGGAGCCGCAGAAAGCGGGGGTTCTGCCGGAAAACGCAGATGCATTCATCGCCGAGTGCCGCGAGAAGCACAGACTTTTCATCGAGGGACTAATGTGCATTCCGCCGCTCGACGAGGCGGCTGCTCCGCATTTTGCCCTGACAGAGAAGATCGCGAAGCGAAACGGGCTTCCGCTTCTGTCCATGGGGATGAGCGCAGACTTTGCGAGCGCGATTCAGTTCGGCGCGACGCATGTTCGCGTCGGAACCGCGATTTTCGGCGAGCGTGGGCCGCACTAACCGATTTCGATTTTGCTTGAAGCCGAGAGGTGAGAAAGCAAACGCGCCAGCGTGCGCGCGTTCAGCGCGACACAACCCGCGGTCGGCAACAAACCTGGCCGAGCGACGTGGATAAAGACCGCACTGCCACGACCTGCGATGCGTGGTCGGGTGTTGTGATCGAGTTCGATCAAAAGATCATAAAGCGCGTCGTCACGCAGCAGCCGGTCGCCGGGACTGGAAGCCGATAGTTTGATCGATCGATTGTACCGGCGATCCGACGGGTCCTCGCACCACGCATCGTCCGCCCGAATGGGGTGGGTCGGCAAACGCGTCGGAGGGCGCGGCTTGCGATCGGCGCGCCACCACAGTCGGACAAGCCCGAAACGTCCGCGCGGGCTCGCACCGTCTCCTTCGCGTTTGTTCGCCCGGATGCCGCTGCGGCCCAGTGCCACTGGAACGGAGAAACCCCGGAATAGAAGGACTCCGCGCGCAGGATTGGCCGGAGCCTGCGCCACGCGCAGGAGAGAGCCGCGTTTCGCGTAACCTTTTGGCTTCATGTTTCGTATAGGGAATGCTGGCCGCACTTGCTTCACCTTGTTCCCTGGTCTAGTCCGCGCGTTCTGACGTTGCTGCTTATTCGGTGCTGTCTAGCTCGGCTGGTGTTGTACACTCGACGAAGCGCTTAGAGGAATCGATGGCGAACGCTCGAAAAATCTTGGTGGTGGACGACGATCCGGAGCTCCGCGATGCACTCGTGGAGCAGCTCGCACTACACGAGGAGTTCGAGACCAACGCAGTCGAGTCCGCGCAGGCTGCGTTGCAGGAGGCCAAGGCCGGGCACGTTGACCTTGTCCTGATGGATGTGGGCCTCCCGGACATGGACGGTCGCGACGCCGTGCGTGTCCTGCGCAAGAACGGCTTCAAGGCGCCGGTGATCATGCTGACAGGCGCCGATACGGATTCAGACACAATCCTTGGACTCGAAGCGGGCGCCAACGATTACGTGCCGAAGCCATTTCGCTTCGCCGTTCTGCTCGCACGGATTCGTGCGCAGCTGCGCAGCCACGAGGCGAGCGAGGATGCAATCTTCCCGATCGGGCCCTACAGCTTCCGTCCCGGCGCGAAACTGCTCGTCAATGAGCGCGGTTCGAAGATCCGGCTCACCGACAAGGAGACGGCGATCCTCCGTTACCTTTACCGAGCCGGACAGCGGCCGGTATCGCGCGAGGTGTTGCTGCAGGAAGTGTGGGGCTACAATTCCGGCGTGACCACACACACGCTCGAGACGCACATCTACCGGTTGCGCCAGAAGATCGAAAAGGATCCGGCGAACGCGACGCTCCTCGTCACTGAAGCCGGCGGTTACAAGCTCGTGCCGTAGAAGATGGCGCTCGAAGACGACATCACTTTTCTCAGTCGCATTCCGACGTTTGGCGTTCTCGGCCGCGAGCCGCTGCGCATTCTCGCGATCAGCGCTGAACAGATCCATGTTCGCAGCGGCCAAGTGCTATTCGAGGAAGGCGAGCCCGCGGACGGCGGTTATGTCGTGGTCTACGGCGGGGTCGAGATGAAAGGCACCCGTGATCATTCCACCGGCAGCGCCGGGATTGTGGCACGCGTCGGCACGCTGGTCGGCAAATCCGCGCTGATCGTCGACACGTTGCGGCCGGCAACCGGGACAGCGGTCGAACCGACGGGCCTCATGCGAATTCCGCGCAGCGTCTTTCTACGAATGCTCGAAGGCGAGCCGGGTGCGGCGGTCGCGCTTCGCAAGTTGATGTCGCGGCAACTCAAGTCGACGCTTTCCGACCTCGACATGGTTGCGCCGCTGTTCGAGGAAGAGGGCGAGCCGGAGTCGGATTAGAGATCGAACGCCGCAACGACTGGCACGTGGTCCGATGGCCGGGTCCAGTTGCGCGTTTCCCGCGCGATCGCGATGGCCTTCGCGGTGCCTTGGAGCGCCGGACTTGCCCATACGTGATCGAGCCGCCGCCCGCGGTCGGCATTGACCCAATCCGCGGCGCGATAACTCCACCAAGTGTACAGCTTCGCAGGTTCGGGGATAAATCCGCGCATCACATCGATCCACCGGCCGGCCTGCTGGACACAGTTCAGCTTTTCTACCTCGATCGGGGTGTGGCTCACCACGCTCAGCAATCGCCGATGACTCCAGACGTCGTGCTCGAGTGGCGCGACATTCAGATCGCCGACGAGCAAGGCGCGTTCGCCGCCTCCGGCAGTGCGCGAGGCGCTACAACACGCGAGTTCGTCCAGGAAGGCGAGCTTGTGCGCAAACTTTTCGTTGATTTCGGGATCCGGCTGGTCGCCGCCGGCGGGCACGTAAAAATTATGGACCGTCAACGGCTGCGCAAAATTCGCCTTGCCGTCGAACGAAACGGCAATGTGACGGGCGTCGTTCTTGCCGCAAAAGCTGTCGCGAGACACGTCACTGAAGGGACGCTTCGAGACGACCGCGACGCCGTGATAGCCCTTCTGCCCGTGCATTGCGATGTGGTTGTAGCCGAATCGCTCGAACTCGCTTCGCGGAAAGCGGTCGTCCGGGCACTTCGTCTCCTGCAGACAGAGCACGTCAGGCGCATAACGCGAAAGAAATTGCTCAACCTGGCGGATGCGCAGGCGAACGGAATTGATGTTCCAGGTGGCGACGGTGAATTGCATCGTGCAGAAAGTCAGGTGCGCCTGCTCACTGGAGCATGCGCTGATACTCGATCCGGAACATCTGCGGGTCCGGCTTCTGCGACGGGTCCAGATTGTAAACGGCGACCGTCGTGTCGTAGCCCTGCGGATCGGTGACAGTCCACTGCTTCAGCTGCGTGTCCTTCGCGCCGAACATGATCATCAGCCGGTGCGTGCCGACCACCGGTTGATTTTCCTCGATCACAACGGTGACGAAGATATCGTCCTGGTAGACGCCGATGACGTTGGAGTCCTTGAACAGGTCGAGCTTCTCGCTGAGCAGGAAGCGCAGCGGCGTCTGCGATAGAGGGTAGAGGTCCTGGGTTGCGAGCTTGCGGTCGCGCACCGCGACCGACTTGCCGTCGGAGATCAACTCGACGGGACTTGGAGGATCGTAGTCGAAGCGGACCTTGCCCGGCTTCTGCATGTAGAAGTCACCCTCGGAGCGGCGGCCGTCCGGGCCGACCTGGACGAAATTTCCGACCAGCGTGTGGATCGCGTTGAAGTACGAATTGACCCGCTCGACGGTCGCCTTCTGCGCGCTGTCGAATACAGGTGTCTTGCTGGGCTTCAGCGGAGTCGGCGCGGCTGCGGTTCTTGCAAGTCCGCCCGGAGCGGCGGCAGCTGCAGGAATTGTCGCCGTCGTGCCCGTCTTGGAGGGAGAACCTTCCTTCGGCAGTGGCGGAAGCGGCGGCATCGGAACCACTGCAGGCAAGCGCTGACCCGCCGATGCGGCCGGCTGCGCGGAAAGCCCGGTCGCTGCGAACACGACGGCAATGCTGGCCAGCGCGGCGCACGTCGCCACCATGGCTCGTGCGATAGTCGGACGCATGTTTCCTCCAGGGAAATCTGCGGGTTTCGCCCGCCCGCTAGACATCGGCTGTGGCGATTTGGCGGCGTGAACTAGGTTCGTCAATAGGCGTCTTCCCGGCCCTCAACCAGGATTTCGCGTTTTCCCGCGTGATTTGCGGGTCCAACGATCCCCTCCTTCTCCATGCGCTCGATGATCGAAGCGGCCCGATTGTAGCCGATCTGCAGCCGGCGCTGGACGTAACTCGTGGAGGCTTTGCGGTCGCGGAGCACGATAGCTACCGCTTTTTGGTAGAGATCGCCGCCTTCTTCGCCAAATGCGCCCTTGTCGAACACCGCGCCCCCAGCCTCGTCCTCTTCGGGTTCCGCGGTCACGGCTTCGAGATATTCCGGCGTACCCTGCTCCTTCAGATGCGCAACAACGCGTTCGACTTCACGGTCCGAGACGAATGGACCGTGCACGCGCGCGATCCGGCCGCCGCCAGCCATGTAAAGCATGTCGCCCTGACCGAGCAGCTGCTCCGCGCCCTGCTCGCCGAGGATCGTACGGCTGTCGATCTTCGACGTGACCTGGAAGGAGACGCGAGTCGGGAAGTTTGCCTTGATGGTACCGGTAATGACGTCGACTGAAGGCCGCTGCGTTGCCATGACCAAGTGAATGCCGGCCGCGCGCGCCATCTGCGCGAGGCGTTGGATCGCGCCTTCGATGTCCTTGCCGGCGACCATCATCAGGTCGGCCATCTCGTCGACGACGACGACGATGAAGGGAAGCGGCTCGAGATCCATCTCCTCCTTCTCGTAGATCGCTTCGCCCGTCTCCTTGTCGAAGCCGGTCTGCACTGTACGCACGATCGTCTCGCCCTTCTCCCGCGCCTCGGCGAGTCGCGCGTTGAAGCCGTCGATGTTGCGAACGCCGACCTTCGACATTTTCTTGTAGCGCTCTTCCATCTCGCGCACCGCCCACTTGAGCGCGATGATCGCTTTGCGCGGGTCAGTGACAACCGGGGTAAGAAGATGCGGAATGCCGTCGTAGACTGAGAGCTCGAGCATCTTCGGATCGATCAGAATCAGGCGGCACTCTTCCGGCTTATAATGATAGAGGAGCGACAAAATCATCGTGTTGATCGCGACCGATTTGCCCGATCCGGTGGTTCCGGCGATCAACAGGTGCGGCATGCGCGCGAGGTCGACGATCACCGGCTCGCCGCCAATCGTCTTGCCGAGCGAGAGCGGCAGCCAATGCTCCGATCGCGCGAAGGTGCTGTGTGAGAGCAGCTCGCGCAGTACGACCTTTTCGCGGCGCGGGTTCGGCAGCTCAATGCCGATCGCGTTGCGGCCCGGCACAACCGCGACACGGGCGGAGACGGCGCTCATCGAGCGCGCGATGTCGTCCGCCAATCCGATCACGCGAGAAGATTTGATGCCCGGTGCCGGCTCCAATTCATACAGCGTGACGACTGGACCCGGACGCATGTTGACGATTTCGCCCTGGACTCCGAAATCTTTGAGCACGCTTTCAAGCTGACGTGCGTTTTCTTCCAGCGCACTTTGGGACAATGCCGGCGCACGCTCGCGCGGTGCCGCGGCGAGCAACTCGAGCGAGGGAAATTCATAGCGGCCGCGACGCGTGCGCGACGCGGCCTTGCGCCTTGGAGCAGCGCGCTCGCGCGGCGCCCGGGGTTCGTCCAAGTCGTCGATCTCGTCCGCCTCCTCCTCGAAGATTCCTTCGGAGTGATGCCCCCCGGCAAGCATCGGCTCGCGGCGCGGTGCGGCCGGAATCGCTTCATGATCGCGGCCGAACATTTCGCGCAAAATCGCAAACAGCGATGCACGCGGTCCGGCGCGGCGGCCGGAAAAGCGGGCCTTCAGCGCCAGGAACCCGTGCGCGAGCGCGCCGATGGCGGTTGCAATTCGGCCGGGTCGATCTGGATCCACCTCCTGCTCCAGTTTCGCGGGCACGCCCAAGCCGCAAGCCGCAGCCAATGAAAGCGCTGCGAATCCTCCATAGAACAGGCCGACGAACAGCTTGATTTCACTCATGAATGCGTCACCAACGACGAAAGCAGGAAGACGCATGAGAGCGTCGCCGAGCACACCGCCGAGGCCGGCCGGCAGCGGCCAACTCGGGCTCGTCGGCAGGGCGGCGACGAAGCCGGCGCACAGCACCACCCCAAGGATCCAGCCGGCGAGACGAAATTTCAGACGCGATGCCGGACGATGGGTCACGATCTGCCAGCCCCAGACTGCCGCCGGCAAGACGACGGCGAGAGCCGCGAGACCCACGGATTGCATCAGGAAATCGGCGGCAATCGCACCGGGCCGACCGAGCCAGTTCTTCACGGCCGCGTCGGTCGCGTGATTGAAGCTCGGATCCTGTACCGACCACGTCGCCAACGCGACGGCGGTCGCCGCGGAGACCGAGATGATGGCGAGCCCACCGATCTCGGCGAGACGCCGTCCGAACACCGCAAGGATGTCCTCGGGCAGAAGATGGAACGTGCGGGTCGAGCTCATGCGCATGGCGGTCGCTTTCAAAATTTTCCGTCGATCAACCGTAGAATTCGGCGAGCCGATGGAGTGCGGTTTCGGTGGTCTTCAAGTCATCAACGAGCGCTGCCCGCACATAGCCGGCGCCGGGGTTTGCGCGGTCATGCAATTCATAGGCAAGATAACTTCCCGGCACGACGCGCAGTCCTGCATCGCGCCAGAGTTCAAGCGCAGCCGTTTCGTCGTCCTCGAATTTAGTGACGTCGAGCCAAAGAAAGAATCCGCCCTCGGGACGGCGATGCCGATAGCGATCACCAAGGATCCGGTCGGCGAGATCGAACTTCGTGCGATAAAGGCGGCGATTTTCCTCGACATGCGCCTCGTCGTCATAGGCCGCGACGGCAACCATCTGGACTGGCTGCGGCACTTGCGGGGCTGCGACGTTGCGCAGATCCATGTAAGCCGCGAGAAAATGCGGATCTCCGGCCGCGAAGCCGCAGCGCAAGCCCGGAAGACTCGAACGCTTCGACAATGAATTGAACGCGAGTACGCCAGCGAAGCTATCGCCGGCGACTTCAAGGACGCCGGCGGGCGGCGCATCCTTCAGCCAGATTTCCGAATAGCATTCGTCGGAGAACACAAATGTGCCGGCCGCGCGGGCTCGTTCGACAAGGCGGCGGAGCGCATCGCGCGACAGCACGGCACCCTGCGGATTGGCCGGCGAGCAAAGATAGATCGCAACGGTGCGCGCAAGAAGTTCGTCGGAGACTGCTTCGTAGTCCGGCAAAAAACCCGTTTCGCGCGTCGCAGGGAGTGCTACAGGTTCGCAACCTGCGGCTTGGGCGCCGGCGAAATACGCCATATAGAACGGATTGGGGAGCAGGATCGCCGGCTTGCCCTTGCGAGGTGCCGCTACACGGCGCGCGGCAATGGCCGCGAGAAAAAGGCCTTCCCGACTCCCATTCAGAACGATCACTTCGCTCGACGCATCGACCGCGCGTGAAAGACGGTAGCGGCGGTCCAGCCAGAGCGCGACCGCTTCGCGGAATGGGTCAATGCCGCGCGTCATCGGATAGCGGCCAAACCCGGCCAGATTGTCCGCGAGAACTTGTCCGACGAAGCCCGGCATCGGATGGCGCGGTTCGCCGACCGACAAGTTTATGGGGGGCTTTCCCGGGTCGACGCCCGTGAGCAATTCCGTCAGTCGAACGAATCCGGAGCGGCCGGCAGCGCTCGCCTTGGTTTTCCGCTGTTTCGCGCGGTCGCCCCTGACCATGACTCGACCCGTACCCACGCACACCCGCACACGCCGACGACCTTAGAAAGCGGGGGTTAAGGGGCGATTAACCAATGGCGGAAAGCGAAAGGCCCCGGCACGAGCCGGGGCCTCCGATGGTTGTTCTGAGCCTTGCGCGATCAGCTGTATGCGCGCTCGCCGTGATCGTTGAGGTCGAGACCCTCGCGCTCCACCTCCGGCTTGGCACGCAGCCCGATCAGAATGTCGACGATCTTGAACAGGATCGCGGACACAATGCCGGACCAGAGCAGCGTCACGACCACGGCTGTGATTTGCGCGGTCATCTGCGTGGAGAGGGAGTACTCGCCGACCTTCGCGATCGTGTAGTCGAACACGCCGGTGCCGCCGAGTTCCGGGTTCACCAGGATGCCTGTAGCGAGCGCGCCCACGATGCCGCCGATGCAGTGGACGCCGAAAACGTCCAGCGCGTCGTCGTAGCCGAGCGCATTCTTCACGGTCGTGCAGAAGAAGAAGCAGACCACGCCGGCGATGAGGCCGAGCACGATCGCGCCCATGGGTCCAGCGAACCCCGACGCGGGCGTCACAGCAACCAGGCCCGCGACGACGCCGGAGACGGCGCCGAGGAGACTTGGCTTACCTTTGATCAGCCATTCGGCGAACATCCATGAGAGACCCGCGGCCGCTGTTGCGACGAACGTGTTGACGAAGGCGACTACCGCGGAGCCGACTGCTTCAAGGTTCGAGCCGGCATTGAAGCCGAACCAGCCGAACCACAGAAGCATGGCGCCGATGTAGGTCATCGTCAGCGAGTGCGGCTGCATCAACTCCTTGCCGTAGCCGAGACGCTTGCCGACCAGCAGCGCGCCAACGAGTCCGGCGATACCGGAATTGATGTGCACGACTGTGCCGCCGGCGAAGTCGATCGCACCCGCCTTGAACAGGTAACCAGCATCAGCGAGAGCTTCGTCGAGTTTTGCTTGTGCGGCCGCTTTGCCTGCCGTGTCGGCTGCTGCGAGCGCTTTTGCCGCCGCGTCGATTGCGTCCGGACCGGCCCAGTACCAGACCATGTGTGCGATCGGGAAATAGACGAATGTCAGCCACAGCGGGATGAACAGCGCGATGGCCGCGAATTTCGTGCGTTCTACAAGCGAGCCGAGCAAGAGCGCGGCGGTGATGCCGGCGAATGTCGCCTGGAACATGACGAACACGAGCTCGGGAATGGCGACGCCGACCGAGAAGGTAGCGCCGGGCGAATCCGGCGCGATGCCGGACAGGAACATCTTCGAGAATCCGCCGATGAAGTCCGATCCGCCGGTGAAGGTGATGCTGTAGCCGTAGATCACCCAAATCAGGATCGTGACAGCGACGGCGTAGAACACCTGCATCAGGGTCGAGAGCATGTTCTTCGAGCGGACGAGACCGCCATAGAACAATGCAAGGCCTGGGACCGTCATTACCAGGACGAGGACGGTCGCGACCATCATCCAGGTGGTGTCGGCTTTGTCGATCGCCGGTCCGTCTTGTGCCAACACCGGGAGCGCGGCGATTGTTGCCGCGAAGAGCGTGGGTAGTCCCGCGCGAAGCCAAGTCTTGTTCGTCATGGAAGAACACTCCGTCGCAAAGCTGAGGTCGTTTGAGGAATCAGAGCGCATCGGCGTCGGTCTCGCCGGTGCGGATGCGCACGGCATGTTCGATCGGGTAGACAAAGATCTTTCCGTCGCCGATCTGACCGGTCTTGGCGGCCCCACTGATCGCGGCGATGACTTTCTTGATGAGATCGGACGGGACCGCGACCTCGATCTTGAGCTTGGGCAGAAAGTTCACAGCGTATTCAGCGCCGCGATAGATTTCCGTGTGTCCTTTCTGCCGCCCGTAGCCCTTGACCTCTGTGACGGTCAGTCCGTGAATGCCGATGCCGGTGAGGGCGTCGCGCACCTCCTCCAGCTTGAACGGCTTGATGATGGCCATGACGATTTTCATTTGGTTCCTGTCCCCGCGAGATCCCGGCGCGCGGCCAACGGGCCGCCACCGGGCCTTTCCAATGGGGCTGAAGCCGCGAGGAGAATCGATTGATCGAGCTCCCGGGCCAAAGCCGGAGCAGTGGGAATCAAACGGCGTGCCAAGCGGCGTGGTCGCCGCATAGGAGATTGAGAACGTTCAGCTTTTCCTGTGTGCGCAGACCGGTCGCAACAGCGCCCCTGCAGCGCAGCACAAAGAAGCGCCAAATCTGCCTAATCGATGGGCATGACCAATCGGCCAGCGGAAAACTGATTCCGCCTTGGGCTTATTGATCGGATGCGTCGGCGGAAAAGAAAAAACGCGCACGCGATTGGCGTGCGCGTTCCTTGTTGAATTTGGCTGACGCTTACTGCAGCGCTTCGCCGTGTTGGGTCACGTCGAGCCCCATGCGCTCCGCATCGGGGCTCACACGCAAACCGACCAGCAGATCCACTACCTTGAGTACGATCCAGGTCGCGACCGCGCACCAGACGATGGTGACGACCACGCCAATCAGCTGCGTTTGCAGCTGCTCCAAGTTGCCTTCGAGCAGTCCGGGCGAACCGGCCGGGTTCGCTTGCGTCGCGGAGAGTGCGCCGACCGCGAAGACGCCGGTGAGGATCGTGCCAAGCGTGCCGCCGACCCCGTGGATGCCGAAAACGTCGAGCGAGTCATCGTAGTTCAGCCGCTGCTTGAGCCACGTGCAGGCCCAGAAGCAGACCAGGCCCGCCGCCCCGCCGATGACGAGCGCGTGCCAGGGAAGCACGAAGCCGGACGCCGGCGTGATAGTGCCGAGACCCGCGATCGCGCCCGAGAGGATGCCAAGGACCGACGGCTTGCCGCGCGTCCACCATTCCGCGACCATCCATGCGATCGCGCCCATAGACGCACCGAAGTGCGTGACGACGATTGCCATCGTGCCGCGTCCTCCGGACGCAAGTGCGGAGCCGCCGTTGAATCCGAACCAGCCGACCCACAGCAGGCCCGTGCCGATGACGGCGAGCGAGAGGTCGTACGGCGACATGTTCTCCGAGCCGTAGCCGCGCCGCGCTCCGATCACCAGACACGCCACGAGACCGGCGACGCCAGCGTTGATGTGGACAACGGTGCCGCCGGCGAAATCGAGCAGGCCCCATGCGCCGAGGAAACCGCCGCCCCATACCCAGTGCGCGACCGGGACGTACACGACGAAAAGCCAGAGGATCGAGAACAACACCCACGCCGAGAACTTCATGCGGTCGGCAACCGAGCCTGCGACGAGCGCGACCGTGATAATCGCGAACGTCATCTGGAACGCCATGAACAGACTCTCGGGAATGTTCGTCGCGAGATCGTTCACCGACGTCATGCCCATGCCGACCAACAGGAAGCGATCGAGCGAACCGATCCAAGGACCGCCGCCGACGAAGGCAAGGCTGTAGGCGGCCAGCATCCACAACACTGAAACGACCATGACTGCGGCCACGCACTGCGCCATCACGGCAAGCACGTGCTTTTTGCGAACCATCCCGGCGTAGAGGAGTGCGAGACCCGGCAACGTCATCAGGAGGACGAGCGCGGTCGCGGTCGTGATCCAAGCGGTATCGGCGGCGTCGATTGTCGACTGCTGCGCGAATGCAGGTGCCGACGAGATCGCGATCGCGGCACCAGCAAGCCAGCTGAACGCGCGGCGCGAATTCAGATTCGTTTTCATTGTTGCCCCCTGTGAATTGCGCGCGCGGTCAGAGCGCGTTTGAATCGGTTTCGCCGGTGCGGATGCGCACCGCATGTTCGATGGGCGTGACGAAGATCTTCCCGTCACCGATCTGGCCGGTCTTGGCTGCGGTCTTGATGGCCTCAACGACCTTGTCGGCGCGGTTCGCCGGGACGGCGACCTCGATCCGGATCTTGGGAAGGAAATTCACGGCGTATTCGGCGCCGCGATAAATTTCGGTATGGCCCTTTTGGCGGCCGTAACCCTTGACCTCGGTGACGGTCAGTCCCTGCACACCGATGCCGGTGAGGGCATCGCGGACGTCCTCGAGCTTGAACGGCTTGATGATGGCGATGACGAGCTTCATGTATCCGGTCCCTCGCGGCGCATGGCTTGGCGTTTCCCGGGTGCGCGAAATCGCTGGTGTCCGCGCCCCTCGCGATACATATCGGCAAAATGACCGGAAATTAAGCGGCTAAAATGCCCCGCTACTGGGCATGCAGCACAAACAATGGGCAATTGCTGAGGTTTTAAGCCCTCAAACCTTGCGTTCTCGGAGCAGACCTTCCTGGGCGACCGAGGCGACCAGCGTCCCCTCGCGCGAGAAAATCAGCCCACGGGCGAAGCCGAGCGCTCCTTCGGCGTTTGGGGTGTCCTGCGCGTAGAGCAACCAGTCATCGGCGCGGAACGGACGATGAAACCAGAGCGCGTGATCAAGGCTCGCGCCCTGGATCGTCTTTTCGAACACGGTGCGGCCATGCGGGATGAGAGCGGAGTCGAGCAGCATCATGTCAGATGCGTAGGCGAGCACGCATTGATGCACTGCCGGGTCGTCGGGCAGAGGCGCGGTCGAGCGCATCCAAACGTGGAAGCGCGGCGTGCGATGGTCTCGCGAGAAGTACCGCTTGAATTCGACCGGCCGCATCTCGATCGGCCGCTCGCGTTCGTAGTAGCGCCGTACGGGATCCGGCATCAACGGAAGCGTCCGCTCCTTCATTTCCTGCTCGCTCGGCAACTCCTCCGGGTGCGGCACCTTCGGCATCTCAGCCTGGTGCGAAAACCCCCGCTCCTCGCGATGGAACGACACCATCATCGAGAAAATCGCCTTGCCGTGCTGGATAGCCTTGACGCCCCGCGTCGTGAAGCTGCCGCCATCGCGGATGCGGTCGACGTCGTAGATGATCGGGACCTGCGGATCGCCGGGCAGAATAAAGTAGGCGTGCAGCGAATGGGCGAGGCGATTTTCCACGGTTCGGGTCGCCGCGACGAGGGCCTGGCCGATCACCTGTCCACCGAACACGCGCTGCCATCCGACCTTGGGACTCATGCCGCGATAGAGGTTCACTTCGAGTCGCTCAAGGTCGAGGATCTCGAGAAGGCTCTGGACGGCGCTCGGCATGTAAGACCTTCGGAGAGCAATCGGCGGGAGAGCCGAATTGCGCTTCCCGGGGTGCGGCGTCAAGTAGGCGATGTCGTCCGCTCAAGCGCGCTTGGGTTACACTAAGACCATGACAGGCAAAGCGGTTCGGCCTCACGTCAATGTCGTCGTCGCCGGCGCAGGTGCGCCGGGGCTCGCGCTAGCCACGGCTCTAGGCCGCGCGCTCAAACGACGATTCTCCGTGGTGGTGTGCGATCCGGCAATCGGCAGCGTGCCGCCGGCGGATGATCGAGTTTCGGCGATCGCGGGCGGTGCGCGCCGTTTGCTGACTGCGCTCGGTGCGTGGCAGCACCTCGCCGCGCAGGCGCAGCCGATTGTCGAAATGGAGATCACCGATAGCCGGCTGGACGACGCGGTGCGGCCGACCTTTTTGTCATTCGATTCCCCCCGTGAGGACGACGAGCCGCTCGCGCACATGATCGAGAACCGCGCGGTGCTTCTGGCATTGCGTGCGGCTGCAAGCGAGGCCGGTGTCGAGCTCGTCGCGAAAGCCGTTGAAAGCTTTTCCGCGCAAACAGAATTCGTCGACGTGCAGGCGACGGGTGGCGACATCCTGCGGGCGCAATTGCTCGCGGCGGCCGATGGTCCGCAGTCGAAACTGCGCGACCTTGCCGGTATCAAGACGGTCTCTTGGACTTACGGTCAATCCGGAATCGTCGCGACGATCGGCCATGAGCGCGACCACGGTGGCCGGGCCGTGCAGCATTTTCTCGCCGGCGGGCCGTTCGCCATCCTGCCGCTCAAGGGACGGCGGTCGTCCATCGTATGGACCGAGCCGACGGAAGAAGCCGATCGTTTGGTGGCGTTGGCGCCTGGCGAATTTCACACGGAGCTGGAGCGGCGCTTCGGCCTCAAGCTTGGCGAAATCGAAGTGTTGTCGCCACCGCGCGTGCATCCGCTCGGCTTCAGCGTGGCGCGCAGTTTTGTCGGCGAGCGTTTTGCGCTGCTGGGCGATGCCGCGCACCTCATTCATCCGATTGCGGGGCAGGGGCTCAATCTGGGCCTGCGCGACGTTGCTGCGCTCGCCGAATGCGCCGTCGAGGGCGCGCGACTTGGTCTCGACGTCGGCAGCCCGGAAGTGCTGACGCGGTACGAACGTTGGCGCCGTTTCGACACGGCAGCGATGGGGTTTACGACCGACGCGCTGAACCGCCTGTTTTCGAATCGCTCGGACGCATTGAAGATTTTGCGCGACGTCGGACTCGGGCTTGTCGAGCGTGCGCCGCGGGTGAAGGAGTTTCTTTCGGCCGAAGCGGGCGGTTCGATCGGAGAGGTACCGAAACTATTGCGCGGCGAAGCCCTCTGACGGTCAGCGCTTGGCGATCTCGGCCTCGTCGAGCTTGCGCGCCTCCTCAGGCAGCATGATCGGAATCCCGTCGCGGATCGGATAGGCGAGCTTGGCTGAGCGCGAGATCAGTTCCTGCCGCTCGCGATCGTACTCTAGCGTGCTCTTGGTAAGCGGGCAGACGAGGATCTCGAGGAGTTTCGGATCGATTGTGTTGCGGCTCTCGGGCATTGTGCCTCCGGCTGTCGGCCTTACTGCAAGGATTTCTCGCCGTCGCTACCTCTTTCCGCAAGCGCAAATTCGGTCACGGCGATCAGCAGATCGGCCCGGGCCTTAAGATCGGCCGCTTCCAGAAGCGCCTGTTTCTCTCGCGGGCCGTAGGGCGACATCATGGAGAGCCCGTTCACGAGCGCCTCGATCGGCGCTTCGCGGATGCCGGCCCAGTCGGCCTCGATGCGATTGGCGTCGAGGTAATTGGCAAGCGCCTTCATGAGCGCCTCGCGATCGACGTCCGCGCCTTCGCTCGGCGTGAAGTCCGCGGCGAAGGGGCCGAAGTCGACGCGGCATCGGCGATACAGGGTCGGCACGACCTGCTCATCGCGAACTTGGAAGCGGGCGATCCCGGTTAGCGTGATGAGATAACGACCGTCGCCGGTTTCTGCAAGCTGGGTGATCCGGCCGACGCAGCCAACCGAATAGAGGGGCGGCTGCATGGGTGATGCGGCCTTCGCTTCATCGGGCTGGATCATCCCGATCAGGCGCGCGCCCTTCATCGCATCATCGATCATGGCAACATAACGCGTCTCGAAGACGTTGAGCGGCAATTGCCCGCGCGGCAGCAGCAACGCGCCGGGCAACGGGAATACCGGAATCACGTCCGGCAGATCGGCGGGTCCGCGATAGACGACATTCGACGCCATGAGCACCTCCGCATCGGAGGACTTACTCGTCAGGCAAACAGCAAGGATGACAGACGACGACGGCCTTCGATTGTCATTTCATCGGTGGGCCCCCACGCCTCGAAGAACTGGACGAGTTGCTTGCGCGCCGCGTCGTCGTTCCAGGTGCGGTTGCGCCGTACGATCTCGAGCAGATGGTCGAGCGCGGCCTCGCGCTTTCCGCTCGCGTTGAGCGCCACTGCGAGATCGAAGCGCGCCTGATGGTCGAGCACGTTCGCTGCGACCTTCTTCTCGAGTTCTGAAAGATCGCCAACCGAGGCCGCTCGCTCTGACAAGTCGAGCGCAGCACGCACCGCGGCCACGGCTGGATCGTTCTCCTTGTTTTTGGGGATGAGCCCCAGCGTCTGGCGAGCAGCGGCCGGATTGCCGGCATTGAGGTGCGAGCGGGCGAGGCCGCTCAACGCAGGCACATTTTCCGGCTCCTCCGCGAGGACCTGAGCGAAAAGCTCTGCCGCGGCGGCGGCATCGCCAGCTGCGAGCGCTTCCTCCGCGAGCTTCAGCACGTCGGTCGCGCCGCCGCCGCCTTCGACCTTACCGGTCAGGCGTTCGATGAAGGCATTCACTTGGCTTTCGGGCAGCGCTCCCATGAAGCCGTCGACCGGCTGGCCATTCACGAAGGCAAAGACTGTCGGGATTGATTGAATGCCGAGCTGCGAGGAAATCTGCGGATGCTCGTCGATGTTCATCTTGACGAGCTTCACCTTTCCGTTCGCGGCGCGCACGGCTTTTTCGAGGACCGGGCCCAGCGTTTTGCACGGACCGCACCACGGGGCCCAGAAATCGACGAGCACGGGCCGCTTCCGCGATTCCTCGATCACGTCCTTCATGAACGTCTTCGTGGTCGTATCGGAGACGAGATCGCCGCCCGGCGCGGGGGGTGCGGCTTGTCCCTGATTCAGCAACATGCGGCGCTCCAGATGCACGGGAACCGAAAACCGAGGGAATACATGGGAGTTTCAGCGAGCGAATGCAATCGCAGCGCTGCTGCAGTTCAGCCGGCGCCGGCTTCGGCCCCAGAGATCGGCATAATACGGGGTTCGTGGCCGGTCTCACGGAGAAAGCGCAGCAGATCGGCGGTCGCGATGCGGGTCGTCCCCGTGTTCACGAGCGGGTGACAGTTAAGCTCTGTTTGCGCAGCGAGCGCAGCGTCAATCAGAATGGAGACACGTCCTTCCTTATCGTTCATCGCGGCGAACGCTGTCACCGAGCCGGGTTCGACACCGAGCGTCGCACGCAAGAGATCCGGCTTGCCAAATGAGAGGCGGCCGGATGCGCCGATGCGCCGATGCAGCTGTTTCAGATCGATCTCTGCGCTCTCCTCGGCCACGACGAGAAAAAGGCGGTCCTTGCGGTCGACCAGAAACAAGTTCTTCGTGTGTGCGCCCGAGATTTGGCCGCGCAATTCGCGTGACTGCTCGACGGTGAAGAGAGGCGGATGGCGTGACGGTCGAGTAGGAAATCCCGAGCCGATCGAGGAGGGCGAACAGGTCGTCGGGTGTGGCGGACATCGGGTGAGGGAACACTCGAGGGAGAAAGCCTAGTAGCGATTCATTCGGTGATCGCGCAAGGTTGCATTGGCGGCCCTACTTGTCATAGAACCGCGCCCCTATGGATGCGGGTGTAGCTCAGGGGTAGAGCACAACCTTGCCAAGGTTGGGGTCGTGGGTTCGAATCCCATCGCCCGCTCCAATAGGTTCTCTGACATCGCGAATTCGTGCATGGCGCGCGTGCGGCTCACCCCGGGTTCGCTGAATCTCGCCGCTGTCCGCGCCCGCTTCGGGAACGGCGTCACGCTTGTCGGCTTGTAGCAATCGGTGACTAGACTGATGATTGCCGCATTGCGGGAGTGCCGACACTCGACAGGGTGCGTCCGTGAGCCGAAAAGCTAGTGCGGGAAGCCGTCGCGATTCGTCCAACAGCGGCGAACGAGAGGCCGCGATGAAAGCCGACGCCGCGCAAGCTGGCAGAAAAGGCGATTTGACGAAAGAAGTGCCATCGGACATCGCGCGCGCGCTTGCCGACGGCGCGGATCTGCCGCGTGATTTTCTCGCCGCGCTGTTTGGCCGCGCAGCGCCGGAAGACCTCGTCCACTACTCCGCGAATGAACTCGCGACACTCGGCAAGGCGACATTCGCGCACCTGCAGAGCCGCGTTCCCGGCACGCCGAAGATTCGAGTGGAGAATCCGGCGTCCGCGACGAGCGCGCGGCGGCTCGAGAGCATCACGGTCATCGAAGTCGTGAACGATGATATGCCGTTCCTGCTCGACTCGGTCATGGGCGAGCTGAACGAGCAAGGTGTATCGCTCCTTCTCGTCGTGCATCCGATCTTCAGCGTCGAGCGCAACCGCGACGGGACGCTCGCCTCGTGGAACGGCGAGGCCGGACCGGACAAGAAGGGTCTGCGCGAGAGCGTCATTCAGATTCATGTCGAACGCATCGATGCGGAGCAGGCCGAGAACATCGCCTCGGCACTGCAGAGTGTCCTCGCAGAGGTTCGCACGTGCGTTTCCGACTGGCGGGAAATGCGCGGTCGGGTTCACGCAGCGATCGAGAACCTCAAGGAAAATCCGCCGCCTCTCCCAACCGAAGAAGTCGCGGAAGCGATCGCGTTCCTCGAGTGGCTCGCTGCCGACAATTTCACATTTCTTGGAACGCGCGAATACCAGTTCACCGATTCCGCCGACCGGGAAATGCTCGAGGCGGTTCGTGATACCGGGCGCGGAATTCTTCGCGACGCCGGGCTGCACGTGCTGAGACGCGGCGGAAAGCTCGTTACGACCACACCCGAACTGCGCGAGTTCCTGCGCGAGCCGAAGGCTCTGATCATCACCAAGGCAAACGTGCGCGCGCGCGTGCATCGGCGCGTCTACATGGACTATGTCGGGGTGAAGCGCTTCGACGCGCGGGGGCGCGTCGTCGGTGAATTCCGCATCGTCGGCTTGTTTACGTCGACCGCCTACACGCGGCGCGCGGCCGTCATTCCTTATCTTCGCCGCAAGATCGAGAAAGTTCTTGCGCGTGCACGGTTCGATCCCGCGAGCCACTCCGGCAAGGCGCTCGTCAATGTCCTTGAGAACTATCCGCGCGACGAGCTTTTCCAGATCGATGAGGAGTTGCTGTACCGGTTTTCGCTCGAGATCCTTCAGCTCGAGGAACGTCCGCGCGTGCGCGTACTCGCGCGGCCGGACAAATTCGATC
This sequence comes from uncultured Alphaproteobacteria bacterium, assembly GCA_963711595.1. GTDB lineage: Bacteria > Pseudomonadota > Alphaproteobacteria > Rhizobiales > Xanthobacteraceae > JAUSIF01. The sequence goes on from CAVQER010000007.1 coordinate 213,478, forward strand.
GCTTCGTTTCGATTCTCGTGTTCGTTCCGCGCGAGCGATACGACAGCGACGTGCGAGCGAGAATCGGCAGCCATCTCGCGGACGCATATCAGGGCCGCGTTTCTGCGTTTTACCCTTACTTCCCTGACGGTCCGCTTACGCGCGTCCACTTCATCATCGGTCGCGACGAAGGAAAGACACCATCTCCGGAGCAGGGCGAACTGGAAGCCGCCGTTGAACGCATTGTACGCGACTGGGGCGATCAGCTCGTTTCTGAGTTGGTTGCAGCCCAAGAGCCGTCCCAGGCGCGCGAACTCGGGCGTCGCTATCGCGATGCTTTTTCCGCAGGCTACCGCGCCACTTATGCGCCGTCGGACGCCGTCAAGGACATTCGCGTTCTTGAATCGTTGTCCAGGGAAAATCCGATCGCCGTTGGATTGTATCGTGGCGAAGCCGGGGATGCGGCGCACGCCAATCTGAAGATCTTCAGCCGCGGTCGGCCGCTGCCACTGTCGGATCGCGTTCCGGTACTGGAAAACATGGGTTTTATCGTCGTTGACGAACAAACCTTCACGATCGGCCAAGGCGAGGACGGCTGCTGGCTGCACGACATGCTGCTCGCCCGCGCAGGCGGAGGCGAGATCGATCTGAAGGCGCTGAGCGGCCGGCTCGAAAGCACGATGATGGCGATGGCACGCGGCCGCTTGGAAAGCGACGGCTTCAATGCACTTGTCCTCGCAGCCGGCCTGCCGTGGCGCGACGTGTCGCTCGTGCGCGCGTTCGCGCGCTACTTGCGGCAGGTGCGCGTACCGTTCAGCCAGGACTACCTTTGGACGACGCTCGTGCGGCACGCTGCGATCGCCGCGAAGATCGTGACCCTCTTCCACATGCGTTTCGACCCGCGCATCGAGATCGACATGGGGGAGCGCGGCACGCGAGAAGCCGCGATCCGCACGGACATCGAACGGTTGCTCGATGCAGTGGAAAGCCTCGACGAGGATAAGATTCTGCGTTCCTTCACCAATCTCGTCGGCGCGGCCGTGCGCAGCAATTTCTATCAGGTGGGTGCCGACGGGCAGGCAAAGCCCGTAATCTCCATCAAGTTCGCGAGCGGGAAGATCGATGATCTGCCGGCGCCGCGCCCGCTCTACGAGATCTTCGTGTACTCGCCGCGCGTGGAGGGAATTCACCTCCGCTTCGGAAAGGTCGCACGCGGAGGCATCCGCTGGTCCGACCGCCCGCAAGATTTCCGCACCGAAGTGCTTGGCCTTGTGAAGGCGCAGCAGGTGAAGAACGCGGTCATCGTACCGTTCGGTGCGAAAGGCGGCTTTGTCCCGAAACAGATGGCCGCAGGTGCGACACGCGAAGCCGTGTTGGCGGAGGGGACCGCAAGCTACGAGATTTTCATCACCAGCCTCATCGAGATCACCGACAATCTCGGCCCGCAAGGCGTGCTGCCGCCGCCCGATGTCGTCCGGCATGACGACGACGATCCGTATCTCGTGGTCGCCGCCGACAAGGGAACGGCGATGTTCTCGGATCTCGCCAACTCGATCGCCCAGCGGCACGGTTTTTGGCTCGGCGATGCGTTCGCGAGTGGCGGCTCGGCCGGTTACGACCACAAGAAGATGGGCATCACCGCCCGCGGCGCATGGGAGGCCGTGAAGCGACACTTCCGTGAAATGGACGTCGACATCCACACGACGCTCTTCACGGTGGCGGGAGTCGGCGATATGTCGGGCGACGTGTTTGGCAATGGGATGCTGCTTGAGAAGACCATCCGGTTGGTCGCGGCTTTCGACCATCGCGACATTTTCATCGACCCGGCGCCTGACCCGCAGCGTTCGTTCGCGGAGCGCAAGCGGCTATTCGACCTGCCGCGCTCGAGCTGGCAGGACTACGACAAGAAATTCATTTCCGCTGGGGGTGGCGTGTTCTCACGCCGCGCAAAAAGTATTCCGCTATCCGTCGAGGCCCGGCAGCTGCTTGGAATCGAAGCAGCAGAAACAACGCCCGCCGAAGTGATGAAGGCGATTCTGAAGTTGCCGGTCGACCTGCTCTGGTTCGGCGGTATCGGTACTTATGTGCGGTCTACGAGCGAGAACGACGAGCGCGTCGGCGATCGTGCGAACGACACGATCCGTGTCACGGGAGCGGAACTCGGTTGCAAAGTGATCGGAGAGGGCGCCAATCTCGGCATGACGCAGCTCGGCCGCGTCGAGGCCGCACGTTGCGGCATTCGATTGAACACCGACGCGATCGACAATTCCGCAGGCGTCAATTCCTCCGACATGGAGGTCAACATCAAGATCGTGCTGAGCATTCCGATGCGCGAGAGAAGGCTCACGCTGGAGGCGCGGAACGAGCTGCTCGGCCACATGACGGATGAGGTCGCCCGCCTCGTCTTGCGCAATAACTATTTGCAAACACTCGCGCTTTCGCTGGCCGAGCGGAGTGGTGCGGAAGATCTCGGATTCGAGAATCGCCTCATGCAGTTGCTTGAAGCGCGCGATCTGCTGAATCGCGGTGTCGAGTTCCTTCCGTCCGATTCGGAGATCGCTGAGCGGCGGCTGCGTGGACTGAGTCTTACGCGCCCGGAGCTGGCCGTGCTGCTTGCCTATGCGAAAATCTCACTGTTTCAAGATCTGCTCGACTCGGATGTGCCGGACGATCCTTATCTCGCGCGAGAGCTCTTCCGATATTTCCCGAAGGCGATCAGCGAGCGCTTCCGCGACGCCGTCGAAGCGCATCGTCTGCGACGCGAAATCATTGCAACGATGCTCGCCAACTCGATAATCAATCGTGGTGGGCCGTCATTCGTCGCGCGCGTAGCCGACGAGACGGGAGCGGAGGCGCCGGCAATCGCGAAGGCTTTCGCGGCGGCGCGGGACTCCTATGCAATGACCGACCTGAACGCGGAGATCGATGCGCTCGACGGGAAGGTGAGCGGGGCAATCCAGCTGTCACTCTATTCCAAAGTGCAGGATCTTCTACTCGATCGAGTGGATTGGTTCCTGCGCAACGTGGATTTGTCGCGCGGTCTTGCCGAGATCGTTGCGCACTATCGCAGTGGCATCAGCAATGTGGATGCTGCCTTGGCAAAGACGCTGCCAGAGGGCCAACAAGCGGCGCGTACGGCGCGCGCCTCGAAACTGACTGCCGCCGGCGTGCCGGATCGCCTCGCAATGAGGGTGGCGAGCTTACCCGAGCTTGCTGCGGCGCCAGACATCACCATGGTAGCCGACGGCACAAAGCGGCCGATCGAAGCCGTGACCGGGGTCTATTTCTCGGTAGCAGCGTATTTTCGTTTGCATCGCATCCTCGCCGCGGCTCAAGCGATCGAGCTCAAGGATCATTTCGACCGCCTCGCGCTTGATCGCGCGCTCGTCCAGATCGCCTCAAGCGAGCGGGCGCTCACGGCCGAGGCATTGGCGACAGGCAAGACCGGCGAAGATGCCGTTCAGGCATGGGTCGAGCAGCGTGGGCGGGAAATCGAACGTGCGCGCGCGGCGATTCACGATATCGCTGGCAGCGGCCTCACCTTGTCGAAGCTCGTGGTGGCGGTCGGCTTGCTTTCCGATCTCGCGAAAAGCTGAAACAATCGGCGTGCCCGTCCCGTAGATCCCTCATGATTGGTCCGAGCTCGCCGCCCAGGATCGCCTCGCGACGCGCGATCGCGGGGTGGGTGCTGTTCGATTGGGCGTGCCAGCCGTTCTTCACGCTAGTCACGACCTTTGTCTACGCACCGTACTTTGCATCCGTCGTTGTGGGCGACGGGGCGCGTGGACAGGCGCTCTGGGGTTTTGCGGCCGGGACGGCCGGAATTCTCGTAGCCTTGTTCTCCCCCGTTCTCGGCGCAGTCGCCGACGCAACCGGACGACGCAAGCCGTGGATCGCCGCGTTCGGACTGCTGCTGATCATCGGTTCCTGGGTGCTGTGGTTTGGGCGTCCCGGCGACGCAAGCACGATTTCCGTCGTCCTAATTGCTTTCGTCGTCGGCTCGATCGGCGTCGAGTTCGCCTCCGTCTTCAACAACGCGATGATGCCGACCCTCGTGCCTCAATCTCGGCTCGGTCGTCTGTCCGGTCTCGGCTGGGCGATGGGTTACCTCGGCGGGCTCGTCTCGCTCGCTTTCACTCTCGCTTTCCTGGCAGCCAGCCCGCAGACCGGCCGGACGCTCGCGGGGTTCATGCCTTTGTTCGGGCTTGATGCATCGATGAGCGAAGGCGACCGGGCGACCGGACCGCTGTCGGCACTCTGGTTCATCGTATTCGTGCTGCCGCTGTTTCTGTTCACGCCGGACGGAAAGAAGGCGATGAATCTCGGGCCGGCAATTCGCGTGGGCCTCCGAAATTTTGCGGCGACGGTCCATGAAATCCGGCATCACGCGAACAGCGTGATCTTTCTTCTCGCCAACATGATCTACGCGAATGGCCTTGGTGCGCTTTTCGCCTTCGGCGGGATCTATGCGGCGGGCAGTTTCGGCTGGACCACGATCGAGATCGGCGTGTTCGGAATTCTGATCACGATCGCGGCGAGTGCCGGTGCACTCACCGGGGGTTGGCTAGACGACAAGTTCGGCTCGAAAACGGTGGTTCTCGCGGCACTCGCGATACTGACCGCGATGTCCGTCGCCATTCTCTCGGTCGACCGCGATACCGTGTTCTTCGCGTTCCCGGCACAGCCAGCCCTACGCGGCGCGGGTCTTTTCACGAGCCTCCCGGAGCAGCTTTACGTCGTGTTCGGCGCGATCATCGGTATTGCAGCGGGGCCACTGCAGGCCTCATCGCGTACATTGCTCGCGCGTCTCGCGCCATCGCATCAGATCGGGGAATTCTACGGGCTGTTCGCGCTTTCCGGAAAGCTTACGTCGTTTGCGGGGCCGCTTGCCGTTGCCACCGTGACGGCAGCCACCGCAAGTCAGAAAGCTGGGATTTCGGTGCTCGTCGGGTTTTTCGCGGTCGGCGCGGTGTTGCTTGCGTTCGTCCGGGTCAGTGACGGAAGTGCCGCGCGCCAGTGAACACCATTGCGATATTCTTTTCGTTCGCGGCGGCAATGACTTCGTCGTCGCGGATTGAGCCGCCCGGCTGAATGACAGCGGTCGCGCCGGCCTCGACGGCGGCGAGCAAGCCGTCCGCAAAGGGAAAGAACGCATCGGACGCGACGACCGAGCCGATCGTGAGCGGCTCGTTGAGGCCCGCAGCCTTCGCCGCGTCACGCGCCTTCAATGCCGCAATACGCGCCGAGTCGACGCAACTCATTTGTCCCGCGCCGATGCCGACAGTGGCGCCACCCTTCGCGTAGACGATCGCGTTCGACTTTACGTGCTTTGCGACACGGAACGCGAACTTGAGATCGGCAAGCTCGTCGGAGTTCGGCTTGCGCTTGGTAACCGCCTTTAGATCCAGGTCGTCGACCGAAACGTTGTCCCGAGTCTGCACGAGCACGCCGCCGGCCACGGAGCGGAACGCCATTCCGCGACCGCGCGCATCAGGGAGGCCTCCTGCCAGCAACAAACGGAGATTCTTCTTCGCTGCGACGATTTTGATTGCCTCTTCGGTTGCGTCGGGGGCGATGATGACCTCGGTGAAGATTTCCACCATCGCGTTGGCCGCGTCGGCCTCCAGCGTCCGGTTCAGCGCGACGATGCCGCCAAATGCGGAAACAGGGTCGCAGGCAAGCGCTTTCCGGTAGGCGTCAAGCAGATGCCTGCTCTCGGCGACGCCGCACGGATTGGCATGCTTCACGATAACGACGGCTGCGGTGCGCTTGGGGTCGAACTCGGCAACGCACTCGTAGGCGGCGTCGGTGTCGGCGATGTTGTTGTAGGAGAGTTCCTTGCCCTGCACCTGCCGCGCGGTAGCGACGCCGGAACGCTGCTCTGGGCTGCCATAAAACGTCGCGTTCTGATGCGGGTTTTCGCCGTAGCGCAGCCGCTCGATCAGCTTTCCGGCGAAGGCGCGCCAGACCGGTGCCTCGAGACCCGTATGCTCGGAGAACCAACTCGCGATCGTGGCGTCATAGGCGGACGTGCGAGCGAACGCCTTGGCCGCGAGAAGCCTGCGCAGGGCGAGCGTGGTTCCTCCGTGTGCGGCTATTTCCCTCAACACGACATCATAGTCGGCTGGATCGACCACGACTGCGACGTCGCCATGGTTCTTGGCCGCCGCGCGAACGAGCGCCGGGCCGCCGATGTCAATTTTTTCGATGCATTCCTCGAGGCTCGCGCCCTTGGCGAGCATCGCCTCGAATGGATAAAGATTTACGACGACAAGATCGATCGGCTCGATTGCGTGCTCACGCATGGCATCGACGTGCGATTTCTCATCGCGTACGGCGAGAATTGCGCCGTGTACCTTCGGATGCAGCGTTTTGACGCGACCGTCCATCATCTCCGGAAACCCGGTGAGGGCGGCGACGTCGGTGACCTTGAGGCCCGCCTCGCCGAGGGCGCGAGCCGTGCCGCCGGTCGAGACGAGCGTTGCGCCCCCTTCAGAAAGTGCACGGGCGAATTCGATCAGTCCGTTTTTATCGGACACCGATATCAGCGCGCGGGCGACGGGGCGGACGCGGTTCGGCATTGCTCGCGATCGATTACTTCTTCTGACGCGGGCGCGATAGCACGGAGGCGGCGGCAGGGAAACGGGCGAAGCGCCTCACAGGGGCAACTGCGGTCCGGCCGTTTCCGCCTTCTCGCGATCGGATTGCGTTGCGGTGGCCCGGATGAAAGTCCAGACAACGCGCGGCAGTGCGCGTACCTGATCGGCAATGACGATCTGGCTCGTGCGGCGCGGGCCATCGGTTGCGGACAGAAACACGCTTTCCTCGAGCTCGACGTTCATGTTCGGAGAGCTGAACAGCCAGCTTTCCTTGTTCGGCAACACGAGCAATACGCTGCTCCCGTCGGTCCGGCGGCTCGCCTTTACATTCGGATGGAGGTGAAAGCGGATCACGAAAGTGTCGGGCGCGTCGGTCGGAACCGCATCGCCTTCGGTCGTGAAGAAAACGTCTTCGCCGTCGAGCCGCTCGCCGTCCTCGGACAGCCGCCAGGAGCGCTGGTGCAATAGTCCAAAGCGGGTGGCGTATCCGTCGTGCATGGCGCGGACGACCTGCGCGCCGTTGCGATCACCGCGAGACACCCGCAGTGGTCCAGGCCCCTCGACGATGGGCGCGCCGATCAGCCGGTTGTAGGTCGCTCCGCCGAGAAAACGGCATGAGGAGGCGTCATTCAAAGTCACGGTCGAATGGGCCGCAGTCGCGCGTGCTGCCGGCCGCCAGGCATCTCGGTTTGCGGCGGGCATGCCGCAATTGACGACGATGCGGCTGCGCGTGTGGGAAAATTCGAACGAAAGGCACCCAGCATGGGCCTCGTGGCTCAGCATCATCGGCGGGGGCGGACCCGTGTCGGCAATGATGATGCTCTCACCCGCCTCGATCCGCTGATATCCGGAGTGAGGCGCGTTGGACACCGGCGCGCCGCGCGCGTCGTCGTAGGCGAGGACGGTCGCAAGCAGATCGCCCGGCGTCGTGCCCATTCCGTTGAACTGGGCGAAAGCGCCGTCGCGATGCCGGAAGAAACGGAGCATCGGCATCATGCGATCGATCGCGTTCAGCAGGCTGGTGGGTACCGGCGCACTGCGTGCTTCGAAGGATTGACGAAGGGGAAGCAGGTCGAGCAACAATTCGATGAGCACGCCCGGATTGCGGCTGACGTGACCGCCGTCGGGAAGGATTTGCCGATTGAGCTCGGCGGCAAGACGCCGCGCGCTCGATTTGAGAAGCCGCGTTTCGTCCTGAATGCAAAGACCAGCGAAGGTCAGGGCGATCGTCGCAAGCAGGCGCGGGTAGCCGTCGCGCGTGTCTCCGATCGTCCGCCGCAGATAGCGGACCTGTCGGGCGAGGCTCTTCAGGAACGAGCGATAGAAGACATGGTCTGCGCCTTCGAGAATGAGCGGCGCCTGCGTCAACCAGGAGATGATGCGGCGGGAGACTATTTCCGGCTCCCAGGCCATCGGATGGCCGCTGCCCTGGATCGCAATCCAATCGCCGACAAGTGCGCGGGCGTTGACCTGCGCGATCGTAGTTCCCGCCGAACGCAGGTGCCGGAGCCAGTTAAAGCCAAGCAGGGCTTCCGCCCACTCGCGGGTCGGCGGCGGCATCTCGAATGGTGACCGGCCGTCCGTCGCAACCACTTTTCCGGCAAACGCGAAGCGACCGGCATAGAACTCGCTTGCGAGCGTCGGATCGCCTGTGCGCAGATCCTGCGGTGCGATGAGCAGGCGTTCGGGCACGGAAAGGCCGATCCGCCACCGATAACGCGGATTGGCGGTGAGCCTTGTTACAAGCCTGCGCCAGCCGTGGGCGGCCACGAACCGCGCGAGCCGCACCCGCTCCGCAAGCCCTTCACAACTCATCGCGTCGATTGCCTCTTTTCGACGGGACGCCGCGCGCCCGCTCCCTCGGTGACAACATATCGAAGCGGACTCCTGTGTCCAACCGCCGAGCAAACCTAGGAAAAACGCCGCAACCGCGCGGAATAAAAGCCGTCGCAACCGGAAAGACGAGGGTCGGGGTCGGGCAAGTGGCTGGGCAGCGTTCGCAAGTCTCCGGCTCTGCTAACGAACGATTCGATGTGGCCGACTTCCGACGGCATGACTGGGACACGGACAAAATCGGATTGGCGCGCGAGAAACGAATCGATCTGCAGCTCTCCTTCCTCAGGCTCCAGCGAGCAGGTTGCGTAGACGAGCAAACCTCCCGGTCGGGTGAGCGCGGCGGCGCGTTCGAGGAGACGCGATTGCAAGGCTGAAAGCTTTACGACGTCGTCAGGCGCCTTCTGCCAAGGGATGTCAGGGTGGCGGCGGACCGTACCCGTGGCCGTGCACGGCGCGTCGAGCAATACCGCGTCGAACGGCTCTGCCTCCCATTTCGTCGCATCGGCCGCTACCGTTTCGGCACCAAGGCCGAGACGAGCAAGATTCTCCTTCAATCGTTCGAGACGCGCTGCCGACCGGTCTACGGCGACGACGCGTGCGCCACCCGCCGCGAGCTGAGCAGTCTTGCCGCCAGGCGCGGCGCAGAGGTCGGCTACCGATCGTCCGGCGACGTTGCCGAGGAGCCGCACAGGCAGGGCGGCGGCTGCGTCCTGGATCCACCAGTGGCCTTCTTCATAGCCAGGCAGGGCCGCGATCGGGCCCCCATCCGCGAGACGAATCGAACCCGTCGGAAGCAGACGGCCGCGAAGTCGATCGGCCCAGAGCAAAGCATCGGACTTCACCGTGAGATCAAGCGATGGCTCATGCCTGTGCGCCGCCATGATCTCGGCAGCCTGCTCCACGCCGTAGTGCTGCCGCCAGCGTTCGAGTAGCCAAGCAGGCGTATCGAAGGCGGGATCAATCGCGGCAAGGCGTTTGCGGCCATCGCGCGCTACACCGCGCAACACGGCATTGGCGAGACCGGCGTAGCGCTTGTTGCGCTGCGCGGAGGCGAGCTGCACCGACAGATCGACCGCTGCATGATCGGGCACGTCGAGGAAGAGGATTTGTGCAGCGCCGAGCAACAGCGCGACTTCCAATTGCGGTGCGGATTTCGGCAATCCGCGCTCCAGGAAGGTGTGGAGCAATGCACGTAACGTGCCGAGCCGACGCAGCACCGTCGCGACCAACATGCGCACAAGCGCACGATCGCGCGCGGCAAGGCCCTTGAGACCTTCGATACCCGATTCGGGATCGAGAACTGCATCGAGCGGCCGTCCGCGCTGAAGGATGGCGAACAGCGCGGCAGCCGCGATCTTCCTACTCGAGAATCCGGGCGCCTCGGCGCGCGGTTCGGCCCGCGCGCCGTTCAAAGATCGGCCCTCAGCCCCATGGGTTGTGTCGCGCGGCCCAGGGCCCTGCGCTCGGGGCAGTGTCAAAGTCCGCGGCGCTCAGATCGCCCATTTCACTCGCAAGCTCTTCCAACGCAGCAATCCGATTCTCGGTTGCGGGATGCGTCGAAAAGAGATTGTCCATCCGCGCACCGGAGAGCGGATTGACGATGAACAAATGCGCGGTGGCTGGATTGGCTTCGGCAGGCTCGTTCGGGATCCGCTGGGCCGCGTTCGAGATCTTCGCCAGCGCCGACGCGAGCCAACGCGGGCGTCCGACGATCTGCCCGCCGAGGCGGTCCGCTTGGTATTCGCGCGAGCGGCTGATCGCCATCTGCACGATCATGGCTGCGATCGGCGCGAGGACGACGACGAGTATCAGTCCGACGATGCCGAGCGGATTGTTGTTGCGGTTGCCGCCGAAGAACATACCGAACTGCGCGAGCATCGAAATCGCGCCGGCAATCGTCGCGGTAATTGTCATCGTCAGTGTGTCGTGATTCTTGATGTGCGCGAGCTCGTGCGCAATGACGCCCGCGACTTCCTCGCGACTCAGCGCGTTGAGGAGACCGGTCGTCGCGGCGACCGCCGCGTTCTGCGGATTGCGGCCGGTCGCGAATGCATTGGGCTGCGGATTATCCATGAGATAGACGCGCGGCATCGGAAGGCCGGCGCGGCCGGCAAGCTCGCCCACGAGGCTGTAGTATTCGGGAGCCGATGACTCGTCGACCTCCTGCGCACCGTTCATGCGCAGGACCATCTTGTCGGAGTTCCAGTAGGCGAACATGTTCGTCGCGGCAGCGACGAGGAAAGCGATCAGCATTCCGCTTTCGCCGCCGATCACGAATCCGACAGCCATGAACAGCGCCGTAAGTCCGGCGAGCAGCATGGCGGTCTTCAGGTAATTCATCGTTTCCTCCGAACGGCCACGGGCCGCCCCCGACCGGAAAACATGGGTGGGCGGGGGTTCCTGCGCAAGGCGCTTGACCGCGGGCCGGACGGGTGTTCGAAGACCCTATGGCCAAGCCCTTCCAAAAGCCGGAAGCAGGTGAACGCCGGTCGAAACCCCTGACGCCGGCGGCTGAACGTGCGCTCGCTGAAGCAGCGGCGCGGCGCGCCGAGATCGACGCGCGCGCAAAGGCGATGCCGAAAGAGCACGGCGGCCGCGCCGGCCCCGATCCAGTCCGCTACGGCGACTGGGAGAACAAGGGAATCGCCAGCGACTTCTCCTGAGCGGCGCTGTCCAGCACGCGAACGCTGCGCGTGTGGCGCGCGGCGTCGCCTCCCGTATAGTTGTCTCGACGGGAGGCGTGAGCGATGGCGGAAAAGAAAACGACGTTCGTACTCATTCACGGCGCTTGGGGCGGCGGCTGGAACTATCAGCGGGTCGCGGAAGCTCTGCGCGCGCGAGGCCATGTTGTCTACGCGCCAAGCCTCACCGGATGCGGCGAGCGTGCGCACTTGCTGAACGGAACGGTGAATCTCTCGACGCACATCCAGGACGTCGTCAATCTGTTCAAGTACGAGAGCATCGAACGGGCGGTGCTTGCGGGTCACTCCTACGGCGGGATGGTGATCACCGGCGCGGCGGACCGAATCCCCGAGAAGATTTCCGCGCTCGTCTATCTCGACGCCTTCTTGCCGGGGAACAACCAGTCGGTCTGGGACATCAACATTCCGGCGAACACAGCGCGCTATGTAGCGAGTGCCGGCGATGCAGGCGGACACGCAATTCCTTCGCCGCCCGCGTCATTCTGGAATCTGAACGCGAACGACGTGCCGCTCTATGAGAAGCTCACAGGACCGCATCCACTTGCGGCGCTGACCGAGCGGCTCCGGCTTTCCGGCGGACACGCCTCCATCAAGAAGCGCATCTATGTGCACGGCACCGACCTCGGACGGCCGAGCCCGTTCAAGCCGTTTTACGAAAAATGCAAGGCCGACCCCGCGTGGGAAACGCACGCGCTCCCGTGCGGGCACGACGTCATGATGGACCTGCCCGAGGAGACGCTCGAGATTCTGCTCAGCGCAATCTGACGGTCAGTGCTCGATCACCACTCGCGTGCCCACGCTGACGCGTTCGTAGAGGTCGACCACGTCCTGGTTGTACATGCGGAAGCAACCGTAAGAGACGAAGCCGCCGACCGAGCCCGGCGCATTGGTGCCGTGGATCGCGTACTCGCCGCCCGAGAGCGTGAGTGCCGCGGCCCCCATCGGATTGCTCGCCGTTCCGCCCGGGATGACATTAGGAAGGCGAGGATTGTCGCGCTTGACGTCGGCCGGCGGCGACCAGGCGGGCTTCAGGTACTTCCCGGTGATCGATGAATTGCCAAACCACTGCTTGCCGGAACGGCCGACGCCGACCGGATAACGCACGGCCCGTCCATCTCCGAGGACATAGTACAGACGACGCTCGCTGGTTTTGATGACGATGGTGCCGGCATAGTGACCGTCAAAGCGAACGGTCTCCCGTGCATCAGCCGGCGACGCAAACAAGGCTAACAGCAGGGCAAACAGTGCCCCGTACTCGATACGCATGCGCATGACGCTACCCCCCAGTGACGCAACTAACTCCAGTTTAACCGGCGGCTCAGCCGCCCCGGCACACTCGCTTTCGTCGAAGTACCTAACGCTCAGGCCGACTTTCGGTTCTGTCGATTATTGACAAGATCGTCGACCACGGCCGGGTCGGCGAGCGTCGAAGTATCTCCTAGATTGCCATATTCGTCCTCTGCGATCTTTCGGAGAATACGACGCATGATTTTTCCTGAACGAGTCTTTGGCAATCCGGGCGCAAATTGAATTAGATCGGGGGACGCGATCGGCCCAATCTCTTTACGCACCCAGGAAACGAGCTCCTTGCGCAGGTCCTCGCTCGCGGCTTCGCCGGCCATCAGCGTCACATAGGCGTAAATGCCCTGTCCCTTGATATTGTGCGGATAGCCGACAACAGCGGCCTCCGAGACTTTCGGGTGGGCGACGAGCGCACTCTCTACCTCGGCGGTGCCCAACCGGTGGCCCGCGACGTTGATCACGTCGTCGACGCGGCCCGTGATCCAGTAGTAGCCGTCCTCGTCACGGCGGCAGCCGTCGCCAGTAAAGTACTTGCCGGGGTACGCCTTGAAGTAGGTCTCGATGAAGCGCTGGTGATCGCCGTACACCGTGCGCATCTGCCCCGGCCAGGACTCGGCGATGCAGAGATTGCCGGTGCCGGCACCCTCGAGCACCTTGCCGTTCGCGTCGACGATCTGCGGGACAATGCCGAAGAACGGGCGCGTGGCGGAGCCGGGCTTCAGGCGAGTCGCGCCGGGCAAGGGTGTGATGAGAATTCCGCCGGTTTCGGTCTGCCACCAGGTATCGACGATCGGGGAGCGGCCGTCGCCGACGACGCGGTAATACCATTCCCACGCTTCCGGATTGATCGGCTCGCCGACGGTGCCGAGCAGCCGAATCGATTTGCGGCTCGTCTTCTTTACGGGCTCGTCGCCGGCTTGCATCAGTGCGCGGATCGCGGTAGGCGCCGTGTAGAAGATGTTGACCTTGTGCTTGTCGCAGACTTCCCAGAAGCGCGACATCGACGGGTAGTTCGGCACGCCCTCGAAGATCAGCGTGGTCGCGCCGTTCGCGAGCGGACCATAGACGATGTAGCTGTGACCGGTGACCCAGCCGACGTCGGCGGTGCACCAGTAGATGTCGCCGTCGTGATAGTCGAACACGTACTGGTGCGTCATCGCCACGTACAGCTGATAACCGGCGGTGGTGTGCAGCACGCCCTTCGGTTTTCCCGTGGAGCCCGACGTGTAGAGAATGAACAACGGATCCTCCGCGTTCATTTGCTCGCAAGGGCAGTCGGTCGAAACATCTTTGGCGACCTCGTCGTAATAGACGTCGCGGCCCTGCTTCATTTCGACCTTGGCGTTAGTGCGCTTGACGACGATCACGCTCAAGACGCCGCCGGCCTTGTCGCAGGCCGCGTCCGTGTTGGCTTTCAGCGGAATTCTTGCGCCCGCCGCGGACGCCTTCATCGGCGGTGACGACGACCGTCGATTTGCAATCGTCGATGCGGCCGGCGAGGCTATCCGGCGAAAAGCCGCCGAATACGACCGAGTGAACCGCGCCGATGCGCGCGCAGGCGAGCATCGCGTAGGCCGCTTCCGGAATCATCGGCAAGTAAATCGTAACGCGGTCGCCTTTCTTGACGCCTTGCTTTTTCAGCACATTCGCGAAACGGCAGACCTCCGCGTGCAGCTGCTTGTAGGTAATCTTCTTGTCGTCCTTCGGATCGTCACCTTCCCAAACAATGGCGACCTGGTCGCCGCGCTTTTCCAGATGCCGGTCGATGCAGTTGTAGGCGCAGTTCGTCGTGCCGTCCTCGAACCATTTGATCGAGACATCCCGTGGACCAAAGGTCGTGTTCTTGATCTTGGTCGGCGCCTTGTACCAGTGGATGCGCTTGGCCTGTTCGGCCCAGAACGCATTCGGGTCCTTGATCGAGCGCGCGTACATCTCGAGGTATTTGGCGTCGTCGAGCCAAGCGCGCTTCGTCCAGTCAGCCGGAACGTCGTAGATCTTCTCCGACATCGGTCCTCCCGGTCGGGCCGGCTGAGCCGGCCTCATTTGTCTTCTGTCCCAAGGCATTATGCGAAAGCGAGACCCACGCGACAAGGCGCGCAGGCTGCAACTTTGGACCCGCTGGGCGGCCGCCTCAGCTCCCGAAAGCGCCGATCACCGCACCCATGATCAGGAGCACCCCAAGCCAGTGGCCACCGTCGATCACGGTGAGCATCGGCTTGCGGACGCCGAACGCGTAATTCACCGCGAGGGTGGTGATGACAAAGCCGAACCAGCAGAAGGCCGCAGAAATGATGCCGCTGCGGATTGTCACCGGACCCATGTGCGCGATCAGGCCGGCGAGCACCCAGGCCATGACCAGGTTGGCGACAATCGCAATGAGGAAAGGCGTCTTGCTCGTATCGAGGTCTGCCCGCGTCTTTCCGATCGCGTCCAGCCAGGGACTTGCGAGCGACATGTAATAGACGGCACCGAATCCAAATCCCGCGAGTGCCGCGATCACGACGGCGAGATAGTTGATGCCGGCGAATGTCATACTGCGCTCCTAAGATGACGGGTCACTGTTTGTAGCCCCCGAGCCTGCAGACGGTAGCCCATTCGGCGGGCGTGACGGGCTGCACCGAGAGCCGGGAGACGCGGACGAGAACCATATCCTTCAATTGCTTTTCGGTTCGGCATTGCGCGAGTGTCACCGGTTGCGGAAACGGCGCGACCGCACGGACGTCGACAAGTCCGAAGGCGCCGGTTTTGTCGGTCGGATCTTTGCGGTATTCGCCGATCACCTCGACGACACCGACGATCTGCTTTTCGTCACCCGTGTGATAAAAGAAGGCGCGGTCACCCTTCTTCATCTTCTTCAGATTCGCTTTCGCCTGGAAATTGCGCACGCCCTCCCAAGCCGTGCCCTTCGCGCCGGCCTTCACCTGATCGTCCCACGACCACGTGGACGGCTCGGTCTTGATCAACCAGTGACTCATGACTCAAATCTCCGCGCCTGTTGGCCGCGCAAGAAGCCGGGCGATCGCGCCTTCGATGTCGAGACGGCCGGCTAGGACGTCGTCGACGGCTTCGGCGACTGGCATGTCGACCTCCTTGGCGCGCGCCATCTCCACCAGTACCGAGGCGGTGAATGCACCTTCGGCGAGCTTGCCAGCGCCGGCCTCGGACGGACTCTTGCCGGCACCGAGCGCGACGCCAAGGGCGTAATTTCGCGACTGCGGGGACGTACAAGTCAAGATCAGATCGCCGAGGCCCGACAAGCCCGTGAGTGTTTCGGTTTTGGCACCATAGGCGCGGCCAAAGCGGAGCAGTTCGCCAAATCCGCGTGTCGTCAGCGCGGCCTGCGCGCTCGCGCCAAGCTTGCGGCCGACCACGATGCCGGCAGCAATCGCGAGGACGTTCTTCGCGGCGCCGCCGATTTCAACGCCGCGCACGTCGGCGGAATGATAGACGCGAAATGTCTGTGAACGCAGCGCTTCCGCGAGAGCGGCGGCAACTCCCGCATCCGCTGCGGCGACGGTGACCGCGGTTGGAGAACCGCGCGCCACATCGGCCGCGAAGCTTGGACCGGAGAGGACCGCCGGCGCGCAGGTCGGGATCGCCTCGGCGAGAATCTCCGTTACGAACCGCCGCGTCTTGCGTTCGATTCCCTTGGCGCATGTCACGACCGGTAGACCGGAGCGGACATAACGCGCGAGTTCTAGCGCCACCCCCCGCATGGACTGCGCGGGCACTGCGAGGACCAGTACATCGGCATTTGCGGCCTGCTCCAGCGACGGCGTCGCCATGACTTCGGCCGCGATCGCGACGCCGGGCAAACGTGCGGGGTTCGTTCGGCGCTCGCCGATCTCGGCGACGATCGCTGCGTTGCGGGCATAGAGCGTGACCGAGCGATGGGCACGCGCCGCCGCATTTGCCAGCGCCGTGCCCCAGGCACCCGCGCCGATAATACTGACTCGTTGGAGTGCTGGCATGCCGGGCGCGTGTTTCAGGTCGGCGCCGCAACTTCGCCAAGCGGCCATCGCGCGCGCGGACTTGTCTCAAGCCCATCGACGAGACCGCGCGCCAATCTCTCCGCGCCGGCCCACGCGATCATGGCTCCGTTGTCCGTGCACAGTTCCGGAGGCGGGAGCATGAGCGGCATTGCGAGTTCACCCGACACTGCCTCCAGCGCGTCACGGATCGTGCGGTTCGCGCCGACTCCGCCAGCGACGACAAGGGCGCGCGGCTTCCACGCGCTGTTTCGCAATCCTGCAAGAGCAACACGAATCCGATCGATGACGACATCGACAATTGCCGCCTGAAAACTCGCGCAAAGATCCGCAACGCTTTCCTCGGAAAGCGGGGCCACGCGCTCCGCTTCGATCCGTACTGCCGTCTTCAATCCGGAGAGCGAGAAATTCGGCTCCGGCCGGCCGAGCATCGGCCGAGGCAGGTTGAACCGGGTCGGATCGCCGGCGGCAGCGCAGCGCTCGACTTCGGGTCCGCCGGGGTAGGGCAGACCGAGCATCTTCGCGGTCTTGTCGAAGGCTTCGCCGATCGCGTCGTCGATCGTGCCGCCGATGAAGCGGTAGCGGCCAACATCCTCGACCGATATCAACTGGGTGTGACCCCCGGAGGCGAGAAGAAGCAGGAAAGGAAAACTCAGGCGATGGGTCAGGCGCACCGTCAGCGCATGTGCTTCGAGGTGGTTGACGGCAATGAGCGGCTTGCCCGCGACGAGCGCGATGGATTTTGCCGTGGTCAGACCGACAATGACCCCGCCGATCAATCCGGGACCGGCAGCAGCAGCGACAGCATCGAGCTGTGCATAGCTCACGCCCGCTTGCTCCATGGCGCGACGAATGACGCCGTCCAGTAACTCAACGTGCGCTCGCGCGGCGATCTCCGGCACCACGCCGCCGTAGTTCCGATGCTCGTCGAGCTGCGAATGAATGATGTTCGAGCGGATCGAACCTTGGCCCTGGCCATCGCGATGCACGACCGCGGCGGCGGTCTCATCGCAGGTGGTCTCAATGCCAAGAACGAGCATTTCGCACGCCTCCAGGCGCGGCCAGTCAGCAGGAACTAGCAGGATTTCCGATTTCCGCCCATCCATGTGGTATCGGTCGAATGCGCCATGACCGACCGATCCAGACTTCGCATCGGCACCCGCGGTAGTCCGCTCGCGCGGGCACAAACCGATATCGTGCGGGCGCGACTTGCCATCGCAAACCGGCTCGATCCCGCCGCGATCGAAGTCGTGGCGATCAGCACGTCAGGCGATGCCGTGCGCGACCGACCGCTCGCGGAAGCGGGCGGCAAAGGGTTGTTCACGAAAGAAATCGAGGAGGCGCTGCTCGCCGGGGAGATCGATCTGGCGGTACATTCGGCGAAGGACGTCCCGACGTTTCTGCCGAAGGGTCTCGTACTCGCGGCATTTCCCGAACGGGCCGATCCGCGCGACGCTCTTGTCAGTGAGAATTTTGCGCGCCTCGCGGATCTGCCGACGGGCGCCGTCGTAGGCAGCGCATCCGTGCGTCGCGAGGCGCTCGTGCGACGGCTCCGGCCGGACGTGGCCGTGAAGCTGTTGCGCGGCAACGTCAATACGCGCCTGGAAAAGGTAGCGAGCGGTGCGTTCGACGCCGCCGTGCTCGCGCTCGCAGGGTTGGAGCGCCTCGGCCTTTCCGCACGCGCAAAAGAGGTGCTCGACCCGGAAATTTTTCCGCCTTCCGTCGGCCAAGGCGCGATTGCGATCGAAATCCGTGCGGGCGACGAAGAGGCCGCAAGTCTTGCCGCCGCCATTGACGACATGCCGACGGCAACCGCGCTTGCCGCCGAGCGCGCGTTTCTTGCCGAACTTGACGGCTCCTGCCGCACGCCGATCGCGGGTCACGCGCGTATCGTGAAGGGACGCTTGCGATTTCATGGATTGGTGATCTCGCCGGACGGCCGCGAAGCCGTGGAGACGGCGCGCGAGGGCCTGCCTGCCGACGCGGCGCGCCTCGGGTCGGACGCGGGACGAGAATTGAAGAGCCGCGCTCCAGCCGGCGTGCTTGCAACGCTTTCATAGATGCGTGTTCTGGTGACACGGCCGCAGCCCGACGCCGCACGTACCGCGGCGCGTGTGAGAGAGCTCGGACACGATGTCATCGTCGATCCATTGCTCTCGATCACGTCGGTGACCGTTTCCGAGATTCCGGCGGGTCCATTCGCGGGCCTCGCAGCGACGAGTGCCAACGCGGTTCGAGCGGCTGCGGCAAATGTCGCGCTCGACTTCACCCGCGCGATTCCGACTTTTACGGTTGGGGGCCACACGGCGGAAGCGGCGCGGGCCGCCGGGTTCAAGAAGGTAGTCGCCGCCGATGGTGATGCGTCGGCGCTGGCAAGGTTGCTCGAGAATGAACTCGCTGCAGGCACGCGCGTGTTGCACTTGGCTGGCGAAGACCGCGCTCGGGATCTTTCCGGTTTGCTCTCGAACAGCGGGATTGCCGTCGAAGTGCTCGTTCTCTACCGAGCGCAGCCGGCGGCGGCCCTCGCGCCAGCAATCGCCGCTGCGCTGTCACAGAACAAGGTTGATGCAATCTTGCACTTCTCCCTACGGAGCGCGGCGACGTTTGCGTCTCTTGCCCAGCGCCAAGGTCTCGCCGATGCCGCACGGAGACCGCGTCACTTGTGTCTTTCGCGGACCGTGGCGCAGGGGCTCGCGCCCCTCGGCGTCGCGGTCGAATGTGCGGCGCGGCCGACTGAAGAAGAGCTTGTCGCGTTACTCGGTCCGTGAAGCGGTTGCGGCCGCGGGTGGCTGGGTCTATCCCGGTCGCGCAAGCGCGATTCCCGCGGCGCAAGAGGAGCCATGGTGGAAGGCGACCGCCCGGAGGACGAAGCACCGCCGCCCACCCCCAAGCGGCGGCGGCGGCCGCCTACCCTTGAGTTGAAGGCGACCGAGGTCGGCGGCCAATCGGCGGCTGCGGAGGCGCCCCAGGCGGAAAGATCCGCCGAACACCATGCATCCGATTCGATCGACTGGCGCGCGCTCCTGACGAATGCGCAGGTCACCGGCGTGGTCGGTGTTCTTGCCGGTGCGCTCCTCGTGTTTGGATTGATGACGCTGTTCGGAAATCGCAGCGGGGGCGACGCGCGCGTAACCGAACTTTCGCACGAGGTGAAGAATCTTTCTTCGCGCATCGAGACGCTGGCCAACCGTCCGCTGCCGCATCCCGACTCGGCGGGTCTCGCGCAGCGGATCGACCGGCTGACAGCCGCAATCGGCGACAGCGAGCAGCGGCTCGCTTCGATCGAGCGCCGCCCGGCGCAGCAGGCGCCGGACCTTTCAACAGTCAATCAGCGTACGGCCGCGATCGAAACAGCGATCAAGGACTTGCGCGGGGCGTTAACCGAGCTTCGCCGCGCGGCCGAACAGACGCCGCCGGCAGCCATCCCGCAGGCGATCGACGCACTGACCAACCGCATCGGGGGTCTGGAAGAGCGCATCTCCGCCCTCGTAGCACCGCGGGCCGCGGCCTCCACTGCTGCGCTTGCCACCGAGATCGGCACGCTCAATGCGTTGTCGGACGCATTGAAGAGCGGACTCCCGTTCATGAAGGAGCTCGAGGCGGCCCGGGTACAACTCGGCGACAGGGCCGCACCGCTCGCTGTGCTCGAGCCTTATGCCGGCAAGGGAATCCCGACTATGGCCGCGCTCGCAGAAAGCCTGTCACAACTCGCGCCGCATCTCACGCGCGCACCTTCAGCCGACACGAGCGTACTCGGGCGCCTCCTCGACAACGCCGCACGACTTGTCGAGGTACGCCCGGTCGGCGAGCCGGAAGGAAAAGGCGCGGGCGCTCTCGTCGCGCGCGCCGAGACGAAACTCGCTCGCGGCGACGTAGCCGGCGCACTGGCGGAAGTCGACCAGCTGGCGGATAGCGCAAAAGCGGCAGCGTCGACGTGGATCGCGGCCGCAAGGCAGCGGCTCGACGCTGAGCGGACCGTGCGGCAGCTTATCGATGCAGCGCTTGCCAACAGCGTAGGGCGCAAGCAGTCGTGATTCGCATCGCCCTTTTCCTAGCAGCGATCGCGGCGATCGCGCTGGGCGCAGCGTGGTTCGCGGACCGGCCTGGCGAGGTCGTAATGACCTGGCAGGGCTGGCGCATTTCGACCTCGCTCATGGTCGCGGCCGCCGCTCTGTTGGTCGTCATTGCGCTTGCGATCATTGCGTGGTCGCTGCTCCGCTTCGTGTTGTACTCGCCCCAGCGGGTAGCCGATTTCGTCGAAGAGCGGAGGCAGCTTCGCGGCTGGCGCGCGGTCTCGCGGGGACTGATTGCGGTCGGCACCGGGAATATGTCGCTTGCAAAACGTTCTGCGGGCGAAGCACGCAAGCTACTGGCGGGCGAGCCACTGACGCTGCTGCTCTCCGCACAGGCGGCACAACTCGCCGGCGACTCGAAAGTTGCGGAAGCAGAATTCCGCAACATGCTCGCTCACGAAGAGACGAAACTTCTCGGGCTGCATGGCCTGTTCGTGGAAGCGGCGCGGCGCGCGGATCCCGTTGCCGCGCTCGCCTATGCCGAGGAGGCGGCAAAGGCAGATCCGGCGCTCGGATGGGCGGGCGATGCGGTAATCGAATTCCGCTGCCGCGCAGGCGATTGGTCCGGAGCGCTCGAGTTGCTCGAAGCGCAAATTGCCGCGAAAGCGGTCAGCAAGGCCGCCGGGAAGCGCCGCCGCGCCGTGCTGATGACTGCCCAGGCGCTGGCGATTGAGGAAGCCGATCCTGCCCGTGCTCAGGAACTCGCAACCGGCGCGGCGCGGCTCGCGCCCGATCTCGTTCCGGCCGTCGCGCTCGCCGGACGATTGGAGGCACTCGCGGGAAATGTTCGGCGCGGTTCGCGCATGATCGGCAAGGCATTTGCCGCGAACCCGCATCCCGAATTGGCGGAGGCGTACACGGAATTGCGTCCCGGCGACACCGCGCGCGAGCGCCTCGATCGCGCAAAGGCGCTCGCGCAAAAGGCGCCTGCGCATCCGGAGTCCTTGCTCGCGCTCGCACGGGCCGCGATGGACGCACACGACTTTTCCCAGGCGCGGAGCGCGCTTGCCCCCCTTCTTACGGAGCCGACGCAGCGCGTTTGTCTGCTCATGGCTGAGATCGAGGCGACCGAACTCGGCGACCACGGCAAGGCGCGCGAGTGGACGGCTCGTGCCGTGCGCGCGCGGCGCGATCCGGCCTGGGTCGCGGACGGCTACGTGTCGGAACGCTGGCTGCCGATCTCGCCGCTCTCCGGCAAACTCGATGCCTTTGTATGGACGGTGCCGCCCGAGGCGCTTGCGGGGCCGGTGCTCGAGCAGGTGGCGCAGCAGGCGCTTGCCGAGGCGGCGGCGAAAGCAAGCCGTCCGACCGCGCCGGTTCCTGCGCCCGTGGCGATAGAGGCCGCGCGATCTCGCCCCGCTCCGCGCCGCAAAGCGGGGGTGGACCCAGTGGTAGCGGAGCCACCATTGCCGGACGATCCGGGTCCCGAGGCGGATGCGCCGACGCGCAGACGCTTCCGTTTGCTTGATTGGCTGGCCGGGCCAAGTCCTTGAATTGGGCCCATAGCCCCGCTATCAGGGCCGTGCGCGAAAGCGGCGAGACACTGACGCCATCGCGTGCATCGGGCCGGCATAGCTCAGCGGTAGAGCATCCGCTTCGTAAGCGGGGGGTCGGGGGTTCAAATCCCTCTGCCGGCACCATCGTTTCCGTACGAATTTTTCGGCCCAACGTTGCGACCCGCGCGATTGTGGGCAGCGCTTTCGAAGGCCCTCCCGTTCAACCGGTTGCCTCGGATTAGGCGTGGAATCGCAAAAGCTGCTTTTGCGAATTCGCGTTGTCGTTGCCAATCCGGACTGGGCATAGTCAGATATTCGAGAAGCGTGCAGAGAAAATCGCAACAACAGCCGGACTCTCGCGGGGAGGGCCGCTCGGCCTACCCTCCACGTCGACGAAATCCGGCGATGAAATCGAAGCTCGCCGAAGCGAGCGCAAGGGAGGGTTACATGAGGAAACGGTTGATTGGCTTGTGCGCGACCGGCGCACTGCTCGCGTTCACCGGCGCCGCGGCTGCGGAGACTGTGAAGGTCGGGGTGCTCGGCGTGTTCTCCGGCGGCTTCGCGCGCTGGGGTGAACAGTTCCAGCAGGCGATCGCGGTCTATCAGAAGCACAACGGCGATGCGGTGAACGGCAACAAGATTGAAGTGGTCTATCGCGACGTCGGCGGCCCGGACCCGGCCAAGTCGCGGCAACTGACGGAAGAACTGATCCTGCGCGAGAAAGTGCAGTTCATCGGCGGATACGCGTTCACGCCGAACGCGTTGTCGGTGGCGCAACTCGTCACTGAAGCGAAAGTGCCGACGGTCATCTTCAACGCCGCGACGTCCGTGATTACGCGTCGCTCGCCGTATTTCGTTCGCGTGAGCTTCACGCTCGCGCAGGACACGCTACCGCTCGCCCAATGGGCCCCGAAGAATGGGATCAAGCGGGTTGTCTCGGTCGTGTCGGACTATGCGCCAGGTCACGACGGCGAAGCGACCTTCGTCAAGGTATTCAAGGAAAACGGCGGGGAGATCCTGGAAGCGATCCGCATTCCCCTCGCCACGACGGACTTCGCTCCCTTCTTCGAGCGAATCCTCCAACAGAAGCCGGATGCGATCTTCCTGTTCGGGCCGGGCGGTCCCGCTTCAGTCGGAATGATCAACACGTGGGCGTCGCGCCTGAAGCCAGCGGGGATCCAGCTCCTGACCACGAACGAGACGCAGGAGATCGACCTGGCGAAAATCGGCAAGGCATCGATCGATGCGGTCGGCTCCTCGCATTACACGGAGACGATCGATAATCCGCTGAATAAGCGTCTGCGCTCGGACCTTGAGTCCATGTTCGGCAAGGATCGCATTCCGGACACCGCCACGGTTTCCGCTTACGACGGCATGCATATGATTTACCAGGCTGTCGCCAAGCTCGGACCGCGCCCGAACCCGGAAGAGACCATGAAGCTCATGAGCAATATGAAGTTCGATAGCCCGCGCGGGCCGATCGCGATCGACCCGAAGACGCGCGACATCGTGCAGAACGTCTATCTGCGACGCGTGAAGGAGCAGGACGGTAGGCTCGTGAACATCAACTTCGCCACGGTGCCGATGGTCAGGGACCCGTGGAAGGACTGGAATCCGGAGTGAGCCGGGCCGCGCGGGCGGCAAAGTAACGGCGCTCCGATGGAATCGGCGGTTATCGTCCTGTTGGACGGATTGGCCTACGGAATGGTGCTGTTCATCATCTCCGTAGGCCTCACCGTCACCATGGGGCTGATGCGCGTGGTCAATCTCGCCCACGGCAGCTTCGCCATGGTCGGCGGCTACCTTGCAGCGGTGCTGGTCGTGTCGGGAACGCCGTTCTTTCTTGCGGCTGTGCTTGGAACCGCCGCCGCCGGCATCCTAGGTGGGTTCACGGAAGTGACGATCTTCCGGCGTCTGTACCGGAAAGGCGAACTCGCGCAGGTCTTGATGACCTTCGGCATGGTGTTCGTCACCATCGCGGCGCTTACCTGGCTGTTCGGCACCGACATCAAACGCCTGCCGGTTCCGGATTATCTGAGCGGACTCGTAGATCTCGGATTCCGAAGCTACCCGACGTATCGGTTGTTTCTGATCGCCGTCGGCGCGGTGCTCGCGTTCGTGCTCTGGTACGTTATCGAGAATTCCCTCTACGGTGCGCGGCTGCGAGCTGCGGTCGACAACCCAAGGATGGCGCGCGCTGTTGGGATCAACGTCAACCGCCTCTTCACGACCACCTTCGTCGCGGGCTGCGCGCTCGCGGGCTTCGGCGGGATCATCGGCGCCGACATCCTTCCACTCGAGCCGTTCTATGCGCTGCGCTATCTCGTGCCGTTTCTGGTGATTGTCGCTGTCGGCGGGCTCGGCAGTTTCAAGGGCTCCTTCGTTGCAGCGATCACCCTCGGTGTGATCGACACCGCCGGCAAGTTTCTGGTGCCGAACGTCGCGCCGTATCTGTTCTTTGGCCTCGTGTTCCTGCTGCTCCTGTGGCGCCCGAACGGGATTCTTCCGGCAAAGAGTGCCGCATGAAACCCGACCTACCTCAGGGGTCGGTGTTGGCAGAGGATCGAGTGAGCCCGATCTGGCACGCGGCGCCCTGGCTGATCGCAATCGCCTATTACTTTCTGGCCAGCGGCTACCTCAGCCTCGGCACGAATATTCTCGTTTACATACTGCTCACGCTGTCTCTCGATCTCGCGCTCGGCTACGCGGGCATCATCACGCTCGGACACGCAGCGTTCTTCGGATTCGGCGCCTATGCTGCCGGGCTTTTCGCCGTGCATGTCTACGCCGAACCGGTGGCCGGCCTGATCGTCGCGACCATCGTCACCGGCATCTTCGCGATGCTCACCGGGATGCTGATCCTGCATACGCAAGGTGTGACACTCCTCATGCTAACGCTCGCGATCTCAATTCTGCTCGCGGAATGGGCGAATCGCGCGCACTCGATCACCGGCGGTGACGACGGACTGCAGGTCACGATGAAGCCGGTGCTCGGCTTGTTCCGTTTCGATCTGTGGGGGAATACGGCGTACCTCTATTCGCTAGTCGTGCTGTTTCTCTGGTTTCTCGCGAGCTGGAGCATGGTGCATTCGCCGTTCGGACGCTCGCTCGACGGTATTCGCCAGAGCCCTGCGCGCATGCGGGCGATCGGTACGCCCGTGTGGTGGCGGCTCGTCGTCGTCTACGCGATCTCAGGAGCGATGGCGGGCACCGCGGGCGCGCTAACGGCACAGACCACGCGCTTCGTCGGATTGAACACGCTGCACGTGCTGATCTCAGGTATTGCCGTCGTGATGCTCGTCCTCGGCGGCACGAAGCGGCTCTATGGCGCATTCATCGGCGCGGCGATCTATGTCGTGGTCCAGGACTTCGCAGCCAAGATCAATCCCTTCTACTGGATGTTCGTCATCGGTGGCCTGCTCATGGCGACCGTGATGTTCCTGGAAGGCGGTCTGATGGAAGTGCTGGACATCGCGCGGCGAAAAGCCCGTCAGTTCAGCGGACGGGTAAAGCCATGACTGCGGTTGGCCAATGGCGCTTTCGGTTCGCGGGCTGTGCAAGAGTTTCGGCGCACTTCCCGTCGCGCAATCGATCGATCTCGATCTCGCCCCGGGCGCTCGGCACGCGCTGATAGGGCCGAACGGCGCCGGCAAGACGACGTTTGTGAACCTGCTCACGGGAATGCTCGCGCCCGATTCCGGCTCGATCCGCCTCGGCGCGGACACGATCGACAAGTTGAAGCCGGAAGATCGCGTGCGGCTTGGTCTCGCGCGCACGCACCAGATCAACACACTTCTGAATGAGACGAGCGTCCGCGATAACGTGGCGATCGCGATCGCAGAACGTGACGGAATCGCCTGGCGCATGTTCCGGTTCATGAAAGAGTGGCGCGATTGTCTGGAGGAATTGGACTCGCGCCTGAAGGAATTCGGGATCGCCGACGTCGGCGACCGGCGCGTCGCGGAGTTGCCCTACGGTAAGCAACGGCTGCTCGAGATCGCGATCGCGCTCGCATTGAAACCGCGCGTTCTTCTATTGGATGAGCCGGCGGCGGGTGTGCCGGCTGCGGAAGCGCATGTGATCCATGATGCACTGGGAAGGTTGCCACGCGAGATCGCGATCCTGATCATCGAACACGACATGGACGTCGTGTTCCGCTTCGCGCGCGAAATCACGGTGCTCGTGCAAGGAAAGATCCTGACGAGCGGAGCGCCCACGAAGATTGCAGCCGATCCCGAGGTTCGCGCGGTCTACCTCGGCCGGAGCGTTCGATGAGCCTTGCGCTCGACGTCAAGGAGTTGCGCGCGGGTTACGGGCCGACAGTCGTACTCGACGGAATCTCGCTCGCGGTTCCTGCAGGCGGCACGCTCTCGGTGCTCGGGCGGAACGGTGTCGGGAAGAGCACTCTGCTCGCAACGCTCATGGGTCTGACGACACGCCATCAAGGGTCGATCCATCTCGGCAACCAGGCGATCGAGGGCCGGCCGACGCACGTTCGCAACGAGCTGGGTCTTGGTTACGTGCCGCAGGAACGCGAAATTTTTCCCTCGCTCAACGTCGAGGAAAACATGGCGGTTTCGATGCGCAGCGGCGGCTGGACGATCGACGCGGTGTTCGATCTGTTTCCCGGTCTCAAGGCGCGGCGCAAGAACACGGGCAATCGGCTCTCCGGCGGCGAACAGCAGATGCTTGCGATTGGTCGCGCCCTCGTCGGCGCGCCTAAGGTGCTGCTGCTCGATGAGCCACTCGAAGGCCTCGCGCCAGTGGTCATCGAGGCGCTCGTCGAGGCGCTCGAGCGCGTACAGAAGGAATCAAGGTTGACAATGCTGCTTGTCGAGCAGAAGGCGGAACTCGCGCTTTCTCTGACCGCCGAAGCAGTGATCCTCGATCGCGGACGGATCGTTTACCACGGCGCGAGCGCAGCGCTCAAAGCGGATGAAGCTACGCAGGCACGGTTGTTGGGCGTGGCGGACAAGTAACCGCTAGGCCGGCGCGATCACGCGGATGGGCGTTCCGGCAAGCCACGCTGCGATGTTCTCAACCGCTTCCCCATAACAGGTGCGATAGGTCTCCTCGGTGACGTAGCCGAGGTGCGGAGTAGCGACGACGTTGCCGAGTGTGCGGAACGCATGACCGGGCGGTAACGGTTCGCGGTCGAACACGTCGAGGCCTGCTCCGGCGATACGTCTTTCCTTCAACGCGGCGATCAGCGCCGCTTCGTCAACGACCGGGCCGCGGGACGTATTGATCAGAAGTGCGGTTGGCTTCATGAGGCCGAGCTCGCGTGCACCAATGAGACCGCGCGTGCGATCGCTCAGCACGAGGTGAATGGTCACGATGTCGGACGAGCGCAGAAGCTCATCGAGCGATCCGGCGTGCTGGACACCGACCTCGGCGCAGCGTTCGGGCGTCAGATTCTTGCTCCAGGCGGAGACTTTCATGTCGAAGGCGAGACCCACACGCGCGACGCGCGAACCGAGCCGTCCGAGGCCGATGATACCGAGGCGCGCGCCGGCGAGTTCGCGGCCGACGGTCAGCTGCCACTTTCCACCGTGTTTAAGATTTTCGTATTCGGCCGGAATGTGCCGGAGCAGTGCCTGGATGAGGCCCCATGTCAGCTCGGCCGTGGGGCTCGGCGACAGGCCGGTGCCGCAAACGGTGACGCCGCGTTCGGCCGCCGCCTTCATGTCGATCGCGGCATTCCTCATTCCGGTCGTGACCAGAAGCTTGAGCTTGGGCAGGCGCTCGAACAAAGCGCGGTCGAACGGTGTCCGCTCACGCATCGCAATCACGATCTCGGCGTCGGAGAGCGCCGCCGCTACTCCGTCACGGCCGTCGATGTGATCCGTCAGAACGTGAAGTTCGACCTTGTCCGCAATGCTGTTCCAGTCGCCGAACTTCCGCGTCACGTCCTGATAGTCATCCAGTGACACACACCGCAGCATTTCCGCCTCCGAGGACTACGTGTCGCGCTATATAACCCATACGGTGGCGGGTTGGAGCGTGAATGAGTATATCGAGGCGGGCGCACAGGGCTGGAAGCAATGCTGCGATCGATTGGCGAGTTCATTTCGGAGATTGCGGGCGGCAGCCGCGATCCCGAAACCTTCGATGACACGGATTTTCGTCTCGCCGCGGCGGCACTGCTCGTGCATGTCGCCACCACGGACAGCGACTTCAACGACCGCGAACGTCAGAAGCTTCGCGATGTGCTCGCCGAACGGTTTGAGCTCGCGGTCCAAGACGTCGATAAACTCATCAATTCGGCGATCAATGCAGACTTGGAGGCGGTCGATCTCTACCAATTCACCAGCGTGATCAACCGCGCATGCAGCGGCGATGCGCGCCGCCGCATGGTTGAGATGATGTTCGAGGTCGCCTACTCCGATGGGGCGCTGAGCGAGTTCGAGGACAACGTCGTTTGGCGGGCGGCAGAACTCATGCATGTGCCTTCTCGCGAACGGGTGACGATGCGGCGCGAGGCAAAAAACGTCGTCGAAGACGAGGAGGATTGATGTGGCTTGATCGACCCTCGGTTCCGTGCGACCGCTGCGAAAAGGCCGGCTCGAGCTTCGCCCAATGAACAAGACCATCCTGCTCATCCTGCACCAGGAGCACTCCACTCCCGGCCGCGTTGCCCACCGCCTGATCGATCGCGGTTTTCACCTGGACGCGCGCCGTCCACGCTTTGGTGACCCGCTGCCCGAGACGCTCGAACAGCACGACGGCGTGATTGTGTTCGGCGGGCCGATGAGCGCGAACGATTCGGAAGAATATGTGCGGCAGGAAATCGACTGGATGGAAGTGCCGTTGCGGGAAGAAAAGCCGTTCTTCGGGATTTGCCTCGGTGCGCAAATTCTTGCGCGCAAGCTCGGCGCGAACGTTGATTTTCATCCGGAAGGACTGGTCGAGGTCGGCTATTACCCGTTACGCGCCACGCCGGAAGGCGCAAAACTCCTCGACTGGCCGGACCATACTTATCAGTGGCATCGCGAGGGATTCGAGCTTCCACACGGTGCCGTGCGATTGGCCGAGAGCGACGCCTTCGCCAACCAGGCAATTCAATACGGTCGCTCTGCATTCGGCGTGCAGTTTCATCCCGAACTCACGCATCAGATGATGTGCCGTTGGACCACACGCGGCCATGAGCGCCTGACGCTGCCGGGCGCGCGGCCGCGCCACGAACACTTCGAAGGCCGCGCCTTGCACGATGTGAAGACGCGGACATGGCTCGATTCCTTCCTCGATCTGTGGACCGGTCTCGCGAAGCGTCCCGAACGAACCGCAACGAAAGCGTCGCAAAATGCGAGCGCTGTCGCAGAATGAGACGCCGCCTGCGCAAGTAAATTCCCGTTAACGGACAGAAACCACGACGGCACGCGGATTTTCCGGGCGCATTCGCATACGCACGGTTGGCAACAGGCTTGCTGAGGAAGAGGCAAGCCGGCGTCAGGTTTGTGCGTAGCTGGCGGTTTATCGGGAGATGGCTGGAAGCGACCCCTCCGGCCGTCTCCCGTTCGCATTTTTCACGCGGCGTGGGGCGCCGTGAGACATTCAAATTCTTCGGTGAGGCGGACTGGTGGAGCCGAGGGGAGTTGAACCCCTGACCTCCGCATTGCGAACGCGGCGCTCTCCCAACTGAGCTACGGCCCCGGTCCAGAGTGGGCATGTATGCCGCGCCCTGCGGGAGTGTCAAGAATGGAGGCACCGCGCACTTCCCCCGCGCGCCGTGCGCAGCTATTGATCGCGTCGCGGATCTGGCGCGGGAGCAGCGGATGAACCCTTTTCTCTGGCTCGTCACGACTCTAATCACCCTCTACATCTGGATCATCATTGCGTCCGCGGTGCTGTCTTGGCTCGTCGCGTTCAACGTCGTGAATCCGCACAACAGTGTCGTGCGTGCGATCGGCGAGACACTCTATCGGCTCACTGAACCCGCGCTGCGGCCGATCCGGAGCATGTTGCCGAGTCTCGGCGGCCTCGACATCTCGCCGGTTATTCTCATCATCGTCCTGCTGTTCATCGAGCGGCTGTTGTTCTGGGCTTTCTACTGAGTGAGCGAAACGCGCAACCAACCCTGGCGTCCGTTACCGGACGGTCTCGCCGTCAGCGTCCGTGCGACGGTAAAGGGTGGGCGCGACGCCATCGATGGGATCGCCCAACTCGGCCATGGACAGGTGGCGGTGAAAATCCGCGTGCGTGCGGCGCCGGCTGACGGCGAAGCCAACGACGCGCTCGCACGTGTGATTGCCGGAGCCGTGGGAGTCCCACGTTCTGCCGTGCAACTGCTTCAGGGTGCCACAGCACGGTCAAAAACCTTTCGGGTCGTCGGCGATCCGGTCACATTGGCGGCGGCACTCGAACGGGCAATTGCGGGGACGACGAAACGAAAATGACGGCGAAAATTCTCGACGGCAAGGCCCTTGCGGCAGAGGTGCGAGGCAAGGCGGCGGAGGAAGCGACGCGCATCGGCAAGTTGCTCGGCCGCCCACCTGGACTTGCTACAGTCCTCGTTGGCGTAGATCCGGCGAGCGAGGTCTACGTGCGCAACAAGGCTCGCTCGACCAGGGAAGCGGGCATGGCGTCGTTCGAGCATAAGCTCGCGGGCGACGCAGCGGAGGCCGACCTGCTCGCGCTCGTGAACAAGCTCAATGCCGATCCGGCTGTGGACGGGATCCTCGTACAGCTGCCGCTGCCCTCGCAGATCAACTCCGCGCGCGTGCTCAACGCCGTCGACCCGGCAAAGGACGTGGACGGATTCCATCCGATGAATGCGGGCCGGCTTGCGACTGGATTGCCGGCGCTTGCGCCCTGTACGCCGGTCGGTTGCGTGATGATCGCGAAGAAAGCGCACGCCTCGCTCGCGGGCTTGGAGGCGGTGGTGCTCGGCCGCTCGAACATCGTCGGCAAGCCGCTCGCGCAGTTGTTGCTGGCCGAAAACGCCACGGTCACGATTGCCCATTCACGCACGAAGGATCTTCCCGCCGTGTGCCGGCGCGCGGATCTCCTATGCGTCGCGATCGGCAAACCGGAATTCGTGCGCGGCGATTGGGTCAAGCCGGGAGCGACCGTGATCGACGTCGGCATCAATCGTGTGCCGGGTTCGGCACCGGGAAAGACCAAGCTTGTCGGCGACGTCGCCTATGAAGAGGCGGCCAAGGTGGCCGGTGCGATCACGCCGGTGCCGGGCGGGATCGGCCCGATGACGATCGCGTGCCTGCTGGTGAATACGTTGCGCGCGGCGTGCGCACGCGCGGGACTCGAGCCCCCGAAAATCTAGATCTTCAGCGAGTCCAGGCGAAGGCGACTTTATCGAGCACCTTCGAACCGAAGCGTTCGGTCGAACGTGCGACTGCGCGTCCGCCGAGCGAGCGATAGAAGTTCACCGCAGGCTCGTTGTCCGAGAGTGCCCACACGACAAGGCCGGTGTGTCCCGCCTGCGAAAGATCGCGCTTGGCCATCGAGAAGAGCTTCCGGCCGAAGCCGAGGCCCTGGTACTCGGGACGCAAATACAGCTCATAGACTTCGCCGCCGTAGGGTAGGCTCTTCGCGCGGTTGCGGCCGAAGTTCGCGTAGCCGGCGACCGTGTCCCCGAACATGAGAAGCGCGATGCGCGAGCCGCGGCGAATCGCGGCGTCCCACCAGGAGGGGCCGCGGCGCGTCACGAGCTTTTCAAGTTCCGGTCCCGGGATCAGTCCCAAATAGGCCGTCCGCCAAGCCTCGTCATGGGCTTCGGCAAGCGCCACGGCATCGTCCGGGCGGGCACGGCGGATCTCGATCAGGACCGTTTCCATGGCCATGATCGAAGCAAATGGGTCCTAGCGCTTCAAGGGGTTCGTTAACGGAGAGTTAATCTGACGGAAAGGTGCGACCTTCCGGTCACACCTCCGCAGCCTCGCGGGTACGCTCTTCTTTTTTGCGGTCATTGGGATCGAGAAGCTTCTTGCGCAGCCGGATCGACTTCGGCGTCACCTCCACCAGCTCGTCGTCCTGGATGTAGGCGAGGGCCTTCTCCAGGGTCATCCGGATCGGTGGGGTGAGACGCACGGCCTCGTCCTTTGAGGTGGTGCGGATGTTCGTAAGCTTCTTTCCCTTGAGCACGTTCACTTCGAGATCGTTGCCGCGCGTGTGCTCGCCGACGATCATCCCGCGATACACCTTCCACCCCGGCTCGATCATCATCGGGCCGCGCGCTTCCAGGTTCCACAGTGCATAGGCGACCGCCTCGCCGCTGTCGGTGGAAATGAGCACGCCGTTGCGGCGGCCCGGAATTTCACCTTTGAACGGCGCATACGCGTGGAACAGGCGGTTCATCACCGCGGTGCCGCGCGTGTCGGTGAGCAACTCGCTCTGGTAGCCGAGCAGGCCGCGCGTCGGAACGTGGAACACAAGACGAAGCCGGCCGCCGCCCGAAGGACGCATCTCCATCATGTCGCCGCGGCGTTCGGAGAGCTTCTGCACGATGATGCCGGAATGCTCTTCATCCACGTCGATCACGACTTCTTCAATCGGCTCGAGAATGTCTCCAGATTTTTCGTCACGCGAGAGAACAACCTTGGGTCTCGAAATGGAAACCTCGAAGCCTTCGCGGCGCATGGTCTCGATCAGGATGCCGAGCTGCAATTCACCGCGGCCGGCGACTTCGTAGGCATCCTTTTCATCGCTCTCACCAATGCGCAGGGCAATGTTTCCCTCGGCCTCGCGAAACAGCCGGTCGCGGATGACGCGACTCGTTACCTTGTCGCCCTCGGTGCCGGCGAGCGGGGAGTCGTTCACGCGAAACGTCATGGCGAGCGTCGGCGGATCGATCGGCTGTGCCTGGATCGCTGCCTCGATCTCGGGCGCGGCGATCGTGTCAGAGACGTTGGCTTCCTCGAGCCCGGCGACAGCGACGATGTCGCCCGCCTGCGCCTCCTCGATTGCCGTACGCTCAAGCCCGCGGAAGGCGAGCACTTTCGTGGTGCGGCCTGTTTCGACGATCTTTCCGTCGCGCGCCAGCACCTTCACAGTTTGATTGGGCTTGATCGAGCCTGACGTGATGCGGCCGGTGAGAATGCGGCCGAGATAGGGATCGGCTTCGAGAATGGTTGCGAGCATCCGGAGCGGACCATCCTCGATCACCGGCGGCGCGACATGGCGTGTGACGAGATCGAACAAGGGTGCCATCCCCTTATCCTTCGGACCTTCGGGCGTCGCTGCCATCCAGCCTTGCTTTGCCGAGCCGTAGAGAATCGGGAAGTCGAGCTGCTCGTCGGTAGCGTCGAGCGCGGCGAAAAGATCGAACACCTCGTTGACGACCTGGACGGGCCGTGCGTCCGAACGGTCCACCTTGTTGATTACGACGATCGGCTTGAAGCCGCGCTTGAGTGCCTTGGCGACGACGAACTTGGTCTGTGGCAGCGGTCCCTCGGCGGCGTCGACCAGGACAAGGACGCCGTCGACCATGTTGAGGATCCGCTCGACCTCGCCACCGAAATCGGCGTGGCCGGGCGTGTCGACGATATTGATGCGGATGTCCTTCCAAAGAACGGACGTCGCCTTGGCGAGAATGGTGATGCCGCGCTCGCGTTCCAGATCGTTGCTGTCCATCGCGCGTTCTGCAACGCGTTCGTTGTCTCGGAACGAGCCCGACTGTTGCAGCAGCCGATCCACGAGCGTGGTCTTGCCGTGGTCGACGTGGGCGATGATCGCGACGTTACGAAGCGGCATGGTTAATTGTTTCCGGCCCGGCCCGGGCCGGAATTGAAGCGAGGGTTGATGGATTCAGCGCCGGGTCTACAAGTTTCGCGGCAATAGCTCAAGCGCCCGCCGGCCGCCGCGCGTTGCGGGCGCCAGCCGGCCGGGCCGACTGAATCAGCATCATCTCGCCGAGATTTTCCGCAGTCAGCATTCCGACGAGGCGCGCCTGCGCATCGGTGACACCCACGACAGGTTTCCCCGCCTCAGTCAGCGCTTTCACGGCCGCGTCGAGACTGGCGCGGGCGGAGATCGTGGGCACGTCCGCCTCCATCACGTTCAGCACCGGCGTGTCGGGTCCCGTCTCCTTCAGCGCCTTGATCATCGCGTCTCGCGTCAACACGCCGCGCAGATGGCCGGAGCCATCGACCACCAGGAACTCGCGCTGGGTCGTGCGGATCAGGGCCTCCACCGCGTCGTTAACCGTGGCCTGAGTTCCAAGCGTCTGAAACTTGGTGATCATGGCGTCGGCGACGAGCGCGCCGCGCGTGGCTGCGCGCAACTGCGCATAGCTCGCCTCGCCCGACGCCGCGAGGAACACGAACACAGCGATCACAATCAGGGTGACGTTGCCCGTGACGATTCCGAATACACCGAAGGCAACAGCGAAGGCTTGGCCGACGGCGGCGGCAACCTGCGTCGCCCGCGCGTGGCCCAGACGAATTGCCAGCAACGCGCGCAGCACGCGTCCCCCGTCCATGGGGAAGGCGGGGATCAGGTTGAACAGCACGAGAAAGATGTTGGCCGCTGCAAGCTTCGCCACCATCGACACGGCCGGGTCTTGCATGCGCGATAGATCATCAGGGTCGAACTGAGCGCCCAGGAAAAGGATGAGGATCGCGGCGATGGCGACGTTCACCAGCGGCCCCGCGATCGCAATCACGAATTCTTCGATCGGACGCTCGGAGATGCGCTCTAGGCTTGCGATACCGCCGAAGAACCACAGCGTCACGTCGCGGGTATTGATGCCGTAGTACTTGGCGGCGAAGACGTGACCGAGTTCATGCAGAAGCACGCAAAAGAAAAGCAGCGCGACGAACACGACGCCTTCGAGTGCGGCTCCGGGCCCGCCCTGACGGTAGTAGATGAAGCCGATCCACACCAGCAGCAGGAGAAACGTGACGTGGATACGGATCGCAGTGCCCGCGATCCTTCCAAGCGTGAGGGACCAGCCCATGAAGATCTCCAGCGACCGAAACGGCCTAGACTTAGCTAGGCATTGTAGGACGGTCGCGCCAGCGTGGGCGACGGTGTTCAGCGCTTATCGGTCTTACGCTTGCGCATGGCCCAGGTGCGCAGCCGGAGCGCATTGAGCTTGATGAATCCTTGCGCGTCGCGGTGATCGTAAGCGACCGCGCCTTCCTCGAACGTCACAAGCTCCGGGTCGTAGAGCGAGTGGGGACTTTCGCGGCCGGTGACCGAGACGTTGCCCTTGTAGAGCTTGAGGCGGACGCGGCCGGTGACGAATTCCTGGCTCTTGTCGATCAGCGCCTGCAGCATCTCGCGCTCCGGCGTGAACCAGAACCCGTAGTAGATGAGCTCGGCGTAGCGCGGCATGAGCGAATCCTTCAGGTGCGCCGCCTCGCGATCAAGAGTGATTGATTCAATGCCGCGATGGGCGGCGAGCAGGATCGTGCCGCCGGGTGTCTCGTAGACGCCGCGCGATTTCATGCCGACGAAACGGTTCTCGACGAGGTCAAGGCGCCCGATGCCGTTCGCCCGACCGAGCTCGTTCAGCCTGGTCAGCAGAGTCGCGGGTGAAAGCTTCTTTCCGTCGACCGCAACCGCGTCGCCCTTCTCGAAGTCGATCGAAATCTCGACTGCTTTGTCGGGGGCGTCTTCGGGTGCGACGGTGCGTTGATAAACATAGTCGGGCGGTTCGACGCCGGGATCTTCCAGCACTTTTCCTTCCGACGACGAATGCAGGAGATTGGCATCAACGGAGAACGGCGCTTCACCGCGCTTGTCCTTCGCAATCGGAATCTGATGCGTCTCCGCGAACTCGAGCAGCTTCGTGCGCGAAGACAAATTCCATTCGCGCCACGGTGCAATTACGCGGATGTTCGGCTCGAGCGCGTAGTAGGTGAGCTCGAACCGCACCTGGTCGTTGCCCTTGCCGGTCGCGCCGTGCGCGACTGCGTCGGCGCCGGTTTTGCGCGCGATCTCGATCTGCTTCTTCGCAATCAAGGGCCGCGCGATCGAGGTGCCCAGCAGATACTGGCCCTCATACAGCGCATTCGCGCGAAACATCGGAAAGACGTAGTCACGGACGAATTCCTCGCGCAGGTCCTCGATGAAAATGTTCTCGGGCTTGATGCCGAGCAGTACTGCTTTCTTCCGCGCGGGCTCGACCTCCTCGCCCTGGCCAAGGTCAGCCGTGAAGGTGACGACCTCACACTGATAGGTCGTCTGCAGCCACTTCAGGATGACAGAGGTGTCGAGCCCGCCGGAATAGGCGAGCACCACCTTCTTCACGTCCTTCGACATCGAAATCCCCGCGAATGCGAGGCACTTATAGGCGGACGTGGCACGCGCGCAAGTCGACCGATATGCAACGCCGTGGCATGCTGAACGGATGCCGAAGATCGATTTCTGGTACGACTATTCCTCGAGCTACTCGTATCTCGCAGCCTCGCGGATTGAGCCGCTCGCAAAAGCCGCGGGCGTCGCGGTGCAGTGGCGCCCGTTCCTGCTTGGCCCGGTGTTCAAGGTGGTCGGTCTCAACGCCTCGCCGGCGGAGGTTTTTCCGATCAAGGGCCGCTATGCGTGGCGCGACATGGAGCGTCAGACGCTCCGGCTGGGGCTGCCGAAGTTCAAACTGCCTGAACCGTTTCCAACTCATTCCCTCCTGGCAGCGCGCACGGCCCTTGTCCTATCGGACGCAGATCGTCCGGCATTCTCGCGCGCCGTGTATCAAGCGGAATTCGGCGATGGGCGCGAGATCGGCGACAAGGCGCTGATCGCAGACATTCTCAAGCGTCTAAGGCACGACGCGGACGCCGTTCTCGCCGCCACGGGCGAGCAGGCCACGAAGGACAGGCTACGCGCGCAGACGGAAGAGGCGGTGCGGTTGGGGATGTTCGGTGCACCGACCTTCGTCGCGGAAGACGGTGAAATGTTCTGGGGGAACGATCGCCTCGAGCAGGCGCTCGAATGGGCAAGCGGAAGCCGGCCGAAATAATGGCGGTTAGTTCTTTGCTTCGCGCGTTACTTTCTTTGTTGAAACGGCGACCGGCTTGCTTTTCGTTTTTCTGGGCGCAGCCATCCGCTTGCACTCCGCAAACTCGCTTGCCGCTAGTGTGGTCCGTTCCTCGCGAGTCGGCTCGCGAAAGAAATGATGCCGGCCGGCCACGATCACCGGCATGAACTCCTTGCGAAAGCGACATGCGTTGCGCGGTGGCGTGAGCACCGGATTCATGTAGTAGCGAACGGAGCGCTCCTCTAGCGGGCTCGCGCCCGCGAGCTCGTCGTCGGCGATCGCCAATGCATAGGTCCACGCCGCTCCGCCTCGCGGCGTGCGCCTGGCAAGCGGCAGACAGGCAAAAGTGAACTGGCAGACGCCCCGCCGGTTGTAGAAGACAACATCGCAGACATCGTCGCCGCCCCACTTGCGACGGTTCGCGCGTGCGCGCTCGTTCACGACGCGGGCAATGTACCGCTGGCCTTCTTCCAACTCTCCGGTGGAGCCGCCCTCGAAGAAGACGGCGAGCGCCATGCAGAACCGTTCGTTTCCGGAGACCACGTCGCGCGGAATGACATCGATCGACGCTGGCGATGAGTCGGTGGTGGCGACGAGGGCTTGCGCGCCGGGGAGCGGAATCCCGGCGATCAACGCGCTGAGGACAAGTTTGAAGCGCAGGCGCCCCGGCAACATTCCCCCACCCCCGTACCGCGTGACTTCTCATATTCGCAAGCGAACGGCAACACGGAACCCGTGAGTTCCATCGTCGGGGGGTCGCTGGGGAGCTCCGGCTTTGCCTTGCAGCATGCCTAGGAATTCAGGCTTCGCGCCAATTTCCGGAGGTTCGGCCGGCAATCAGCCAGTAGACGAGTCCGGCGGCAATGCCGGCCGCCGCCATCAGCTCGAAGTTCGTTCCGAACGGTGTGTTGATCCGAAAGTTCGGCGCGTACTCAACAAAGCCGAGCGTGTAGCCGCAGAAGAGGCCGATCAAACCGCCAGCGACTGCATGGACGAGCACCGAACGTAATCGGAAGCTCTCGGCGACGAGAATAACGACAGCCGCAGGCGCGAACGAGAACGCGGCGACAAACGCGCTCGTCGTCAGTATCAAGAACCAGATGATCGGCCACGCATCGCCGTGCGGCGCCAGGTCCGGCGCGCTCGGCCCGAGCACGAGGACGGCCGCCGCCGCGATCGTCGCGATCCAGAACGCGAACAGGACGACAAAGAAGCGAAAGAAAATCGCCAAGGCGCTCAGTCCGTAATTGCCATCGCACGCAGCGCGAGACGCTCGCGGGCGGAAAGTTTTTGCGTCTCTGACTTGAGCTGACCGCAAGCGGCGAGAATGTCGCGGCCGCGCGGCTTGCGGACGGGACTTGCGTAACCCGCAGTGAAAACGATCTCGGAAAACGCCTCGATCGTTTCCCAATCCGAGCATTCGTAGCGGGTGCCGGGCCAGGGATTGAACGGGATCAGATTGATCTTGGCAGGCAAACCCTTCAGCAGCCGCACGAGAGCTTTTGCGTCTTCCGGCTTATCGTTCACGCCTTTCAGCATGACGTACTCGAACGTGATCCGCCTTGAGTTCGACGCGCCGGGATAAGCGCGGCAAGCCGCAAGCAGATCCTTGATCGGGTATTTCTTGTTGAGCGGCACGAGTTCATTGCGCAAATCGTCGCTCGTAGCATGCAGCGAAATCGCGAGCATGGTGCCGACCTCGGCGCCGAGACGTTCGATCTCCGGCACGACACCCGATGTGGAGACGGTGATGCGGCGCTTGCTGATCGAGAGGCCTTCGCCGTCGGTGATGGTTTCGACGGCCTGCTTCACGCCGTCGAAATTGTAAAGCGGTTCGCCCATGCCCATGAAGACGATGTTGGTGACGAGGCGAGGCGCGTCAGCTTCGGGGGCGGTGCCTTCGGCACGTTCGGCGCCCGGCCACTCGCCAAGCCGGTCGCGCGCGATCATCAATTGCGCGACGATCTCCGCTGCCGAGAGATTGCGCACGAGACGCTGCGTCCCCGTATGACAGAACGTGCAAGACAGGGTGCAGCCGACTTGCGAGGAGACGCAGAGCGTGCCGCGGTCGCTTTCGGGAATGTAGACCGTTTCGATTTCGTGCGGTTTTTCGCCGGGATTGTCGGCCGGTAAGCGGATCAGCCATTTGCGCGTGCCATCGGTCGAAGCCTGTTCGACAACGACCTCCGGCCGCGCGAGAGAAAAATGTCCGTCGAGTTTCCCACGCAGTTGCTTCGAGACGCTCGACATCTGCTCGAAGCCCGTCGCGCCGCGGAAGTAGATCCAATGCCAGATCTGCGAAACACGCATGCGGCTTTCGCGCTCGGGCACGCCGATTTCGGCAAGCGCCGAAGCGATGCCTGCGCGGCTGCGGCCGATGAGTGAAGGCTTCACCGGGACGCGCGCTGGCGCGGCTTCCATCGCAAGATCAAGCGGGGCGGTCATTGCGGCTATAGATCGTGCCGGACGGCGCTCCGGTCAACCGTGTCGCCGTAATTGGCTTAATTTAGCGGCATTCCTGCGCGACGCGATCAAGCGCCTGGGCGATACCCGAAAGCGAGTAGCGGTCGGTTGTCTGATTGCCTCGAGCGGAGGTGCTCTTCATCGAAAGATCCTTGCCCTTGCGCAAGGAATCGATCAGTCGCGCTTCTTCAGCGATGTTGCGAATCCACGCGCCGTTTTGCCGCGCGTAGAGCGCGAACGTGTCGTTCCCGATCGTAACCGAGGGGTCTGCGTCCTCTTTCATCTGGAAGCCGACCAACACGCTGAACTCATTCCGCACATTGTCGGCCGGGCGGGTGCTGATGAAGAGATAGCCCGGGTCGCGATTGAGAGTGGCGGGCAGACGCTCCTTCGGCTGGGTTAGAGCAAAGCAGACCTTGGCCTTCTGGCCTTGGCTCACATAGACACCCCAGTCGCCGTATTGGCCGATAAGGGTCGGATTCGCGCCTTGGCCGAATACCGCACTTGAGAGCGCGGCAAAGATCGCCGCCCCGGCAAGTGCGGCGAATTTCGAGCGCTTGGTCATTCCTGGCCTCCCCGCATACTTGCGGCGTCGCATGCCGTCGTCCCGATGCCCCCGACGGGCGCCCAACTCATGGACGCAAACGAAAAAATGGCGCAAAGACGCCTGAACTGCAAATACTGATGGTGGGGTGATCGCGTGAAAGCCGTTCTGTGCGTACGCCATGGGCCTCCGGAGGCACTTGAGCTAGCCGACGTTCCCGAACCGAAACCCGGCAAGGGCGAGGCCCTCGTCGAGGTGAAGGCGGCCGGGCTCAATTTCTTCGATCTCCTCATCATATCCAACCGCTACCAGGTCAAACCGGATTTGCCGTTCTCGCCGGCCGCCGAGTTCGCCGGCGTGGTCAAGGCAGTCGGCGAAGGGGTGCGTGAAGTCGCCGTCGGCGATCGTGTTTGCGGGTTTATCGGCTACGGGGCGGCGCGCGAACAAGTGGTCGCGCCGGTCCGCTCGCTCGTGCGCATGCCCGATAGTCTGAGCTTCGAGACCGCCGCCGGCCTGATCATCACCTACAGCACGGGCATCCATGCGCTCGAGGATCGCGCCAAGCTCAAGGCGGGCGAGACGCTTGCCGTGCTTGGTGCGGCAGGAGGCGTCGGCATCGCCGCAGTCGAACTCGGCAAGGCGCTTGGCGCACGCGTGATCGCCTGCGCCTCTTCGGCTGACAAGCTCGCGTTCGCGCGGCAGCGCGGGGCGGATGAAGGTATCGATTACTCCAATGAGGACTTGAAGGAGCGGTTGCGCGAGCTGACGGACGGGCGCGGGGCGGACGTCGTGTTCGATCCCGTCGGCGGCGCGCTCGCCGAACCTGCCGTCCGCAGCACCGCCTGGGAGGGGCGCTATCTCGTGGTTGGCTTCGCGGCGGGCGAAATTCCCAAGATCGCGCTCAACCATGTGCTTCTGCGCGGATGCTCCGTTGTGGGGGTTGTTTGGGGAATGCTCGCGCGGCACGACCCCGCGCGTATGCGCGAGATCGCGGAGCAGGCGGTGAAGTGGGCAGGGGAGAAGAAGATTTCCGCCCACGTCGACAAAGTCTATCCGCTCGCGAAGGCTGCCGAGGCGCTTGGCGCGATCGCGCGCCGCGAGGTCAAGGGAAAGATCGTCCTGAAGCCTTAGCTGCTCTGCCCCTCGAGATTCTGGAGGGCGCAGCGTGCGGCCTCGCGATGCTCCGGGAGCACGTATGCGGCAACCAGCTGAAGTGTCGCGGCGAGCACGGCCGCGTCGTCGGTGAAACCGAGCGCGGGAAGCAGATCCGGCATCGCGTCCGTTGGTGTCACGAAGTAGACGAGGGCGCCGAGAATTGAGGCGCGCACGCGGAGCGGTGTCGCCCGATCGAGCGAGCAGTAGTAGACGGAGAGCGCATCCTCCGCGAAGGGCACGCGGGTCGCGAAGCGACCCAGCTTGCGTAAAACGTCGTGCCCGACGCGGCGCGCGTCGGCGGCGCGTGAGGAGAAGGTGCCCTGTGTCGCTGTGCTCATCGGTTCCTCGCTCGACTACCTAGCGGGCCACAAATGGCCATTTGAGGGCGCCGCCGCAAGCCTCTAGCCGCCGGCAAGCCGGTTCATGGCCTCGGCGAGCTTGACGTCCAGCTGAGTGACGCCGCCTGCGTCATGCGTGGAAAGAGTGACCTCCACGGTCTTGTAGACGTTGAGCCACTCCGGATGATGATCGAGCTTCTCGGCGATCAATGCCGCCCGCGTCATGAAGCCGAAGGCCTCGTTGAAATTCTTGAATACGAACTTTCGGGTGATCGCGTCACGGCCTGGAACCTCGCTCCAGCCATCGAGCTTGCCGAGCGCCTGCTTGCGCGCATCGCCTGCCAATTTCTGCCGCATCGGATTTTTTCTCCAGTGCTTAATCGTCGAGCGGGTAGGCGGCTTCGACGACATAGGGGCCGCCGCCGGTCAAGGCCCGCGATGAGAATAGGACGAAGCGGCTCACGGGAAACGATGGACTACGGAACGGTGCTCGGCTCGCCAAGTATTGGGCGACCTGGTGTGCCGAGGAGTCACGCAGTCGCGCGAGCGTGACATGCGGGGCGTACTTGCGCTGTTCGGGCGGCAAACCGATCCGTTGCAGCAGGCGTTCGTGCTCCGCCTGCAGGTCGAGGAGCGAAGGTGTCGGAGTTGCGCCTGCGAACACGGCACGAGGCTTCCTTCCCCCGAACTGATCGAGGCGATCAAGCGCGATCTGAAACGCCGCACGTCGCACGTCGGCCAGCATCTGCATCACGTCGCGACCTACGTGGCCATCGACATCGCCTATGAAACGCAGCGTAAGGTGATAGTTCTCCGGATCGACCCAGCGGGCGCCCGGGAGCCCGCCGCGCAGCATGGAAAGGCCCTGCCCGATCTGTGCGGGAATTTCGATGCCGGTGAAAAGGCGCGGCAAGGGAGCTAGCCCTTCTGCTTCGCGCGCACGCGTGCGATCAATTGCTCCACGGCAGGCAAGATGCGCGTCACGATGACATCGATGCCCGCAGCCGTTGGATGCACGCCATCGCGTTGGTTGAACTTGGCCTCGGTCGCTACGCCGTCAAGGAAGAATGGGTACAGCGGCACATCGTGCGCCTTGGCGAGGTCGGGGTAGATGCGGTCGAACGCCGCGACATAGTCCGCGCCGAGGTTGCGCGGCGCGTGCATGCCGGCGAGCAACACTTCGATTCGCCGCTCCTTGAGGCGGCGGATGATCGCATCCAATGACTTTCGCGTGACGGCGGGATCGAGCGCGCGTAACGCGTCATTCGCGCCGAGTTCAACGATCGCAGCGTCGACGCCGTTCGGTATCGACCAGTCGACGCGTGCAAGCCCGGCACTCGCCGTATCGCCGGACACCCCGGCATTGGCAATGTGTACGTCGTGGCCCTTCGCTTTGAGTGCCGCCTCAAGCTTGGCCGGGAAAGCGTCCGTGTCGGACAGGCCGTAACCCGCCATCAGGCTGTCACCAAAGGCGACGATGCGGACGGGTTCGGCGGCGAGCGAGAACGAGCCAAATTGAACGCACAAGGAAGTTAGCAATGCTAGGAGTGCGGCGCGTCGCGACCACGCCGCAATTGTGACGGAGCCCCTAGGATCGTCGCTCCATTTGTTATGGACTGTACGCATGGACCAATCCTCGCCAACACGCCGCCTCGATCAACCCGCCGTCCGCATCGAAGGCGTCGATCTTTCGTTGGGTTCGGGTGCCGCCCGCGTACATATCCTCAAGCAGGTGTCGCTTCAAATCGCGCGCGGCGAGGCGGCCGGACTGGTCGGACCGTCTGGCTCGGGCAAGTCCACGCTGCTGATGGTAATGGCCGGGCTCGAACGGCCGAACGAGGGACGGGTCGTGGTCGCCGGCGAGGATCTCGTGCGACTCGATGAAGACGGACTTGCACGCTTCCGCGGCCGCTCGGTTGGAATCGTGTTCCAGTCGTTCCACTTGATTCCGACGATGACGGCACTCGAGAACGTGGCTGTGCCGCTCGAACTCGCCGGCCGCGAGGATGCGATCGACCGCGCGGCTGCGGAACTGACGAGTGTCGGACTCGGCGAACGGCTTGGCCACTATCCCGCGCAGTTGTCGGGCGGCGAGCAGCAACGCGTCGCGCTTGCGCGTGCGCTCGCCCCAGATCCCGCACTCG
This sequence comes from uncultured Alphaproteobacteria bacterium, assembly GCA_963711595.1. Lineage (GTDB taxonomy): Bacteria > Pseudomonadota > Alphaproteobacteria > Rhizobiales > Xanthobacteraceae > JAUSIF01. The sequence goes on from CAVQER010000007.1 coordinate 257,033, forward strand.
TGCTGGCGGACGAGCCGACCGGCAATCTGGACGAGGCGACCGGTAAGGAGATTATGGACTTGCTGTTCGCCATGCGGGCCGAGCGCGGGTCGACCCTCGTGATCGTCACGCATGATCCGGCGCTCACGCGAAGGTGCGATCGCGTCATCACTATGCATTCAGGTGTTGTCGAGGAAACTCCGGCACGGGCCGACGCGAAGGCGAGCCGGGCATGAGCGCGTTCGTCCCTTCACGTTCCACCTTCTGGTGGCGGCTTCTCACCGTGTTGCGGCTGGCCGTACGCGACTTGCGTGGCGGCCTGCGCGGCTTTGGGGTCTTTCTTTCTTGCCTTGCGCTCGGTGTTGCCGCGATCGCAGGCGTGGGCTCGCTCGCGCGCTCCCTGTCGGACGGCCTTGCGCGCGAAGGTTCGGTGATTCTGGGAGGCGACGTCGCATTCTCTCTCGCCTTGCGCGAGGCGACACCAACGGAACGAGCGTTCTTCGACGAACGCGGGCAGGTATCGCGGATCGCAACGATGCGGGCGATGGCGCGGGCCGAAGACGGCGAGGCGGCACTGGTCGAGATCAAAGCCGTGGACGGACGTTATCCATTGGCAGGCGAGGCGACGGTCGAACCCAAGAAGAGCCTCGCGACGGCGTTCGTGCCCGATGACGGCGCTCACGGGGCGGTGGCGGACGAGGCGCTGCTCATCCGGCTCGGAATTTCCACCGGCGACACGATCCGAGTCGGCGATGCCCGCTTGCGAATTTCGGGCGTGCTCACGAAGGAGCCGGACAAGCTCGCGCTCGGCATGGGGCTCGCACCGCGATTGTTGCTTTCGCAGGCGGGCTTGCAGGCGACCGGGTTGCTGCAGCCGGGCAGCGTCGTACGCTGGACCTATCGCGTGCGATTGGCCGATCCTTCGGACGTATCTCTTGCCAACCTCGCGGGCGAGGCGCGGTCCCGTTTCCCGGATGCCGGATGGGAGATGCGTACCCGTGGCGGCGCCGCGCCGCGTCTTGAAGACAATGTCCGCCGTTTCGCGGAATTTCTCACGCTTGTTGGACTGACAGCGCTCCTCGTCGGCGGCGTCGGCGTCGCAAATGCGGTGAAGCATTATCTCGATCGCAAACGCGGCGCGATGGCGACATTGAAAGCGGTGGGAGCATCGGGTGGTACCGTCTTCGCGGTTTATCTCGTCGAGATCGGGCTGATCGCCCTCGTGGGCATCGCGATCGGGCTTCTGGTCGGCCTTGCGCTGCCCTACGTCGTGGCCTGGGGGTTTCAGGCAGTCATCCCCATTCCACTCGTCCCGGCGCTCCATCCGCGCGCGCTACTGCTCGCGCTCGCCTACGGATTGCTCGTCGTGCTTGTGTTCGCGATGTGGCCCCTCGGCCGCGCCCACGACGTGCCGGTGTCCGCGCTGTTCCGAGACGCAATCGAACCGGACCGCCGGTTGCCGCGGCGGCGGTACATCGCGCTCGCGGCAGTCGCCGCGCTGATGCTCGTGGCGCTGACAATCCTCAGCGCCGAGGTGCAGCGCGTCGCGATTATCTACGCGGTATCGGCCGCAGCGGTTTTCGTCGTGTTGCGACTACTTGCTTCTGGGCTGATGGCGCTCGCGCGGCGGCTGCCGCGACCGCGCTCGATTCCTCTAAAGCTCGCGATCGCAAACATACACCGGCCGGGCGCGCTGACGCCCACGGTCGTTATTTCGCTGGGCTTGGGGCTGTCCCTGCTTGTCACGCTTGCGCTGATCGAAAGCAACCTGCGCAATCAACTCACGGCGACGCTTCCCGAGCGGGCACCGAGCTTCTTCTTCATTGATATCCCGTCGGCCGAACTCGGAGAGGTTCTCGAAATTCGTGCTGGGTCAGGCGGCCAATGCCCGTCTCGACGAAGTACCGATGCTGCGTGGGCGCATCGTGCGGCTGAAAGACCTGCCGGTGGAGAAGGTGACGCCGGATCCGGACGCTGCTTGGGTGCTTCAGTCAGATCGCGGGATTACATTCGCGGCCCAGGTCCCGCTCGGGTCGAAAGTGGTCGCTGGATCATGGTGGCCTGTGGACTACGACGGGCCGCCGCTCGTCTCCTTCGACAAGCGGCTCGCGGACGGGCTCGGGCTCAAGCTCGGCGACCCAATCTCGGTCAGCGTGCTCGGCCGCACGATCGAAGCGAAAATCGCGAACCTGCGCACCGTTGAATGGGAGAGTCTCGGCATCAACTTCGTGATGCTGTTCTCGCCCAATACTTTCCGCGGCGCGCCGCACTCCTTGATCGCGACGCTAACCTTCGCGGACGGCGTTACGGCGCAAACCGAACTCAAGCTGCTGAAGGAGATCGCCGCTGCCTTTCCGGCCGTCACGACCGTGCGTGTCAAAGAAGCGCTCGACGCGATCAATGCGATCGTGTCGGATCTCACGCTCGCTATTCGCGGCGCAAGCATGATCACGTTGGTGGCAAGCGTGCTCGTGCTTGCGGGCGCACTCGCGGCCGGTCATCACGGTCGGGTCTACGATGCAGTCATTCTGAAAACGCTCGGCGCGACCCGTGGCAGGCTCGTGCTCGCGTATGGGCTCGAATACGTGATCCTTGGTGTCGCGACCGCGCTCGTTGCGACTGTGGCCGGAAGCCTTGCGGCCGCGTACGTCGTCGAGGAGGTCATGCGATTTCGCTTCAGTTTTGCCACCTCGGCGGCGGCACTGGCGGTTGGGGTCGCAGTCGTTCTGACGGTCGCATTCGGCCTTATTGGTACCTGGCGCGCCCTTGGCGAGAAACCCGCGCAGATATTGAGAAATCTGTAAAATTGAACCTTCCGTGACGGAGGTATTTATCCTCACAGAAGGTTGCAGCGATTTCACTTGCTGCCACAATTCGTGATCACCATATTGCTGCGGAACCCCGATACGCATCCTCGGCAGAGGACCCGCGGTCGAAAGGGAGGAGAGAGGTCTCAAGATGTCCGATTACAACCCCAATCCGGCAGCCCGTTACGGCACGACCGTCGCCCGCGACCGGGTCGCGGTGGACGAGGGCCTGCGGGCCTACATGCTGCGGGTCTACAACTACATGACCCTCGGCTTGGCTATCACCGGCGCCGTCGCGCTCGGTACATTTCTCATGGCCGTCACGGTTGATCCCGTGACGGGTGCCCGCTCGCTCACGCAGATCGGGCAGCTTCTCTACGCGAGCCCGCTCAAGTGGGTCGTGATCTTCGCCCCACTCGCACTCGTGTTCTTCCTGAGCTTCCGTATCGATCGGCTTAGTGTCGGTACGGCACAGGCGCTGTTCTGGTTCTATGCTGCCTTGGTCGGCCTGTCGCTCTCGGTGATTTTCCTGGTCTTCACGGGCCAGAGCATCACCCGCGTGTTCTTCATCACTGCAGCGTCGTTCGGCGCGCTCAGCCTGTTCGGCTACACGACGCGGCGTGACCTGTCGGGCCTCGGTACGTTCCTGTTCATGGGCCTGATCGGCGTCATAATCGCCTCCGTCGTGAACATCTGGATCGCTTCGTCGATGCTCCAGTGGATTGTGTCGGTGGTCGGCGTGCTCGTATTCGCGGGCCTCACCGCCTATGACACGCAGCAGATCAAGGAAATGTACTATGTGGGCGACGACGGCACCGTTGCCGGCCGCAAGGCGGTCATGGGCGCGCTTCGTCTGTACCTCGACTTCATCAACCTGTTCACGATGCTCTTGCAGCTGTTCGGCCAGCGCCAGGAATAAGCGGCAAGGCATCACGGCAACTAAGAAGGCCCCGGCTCGCGCCGGGGCCTTTTTCGCCTGAGTCCGGTCGAGGTGCGGACGATCCCGGGGTCTCGGCGCTCGTCAGTTGACGATCCGAAGCGGCTCCAAGGATCTCAGCACTCGATCGAGATCGTGGCCGCGTTTGAGCACACGACCGGAGGCTGCAACCACGGCGAATGCCCCCTGGCGGCGCGCGAAGCTTGAATCCTTCACGATTCGGTAGAGCGGCAACTCTGCGGCGCGGCGGAAGACCGAGAACACGGCGCGGTCCTTGAGAAACTGGATGGCGTAATCGCGCCATTCGCCCGCGGCGACCTTGCGGCCATAGAGATTGAGGATTCTGTCCAGCTCGCGTCGTTCGAAGGTGACCCTTGAGCCGGGGGGTTGGGGCCGCTGCTTGCGTGCTCCGCCCCCCGGAAACGCTATCGGTTCGACATCGCTCATGGCGCCTCCCAGTTCGCTGTCATCTCGCTGTTATGATCGCGCCGGCGGCGGCGGCGGGCAAGTGCTTGCGATTCAAACGCGAGGCGAACTCTCACGGGCTCGTTAGAGAAATCATAATCTCGCCTGAATTCAGCCCCTGCCGCGCCAAAGCAATCGAAGAACTTCCGTGTTCGTAGCCTCCGGGTCGACCTGCGCGAAGTGCCGGTTTATCCCAGCCCCCCAGCCCCCCGGGCTTCCGTGGGTCGACCCTACGATTCTGCGTACGGTTCAATCCCCAAAATGCAATTCGGGCCGGTTTTTACCGGCCCGATTTTTTATTGGTGCCTGCCGCTTATTTCTGGAATGCGATCAACGCGGCGCCGCGAATCGGCCCCGGCGCATCGGCGGTGCCCGATTGCACGAGCACTGCCGCCGTGTCGGCGCCGGATTGCGCGAGGTCAGAGACCGCAAGCGACAGCCGTACCGGTGAGCCCTTCCAGTCGCCGACGCGCGTCCAGCCGCGGACCACGTTGTGATAGGTGATCGTCTTGCCACGGTTCTCACCGCGCTCGATGGTCACCGGCGACTTGCTGATGATGGGAAGCACCCAGATGGATGCCGCGGGGCCGGCGCCGGCACCGACTTCGACGGAGATGCTGGTGCCGTTGCGAGCGAGTACAACGGGAACCGGAAGGTTCGTCGCTGACGTGGTCTTCGCCACGATGCGGTCGATGGCATAGCGGTCGCTGCCGATCGTTTCGACCGAGCCGTTGACCACGGCTTGCGGGGTGTAGACCTGCCTGTCACCGCGGCTATTCGCGTAGCCCTTCTGTCGCAGCGTGTGCGCGTGCAGCGCGAGCGTGTCGCGCCAGCCGAGATAGTCCCAGTAGTCAACCGCGAGCGTCAGCCCGATCAGGTGCTCATCGCTGGCAAGCTCGCCGAGCAACTTGTCGGCGCGCGGACAAGAGGAGCAACCCTGGCTCGTGAAGAGTTCGACAACCGCTTTGACGTCGCTGGCAGCAGCCGGCCCGCCCAGAAGAGCGAATAGTATGAGCGCGAAGTAAAGCTGTGGCCGAAGCCGCATGCAGCGCTCCAAGCGAACAAGCAACGAATAGTGCGGGTCCGCCATCACCACCAAGTCAATTCGCAGTGAAAGTAAAGGCCACGCCTGAGCGCGCCGTTCAAGCTGCAAGATGGCGCAACACGTAGTGCAGAATGCCCCCGTTTCGGAAATAGTCGAGTTCGTCGAGCGTCTCGATCCGGCACGTCATGGCCACCCGCTTCACATTACCGTCAGAGAACGCAATCTCGGCGGTCAGCGACTGACGCGGCTTCAGTTCGCCGCTGAGGCCGCGGATCGTGACGGTCTCGTTGCCCTTGAGGCCAAGCGTCTGCCATGAGGCCCCTTCCTCGAAGGTCAGCGGCACGACGCCCATGCCGACAAGGTTCGAGCGATGGATGCGCTCGAAGCTCTGCGCCACCACGGCTCGGACGCCCAGAAGTTTCGTCCCCTTCGCCGCCCAGTCGCGCGAGGAGCCGGTGCCGTACTCCTTGCCGGCAAAGATCACGAGGGGCACCCGCTCGGTGCGATATCGCATCGCCGCGTCGTAAATCGACAGCCGATCGCCAGAGGGATAGTGGACGGTGAAGCCGCCCTCCACGCCTGGCACCATCTGGTTCTTGATGCGGATGTTGGCGAAGGTGCCGCGCATCATCACTTCGTGATTTCCGCGCCGCGTTCCGTATTGGTTGAAGTCGAGCACCTTCACACCGTGATCGATCAGATACTTTCCCGCGGGCGACGCGGCCTTGATCGAGCCTGCCGGCGAAATGTGATCGGTCGTGATCGAGTCGAGGAACAGCCCGAGGACGCGTGCATTGACGACATCCGCGATCGCCTCGGGTTGCTTGCCTATGCGCACGAAGTAGGGCGGGTTCTGCACGTAGGTAGATTTCGGGTCCCACGCGTAGGTGTCGCCCTTCGGCACGCGGATGCTGCGCCAGTGCGCATCACCCTTGAACACGTTGGCGTACTTTTTCTGGAACAGCTTCTTGGAAATTGACCTGCGCATGAAGGTCGCGATTTCCTTCGAGGTCGGCCAGATGTCCTTGAGGTAGACCTTGCGGCCGTTCGCGCTCTTGCCGATCGGCTCGTTCACAAGGTCGACCTGCATCGAGCCGGCGATCGCGTAGGCGACGACCAACGGCGGCGACGCGAGATAGTTTGCGCGCACGTCCGGGTTCACGCGCCCTTCGAAATTGCGGTTGCCGGAAAGGACCGCGGCCGCGACGACGTCACTCGCCTGCACGGTTTTCGAAATTGCGTCCGGCAGCGGGCCGGAATTGCCGATGCAGGTGGTGCAGCCGAAGCCGACCAGGTTGAAGCCGAGAGCATCGAGATCCTTCTGCAGTCCGGCCTTTTTGAGATACTCGCCAACCACCTGCGAGCCGGGTGCGAGCGACGTCTTCACCCAGGGCTTCACCTTCAGCCCCTTTTGCCGCGCTTTGCGTGCGAGCAGACCCGCGCCGATCATCACGCTCGGATTCGACGTGTTGGTGCACGACGTGATCGCGGCAATCACAACGTCGCCGTGACCGAGGTCGTGTTTCTTCCCCTTCACGCCGAAACGTTTGGTGAGCTCGGCGCTCTTGCGGAATTCCTTGTCGAGCGCGTCGGCGAAGCCGGCCTTTACCCCGGAAAGGCGGACGCGATCCTGCGGACGCTTGGGTCCGGCAAGCGAGGGCTCGACCTCCTTGAGGTCGAGCTCGAGTGTGTCGGTGAACAGTGGATCGGGCGTCGCCGCGGTGCGGAACAGGCCCTGCGCTTTTGCATAGGCCGCCACCAGTGCGACCTGATCTGCAGGCCGCCCGGTATCGGTCAGATAGCGCAGCGTCTCGTCGTCGACCGGGAAGAAGCCGCAGGTCGCGCCGTATTCGGGCGCCATGTTGCCGATCGTTGCGCGGTCCTCAAGCGACAACGTGCCGACGCCGCTGCCGAAAAATTCGACGAACTTGCCGACGACGCCATGCTTGCGCAGCATCTCCGTAACGGTGAGCACGAGATCGGTCGCGGTAACGCCTTCGCGCAGCTTGCCGGTCAGGCGGAAGCCCACGACTTCCGGGATCAGCATGGAGATCGGCTGGCCCAGCATGGCTGCTTCCGCCTCGATGCCGCCGACGCCCCAGCCCAGCACGGAGAGACCGTTCACCATGGTGGTGTGGCTGTCGGTGCCGACGAGCGTATCGGGGAAGGCGAGCTCAAGCGTTCCGGATTTCGTTTTTTCGGTCTTGGTCCAGACCGTGCGCGACAGATATTCCAGGTTCACCTGGTGGCAGATCCCGGTTCCGGGTGGCACCACGCGAAAATTGTCGAAGGCGGCCTGGCCCCACTTGAGGAAGCGGTAGCGCTCGCCATTCCGCTTGTATTCCATGGCGACGTTGCGCTTGAACGCACTGCCGGCGCCGAAGTAGTCGACGATCACCGAATGGTCGATGACGAGATCGACCGGAACGAGCGGATTGATCTTGTTCGGATCGCCGCCAAGCGTTTTCATCGCGTCGCGCATGGCGGCGAGGTCGACGACCGCCGGGACCCCGGTGAAATCCTGCATCAAGACCCGTGCCGGGCGGAACGCGATCTCGCGTTCGCTCCTGCGCTTATTCAGCCAGTCGACAACCGCCTTGAGGTCCTGCTTCTTGACGGTGCGACCGTCCTCGTGCCGGATCAGGTTCTCCAACAAGACCTTGAGCGAGAAGGGAAGTTTCCCCGCTCCCTTGAGACCGCGGTCCTCGGCGACCTTGAGACTGTAGTATTGATAGGTCTTGGATCCGACTTGGAGGGTCTTCCGGCACTTGAAGCTGTCGAGGGCGGTCACGGTCGTAATCCCAAAGTGTTGAAGGACTTAGGCCGTGTCGGAGGGCGACTCAGCCGTACGGTACGCGAATGCGGGGCTTTATAGAGGGAATCAAAACCGCGGTCACGGCGGAGAATTCAGCACAAATGCGTAATCGCGGGGCGTCGTTTCGATGCGGCTGATTGTGGAGGATCTGGCGTGCGTCCGCGGCGGCCGGCGCGTGTTTCGGGGTGTCAGTTGTACGGTTGGGGCCGGGGAGGCTCTTCTGGTCACCGGGCCGAACGGGGCGGGCAAAACCTCGTTCCTGAGGTTGATGGCGGGCCTTTTGCGTCCCGCGGCGGGCAGCATCCGGCTCGAGGGACACGCATCCGACGTGCCGATCGGCTGTGCCGCGCATTTTGTCGGTCATCTGGACGGTGTGAAGGGCGCGCTGAGCGCTGCCGAGAATCTCGCCTTTGTGCGCAAGCTCGCTGGCGATGGCAGCGACGACGTCGCAACGGCGCTCGCGCAGCTTGGCCTCGCACCACTCGCGAGTTTTCCTGCGCGCGAGCTTTCCGCAGGACAGCGCCGCAGGCTCGCCTTGGCGCGTTTGCTCGTTGCGTCGCGGCCGCTGTGGCTTGTCGACGAGCCGACGGCTGCGCTCGATGCGGAGGGGCAAGACATCTTCAAGACGCTCGCCGAGGTGCATCTATCTGGAGGCGGCATGCTGGTCGCGACGACGCATGCGCCATTGCGGTTTTCGCAATCCCGCGACATTGAACTCGGCGGAGACCGGCGATGATCACGGCGATGTGCGCCGTCTTCATGCGCGACCTCACGATTGCCTTCCGCGTCGGCGGGGGCGCCGGGATCGGCGTCATGTTCTTCCTCGCAGTTGTCGCAGTCGTGCCGTTCGCCGTCGGACCCGATCTTCCGCTGCTTGGCCGGATCGGGTCCGCGATCCTGTGGGTCGGTGCACTGCTCGCAAGCCTGCTTGGACTCGACCGAATTTTTTCCGCCGATGACGAAGACGGCAGCCTCGATCTCATACTGCTGTCGCCGGTGCCGCTCGAACTGATTGCCGCCGCGAAGGGAGCCGCACATTGGGTTGCGACCGGCTTGCCCCTCGTGATCGTCGCGCCGCTTCTTGGCCTGCTGCTCGGACTCGAGGCAAAGATGCTTGGGGCGGTCACACTCTCGTTGTTGGTCGGAACGCCCGCCCTCACATTCCTCGGACTCATCGGTGCGGCACTTGCGGTGGCGCTGCCGCGGGGCGGCCTGTTGGTCGCCGTGCTGACCTTGCCGCTCGCAGTGCCCGTTCTGATTTTTGGCGCCGCTGCGACCGACGCGGCGGCCGGCGGAGCGGCCTTCGGAACGCCGTTCAAACTGATCGCTGCGCTGTCGCTTGCGTTCCTCGTCCTTGGACCGATCGCCGCGGCCGCTGCCATTCGGCAGATCCGCGACTGAGCGTGCGCACCGCATTGCCGGACCCCGGAGGCAGTATTAGAACCCGCGCCATGGCGCTCTCCGATCTCGCCAATCCCTACCGTTTCATGGTCCTTGCGCGCTGGGCGGTGCCGACCTGTGCGATCTTCGCTGTGATGCTGATCGCATTCGGCATCGCGATCGGCTTCCGCGCGCCCGCCGACTATCAGCAGGGTGAGACCGTGCGGATCATGTACGTGCACGTGCCGGCGGCGTGGCTCGCGCTCGGCTGCTACACGCTGATGGCGATTGCCGCGCTCGGCACACTCGTGTGGCGGCATCCGCTGGCGGATGTCGCGCAAAAGGCGGCAGCGCCGATCGGCGCCGCCTTCTGTTTGCTTACACTCGTGACGGGAGCGCTGTGGGGGCGGCCGATGTGGGGCGCCTACTGGGTATGGGACGCGCGCCTGACTTCGGTGCTCGTGCTGTTTCTCATCTATCTCGGCATCCTCGCTTTATGGCGTGCGATCGACGATCCCGGACAAGGGGCGCGTGCCGTCGCGGTGCTCACACTCGTAGGCCTCATCAACATTCCGATCGTGAAGTATTCGGTCGACTGGTGGAACACGCTGCACCAGCCGGCTTCCGTGCTCCGGCTGGATGGGCCCACCATTCACCCGGAGATCCTCGCACCGCTCCTGGTATCCGCAGCCGGTTTTTTCGCACTGTTTCTCGCGCTGTTGATTGCCGCCATGCGCAACGAGATTCTGCGACGGCGCGTGCGTACATTGCGGCTCCTCGCGAGCATCGAGGCGCGCTGACATGGACGCCACACGGCTTTCATCCTCGCGGCATACGGGGCAACGGCGATCCTTGTCGCTGCATTGGCCCTCTGGGTGGTTGCCGACCACCGTACCCAACGGCGAGCCCTCGCGGCGCTGGAAGCGCAGGGAATCACACGGCGTGCGCGGCCGGCAGCCTCCGAGGACGCGCGTTGAACGTCGAGCGTTCCGGGCTCGGACGTTGGGCGCTCGTCGCGCTACCGCTTGCGATCTTTCTCGCGTTGCTCGCACTCCTGCTGTTTCGCCTCGGCGCGGGCGACCCTTCGCGGCTCCCATCTGCATTGATCGGCAAGCCGGCGCCTGCGGTCTCGCTGCCGCCGCTCGCAAATCTCGCGCGTGACGGAGTAGTTCTATCCGGCCTCGATCCGAAGACGTTTGCAGGTCGCGTTACGATCGTGAATGTGTGGGCCTCATGGTGCGCGCCGTGCCGCGACGAGCATCCTTTTCTTGTGAAGCTCGCGTCCGACCGGCGGATTGTGCTCGCCGGCATCAACTACAAGGATGAGGCGGAGAACGCGCGTCGCTTTCTAGAGCGCTACGGCAATCCCTATTCGGCCGTCGGCGTCGATGCAAACGGACGCGGGGCAATCGAATGGGGCGTCTATGGGGTGCCTGAGACATTCGTCGTCGGACGCGATGGAAAGATCGCGTACAAGCAGATCGGCCCCATCGCCGACGAGGCGACGTTCAAGCGCTTCGTGGCCGAGGTTGAGAAGGCGCTGGCGAGCTAGGCGCCTTTCTTGTCGGCGGCATGCCGCATGAGCAGCGGCGTCTGTGCCAACGCGAACAAAATCGTGAGCGGCAGGATGCCGAACGTCTTGAAGGCCACCCAGGTATCGGTCGACACCGAGCGCCACACGATCTCGTTCAGAATCGCCATCGCGACGAAGAACAGCCCCCAGCGAACGGTCAATTTCCTCCAGCCCTCATCGGTCAGCTGAAACACGCTGTCGAGAACGAGCGCCAGAAGCGAGCGGCGGGTGAGCAAGCCGCCGAGCAAGAGCGTCGCGAACAACGCGTAGATGATCGTGGGCTTCAGCTTGATGAACATCTCGTTCTGCAAGTAGAGCGTCAGCCCGCCGAACACCATGACGACGACCGCAGACACAAGCGGCATCAAAGGCACGCGCCGCACCATGACGTACGTGAAGACGATCGAGCCGAGGGTCGCGGCCATGAAGGTTCCCGTCGCCGCGTAGATGTCCCAGCGCGCGTTGACGAAGAAGAATAGAAACAGCGGTCCGACGTCGAGCGCGAGCTTGAGCATCGGGTTGAGTTCGGCCGGTTTGTTGGTCGAGGTCATTCCGAACTCCTAGTGCCTTCGGATTTCCGGAAGGTCAATTCGAGTCGGCGCCAAGACCCACGAGAGCGCGGGCGAAATCGCGGGGAGTGAACGGTGCGAGATCCTCGATCCCCTCACCGACCCCGATGAAATGCACGGGCAAGCCGAATCGGGCGGCGATCGCGACAAGAATTCCGCCCTTGGCTGTGCCATCGAGCTTGGCCATCACGAGACCGGTGACTCCCGCGGCCTTGGCGAAGGCATCGACCTGGCTGATCGCGTTCTGGCCAACGGTCGCGTCGAGAACGAGGAGAACCGCATGCGGAGCGGACGGCTCGAGCTTGCGCACCACGCGCAGGATTTTCTCGAGCTCCGCCATCAGCGCAGTCTTGTTCTGCAGCCGTCCGGCCGTGTCCACCATGAGCACATCTGCCCCTTCCGCGCGGGCGCGCTCGATCGCTTCAAATGCGACGCCGGCGGGGTCCGCGCCCTGCTCGCGCGCGACGAAACTCGCACCCGTGCGCTCGGCCCATTTGGCGAGCTGGTCGATCGCGGCGGCGCGGAACGTATCGGCCGCACCGAGCACGACTGTCTTGCCATCGGCGCGGAATCGGGCGGCGAGTTTGCCGATCGTCGTCGTCTTGCCGGAGCCGTTGACGCCGGCAACGAGGATCACGAACGGCCGCCGCGATGTGTCGATCTCGAACGGCTTCGCGAATGGGCTCAGCGCCCGTTCGATTTCTGCAGCCAGCAACGCTTTGATCTCGTCACCGGAAAGGTCGGCGTTATAGCGCGTGTTCCTCAGGCTTTCGACGATTTTCGCCGAGGTTTCGACGCCGAGATCGAACTCAATCAGCAGATCTTCGAGCAACTCGAGCGTCGCGGCGTCGAGCGTGCGGCGCGAAAGAGTCGCGATGCCGCCGCCGAGCTTCGACGCGCTGCGGGAAAGGCCGCTCGCGATGCGACGCCAGAGGCCGGGCTTGTCGTTCATGCGGCGAGCAGCCGGCGACCGTCGTGGCCGCAGATGACGACGTCGATGATGGAGCCGCGGCCGGCTTTCCGGGCCAACGCCACGCGACTGAATTGCTCGCTGTGGCCTTCGACGCCGGCGCCTTCCACCAAGACCCGACGGCGCCCGCCGATCTCGGCCGCAAGATGACGCCGTAGCGCCAGGTCTCCGCGCTCGCGCAAGCGGCGCGCGCGCTCCTTCACAACGGAGCGCGGCAGTTGCGGCATACGCGCCGCGGGTGTGCCGCTGCGCGGTGAGAACGGAAACACGTGCAGGAACGAAAGCCCGCAATCGTCGGCAAGCGTGTGCGTATTGCGGAATTGTGCCTCCAACTCGGTCGGGAATCCCGCGATCAAGTCCGCGCCGAATACGACATCGGGACGGATCCGGCGCGCTTCGTCGCAGAACCGGATGGCATCCGCGCGCAGGTGGCGACGCTTCATCCGTTTCAGGATGAGATCATCTCCTGCCTGTAAAGAAAGATGCAGGTGCGGCATGAGCCGTTCCTGTTCCGCGAGTGCGCGTTTGAACTCGGGATCGACCTCGACTGGGTCGACGGAAGATACCCGCAGACGCGCCAATTCCGGTACGTGGCGCAGGATCGAATTTACGAGAGTGCCGAGACGTGGGCGACCGGGAAGGTCCGCGCCCCATGCGGTGAGATCAACTCCGGTCAGCACCGCCTCCCGATAGCCGCGCTCGGCGAGCCGGCGCACCTGAGTGACCACTTCGCCCATGGGCACCGAACGCGACGGTCCGCGGCCGAACGGGATGACGCAAAAGGTGCAGCGGTGGTCGCAGCCGTTTTGCACTTGCACGAAGGCGCGTACGTGCCCGTCGAAGCCGTCAACCATGTGCAGGGCGGTCTCGCGGATCGCGTTGAGGTCGTCGATGGAGATCTTTTCCTCAACGCTCACGCCGAAATCGAACGAATGCTTGAGCGAAATCCATGCATCCGCGCCGAGCTTCGAGCGGTTGCCGATTACACGGTCGACTTCCGCCATCGCCGCAAAGGTTTCCGGCTCGGTCTGGGCGGCGCATCCCGTGACGACAATGTGCGCGTCGGGCCGGTCGCGCTTCAGGCGACGGATCGTCTGGCGCGCCTGACGAACGGCTTCGGCCGTCACCGCACAACTGTTGACGATGATCGTGTTGCCGAGCCCGGCCGTCTCGGCATGACGGCGTATCGTCTCGGATTCGGAAATATTCAGCCGGCAACCAAAGGTAACGAGTTCGGTGCTCACGCCCGGATCCTCAAGCGGCGGTTGCGGTGAGCATGGAAGCGTCGAGCTTGCCCTGAAACTCGAGCTCCACCGGTCCGGTCATCAGGATATGGTCGTCACGTTCCCGCCACTCGACGAGTAGATCGCCGCCGGGAAGCGTCACGCGCACCTTGCGGTTCGCCTGCTTGAGGCGCACGGCCGCAACAGCGGCGGCGCAGGCGGCGGAGCCGCACGCGCGCGTCAAGCCTGCGCCGCGTTCCCATGTGCGGACGACCAGATGATCGCGTGCACGAATCTGGCAGACCGAGATGTTCGCGCGCTCGGGAAAAATCGGATGATTTTCAAGAAGCGGCCCGAAGCGTTCGAGGTCGTAGGCGTTCACGTCGTCGACCCAGAAAATCGCGTGCGGATTACCTACGTTCACTGCCGACGGCGAGTGCAGCACGGGCTTGTCGATCGGGCCAACCTGCAACTCGATGTGGCGCGTGTCGCGAAATTCCTCGGCGAGCGGGATCTCCTGCCAATCGAAGCGCGGCCTTCCCATGTCGACCGTGACTGTATTCGCGTCCTCGATCTTGCACGAGGACAGGCCGGTCTTGGTTTCGAAGTTGAGCACCTGCTTTCCGTTCTCGTGCGCCACCAGAGACGCAATGCACCGCATGCCGTTGCCGCAGGCGCCGACTTCGGAGCCGTCGGAGTTGAAAATCCGGACAAATGCCTCGGTGCCCGGCGTCTTCGGCGGATAGAGCGCCACGATCTGATCGAACGGGACAGCACCCGGGCGCGCGAGCGCACGCGCTTCCTCGGGCTTCACGAGAACAGGGTCCGCACGCAAATCGAGGACAAGGATCTCGTTACCGAGACCGTTCATCTTCACGAAGGGGCGGTTTTCCAGCGCGCTCATGGCGTCTTATATGGCGAACGGCCTGCGCATTGCGAATCCGCGCAGCGAACGGCGAAAATCAGAGCTCCCATACCTCGCCCGGTCTCAGCTTGCGGAAGCGCTCGGCCGGTACACCGGCGGTCTTGAGCGCCGCATCGAGCGCAAGCCCAGGTGCTTCGAATCCGTCGTCGGCCATTTGAAACGTGCCGAAGTGGTGAGCGAGACCGTACTCGGCTCCGGAATCGGCGAGCGCCTTCACGGCCTCTTCCGGGTTCATGTGGTTCTCCTGCATGAACCAGCGCGGCGCGTAGGCGCCGATCGGCAGAATGGCGAGCCTGAACGGTCCGTACTGCTCGCGCGCAGCGCGGAAATAGATCCCATCGCCGTAACCGGAGTCGCCGACGTGATAGACGCGGCCAGCCGGCGTATCGATCACGAATGATGCCCACAATGACTTGTTGCGGTCGGTAATCCCGCGCGCGCTCCAATGGCGCATCGGCGCGAGCATGACCTTCACATCGCGCGACAAGGCGACCTCGCCGCGCCAATCCGAAGTCTCGATGGAGATGGACGGATCGACCGCCGAGATTGCCACGTCATTGCCGAGCGGGGTGATCACGCGCGGACGATGCGGCGTTGCGAGGGCTGCGAGCGTTGCGGTGTCGAGGTGATCGTAGTGGCCGTGCGAGACCAGCACGGCATCGATTGGCGGAAGATCATCGAACGCGATGCCGGGCGCGTTGACGCGCCTTGGTCCGGCGAAGCTCACCGGCGACGCGCGCTCTGACCAGACCGGATCGATCAGGATGTTGAGACCGCCAGCCTGCAGCAAGATCGATGCATGACCGACAAAAGACAAGCGCATCGCCGTGCCGCCGACGCGCCGCGGCGGCTTGTCGGTGAACGGACTCGGCGCTTGCTCAGGCCAATAACCCTGGTCGCGCGTGAACTGCCAGCGCCAGAAGTCGAACAAACCGCGTTGGGAATGTAGTCTCGGGTCGAAAAATCGCAACCCGTCGAAATGGTCGCTCAGCGGTCCCGCATAGCCGGGCGCATGGCTTGCGTGCACATAGGCGCCGCCGCCGAGAACGAGGCCGGTGGCCGGCAGCATGGTTAGAAGGCGGCGGCGAGTGAACTTCATGGACGTTTATGTACGCTCAGATTCGCCACGGTCCATCCTCTTTGTGACTCGCCGACGTCAGCGTTCGAATGCCGGCGTGCTCTGGGCGGAACCGTTCGCCCTCGTCGTTGTACCGGAGTCCTTTTAGATGTGAGGGACCGGTGGCCGCAAGTGAAAATGGCGTAATGTCAGCAGCTTAGTCTCTCGTAAGCTATGGGGCCGTCTTGCAAACTTGACGAACGAAACCGCTCTGGTACGCATCCCCGCGTCATCGACCGACGAGATTTCCTCGCGGCCGGCCGGGCCAGGCTGAAGAAGCCACCAAGAGAGCCCGCAGGTCACCGCCCGACAGCGCGTTGCGCCCTCGGGCGCGTTCGGCGTTGAGCGCGTAGAGGAACCGGCGGACAGGAATGTTCGACAATCTGACGACGCGGCTTGGCGAGATTCTCGATCGCCTGACGAGACGCGGCGCGCTCACCGAGGGCGACGTCGCGGAGGCGCTGCGCGAGGTGCGCAAGGCGCTCCTCGAAGCGGACGTCGCTCTCGACGTTGCGCGCAGCTTCGTCGAGCGTGTGCGCGAACGCGCGGTCGGCATCGAGGTGATCCGTTCGGTCACGCCGGGCCAGATGGTCGTCAAGATTGTTCACGACGAGCTCGTGGCGATGCTCGGATCGGACGCGCAGTCGATCGATCTCAATGCGCCGGCTCCCGTTGCGATCCTCATGGTGGGCCTGCAGGGATCGGGCAAGACCACGTCGACGGCGAAGATCGCCCGTCGCATCTCCGACCGGATGAAGCGCAAGGTATTGATGGCATCGCTCGACACGCGCCGGCCGGCCGCGATGGAGCAACTCGCGGTGCTCGGCAAACAAGTCGAGATCGACGTGCTCCCGATCGTGGAGGGCCAGAGCGCCGGTCAGATCGCCAAACGGGCAATGCAAGCGGGGGAGCTCGGCGGTTTCGACTTGGTGATGCTCGACTCGGCGGGCCGCACCACGATCGATCACGCACTCATGACGGAACTCAGCGAAATCAAGAGCGCGACTCGGCCGCACGAGATTCTGCTCGTCGCCGACGCGCTCACTGGCCAGGACGCCGTTGCGACAGCACGCGCCTTCGACGAGAAGCTCTCGCTCACAGGTATCGTGCTGACCCGCGTCGACGGCGACGGCCGCGGCGGTGCGGCGCTCTCCATGCGCGCCGTCACCGGAAAGCCGATCAAACTGATCGGTACCGGCGAAAAGCTTGATGCACTCGAGGATTTCGATCCGGCGCGCATCGCCGGCCGCATCCTCGGCATGGGCGACATCGTCGCGCTCGTCGAGAAGGCAGCGGAGACGATCGACGCGGAGAAGGCGCGCGCGGTTGCCGAGAAGATGCGCAAGGGCGCGTTCGATCTCTCGGATCTTCGCGAACAGCTTTCGCAGATGGAAAAGATCGGCGGGATCGGCGGCATGCTCGGCATGCTGCCTGGCGTTGCGAAGATGAAGGACCAGATCGCGTCGGCCAATCTCGACGAGAAACTGTTGAAGCGCCAGAAGGCGATCATCGACTCGATGACGCCAAAGGAGCGGCGCAATCCCGACGTGCTGAAGGCGTCGAGGAAAAAGCGTATCGCCGCAGGCTCGGGCACGGAAGTTCAGGAGGTCAATCGCCTCCTCAAAATGCATCGGCAGATGGCCGACATGATGAAGGCGATGGGCGGCGCGAAGCGCGGCCCGCTCGCAGGCCTCGGACAGATGCTCGGCATGGGCGGCGGACAGCCAAGCCCGGAAATGATGCGGCAGCTTGCCGAGAAAATGCCTGGCGGCGCCGCAGGTCTGCCCGGCGCCCCAGGCACCTTGCCCGGACTCGGCGGAAAGTTGCCAGGACTTGGTGGCATGCCCACCGGCTTGCCGCAAAATTTTGGAAAGAAGAAGTAGGTCAACGAAAGGAAATGGAATGTCGCTGAAAATTCGTCTTGCTCGCGTGGGTGCGAAGAAGCGCCCGCAGTTTCGCGTCGTCGTTGCCGATTCGCGCTATCCGCGCGACGGCCGCTTCATCGAAAACGTCGGAACCTACAATCCGATGCTTCCGAAGGACTCGAAGGAGCGCGTGAAGCTCGATCTCGACCGCGTGAAGCACTGGTTGTCGAAGGGCGCGCAACCGAGCGACCGCGTGCTTCGTTTCCTCGATGCCGCGGGCGTGCGCAAGCGGGCGCCCCGCAACAACCCGCAACGTGCGATCCCGCGCGAAGAGCAGAAGAAGCAGGCGGAAGCCGCGGCCGCGCCCGCCGCCGCGAAGCCCGCAGCTGCTCCGGCAGCGCCCGCCGCGCCTGCCGCACCCGCGGCCGAAGCGCCGGCCGGTGAGGCTGCGTCGAGCTGAGCCCGAACTTGGCCGCGAAGCGGATCCGCATCGCGAAGATTGGCGCCGCTCACGGCATTCGCGGCGAAGTGAGACTTTTTGTCGATGCGGACGATCCGCTTACGGTAACGAAGCTTGGTGCGCTCGAGGACGAGACCGGCGGCCAGGAATTCAAGATAGCGGCAATGCGGGAAGCGAACGGGCATCTGGTCGTTCGCTTCGAGGGGATTGCCGACCGCAATGCGGCCGAGCGGCTCACGAACCTCGAGCTGTTCGTGCCGCGCGAGCGCCTGCCCAGGCAAGAGGATGCGAACACCTTCTATCAAGCGGATCTGGTCGGCCTGCGAGTTGAGTCGACCGACGGCGTCGTGTTGGGAACGGTCGCGGCGATCCGGAATTTCGGTGCCGGTGACCTGCTCGAGATCGCGCCCGCAAAGGGCGGTGACACGTTCATGATCCCGTTCGTCGAGCGATTTGTGCCGACCGTCGACATCAAGGGTGAGCGCGTCGTGGTCGACCCGCCAGAAGGGACGGTCGGGTAGCGATGACCTGGCGCGCGACCGTTCTCACGCTGTTCCCCGAGCTGTTTCCGGGCGCGCTCGGAGCGAGTTCTGGCCGGGCGTGCGCTCGCGCAAGGCGTGTGGTCGTGTGAGGCGATCGACATTCGCGAGTACGCCACTGACAAGCATCGCTCGGTCGACGATTCGCCGGCGGGCGGCGGGCCCGGCATGGTCATGCGCGCGGACGTGCTTGCCCGTGCGATCGACGTGACGGCGCCGGCAAGCGATCCGCGGCCGAAACTGCTTCTTTCTGCACGTGGCAAGCCGCTCGATCAGGCGAGCGTACGAGAGCTCGCAGCGGGGGCGGGCGTCGTGCTCGTGTGCGGCCGCTTTGAGGGGGTGGACGAGCGCGTGATCGAGGCTCGTGGGCTCCGGGAAGTTTCGATCGGCGACTACGTGCTTTCCGGCGGGGAGGTCGCGGCGCAGGTGCTGCTCGATGCCTGCGTGCGGCTATTGCCGGGCGTCATGGGCAAGGAGGCGTCGGGGACCGAAGAGAGCTTCGAGGGCGGACTGCTCGAATATCCGCAGTTCACGCGGCCCCAGCTGTTTGAGGGCCGGCCGATCCCGGAAGTGCTCGTTTCGGGCGACCACGCAAAGGTTAAGGCTTGGCGCCGGGCGGAGGCAGAGCGTCTCACCCGCGAGCGGCGCCCGGACCTGTGGGCGCGCCGTAAGGGCGGGCCGTTGGAAAGCGAATGACAAGCGTTCCCGTATGTCGTATAGGCGGCGCCGATCCCGTACGGAAAATGAGCCGCGACGCGCGGTTTGGCGCGGAGGTTGCCATGAACATCATTGAAACGATCGAGCGCGAAGAGATCGCGCGGGTCACGCAGAACAAGAAGATTCCAGAGTTCGCCCCGGGCGATACGTTGCAGGTCAACGTGAAAGTGGTGGAAGGCGATCGTACGCGCGTGCAGGCCTACGAAGGCGTCTGCATCGGCCGTTCCGGCAACGGCCTGAACGAAAGCTTCACCGTGCGGAAGATTTCCTATGGCGAGGGCGTGGAGCGTGTGTTCCCCCTCTACTCGCCGATGCTCGAACTCGATCGAAGTTCTGCGCCGCGGCAAGGTACGCCGCGCGAAGCTATATTATTTGCGCGCCCGCCGCGGAAAGAAGGCGCGCATCTCCGAGAAGCAGGACCTGGCGGTCGAGATGGGTGACGCGAGCGGGGCGGGTGCGCCTGCCGAAACTGAATAAGCGCGCCTCCGCGCGTCGGGCTTATCCGCTTCGACTTCCGGGAATCGCGCACCGCCGGGCGGCCGGCTGAAGGTCGACATGCTTTCGCGCCGCTTATTCCTCCGCTCGCTCGGTCTCGGCCTCCTTGGGAGTGCCGCGCTTGCTTCCTACGCGCTGGCCATCGAGCCGCGTTTCCGTCTTGTCACGACGGGTTATCGACTGCGGCCGAACGGCTGGCCAGCTCTGGAAAAGCCTTTGCGCGTGGTTGCGCTTGCCGACATCCACGCTTGTGAGCCGTGGATGCCCGTTTCCCGAATCCAGGCGATCGTGGAGACGGCAAACGAATTGCGTCCCGATCTCATCGTGCTGCTTGGCGACTACGTTGCGGGGATGCGGCGTTTCCGGACCGGGATCGTGCCGATGCGCGATTGGGGGGCGGCCCTCGCCAGGTTGTCGGCACCACTTGGCGTCTACGGCATTCTCGGCAACCACGATTGGTGGACCGACGTTGACAACGTCCGCGCGACATTGGTCGGCCACGGCGTAACGGTGCTGGAAAATGACGCTCGACTATTGCGACCGGGCGCCGCTCCAGCCTTCTGGCTCGCTGGGCTGGGCGACCAGATCGCGATTCCGCTCGGCCCCGGGCATTTCAAGGGGGTGGATGACCTGGACGGCACAATGCGCCAGATCAACGATGACAGCCCAGTGATCATGCTTGCGCATGAACCGGATATCTTTCCAAAAATGCCTGCGCGCGTGAGCCTGACGTTGTGTGGTCATACCCACGGAGGCCAGGTGTGGCTTCCCTTCCTCGGCCGTCCAATCGTGCCGTCGGCCTACGGTCAACGGTTCGCCTATGGCTCGATACTCGAGGACGGGCGCCAAATGATCGTGTCGGGCGGGCTTGGCTGCAGCATCATGCCCGTGCGGCTCGGTGTGCCGCCGGAGATCGTCCTGATCGAACTTGGATGACGCCAAGGGCGGCGCCGCGCCACTTTTCGTGAAGTTTCGCAGGCACTAGATAGACACTATATTTTGCGTGAAAGGCCCGTTTCGTCATGGCAGCGCCCCGTACCCTCTACGACAAGATCTGGGACGATCATCTCGTCGACGAACAACCCGACGGCACGTGCCTCATCTATGTCGACCGGCACCTCGTGCATGAGGTGACGAGCCCGCAAGCATTCGAGGGCCTGCGTCTATCCGGTCGCAAGGTTCGCGCGCCGGAGAAGACGCTCGCGGTGGTCGATCACAACGTGCCGACGTCGGACCGCTCGAAGCCCAACCCGGACCCGGAATCCGCGGCGCAGATCGAGACGCTTGCCGAGAACGCACGCGTCTTCGGCATCGACTACTTCAACGAGCACGATCGGCGGCAGGGCATCGTGCATGTAATCGGTCCGGAGCAAGGCTTCACTCTGCCGGGCACGACGATCGTCTGCGGCGACAGCCATACGTCGACGCACGGCGCGTTCGGAGCGCTCGCCTACGGCATCGGCACATCGGAAGTCGAGCACGTCCTGGCGACGCAGACACTCATTCAACGGAAAGCGAAAAACATGCGCGTGACGGTCGCCGGCGATCTGCCGTCCGGCGTCGGCGCGAAGGACGTCATTCTCGCGATCATCGGCGAGATCGGCACCGCCGGGGGCACCGGCCACGTCATCGAGTACGCCGGCGATGCCATGCGTGCGCTGTCGATGGAAGGGCGCATGACCGTCTGTAACATGTCGATTGAGGGCGGCGCCCGCGCCGGCATGGTCGCGCCGGATGAAAAAGCGTTCGCCTATTTGAAGGATCGTCCCAAGGCTCCGAAAGGCGCCGCCTGGGATCAGGCAATGCGCTACTGGGAAACGTTGCGGAGCGACGATGGTGCGCGCTTCGACGTGGAGGTGAAGCTCGATGGAGCGAAGCTGCCGCCAATCGTGAGCTGGGGCACGAGCCCCGAGCAGGTGACGTCGATCACGGGCCGCGTGCCGATTCCCTCCGAGATCGCAAATGAGAACAAGCGCGTGGCAGCAGAGCGCTCACTCGAATACATGGGTTTGAAGGGTGGCGAGCGGATCACCGAAATCAAGCTCGACCGCGTGTTCATCGGCTCCTGCACCAACGGCCGCATCGAAGATCTGCGGATGGTTGCGAAGATCGTGAACGGTCACCAGGTGCATGAGAGCGTGAACGCGATGATCGTGCCGGGATCTGGCATCGTGAAGGAGCAGGCGGAGGCAGAGGGGCTCGACCGCATCTTCAAGGCGGCAGGTTTCGACTGGCGCGAGCCTGGCTGCTCCATGTGCCTCGCCATGAATCCCGACAAGCTCGCTCCGGGCGAGCGCTGTGCGTCGACGTCGAACCGCAATTTCGAAGGAAGGCAGGGCTATAAGGGCCGCACGCATCTCGTGTCGCCGGCCATGGCCGCTGCGGCCGCAATCGCCGGACATTTCGTAGACGTCCGCGAATGGCCGCGAAGCTGAGTTGACGACAGCCAAAAAGAAAACGGGCGCGCAGCGAGCGCGCCCGTTTCATTTCGATTCACCTCTCAGGCTACCAGCAGGTGTAACCCCAGCGGGTGTAGCCGCAACGGCGCTTGTGCGGGCCGTAGTACTGATAGTGCCAGCCCGGACCGCCATAGGCCCCGTAAGCAAACGGCGCGACGGCAAACGGCGCGCCCCACCAAATGTGGCGGCGCCAATGACGACCGCGGCGATGAACGTCGATTACGTTCGACAGATCCGCTTCCGCGGCCTGGGGAGCGGCCGCGCCGCCCGCCCAACTCGCAGCCGTTGCCGATTGGGGTGAGAGTGCAAACGCCGCAAGCGCGAACACGCCGGCGGCGAGAATCAGGGTACGTTTCAGCATGACGTTTCTCCTCGTCCCCACAACGCAGCCCGGCCATTTTGCGTTCCAATTGCTGCGGCCGGGCATCTCCAATCGGCACTGTCCATGAAATTTGGTGAACGAGTCCTGATCCAGCGGTTCATCCGGCGTTCATCTGGCACGCAGCGGGCACGCTCACTAAACTCGCGACGATAGGTCGGAGTCCTGGATTGTGAGTGCTGATCGCTGGCAAAACTCTACTGCGCCGTCGCTCGAAGCATTCGAAGCCATGGCGACGGCCGCCTATGCGGACCTGCCAGAGCCGTTCCGCAGGCTGTGCGACGGGGTGGTGATTCACGTCGTGGACTTTCCCGATGACGACGTGATCGCGGAAATGGAATTGGAGAGCCCGTTCGACATCCTCGGATTGTTTACCGGCGTCGGCATGTCGCAAGACGGCGCCGTGGCCGAGACCGGACGCCTGCCAAACTCGGTGCACCTCTACCGGCGGCCGATCCTCGACTACTGGGCCGAGCACAACGAGTCTCTCGGCGCGATCATCACGCACGTCCTGGTGCATGAGATTGGCCATCATTTCGGATTGTCGGACGAGGATATGGAGCGAATCGAAGCGGCGGCGGAGGAGGCGCGCGCCGCGGACGCCGGCAGTGCACGCTAGTGCCGCCGAAATCGGCCGTGATAGCTTCCGCGCGTTCTGATTCTGTGCGTTCGGTCTGACATTTTGGGGGAACGCCATGTCACTCACCGTTCTAGCTTGGCTCGCGGTTGGTGCGTACGCGTTGCACATCCTCGAGGAGCACGTCCTCGGCTGGCACGGATGGGCGCGCAAGACGATGAATTTGCCGATGGAGTGGGACGCCTACACGACGGTGGAAGTCGTGTTGCTGATCCTGGGCGCGATCGCTGCAATGCTCGCGCCGGCGTTGCCGGTGCTGGCACTGGCCTATGCCGCGTTCCTCGTGATCAACGTCACCTTTTTCCACCTGCTGCCGATGATCATCTCCGGCGGAAAATTCTCTCCCGGCATCATGACCGGCGTCGTGCTGTTCTATCCGATCGGATACTATGCCTATGCGGGCACCAGCCTTCCGCAGAACACGATCATCTGGTCGGTGGTGATCGGCGCGGCCATCATCGCGTGGCCGGTGCTGTTGCTGAAGCTCAAGGAACAGCCCTACTTCCGCGCCGGCTCCTCCAGTGAGTCCACACCCGCACGTCGCAAGCGCTAGCACCGTCAAGCGCACGACTTAAGCGAAGATCCAGGGACGAATCGCCCTCAGGAGCGCTGCAGAGAGCGCCCCTGAGGGCTTTGATTTCGCCCGCTGGCTGGCTCATTGTTTGCGCGTGATCTTTCCCGAAAACCGGTTTCCACTTTTCGGGATCACGCGTTAGAACAGCGGCCGGCAAAGAGAGTTCTTGCGCATGGAAAAGTTCACGACCCTCACCGGCGTCGCGGCGCCGCTGAAGATGATCAACGTCGACACCGACATGATCATCCCGAAGCAGTACCTGAAGACGATCAAGCGCACCGGCCTCGGCAAGGGGCTGTTCTCGGAGATGCGCTACCGGGACGATGGCTCGGAAAATCCGAATTTCGTCCTGAACAAGCCTGCGTATCGGCAGGCGAAGGTGCTGGTTGCGGGTGACAATTTCGGCTGCGGATCGTCGCGTGAGCATGCGCCGTGGGCCTTGCTCGATTTCGGCATCCGCTGCGTGATTTCCACCTCGTTCGCCGACATTTTCTATAACAACTGTTTCAAGAACGGCATCCTGCCGATCCAGGTTAGTTCGGAAGATCTCGAGAAGCTGTTCGATGACGCCGAGCGCGGCGCCAACGCGACGCTGACGGTCAATCTCGAGAAACAGGAAATTCGTGGGCCCGACGGCGGGTCGATCCATTTCGATATCGATCCGTTCCGCAAACATTGCCTGCTCAACGGGCTCGACGACATCGGACTGACGATGGAGAAGAGCAAGAAGATCGACGGCTTTGAGCATAAGGCGGCGCAATCGCGCCCGTGGCTCTAAGCCATGGCAACACACAAGCTGCTGCTGCTGCCCGGTGACGGCATTGGTCCCGAGGTGATGGCCCAGGCGAAGAACGTTGTCGCCTGGCTGGAAAGGAACGGCATCGCCAAGTTCGCGATCGAGGAAGACCTAGTCGGCGGCAGCGCCTACGAAGCGCACAGCAAATCGATTTCCGAAACCGCCATGGATAAGGCCCTCGCGGCGGACGCGATCCTGTTCGGCGCGGTCGGCGGACCGAAGTGGGACAAGGTGCCCTATGACGTGCGCCCGGAGGCGGGGCTGCTGCGGCTACGCAGGGACCTCGCGCTGTTTGCGAACCTGCGGCCGGCGATCTGCTATCCGGCGCTTGCCGAGTCCTCGAGCCTGAAGCGCGAACTGGTCGACGGCCTCGATCTCATGATCATCCGCGAGCTGACGGGCGGAGTCTATTTCGGCGAGCCGAAGACGATCACGGATCTCGGCAACGGCCAGAAACGCGCCGTCGATACGCAGGTTTACGACACTTACGAGATCGAGCGGATCGCGCGCGTCGCGTTCGAGCTTGCGAGGAAGCGTCGGAACAAAGTCACGTCGATGGAGAAACGCAACGTGATGAAGACCGGCGTGTTGTGGCACGAGGTCGTCGAGCAGGTTCACGAGCGCGAATACAAGGACGTGCAGCTCGAGCACCAGCTTGCGGACGCGGGCGGAATGCAGCTCGTGCGCAATCCGAAGCAGTTCGACGTAATCGTCACGGACAATCTGTTCGGCGACATGCTGTCGGACGTGGCGGCGATGCTGACGGGCTCGCTCGGCATGCTTCCGTCCGCCTCACTCGGGGAAACCGACGCAAAGACCAAGAAGCGGCGCGCCCTCTACGAGCCGGTGCATGGATCGGCACCGGATATCGCGGGCAAAGGCACCGCGAACCCGATCGCCATGATCGGCTCGCTCGGCATGGCAATGCGCTACAGTTTCGGACTCGGCCAGGCCGCGGACATGATCGAGCAGGCGATCGCGGGTGCTCTCGGCAAAGGTCTGCGCACCGCGGACATCGCGGGCACAGGCGCGAAAACGATTGGAACGAGCCAGATGGGCGAGGCGATTATCGCCGAACTCGACGGCCTCGCCGCGCGTGCTTAGTAGCCTTCGAACATCCTGAGCAGCGGCCAGCGCGTGCTCTGGAGGTCGCCGTCGGCGTACGGGCCATAGTGAGGCAGACGCGACGGCTGACCCACGAAAATGTAGTCGTGGTAATTCATCGATCCCGGCTTCACGACCGTGCCGGCATCGAGATAGCTGCGCTTCTGCACAGTGATGCGGGTGCGCGCACGATCCTGCGCATCGGCTGGGACGCTTGCCGCGAGCAAACCGAAAGCCGCAGCTAGGGCAAAGAAACCGACAAGTCGTACTCGCATGGCCACCTCGGCTGTCTGATGAACGACTCTATTCGGGATTCGGTTCCGAGGAAAGCGATCAGATTCGAGAAGGCGGGGCCCACGACCCTCCGCGTACGCTTGTCAGAGGCTCGACCCTGCCGGATACTTTTAGTCGAATTGCGGCGCGGCCGAGACGCTGGCAACGAACACAAAAGATCGAGACAGCCCGCGTCGCGGGCGAGAAAGCAATCGGGAGGGAGCCATGTCCGACAAGATCAAGAAACTCGAACGTTCCGTTGCGGAGCTGTATCGCGACGATCCGGAGCGGGCTGACGTTGTCGTTTTCGGGCGCAAGCCTCGTCCAAGCCGCAGGGGTTTCCTCGGCGGGGCTGGTCTCGCGGCTTTCGGCGCGGCGGTCGGCGGGACTCTCCCGTACAGCCAAAACGTGCCGGGCGGGCTGATTCCAGCCGCGCTCGCGCAGGACAAATCGGTGCCGCCTGCACCACCCAAGGGCCCCGCCTATCTCGACTTCCCCGGCAAGGACAAAGGGCTTGTTGTCATCGGCGAAAAGCCGCTCGTCGCCGAAACGCCGGAACACCTCATGAATGACGACACTACTCCGATCGAAAAATTTTATATTCGCAACAACGGGCAGATTCCGGATGAGGCCAAGGATCCGGACAAATGGGTCATCAAGATCGAGGGTGAGGTGAACAAGCCGCTCGAGATCTCACTCGGCGAACTGAAGTCGAAGTATAAGGCCCAGACGCTGCGCATGGTGCTGGAATGCGGCGGCAACGGCCGATCCTTTTTCACGCCGCGTGCGAGCGGCAATCAGTGGACCAACGGCGGCGCAGGCTGCGCCGAATGGACCGGCGTGCGGCTCGCGGACCTTCTGAAGGCGGCAGGCCTAAAGCCGAGCGGTATTTACACGGCACACTACGCCGCCGATCTGCATCTATCGGGCGAAGCCGACCGACCGACCCTCTCGCGGGGCGTCCGTTTGGCGAAAGCGATGGAGCCCGAGTCGATGATCGTCTGGGGGATGAACGGCAAGCCGCTTCCGAACATTCACGGCGGACCGGTGCGCCTCGTTATCCCCGGCTGGGCGGGCTCCGCATCGCAGAAGTGGCTGACTCGCGTCGTGATCCGCGACAAGGAGCACGACGGTCCGGGCATGACCGGCACCTCCTATCGCTTGGCGATCAAGCCGATGGTGCCGGGTGACAAGGCCGATCCGAAGAACTTCAGGATTCTCGAATCGATGCCGGTACGATCGATCATCACAGCGCCCGCCAATGGCGCGAAGCTCGCCGCAGGAACTCGCGACGTCGCCTTGCGCGGCGCGTCATGGGCGGGAGATCTCTCGGTGCAGCGTGTCGACATTTCCGTCGACTACGGCCAATCGTGGCAAGCTGCGAAGCTGGAAAAGCCGAAGAACAAGTTCGATTGGCAGCGATGGACCGCCAATCCGAAACTGCCTTCGGACGGCTACTTCGAGATCTGGTCGCGGGCAACCGACAGCAAGGGGGCAATGCAGCCGCATGTGGCGCCGAACTGGAATCCCAGTGGCTACGGTGGAAATCCGTTCCACCGCATTGCGGTGCTCGTCGGTTGATCACGCCTTGAAACGCGCGTGCAGCAGATGGGCGACGACGGTTGCCCATCTCGTGGCCGTTACATCGGTGAGTGCGAGCTTGCTGCTTTGCGCGGCCACGGTGGGGACCGCGCAGCCGAAGACTTTCGAGCCGCGACAAGAAGAACCGGAAGAATTTCCCGACTTGCCCGGACGCGAAGACACATTCTATTTTTGTGTTGCCTGCCACAACTTCAAGCTCGTGGCCCAGCAAGGCATGAGCCGTCACCGCTGGGACAGCACCCTTGACCTGATGACCGAACGGCACGGAATGCAGAAGCTTGTCGGGAAAGATCGCGAACTCATTCTCGACTATCTTGCGAAGGCGTTCCCGGAGGCTGAAGCGCCGCGCGGTTGGCAAAATCCGTTCTTAAAGCGATGATCCGCCGATGTGGCCTCGCGTAATCATGTCGCTTCTGATCGCAGCTTGCGCACCGGCGCCTGCATTTTCCGCCGATCCGGTATCGGGCGAGAAAGTCTTCAAGCGCTGCCTTGCGTGTCACACCGTCGGCGAGGACGCGAAGGCAGGCGTTGGCCCCGTACTCAACGGACTTCTCGGCCGCAAGGCAGGTACCTATCCCGGTTTCAAATACACCGAGGCGAATAAGAATTCCGGTATTGTCTGGGACGAGGCTACGCTTGCGAACTATCTGAAAAATCCGCGGGCCGCGATTCCTGGAACGAGCATGACGTTCCTCGGAATCAAGAAGGACGAAGAAATTGAAGACCTGATCGCCTATTTGAAGCGATTTGGCCCGGACGGAAAGCCGCCGCCCTGACGCTCAGCGTGCGGACAAACGACCACGCAACCGCGGCATGGCCTTCGCATAAATCCAGTCGTCGTGTCGCTTCGGGGTCGGACTGACGAACGACCCATCCGGCCCGCAGCTGTGGCGTCTCAGCTCCGCGTGAGCGAAGAATTCGGCAAGGCGCTCGTCACCGCCGGCGCTCATCAGCGCGAGCCGATCGAGCAGGCAAGCGAAGTCGCCATGGGCAACAAGCTCGGCGCCTTCATTGCACCACCAGGCAGTGAGGCCGAGCCGCGGGTCGCTCCAGGCCGCCGCTGTAGCGATACAGTAGCGCGGGCCGGTGACGCTCTTCACGGTCATTGCGACGATCGGCAGCGCACCGAGCTTTGTCGCGATCCTGCGGTTCGTTTCCTGCAGTTCGGCGTCGATTGACGACTGCGATGCGACTTCGACGACTGCTTCAAGCGGATCGGGCTCGGGCATGCCTTCCGTGCCCGGCCGATAGAGGACAATGCGGACGTATGGGCGGCGAGCGCTCGGATCGCCGAAAGTGAGTTCGTCCTTGCGGCCGCCGCCAGAACGGTGCCGGCGCACGACGTAATGAGCGCTGACGCCGTCCAGCGAGGAGGAGGTCACTGAGAACGCGCCTTGCGCCCGGGGAATTTCGATCCATTCCGGTTGCGGCCGGAACTCTGTCGGCGGCGGCAGAGCCGGTGGAGGCCGGCGGACCAGATCATCCGCGAGAATAGCAGCCATCATTCCGACCGCAGCGTAGGCGATCAGCGTGGATGGCGGCAAACTCGAAATTTCCAGAATCCGATCGCGTATCGCGGCGGCGCGGTCGCGGGCGGCGTAGCAAGCCGACTGAAACGCGAAATGGACCACGGAAAGGTGATCGTCGAATGCGCTCAGCGCGGCATCGATCCGACCCGGGTGAGGGAGCTCTGCTCCACGCAAGGCGGCGCGGGCGGTCTGCAGATGCGCGCGCGCATGACTGAGCGATGCGCCGAGCGGCGCGAGCAACTCTTCGGCAGGCACGCCTTTCCCCTCCCTGGCAGGATGGCGTTGCGGTTGGCCTACTTCTCGCGTAGAAGCCGCTGCGTTTCGGTGTGCGCGAGGCTGGGAACAGCTCGCTTTCCCGGCGGAGAGTGAACGATGGGTTACAAGGTCGCGGTGGTCGGTGCCACCGGCAATGTCGGGCGCGAGATGCTCGAGATCCTCGCTGAACGCGGTTTCCCCGCCGACGAGGTGGTCGCTCTCGCGTCGCGTCGCTCGGTTGGCACGGAAGCCTCCTATGGTGAACGAACGCTGAAGGTGAAGGTGCTCGAGCACTACGATTTCACCGATACCGACATCTGCCTGATGTCGGCGGGCTCCGCCGTCTCCAAGGAGTGGTCGCCAAAGATCGCCGCTAAGGGCTGCGTCGTGATCGACAACTCGTCATGCTGGCGTTACGACCCGGACGTTCCGCTCGTCGTGCCGGAGGTGAACGCCGCCGCGGTCGACGGATTCAAGAAGAAGAACATCATCGCGAACCCGAATTGCTCGACCGCGCAGCTCGTGGTCGCGCTGAAGCCGCTGCACGATCGAGCGACGATCAAGCGGGTCGTCGTCGCGACATATCAATCCGTATCGGGAGCCGGCAAGGAAGCGATGGACGAGTTGTTCTCGCAAACGCGCGCGATCTTTTCCGCCGAGACGCCGGAAGCAGACAAGTTTTCCAAGCGGATCGCGTTCAACGTGATTCCGCACATCGATGTCTTCATGGAAGACGGCTCCACCAGGGAAGAGTGGAAGATGTCGGCCGAAACCAAGAAGATCCTCGATCCGAAGATCAACTTGGTCGCGACGTGCGTGCGTGTGCCGGTATTCATCGGACATTCCGAGGCGGTGAACGTCGAGTTCGAGAAGCCGCTGTCGGCCGATCAGGCCCGCAATATCCTGCGCGAAGCGCCGGGCGTGCTCGTCATCGATAAGCGCGAGCCGGGCGGTTACGTGACGCCGTTCGAATGCGTTGGTGAAGACGCCACCTATGTCTCGCGGCTACGCGACGACAAGACGGTCAAGCACGGCATCTCGTTCTGGTGCGTGTCTGACAATCTTCGCAAGGGCGCGGCGCTGAACGCGATTCAGATCGCCGAGTCGCTCGTGAACCGGAAGCTTCTGCAGCCGAAGAAGAAGGCTGCCTGACGAAACGAGCGTCAGCGCTACTTCGCCCTCGAGCGGCGGTCCTTCTGCTCGACTTTGCGCTCGACGCGCTTGTCCTTCTGCTCGACTTCGCGCTCCACCATGACGCTCATGCGTTGATAGAGGCCGAGACCCAGAATCAGGATGGTGCCCGTGACCATGATTGCTGCCGGGTAGAGCAGGAGGGACACTGATTCCTGGCTGACGCGGAAGACCGTCACCAACCCTTCAAGAAACACGGCGATCGAAATCGTCGAGACGAACTTCGTAAGGCTGCGGCGCGCTTCCGCCGCGCTGTGCAGCTCGCGGTTGCGCATAATCTCTTCCTCGACGAGATACTTTGCCACCTCGAAAACCGCGACCGCGACGACGATATAGCCAACACCGCGCAGTACGCCCTGACCGAAATCCTCCCAGATAGAGATGCCTCGAACGGCCTCGCCAATGCCGTAGACGGTCATCAGCAGCGCGAACAGGGCGAGCACGGCCGCGATTAACCCGAAAATCACCCGGGTGGCGGACTCGAAGACGGCGGTGGGAAAATCTTCGTTCACAAGAGGCTCAAAATGACGGTGTGCCGGTTGGAGACGGATTGCTAAAGGTGCGGCCGCCTGAAACGAAGCGGGGCTCACATTGGTTCCCTGACCACCAGAGCAGCGATTGCGTCACGGCAAACTTGGCAAACTCGGCGCCGGACGGCTAGTTTCGTCACCCGGGGTCGAAATGGCGAACAGCGCGGGCAACTACTTCGAAGATTTTCGCGTCGGCCAGGTCATCCGTCACGCTACGCCCCGCACCATTACCTCCGGCGACGTCGCCCTCTACGGAGCGCTCTACGGGACGCGTACGGCGGTGCACTCGTCCGATGCGTTCGCGCGGGCGCTCGGATATCGGCACGCGCCGGTCGACGACCTTCTCGTTTTCAATATCGTTTTCGGCAAGACGGTACCGGATATCTCGCTCAATGCCGTAGCCAACCTCGGTTACGCAGCCGGCCGGGTGCTTGCGCCGGTATATCCGGGCGAAACCTTGCACGCCGTCTCCGAGGTGATCGGTTTGCGGGAAAATTCGGACCGCAAGGCAGGCGTCGTCTATGTGCGGTCGACGGGGCTGAAGCACGACGGGACCGAAGTAATCGATTATGTGCGATGGGTCATGGTGCGAAAGCGCAGCGAGACAAGCGACGCACCCGAGCCATACGTACCGAAGCTCCCGTCCTTCCTGCACGCGGAATTGTTGGGCGACGCGGTGCCCGCGCTCGACATCAAGAATTACGATTTCACTTTGGCGGGCAGCACACACCGGTTCGACGACTACGAAGTGGGAGCGCGCATCGATCACGTGGACGGTGTGACGGTCGAGGAAGCCGAGCACCAGCTCGCGACGCGTCTGTACCAGAACCCAGCGCGCATCCACTTCAACCGGATGAGCGAAGCGGCGGGTCGCTACGGACGGCGACTGATCTACGGCGGACACGTTATTTCGCTGGCGCGCGCGCTCAGCTTCAACGGCCTTGCGAATGCGTTCCATTTCGCCGCGATCAATTCGGGCCGCCACGTAAATCCGTTGTTTGCCGGCGACACGGTGTTTGCCTGGTCGCAAGTAGTCGATCATCAGCCGGTCCCGGGCCGTCGAGACGTCGGTGCCTTGAGGCTCCGAACGGTCGCGACGAAGGATCGCCCGTGCACGGACTTCCCGTGGAAGCAAGGCGAGGAGTACGAGCCGGAAATAATCCTGGATATCGACTACTGGGCGCTCATTCCGCGCTGACCCGGCCCGCCGCGATACTGACGGAAGAAACTCCAGATCTCTTCGGCGGCATCGATCGAGTGGCTTCGCTCCTGGAGAAACCAGGAGACAAAAGTGTCGCCGCGGCCGGGCTCGGCTGAGGGCGGCAAGTGTCCGCCACCCGGAATCGTGTAGAGCATGACCGACAGGTTGTCGCGGCAGATCGACCAGCGGCGAACTTCGATTCGTGCAGAGCGATCAAGGCTCGGGCGCTCACTGTCGCCGTAAGTCATGCATCCCGCGAGGTCAGCGAAGAATTGAGCCGTGTCGTTCGCCGAAAGGATGCCGTTGCCGGCCATCGGAACACCAAACCACGGAATGATCGGGTCGAACGTGCCGTGCATAAAAAGAGCGGGCAGCGGTCGGCGGGGCGTGCAAGTCGTGCGGTATTGCTCGGGAACGGTGGCCGCCATAATTGCCACAGCAGCGAACAGATCGGATCGCTCGCAAGCCATACGCGCCGCCATGAAACCGCCCATCGACAGGCCTGCGAGATAAATGCGGCGCGGATCGGCGATTCCGTCCGCGATCAGACGGCGCACCACGGCTGCGATGAACGGCACGTCGTCGCCGGGCCGTACGACATAGCCAAGGCGCATGACCGGAGGACGCGCGTCATCCCACACGCGATTGATACCCTCAGGATAGACCACGGCGAAGCGCTCGCGCTGGGCGATACGGTTCATCCCGAGATCGGTCTCGAACTCGGACGCCGACTGAACCGCGCCATGCAGAGCGATGACAACCGGTATCGGCGCTGCGCGGAGACTGGGCGGGATATAGAGCCGGTAGCTGCGCGTTTCGCCGGCAACCGAGATCTGACGAACTTCGGTGGCGATTGATGAAGTGGCGGCGCATGCGAGCGCGAGACCGGCGAGCAGCCAGGTCCCGAGTTCGTGTCGCTGTCCCCCTACCCGAATCGCATGACGAAGCCGGTCGCATCCGCTCAACCCCTTTGCGGCCAGCCAAGTTGGGGAAGATTTCAAGACGAATTTGCGTCTTGCGACTCGGACAACCATCTTCATAGGTGTGCAGAAGTAGACTCGTCTGGCATACCACAAGTCCTCGCGGAACGCGCGGGTTTAGCCGCTACGGCGGGCCTGTCTCATTGCGATGCAGTGGGCTTTCCGCTACTCAACGGGTCCCGCCCGGGATCGCTCATGATCGAGACGAAGACCAGAGCTGAGCGGCCGCTGTCGCCGCATCTGCAGATTTATCGGATGACGATGACGATGGCGATGTCCATCGTGCATCGAATTTCCGGGGCGGCGCTGTACGTGGGTACATTGCTGTTCGTCTGGTGGTTGCTTGCCGCGGCGAGCCCCCGGAACTTCGATGTGATCAATGGTTTCTTTGGCTCCTGGATCGGGCGGCTGATTCTGTTCGGTTACACGTGGGCCTTGCTGCATCACCTGCTTGGAGGTCTGCGGCATCTGATCTGGGACACCGGGCGCGGACTTGAGCCGGCCGAACGCGAATTTGCCGCCTGGGCCACCCTCATTGGTTCCATCACCTTGACCGTCGTCCTCTGGATGCTCGGTCTGATGTTGCGAGGGTAGTCATGCGCACGCCGCTCAGCAGGGTTCGCGGCATCGGGCCCGCCCATTCCGGGACGGGTCACTTCCTGCTTCAGCGCACGACTGCCATCGCGAACGTCCCATTAGTGATTTACTTCGTATTCCTGGTTGCCTCGCTCAGCGGCCGCAGTCACGCGACAGTGACCGCCACACTTGGTCAGCCTGCGGTGACGATTCTCTTGCTCGCTGCGGTGCTGTCGATCGTGATCCACATGCGCGTCGGCATGCAGGTGATCATCGAGGACTACGTGCATCATCCGGGAATGAAGATGACACTCCTCGTGACCAATACGTTCTTTGCGATTGCGATCGGCCTTACCGCGGCGTTCGCGGCCCTGCGGCTCAGCTTCGGGTTGTGATATGGCGGACAACGGACGCGCGAGGAGTCCGGCCCCGGCACTCAACGGGCGTGCCTATCCGATCACGGATCACAGCTACGACGTGATCGTCATCGGCGCGGGCGGTTCGGGCCTGCGCGCTGTGATCGGTTGCGCGGAAGCGGGTCTGCGCACCGCGTGCATCACGAAGGTATTTCCCACGCGCTCACACACCGTCGCGGCGCAAGGCGGAATTTCCGCAGCACTCGGAAACATGGGCGAGGACG
Organism: uncultured Alphaproteobacteria bacterium; assembly: GCA_963711595.1. Taxonomy (GTDB): domain Bacteria; phylum Pseudomonadota; class Alphaproteobacteria; order Rhizobiales; family Xanthobacteraceae; genus JAUSIF01. Next base: position 291,640 of record CAVQER010000007.1, read on the forward strand.
ACTGGCGCTGGCACATGTACGACACCGTGAAGGGGTCGGACTGGCTCGGCGATCAGGATGCGATCGAGTACCTCTGCCGCCATGCTCCAGCCGCCGTGATCGAACTCGAGCATTGGGGCGTGCCGTTTTCCCGTACCGAGGAAGGCAAGATCTACCAGCGACCGTTTGGTGGAATGACCACGCACTACGGCAAGGGCACCGCACAACGCACATGCGCCGCGGCGGACCGTACCGGCCACGCCATCCTGCACACGCTGTACGGCGGAGCGCTCAAGCATAAGGCGGAGTTCTTCATCGAATACTTCGCGATCGATCTCATCATGGATGAGGACGGCCGCTGCCGCGGCGTGATCGCGCTCTGCCTCGACGACGGTTCGTTGCATCGCTTTCGCGCTCACGTGACGGTTCTCGCGACGGGCGGATACGGCCGCGCCTATTTCACCTGCACATCGGCTCATACCTGCACCGGCGACGGCAACGCGATGGTGCTGCGTGCGGGCCTGCCGCTGCAGGACATGGAGTTCGTGCAGTTCCATCCGACGGGAATCTACGGCGCAGGATGCCTGATAACGGAGGGTGCGCGCGGCGAGGGCGGTTATCTCGTCAACTCCGAGGGCGAGCGGTTCATGGAGCGCTATGCGCCATCGGCGAAGGATCTGGCATCACGCGATGTGGTTTCGCGCGCGATGACGATCGAGATTCGCGAAGGACGCGGCGCCGGCAAGAGCAAAGACCATATCTTCCTGCATCTCGATCATCTGGATCCGGCGACACTGCATGAGCGGCTGCCGGGCATCTCCGAGAGTGCGCGCATTTTCGCGGGCGTGGATGTCACGCGCGAGCCGATCCCCGTGCTGCCGACCGTCCACTACAACATGGGCGGAATTCCCTCGAACTACCACGGCGAAGCGCTGACCAAACCCAACGGATCGGGCGACAGGACGGTGCCAGGCTTGATGGCGATCGGTGAAGCGGCGAGCGTCTCAGTGCACGGTGCGAACCGGCTCGGTTCGAACTCGCTCACCGATCTCGTTGTGTTCGGCCGGGCTGCAGCGCAGCGCTGCGCCGAGCTCGTTTCTCCGGGCGAAAAACACGCGGATTTGCCGGCGGATTCTGCTGCGTTTGCGCTCGCGCGGCTTGACCGGTTCCGTCACGCGAGCGGCTCGACCCCGACGGCCGAACTGCGACTCAAGATGCAGAAGGTGATGCAGTCAAATTGCGCCGTATTTCGTACCGGCGACGTGCTGGAAGAAGGGCACAAGCTGATCCACGACGTGTATTCGGGTGTCTCCGACGTGCGCGTCAGTGACCGGTCGCTTACCTGGAATTCGGACCTGATCGAGACACTGGAATTTGCCAATCTGATCGAACAAGCGGTCATCACGATGGATTCCGCCCTCAATCGCGCCGAGAGCCGTGGTGCTCACGCGCGGGAGGACTATCCCGACCGTGACGACAAGAACTGGATGAAGCATACGCTCGCCTGGCTCGATCCCGACACGGGCAACGTCAAGATCGACTATCGGCCGGTGCACACCTATACGCTTACGAATGAAGTGCAATACATCGAGCCGGTGAAGCGGGTGTACTGATCATGGTTCAGCTGACGCTGCCGAAAAACTCAAAGATCGTGCCCGGGAAGACATGGCCCGCTCCGGCCGGCGCCGAGCGCACGACCGAGTTCCGAGTCTATCGATGGAATCCGGACGACGGGCAGACGCCACGCATCGACACCTATTTCGTCGATCGCGACGACTGCGGACCCATGGTTCTCGACGGATTGATCTGGATCAAGAACAAGGTCAATTCCACGCTGACATTCCGCCGTTCGTGCCGGGAAGGCGTGTGCGGATCCTGCTCGATGAACATCGACGGGTTGAATACGCTCGCTTGCACGCTCGCGATGGATGACGTGAAGGCGCCGGTGAAGGTTTATCCGCTTCCGCATATGGAAGTGGTGAAGGATCTCGTGCCGGACATGAGCGTATTCTATGCGCAATACGCCTCAATCGAGCCGTGGCTGCAGACCCAGACGCCGGCACCGGAACGCGAGTGGCGTCAAGGTCACGATGAACGCGGCAAGCTCGACGGACTCTACGAGTGCATCCTTTGTGCGTGCTGCACGACTTCATGCCCGAGCTATTGGTGGAACGGCGACCGATATCTCGGGCCGGCAGCCTTGTTGCAAGCGTACCGCTGGATCGCGGATTCACGGGACGAGGCAAGCGGACGGCGGCTCGACGAGCTGGAGGACCCGTTCCGGCTGTACCGTTGCCACACGATCCTGAATTGCGCGAAGGCCTGCCCGAAAGGGTTAAATCCGGCAAAAGCCATCGCCGAAGTGAAAAAGCTGATGGTCGAACGCCAACTATAACCGGCGCCGCGATCTGCATCCATTTCCTCGCCCAAAATGAAAGTCGCGCGCCGAATGGCGCGCGACTGCCGAACCTCCGGAGATGAATCGATAGGCGTTCGTGCGCCTACATCTTTGCCTTGCGGCGCCGTCTGCGTTTCGGGGCCGCCTTTGCTTTGGCTTTACGACTGCTACGCCTTTTCGCTCTCTTTGCCATTTGCGCCTCTTTCTCGATCTATGCGGCGTTCGCCACGTTTAGCGATGGCGTTCGTTACGAACGTCTTTTTTGCCGCCATGGATGATGAAGGGATGAATATGTCGGCATCAACGCGAGGAACATGCTGGTGTAGCGATCAATCCCTCGGCTTGATTTCGAACAACCCCGCGCTCGCTTTGCGGAGCCGCCGTTATCGGTCGTTTGCATCCGTTTCTCCGGAGTTGAGATTCGGCGACCGCACAATCGCGCAATCGCGCGTGCGTTGCCAACAAAAAATTGCATGCAGCGTGAGAACGGCTCGGATGAACGACACCGTTTGGGGTGACGGCACGCACTCGCGATGCAGCATTTCGCGCCCGAACGGCGTCAACGACTCCCAACGATCAGACCGGCAAAGAATAGTTTTTTCTATTCAATTGTTTACCAAGTAGTCCACTTCGCGCGCGTTGGCGTGCTGGTTGGACGAGATCGAAGGTGGTGCCATGGCGAGCGAGGCATCCAGCCCGGAATCATCCACAGGTAAGCCGGGCAATTCGAGGCGTAGGCACCTTACGCGGCGATCGGAGCGTGATTTCTTCTGAATCAGACGAAACTGATTCGCGTCGTCACACCGGTTATGGCGCTTGCAGCATCCGCGACTGAAGATCGAGGACGACTGACGTCATGCCGTGACCGTCAGCAATCAACTCGCGTACGACCGAAAGCGGCGTGGGCAACGGGTTCACAACTTCGCCGACAACTCCGTCCGAACGAATGCGAAGCAGCGCCTCATACTTTTTTGCCACTGCCTGCATGCGCACGTTGTCGAGAAGGCAATTCAGCTGAATCGTGCGAATCCCGCGATTCTGCGCGGCCAAAATGGCGCGATCGAGCAGCGCAGACCCTACGCCACGGTTCTGCCAGGGACGCTCGACGCTGAGTGCGGCCTCTGCATCGATGGGAAACGGCTTGCCAAACGCGCGCAACTCTGCGGCCGCACGAAGAACTCCGTCCTCGAAGTAGCCGTGCACGATCGATTCTGGCGTCAGGGCTCGGGAAGTGTACTGCTCGATGAAGTACGCGGTCGCCGACGAACCGAAGCGGCTGCGGCGGCTGTCCGGATCGAGCCGGAGTAAATGATCGCGCAACAGGTTGGCTTCTCTGAACCAAAGCTTGCGGATCGTGCCGGGCAGGTGCTCCGCCTGCTCCGAGACTTCTGGAAGTTCGTCACGCGGATGGGTTGGTGGGGTGATTCGCATCCGCCCTACGTAAGCGTTCCACGTTGAAAATGTGAGACAATCCAATGGACTATCCGCATTGCTGCCATGCAGCATTAGCATGCCGAATCCTTGTTTTGCTTGAGACGGGTCGAATTTGCGCCTTAGGTCACCTTGCCGAGCGCGCGCCCCGCCGCTAGCCCGATCTTGGTTTCGCAAACAGAAACCAGTCACGCATATGTTCTGCGCGCTTGATGCCAAGGGCGGCGCGGTGAGGTGGGAAACTCCCAGCATGTCGGCCATCGCGGGACGCTACGCCGCGCGAGTTGCGACGGGCGCGATCGAGCCCGATATGGGACAATTGCACGCGCTGCAGACACTCGCGCGACTGGAAGCCGATCTGGCGTCGTTTCGACCGCCCGTGAAAGGTGGCGCGCTTGGCTGGCTCATGGCGCGGCGTCCGATCGAAGCGCCGCGCGGCGCCTACCTCTGGGGCGATGTCGGCCGCGGCAAGACGATGCTCATGGATTTGTTCTTCGAGGCTGCGCCGGTCGCACACAAGCGGCGTGCGCACTTCCATGAGTTCATGACAGACGTGCACGAGCGCGTACGACGCTTTCGCGACAAGCTGAAGCACGGAGAGCATGCGGACGAGGATCCCATTGCGCTCACCGCCGACGAAATCGCCGGCGAGTCGATATTGCTCTGCTTCGACGAGTTTCACGTCACGGACATTGCCGATGCGATGATTCTTGGCCGCCTGTTCGAGAAAATGTTCGCGCGAGGCCTGGTGCTTGTCACCACATCGAATGTGCAGCCTTCCGACCTGTATCTCGACGGGCTGAATCGCGCGCTATTCTTGCCTTTCATCCGCACGATCGAGGCGCGCATGAATGTAGTGCGCCTCGACGCGCGAACCGACTTTCGGATGGAGAAGCTCGGCGACGTGACTGCTTGGCACGTGCCGGCGGACGAACAAGCGCGCGGGGCGATTGACGTTGCGTGGAAGCGACTTGCCGGCGAGCACGGAGGTTCGCCGATCGAACTGCCGATGAAGGGGCGCACGATCCGCGTCCCGCGGGCGGGCGGCGGGGCGGCGCGTTTCGAGTTTCCTGACCTGTGCGAAAAGCCACTCGGGCCCAGCGACTTCGTGCAGATCGCGCGCAGTTTTCATACGGTGGTGATCGACGGCATTCCGATCCTTTCAGACGTGCATCGCAATGCGGCGAAACGCTTCATTCTTCTCGTCGACACACTTTACGACAGCGGCGTGAAGCTGATTGCGTCGGCCGCCGCCGAGCCGGAGCAGCTTCTTAAAATCGGCAGCGGTTGGGAGACTCAGGAGTTTCGCCGCACGGCATCGCGGTTGAACGAGATGCGATCCGCCGAGTACCTTGCGCTCCCGCACGGGCGGCGCAACTCCCGGGCCACCGGCGATACAACCGGATTGGTTGAAACCTGAGCCACTTGCAGGGGCGGCGCCGCTTGAACGGCAGGGTCAAACGGGCTAGTCAAACGCGCGTTCCACCTCGCCCGTCTTCTCCAGAAACGCGCAATTCATCATGGCTAGAGCGAAGATCGCACTCATCGGCGCCGGGCAGATCGGAGGCACGCTCGCGCTGCTCGCCGGCCTGAAAGACCTCGGCGACATCGTCCTGTTCGACATCATGGAGGGCGTGCCGCAGGGCAAGGCGCTCGACATCGCGCAGTCCGCGCCCGTCGAAGGTTTCGACGCGAAATATTCCGGTGCGCAATCCTACGAGGGGATCGAAGGCGCCGACGTCGTGATCGTCACAGCCGGCGTTCCGCGCAAGCCCGGCATGAGCCGCGACGATCTTCTCGGCATCAATCTCAAGGTTATGGAGCAGGCGGGTGCCGGCATAAAAAAGTATGCGCCAAAGGCATTCGTCATCTGCATCACGAACCCGCTCGATGCGATGGTGTGGGCGATCCAGAAAGCCTGCGGCCTGCCGAAGAACAAGGTCGTCGGCATGGCGGGCGTACTGGACTCCGCGCGTTTCCGCTATTTCCTGGCGGATGAGTTCGCGGTTTCCGTCGAGGACGTCACTGCGTTCGTGCTGGGCGGACACGGCGACACCATGGTGCCGCTCGTGCGCTATTCGACCGTGGCCGGAATTCCGCTCCCCGATCTCATCAAAATGGGCTGGACGACGCAGGACCGGCTGGACGCGATCGTGCAGCGCACGCGCGATGGCGGCGCGGAAATCGTGAATCTGCTGAAGACGGGATCAGCCTTCTATGCGCCGGCGGCCTCTGCCATCGCGATGGCGGAGAGCTATCTCAAGGATAAGAAGCGCGTCCTGCCGTGCGCGGCCTGGCTCAACGGCGAATACGGCGTCAAAGGTCTTTACGTCGGCGTTCCGGTGGTGATCAGCGGCAAGGGCGTCGAGCGCATCGTCGAAATCGAGCTCGACCGGCACGAGCGTGCGATGTTCGACAAGTCGGTCGCCTCCGTGCGCGGCCTTGTGGATGCGTGCGTCAAGATCGCGCCCGATCTCGGCGAATAAATTCGCGGGAGCCGCTGGCAGGCGAAAGGGTCCATTGCAGCCCGCTTCCGCGATTCTGTTTTGCGAAAATCGGACCTTCCGCCGAGAAACGCGGAGCAATCTCGCTGGTATAATGTATATTCAAGGCTAGGAAGAGCCGTCGGGCAGAGGGGACGCGGCATGAACATCCACGAGTATCAAGGCAAGCAGGTGCTGCGCGACTTCGACGTGCCGGTGCCGCGCGGCGAGCCCGCGTTCTCCGTGGAAGAGGCGGAACAGGCGGCCAAGAAGCTTGGCGGACCCGTTTGGGTGGTGAAGGCGCAAATCCATGCGGGCGGCCGCGGCAAGGCCGGCGGCGTCAAGGTCGTGAAGTCGATCGACGACGTGAAGAAGGAGGCCAAGCGGCTCCTCGGCTCTACCCTCGTCACGCATCAAACCGGGCCCGCCGGCAAGGAAGTGAATCGTCTCTACATCGAGGAAGGGGCTGCGATTGAGCGCGAGTTCTATCTTTCGCTGCTCGTCGACCGCGAAAGTTCGCGCATCGCCTTCGTCGTTTCGACCGAAGGCGGAATGAACATCGAGGAAGTCGCCGCCGAAACTCCCGAGAAGATTCTGACCTTCACCGTCGATCCGGTGGCAAACATCTGCCCGTATCACGTGCGCAAGGTCGCGCAGGCGTTGAAGCTCAGCGAAACGCAGCCCAAGCAACTCAGCGCGCTGCTCACCAGTCTGCACCGGGCCTTCGTCGAGAAGGACATGAGCCTGCTCGAGATCAATCCGCTTATCTTGACCAAGGGGGGCGATCTCGTCTGTCTCGATGCGAAAGTCTCCTTCGACGACAACGCGCTGTTTCGGCATCCGCTCATTCATCGATTGCGCGATGAGAGCGAAGAGGATCCGAAGGAGATCGAGGCGTCGAAGCACGATCTCAACTACATCGCCCTCGACGGCACGATCGGCTGCATGGTGAACGGCGCCGGCCTCGCCATGGCGACGATGGACATCATCAAGCTGTACGGCGAAGCACCGGCAAATTTCCTCGACGTGGGCGGCGGGGCGACCAAGGAGAAGGTCGCGGCTGCGTTCAAGATCATCACCGCCGATCCGAACGTGAAGGGTATCCTCGTCAACATCTTCGGCGGGATCATGCGTTGCGACGTGATCGCGGAGGGTGTCGTCGCCGCCGTGCGCGAGGTCGGGCTGAAGGTGCCGCTCGTCGTTCGGCTCGAAGGCACGAACGTGGAGCTCGGACGCAAGATCCTTGCCGAGTCGAAGCTCGACGTGGTCGCGGCCACGGACCTCGACGACGCGGCACAGAAGATCGTCAAAGCGGTGAAGGGGGCGAAGTAATGTCCGTCCTTGTCGACAAGAATACCAAAGTCATCACCCAGGGCTTTACCGGCAAGAACGGCACGTTCCATTCGGAGCAGGCGATCAAGTACGGCACGCGCGTGGTCGGCGGCGTCTCGCCCGGCAAGGGCGGCTCGACGCATCTCGGCCTGCCCGTATTCGACACCGTGCTGGAAGCGCGCAAGGCGACGGGATGCGACGCGAGCGCGATCTACGTCCCGCCGGCAGGCGCGGCGGATGCAATCGCCGAGGCGATCGATGCGGAGGTGCCGCTCATCGTCTGCATCACCGAGGGCATCCCGGTGCTCGACATGGTGAAAGTGAAGCGTTCCCTGTGCGGATCGAAATCGCGCTTGATCGGTCCGAACTGTCCGGGAGTGATCACCCCGGATGAGTGCAAGATCGGCATCATGCCGGGTCACATCCATCGCCCGGGCAAGATCGGGATTGTCTCGCGCTCGGGCACGCTTACATATGAGGCAGTCTTCCAGACGACGGCCGAGGGGCTCGGCCAGACCACGTGTGTCGGTATTGGCGGGGACCCCGTGAAGGGCACGGAGTTCATTGACGTGTTGGAAATGTTCCTCGCCGATAAGCAGACCGAGGCGATCATCATGATCGGCGAAATCGGCGGTTCGGCCGAGGAGGACGCTGCCCAATTCTTGCGCGACGAAGCGAAGCGCGGGCGGAAGAAGCCATGTGTCGGGTTCATTGCAGGCAGAACCGCTCCTCCGGGCCGTCGAATGGGTCATGCGGGCGCCATCATTTCGGGTGGAAAAGGCGGGGCGGAGTCCAAGATCGCGGCAATGGAAGCGGCCGGTATCCGCGTGTCGCAGTCGCCCGCGAGGCTCGGAAAGACGCTCGTCGAGGTACTAAAAGGCCGATAAATAGGGCATTGTTGACCGGGCGCAGGTGCGATTCACGCGACCTGAACGGGTCGTACGCCATCGTGGTTCGCCAGGGCGCGGAACATCCATTGGTAGCCCCGTATCGGGGACGGAATCATGTCTAGGGCAGACAAGAACGAACAATTCCTGCGTACGTCGTTTCTTTATGGCGGGAACGCTGCGTACCTCGAGGATCTGCAGGCGCGATACGAGCAGAACCCCGCGTCGGTCGATGCGCAATGGCAGGATTTCTTCAAGGCGCTGAAGGAAGAGCGAAGCGACGTTCTCAAGAACGCACGCGGCGCGTCGTGGAAGCAGCCGGGCTGGCCCGTGCCGATGAACGGCGAGCTGGTCGCGGCACTCGACGGCAACTGGCTCGCGGTCGAGAAATCCGTCGGCGAGAAGATCCAGGCCAAAGGGCAGCGAGGCGGGATCGAGCTGTCCGCTGGCGAAGTCCAGCAAGCGGCGCGGGATTCGGTACGCGCGCTGATGATGATCCGCGCGTTTCGCGCGCGCGGTCATCTCGAGGCAAAGCTCGATCCGCTCGAGCTCGAGCCGATCCCGGAGCACGCGGAGCTCGATCCGAAGTCGTACGGTTTCAGCGAAACGGATTACGACCGCAAGATCTTCATCGATCACGTGCTCGGTCTGGAATTCGCGACCGTTCGCGAGATGATTGCGATTCTTCGGCGCACGTATTGCCAGACGATCGGCGTCGAGTTCATGCACATCTCGTCGCCCGACGAGAAGGGCTGGATCCAGGAACGCATTGAAGGACCCGACAAGGAAATCAGCTTTACGCGCGAGGGCAAGCGCGCGATCCTGAACAAGCTCGTCGAGGCCGACGGCTTCGAGAAATTCCTCGATGTGAAGTACACCGGCACAAAACGCTTCGGTCTGGACGGCGCCGAAGCGATGGTTCCGGCGCTCGAGCAGATCATCAAGCGCGGTGGGGCGCTTGGTGTGCGCGACATCGTGTTCGGCATGGCGCATCGCGGGCGACTCAACGTGCTGGCGCAGGTGATGGGCAAGCCGCACCGCGCGATCTTCCATGAATTCAAGGGCGGCTCGGCGACGCCCGACGAAGTCGAAGGCTCGGGCGACGTGAAGTATCACCTCGGCGCCTCGTCGGATCGCGAGTTCGACGGCAACAAGGTGCACTTGTCGCTCACCGCCAATCCTTCACATCTGGAAATCGTGAACCCCGTCGTGCTTGGCAAAGCGCGCGCGAAGCAGGATCAGCTCGCGGACAAGCCGCGCGGAGATATCGTGCCGCTCGAGCAGCGCGCACGCGTGATGCCGCTCCTCATTCACGGCGACGCGGCGTTCGCAGGCCAAGGCGTGGTTGCGGAATGCTTCGGGCTTTCCGGGCTGCGGGGGCACCGCGTCGCGGGCTCGGTGCACTTCATCATCAACAACCAGATCGGCTTCACGACCAATCCGCGATATGCGCGCTCGTCGCCGTACCCGTCGGATGTCGCTAAAATGATCGAGGCGCCGATCCTGCACGCGAACGGCGACGATCCGGAAGCGGTCGTGTTCTGCGCGAAGGTCGCGACGGAATTCCGCCAGCGTTTCCACAAGCCGGTCGTCATCGACATGTTCTGCTATCGGCGCTTTGGCCACAATGAAGGCGATGAGCCGTCGTTCACGCAGCCGCTGATGTACAAGAAGATCCGCGCGCATCCGTCGACGCTGGAGATTTACGGCGCGAAGCTCGAGCAGGAAGGCGTGATTGCGGCCGGCGAGCTCGAAAAAATGAAGGCCGACTGGCGCGCGAAGCTTGAAGTCGAGCATGAGGCGGGCCAGGGCTATCGGCCGAACAAGGCCGATTGGCTCGACGGCCGCTGGTCGCGCATGAAGGCGATCAAGGATCTCGACGATCCGCGTCGGGGTAACACGGGCATTGCGGTCGAGACGCTCAAGGACATCGGCCGGCGCATCACGGAGGTGCCGCAAGGCTTCAACGTGCATCGCACGATTGCGCGGTTTCTTGAGAACCGCCGCGCGGCGATCGAGAACGATACGGGTATCGACTGGTCGACGGGCGAAGCGCTCGCGTTCTGCTCGCTGCTGCTGGACGGGCACCCGGTCCGGCTGTCCGGCCAGGACTCCGAGCGCGGGACGTTCACGCAGCGCCACTCGGTCCTGCACGACCAGGAGAAGGACCAGCGTTATCGGCCATTCAATCAGCTGGCGAGCGGCCAGGCGCGCTACGAAGTCATCAACTCGATGCTCTCGGAAGAAGCGGTGCTCGGATTCGAGTACGGGTATTCACTCGCGGAGCCTGAAGCGCTGACCCTCTGGGAGGCGCAGTTCGGCGACTTCGTGAACGGCGCGCAAGTCTTGATCGACCAATTCATCACGTCGGGCGAGCGCAAATGGCTGCGCATGTCCGGCCTCGTTCTGCTCCTGCCGCACGGTTACGAGGGCCAGGGGCCGGAGCATTCATCGGCGCGGCTCGAGCGTTTTCTGCAGATGTGCGGCGAGGACAACATCCAGGTCGCGAACTGCACGACGCCGGCGAACTACTTCCACATCCTGCGCCGGCAGTTGAAGCGCGACTTCCGCAAACCGCTCGTCCTCATGACGCCGAAGTCGCTGCTGCGGCACAAGCGCGTGACCTCGAAACTTGCCGAGCTTGGTCCCGATACGACCTTCCACCGTGTGCTCTGGGATGACGCGCAGTTGCATCCGAACGGCGGGGTGAAGCTCGTCGCCGACGAAAAAATCCGGCGCGTCGTCCTGTGTTCGGGCAAGGTCTATTATGATCTTTTCGAGGAGCGCGAGAAGCGCGGGCTGGACGACGTTTATTTGATGCGAGTCGAACAGCTTTATCCCTTCCCGTTGAAGGCGCTCGTCACAGAACTTTCGCGCTTCAATAAGGCCGAGTTGATCTGGTGTCAGGAAGAGCCGCGCAACCAGGGAGCCTGGGCGTTCGTGCAGCCGTATCTCGAATGGGTGCTTGAGCAGACCGGCGGCGTCAGCAAGCGTGCGCGTTACGTCGGGCGTGCGGCATCGGCCGCGACGGCAACCGGCTTGATGTCGAGCCACCTGAAGCAACTGAAGACTTTCCTCGACGAGGCACTCGCCTAGGCGAGAGCGGAGACAAAAGATGGCGACCGAGATCCGGGTACCGACGCTCGGCGAGTCCGTGACCGAAGCGACGATCGGGCGCTGGTTCAAGAAAGCCGGCGATGCCGTGCGCGCCGACGAACCGCTCGTGGAGCTTGAGACGGATAAGGTCACCGTCGAAGTTCCGGCGCCGGCCGCGGGCGTGCTGGAAAAGATTCTCGTGAAGGACGGCGAGACCGTCGGTGTCGGTGCCGTGCTCGGCTCGATTGCCGAAGGGGCGGCGGGCGCGAAGCCTGCGCCCGCTAAAGCCGCACCCGCGAAGGCAGAACCGGCGGCCGCGAAAGCCGCCGCACCGAAGCCTGCCGCCGCGCCGGCTCCCGCCCGTGCCGCCTCATCCGACATGCCGCTCGCGCCGACCGTGCGAAAGCTCGCGGCGGAATCCGGGGTCGACCCGTCGACGCTTGCCGGCAGCGGCAAGGACGGCCGCGTGACCAAGGGCGATATGCTCGCGGCGATGTCGAGCTTCACGCCGGCGGCACCCGCGCCGACCGCAGCGCGCGCTCCCGCAGCGACGTCGGATGGCGAGCGGGAAGAGCGTGTGCGCATGACGCGGCTGCGCCAGACGATCGCGCATCGGCTGAAGGAGGCGCAGAACACCGCCGCGATGCTCACCACGTTCAATGACGTGGACATGAGCGAGATCATCGCCATGCGTTCGAATTACAAGGAATCGTTCGAGAAGAAGCACGGCGTGAAGCTCGGCTTCATGGGCTTCTTCGTGAAGGCGTGTATTGCCGCGTTGAAGGATATTCCGGCGGTGAACGCGGAAGTCGACGACCAGGACCTCGTCTACAAGAACTACTACCACATCGGCGTCGCGGTCGGCACCGAGCGCGGGCTCGTTGTGCCGGTGGTGCGTGACGCGGACCAGCTTTCCATCGCCGAGATCGAGAAGACGATCGCCGATTTCGGTAAGCGCGCGCGGGAGGGCAAACTATCCATCGACGAGATGCAGGGCGGCACGTTCACGATTTCGAACGGCGGCATCTACGGCTCGCTGCTTTCGACTCCAATCCTGAACGCCCCGCAATCCGGAATCCTCGGCATGCATCGGATCGAGGAACGTCCGGTGGCCGTGAAGGGACAGGTCGTGATCAAGCCGATGATGTATCTCGCGCTTAGCTACGATCATCGGATCGTTGACGGCCGCGAGGCAGTGACGTTTCTGGTGCGGGTGAAAGAGAATCTGGAAGATCCCGCACGGCTCGTACTCGATTTGTAAGCAACGTCATCGCCGGGCTTGACCCGGCGCGATCCATTCTGAATTGCATTTGCGTGCGGAATTGCTGAGTGGATGCCCGGGTCAAGCCCGGGCATGACAATGTCAGAGACGGAGCGATCCAATGGCCTACGACCTCGTCGTCATCGGTACCGGACCCGGCGGCTACGTGTGCGCGATCCGCGCCGCGCAGCTCGGCATGAAGGTCGCGGTCGTCGAGAAGGACAAGACGTTCGGCGGCACCTGTCTCAACGTTGGCTGCATTCCGTCGAAGGCGATGCTGCATGCGTCGCACTTGTTCGAGGATGCGGGTCACACCTTTGCCGGCATGGGAATCGGGGTTTCCAAGCCCAAACTCGACCTCGGGCAGATGCAGAAATTCAAGCAGGAGGGTGTTGACGCAAATGTGAAGGGTGTCGATTTTCTGTTCAAAAAGAACAAGATAGAGACCTTTCAAGGCCGTGGGCGGGTCGCCGGGGCGGGAAAAGTCGAAGTGGGCAGCGGAAACGGCAAGGCGCAGACGCTCGAGACCAAGTCGATCGTCATTGCCACCGGCTCGGATGTTGCGCGGCGTTCCCGGCGTCGAGATCGATGAAAAGCGGATCGTCTCTTCGACGGGCGCACTCGAGCTTGCCAAGGTGCCGGAACGGTTGCTCGTCGTCGGCGCGGGCGTGATCGGACTCGAGCTCGGCTCCGTGTGGCGACGTCTCGGCGCGAAGGTCGAGGTGGTCGAGTTCCTCGATCGCATTCTTCCCGGCATGGACGGCGAGATTGCGCGCCAATTCCAACGCATCCAGGAGAAACAGGGAATCAGTTTCCGGCTGGGTTCGAAAGTCACCGCGGTCGATGCGAAGGGGAAGACGCTGAAGGCGAGCGTCGAGCCCGCGGCCGGGGGAAAGGCGGAATCGCTGGAAGCCGACGTAGTGCTCGTCGCAATCGGCCGCGTGCCGTTCACCGATGGACTGGGCCTCGCCGAAGCTGGCGTGCAGATCGACAACAAGAAGCGTGTCGTCGTCGACGCGCATTTTCAGACGAACGTGCCGGGCATCTACGCGATCGGCGACGTGATCGCCGGGCCGATGCTTGCGCATAAGGCCGAGGATGAAGGTGTAGCGGTCGCCGAGATCATCGCGGGCCAGGCGGGTCACGTGAACTACGACGCGATCCCCAACGTGATCTACACGTTTCCGGAGGTCGCTTCGGTCGGAAAGACCGAGGAAGAGCTGAAGCAGGCGGGTGTGCAGTATCGCGCCGGAAAATTCCCGTTCACCGCCAACGGCCGCGCGAAGGTGAACAAGACCACCGAGGGGTTCGTGAAAATCCTTGCCGACGCCGAGACCGATCGCGTGCTCGGTGTGCACATCATCGGTGCGGATGCGGGAACGCTGATTGCGGAAGTCACGCTCGCGATCGAGTTTGGTGCCGCAGCAGAAGACATCGCACGCACTTGCCACGCGCATCCGACGACGTCGGAGGCGGTGAAAGAGGCCGCGCTCGCCGTCGCCGCGCGGCCAATCCATATGTGAAAAGCCCGGGGCGCGCTGCGCGCCCCGGGTCAAGCAAGTTTCAATCTTTTCAGTTGGTCGTTGAAGTCGGCGTCGAGATTTGCGCCGTCGTCGTCGGCTGCGCCTGGTCCACCGCGACCGTGACCGGTGTCGTGGCCTCTTCAGTCGTCGCCACCGGGGTTGCAGGGGTTTGGGCGTAGCCGCCGCAGCCCTCGAATGCTGCCGCCGGTAGTGCAGCGAGCGACAGCGCGAAGGCCAGTGCCAGAGAAAGCTTCTTCATCGGCACTTCTCCATTGCCGGCGACGGAGAATCCGAGCGCCGGTAGGGAGAGCGTAGACCTGTTCGGAATTCGGCGAAAGGCCGGCCGCTTTTCAGCTGCGGGCGCGTGGATGCGCGGCACGATACGCTTCGACGAGGCGCGTGGAATCGACAGCCGTGTAGATTTGCGTCGTAGTGAGCGAGGCGTGACCCAGCAATTCCTGGATTGAGCGAAGATCGCCGCCGCGCGCAAGCAGATGCGTCGCAAACGAGTGGCGCAACGCGTGCGGTGTCGCAGTCTCGGAAAGACCGAGCGAGCCGCGCAGTTTTTCCATCACAAGCTGGACGATGCGCGGCGATAGCGGCCCGCCGCGCTCGCCGCGGAACAACGGCGCATCCGGTGCGAGATCGTGCGGACATAGGGCGACGTAGTCGGCGATCGCCTGCGCGACTTGCGGCAACACGGGCACCATGCGCGACTTGTTGCCCTTGCCGAGAACGGTGATCTGGTCGCCGCGGCCGGGCAGCGGCGCGTCGCGACGTTTCAAGCCAAGCGCCTCGGAAATTCGCAGACCCGAGCCGTAGAGCAATGCCAGCACGGCCGCGTCGCGGGAGACGACCCAAGGTTCACGTGCTTCACCCGCCCGGCTGGCAGGATCGGCCACGTCGCGCGCGGAGACGACCGACAGGGGCTTTGGCAGTCCGCGAGAGATTTTTGGCGCGCGAACCGCCGCGAGAGCCGCGACCTTGCCGCGGCCTTCGCGCTCAAGAAAACGGGCGAAGGAACGCGTGGCTGCGAGCGAGCGCATCAGCGTGCGCGCCTCGATGCCATCGCTTCGACGGCGCGATAGATACGCGCGCACGTCGGCGGGCGTGAGGCGTCCGAGATCGGCAAGCTTCGGCCTGCCGCCGAGGTGCTCGGCAAGAAATCCAAGGAAGCCGGCTACGTCGCGCGAATAGGCTTCCAGTGTTTTGGGAGCGAGCCGGCGTTCATGCGCGAGAAAGCCGATCCAGCGACGAGCTTCCGCCGCCACGTCCTTTGCCGACGCGGCCGCGATTGTGGCGACCGCGAGTTCGACCGGATCCAGAGCTTTGTCCCGCATGGCGTCCCTTGACACAGGGCGGATGATGTCAGCCGATCCTTTCCGAACGCTTGATGGCGATTCCCGAACCGGCAGACCGATGAGCGACCGCACCGTCGACGTGCTTGTGCCTGTAGCCGTCGATTCGCCCTATACCTACCGCATTCCCGATGGCGTCGCGCTTGCGCCTGGCGATATCGTTGCTGTGCCGCTCGGCACGCGTCGTGCCGTGGGGTGCGTGTGGCCAGCCGGGCGGTCGCGCACGCCGGCAGCCGCCAAGCTGAAGCCGATCTCGGCACCGCTCGATGCGCCGCCGTTCTCGCCCGAACTCGTCAAGTTCATCGATTGGGTTGCGGACTACACCCTGGCCCCCCGGGGAATGGTGCTGCGCATGGCGCTCAAGCTCGATGAGCAGGGCGAAAGCGCGCGCATGGGCGTGCGGATCGGGAACGCATCGCCGAAGCGCAAGACCGCGGCACGCGAGCGGGTGCTTGCGCTGATGGCCGACGGCATGATCCGCACGAAAACCGAAGCCGCGCGCGAATCAGGCGTGACGCCGTCCGTGGTCAACGGGTTGCTCGACGAGGGAGTGCTCGAGGCCGCGGAGATTCCGCCCGAGCCGGTCGCGCGCGCGCCCGATCCGAATTTTGCGGCGCCGTCGCTGACGGCCGCGCAGGAGGCCGGCGCAAAGTCGCTGCGCGACGCGGTCGCGGCGGGGAAATTCTCCGTCCATCTCATTGATGGCGTCACCGGGTCGGGGAAGACCGAAGTCTATTTTGAGGCAGTGGCGGAAACGATTCGGCGCGGAAAGCAGGCGCTGATTCTGCTTCCCGAAATCGCGTTGACCGCGCGCTTCCTCGATCGTTTCGCCGACCGCTTCGGCGTGCGGCCAGCCGAATGGCATTCGCAGGTCTCGCCGCGCAAGCGCGGCCGCACGTGGGATGCGGTCGCGCGTGGCGAGGTCGCCGTGGTCGCCGGTGCGCGCTCCGCATTGTTCCTGCCGTTCAAGGACATCGGATTGATCGTGGTCGATGAGGAGCACGATCCCGCCTACAAGCAGGAAGACGGCGTGCATTATCACGCACGTGACATGGCCGTTGTGCGCGCCTCGCTCGCGGAGGCACCCATCGTTCTTGCCTCGGCGACGCCCTCGATCGAGAGCGAGGTCAACGCGCGGCGCGAGCGCTATCGGCGTGTGTCGCTACCGGAACGGTTCAGCGGCAGCGCGATCCCGCCGCTCGAGGCGCTCGATCTCCGCAAGGAGGGGCCGGCGCGGGGACGCTGGATTGCGCCACGCCTGGAAGCCTCAATGAACGAGACGATGGACCGCGGCGAACAGGTGCTGCTGTTCCTGAACCGGCGCGGGTACGCGCCACTCACCTTGTGCCGCACCTGTGGCCATCGCATGCGCTGCCCAAATTGCGATACGTGGCTCGTCGAGCACCGCTATCACCAGCGCCTCGCGTGTCACCATTGCGGCTTCTCGATGCCGCCGCCGGCAGCCTGCCCGAAGTGCGAGACCAAGGATTCCTTCGTCGCCTGCGGGCCGGGCGTCGAGCGGCTCGAGGAGGAAGTGAAGACGCTATTCCCGAAAGCGCGCACACAGGTGCTGTCGAGCGACCTTTCCGGCGGAGTGGAGCGGCTCCGCATCGAACTCGAGGCGATCGCCAAGGGAGAAGTCGACGTCATCATCGGCACGCAACTTGTCGCAAAAGGACATCACTTCCCTTCGCTTGCGCTCGTCGGCGTCGTAGATGCCGACCTCGGTCTCGGCTATGGCGATCCGCGCGCCGCCGAACGCACGTTCCAGCTCTTGCACCAGGTCGTCGGGCGTGCCGGCCGCGAGACGGCCCCGGGGCGCGGCCTCTTGCAGACCTACCAGCCCGAGCATCCCGTCATGCAAGCACTCGTCGCCGGGGACCGGGACGCCTTCTACGGTAAGGAGATCGCCGCGCGGGAGGAGGCGGCATTGCCCCCGTTCGCGCGGATGGCAAGCCTGATCGTGTCAGCGAAGGAGGGGCCAAAGGCCGAGGGTCATGCCCGCCAGCTCGCGGCCGCGGCACCGCGCGACGAGCCGATACGGGTACTCGGGCCGGCGGAGGCGCCGCTGGCACTGATCAGGGGACGCCGCCGCTGGCGGCTTCTCGTTCGGTCGCCCCGCAACTTCGATCTGTCGCACTACATGCGCAGATGGCTTGCGGCCGCGCCAAAGCCGAAGGGCAGCGTACAAGTGACCGTCGACGTCGATCCCCAGAGTTTTCTCTGAGCGTTACGTCCGTCGCGCCTCGACATTGGGCCGCAGCGAGCCGCCGGGCGGACGCGCGGGGTCAGCGCCGCAACGTGGTCGCAGCCGGGAAGTGCCTGTGCCATGCGGACTTCCTCCACCTCGCCAGTATCCCGCCATGTTGCGAAGCGGGGGTCGTCATGTTACTGAACCGCTGGCTTTCGAGGGGCGCACGAAGGCGCGTCCTTCTCCACAACGACAGTCCGTACGGCATAATCGGGCCTCCGCCGCGGGCAAACCGCGTGGAGCCAACCCCAGGGAAGAATCGTGGCCGACGAACCGATCGTCTCCGGCATGGCGGGCCGTTACGCCACCGCATTGTTCGAGCTCGCGCTCGAGGAAAAGGCGCTCGACGTCGTCAAAGCCGATCTCGACCGGTTCGAGGCGCTTCTCGCCGGCAGCCCGGACCTCGTCCGTCTCGTACGTAGTCCCGTGTTCAGCGCCGACGAGCAAGAGCGCGCGCTTGAGGCCGTCCTGAGCAAGGCGAAGATCGAAGGACTTGCCGCAAAGTTCCTTCTGCTCGTCACGGCCAAGCGCCGGCTGTTCGCCGTGCGCGAAATGGTTCGCGCGTTTCGCACGCTCGTAGCCAAGCACAAGGGCGAGACCCGCGCAGAGGTAGTCGTGGCTGAACCGCTCGCCGACAAGCACCTCGCCGCATTGAAATCGGCGATTGCGGCCGTGGCCGGCAAGAATGTCGCGCTCGACGTCAAGATCGATCCCTCGATCCTCGGCGGCCTCAAGGTGCAGCTCGGCAGCCGAATGATTGACGCTTCGCTGAAAACCAAGCTCAACTCGATCCGTATTGCGATGAAAGAGGCACGGTGATGGATATCCGCGCCGCGGAAATCTCCGCGATCCTGAAGGACCAGATCAAGAATTTCGGCCAGGAGGCGGAAGTCTCCGAGGTGGGGCAGGTGCTCTCGGTCGGCGACGGCATCGCCCGGGTGTTCGGCCTCGACAACGTGCAGGCCGGCGAGATGGTCGAGTTCGAGAGCGGTATCAAGGGCATGGCCCTCAATCTCGAAGTCGACAATGTCGGCATCGTGATCTTCGGCACCGATCGCGACATCAAGGAAGGCCAGACGGTCAAGCGAACGCGCGCGATCGTGGACGTACCGGTCGGCAAGCAACTGCTCGGCCGTGTCGTCGATGCCCTCGGCGAGCCGATCGACGGCAAGGGTCCGATCAAGACCAAGGAGCGGCGCCGCGTGGACGTGAAGGCGCCCGGGATCATCCCGAGGAAATCCGTGCATGAGCCGATGGCGACCGGCCTCAAGGCAATCGACGCGCTGATTCCGATCGGCCGCGGCCAGCGCGAGCTGATCATCGGCGACCGGCAGACCGGCAAGACGGCAGTCGCGCTCGACACGATCCTGAACCAGAAGTCGCTCAATCAGTCTAACGACGAGAAGGTGAAGCTCTACTGCGTCTATGTTGCGGTCGGGCAGAAGCGCTCGACGGTCGCGCAGTTCGTGAAGGTGCTCGAGGAGCAGGGCGCGCTCGACTATTCGATCGTGGTCGCCGCGACCGCGTCGGACCCGGCGCCGATGCAGTTCCTCGCCCCGTTCGCCGGCTGCGCCATGGGCGAATATTTTCGCGACAACGGCATGCACGCGGTCATCATCTATGACGACCTGTCGAAGCAAGCGGTGGCCTACCGGCAGATGTCACTGCTGTTGCGCCGTCCGCCTGGACGCGAGGCATATCCGGGCGACGTGTTCTATCTGCATTCGCGGCTGCTCGAGCGTGCGGCGAAGCTGAACGACGAAAATGGCGCCGGCTCGCTTACCGCTCTGCCGATCATCGAAACGCAGGCGAACGACGTCTCGGCCTACATCCCGACCAACGTGATCTCGATCACCGACGGTCAGATCTTCCTCGAGACCGATCTTTTCTATCAGGGCATCCGCCCCGCGGTGAACGTCGGCCTATCCGTCAGCCGCGTCGGCTCGTCGGCGCAGACCAAGGCGATGAAGAAGGTCGCGGGCCGCATCAAGGGCGAGCTCGCGCAGTACCGCGAGATGGCTGCGTTCGCGCAGTTCGGCTCGGATCTGGACGCCACGACCCAGCGGCTTCTGAATCGGGGATCGCGCCTGACCGAGCTCTTGAAGCAGTCGCAGTTCTCGCCGCTCAAGATGGAAGAGCAGGTCGTCGTGATCTACGCCGGCGTCAACGGCTTCCTCGATCCGCTGCCGATCGATCGCGTGAAAGCCTTTGAAAACGGGCTTCTTTCGCATGTCCGCGGCAAGCATGCCGCCATCCTCGAGAGCATCCGCTCGTCGAGGGATCTCGGCGACGACACCACGGCGAAGCTGAAGTCGGCGGTGGAATCGTTCGCGAAGGCGTTCGCCTGAGCCACCCGGAAAGACGCGCAGATGGCATCGCTCAAGGAACTGCGCAATCGGATCGCCTCGGTGAAGGCGACGCAGAAGATCACCAAGGCGATGCAGATGGTCGCCGCGGCGAAGCTCCGGCGCGCGCAGACCGCGGCGGAGGCAGCGCGGCCCTATGCAGAGCGCATGGAGCGAGTGCTCGGCAACATCGCAGCGAGCATCACGCCCTCTCCGGAATCGCCGAAACTTCTCGTCGGCACGGGCAAGAGCGATGTGCATCTCTTGCTCGTCTGCACGGCCGAGCGTGGCCTGTGCGGCGCTTTCAATTCCTCGATCGTGCGGCTCGCGCGCGATCGCGCGACCAAGCTGGCCGCCGAGGGGAAGACCGTCAAGTTCCTGTGCGTCGGCCGCAAGGGTTTCGAACAGCTGCGGCGCCAGTACGAGAAGCAGATCGTCGAGGTCGTGGACCTGCGCGGCGTGCGCACGCTCGGTTACGAGAACGCCGCTGACATCGCGCGCAAGGTCGTTGTGCGTTTCGAGCAGGGCGAGTTCGACGTCTGCACGCTGTTCTATTCCAAATTCAAGTCAGTGATCGCGCAAATCCCGACGGCGCAGCAGATCATCCCGCCCGTGTTCCCGGAAGGGGACCCAGGTCTTGGCCAGGCGGTCTATGAATATGAGCCGGAGCAGGAGGAAATCCTCGCCGAGCTCCTGCCCCGTAGCCTCGCAACGCAGGTCTTCCGGGCACTGCTTGAGAACGCCGCCTCGGAGCAAGGCGCGCGCATGAGCGCCATGGACAACGCGACGCGAAACGCCGGTGACATGATCCGCAAACAGACGATCACCTACAATCGCACGCGCCAGGCCATGATCACGAAGGAACTGATCGAGATCATCTCCGGCGCGGAAGCGCTTTAGTTCGAGAACGAGGACGACATGGCTTCGAACAATGTTGGACGCATCACCCAGGTCATCGGCGCCGTCGTCGACGTGCAGTTCGAGGAAGGGCTGCCCGAGATCCTGAACGCACTGGAGACGGACAATGGCGGCCAGCGCCTCGTGCTCGAGGTCGCCCAGCACCTCGGTGAATTGACCGTTCGCACGGTTGCGATGGACTCGACCGAAGGTCTCGTGCGCGGCCACCGGGTGACTGACACCGGCGAACCGATCGCGGTGCCGGTCGGCGAGGCCACGCTCGGCCGGATCATGAACGTGATCGGAGAGCCGGTGGACGAGGCGGGACCGGTGAAGGGAGAAGAACGGCGCGCAATCCATCAGCCGACGCCGAGCTACACCGAGCAATCGACGGAAGCGGAAATTCTGATCACCGGTATCAAGGTTGTGGACCTGCTCGCGCCGTACGCCAAAGGCGGCAAGATTGGCCTGTTCGGCGGCGCGGGCGTCGGCAAGACGGTCATAATCATGGAATTGATCAACAACGTCGCGAAGGCCCACGGCGGCTATTCGGTTTTCGCGGGGGTCGGCGAGCGCACGCGCGAAGGCAATGACCTCTACCACGAGATGATCGAATCCGGCGTGAACAAGGATCCGAAGAAGAACAACGGCTCGACTGCAGGTTCGAAGTGCGCGCTCGTGTACGGACAGATGAACGAGCCGCCGGGTGCCCGCGCGCGCGTCGGCCTCTCTGGTCTCACGGTCGCGGAGTATTTCCGAGACAAGGGCCAGGATGTGCTGTTCTTCGTCGACAACATCTTCCGCTTCACGCAGGCGGGCTCGGAAGTGTCGGCGCTACTCGGCCGCATTCCCTCGGCGGTGGGCTACCAGCCGACACTCGCCACCGACATGGGAGCGCTGCAGGAGCGCATCACCACGACGCAGAAGGGATCCATCACCTCGGTGCAGGCGATTTACGTGCCCGCCGACGACTTGACCGACCCGGCGCCGGCGACTTCGTTCGCGCACCTCGATGCGACTACGGTGCTGTCGCGTTCGATTGCGGAGAAGGGGATCTATCCGGCGGTCGACCCGCTCGATTCAACTTCGCGCATGCTGACGCCGATCGTCGTCGGCGAAGAGCATTACGGGGTGGCGCGGCAGGTGCAGCAGATTCTGCAGCGCTACAAGGCGCTGCAGGACATCATTGCCATTCTCGGCATGGACGAGCTGTCGGAAGAGGACAAGATCGCGGTCGCGCGAGCGCGCAAGATCGAGCGCTTCCTCAGTCAGCCGTTCCACGTGGCGGAGGTCTTCACGGGCTCCCCTGGCACGTTCGTGGAACTTTCCGATACGATCAAGGGTTTCAAGGGGCTTTGCGAGGGCAAGTACGATCACCTGCCCGAGGCGGCCTTCTACATGGTGGGGACCATCGAGGAGGCGGTCGAGAAGGGCAAGAAATTGGCCGCGGAGGCGGCATAGCCATGCAACTTCTTCGGGGGCGCTCCAATGCGATGGTGGTGTTTCTCCTGATCGGGCTCCTGGTCGGCGCGCTTGCCGGCTACATGACGCGGCCCGAATCGGCCGAGATCAGGATCGGTCCTTTGCAGATCGAAGTAACGGGCAAGGGCATCGCTTCGCGCAATGACAGCCTTACGTCGAGCCAGGTACAGCACATTGCGCTGATCACGCTGATCGGCGGGCTCATCGGCCTTGGCCTCGGGTACGCAGTCGATCGCGGAAGGCTCAGGTTCTAAGGCGCAGCGATGGCAGGTTTTCCATTTGAACTCGTTTCGCCCGTCCGTCTCGTGTTCTCGGGCGACGTGGAGCAGGTCGACGTGCCTGGAGCAGAAGGCGACTTCGGCGTTCTCGCCGGGCACGCGCCGTTCGTCTCGACGCTGCGTCCAGGCGTGCTCACGATCCATGAGAGCGGTGGCACGAAGCGCTATTTCGTGCGCGAAGGTTTCGCGGAGGTGAACGCGAAAGGCCTGACGGTTCTCGCAGAAACGGCGGTGCCCGCGGAGGAACTCGATCGCGAAGCGCTGACGTCCGCCATCAAGGAGGCGGAGCAGCTCGTTTCCGAGGCCAAGGACGAGGAAGCCCGCTGGAAAGCGGTGGAAGCGGTCGAGCGGCTGAAGGCAGCGGCCGCGCAGATCGGACAGACGCCGTCAGCCGCCCATTAGCGGCGCGTCAGGTTTTGGCGAACTCACCGAATTCCTTGACGACCTGCTCGTAGACGCCCCGTTTGAACGGCACGACGAGCGCGGGCAGGCGATCGATCTTCTCCCACCGCCATTCGACAAATTCCGGTTCGTGACCGCCGGCGGGATTGAGCACATCGATCTCGGATTCCTTGCCGGTGAAGCGCAGCGCGTACCATTTCTGTGTCTGTCCGCGGTACTTGCCCTTCCAGGCCTTTCCCACGATTTCACGCGGGATGTCGTAGGAGTACCATTCCTTCGACTCCGCGAGCTTCTCGACCGACGTGATGTTGGTTTCCTCGTAGAGCTCGCGCAACGCGGCAGGCCAGGGATCTTCCTTGGGATCTACGCCGCCTTGCGGCATCTGCCACACATGCGCTTCGTCGACGTGTTCTGGCCCGTCGGTGCGCCGGCCGATGAAGACGCGGCCCTTCTTGTTGAAGAGCATCATGCCGACACAGGGGCGATAGGGAAGTTTGTCGTACTTGGGCATGGAACTGTCGCGTGCAGCCGCGGTCAGCTCTGCTTAGACCGCACCGCGAGCGTGCTCAAGGGCACGATACGGACGCCACGCGCCTCTGCGGCTTTCACCCAGCGAGCGATACGCTCGATCGAGACCGGGAGCGCGTTCGCCATGCCGACAGCCGCGCCTTTCTCGGTCGCCATGCGCTCAAGTTGATCGAGCGCCGCGTCGATGTCGGACCAGTTTGGCTTGGCATCTACAACGAGGTCAGCCTTGAGGAAGAGCGCTTTCGTGGCGGTGGCGACCTTGGCTGCGAGACTGCGCGACGATCCGCCGTCGTCGAAGTAGAGGAGGCCGCGCGACGAAAGATCGACCAACACCGGAGTGAACGCGGATTCGTTCGAAGTGAATCGGCCGCCCATGAAATTGGTGACGCCGACGTAGCCCTGAAAGCGGCTCAGGAACCAATGCAAGCGGTCGATGTTCTGCGCCGCGGCGAGATTGGTCAGCAGCGTCTGCGGTCCCGGATCGTTGTCGGGATAGTCGAACGGTTCCATCGGCAGCTGCAACAGGATTTCGTGGCCCGCGCTGCGGGCGCGTCCGACCCAACGGGTTACATCGCTCCCGTAAGGGGCGAAGGCGAGCGTCACTGTTTTCGGGAGCTTGGTAATGGCGTCGCCGGTTGCGCTTGCTCCGATGCCGAGACCGCCGATGACGATCGCGATCTGCGGACCCTTGCGCGCAGCGACCGCGGGATCAGTCCTCGAGTAGACTTCGAGCGGGCGCGCGCCATCGGGCGCGACGCGCGGAATCGATCCGTGGCGCGAATTCTCCGCCAGTCGTGCGTCGAGCGGCGGCGCCGAGCCGGCTTTCTCTTCGACCTGCTCACCCGTGCGCACGGCGATTTGCGTGCGCGTGCCGCTCTTACCGTCGATGATGGTGACGGTCTGGGCGCCGGACTTCCCGGCATCCGGATCATTCGCCGCTGCCTGGCCTTGCGGGCCCTTTGCGGTGAGCTGCGGGGCGTCGATCGCGGTGACTGCGGAAGGCTCACCCCCGAGCGGGGCATCGAAGAGCATGATCCAGGCTGTCGGCACAGCGATAACAGACGCCGCGACGACGATCACCAGTGGCGCGAGCAATCGCGCCGGTAACCGAGCGGGGCGTCCTGCCTTTGCAGTGAGCGGGGTGTCGAGGTCTTTCGCAGCCACTTCGCAGGTGTCCAAAAGCGAATCGCGGGCAGTCTATCACGCAGTCGAAAAGCAAAACCCCGCCCGGCGTGGCCGGGCGGGGTGCTTCGAGGTGCGTCCGAAAATCAGTTCGGAATCGGAGCCTTTGGGTTCGGCGGGAACGCCGAGTTCTTCTGGACGCCGCGCAGGAGGTCGACGGCAAGCGCGAGCTGCTTGTCGTCCTTCGGATCCGGTGGAACATATGCCGGAGAACCCGCTTTCTCTTCATCGGCGTCGCCGGCCTTGAGGTGGCCGCGCAGCGAGGATTCGCCGCGAAGTCTCGACCTTGCCCTTCAACTCCTCCGGCAAGTCCTGGATCATCTCGATGTCCGGAGCGATGCCCTTGGCCTGAATGGAGCGGCCGGACGGCGTGTAGTATCGCGCAGTCGTGAGCTTGAGCGCGCCGAACGCGCCGATCGGAATCACGGTCTGCACGGAGCCCTTGCCGAACGAGCGGCTGCCGAGCAGCGTCGCGCGGCGGTGGTCCTGCAGTGCGCCGGCCACGATCTCGGACGCGGACGCCGAGCCGCCGTTGATCAGTACGATCAGCGGCTTCCCGTTCGTCAGGTCGCCGGTGCGCGCGTTGTGACGTTGCGTGTCGTCGGGATTGCGGCCGCGGGTGGAAACGATTTCGCCGCGGTCGAGGAACGAGTCGGTGACGGCGATCGCCTGATCGAGCAAGCCGCCGCCGTTGTTGCGCAGGTCGACGACGTAGCCCTTGAGCTTGTCGGCCCCGATTTGCTTGGTGATGTCCGCAATGCCGGTGCGCAGCTGTTCGAGCGTGCGTTCGCCCTGGAAGCTCGTGATGCGGATGTAGCCGATGTCCTCGCCTTCCACGCGCGAGCGGACGTTGCGGATCGAAATGATCTCACGAACGATGGTCACCTCGACCGGCTTCTCAATTCCCTTGCGATCAATCTTGAGTCGGATCGAAGAGTTGACCGGTCCACGCATCTTCTCAACGGCCTGTTCAAGCGTCAGGCCCTTCACGGGCTCGTCGTCGAGATGCGTAATTAAATCGTTCGGCTGAATGCCGGCGCGGTGCGCGGGCGTGCCGTCCATCGGGGAGACGACCTTGACGAGGCCGTTTTCCATCGTGACCTCGATGCCAAGCCCGCCGAACTCGCCGCGCGTCTGCGTTTGCATGTCGCGGAAATTCTTGATGTCGAGGAACGCCGAGTGCGGATCGAGGGAAGTCAGCATCCCATTGATTGCCGACTCGATCATTTTCGATTCGTCGGGTTTCTCGACGTATTGCGCGCGGACGTGCTCGAACACGTCGCCGAAGAGATTGAGCTGCCGATAGACATCGGAAGCCGCTGCATTCGCGGTCGCGTTGATCAGGATGCGGGGTTGGATGGCAACGACTGCGATCAGCGCGCCCGCCGCCGCGCCCAGGAAAAACAACGAGAATCTCTTCATCATCCGCGCGCCTTTTCGCTATCGGTTTCTGCCCACCAGGGACCAGGGTCGATCGAAGTCCCGTCTTTTCGGAACTCGATGTAAAGAAGTGGCTGCGAGGCGGTCACCGCTGCGGCGGAGGCCATCTTCGACCCGCTTCCCATCACCGCCACGGGCTCCCCAGTAAGCACGAATTGCCCGAGGTCAACGGTGAATTGTTCCATTCCGGCTAACAGCACATGATATCCGCCGCCAGCGTTGATGATCAATAGACGGCCATATGAACGAAACGGCCCTGCGTACACAACCCAACCATCGCAGGGGGCCGTAACCTGAGCGCCCGCGCGCGTCGCGAGCGAGATGCCCTTTTGCGTCCCGCCCGACCCGTCCGGTGCGCCGAATTCACGAACGCGTGTGCCGGCGACCGGCAACGGCAACCGTCCCTTCGCCTGAGCGAACGAGATCGCCGGGCTGATTCGCGCAGGGTCGTTGAATGCCGACGCGCTTGCAGCGGCTTCCGCGGCGCGAGCCGCGGCGTCGATCTCTTTTTCCATCCGCGCGACGAGCTCGCCGACCGTGTCCACCTGTTTGGCAAGCGCGAGCGCCCGCGCCCGCTCGCTTTCCAGCGCCTTCTCACCTTCGGATTGGCGGCGTTGCCGCTCCTCGACAAGGGCGGCGACCCGCGCACGCTCTTCCTCGAGATACGCCCGATTGTCCCTGAGCGAATCGCGCTCAGTCACCAGCTCCATGCGTATGCGGGACAGTTCAGTCAGGTCAGCGACGAGAACCTCGGCCTCGGAGCGCAATTCCGGCACGACCGCATTCAGTAGGATCGCCGACCGAACCGACGTCAGCGCGTCCTCGGGCTGAAGCACGACCGCGGGCGCCGGACGGCGGGAAAGGCGTGCGACGGCCGCGAGCACCTCGCCGAGCACCGCCCGACGCGACTCGAGCGAGCGGCGCAGCGTCGCCTCGCGCGCATCAAGGGTGGGCAAGCGGCCTTCTGCGGCCGTGATCCGTTCCTCGGTGGTCTTTATCCGGGCTGCGGTATCGAGAAGCGCTTGGGAAAATTTCTTGCGGTCGGCCTTGATCGCGTCGATCTCGATCTTGAGTTTTGACTCCGCTGCCTTGCGGCGCTCGAGATCGCTTCTGAGAACATCCAGCTCACGCTGGCGCTCGAACTTCTCGACTTCGCGCGCACTCTGCGGCGATTGCGGGCGCTGTTCCTGCGCGACGGCACACGTAGCACTCGCGGTCGCGAGGATGAGCGTCGCGAGGAAGGGGCCGCGCCGCCGCGCGGCAACACCGCCGTCGCGGCGGGCGGACCCGAAAGGCCTGTCAGGAGCGGTGATAGGGGTGCCCCGAAAGAATGGTGATGGCGCGGTAAATTTGTTCCGCGAGGAGAATGCGGACAATCTGGTGCGGAAAAGTGGCGGCGCCGAAAGAAATCTTCAGGTCGACATCTTCCGTTGCCGGCTTGGTTAAGCCGTCGGCGCCCCCAATCAAGAAGGTCGCGGCCGGGACGCCTTGATCCCGTAGTTTTGCAAGGCGCGAAGCAAGTTCCTCGCTGGAAAAGTTCCGCCCTCCGGAGTCCAGCACAATGCGCCGCGCGCCCTTTGCGACAGCAGCGTTCAACTTCGCCGCTTCTTCGGCCATGCGATCGGCGGGCCGACGTGCCTGGCTCTCGGAAACTTCAGTGATTTCAAGGGGCGCTAGGCTGACCGACCGGCCGGCCGCGTTGGCGCGTTCAACGTAGCGCTCAAGCAGCTCGCGCTCGGGCCCGGGCTTCAGGCGTCCGACGGCCGCGATCTGAAGCCGCATGGGTCGCCGGCCGGCCGTTCAATTGTCAGCTGCGCGGGTGCGGGACCACATCTTCTCGAGATTGTAGAAGGTGCGGACTTCGGGCCGGAACACGTGGACGATCACGTCGCCGGCGTCGATCAGTACCCAGTCGCAATGGGGGAGTCCCTCAGCGTGGGCGCGGGCAATGCCCGCTTTGCCGAGCGCCTCGAGAAGGTGCTCGGCGATCGCGCCGACATGACGATGCGACCGGCCGGAGGCCACGACCATGTAGTCAGCCAGCGTCGTCTTGCCTTTGAGATCGATTGTGGTGGTGTCCGCCGCCTTATCATCGTCGAGGCGGGCCAGGATCAGGGCGAGTGTCTCGTCGGGGCTCGGACGGGCCCGGGAGACGGGCGCGGCGTTCGTTCTCGCCGCAACATTCAACGAGGGTGCCAGGGGTGTAGACCTCTTCTGCTGGTTGCGCGTCCGCCGCCGCGACTCAGCTGGATCTCGGCGACGCTTCGAAGATATCGGTTTGCCGCGAATGGTTTCAACCCTCCGCCAATCCGGACGTTCTCAACGCGGTGGAGGACTGAAGCGACTTTAGCCCCGAAAGGAAGACCCAGGCGGGTGGCGACTGGGAGGCGAGCTTCGCCGCCGTGTATTCGGGAATGCGGCGACCGCGGAGGGCGCCCGCAGCGGGCGAGGCGAGAGCGCGGAACGTCCAGCCGGCGCGGTCGATCACGGCTATCGGAACCAGGTCTGAAAGTTCGCGCCACCGCCGCCAACGATGGAACTCCGCCAGGTTGTCTGCGCCCATCAACAGGACGAAACGCGTCTGAGGATAACGCGACCGCAACCGCGACACCGTGTCATAGGTGAATCGCGTACCCATCCTAGCCTCAATTCCTGTCACTTCGATGAACGGGTTGGCGGCGACCGTCTGGGCATGTTCGATTCGCATCGCGAGTGGGGCCAATCCGCCCGCGTCCTTGAGCGGATTTCCGGGCGTCGCAAGCCACCAGATCCGGTCGAGCGCGAGACGTTTCCAGGCGAGCAGGCTCGCGGCCCGATGCGCGTCATGCGGCGGGTTGAAACTGCCTCCGAAGAGGCCGACGCGCATGCCCGCTGAGACAGTCGGCAGACGGCCAGGATCTTCGCGCCGGGTTGGCGCCCCTTGGCTCACGGTCGCGTCTGCCCCGTCCCGCGCACGCGATACTTGAACGAGCAAAGCTGTTCGACACCAACGGGACCGCGCGCGTGCAAGCGGCCGGTGGCGATGCCGATTTCCGCTCCGAAGCCGAACTCGCCGCCGTCGGCGAATTGCGTCGACGCATTGTGCAGGACAATCGCGGAGTCGACTTCGCTTAGGAATTTCTCCGCGGCAGCCTGGTCGTCCGTGACGATCGCGTCGGTATGGTGTGTGCCGTAGCGCCCAACGTGTTCGATCGCGGCCTGCAGGCTGTCGGTCACCTTTACCGACAGAATTGCGTCGAGATATTCGGTCGACCAGTCCTGTTCGGTGGCCGGGACAACGCGCTTGTCGACACCACGCGTCTGCTCGTCGCCGCGGATTTCGCAGCCGGCTGCAATGAGCATCTCGACCAGCGGCTTCAAGTGGGTGGCCGCAAGCTTCCGGTCCACGAGCAACGTCTCGGCCGCACCGCAGACCCCGGTACGCCGCATCTTGGCGTTCAAGACGATCCTCTTTGCGACGTCGAGATCCGCCGGCGCGTGCACGTAGACATGGCATACGCCTTCAAGATGCGCGAACACCGGCACGCGCGCTTCCGCCTCGACGCGACCGACGAGCGCCTTGCCGCCACGCGGCACCACGACGTCGACCGTTCCGCCGAGGCCGGACAGTAGGTCACCGACCGCCGCACGGTCGCGCGTCGGCACGAGTTGGATCGCGTCGACGGGCAGGTCCTGGCTCGCAAGACCCTGAACAAGAGCGCGATGAATCGCGCGTGAGGAGTGAAAGCTTTCGGAGCCGCCGCGCAAGATGACGGCGTTTCCCGCCTTGACGCCGAGCGCGCCGGCGTCGGCAGTCACGTTTGGGCGACTCTCGTAGATGACGGCGATGACGCCGAGCGGCGTGCGCACGCGCTCGATCTTCAGGCCGTTCGGGCGCTCCCAGGCTGCAATCACCGTGCCGACCGGATCGGCGAGGGCGGCGACGACATCGACACCGTCGGCGATCGCAGCCACGCGTTTCGCGTCGAGCGAGAGACGGTCGCGAAAGACGGGCGTGAGCTTGTCGCCGGCCGCCGCAATGTCCTCGGCGTTGGCTTGCAGGATTGCTGAAGAACTGTCGCGGATGGCGTTCGCCGCGGCCTTGAGTGCCGCGGTCTTCCTTGCAGGGTCGGCAAGCGCGAGCGAGCGCCCCGCCGCGCGCGCGCGACGGCCCATGTCGGCCATCGCGCCCGGCAGATCGGCGACATCGTCTAGGATCTTACCCCCGCCCGACTGACCGGCGGTCCGCGCAATGCTCATCGTCTCTCGCCACTAGTTTCCGGCCATTGTGGACCGGGCGCGAGGGTTTGGCACGGGGGGCGCATCGGCGTCCACCCACAATTGACGCGGGTTTCGGGAAGGTGTTAGCGATCTGTGCATGGCGATGACACCGCAGCAATGGCTCGATGCGTACCGCAAGGCGTGGGTCGGTCTCGACGCTGACGCCGCGGCGGCGCTGTTCACCAAAGATGCAACGTACGCCGAGCAGCCCTATCAGGCCGCGTTCGCCGGCCCTGAAGGGGTGCGCGACTACTGGAAGCGCGTGACCGCGACGCAGGGCAAGGTCGAAATCAAGTACGGCACGCCGATCACGGTGGGCAACCGCACCGCTGTCGAGTGGTGGACCACGCTGACCAACGGCGGCGCCCCGATCACGCTCGCGGGTGCGTTCATCCTCACGTTCGATTCGAGCGGGCTGTGCCGCACGTTGCGCGAGTACTGGCACTTCACCGAGGGTACCAAGCAGCCGTTGAGCGGCTGGGGCGCCTAACTTTTCGCCGGGCTTAGTTTCGCTGTCAGCACTTCACGGAGTGTGCGTGCCGGCTTTCCGGTGAGCCGCGCGACGATATCGGTGCAACTCGCTAAGTAGCCCTCGCGGATCGCGCGTCCGAACGATGCGACCAACTCCGCGCCGTATCGAGCATGATCGTCACCGGAGCGCGCCGCGACGATGCCGCTGATGAACGTTTCATCGTCGAGCGCCACCGGCTCCACCTTGTGGCCGCCGACCTCGCTGTAGAGCGCCGCGAGTTCCACTGCGTCGAACGCATGCGGGCCGGTCACATCATAGATGGTGCCCACGTGGCCTCCCTCCATCAAGACTGCCGCCGCCGCGGCCGCGCAGTCGTCGCGCGCCACGTAGGCGATGCGGCCGGCGCCGCGGTTGTGAACAAATCTGCGCGCCGCGAGGGCGCGCGTAGCCTCCGGCACTTGGTAGTCGGCATAGAGGCTGTTGCGAAGCATGGTCCACTTCATGCCGCTTCGCTTCAGCGCCTGCTCGGTGAAATGGTGGCCGGGCGCGACGACCGCGGGATTGGGCGGGTCGGCACCGACGATCGACGTGTAGACCACATGCTCGACGCCGGCCGCCGCAGCCGCATCGACCGCCGCACTGTGCTGCTCGTTGCGGCGCGCGAGATCGGTGTTGCTGACGAACAGCATCCGCTTGGCTCCGGCGAATGCGGCGCGCAGGCTGGCGGGGTCGGCGAAGTCGCCGAAACGCGCCTCAGCACCGCGCGCCGCGAGATCGGCCACCGAGTCGGGGCGGCGCGTGACGAGGATCAGCCGATCGGGCCGGTACTTCTCGAAGACATGCTCGGCCGCGCGCCGGGCAAGCTGTCCCGAGGCGCCTGTGATCACAGTGCTCATGGCGGCTGCATTCCCCTGGCGATCGGCGTTCATTCTATCCGCCTCGCCGCGGCCTGGTACAGGCCGGACCGGCGCGGACTATTCGCCGTTCAGCACCATGTCGTCGCGGTGAACGATTTCGCTGCGCCCCCGATAGCCCAGAATCTCCTCGATCCGCGTGCTGTTCTGACCGACCAGCCGCTCGGCGTCGTCGCGGTCGTAAGCGACGAGTCCGCGGCCAACCTCGGCGCCATCGGGTCCGCGCACAACGACCGCGTCGCCGCGTGCAAACGCGCCCTCGACCCGCACCACCCCCGCCGGGAGCAGGCTCTTGCCGCGGCGCAGCGCCGCGACTGCGCCGGCGTCCACGTGGATCGCCCCGCGCGGCTCGAGACTGCCGCCGATCCATTTCTTGCGGGCCGTGACCGGATTCGCAGGCGTCAGAAACCAGGTGCAGGCGGCGTCACTCGCGATCGCTTTCAGCGGGTTCAGGGTGTGGCCCGAGGCGATGATCATGTGGACGCCTGCGTTTGTCGCGATTTTAGCCGCTTCGATTTTTGTTCGCATGCCGCCGCGCGAGAGGTCCGAGCCGGCGGCACCGGCCGCCGCCTCGATCTCGGCGCTTACGCGAGGGACCACGGGAATGCGCCGGGCATTCTTGTTCTCGCCGGGCGGCGCATCGTAGAGGCCATCGACGTCGGAAAGCAGAACGAGCAGATCCGCGCTCATCATTGTCGCAACACGGGCGGCGAGGCGGTCATTGTCGCCATAGCGGATCTCGGTCGTCGCGACGGTGTCGTTCTCGTTGATGACGGGAATAGCGCGCAGTTCGAGAAGTTTCGCGATCGTGGAGCGGGCGTTGAGATAGCGACGACGCTCCTCCGTGTCGCCGAGCGTGAGCAGAATCTGCGCGCCGGTCAGGCCGCGCTTTGCAAGCGTCTCGGTCCAGATGCGGGCGAGCGCGATCTGTCCCACGGCAGCCGCGGCCTGACTTTCCTCGAGCTTGAGATGAGCGCTCGGCAATTTCAGGACGTTGCGGCCGAGCGCGATCGCTCCGGAGGAGACGACGAGGAGGTCGACGCCGGCCTTTGCCCGGTCGGCGAGGTCGTCGGCGAGCGCCTCGAGCCATTCGCGGCGGAGCGCTCCTGCAGCATGATCGAACAGTGATGAAGACCCGACCTTGACGACGATGCGCCGGAAGCGATCGAGGTTCGGGGTTACGGCTGCCATTGCGCGGCCTCCGCCCGGGAATGACCGCGCCGCGAGCGCTCGACAAGCTTGAGCACTGCGCGCAGCGCATCCTGGACGCCCTCGCCGCTGTGCGCGGAAAGGACGATCGGCTTGCGCTTGCTCGCGCGCTCAAGCTTCTTCCTTTGCTTCGCAATCATTTCCGGCGTCAGTGCATCGATCTTCGAGAGCGCGACGATTTCGGGCTTATCTTCCAGTCCGTGGCCGTAGGCTACGAGTTCTTCGCGCACGGTCTTCCAGGCTTTTCCCGCGTCTTCCGTGGTTGCGTCGACGAGATGGAGAAGAGCGCCGCAACGCTCGACGTGACCGAGGAAGCGGTCGCCAAGACCCGCGCCCTCGTGCGCGCCCTCGATCAGACCGGGAATATCGGCGAGCACGAATTCACGCTGGTCTACGCGCACGACGCCGAGCTGCGGATGCAAAGTCGTGAAGGGATAGTCGGCGATCTTCGGTTTCGCCGCCGAGACCGCCGCGAGGAACGTCGACTTCCCGGCATTCGGCAGCCCGACCAGACCAGCGTCGGCGATCAGCTTCAGCCGCAGCCGGATCGTTCGCTCCTCGCCGGGCTGACCGGGATTCGCGCGACGCGGGGCGCGGTTGGTCGAAGACTTGAAGTGCGTATTACCGAAGCCGCCGTTGCCACCTTCGAGCAAGATCACTTTCTGTCCGATCTCGGTGAAGTCGGCGAGGAGATCCGCGCCGTCCTCATCGAACACCTGCGTGCCGACCGGAACCTTCAGGAGCGTGTCCTTGCCCTTTGCGCCGGATCGGTTGCGACCCATGCCCTGGCCGCCGGACTTGGCTTTGAAGTGCTGCTGGTAGCGATAGTCGATGAGCGTGTTGAGCCCGTCCACGCACTCGACGATCACATCCCCGCCGCGGCCTCCATCGCCGCCGTCCGGCCCGCCATACTCGATGAATTTCTCGCGACGAAACGAGACCGCGCCCGCGCCACCGGCGCCGGAGCTGACGTAGACCTTCGCCTCGTCGAGAAATTTCATGCGGTCAGCCCCGGGCGGCCCGCTTGCGACCAGGTAGCCGCGTCCGGCCCCAGGCGCGCAATGCGACCCAGGTGCGCCGGTCGAGGCGGAAGCGGTCCGACGGAACGGAAGCGCCGAGGGTCCGCACGCGGAGCAGGCCGACGCCGGTCCACTGAAAGCCGCACTTCTCCAGCACATGCCGCGACGCGGTGTTGGTCACGCGGCAGGAGGCCGCGAGCGCGTCGAGATCGGTGGCCGTGAAAGCGTGGTCGATCATGGTGCGGACGGCCTCGGTGGCATAGCCGCGGCCCCAGAACGGTTCGCCAACCCAATAGCCGATTTCCGGGATGGCTTCATCGCGCATCTGGAAGTCGCAAGCGCCCACAAAGGCACCGCCTTTGCGCTCGAACATGCCGTACACGGGCCCTGCCTTATCGGCGAGGCTCGCAATCCAGGCTTCGGCATCCTCGATTCGGTAGGGGTGGGGGATCGAAGCGGTCATTTCCGCCACCTTGCGGTTGTCCGCAAGCGCGGCAATCGCGGGCGCATCCGCAAGGCGGGGCGGACGAAGCACTAGCCGTTCGGATTCCAGAGTGGAGACGCGCAGTTCGCCGGGTGGTGCCGTGCTCGATATCTGAACTGAAGTCATCGCGGGCTCCTCCAAAATGCGAAGGGGAGACGCAACTTGTCTCCCCAAGATTTCGGACCCGCTGATTGGGAGGTCCGCCGGTTTGACAAGTTGCCGGCGGGACCTTCGCTGATCTCCGCCGCTATTTGGCCGTAGCCTCCGGCATCGGGACTACGGATACTGTGACGCGGTCTTTGGCGTGGGCACGGAACAGAACTGAACCTTCGGTAAGAGCGAACAGGGTGTGGTCTTTGCCCATCCCCACATTGACGCCGGGGTGCCATTTGGTGCCCCGCTGGCGGATAATGATATTGCCGGCGAGCACTCGCTCGCCGCCAAAACACTTCACGCCGAGCCGGCGACCTGCCGAGTCGCGGCCGTTACGTGAAGATCCGCCTGCTTTCTTGTGGGCCATTACCGAACTCCAATCTCAGTCACTATACACCAGATTCGTGACGGGCTCATTTCATTTCTTGTTACTTTTTCTTGCCCTTCGGTTTAGCTGCTTTCTTGGCCGCTGATTTCGCCTTCGCCTTCGGCTTTGGGGCATCTTCGTCGTCGTCGGCCTTGGCCTCGGCTTTCGGCTTCGGCACTGCCCTCGGCTTCGCGGCGATCGTCGGCTTCTTGCCGTCGGTCAGGATCTCAGTGATCCGCACGACGGTGAAGTCGTCGCGATAGCCGCGCTTGCGCTTCGAATGCTTGCGGCGGCGCTTCTTGAAAGCGAT
The DNA here is from genome assembly GCA_963711595.1 of uncultured Alphaproteobacteria bacterium. GTDB lineage: Bacteria > Pseudomonadota > Alphaproteobacteria > Rhizobiales > Xanthobacteraceae > JAUSIF01. The sequence goes on from CAVQER010000007.1 coordinate 327,381, forward strand.
CACCTTTGCGCCGCGCCCGTGGTCGACGACTTCGGCGGCAACCGATGCGCCGTCGATGAGCGGCGCGCCGATCAGGGGATTGTCGCCGCCCAGCATCATGACCGGGAAGGTGACGATCTCGCCGGTCTTGGCGCCGAGCCTGCCGATCCGGACGACCTCGTCGGCGGCCACCCGAAATTGCTTACCACCCGTCTTGATGACTGCGAACATCGTTGAATTTCCAAGGTTTTGGCGGGCGCGAACGCCCTGCAACAAAGCGCGCGGACCCGCAGGCCCGCGCTTTCATCTTGCTTATGAAGGCAGGGTCCCGCGCTGTCAAGAAAGCGCCGGGGGCTCTAGGTTAGTGCGCAAGGGGAGGAAAATTCATGGCTAATCGTATCGACCTCGCGGGCCGGACAGCCGTCGTAACCGGCGGGGCGCAGGGTATCGGCAGGGCGGTCGTCGAGCGGCTGCTCGACTCCGGCGCCTCCGTCGCGATTTGGGACCGGGACAAAGCGCTTGCCGCGCGCACGTCCGCCGAACTGAAGGATCGCGGCCGCGTCGTCGTATGCGCAACTGACGTGACTGATCCGCGCGCGGTGCAAAGCTCGTACAATGAGACGATCGCTGCGCTCGACCGCGTCGACATTCTGGTCAACAACGCCGGCATTTCGGGTCCGAACCAGCCGACCTGGGAGTACCCAATCGAGGCGTGGCGTGAGGTTCTCTCGATCAATCTCGACGGACCGTTCTACTGCTGCCGCGTGATCGCGCCAGGCATGATCGCGCAGAACTATGGCCGCATCGTCAACGTGGCATCGATCGCGGGCAAGGAAGGCAACCCGAACGCGCCGGCCTACTCGGCCTCGAAGGCCGGGCTCATCGCGCTCACGAAATCGCTCGGCAAGGAGCTCGCGGGCTACGATATCGCGGTCAACTGTGTGACGCCCGCGGCCGCGAAGACCGCGATCTTCGCGCAGATGACGGAACAGCACATCAACTACATGCTGGCGAAAATTCCGCGCGCGCGGTTTGTGCTGGTGGAGGAGATCGCGGCGACGGTGGCGTTCGCGGCCTCGGCCGAGTGTTCCTTCACTACGGGTGCAGTGTTCGATCTCTCGGGCGGTCGAGCGACGTACTGAAGCTCCGAACCGTCGCTGGAGACCAGCCGCCGACCATTGCATTCGCGCGGGTCCGCCGAAAGCGGCGCGCGCTTCGTCCCCCTAGCGCGTCGCGCGTTTGCGCCATGCGGCGGGCGAGATGCCGGCAATCTTCTTGAAGGTTCGGCTGAACGCGGCCTCGGACGCGTAGCCCACCTCGCGGCCGACGGTCGCTACTTTCGACGCGCCGTCGGCGAGCAGTCGCGCGGCCACCTGGATCCGCCAGCGGGTCAGGTATTGCATCGGTGGATGACCGACGAGATGTGCGAAGCGATCCGCCAGCACCGAGCGCGACATTCCGACCTGTCGCGCAAGCTCTTCCAGCGTCCAGGCGTGGGACGGCCGCTCGTGCAGCAGCGCGAGGACGCGGCCGATGCCCGGATCGCGCAGTCCCGCGAGCCAGCCCGTCTTGTCCGCGGGAAGCGTTTCGAGATACCGACGCACAACCTCGACAAACATCAGCTCGCTGAGACGCAGGCGAATGCATTCACCGCCGACGCGGCGCAGCGGCGCTTCCGCAAGCGCTAGCTCGATCAAACGGTCCAGGAGATCGTTCAGCGCATCCGCGGGACGCTGCACGTGCATCAATCTTGGCAGCGTATCGAGCAACGGATTGAATGGCCGGGCATCGCAGCCGAGGAAGCCGCATACGAACTTGGCCCGGTCGGGGCCACCACCGCCTTCGGCAACTACGAAAGGCAGCTCAGCGCCCGCCAGCGCGCGAAAGAAGTCGAGCGTTTCTTCGGGACCTAGCTCCGGAGGCTCTCCCGGCGCACTCAGCATCGCGTAGGGGTCGCCGTGCGGAAACACGAGCACGTCGCCGGCAGCGAAACGAACGGGCGGGTCGCCGGGCACGCCTGCCCAACCTGAGCCTTCCGTGGCGATGTGATACGAAATGACATGACGTGCCCGGGGAAGAATGATCGGAGCGAAGACGCTCGCGTGGGGCACCTGCACGCACCACGGTGAGGATGCGTCCACGAGGAAGAACAGCGCGCCGGTGAGCTTCACCATGCGCAGGACGTCCGACAGAGGATCGTGCGCGGCCGATTCGCCGGCGGCGGACTCTGGAGCAAGCATCGGGGACGATTGAGCAAGCTCTGGCGGCACGACGGACCGTGCAGCAAGTGATTCAGACGCTCGGTCATGGCGCCCGCCCATGCGGTGAGCCTACCTTGCGCCGAGAACGATATCCACCGCGGAGGCTCGATTGGGAGAACGCGCGTACCTGTCCGAGAGGAGAGCATGATGAGCGACGCCAACGTGAAACTGGTCAAGGATTTTTATGCTGCGTTCGGTCGGGACGACATTGCCTCGGTGATCGCCGCTCTCACACCCGATGTGGAATGGGGCGGCAACGGTCGGGCGAAGGACTATCCGCTGTTCGGCATGCGCAAGGGGCACGCTGCGGTGCAGAAGTTCTTCCAAGAACTCACCGAGCTTGAGGACATCAGAGAGTTTACGCCGCGCGAATTTCTCGCGAACGGCGACAAGGTGGTGGTGTTGGGCAATTACAAGGGCAAGATCCGGAAGACCGGACGGCCCTTTTCCACCGATTGGGCCCACGTGTTCACGATGCGCGACGGCAAGGTTGCCCGGTTCGTGGATTACCTCGACACCGCGCAATTCGTGGAGGCACCGCAATGAATGCGCGAGCACGGTCAGCGGAGGACAAGGGGCGCGACGGCCCGACCCGCCGCCCTTCGGGAAATGATGTGCGTGCTGCGGCCGGGCGGGCGGCTCGCCATCGCTATGTGCGACTCGCTCGATCACTCACCCGGTTACGCGGCACTCGCTGAGCTGTTGCGACGGCTATTCGGCGACCGAGTCGCGAACGCTTTCCGTGCGCCCTTCGTGCTCGGCGACCCGGAACGGTTGCTCGCCCTATGCGCCGAGGCAGGCATCGCCGAGGCGAAGGTGACGCGGCATAGTGGGACGGTTCGCTTCGCATCGATCAGCCCGCTGGTTTCCATCGAGAGATCGTGCGTGTGGACGCTTGGCGGGATGCTCGACGACGCGCAGTTCGCACGTCTCCTGCAGGAATCAGGCTAGGAACTCAGGCCGTTTGTTGTCGCCGATGGCACGGTCGCTTTCGAAATGCCGGTCCTGATCGTCACGGTCGCCAAAGCAGAGCGGACGCCCTGACTGTCTGAATTTTGCGTCACGGGTAGCGGTCGAGCACTCACTCCTTCACCGCACCGGTCATCGCCGAGACGTAGTGCTCGACGAAGAACGCGTAGAGGATCACGAGCGGCAGCGAGCCGACGAGGGCGCCCGCCATCAACGAGCCCCAGCGATAGATGTCGCCGTCGACGAACTCATTCACGATCGCGACGGGCACGGTCTTGTTCTGCACCGATTGCAGGAACGTCAGCGCGTAGATGAACTCGTTCCAGCACAGCGTGAAACAGAAGATGAAGGCGGAGATCAGTCCGGGTACGGCGAGCGGGAGCACGATCTTTGTCAGGATCTGCCAGCGGCTCGCGCCGTCGATCAGTGCGCATTCCTCGAGTTCATATGGAATGGTCTTGAAATAACCCATCAGCAGCCAGGTTGAGAAAGGAATGAGGATCGTCGGATAGACAAGGATCAAGGACATCGGGCTGTCGAACAGGCCGTAGTTGTAGATCACCGTCGACAGCGGAATGAACAGGATCGACGGCGGGACGAGATAGGCGAGGAAGATCATGACGCCGAGCATCTGCGCGCCCTTGAAACGCAGACGAACGATTGCGTACGCCGCGAGCGTGCTCGCAAAGATAGACAGCACTGTTGCCGCGGTGGCCACGTACATTGTGTTCCAGAGCCACTGCGGATAGGCGGAATCGAACAACAGCTTGGAGATGTGCTGAAAGGTTGGGGACCAGGTCCAGAACGGATTGACCGTGTTGAAGTCGAGCAGCTGATCGTTCGGTTTGATCGCGGTCAGCGCCATCCAATAGAACGGAAACAGCAGCACGAAAATGAAGAGCAGTAGCGGCAGATAGAGCGTGATGAGGCGCCTAGGCAAGGTCTCGAGATAGCTCATGCCCTCGGTGTTATCGGCGATGGGCGAGGAGGCCGTCAGCACCGTTTTCGGATCGATGGCCTTGGTGGCGAGCACGTCAGTCATTGTTCTCACCGTGCTGCCACTTGCGGCGCTGGAGCCCGAACCAGGAGATCAGGATCGCGGCCAGCAGGAACGGGATCATGGCGGTCGCGATCGCCGCGCCTTCGCCGAGCTGGCCCGCGAGGATCGCCCGCTGATAAGAAAGCGTCGCCATCAGGTGCGTGGCGTTTACGGGGCCGCCACGCGTCATTGCCCAGATCAGCTGGAAATCTGTGAAGGTGAAGAGGACGGAGAAGGTCATAACCACGGCGATAATGGGCGTCAGCAGCGGATATGTGATGTGGCGGAACATCTGCCAGCGCGTCGCGCCGTCGAGCGTCGCGGCCTCGTAGAGCGAGGGTGACACGGTCTGCAGGCCCGCGAGCAACGTGATCGCTACGAACGGAATGCCGCGCCAGATGTTGGCGAAGATCACGCTCGCGCGCGCGTTGTTCGGGTCGCCGAGGAAATCGATATTGGTGGAGATGAAGCCAAGCTGCTTGAGCGTCCAGGAGATGATCGAGAATTGCGTGTCGTAGATCCACCAGAACGCGATCGCTGACAGCACCGTCGGGACGATGAACGGGATCAGCACGACGGCGCGGATCATCGCCTTGAACGGAAGGTGCTGATTGAGGAGCAACGCGAGGTAGAGCCCGGCGCCGAATTTCAAGACGCTCGCGACGATCGTGTAGAGCAGAGTGTTGAAGATCGAGACCCAGAAAATCGAGTCACCCTCGAGCCATTCGTAATTCTCGAGCCCGATGAAGATGCCGTCGCGGCCGATGCGGGTGTCGGTGAAGGACAGCCAGACGCCGAGGCCGAGCGGGTAGGCGAGGAAAAGGAACAGAAGCGCGAGCGCCGGCAGCATGAACCAATAGCCGAGCCAATGCCGGTTCGTCTTGAGGCGATCCCACGCCGACTGGTGAGCCGCCCCAGACGATCGCGGTGCCGCTAGCGTGGCGTCGACCATGAATCTCTAGTCCTCAGTAAGAACGCCGGCGGCCAAATCTCCTAGGCCGCCGGCGCAGTATTCGTCAGCGATAGATGCGCTTCGCCTGACGTTCGGCCACCGCGATCGCACCCTTGATGTCCTCGCGACCCGTCGCGAAGTTCGCGAACATGTCCACGACGATGAAGTCGGCGATAGCGGCCGCCGCCTTCTCGCCGAGCGAGCCAAGCCCGCCGGGTGTCAGCGTGCGCTTGGCAACGTCGCGATAGACGGTGCGCTTCGGATCCGCGGTCCAGACCGGGTTTTTGTCGTAGGCGAGCAGGAAGTGAGAGAGATAACCCTGCGCGGCCCCGACCCACGGATCGAAGTTCTCGGCTTCCAGCATGAACGCGGTGAGGGCCTTACAGGCCTGCGGCGCCTTGGTGAACTGGAAGGTGAGCATCGGGAAGGCGAGATGCAGTTCGGTCGGACGTCCGACCGGGCCGATCGGCATGTAGGCATGCTGCATGTCGTCGGCGACCGCTTTGTTCTCCTTCGAGGCCGTCACGTAGATCGAGATGCCGTTCGACGTTAGGTGGAGATCTCCGGAGACGAAGATCTTGTTGTTGGACGAGTCGTTCCAGGACGCAGTGCCCGGGATGAACGTCTCGTGGAGCTGCTTGACGAACTCGAGCGCCTTCGCGGTCTCGGGCGAGTTGATGATGACCTTGTCGTCCTTGTCGACGAGGTTGCCGCCGTGCGACCAGAGCGCCCAGTGCAGCCAGGTGTTTGCGTCGCCTGAGGCGTGGCCAAGCGCGAAGCCGGCCGGCGTATTGTTCTTCTTCAGCGCGCGGCACAGTTCGAGAAAGGCGCCCGTATCCTTCGGGAACTCCTTGAAGCCCGCCTTCTCCATGGAGGAGATGCGGTAGTTCATGAGACCGCCAGTGGTGGCGACCGGAATGCCGATCCACTTGTTGCCGGACTTGCCGTAGGCCTCGGCGGACGGCGTCCAGCCGCCGTACTTCTTGCCGAGGTAATTCGCGACGTCGGTCAGGTCCATGCATTTCGCCGGGAACAGGTGCGGGAGCGAGTAGAGACCCCACACCATGTCGAGGCCGGAGCCCGTGTTCGCGGCGATCGACGCTTTCGGCTGGAGGTCCTCGAACAACTCGTTCGTTACGACGACGTCGACGCCGGTCGCCTGCTTGAAGGCGTCGATCATCTTCACGAAGGCTTCGTCTTCGGCCTGCACGAAGCGGCGCCAGCGCATCAAGTTGATCTTGGCGCCCTTCTCGGGCTTCCAGGGCGCGGCCTGTGCCCACGCCTTGGCCCATTCGAGCAGTGCTGGGCCGGAAAGTGCGGCGGCCGCCGCGAATGCGGTGCCGCCTTGCAATACGCTGCGGCGGGTAAAGTCAGTCATTGTCGTTCCTCCCCTTGGGTTTCTTGACTCAAAATTTCACGCGTTCAGTCGCTTGCCAGTCGTCTCGTCGAATAGATGCACGAGCCTGGGATTTGGCTTGAGCCGGATCTTGTCGCCCGGATTGAATTGATGGCGTTCGCGGAAAATCGCGACGATCTCCTCGCCGCCGAGCGTGGCGAAGACTTGCGTCTCGGAACCCGTCGGCTCGACGACGATGATTTCCGCTTCGGCGCCGTCGTCAGCAACGGTGAAGTGCTCGGGCCGGATGCCGTACACCGCCGGGCGCCCCTCGGAGTTCGCAGGCGGCTGCGCGAGCGGCAGGTGCACACCGTTCGGCCCTTCGAATCCGGCAGCGCCGTTCGTCCGCACGGTGCCCTTGAGGAAATTCATCGCCGGCGAGCCGATGAATCCCGCGACGAACTGATTTTCCGGCTTGTCGTAAAGATCGAGCGGCGTTCCGATCTGCTCGACGAGCCCGTCGTGCATCACGACGATCTTGTCGGCCATGGTCATGGCTTCGATCTGGTCGTGCGTGACGTAAACGGTCGTCGTCTTGAGCCGCTGGTGCAGCTCCTTGATTTCCGTGCGCATCGCGACACGCAGCTTGGCGTCGAGGTTCGACAGCGGCTCGTCGAACAGGAACACTTGCGGGTCGCGCACGATCGCGCGACCCATGGCGACGCGCTGGCGCTGGCCGCCTGACAATTGCCGGGGAAAGCGCTCGAGCAGGGGGACGAGACCGAGAATTTCGGCCGCGCGCCGCACACGCGATTCGATTTCCGTCTTCGGCGCGCCGCGTAGCCTGAGCGAAAAGCCCATGTTGGCCGCGACGGTCATATGCGGGTAGAGCGCGTAATTCTGGAACACCATCGCGACGTCGCGCGCCTTCGGCGGGACGTCATTGACGACACGCTCGTTGATCAGGATCTGACCCGCGGTAATGTTCTCGAGGCCGGCGATCATGCGCAGCAACGTGGATTTGCCGCAGCCGGACGGACCGACGAGGACGACGAACGAGCCGTCTTCGATATCGACCGTCACGCCGTGCAGGACTTCGACTGCTCCGAAAGCCTTGCGTACTTCACGAACTTTGACCGACGCCATCCGCTAACTTCACTCCTCGGCGCGTTCTTCCCATCGGCGAGTTTTTCATTTTTTCAGCCGCCGACCGCTTGTAGCAAATCATTGCACGAGGCGGCGTGGAAGCAAACGGTGCGGCGGCCCCCTCGGACTAAGGTTGAAGCCCTTGGCCCTTGCAGCCCGATCAATTATGGAGATTTCACGCCTCTCGGCCGGCGACGCGCCACCAACCCCGTTTCTCAAGGTGAAATATGCCGGTTATCGACGTTCATACGCACATGCTGACGCGCGATTACATCGAGCTGCTGCGGACGCGCGGCGGGCCGGAGCTCGAACTGAAGAAAACCAAGGCCGGGCAGGACACGGTGTTCTATCGCGGGTCGCCGTTCTTCACGTTGTTCGAGCCGATGTGGGACTACGATCTTCGTATCAAGGACATGGACAGGGCGGGCGTGGACATGGCCGTCGTGTCTCTGACCTGCCCCAACGTCTACTGGGGCGGGCGCGAAGTGAGCCTGCAGGCGGCGAAGCTCGTGAACGACTCCATGGCGGAGCAGCAACGTGCGAGACCGGATCGCATTCGCTGGTTTGCGTCGTTGCCCTGGCAGTACGCCGATGACGCGAGGGCCGAGCTCGCGCGTTGCCTGAAGAACGGCGCGGTCGGCGTGATGGTGATCGCGAACATCGCGGGCGAAGATCTCACCAATCCGAAATTCGCGTCCGTGTGGCAGGCGATCGACGACGCGAAGCTTCCGGTGCTCGTGCACCCGGGCGCACCCGCCGGCGCCAAGGAATTGCATCTCGACGAGTTCGGCCTCGTGCCGCCGGTTGGCTTCATGTTCGATACGACACTCGCGTTCGCGCGCATGATCTATGCAGGCTTTCTCGACAAGTTTCCCAACGCGAAGCTGATCGCGTCGCACGGTGGCGGCGCGCTGCCTTACCTCGCGGCGCGGCTCGACAAATGCTGGGAAATGATCCCGGCGTGCGGCGAGGTGATCAGGATCAAGCCGAGCGAATACCTGAAGCGCATCTATTACGACACGGTCGTTTACGACTCGCGCGCGCTCGACCTCTGCATCTCGGTCGCCGATGGCGCCGACAACGTGCTCTATGGCTCGGACTATCCGCACAATATCGGCGACATGGCTGGCTGCCTCAGCCGCGTGAATGCGCGCGCAAAGGACGAGGCCGTTCGCATCGCGGGCAAGAACGCGGAGCGGATCTTCGGTCTATAGCCGAAACCGCGAAAACTGAGCGCCCAAAAGGCGCGCTTAATCCTTTGCAAATGCCGACTTATATTCAGGGCATGAGCGATATGGCTACAGCGGCCAGCGTGCGACCAGCGCCGGGCCGGGGTGTCTTCGGCCTCGAGGCAATCGATTGCGACGTGCACATCTCCGTGTCGTCGATGAACGTCCTTCTTCCGTATCTCGAGGATTACTGGCGCGAAGCGGTCGTCACGCGCGGGCTCGATCGCCACAGCATGAACGTGACCGGGCAGCCTGCAAATGCGCCGGTGTTCGCGCGTCCCGATTGGAAACCGTCGGTGGGCGTCCCGGGCACGGACCTCGTTTCATTGCGCAAGCACGTGCTCGATGCGTTCGGTACGAAGTTCGCAATCGCGAACTGCATGTACGGTGCGCAAGTGCTGCATCATGAGGACATGGCCGCCGCGTTCTGCCGCGCGGTGAACGAGTGGATCGCGCGCGAATGGCTCGACCGCGAGCCGCGACTGCGCGCGTCGATCGTGCTCCCCATCCAGAATCCGAAGAACAGCGTCGAGGAGATCGAGCGCCGGGCCGGCGACAAGCGGTTCGTGCAAGTACTCGTTCCGGTGATGGGGGAGATGACGCTTGGGCGTCGTTACTACTGGCCTATTTACGAGGCGTGCGAGCGATACAGCCTTGCGGTCGGCATTCACGCGGGTTCGAGCTACCGCTACGCGCCGACTTCGGTCGGATGGACTTCGTATCTCTTCGAGGATTACGTGGCGCAGTCGGCGGCGTTCGAGAACCAGTTGCTCAGCTTCGTCGCGGAGGGCGTGTTCGCGAAATATCCCGGCCTGAAAGTGGTGCTCATGGAGTCCGGATTCGCATGGCTGCCGCCGTTTCTCTGGCGCGCGAACAAGACCTGGCGCGGGGTGCGCGCCGAGACGCCGTGGGTGAAGCGTTCGCCCGGGGAGATCATCCGCGAGCACGTGCGGATCACCTTGCAGCCGGTGGACCAACCGCCAAACCGTGAACAGCTGGAACAGAGCATCGATCAAATCGGTTCGGACAGCATGCTGCTGTTTTCGACGGACTACCCGCACTGGCATTTCGACGGTCTGAATGCCTTGCCGGACGGGCTTTCGCCCGCGCTCACCAAGAAAATCCTTCTCGAAAACCCCCTCGAGACCTATTCTCGGCTGCGCGAGCCCGACGCGCCGAAGGAGATTCGGCAATGAACGTCAACGTCAAACCGAAATCGGAACCGCGGAAGGATGCCGAGCAGAAGCTCAGCCTCGTCGATTGCGACATCCATCCGGCGACGAAATCTGCGGCCGAGCTGTTCCCGTTCATGGCCAAGCGCTGGCAAGAGCACGCCGCAACGTTCGGCAGTCACGTGCGGCAAGGATTGTCGGAAGGGCTCGCGCACCCGCGCATGACGCCCGATGTTGCGCGCCTCGATGCGTGGCCGGAAGACGGCTCGACGCCGGGCTCGGACCCCGAGTTCATGCGCAAGCAGCATCTCGATGCGAATGGCGTCGAGTACGGAATCCTGATCCCGCTCGGGCGCAGCGGCTCGCACCAGCGCAACCTCGATTACGGTGCAGCGCTCTGCTCGGCGGTGAACGACTGGCAGATCAGCAAGTTCTGCGACTTTGACAAGCGCTTCCGTGCCTCGATCACCGTGACGCAGGAAGACGCGGCTGTCGCCGTGGCCGAGATCAACAAGCGCGCGAAGGAGAAGCGCTTCGTGCAGGTGCTGCTGCCGCCGCGCTCGGTGGAGCCGCTCGGGCGCCGCCGATACTGGCCGATCTACGAAGCGGCGGTCGCGAACAAGCTCCCCATCGGCTTGCACCTCGGCGGCATGGGCGGGCATCCTTCCACGGGCAGCGGCATGCCCTCCTATTACATCGAGGAGCACACCTCGATGGTGCAGACCATGCAGGCGCTGATCGCCTCGATGGTTATCGAGGGCGTGTTCGAACAGTTCCCCGAGCTCCAGATCGTGCTGATTGAGGGCGGCTTCACCTGGGAGCCGGCGTTGCGCTGGCGGCTCGACAAGCACTGGGAGCGCTTCAAGAGCGAGGTGCCGCATCTGAAGCGCGCGCCGTCGGAATACGCGATCGAGCATTTCCGCTTCACGACGCAGCCAATCGACGAGCCGGAAAATCCGCGTGACATGCGTCACGTCGTCGACTGGGTCGGGGTCGAGCGGTTGATGTTCTCGACCGACTATCCGCACTGGGACTTCGACGATCCGCGCTACGCGCTCAATCACCTTGGCCTCAGCGAAGCCGAAAAGAGGAAGATCTTCAGCGGCAACGCCAAGGGATTCTACGGACTGCAGTAGTCATGGGCCGGCACGTCGTTGCAGCTGTCGGCGAGATCGCCGAGGGCGAGCGGAAGCTTGTCACGCTCGAAGGCCGTGAGATCGGCGTCTTCAACGTGAAGGGTGAATTCTACGCGCTCCTGAACAAATGCCCGCATTCGGGCGCGGAGCTCTGCCGCGGCATGGTGATCGGCCTCGCGGAGTCGGACGAGCCGGGCGAGTACAAGCTCACTCGGCCCGGCGAGTTCCTGCGCTGCCCGTGGCACGGATGGGAGTTCGACATCCGCACCGGGCAATCCTGGTTCGATCCGAAGAAGGTGCGGACGCGCGCCTACAAGGCGACGATCGAGCCGGGCGCGGAGCTCGTAAAGGGGCCGTATGTGGCCGAGACGTTCGCGGTGCGGGTCGAAGAGAACTACGTCGTCATTGATATTTGACGCGGAACGAAGCGAGCCGCGAGCCTTGTCTCGCCCGACTTGCTTCGTTAGGTTTCGGCCGCCGCGGTCCGGAGAGGTGGCTGAGCGGTTGAAAGCACCGCACTCGAAATGCGGCATACGGGTAACCGTATCGTGGGTTCGAATCCCACCCTCTCCGCCACGCGCCACTCCGCAAACGTTCGCTGACGTTCGTGCAGCTTCGAAAGTTACTCCACGCTCTGAGCAAAGTTTTCGTCTTTGCTCAAGCGAGCGACAACCATGAAGAAAGCGACGACGAGCATGAAGAAGAAGGGCAACTCGAAGCAAGGAAAAAGAGGAGCCTCTCCCTCTCAGCTGATCGATGCGAGAATCAAGGAGCTGAATGATTGGCGGGGCGCGACGCTCGCTCGGGTCCGAAGTCTCATCAGGCAGGCCGACCCCGAAGTGGTCGAGGAGTGGAAGTGGAGAGGGGTGCCGGTGTGGTCGCACGCCGGAATCATCTGCACCGGTGAGACGTACAAGGCTGTCGTGAAGATGACCTTCGCCAAGGGTGCCTCGCTGGAGGACCCTTCCGGCCTCTTCAACTCCAGCCTCGAAGGCAACACCAGGCGTGCCATCGATCTCCACGAGGGCGACAAGATTGATGAAACGGCGTTGAAGGCGCTCATTCGCGCCGCCGCGGCACTGAACACGTCGGCGCGAGCTGCCGCTCGTCCCGCCCGCTCTCAGAAGAGACCGAAGAGCGCTTGAGGTTTTTTTGGCGGAGATCGTGCTTGTCACGCTCTCCGCCACCTTGCTCCGGGCGAATTACTGAACCGCGTCGGCTCCGGCCTTGGCGACTTGCCCGTCTTGCGGAGCAGCGGCGCCGGAAACGCCAATCGCCCCGACAATTTTGCCGCCGGCTATGATCGGCAGTCCACCCTCGATCAAGGTTGCGCCGCCGAGCGTGAGGAGTCTGAACGCGGAGCCGCCGGAGGCCAGACGATCATCAAGAATTTTCGTCGACTGGCGGAAATCGAGTGCGGTCTCGGCCTTGCCGATCGCGACACGGATCGAGCCGTAGCTGGAGTTGTCCATGCGGTGCAGCGCCAGGAGGTGCCCGGAACTGTCGACGATCGCAATCACCATGGAAAGGTTGTTCTTCCCGGCTTCCGCCTCGGCGGCGGCCATCGCCTTCTTCGCCTGTTCGAGCGTCATCGGCGCGCCGTATCCCGCTGGCGCCTGGGCTGCGCCCGGCAGCGTCATCAAGGCAGCAAACGCACATGCAGCAATGATCGTCTTCAGCCAATTCATACTCACCCCTCCTGGAAGCCTCGATTGGACCGGACACGACTTAGAATCCCGTCACGTGGATAACCGCGGCCACGCCGGATTATTCCTGCCAGGAGTTCGCGCGTTTATTGCGACCGACGCCCATGGGCGGTGAAGCGTCGACCATCTCCCTGAAGCATCAGGCCTTTGCCAACTCTTCCCAGAGTTCGAGCATCGGTACGGTCAGCGCATCGGGGCGATCTTCCGGGAAGAACAGTCTGCCGTCCTCGACTTCGACGACCCGCCTCGCGCCCGGGATCGTGTCCTTCAGCCAGTACGCCCACTTTTTGTCGAAGAAGATGTCCTTGAGGCCCCACACGATCAGCGTGGGGACCTTGAGCGCCTTGAGGGCCGAATGAATGGCGACTGTGTGCGCGTTGTCGAAGCCCAGCCAATACCGCTGAAAGGCCTCGATCCGCTGTTGCGAGCTGAAGAGCGGTTGCAGATAGAGCCGGATGTTTTCGTCCGTCAGAACGTTCGGATCGGCATAACTACGAAACAGCGGCGCGGACTCGCCTCTAGCGTAGCGCTCGCGCATGAGATCGGGACGTTCGATGAACGGTTGGAAAACGGACGCAAGCGTTCCGTTTCGCGAGCGTTCGATGAGCGGCTGGACTTGGGGCGGCGGCCAGCCGTCGTGAACGTCGCAATTCGTCAAGACGAGCGACGTGAGCCGCTTCGGATAATTGGCCGCGAAGATCTGGGCGATAGCGCCGCCGCTGTCGTTGCCGACCAAGTCAGCCCGTTCAATTCCGAGTGCGTCCATGACCTCGGCAATCATGTGGGCCTGGGACGTGAACGACACGTCCTGCGACGGTCCGATTTCGGTGTAGCCGAGCCCCATGAGGTCAATGGCGATGCAGCGCCGCCGATGCTGGACTCGGTCAATGACGTGACGCCAGTGATATCCGTTGAGCGGCACTCCGTGCACGAAGAGTGCCACCGGCCCTTGCCCCTTCTCGAAATAGGCGATGCGTCCGGACTTCACCTCGGCGAAGCGACGGCTTGCATGAAAGGTCGCGATGTCAATGACCATCGGCTGTCACCTCGAACGAGGGCCCGACGTTCCGTGCGGGATGACCAAGCCTAGGGCGACTTAGCTCCGCCGCGCTGTCATGATCTTGCGCAATTCGGCGAGGTGCCCGGCGGTCGCAATGCGTCGCAGCGCCAGCGGGGTACAGCCGAAGAAACTCCGGAAGCGAGCCGTGAAGTGGCTGTGGCTCGCGAATCCGCCGTCGAGCGCGATGGCGGTGAGATCATCGCCACAGTCGAGAACGGCGTCCAGCGACTGTGCCAGGCGTTCTTGCAAGACGTAATTGTAGATCGAGATACCGACCATCTGGCGAAAGACGCGGCACAGATGAAAGGGCGACAGGTTCGCGACCTGCGCGAGCTTGGCGACGTTCCATTTGTCACCCGGCGCAAGGGCCACCGCCTCCTTCACGCGCTCCAGCGCGCGCGTTCGCCGGGCCAGCGCCGATCGTCGACGGGGCCGGTCGCCCGTACGCATCGACCTGAAAGACATATCCAGGAGATCGAGTCCGAGCGCTTCGACTTCAAATTCGTCCGCGTCGCGTCTTTCAAGTCGCGCCCAAAGCAGATTGCGAAGAATCATGGCGTTGGCGGGAAGCAAACCGTTCGATGTCAGCGCCGAGCCGCTGCCGCGCATGTCGAGTTGATCGGGCGCCAAGCTCTCGCCGAACCGCAAGGTGAGCGCGCGGTCGCCGATAGCGCCGGGAAAGCCGATTCGATACGGAGTGTCGGCGGCAATGAATACGGCATGGCTCGGAGTCGCGACCACATGTCGGCCTGGCGCATCGTGCTTTGAAAAGACGCCGCTGAACGGCAGCACCATGACATTCGAGCTTTGCCGCTCGACTTCGCCGCATGCTTCGGACACGGGGCGTGCTTCCGCCATGCCGATGTGCAGCGTCTCGCTTTCGAACAACGTTCTGCGGGTAATTTCCACGGCGTAATCCCGAGATGCGGTACTCGTTTCGTCGCTCAGCGCAGTCCGAGCAGCTTCGCTGCGTTCTCCTTGAGGATGAGGGGCCGCACCTCCGGCTTGATCTCGATCTTCTCGAAGTCGGCGAGCCAACGGTCGGGTGCGATCGCTGGCCAGTCGGAGCCGAACAGCATTTTGTGCTTCAGGAGCGTGTTCGCGTACTGAATGAGAATCTTCGGAAAGTATTTCGGCGACCAGCCCGACAGATCGATGTAGACGTTCGGCTTGTGGGTCGCGACCGAGAGCGCCTCCTCCTGCCAGGGAAAGGACGGATGCGCGAGAATGATCGGCATGTCGGGGAAATCGACCGCGACGTCGTCGATGTACATCGGGTTCGAGTACTTCAGCCGCATGCTGTTGCCGCCGCGCATGCCGGCCCCGGCACCCGTCTGGCCCGTGTGAAACAGCGCCGGAAGGCCGGTTTCTGCGATCGCCTCGTACAGGACATAAGCGCTGCGGTCGTTCGGGTAGAAGCCCTGTACCGTCGGATGAAACTTGAAGCCGCGAATTCCGAATTCGGCCACGAGCCGGCGCGCTTCGCGCGCGCCGAGCTTGCCTTTCGCGGGATCGATGCTCGCGAACGGGATCATGATGTCTTTGAACTGCGCGGCGAGCTCGGCCACTTCCTCGTTCTTGTAGCGGCGATACCCAGTCTCGCGCTCGCCATCGACCGGAAAGATCACGCAGCCGATCTTCCGCTCGCGGTAGTAAGCGGCGGTTTCCGGAATCGTCGGCTGATGCTCGTGCGGCGACTTGAAATATTCGTTCATCGCCTTCTTGAAATCGTCGTAGCCGTCGTCGGCATGCATTCCGCACGGTTCTTCCGCGTGCGTGTGGAAATCGATCGCAACGAGTTCGTCGAGCTTCAGCAAGGCAACGCCTCCAGCGTAGGCAACATGAATTCTTCGTAACCTATCGCACCCGTGATCGCGGAGCCACAATCTGTCGGAGCCGAAATGCTATGAACCGCGTTCTGAAGGCAGGTGGAAGATGCCGCAGTATCAGGTCCGCACGCTGAAAATTCCGCGTTGGATCGCCCTCGTCGTCGGGGCGCTCGTGATCGCGTTCGCTATTGCGCTGTTCCTGCTGAGCTTGACGGTATTTTTGCTGGTTCTGCCGGTGCTCGCCGTTGCCGGTGCTGTCTACTATCTGTTCGGACCGTTCCGCGGCACACGCAAGCCCAGCGCCCACCCGGGATATGAAGTCATCGACGCGGAGTATCGGGTGATCGAGCCCGGGCGGATCGAGGACGAGCGCAAGCGCTAGTTCAGAGACGCTCGCGCGCCCGGGTTGCGGCAACGTCCAGCATCGGGTCAGGCGCTTTGAGAAAATCGCCCCGCTGGTAGGCCTGCAATGCCGCCTCTCCCGCATTGTCCAGGAAGTCGGCGAGCGCGCCGTACGTCACGCAGCGTACTTCCGGCAAGCTGCAGGCCTTGCGGATGAAATCCTTGAGCGCCTCGTTGTAGGCGCCGCCCTGCATCGGCTGGAAGTGATGGCCGATGTGGATCGGCGCACGATTGCCCATGTAGCTCGAACGAAAATAGGCGAGGTAAGTGCGCAGCATCTCGTCGCGATATTGTGCCTGCATGCGCGGACTGCCGGCCACGCCCGACTGCGCGACAAGGAAATTGTAGTCCATGGAGAGCGTGTGCCTGCCTGATCCGGCGATGCGCAGGCTTGCCAAGTTGAAACGCCAGACACCGCCGATCTTCTCCGGCCATGCGTCCGCATTGCCGACGCCGCTCGCGTCGTAACGAAAGCGAAATTCCTTTTCGGCCTGATAGAGCCCGGCATTGCGGCTCAGATACGGCGCGCGAAAGCCTTTGATCTCGTCGACCGGAAACGCAAAGCCGTTGCCGTCGGCGTTCTTGCCGACGGTGTCGAACAGCTCCTTGTAGGCGCGGAATTCGTGCGCCCATTCCGCGGCCGACCAATTGCGACCGTCGAAATGACCAACCGCATGCGAGCCGATCTCATGTCCGTTTGCGCGAAGCTGATTGATGAACTCGACGCGTCGGCGGACGTCGTCGGGCGATCCGCCGAACGCGATGTTCGCCGTACCCGCCGGCTGACCGGGTGCGCGATAGAGCCCGCGCTTCGCGTAAGGTAAAAAATTCGTGCCGCTGACGAAGAACGTGAGGTGGGCGTGGCTGCCTCCGCCATTCATCTCGCCGAGGAGATCGGAAAGCTTCTGCCAGCGCTCGAGCTCCCCGCAATTGTCGAAGGAGATGGCGATGAACAGGGGAGGACGCTCGGTCATGGCAAGCGCTGGCGGCGGCGATACCGCGACGGCCAACACGGACAGTACGCCCGCGATACGCAACAACACACGCAGCCCCCTGCGGCTCCCAAGACAGCCTGCCATAGCAGGCGGCCCCCTGAGGAGTCGGTACGCAACTCTTTCGAGTTTTATTTATCCTGTTTAGCCTGCGCGGCTGGGTCAGCTGGGCTGCCGGGCGCTTGCATCGCACGCCGGTTTTCCTCAGCCCGGCGGTCGGCAATCTCGTTGATGCGTTGCCGCAGTTCCGGATAGCGGGCGATGAACTGGTCGAAGTCGGTCTTTGTCAGGATCAGGAACAGGCAGTAGTCGATTGCCGTCACGTCGGCGGTGCGTCGCTCGCCGGTCAGCAGGGCCATCTCGCCGAAGAAGTCGCCGGGTCCGAGCGGAATTTTCTTCCTTTCGCCGATATGCACTTCGACCGCGCCGGAAGAGATGAAGAACATCTCGTTGCCGATTTCGCCTGCGCGGATTACGCGTTCACCTGGTGCGGCAGAGCGTGGCTTGAACAGGCTCAGGAGTTCGGCGCGCTGGTCGGCGTTCAGATCGCCAAACACAGGAAACTTGCTCAGCAGTTGGGCGGGCTGCAGGCCCAGGTTTGCAGCCGGCTCGGACTTCCGTCGCAAGTCCTCAAGATGGCGGTCGAGTGTCGCGAGCCGCGCGCGCCGCTCCGGCTCGCCGCGCGCAAGCATTCCGAGGAAAGCGTTGATCCAGTCCGTTACCGGTTTCACGAGCGCGAACGCAAACGGGTTGAGCGTGATCGACAAGAGCGCGCCGGCGAGAATGAGATCCTTGCCTTCGGTAGGCAGCAGGCCGAGCGAAATGCCGAGCGTAGCCAGAATAAAGGAAAATTCGCCGACTTGCGCGAGACTCGCGGAAACAAGGGTTGCCGTTGAGATCGGGTAACCCAAGGCGATGACGATCGCAAAGGCGACGAGCGATTTGCCGATGAGGATGATGAGAAGCACTGAGACGACAGCAACGGGCTCGCGGATGAGGATCGACGGGTCGAACAGCATTCCGACCGAGACGAAGAACAACACCGAGAAAGCGTTCTGCAGCGGCAGCGATTCTTCGGCGGCGCGGTGAGAGAACTCTGATTTCGCGAGCACGATGCCCGCGCAGAACGCGCCGAGCGCGAAGGAGACATCGAAGAACTTCGCCGAGAAGTAGGCGATGCCGAGCGCGACCGCGAGCACCGAAAGCGTGAACAGTTCGTGCGAGCCGGTACGGGCCGCCTGGCTGAGAATCCACGGCACGACACGCGGGCCGATGGTGAGCACGATGACGCCGAAGATGAACAGTTTGCCGAGCGTGATCGCGAGCGTGAGCAGCAACGATGCGTCGAGGGCGCCTTCAGCGTGGACCGCAGCTTTGCCACCGAGCAGGCCGGCGAGCGCGGGTAGCAAGACGAGGGCCAAGACCATCGCGAGGTCTTCGACAATCAACCAGCCGACGGCGATGCGGCCGTTCGCGCTGTTGAGCGCGTTGCGTTCGTCGAGCGCCTTGAGCAGGACCACGGTGCTTGCGACAGAGAGCGCAAGGCCGAGGACAAGACCGCCACCGAGACTCCATCCCCAGGTAGCGGCGACCGCGGCGCCGATCGCGGTGGCAATCACGATTTGTCCGATTGCGCCGGGAACGGCGATCCCCTTGACCGCGAGAAGATCATCCGTCGAGAAGTGCAGTCCGACGCCGAACATCAGAAGAATGACGCCGACTTCCGAAAGTTCGGTCGCGAGCGCTGCATCGATCGATGGACCGGGCGTGTAGGGGCCGACGATGATGCCTGCGACGAGATAGCCGACGAGCGGCGGCAGGCCGAGCTTGCTCGCGATGAATCCGGTCGCGAACGCGAGCACGAGCCCGAGCACGATCGTGACGAGAAGTGAGGCTTCGTGCTCCATCAGACAGAGGCTCCCGGGGGACCGCTGCTAGTGCCATGCCATCGGCACGGCGGCAATGGTCATGCCGCTCGAATGCAGGCGGCCGTCCTGAGGCCATTTTTCGTGCAGTGGGCCTTAAGCTTGACAGGACCCCGGCGAATGCCGTCGATCCACCGGACGGGGTCACCTGAATGTCGGTTCGCGCCGGATTTCCCTACATCTTGCTTGTTGGCGGGATGATCGCGCTTGCGGTGATGATCCGCTATGCGGACCCGTTCATCATTCAGGCGGCACGACTGATCGCCTTCGACACGTACCAGCGGCTTGCGCCCCAGGCCTACGACCCGGACTTGCCGGTTCGTATCGTGGACATCGATGAAGTGTCCCTTGCCAAGCTCGGTCAGTGGCCCTGGCCGCGTACGGTCATGCAAGATCTGGTTGATCGTCTCGGCGCTGCGGGCGCCGCGGTCGTGGCGTTTGACGTGCAGTTCGCTGAAGCCGACCGCACGTCGCTCGAGCAGATTGTGCGAAGCCTACCGCAGGAGCAGGCGGGCCGGCTTGCGGACATCATCGTCGGAAAGCCGACCAACGATGAGGAGTTCGCAGCCGCACTCAAGCGCACACCAAGCGTGCTCGCCACGGCGCTGTCGGGTGCGGGAAGCGGGCTCGCGTTCGTACCCAAGGCAGGGTTCGCGATCGCGGGCGACGACCCGCGGCCATTCGTCCCGGCATTTTCGAGCGGCGCGGGAAATCTCAAGGTGCTCGAGGAAGCTGCCTCCGGGATCGGTTCGATCAACTGGATTCCGGATCGAGATCAGGTGCTACGGCGCGTTTCGCTTCTTTATCGAGTTCGACGACACCTTGGTGCCCACCTTGTTCGCCGAAGCGTTGCGCGTCGCGCAAGGCGCGTCCACCTACATCCTCAAGGCGTCGAACGCGAGCGGTGAGACCGCATTCGGGCAACGATCGGGCCTCAACAACATTCGCGTGGCCAACCTGGAAATTCCAACGGACCGCGACGGCGCGATCTGGTTGAAATACCGGTACACGGAGCCGAAAGCATTTATTTCCGCCGCCGACGTGCTGGCCGAAACCGTCCCGCCGGAAGAGATTTCCGGTCGCATCATTCTCATCGGATCGAGCGCGCCCGGCCTGCTCGACCTGCGCGCGACGCCGCTCGATGCGGCAGTGCCCGGCGTGGAGATCGTCGCGCAGACGATTGAGCACGTGCTAGCCGGACGTACCCTCACGCGACCGGACTACGCGCTCGCGGTCGAGCAATTCGTTCTCATCGCATTCGGAATCCTGATCGCGATCCTACTTGCTAAAGTATCCGCTTGGGCTGCGGGACTTTTGGGCTTGTTCGCGATCGAGAGCCTGCTCGCCGGCGGCTGGTTTGCGTACAACTATTTTGGACTGTTGTTCGATCCGATTTATCCCGCGTTCGCGCTGCTCTGTCTGCTTGCGGCTGCGACGTTCTACGTTTATCGGCGCGTCGAGGTTCAGCGCGGCGAGGTGCGGCGGGCATTCAGCCGCTACGTGGCGCCGACGGTCGTGGACGAGCTGATCGCGAACCCGGACAAACTCGAGCTCGGCGGTGAGGTACGCGAGCTTACGCTTCTGTTCTGCGACGTCAGGAACTTCAGTTCCATATCGGAGCGGCTGAACGCAAGTGAGCTGACGCGGTTCATCAACGAGCTGCTTACGCCGCTGAGCGATGTGATTCTGCGCAACCGCGGCACCATCGACAAGTACATGGGTGACGCCGTCATGGCGTTTTGGAACGCGCCGCTCTCCGTTCCCGACCATGCGACGCAAGCGTGCCGTTCCGCGTTCGAAATGGTTGTGGGCATGGAAGAGCTAAATCGCCGGTGGCATGAAGAGGCCGTGGCCGCGGGACGTACGCATAAAGAAGTCCGTATCGGCATCGGCATCAACACCGGCGACTGCTGCGTGGGTAATCTCGGCTCGGTTCAACGCTTCGACTATTCTGCGATCGGCGACCAAGTGAATGTGGCGTCCCGATTCGAGGGCTTGGCCAAAGTCTACGGGGTGACCGCGATCGTCGGTGAGCGTACCATCGCGATGACCGGCGAATTTCCCGCGCTCGAACTCGACATGGTGCGGGTCGTAGGACGCGAGACGCCGACGCCGATCTTCACCTTCCAGCATCTGTTGGATGGCAACCCGGAACGAGTTGGGAAGCTTCTGCAGACCCACAACGAGTTTCTGTCGCTGTTCCGAAAAGCGCAGTGGGACGCGGCCGAGGCGGCGATCGCCGAGTGCCGTAGCGTGGAAATTGCGGCGATGAACCACTACTACTCGGTCTTTGCGGCACGGATCGCGGAATACCGCGCCACGCCGCCACCGCCCGGCTGGGACGGCGTATTCACATCCCGCGAAAAATAGGTATGGATGCGGGCGGGAAATGCCCGGAAAATACGCATATAAGATGGGGGTTGGGACACACGATGTCGCTACAGGTACAGCTGGTATTGCTCGTGCTGCTCATTTTGCAGCTCAAGCATTTCGTGGCGGACTTTCTAATCCAGACGCCCTACCAGTTTCTCAACAAGGGCAGCTACGGACATCCCGGTGGCATCATCCACGCAGGCATTCACGCGCTTGGGACTACGCTTGCCTTCTTTGTGATCACGCCGCGCCTCGGTCTCGGCATTGCGATCGTGATCGGCGAATTCATTGCGCACTATCACATCGACTGGATGAAGGAGAACACCGTCAAGCGGCAGCGGTGGGTGTTTCCGCAGTCCGAATTCTGGTGGACGTTCGGCGCAGATCAGGCGTTGCACCAGCTCACGTATCTTGTGATTGCCGCAGTCCTTGCATGGGGCGCCGGACTGTAGATTGCCTTCGCTATAGGGAGCGCGCGCTACCTAGTGGCGCGACACGATCATCGCCGTGGCGATATGATTTTCGAAATCACGCGCGGCAACATTGGAGTTGTTGCGCTCGAAGCGATAGTCGACGCGCAGATCCGTCTGATAACCCCACACCTGATGGAAGACGATCGTCGCTCCCGGCGATACGAGCACGTCGCGTCGATCGATGTTTGTCAGGAGCAGCGTATCGAACGAACTTGCGTAGTCCCGCTGGCTGACCGCGACGTTCGCTCCGACTGAAATGCCTTCGAATATGCGCCGGTAGTACTCGATGCGTGCGCCATACTCGGTGTAACGGCCCGGTTGCACCTGCTCGGTCGGCGTGAACAGCGAGAATCCGGTGCCGCCAATGTCGCTCCAGCGGAACCAGGGCGAGAAGATGAACACGTCGCTCTGACTCGCCACGTTCGGGAAGGCGAATTTGCCGAGCACGTCGACATAGAAACCATTGTCGGAGGGGAAGGAGTTGTCATAGCTGCGATAGCCACCGCGAACGTGCACCGTATTGTACGCCCCCTCGAGGTAGCTCTCGAAGGTGAGGTTGGCGGTCGCTTCACTGTAGAAGTAGCCGTGATCATAGTAGGAGGCGCCGCCACCGAGGGCCGCGTGCATCGCGACCGTCGGCGTGAGGTCGATCACCGGGCCCGTGTAGCCTCCGGCATAACCGTAACTCAGCTCGCTGTTGCTGAAATAGACGTCGCCGAGCAGCTGGACGATGGTGCGCCATCGTGCGGCGTCGGCGAAGCCGCGCTCGTCACGGACGGTCACGCGCGCAACCGCGAGCCCATCGCTCTTCCCCCCGGTCGCGACACGCTGCGCGTTCGACTCCCAGCGCGCGCCTGCCTCCACGAGATACTGCGTCGTGTTCGGCTGAAGCTTGCGGCGGACGCGCTGAAGCGCACGAAGGACGTCGGGATTGTCCGGATCGTTGACAAGAATCCGCTCGTAGGCGGATAGCGCTTTGCGCCATTCGCCGCGCTCTTCAGCAAGTTGTGCGTAACGGAAGTTCAGCTCGGAATTCGTCGGATTGCGCAGGATCTGGGCATACAGCCGCTTGAGCTCATCGGCGCCCGCGGGGGAGCCAAGGAGCACCACCGCGACGCCCAGAGCACATTGCAGAAATCGGACGCCGCGCACCCAAGACCCCCGTGCCGGCAACTCGATGCCGGCCTGAATTTTCGTTCTCGCGCAGCAAGATACCGTCCCGTGGGGCAAAATCCAGCATGCCCAAACGAAAGAACAGCCGCGATGCAGCACGGCCACACAAGTTCTTGCGCGGTAAATGCCTTGAATTTCATGGCGTTAGGGCGGATTTGAGCAGATGTCCCGCTTCCGCCGTGGACAACTAAAGCTGGTGCCCGCCCGCTATTTCTTGGCGGGGGCCTTTTTCGTCACGGGCTTCGATTTTGGGGCGGGCGCGGGCTCTGTCGCAGCGGCTTGCTCCGCTTCCGGTTCGCGATCACGCACGACGAAACACGCGTGATAGAGGTCGCGCGGAATCTCCTTGCTGACCGCGCACTCGTGGAAAACAAGCAGATCTTCCTCGGTGCGGTAGTAGGCATAGGGGCCGATCAAATATCGGCTGGCGCCATCGGGAGATCCGCCAAAGCGATCGATCTTGCCAGCTTGGCTCGGATCCGCCTCGATGATCGCTTCGCGCAGCTCTTCGCCCTTGATGAAACTGTCCGGCAACTGGTCGAACGGGCCATCGAAATAATTGTTCACGCTGCCATTGGCCTCGAACACGCCGATCAGGATGCGCCGGTTCAGCCGGTGATCGTTGTAGAACGCGAACCCGGTACGGCGAGCAATCAGGATTCGATTGGTGTAGCGGCCGGGGAACAACTCATCCGCGACGTTGATGGTTTCGTCGAGGACGTAGTGAAAAATCTTCAGCCGCTTGTTGAAGATCAGGAAGAACCGAATTCCGGATTCGTCCGCCACCGGGCCGAGAAACTTGTCGTCCGGACCAAGCGCTGAAGGCGGCGGCACAACCTTCGACAAGTCGTTCAGCGCGAACAGGACGCTGCGTTCGCCGACGCTCACGCGATAGAGCAGCGGCTCAGTCTTCTCGACCGTGACGCCATCCTCTTTGCCGAACAGACGGTAGGTCAGCTTGTCGTCCTTCAGCCACTCGGCCATCTCGACGAAATAGGCGAAGTGAACTTTGCCTTCGTCCCGGTCCTTGAAGTCGAGCCGGATGTTGCCGGCATACCGGGTGCCGCCATAATAAAAATGAAAATAGAAGTAGCTTTCGGTCGGATAGACGTTGACGCGATCCGGCAGGCTCTCAAGCACGAAGGCGAGCATCGCCTTGGGATCGTCGAGTGGCAGCGCCGTCTGCCTGGAAACGTCGTCGATGTATTCCTGATTGGTGTAGACGCGCGGACGTTCGCCGGCGGAAGCGAAGCTTGCGGCAATGAAGATGGCTGCGATCGCGAAACCAATGCGTCTCATGCAGCCAGAGTTCATCATGAATTTACGCAAGTGAAGGGGGTGCGGCGGGTCCGACCCGCCGCACCCCAACTCAATTGTCCTTGTCGCCCTTCTTGGTTGGGGCCTTCTTCGCCGCAGCCGCAGAAACCTGCGGATTGTGGGACGCCTGCGGCGTGTGTGCGGGCGCCGCCTTGGGAAGCACGAGCGGCTTCACTTCCTTCGGCGGTGGTGTGAACTTCGGTGTAACCTGGATCGTCTTCGCCGCGTTGGACGCCCCAGGGCTGTGAGTCGGCACATCTTTTGGTTTGAATTTGGCGGCCGACTGGACCTGGCTGTGCACAGGCTCGATCGGCTTGATTACGCCCGGCTTCGCCGCGTTAGAAATGGCAGGGCTGTGAATCGGTGTTGGATCCTTAGGCTTGAGTTTGGCGGCCGTTTCCGCAGCGCTGTGCACCGGCTCGACTGGTTTCAGCTTGCCGTCCTTTACCGCCGACTGTACCGGGCTGTGCACCGGCTCAGTCTTGCCTTTGAGGTTCGACTGAACCGGGCTGTGCACCGGCTCGGTCTTGCCTTTTAGGTTCGACTGGATCGGGCTGTGCACCGGCTCAGCGTCCTTCGGCTTCAGCTTGCCATCCTTGATCGCTGACTGGACCGCGCCGTGCACCGGATCGGTCTTGCCTTTGAGGTTCGACTGAATCGGGCTGTGCACCGGCTCAGCGTCCTTCGGCTTCAGCTTGCCATCCTTGATCGCTGACTGGACCGCGCCGTGCACCGGGTCAGCCTTGTCCTTGAGGTTCGACTGGATCGGGTTGTGCACTGGATCGGGATCCTTCGGCTTCAGCTTGCCATCCTTAATCGCGGACTGGATGGCGCTGTGCACCGGGTCAGCCTTGTCCTTGAGGTTCGACTGGATCGGGTTGTGAACCCCGGACAGAATCGTGTTGTGCTTGTCCTTGATCCCCTTGTCGACCGCGCTTTTGGCGACGGTGTGGATCGGCACCACATCGGGAACCTTGATCTGGCTTTGCAGCGTGCCGTGCTTCGGCTGACCCACGCTCTTGATAATGGTGTGCTTGGGGTCGTCCTTGCCGCCGAGGCTCTCGGCGACCGTGTGCTTCGGGTCGCCTTTGTCACCGAGGCTCTTGAGAACGGTGTGCTTCGGGTCACCCTTGCCGCCGAGGCTTTCGAGAACCGTATGCTTGGGGTCGGCTCCCTTGTCGCCAATACTCTTTAGCAGGGTGTGCTTCGGATCGCCTTTGCCGCCGAAGCTCTCGAGGATCGTATGCTTCGGATCGCCCTTGTCGGTGAGGCTTTTCAAGACGGTGTGCTTCGGATCACCCTTGTCGTTGAGAACTCTTGAGGATGCTGTGCTTCGGGTCACCCTTGTCGCCAAGAACTCTTGATAAGCGTGTGATTTCCCTTGTCGCCGATGCTCTCAAGGATCGAGTGTTTTCCTCCGATACTCTCCTTAAGACTGTGCGAAGCGAACTGTTTGTGACTGAACTGAAGGATGTGAACCTTAGACGCCTTCGAGAAATGGCTTTGCACCGGCTGGTGCGAGCCAAGCGCGTTGTGGGTTGCCTTGATGCCGTGGGAGCCGAAGCGATTGTGGCTCCAGTTCGCGTTGTGCGAGCCGTACTGGTTGTGGCTCCAGAACTCGTTGTGCGAGCCAAACCTTTGATGGCTCATGGCCGGCCAGTGCGAAGCGAAGCGGAAGTGGCTCTGCTGCTGGCCGTGCGAGCCGTAGCGCGCATGGCTGTAGCCGGATTCGTGCCCGGGCTCGGCGATCAGTACCGGCGGCGCAGGCGGAAGCGGGTACGCGACAACTCCCAGGGGCTGCTGCGTCGCGAATTGCTGGAACACGAAGACATCGCCAACCAGCGTCGCGTCGTTGCGGAGGAGTTCCTCGGGGATCGGCGCTCCGGCGGGCGTCATATTGATGTTCACGTCGACGAGATACGCCTCGTCCGGTCCAATCACAGCGGTCGTCGACCCCTGCTGTTCAGGCGCTATACCGTACGCCGACGCAGGTGCGACTTCGGCGAAGAAGTCTTCCCGTATTCCCTGCACGCCGTGGACTTCGGAATCGTCGCCGGTCGTCTGCGCGCCGGACGCAGGCAAGTTGCACGGGCCGTTCGGCGAGCAAAGGTCGTCGCCGGTGATCCAGACGTAGTTGTCGGGCCGGCTCTGCTCGGCCACCCAGCGGTTTGAATAGGCCGGACCGAAGGACACGCCGCCCGCGGCATTCGCGCGAATTCGCGGCTCACCCTCGGTGGCGCGATCGTAGAACCCGACCTCGTAACGGCCGATCGGGCGCCACACCCCGTCCTGGTGCAGTTCGTAACGGATCGCGCGCGCCTCGTGCGGCGTTGCAAAGGGCGCCTGTTCGCCGAGCCCGAGATTGCGCATGCCGCCGCGTTCCGCGACCAGCATCAACGGTAGTCCGGGGCTGGCGGGAAACGCGATGTCGCTTACCGGCTGGCTGAAACCGGCGCGCGCGATGTCTTCCGGTTTCGTGAAAAAGTCGGGCATGATGAATTCGCGACGCACGCTCGACATATTGAAGGAGCCGTCGGGACCGATGCCGACCGACCAAACGGAATTGCGCTTGTCCTCGTCGCTCGCGGCGAGCCATGCCTGCGGATCGAAATTCGGTCCGCTCCAGGCGGAGTAAAAGACCCGAACTTCGCCTGTCTGGCCGTTGCGCCACACGCCGACGCCCCAGACGCGCCGTCCGGAGGGAGCGATGTTCCAGCACTCGGGTGAATTGTCGAAGCGCCCCGAGGGGCAGTCCGCGATGCGTGCGCGGGTCGAGGGGTTGAAGGGGATCGGCGGCAGTGTGCTCTGCCGACCGGTAGCCGCATCGAGGAAGTTCGAGCGGCCGCCCGTGCCGTGGTCGTAGGCCCCGAGGTCTGCGCCATCCGCCGCGCGGATGCGGTGGATCATGCCGGTCTCGAGATCGGTCACGTAGAGCTGACGATTCGAGCGGTCATAGGCAATGTTGCCGAGTGACGCGCCGGAGTTGGGTCGGCCGCCGAGCGTGATCTGTGCGAACGGCTGCGGTCGGTAGCCCGTCGAGGGTCCGAGGCGATAGATCGTGCCAGGACCGCCGCCGCTTCCCCACATACCCGGCATCCATTGTCCGCTACCCGGCACCGTGTGCAGACCGAATGCTGCCGTCGCCGCGAGATAAATGCTGGGTGCCGCGTTATCGTCCATCGCGACGCCGAACACCTGGCCGACTTCCGCGGCCGTCACCAGCGTCCGCTGCGATTCGCTGATCCAGTGCTGTCCCTGCGGCGGCTGTCCCGGATTGCGCAAATCGATTACGCTGCCGACGACGCCGGCCGGATTGATCACCAGCAGACCGGTGCCTCCCGGTCCTGCGACTGTCGCGGTGCCAGAGAAACGTGTGACGAAAGCTTCGCCGGGGCGGATGGGAATTTGTTGCTGCGCGAACACCGGGGCCGTGAGCGCAATAAAAACCGCGCCGAGGATTCCGGTGGCGATGGTGACGCGTGCGTTCATCATTCGAACCGCAATTCGAAAGCGATGGGGGGTCATTTTTGTTTTCCGGTGAGGGGCGGCGAGTCAAAGCACAATAGAACGAGGGGGACTTCTGCGATAGTAATCTGCTCTGCGATAGTAATCTGCTCTGCGATAGTAATCTGCGCTGCGCCATGAACCGCCCATGAATAGCGGGCATGGCAGGCGTTAGTGCCTGTCGTTCCTGCAAAATCCGGCTGCCCACGCTGCAAGTGCAAATTCCCTGCATTCACGCCCGACGGGTTCGTCCGGCCCGCGGTTGCGCGCTCGACGCAGGCTGTGCAATCAAGCTCTGCCAGCCAGGTTCTGATAATCGCCACAAGCACATCGCTCGCCCGGTCGCGACTGTCGCGGACCGTGCCGGACCACGGAGGAATTCATGCGGATCGACGCGTACAATCACTTCTTCCCCCAAAAATACTACGAGAAAATGGGCGAAGTGGGTGCCGGGCTGAAGGACATGTTCAACCGCACACGCGCGATCCCCTGCATCCACGATCTGGACGAGCGTTTCCGCGTCATGGACATGTTCTCGGACTACGCGCAGATCCTGTCGCTGCCGGCGCCGCGCCTTGAGTTGATTGCCAAGGGCGACCCGAAGATCGCCGTGGAGTTGGCGAAGATCGGCAATGACGGCCTCGCCGAGCTTGTCGCCAAGCATCCAGATCGTTTTCCCGCCTTCATCGCGCAGGCGCCGCTCGTGGCTGAAGATGCAGGCGTCGCCGAGACCGAGCGCGCGATCAAGCAGCTTGGCGCTGTCGGCGCGCAAATCTACACGAACGTCGGCGGCAAGCCGCTCGACCGGCCGGAGTTCGAGCCGTTCTTCGCGTCCATGCACAAGCTCGACAAGCCGATCTGGATGCATCCCGACCGGCCGGCGACGCATCCCGACTATCTCGACGAGAAGAAATCGCTCTACGAAATCTGGTGGACGTTCGGCTGGCCGTACGAGACGAGCGTCGCGATGGCGCGACTCGTGTTCTCGAAGACGATGGACAAGTATCCGAACCTGAAGATCATCGCCCACCATCTCGGTGCGATGGTGCCGTACTTCGAGGGCCGCGTCGGACCGGGCTGGGACCAGCTAGGCGCGCGTACGACGGACGAGGATTACGTAGCGTTGCGGAAGAGCCTGAAAAAGCGGCCGTTCGACTACTTCAAGGACTTCTATGCGGACAGCGCGGTGTTCGGCTCGAAGCCGGCGACCGAATGCGGGCTCGCCTTCTACGGCGTCGATCATGTGGTGTTCGCGTCAGACAGCCCGTTCGATCCGGAGAAGGGACCGGGCTACATCCGCGAGACAATCAAGATTCTCGACGCGCTGCCGCTGAGCAAGAGCGACCGCGACAAGATCTACTTCAAGAACATCGAGAAACTGACGGGGAAGAAGTTCGTGACGTGAACCCTCCCCAAGGGGAGGGAGAAATTTCAATACGGCACGATAATATTCACGAGCGCCTGGCGCTTTTCCTTCATAACCGCGTCGCGCGCCTTGGCGAGCACGCCGGGTAACTCCTGCGCCTTCTCCACGCGTGCGCCGAAGCCGCCCTGCGCTTTCATCAGCTCGTCATAGGCCGGGCTCGGGTCGAGGTCGGCGAGGAAACGCCCATCGTCTTCGCCGGCAACGCCGTCCTTGAACATCGAGAGCGTTGCACGCCGCACCGCGCCGTAGCGGCTGTTGTTGAAGATAATCGTGAGCACCGGCAGCTTGTGCTTGTCGCCGACCCAATGACTCACCGTCGGATTGGTGAACATGTACGTGCCATCGCCGAGGGTCGCGACGACGAGTCTTTCCGGCGCGGCCAATTTTGCGCCGAGAGCTGCGCCCAAGCCCCAACCGAGGCCTCCGGCCGTGCTCGTGCCGAAATAGGTGCCGGGCTTCTCACGCGGGCAGTGCTCGAGGGACAGCGGGTACTCGTTGAAGATCACTGCATCGGCGCCGACCGCGTCTCCCACGCACTTGCTGGCGTAAGGGACCGTGATTTTGTCGCCGGTAGGTTCGGCGCCCTTCGCCGCCTTTGCGCGGCGCGCACTCGATTGTTCGGCGATTCGTGCGCGGCGCGCGGAAATGCGTGCCGCTTCGGGCGCTGACTTGGCAAGCGCCGCGTCGAGCGTGGCAAGCGCGGCCGACGCGCCGGAGGTGATCGTGAGGTCGCTCGGGAAACTCCTGATCGGATAGCGGACGAACGCCGGCTCCTCGCCGATGTTCGCGACCTTGCAGTTCGCGGCGAGGCCGTGATCGACCGGATACCAGGGCACCTCGCACTCGAGCACGATGACGAGATCAGCTTCGGCAAGGAGCGACGTGTGGTCGTGTCCGACATGCATCGGGTGGCTGTTCGGCAAATTCATGCAGCGCGGATTGAACGAGACAACGGGAATTGCCCAGCGCTCGGCAAACGAGGCGAGCAGCTCGACGGCGCCTGTCTCGCGGCCCGCGGTCGCTGTGATCAGCAGGGGACGTTCGGAGGCCGCAATCCAGCGGGCAAGCATCTCGATAGATGTCGGATCGGGATAGGGAGATGCAGCAACCGCGCGCGGCCGAACCGGCTCGATCGGACCGTCGAGCGGCGCCGCGAGCGGTTCGCGCGGAAGCGTGAGGTAGACCGGTCCGCGCGGCGAGGTCATCGCGACTTCCATGGCGCGCACGACGACGTCGCCGATCTGGGACGGGACGCGTAGCTCGTAGTCCCACTTCACCATCTCGCGCACCATGCCGGCCTGGTCGAACATTTCCTGTCCCCAGTGGATCTGCCGCATGCGTGTGCCGAACTGGCCGTTCTCCGTGATCGGACTGCGGCCGGCAGCGAGCAGGAACGGGGCACGCTCGCGCGAGAGGTTGGCGAGATTGTTGATCGCGTTCGCCGTGCCGACGTTGACGTGCACCATCACCGCCTGCGGCCGGCCGGTCATCAGGTAGACGCCATGCGCCATCGCGACCGCGAGATTCTCGTGCGGCACAAGGATCGGCTGCGGTACCGGCATGTTGGTGCGCTTGGCGCGCTCGAATGCCTCGATGACAGGAGGAAAGTCAGTGCCCGGGTTGGCGAAGAAGTAGTCGACTCCATGGGCGGCGAGCGCGGATAGAAACATCTCGCCTGCGATCGGCGCGCGTGCCGGTTGTTTCGCGCTCATGCGCAATCCGCTCCCGTCCGTCGTTTTTCGAGTGGCGCCGGTTCTAGCCGAGGGTGCTCGGCAAGACAATCAGACGGGCGCTTACGCCAGTCCGAGATCGGCGAACGCAGCAGCGTGATGCGCGGCCGATTCCTCGCTGAAGCAGCAGAAGACGACCTCGGCCACCCCGTGGCCGGCCGCGGCCTCCGCGACCACAGCAGCAACGGCGATGCGCGCCGCACGATCGGCAGGAAAACGGTAGACGCCGGTGGAGATCGCGGGAAACGCGATCGAGCGGAGTGCGTGGGAGCGGGCGAGCTTGAGGGCCGTGCGATAGCAGTTCGCGAGCAGATCATCCTCGCCGGACTCGCCTCCGTGCCAGACCGGTCCGACCGCATGGATCACGTGGCGGGCGGCTAGCATGTAGCCGCGCGTCATCTTGGCGTCGCCGGTCGCACAACCGCCGAGCTTCTCGCATTCGGCGAGCAGCTCCGGCCCGGCGGCGCGATGGATCGCGCCATCGACGCCACCGCCGCCGAGCAGAGAAGTGTTTGCGGCGTTGACGATGGCGTCTGTCGCGAGCTGGGTGATGTCGCCCACGACAATTTTGAGGCGGGTTTCGTGAGTCTCGGCAGATCTGTACGGCCGCGGCGGCATGATCGATTTTATCACGCCTTCCCTACGAAGGGCCGCCGTGGTCTTCAGGCCACCGCTTTGCGGAAGTCCAGCGAACTGCTGCGACCGATAGCGGCGAAGTGGTCACTCAGGAAGTGCTCCGCTGCCGTCCGTCCGACGTCGCGCAGATGCAAAAAGAACGGCCACTCAGTATTGAATTTTGAGCTGGATGTGAGTTCGTTCAGTTCCTCGTCCGCCGCGATGCGGTGAAGTCGCAGGCTTCCTTGCGAGTTCTTTCCCGTCCAGCTCTTCAGCGGCCCGTCTTCGATCAGCCGGCGCATGAAGCCGATCGCACGAAACTCCGAAAGCAGCGAGGCATTGAACGTGATCTCGTTGATTCGGTTCAGGATGTCGCGCGCCGTCTGCGGCGTGCCCTCGCGCACGGCAGGATTGGTCTGCACGAGAATCACGTCGTTGGTGTGCGTGGTGCGGAAGAAGGGAAACAGCGGAGGGTTGCCGACATAGCCGCCGTCCCAGTAGGGGGTGCCATCGATCTCGACCGCCTGGAACAGGAACGGCAGGCATGCTGACGCCATGACGGCGTCGGGCGTGATCTCATCAGAACGGAAAATCCGCGCCTTTCCCGTGCGGACATTCGTCGCGGAAATGAAAAGCTTGAGTTGCTTCGCGGCTCGTACCGCCTCGAAATCCACCTCGCGCTCGAGGATCTCGCGCAGTGGATTGACGTTGAACGGGTTTAAATCGTAAGGCGAGAAAAAACGGCTGGCCACGTCGAAGGCGAGAAACGCCGGGTTGTGATCCAGCGACCAGTTTCCGAGAAAGCGATCCATCAGGCTGCGCTGGATCGGGTTCATGCGTCCGTCGCGTGAGACCGCGCGCCAGAATTTCTGCAAGGCTTCTCGTGCGCCGTCGCGACCGTCTTTTTCGTAACCTGATACGAGCGCAACCGCGTTCATCGCGCCGGCGCTTGTGCCCGAAATGCCATCGAAGGTGAGGCGTTCGTCCTCGATCAGACGGTCAAGCACGCCCCAGGTGAAGGCCCCATGGGCGCCACCACCTTGAAGCGCGAGATTCACGAGTTTGGGCGAGCGTTTCCAGAATGTCATCGAGTTCCTTGGGACTCAGCCAGCGGTCCAGCCGCCGTCGATCGGATGCGCGCCGCCGGTCATCGTCGCGGCCGCGTCGCTGCATAGGAACACCGCGAATGCGCCGATGGCGTCGGCCGTCGTAAACGCGTGCATTGGCTGCTTTTCCGAAAGCAGCGCCAATTTCTCCGCGTCCACCGATTTCCCCGAGGCGTCAGCGCGCGCGACGATCTGCTTTTCCACGAGTTGTGTCAGCACCCAACCGGGACAGATAGCGTTGCAAGTGATGCCGAGACTCGCGGTTTCCAAGGCAACGACCTTCGTCAGCCCGACGATGCCGTGCTTCGACGCGACGTATGCGACCTTGTCGGCGCTCGCGACGAGCCCGTGCGCGGACGCGATGTTGATGATGCGCCCCCACTTCCGCGTCTTCATGCCGGGGACAGCGGCACGAATCGTGTGAAATGCGGACGAAAGGTTGACCGCGATGATCGCATCCCACTTCTCGATGGGGAAATCTTCAATTGGCGAGACGTGCTGGATGCCCGCGTTGTTCACGAGTACGTCGAGCGAGCCGAAGCGCTTCTCCGCATCGCGGACCATTGCGGCGATTGCGTCGGGTTTCGTCATATCCGCCGGCGAATAGGCGACCTCGATCTTGAATTCCCTTTCGAGCGCCTTGCGCTGCGATTCGATCGCACTTGCGTCGCCGTGCCCGTTGAGCGTGATATTGGCGCCGGCCTGGGCGAGAGCCCTCGCCGTTGCCGCGCCAATGCCGCTCGTAGAACCGGTGACGAGGGCAGATTTCCCGTAGAGCAACGCGGCGTTCCTGCGAATCGAATGTGGGATTGTGCAGTGCAACATAGGTCGACCGGCAGCGCTGCTCAAGAGCGGCCGCCGCGGCAGGACCGCGCACAAGTGACGGGCCTTCTATGGAGTTGCTGGCCGCCACGCGCGCAGGTCGAGCTCGAGCACCGTCCAGTGGTCGACGTTCTCAAGTCCGAAGGAATGTTTTTTCCGGGCGGTTCCCACGACCCGGTATCCGTACTTGCGGATGTACCAGTCGACGATCTCGGGGCGATCCGATTCGGTGCGAACGCGCTCCACGCCGCGCGCCCGCATCGCTACGAGCCGGGCGCTCTGGAGTTGCTCGCCGACGAGTGAACCGAGCCAAGCCGGTGCTACCGCGAGACTAGCGGTTTCTGCCACTCGATCTGCGTGAAGAATGTAGCTCGCGACGCCCACGACGAGGCCGTCCGCGATCGCGACGAATGAATTTTCCACGATCAGTGCGGATCGTTCAGGATCGGGCACGTCCGCGCTGGGGGCCTGCCCCACAACTCGAGAAAAGAATAAAGTGCGGACAGACCCAGCGCGGTGGACAGATAGTAAATCATCCCGTGCAACCGCGGATGACACCCGCGCCCTCGAATACTAAGATTGACCCATGAAAGCTGTGTTTCCAAGCCCCGACCACGATCACGCCCGCTGCGTCGCGGACACGCTGACGCGTGCGGAAGAGGTCTGCGATCGTAGCGGTCGTCGTTTGACGCCCTTGCGGCGGCGTGTGCTCGAAGCGCTTGCTGAAAGCCATTCGCCGATCGGCGCTTATGACATCGTCGAGCGGTTGAAACGGGCCCGCGAAGCGGCGCCGGCGATGTCGGTGTACCGCGCGCTCGACTTTCTCCTGACTGAGGGCCTTGCCCATCGGATCGAAAGCCAGAACGCGTTTCTCGCGTGCAACCGCGGACACGACGGCGATGAGGTCGTCGTATTCCTGTTGTGCGAGCGTTGCAGCACCGTCGCAGAAGTGAAATCCGATGCCGTTGGGCGCGACCTTGCGCGCGCGGCAGGAGCCGTCGGCTTCGAGGCGCGCGCGCCGGTGCTCGAGATCAAAGGTCTATGCGAGAACTGCCGCGCCGATGCGCGCTGAGGTCATGAGGACGAAACAGCCAGGCGAGACGAGGGACGCACCGGCGCCGCGTCGGCAGACAGTCGCCGTGCGGATCGGTGGCGTCACAGTCGGCGGCGGAGCGCCGATCGTCGTGCAGTCGATGACAAACACGGATACCGCCGACGTGGAAGCGACCGCGCGACAAGTGGCTGCGCTCGCACATGCGGGTTCCGAGCTCGTGCGGATCACGGTCGACCGGAACGAGGCGGCGGCGGCGGTGCCGAGGATCCGCGAACGTCTCGCGAAAATCGGCGTCGAGGTGCCGCTGATCGGCGACTTCCACTACATCGGACACAAATTGCTCGCGGATTACCCGGCATGTGCGGAAGCGCTCGACAAATATCGGATCAACCCGGGCAATGTGGGCTTCAAGGACAAGCGCGACCGGCAGTTCGGCGCGATCATCGAAATCGCGCTGAAATACAGGAAACCGATTCGCATCGGAGCGAACTGGGGCTCGCTCGATCAGGAATTGCTCACGCATCTCATGGACGAGAATGCGCGCCTGCCGCAGCCGCTCGATGCGCGCGAAGTCACGCGCGAAGCGATGGTGCAGTCGGCTTTGCTGTCGGCGGCGCGCGCGGAGGAGATGGGTCTTTCCCGCGACCGCATCATTCTCTCCGCCAAGGTCTCGGCGGTGCAGGATCTGATCGCCGTGTACGAGGAACTTGCGCGTCGTTCGAACTATGCGTTGCACCTCGGACTCACCGAGGCGGGCATGGGCAGCAAAGGCATCGTTGCGTCGAGCGCGGCACTCGGTGTGCTGCTGCAACTGGGGATCGGTGACACGATCCGCATTTCGTTGACGCCCGAGCCGGGTGGCGACCGCACGCGCGAGGTCCAGGTCGCGCAGGAGCTGTTGCAGACCATGGGATTGCGGGCGTTCGTACCATTGGTCGCGGCCTGTCCTGGCTGCGGTCGCACGACCTCGACCACATTCCAGGAACTCGCGAGCGATGTGCAGAACTTCATCCGCGAGCGAATGCCGGAATGGAAGCGCCACTATCCCGGCGTCGAGACGCTTTCGGTTGCGGTGATGGGCTGCATCGTTAACGGTCCGGGCGAGTCGAAGCACGCCGACATCGGAATCTCGTTGCCGGGGACCGGTGAGCAGCCGACCGCGCCGGTTTTCATCGACGGCAAGAAAGCCGCAACGCTACGCGGGGCAACGCTCGGGACCGATTTCAAGCAAATGGTCGAAGACTACGTGGCGCGGCGCTTCGGGGTCGGCACGCAGCGGCCGGCGGCGGAGTAAACCGCACGCGGCGCACTTAGATGAGCTGCGCCGCCATGTTCACGGTTAGCGCGATCACGGCCGTGTTGAAGACGAACGAAAGCAATCCGTGCACCATGACGACGCGGCGCATCGAGCGTGAGATCACCTCGGTATCGGAGGTCTGGAAGGTCGTGCCGACGACCAGTGAGAAGTACAGGAAGTCCCAATAGTCTGGCATGCCGCCGCCGCTGAACTTCAGTCCATCCTTCGCGTCCCCGTCGGCGTGGCCCGGTACGTAGAATTCGTGGGCGTAGTGCAGAGCGAAAACGAAGTGCACGAGAAGCCAGGAGCCGAAGATCGTCGACAACGCGATCGCGGTGTCGAGGACGCGCTCCAGGCCGTGCAGCTGTTGTACCGCCGACATTTGCGCCGCGATGGCGACAATCGATGCCACCGCCGCGGCGGTCGTTGTAACGAGAACGGCCATGCGTCCTTCGTCCTCCACACCGGCGCGACGACGGATCTCCGCGTTGTCGGCACCGGTCATCATCTTGAGGACAAGGGCGATGAAAAACCACGCACCGACGTTCCAAGCGATCAGTATCCGCGCGGTCGGATCGCTGACCGGGATGAAGAACCAGACGACGAGCCCAAGAGCCAGAGCGATCAGCTGGCGCGCGTGCCGCCGCAAGGAGACCGGGATCCACTCCGCATCGCCTCGTTTCGCCCGCTTTGCCGCCATGGCGCGCCTATCGGTCCCTGCCGGCGATGAACGCGGTGGCCGCGGCAAGGGTTGCGGCACGATTGCCGAAAGGCGCAAGTGCCGAGTTCGCCTCGGTGACAAGCGCGTCGAGGCGCTTGCGAGCGCCTGAGATCCCGAGCAGGGAAACAAGCGTTCCCTTGCCTTGACTGGAATCCTTGGCCGCGGCTTTGCCGAGTCGCACAGTGTCGCCCTCGGCATCGAGTAGGTCGTCGGCGATCTGGAACGCCAGTCCGAGCGAGCGAGCATAGGAGGCAAGGGCGCGCCGTTCGGATTCGCTCGCGCGTCCGAGGATCGCGCCGGCGTCACATGCTGCCGCGATGAGCGCACCGGTCTTCATGGATTGAAGACGCTCAACGTCGTCAGCTGAAAGTACGAGCGGACGCTTGTCGCCGGCGTAACGCCCTTCCGCCTCGAGGTCGAGCATCTGACCGCCAGCCATTCCGGCGATCCCTGCCGCACGCGCGAGCAACGCGATCAATGCAACACGTGTCTCCGCATCTGCATCGAGACAGGCGAGCACGTCGAAGGCGAGCGTGAGCAACGCATCGCCGGCAAGTATTGCGGTCGCCTCGTCGAAGGCGCGATGCGTGGTCGGCCGTCCGCGACGCAGGTCGTCGTCGTCCATTGCGGGAAGGTCGTCGTGCACGAGGGAATAGCAATGCACGCATTCGAACGCGACCCCGATCGGCAAGGCGTGCGCCTCTTCCACGCCAAACAGACTGGCGCATTCGACCACGAGGAACGGACGGATGCGCTTTCCGCCGGTGGCGGCATGACGCATGGCCGCAAGCAGCCGTGCGGGTCGCGCGCCCTCACCGGGCGGAGAGGCGTCCGCGAGGCGCTTCATGAGCTCCGCCTCCGTGGCCGCGGCGACCGCGTCCAGCCGGCGAACAATCTCTGCGGAATGAGCGGACATTGGATTGTCGGCCAAAAGTGTTGCACGCGCATGCCC
The DNA here is from genome assembly GCA_963711595.1 of uncultured Alphaproteobacteria bacterium. GTDB lineage: Bacteria > Pseudomonadota > Alphaproteobacteria > Rhizobiales > Xanthobacteraceae > JAUSIF01. The sequence continues at coordinate 365,077 of CAVQER010000007.1, forward strand.
GACCGGCCCCTGCGGGTCAAGCGTCGCCAGCGCGCCGCATTTCTGCTTCGATGTGTGCGGACGGTCTTTTCGAGCCATGATCAGGCGAATCCTAGCCATCGTCGTTGCAGTCGCCGCGGCCTACGTCGTCGCGGTGCTCGCGCTTGTCGTGGTGTACGGGTTCGTGCCGCCGGTCTCCACACTCATGTTGTGGCGGTGGATCACGGCGGAGCGGGTGGAGCGGATCTGGAAACCGATCGAAGAGATCTCGCCAAACCTCGTACGGGCGGTCGTTGTCAGCGAAGACGCGCAACTCTGCAGTCACCGCGGCGTGGACTGGGCCGAGGTCCGCGATGCTATTGCCGAAGCGGACGAGCTATCGGACGCGCGTGGAGCGTCGACGATCGCGATGCAGACGGCGCGAAACCTGTTTCTCTCGCCGAGCCGAAACTACGTGCGGAAAGCGATGGAAGTGCCGATCGCGTATCTCCTCACGCTCGCCTGGCCGCGCAAGCGCCTCGTCGAGGTCTATCTCAACATCGCCGAATGGGGTCCGAACGGCGAGTTTGGCGCGGAGGCGGCAGCGCGGCGTGCGTTCAGGAAAGGCGCAGCCAATCTGACCTCATATGAAGCGGCGCTGCTCGCGAGTTCGCTGCCGAACCCAGTGCGTCGCAATGCCGCCAAGCCGGGTCCCGGCTTGCAGCGAGTCGCGTCGCGCAAGCTCGCGAATGTCGCTTCGGACGGAGGATTGGCGGTTCAATGTCTTGGACTGCGTCGCTAGCGGGCGGCTGGCGATACGCACGGGTATCCTCTATAAGGCCGGCAACCCACACATCCATGCCCTTCGGGGCCGACAGGAGACCGAAATGGCGGTTCCGAAGCGAAAAACTTCACCCTCGCGACGCGGCATGCGCCGCTCGGCGGACGCGCTCAAGCGGCCGACCTATGTCGAGGACAAGGACTCGGGCGAGTTGCGCCGCCCGCATCACATCGATCTCAAGACCGGAAAATACCGCGGCAGGCAGATTCTGAAGTCGCGAGTCGACGCGTAAAACGGTGCCCGGCGAGGGCGGATTCGAGGAGCTTGGGGGCTGCAATGCTGGTCAATTTCCCGCTCTTTCTGATCTCGTTTGCGATCTACAACATGATCGCCTTCCTCACGCCCGGCGTCTCGTGGGACCGCGCGCTCTACGCGGTGCCAATGCGATCGGGGGCGACCTGGACGATCACTTTTGGCGACGCGTTGATCGCGATCACTCTCATCTTTCTCTTTTTCGAGGTACTCAAGGCAACGAAGCACGCGGCGCGGTCGCTCATCGACCATCTCTTGTCGACGATTGTCTTCATCGGCGCGCTGGTGGAATTCCTGCTGGTGAAAGAAGCAGCGACCTCGATCTTCGCGATCCTGCTTATGATCGCGTTGATCGACGTGCTCGGCGGCTGGTCCGTGTCGGTGCGCACCGCGCGGCGCGATCTCACCGTCGAAGCGATGCAGGACAACGTTCCCTGATCGCGATTCGCACGAAAGCTTGAATCTCAGATTATTCGGCTCGTACCGGTTCGCGGAGCGGGCTTGAGGTTCGCGACCGAGCGATACAGATCAGCGCTTGTCTGCGGATCGGCGCGCCGGCGCGCACGCGCAACCGGTAGATTTTCCACGGCAGCGACCAGCTGGGCGAGGAGGGCGGCTGGCGGTCGCGCCGGCGTCGCAGCGGCGTTCACGCCGCCCGTCGAGGGGATGATTGCCGGCAGTGACGTTCGCTGCGGATCGTCGCGCTGCGGCAGCGGATCAGCGTCACCCCGACCGCGATCGAGGCTGTTTCCGTGACTCGCTGCAATTCGCATCGTAGCTTCCGTCTCCAATTGGGACAGGCCGTCGCCGATGCCGATTGCGTTGCAAACGCCGGACCGCCCGATGCGGTTCGGTTAATTCGTAAATGCGAGTGGCCGCGCGTTTGCACGCGCAGCCTAGGGTTGTCAGGAATGACGTTTGGGAAGAGCAGTCAGCTCTTGTCGCTCGACCGCTCGGTAAGGCGCTCGAGGCGCTTCTGCATTTCCGAAACTTGTCGCTTCAGTTCGTCGATGTCCTGGTCGCTGCCGAGACCTTCGGCACCGCCTTCCTTCTGCGCGAACGGGAGAAACATCGCGAAGGCGCGCTCGAACATCTCCATGTTGCGGCGGACCTGATCTTCGAGGACGTTGACCGGGAATCCGACACCGCCGAAGGCTTTCGACATCTGTTCGCGCAATTTTTCCTGTTCGCGCGTGAAGCTGTCGATCGAGACTTCGAGATAGCGCGGCAGCAACGTCTGCATGCTGTCGCCGTAGAAGCGGATCACCTGGCGAAGGAATGTGATCGGCAGAAGATTCGTTCCCTTGTTCTCCTGCTCGAAAATAATCTGCGTGAGCACCGAGCGGGTGATGTCTTCGCCGCTCTTCGCGTCGTAGACCACGAAGTCCTCGCCCTCCTTGACCATTACGGCGAGGTCCTCGAGCGTCACATAGGTGCTGGTGCCAGTGTTGTAGAGCCGGCGATTTGCATATTTCTTGATCGTGACCGGTTCTTCGTTCTTGGCCATGACGCCCGCGCGGTTCCTGATTGTTTTCGTGCTTGCGGAACAGGCACGAACCTTAGGACGTTTCACACGGCGGGGCTACCGGTTTGTCGAAGCTTGCCATACGCATAGGTCTCGTGCGGCCTTCTTATATTGACATCGTGCCCCGTGCCTTCCAACGATGCAGCGGGTGAGCAGGCCAAGACAATATCCGGGTCAGGACCAGGAGATTCAGATGAAAGAAGTGGTGATCGTCGGCTCGACGCGGACACCGGTCGGCGCCTTCAATGGCGCGCTGTCGTCGCTTCCGGCACATGCACTCGGCAAAGTCGCAATCGAGGCGGCCCTCGCTCGCGCCGGCGTGGAAGGCAACCGCGTGTCTGAGGTGATCATGGGCCAGATCCTGACGGCCGGGCAGGGCCAGAACCCCGCTCGACAGGCGTCGATCGCTGCCGGTCTCCCGGTCGAGATTCCGGCGTGGGGCGTCAATCAGCTTTGCGGTTCTGGACTACGCGCCGTCGCGCTTGGCTATCAGGCAATCGTGAACGGCGACTCGGAAATCGTGGTCGCCGGCGGACAGGAATCGATGAGCCAGGCCCCGCACTGCGCGCATCTGCGCAACGGGACCAAGATGGGCCCGCTCGAGATGATCGACACGATGATCAAAGATGGACTGTGGGATGCGTTCAACGGCTACCACATGGGGAACACCGCCGAGAACGTCGCCAAGCAGTGGCAGATCACGCGTCAGCAGCAGGATGAGTTCGCCGTCGGCTCGCAACAGAAGGCGGAAGCCGCGCAGAAGTCCGGCCGCTTCAAGGACGAGATCACGCCGGTGAAGATTGCGTCGAAAAAGGGCGACATTGTCGTGGAGCACGACGAGTATCCCCGCCACGGCACGACGATCGACGCGGTGTCAAAGCTGCGCCCGGCTTTCGACAAGGAAGGCACGGTCACGGCGGCTAACGCATCCGGCATCAACGACGGCGCTGCTGCCGTGGTGCTGATGAGCGCCGCCGATGCCGCAAAGGAGGGCAAGAAGGTCATCGCGCGCATCGTTTCGTGGGCGCAGGCCGGCGTCGATCCGTCGATCATGGGCACGGGCCCGATTCCGGCCTCGCGTGCAGCGCTCAAGAAGGCGGGCTGGAAGGCCGATCAACTCGACCTGATCGAGGCGAACGAAGCCTTCGCCGCGCAGGCGTGCGCCGTGAACAAGGACATGGCCTGGGATCCGGCCCGGGTGAATGTGAACGGCGGCGCGATCGCTATCGGGCATCCGATCGGCGCGTCCGGCGGGCGCGTACTCGTAACGCTGCTCAGCGAGATGGAGAAGCGCGACGCCAAGCGCGGACTTGCCACGCTATGCATTGGCGGCGGCATGGGGATCGCAATGTGCGTCGAGCGATAAGCTCGGCAATACCGGCCGGCCTCATCGCAGAAGGGCCGCCGGCCTACGGAGGAGCAGCGAAATGGCTCGCGTCGCGTTGATCACCGGCGGCACGCGTGGAATCGGCGCCGCCATCGCGAAGGCATTGAAGGCGTCCGGTTACAAGGTCGGTGCCAACTACGCCGGCAACGACGACGCCGCGAACAAGTTCAAGACGGAAACGTCGATTCCCGTGTTCAAGTGGGACGTCAGTTCGTACAACTCGTGCGCTGGCGGCCTCAAGAAGGTGGAGGCCGAGCTGGGTCCCATCGACGTGCTCGTCAACAACGCGGGGATCACGCGGGACGGCATGTTCCACAAGATGACGCCCGAACAATGGGGCGCCGTCATCAACACCAACCTCAACTCGCTGTTCAACATGTGCCGGCCCGTGATCGAGGGCATGCGTGAACGCAACTTCGGCCGGATCGTCAACATCTCATCGATCAACGGGCAGAAGGGCCAGATGGGCCAGTGCAACTACTCTGCGGCGAAGGCGGGCGAGATCGGCTTCACGAAGGCGCTCGCGCAGGAGAATGCGAAGAAGGGCATCACGGTGAACGCGATCTGCCCCGGCTACATCGGTACGGAGATGGTGCTCGCAGTCCCGAAGGACGTGCTCGAGAAAAATATCCTGCCGCAGATTCCCGTGGGCCGGCTCGGCGAGCCGGAAGAAGTCGCGCGTTGCGTCGTGTTCCTCGCGTCGGAGGACGCGGGATTTATCACCGGCTCGACGCTGACCGTGAACGGCGCGCAGTATCTCACCTGACCTTTAGCCGCCGGGCCTGAAATCGGGCGGCGCAAGCTCGAAGCCCGCGGATTCGAATCCCGGTGCGACGGTGCAGCCGACAAGCGTCCAGTCGCCGAGCGACCGTGCTGCCTGCCATGCACGGGCGGGCACCGCAGCCTGTGGGCGTTCACCGGCGGCAAGATTGGGTCCGAGCGCGATGGTTTCGATTGGTTCCGCGGCGGCGTTAGCAATCTCCAGCAAGAGCGGCGCGCCGGCGTAGTGGTGCCAGACCTCGACGGCATCGACCCGATGCCAGTGAGAGCGTTCGCCAGCTGCAAGCAAAAAATAGATCGCCGTCGAATGGGCCCGAGATTGCCGGGCGGGAGGCTGATCGCGGATGGTTTCGCGGAAATGCCCGCCTTCCGGATGCGGCTTGAGACCGAGAAGCCGAATGACTTCGGCGGCGGTCAAATTCGCCAACGGCCGTTCAGCCACGGAAATTGTTTTTCCGCTCGCGGATCTCGGTGAAGACAGCCGCCGGATCCGAGCCCGGCATGCCGACGGCCGTCGCGATTGCCGGATCGTCCGCGCGCAAGAACGGGTTCGTGGCGCGTTCTTCGGCCATGGTCGAAGGGATCGTCGGCTTCCCGGCGGCGCGGGCTCTCTCGATTTCGGCAAGACGCGCTTTGAGGGAGTTGTTTGCAGGGTCGACGGTCACGGAGAAGCGGGCGTTCGCGAGCGTATACTCGTGGCCGCAATAGATGGTCGTGTCGTCCGGCAGCTTCCGCAGCTTCAGGAGCGATTGCCACAGTACGGCGGCGGGCCGCTCGAACGGGCGGCCGCAGCCGAGCGCGAACAGGGTGTCGGCCGAGAACAGCAACTTTTCTTTCTCGAGCCAGTAACAGATGTGCCCCGCCGTGTGGCCGGGCGTGTCGAATACGCGCGCGCGCAGGCTGCCGACTTCGACGATGTCGGGTTCGCCCACCTTTTCATCGAGCGTCGGGATCTCGTTCGCTTCGTTGCGCGGACCGATTACCTTTGCCTTGTAGCGCTGCTTGAGCGCAGGGATGCCTTGGATGTGGTCGCCGTGCTTATGGGTCACGAGGATATGAGTGAGCTTCCAGTTTGCCGCCTCGAGCGCTTTCAGGATCGGGTCAGGCTCGGGCGCGTCGACTAGTAGGACCGCGTCGCTGCCGGTATCGCGAACGATGACCGCATAGTTGTCGGTCAAACAGGGCACGAGCCGCACTTCCACAGCCATGAACCGCTCCGCTTTTCGATTGTTTACCGTCAGCGGCGAAACTAACACGGGTTCCGTTGCCCGCAACCGCGGCGGAGACAGACGGCGCGCGCCGTCCTATTCTTGCCGGAACGGATTGATCGCATGTTTCACGACATTGTTGGTCTACGCAGCTTTTATGCGCAGCCGCTCGGCCACGTGGCGCGGCGGTTGATCAACCTCGCGCTGCGGCGCCGCTGGCCTGACACGCGGGGAATGGCGCTTCTGGGCGTCGGCTATGCGACGCCGTATCTCGGCGTATTCCGTGAGGAAGTAGAGCGCACCTTCGCGTTCATGCCGGCGACGCAAGGCGTGGTGAAATGGCCGTCGGCCGCGCCGTCGCTTGCGGCGCTCGTGCATGAGACGTTGCTGCCGCTGCAAGACGCATCAGTCGACCGCGTGCTCGCAATCCACGCGCTGGAAATGAGCATGCACGCGCCCGATATGCTGAGCGAGGTCTGGCGCGTGCTCGCCGCCGGCGGTCGCGTGCTGATCGTGGTGCCGAACCGGCGCGGGCTCTGGGCGCGCATGGATACGACGCCGTTCGGGTACGGCCGGCCTTACTCGCGCGCGCAGCTCACGCAGCTCTTGCGAGAGGCGCTGCTTACTCCGGTCGGGTGGGAAGAAGCCCTGTGGGTCCCGCCATTCGCGCGCTCGACATTCCTGCGCACGGCGGTGGCATGGGAGCGCGTCGGCAAAACGTTGTCGCTGCCGTTCGCCGGCGTGCACATCGTGGAAGCGACAAAGCAGGTCTGGCGACCTGTGACGGCGCGGCCAACACGCGCGACCAGCCGGGTCCTTGCGCCTGCTACGGCCGAGCCCGCCGGGATCTGATCAGCGTTTTTGCGCGGAACGCGACAGCAGGAACAGTCCCTGTTGGCCGAAAATATTCCAAAACCACCATGGTGCATGCCAACGCACCGGCCGCCCCCAGCTGTTGAGCGCGACGGCGCGATCCATCCGGGCGTCCATCTCGCGCACCGTTTCGACGAAGTCGCGGATGGTGCAGAAATGGATGTTGGGCGTCTCGTACCAGCTGTCGCGGAGATTGTCCGTGATTGGCATGCGGCCGAAGAACATTAGCTGCGTGCGGATGCGCCAGTGACCAAAGTTGGGGAACGACACCACGGCGTGGCGGCCAATGCGCAACATCTGCTCGAGGACCCAGCGCGGCCGGCGTGTCGCCTGCAGCGTCTGCGAGAGCACGACGTAGTCGAATGCATCGTCTGGATAGTCGGCGAGATCGACGTCGGCGTCGCCCTGAATCACGGCCAGTCCCTTGGCAACACTCGCATTCACGCCTTCTCGGGAAATCTCGATGCCGCGGCCGTCGACGCCGCGCGTCTGGGTCAGCAAGTTCAGCAGCTCGCCGTCTCCGCAGCCCACGTCGAGCACACGCGCTCCCGGCGCGACCATGTCAGCGATCAGAACGAGGTCGACGCGCGAGGTCGCCGGCGGCGGGGGGAGATTGCGGCTCAACATGTTCACGCCTTCGCTGGCGGGATACCGCGCGCACGCGCGGCGGCCTCGAGGAAGCCGCGCGTGATGGCGAACAGCTCCGGCTCATCGAGCAGGAAGGCGTCGTGGCCCTTGTCGCTCTCGATTTCGGCGAACGAAACCGAGGCGCCGGAAGCGTTGAGCGCGTGGACGATCTGGCGTGCGTCGCTCGTCGGGAACAACCAGTCCGATGTGAAGGACACGACGCAGAAGCGGGAGCGCGAGCCCTTGAAGGCGTTTGCGAGCACGCCGCCGTAGTCCGCGGCGAGATCGAAGTAGTCCATCGCACGGGTGATGTAGAGATAGGAGTTTGCGTCGAAGCGTTGGACGAAACTCAGACCCTGATGTCGCAAATAGGATTCGACCTGGAAGTCCGCGTCGAAGCCGAAGGTCGGCGTCTCGCGATCTTGGAGGCGGCGACCAAACTTGCGATGCAGCGCGGCGTCCGAAAGATACGTGATGTGCGCGGCCATGCGCGCGACCGCAAGGCCGCGGTGCGGACTGCGGCCTTCCAGCAGATATCGTCCGTTGCGCCAATCGGGATCAGCGGTGATCGCCTGACGGCCGACCTCGTGGAACGCGATGTTCTGCGCCGAATGACGCGCGGCGGTCGCGAGCGGCAGCGCTGCGTACACGCGGTCGGGGTAGCTCGCCGCCCATTGCAGGGCCTGCATGCCACCCATGGATCCGCCGGTTACGCAGAGCAGCGTCTCGATGCCGAGATGATCGAGCAGCATGGCCTGTGAGTTGACCATGTCGCGAACGGTGACGACGGGAAGCGAAAGACCATAGGGCTCGGTGCTCGCGGCATTGCGCGAGGCGGGACCCGTCGTGCCCATGCAGCCGCCAAGCACGTTCGGACAAATGACGAAGAATCGATTGGTGTCGATCGGCTTGCCGGGGCCGACCATGGTTTCCCACCAGCCGGGATTGCCGGTCGCGGGATGCGTGCCGACCACGTACTGGTCTCCGGACAATGCGTGACAGACAAGGATCGCGTTGCTGCGGCGATCGTTCAGTTCGCCGTACGTCATGTACGCGACCTGGAACGGCGAGAGGTCAACGCCGGCGTCGAGGCGCAGCGGCTTGTCGGCGTCAAAGCGCGCGACCGGCGAATGCGGTTCGTCCGCCTGCCGGCGGATCGCCTTGGCGCGGTTTTCGGGAGCTTCAAGGTCGACGCGAACTACGCTCATGACGTTCTCAGGGCCGCATCGGCGGCATGGCGGGCTAGTGCTAGAGAGCCTGTCACAAGCATGTCAACGATTTCTTTGCGTTCGGCTTAAGGCGCGCTATCAAGCGCCGCCTGTGTTGGGCCGTTCCCATGTCCGATCCCAAGAAGCGGAAGCCAATTGCGGGGGCTGCGCCCACGCTCGCCGATTTGCGTGCGGAGATCGACCGCATCGATGCGGCGATGCATGCGCATTTGATCGAGCGCGGCGAAATCATCGCTGAGCTGATCAAGGTCAAGCGCACGCAGGAGTCCGGCGCTGCGTTCCGGCCCGCGCGCGAAGCCGAGATGATGCGCCGGATCGTGGAACGGCACAGTGGGATTCTTCCCCTCGACACGGTTGAGAGCATTTGGCGCGTCATCATCGCGACCTTCACGTTCGTGCAGGCGCCATACGCGGTGCACGCCGATTTCGCCGCGGGCGATGCGCCGGTACGGGACTCCGCCCGCTTTCACTTCGGCTTCACGGTGCCGCTCACGGCGCATCTTGGCGCGGCGCCGGTCGTGGCAGCTGTTGCTGCATCAAAGGGCGATCTCGGGCTTGTGCCCGCGAGCAATCTCGCCGGCGCTGGTCCGTGGTGGACGGCGCTCGAGGATGCGGCGGCGCCCAAGATCATTGCGCGCCTGCCGTTCGTCGAGCGCGCGGACCATCCGGCTTCATTTCCCTTGTTCGTCGTTTCGCGGCCGATCGTGCCGGAAGCGGCAATCAGGGACGTCGAGACGTGGAGCGTCCGCGTGGCCGGCTGGAGTGCTGCGGCCGCGCGTGCTTTGACTCCCGTGGCCGAAGTTCTCGCAGTCCCCCACGGCGAGTTCGATGGGGCCGCGTTGCTCCTATCGTTAACGCCAGGACACTCGCTTGACGAAGCGACGACGGCATTGGTCGCGGCCGGCGCTTCGGTGCGCGCCACGGCCCTCGTCGGCGGGCATGCGACCCGCTATACGATCTAGCCACCTTTTTCCTATTTGCTGCGCCCGGAAACTGAACGATGAGTGCGTCCGAACGTCCTGTGCCGAAAGCGAGCGTTCTCGAGATCGCGGCCTATGTGCCCGGCCGGAGCGAGGCGCCTGGCGCGGCCAAGGTTTACAAGCTCTCGTCCAACGAGACGCCGCTCGGGCCGAGCCCGAAGGCGATCGAAGCCTTTCGTGCGGCGTCCGAGACGCTTCACTACTATCCGGACGGGGCGCATAGGGCCTTGCGCGAGGCCATTGCGCGCACATTTGGTCTCGACCCACTGCGTATCATCTGCTCGAACGGCTCGGACGAGCTTTTAAGCTTGATCGCGCAGGCGTACCTGACAGCGGGCGATGAGGCGATCTTCACGAAGCACGGATTCCTGGTTTATCGCAACGCGACGCTCGCCGCGGGTGGAAAGCCCGTCGTTGTGCCGGAGAGGAATTACACGGCCGACGTGGATGCGATTCTCGCGGCGGTGACGCCGCGCACGCGGATCGTCTTTATCGCGAACCCGAACAATCCCACGGGCACGTACCTGCCGTTCGCCGAAGTGCGGCGGTTGCACGCGGCGCTACCGGCGAACGTCGTTCTCGTGATTGACGCGGCTTACGCCGAATACGTACGGCGGAACGACTATGAGTCGGGCATCGAGCTTGCGGGAACGAACGAGAACGTGGTGATGACGCGAACGTTCTCAAAGATTCATGGGCTTGCTGGCCTGCGGATCGGATGGATGTACGCCCCGCTCGCGGTGATCGACGCCGTCAACCGCATCCGCGGCCCGTTCAACGTGAACGCTCCGGCAATCGCGGCCGGCGTCGCCGCGCTTGCCGATACCGCGCATGTGGAGCGCGCGGCCGCGCACAATGCCAAGTGGCTGCCGTGGCTCATGGAGCAGATACGCGGCCTCGGGCTCGAGGTGACGCCGAGCGTCGGCAACTTCGTGCTGATCCATTTCATGAACGAGCGCGGAAAGACGGCAAAAGACGCGGACGCGTTTCTGCTCAAGCGTGGGCTCGTGCTGAGGCGGGTCGAGGCCTACCATCTGCCCAACGCGCTACGCATGACCGTCGGCACGGAAGAGGCGAATCGCCTCGTGGTATCGGCACTTTCCGACTTTCTCGCACGTGAGGCTGTCCGTGCCTGACAACGCGCCCTTGTTCGAGCGGCTTGCCCTGATCGGTATTGGACTGATCGGCTCGTCGATTGCTCGTGCCGCGCGCGAGCGCGGTCTCGTGCGGTCGATTGCGGCGTCCGCCCGGTCCGGCGCGACGCGCAAGCGCGTAACCGAACTCGAACTCGCCGACGAGGTTTTTGCGACGAATGCCGAGGCGGCCAAGGGAGCTGATCTCGTCATCGTTTGCGTCCCGGTCGGTGCGTGCGGAACGGTAGCCGCAGAGATCGCGCCTGTGCTCAAGGCGGGCGCGATGGTGTCGGATGTCGGCTCGGTAAAAAGCGCGATCCTGCGTGATATGGCGCAACATCTGCCGAAGAACGTGCATTTCGTGCCGGCGCACCCGGTAGCGGGCACGGAGCATTCGGGGCCCGACGCCGGCTTCGCCGAGTTGTTCGAAAATCGCTGGTGCATTCTCACGCCGCCGAAGGGCGCCGATCCAAAAGCGATCGAGCGGCTCAAGGCATTCTGGACCGGGCTCGGCGCGAACGTCGAGATCATGGATGCGGACCACCACGACATGGTGCTCGCGATCACAAGTCACGTGCCGCACCTGATTGCTTACAACATCGTCGGCACAGCGGCGCATCTCGGCGAGGTCACACAATCGGAGGTGACCAAGTTCTCTGCCGGCGGTTTCCGAGATTTCACTCGCATAGCCGCGTCGGACCCGACGATGTGGCGCGACGTGTTCCTGCACAACAAGGAAGCCGTACTCGAGATGCTCGGACGTTTCAGCGAAGACCTTTCGGTGCTGACGCGGGCGATCCGTTTCGGCGACGGCAAGACGCTGTTCGACCTGTTCACGCGCACGCGGGCGATCCGCCGCTCGATCATCGAGATCGGTCAGGAAACGGCGGAGCCGGATTTCGGTCGCCGCCGCCGCTCGAAGGAGCCGCCGGCGCCGCTGCCGCGGCCCTATGCCAATGACTGAGGGCGCGCCGTCGCGAGCCTGAGCCATGTCCGCTTCCAGCGACGGCGATCTCTGGGTGTTCGGTTATGGGTCGCTGATGTGGCGTACCGGCTTCGACTATCTCGAACGGCGACAGGCTAGGCTTATCGGCGCGCATCGCGCCCTTTGTATCTACTCGCACATCCATCGCGGCACGCCCGAGACTCCGGGACTTGTGCTCGGTCTTGACCGGGGCGGCTCGTGCCGCGGCATTGCGTTTCGCGTGGCGGCGGAAAATGCGAGCGGCACGCTCGCCTACCTGCAGGAGCGCGAACTCGTCACCAAGGCTTACAAGGAGGCGGTGCGGCAGGTCGAATTGCTGGGCGCGAAGCCCGAGCGCGTATCGGCACACTGCTATCTCGTCGATCGCTCCCATCCGCAATACACGAAACACTTGTCGCTCGAGGAGCAGCTTCGGCTCGTGCTCCAGGGCCGCGGGCGCTCCGGCGCAAATCCGGAATATGTCCTCGAAACCGTGAAACACATGCGCGAGCTCGGCATCCGCGATCGCGCACTTGAGTGGCTGGCGGCGCGGCTTTAGTTCAGGCGGCGCGGCGCGCGACGTTCACCGGCATGCCATTGCCGAGTGTCAGCGGAGACAGATCGTGCAACACGGATTCGAGCGGGTCGGCGCCGCCGTCCACGATATGGAGGTGAACTTCGTCCGTTCCGAGTGGAATCACCGGACAACCGGGGTCGACGCTGGCGCCGATCAGGTCGAACGTGTTGCCGCTGCGGCGCACGAACAGGGAAACCGCACCTGCGTATTCCGGTACTCGGCCCGCCGGAAAACGGGTGCATGCATAGCGGCGGCCGGAGAGCCCGCGCCAAAAGTGAAAGCGGTTCGCAAGTGCGGCGTGGCGGCCTGCCTGAAGCAGGCCGGCGTATCCGGGTAATCGGTCGAAATCGGCGAGTTCAAGGGTCATTTTCGGCTCTGATTCGGGGGAACAAAACTAGAACAAAGCCGATTCCCGCGTCAATGAAATTCGGAGGGGCGGGAAATCAGGGACCCGGCCTGCCGCGGAAAGCCACCTGCCGGTCGTAGGCCTCAATGTCGCTCCGGCCTTGCGACACCAGCCGAGTGGTGGCGGGCTCGATCTGATTTTGCAGCGCGATCAGAAAGGCGTCCGGATGCAGCCCGGGCGGGATCGGCTCGAGGATCTCGACGCGGATCGTGCCCGGACGAATGCGCCAACTTCGTCGCGGCCAGTAGAGACCGGAGTTCAACGCGATCGGCACGCAGGGGACCGCGAGTTCGCCGTACAGATGCGCGACCCCGTATTTGTAACTGGGCTCGGCGTCCGGCGCGCGGCGGGTGCCTTCCGGAAAAATTGCGATCTGGCGCCCGCGGGCGATCTCTTTCCTGGCTCGCTCGGTCATCTCCGCAAGTGCCGCTGCGCGCGCACCGCGGCGCACCGGGATCATCCGCGCCTTGATGCAGTACCAGCCGAAGATCGGCAGCCACATCAGTTCACGCTTCAGCACGTAGGCGGGATCCGAAAACAAATACAGAAGCGAATACGTCTCCCAGGTCGACTGATGTTTCACCGCAACGAGCAGCGGTCCGGAGGGAAGGCGCTCGACGCCGCGGATGTCGAAATCGATCCCGCAGATCGTCCAGAGCAGCCAATGATTCACCGAAACCCAGGAGTCCACCGCGCGCCACAGGAAACGGCGCGGCATGAACAAGACCGGAAGGCAGACGATCATGTGAACGATCGTGTTGAGATACAGTCCGCCGTTCAGAAGGATTACGCGGAACGCCTGCACAATACGCGGGCCCATGGCGCTCAAGATTGCCCGGGACGGTCGCCGACGGCGAGACTCGCCGGAGTGAAGCGAACGCGCGCGAAGGTTGCGAGATACTTCACGTACTCGACCGCCAGCAGCCGTACAGTTGCCGAGTCCGACCACCAGGGCTCGTCGCGCATGCGATCGCTGATGACGGGATAGGGTACGAGCTTCACGTCGGGCAGTTCGTGGGCGATCTCGATGAGCGCGCGCGGCATGTGCCATCCGGAAGTAACGACGATCAGCGATTTAAACTTGTTCGCGCGCACCCAATTTCCGGTCTCCATTGCATTGCCGATCGTGTTGGTCGCCGCGCGGCCCAGATCGATACGCCCGACGAGTACGCGCTCGAACTCGGGGTTCTTGCCGATAAGCTCGCTGCGCGTAGTGCTTGGATTGACGCCGGAGATCAACAGGCGTTTGCCGCGTTTGGCGGCGAGTAGTTCCACCGCATCGACAATGCGCGAGGCGCCGCCCGTGAGAACGACGATACCGTCGGCCGAGCTGTTCAGCTGCACTTCCGCGCGCGGAAGACTGTTTGCGAAGGCGAGAAATCCGATACCGAGCGCGACCACTGCGATCAGGATCACGGGAGCGGCAATGCGCAGCCAGCCGGCCCGCGGTGCTCGCGGCTTTTCCTCCCCGCCAAGGTCATGATCCGGCATAAGGCGATCCTGCGGAAATTCTAAACCGAACAGCGTTGCACCGCGACCGCCGGGGGTGCTCGAAAATGGCGGAATGTCATGCGTTATTCGATATGGCGCAATGTCATGCGTACCGTGAGCCGCGCCGCCACCGTCGTCACCAGCGCGATCAGACCGGCGACACCGGCGATGGCCAGATAGCCACGCTGATCCAGTGCAAATTGGCCTGTCAGGAACGCGGTTTCGGAACCAGCAGCCGGCGCAAAAAGTATCGGCAAGAAGTTGCCGGCCACGAACAGGAGCGCGGCAGCGGCACCGCCGATCAAGCCGCCCTGAACGCCTACAGCGAAAAAGTGCCGCTGAAACGTCGAGGCAATGAAGTCGTCGTGCGCACCGACGAGATGCAGCACCTCGACAACCGGCCGATTGGTGGAGACCGCTCCCCGCGTCGCGAACGAAACCGACAGCACCGTCGCGGCGAGCACAAGGCCGAGCAAGGCGAAGCCCGCGACAATGATCGTGTCGGACACTGCGGCCAACCGACCCGACCAGTTGCGGTGATCATCGAGACTTGCACCGGCCACGCCTTCGCTCAGTCCGCGGCGCAGTCCGGTGAGGTCGGCCTCAGTTGCATCGCCGAGTCGGACGATGATGAGACGCGGGAGCGGGAGCAATCCGAGATCGACCCCGGTCCCCAGCCACGGTTCGAGCAGGCGGCCGGTTTCGTCACGCGACATGGCGCGCACGTCCGCGATACCTGGGGTGCGGCGCGCCACGTCGATCGCCTTGTCGATCTCCGCTCCGACATCATGGCTGGGGAGCGGACGGATCTGGATCGTGACTTCGCGCGACATGTCCTTCTGCCAGGCACTGACCGAGACGTGCACGATCGTGATCGTGCCGACGATGAGTGCGGCGATGAAGGTCATGATGGCGATGGTGAAGAACAGCGCATTGCTCGTTACGCCGTCGCGCGGAACGATCGGCGCCGCGGGCCGGACGAGCGAAGCCTCGGCGTTCCTAGCGGGCACGACGAATTCCCGTTGTTCCCGCCGGGCGGGCGCGATGCAGCCGGCCGTCATCGAGCACGAGACGGGGACCGTCGTACTGATCCATCAGCGTCACATCGTGCGTCGCGAGCAGCACGCACGTACCCGACTTGTGAAGCTCTACGAACAGCCGCAGCAGACGCCGCGCGAGCGGCGGATCGACGTTGCCGGTTGGCTCGTCGGCAAGCAGCAACTCTGGCCGCCCGATGAGAGCGCGCGCGATCGCGGCGCGCTGTTTCTCGCCTCCGGACAGCACCGGCGGCAGGACGTGGATGCGATCGCCGAGTCCGACCCAGTGGAGCAGCTCGATGATTTGCGAGCGGTAGCTCGAACTCGGGCCGGCCCTGCACGCGCAGCGGCAGGGCGACGTTCTCGTACGTGGTGAAATGATCGAGCAGACGAAAATCCTGGAACACGAGACCGATGCGCCGGCGGAGCACCGCCACTTCTTCGGCATGCAAGGCCGTCACGTCGCGACCGAACAGATTGATGAGACCGCGGGTCGGCCGCAGCGACAGAAAGAGGAGACGCAGGAGGCTCGTCTTGCCCGCGCCCGACGGGCCGGTGAGAAACTGAAACGAGTTCGGCCTGATCTCGAAGGAAACATCCTTCAAGACCTCGGGTCCCATGCCGTAGCGCAGGCCGACATTTTCGAATCGGACCAAGGCTTCCTCCGGCGAATCGGCGGCCGCGCGTACTTTCCCCCACCAAGGGCCGCGCCTCCAGCCCAATTCCCCGCAAAGCTGCGCGTCACCAGCTGTCCTATGGTTTTCGAATCGTTAACGCTCGAGCGCCACAATCCGGCGGATTCGAGGACGCCATGCAGCTCGCCTGTCCTTCCTGTCACACGGCTTTTCTGGTCGACCCGGTCGAGCTTGGCTCTGAGGGCCGCACCGTTCGCTGCACGCGCTGCCGCACAAGCTGGTTCGCCCGTCCCGAAGACGTCGTGGCGATGTCATCGGAAGGGGAAGCGGAGTTCGAGGGAGCGGCCGAATCCACGGCGGGAACCGCAATCATCGCCGGCGCACCGCCGATCGTGCTTCCCCAGGTCGTGCCTTGGAACGACACGGTCATGGTCGAGATCAATCCAAGCCCGTCGATTGCACCCGAAGAACCGCAAACAGAAGCGAATACGATCGGCGGGCCCATGCCAGGTCTCGTGATCCCGCCGCGACCGGTCGCCAGACCGCGCCGAGCAAAGGCGAACGCGACCCCGAGGCAGCAGCGCATCTTTATCGCTGTTTCGCTCGCCAGCATCGCTTTCATCACGGCTATCGGACTGCGCACGACCGTCGTCCGCGCCGCGCCCGAGCTTGCAGGCCTCTATGCGGCTATGGGCTTGCCCGTGAATTTGCGCGGCCTCGAGTTCACCGAGATCAAGACGACCCACGAGATCCAAGACGGAATTCCGGTCCTCGTCATCGAAGGCGAGGTCATGAACGTCACCCGGCAGCCGGTCGAAGTCCCGCGGTTACGGCTAGCGGTGCTCGGACCGGACGCGCGTGAGCTCTACGCGTGGACCGCCCTGCTGCCACGCTCGGTGCTTCCGGAGGGCGAAAAGCTTTCGTTCCGCAGCCGGCTCGCATCGCCGCCGGCGGAGGGGAAGCAGGTGCTTGTTCGTTTTCTCACGCGGTTCGACCTGACCGCGAGCGCGCGTTGAAAAGGTCCGTTGGATGCCGCGGCTCTTGATCGCTGAAGACGAACAGCCGGTGCGCGAATTGCTGACGCGGGCCCTCACGCTCGAGGGCTACGAGGTGCAGGCAGCGACCGACGGTGCTGCTGCGCTCGACGTGCTGTCGTCTGCGGGACCCTTCGACCTCCTGCTCACCGACATTCGCATGCCAATCATGGATGGCATTGCTCTGGCACTTGTTGCGGCGCGCGACTATCCGAATCTCGTGATCGTGCTGATGACCGGATACGCGGGCGAGCGCGAACGCGCGCACGGTCTTGATCGCCTGGTCCACGATGTGGTGCTGAAGCCGTTCTCGCTTGCGGTGATGAAGCACACGCTTGCGAAGGCACTTGTCGCGCGTCCCGCGGTACTCGCGAACTGAGCCTCCCGCTCAGAAGTCGCGCAACAGCCGTTCGATATAATCCAGTTCCATCTGCGGGCGCCCGGACTCGCCGAAGCGGCGTCGAAGTTCTTCGAGTACGCGGCGGGCGCGTTGCACGTCCATTTCGTCCGGCACCTTGACGGTGAAGTCGTCGCCATACTCGCGGCTGCGTACAGGGCGCCCGAGCGGATCGGTGCGATCCGCGGCTTCGGCCTGCGGACCGCCCGGTTCGCCAAAAGCATCGCCCAGACCCTGCATCGCTTCGGCCATGCTTTGGGCTCCGCGCCGCAGATTCTGCAAGGCGCGACCCTGTCCCTCTACCGCGCCGTCGGCTTCACCCTGACCGAGTGAGCCTTCCGCGTCGCGCATCGCCTGCTCCGCGCGGCCGAGAGCCTCGCCCGCCTCGTTGCCTTGATCCGCGCCGTCTTCGGCGCCGCCCTGCCGCTGACGGCGAAGCTGCTCCAGCATTTTTTCCAGCTGCTGGCGCAGATTTTCCTGATTTCGGCGGAGGTCGCCGAACGAGCGTTGCTCACGGTCGCTTCGGCCCTGCTCCCCGCGATTACGGCGTTCGTTGCGGCCGTCGCGGCCTTCCCGATAGGTGCGGTCGCGCAGGCGCTGCTGCTCCTGAATCATGCGGCTCAACTCATCGAGCATGCTGTCGGAGTCGCCCTGCTGATCGCCACTGCGGGCCTGCCGATTGCGCGAAAGGTTGTCGAGCATCGCCTGCAGTTCATCGAGCATGCGACGGGCGGCATCGCGTGAGCCGCTGCGCGCTAGATTCTCGATGCGGTCGAGCATGCTCTTTAGATCCTGTGGCCGCACGGCCCGCGTGTTGCGATCGAGCGGCCTCGCCTCGGTGGTGCCGTCGCGGCGCAACTGCTCGGCCAGGGCCTGCATGAAGCGATCGAGCGCCTGGCGGAGCTGGTCGGTGAGCTTCTTGATCTCCTCGTCGGTGGCGCCACGCTCGAGCGCTTGGCGCAGCGCATCCTGCGCGGCGCGGAGGTCGCGCTCAGCGTCGGACATGGTGCCGTCCTCGATCAACACCGCAATCTCCCACAGATAATCGATGACCGAGCGCAGATCGTCGTCGTTGCGGGCGAGCTTAAGGCGCGTCGCCGCCGTCCGCAGGCCCAGGAAGACCGCGGGCTCGGGCGTGAATTTTTCCGGGGCGAGGAGCAGCGCTTCCAATGCGCGGCCGACGTTTGCTCGTGCATTCGCATCGAACGCTAGATTGCGCCGCTGCTCGACGAGGGCGCGCGCGAGCGGCTTCTGGAACGGACGAGCAGGCAGACTGATCTCACTCGAGTCACTCTTGCCTTCGTTTCCGCCCTCATCCTTGGCGAACAGCGTCACGGTTACCGTCACTCCGGCCCAAGGGTGCTCTGTCACGTCCTTCGAGCTTTGACCCGTGCCCGCGCGCGTACGTGCCTGCGGCAGGATCAGCGGGAAGTTCGGAGCCTCGACGAGCGGACGGCGCGGTTGCGTGTTCTCGGACGCAGGCAGTTGCGGCTCGCTGAAGCGGGCTTCGGCCGACGTGACGCCGTAGTCGTCTTCCATCTGATAACTGAGCGACACCGAGGAACGGCCAATCACTTGCGGCTCGCGCGTCATCGCTATCACCGGCGGCCGATCCGGCATGGCACGGAAACTCCAGGTCGCGGACCCGGCGGGCAGACCGCCGAGCGTGGCGGAGCCGTTGTCCCCGATGCGGAAGCGCCGCTCGATGCTGCCTGTTGCGGGTGCGGGCGCTTCTTCGGCCTGCTCGGTCAATCCGCCAGACAGGTTGAGATCGATTGAATTCAGGCCGGTCGCTCGCACGACCAGTTCGCTGCCCGCGGGAACGGAGATCGCGGCGATCTCGCCGGGTGCCGGCGCGTCATGCCGTATGCCAGGAAGTAGCACGGGGGGACGACCGGTGTACGCGGGCGGCGTGACCCATGCATCGACACGATAGAGTTTCGGCGCGATCACGCCGCGCCAGTCGAAGGCAGCCGTAACGCGGCCAACGCGATCGGCGCCGGCCATGAAGAACGTGGCGACGACCGCAAGCAGCACGAGCGCCCGAATGGCGAATGGGTCGCGGGCCGCAAGGTGCGGACGCGGCCAACCCGCGCGCAGCCGGCGCGCACCTTCGGCAGCGCGCGCGACGTGAGCGCGCCACAGGGCATCGGCTACGGGATCTGCGGGGTTCGTCGCCATCGCATCGACGATCGTTGTCGCGGGGCGATGCGCGAGCCCGGAGGAGCGATCGAGGCGGCGCAGCGCGTGATCGGTTTTCGGGATGCGCACCCAGATCGCGGGAACGAGGCTCGCAAGGGCGACCAGTGCGAAAATTGCGAGGCCGATGACACGGCCAAGCGGTGGCAGCGCGATCCAGAGACCTGCCCAGGAAGCAGCCAGGAACATGCCTACGGCCACGGCAATCGCGGCGAGCAGGGGCCACAGGTTTTCCCACAGCAAAGCACGCCGTGCGCGGGCGATCGCAACGCGAAGCAGACGAACCGCGCCGCTCGTCGGACGGTGTGCTTCCAGGTCGTTGCTCTCGGGCGTCAGATTCAATGCTTACACTCGCGAACGGGGCATTTCCGCCGGATTCGGCATTCTACCATGTGAGGTAGAGCCTTACATGGGGCGCAGGTAAACAAGGCTTGACCGGGGCGGGTTCCGGTCAGCGGGACAGCCAGGGGGGCAGGCGGTCGAGGGCAAGGATCGCTCCGACATCCAGTCGCGGGCGAACCACTGCAAATTCCTTGCCGCGCACCATCACCTCGGGCACCAGCGGCCGGGTGTTGTAGGTCGAGGCCTGTACCGCGCCATAGGCGCCAGCCGTCATGATCGCGAGCAGGTCGCCCGCCTCAGGTTCGGGTAGCGGGCGGTCCAGCGCGATGAAGTCGCCCAATTCACAGATCGGGCCAACGACGTCAGCAACGATCGGCGCGCCCGAGCCCGACGCCCGCACGGGGCGGATGTCGTGGTAGGCGTCATAAAGCGTCGGCCGGATCAGATCGTTCATCGCGGCGTCGATGACGATGAACGTCTTCGCGTCGCCGCGCTTCACGTAAAGCACGCGTGTAAGCAAGATCCCCGCGTTGCCGACGATCAACCGCCCGATCTCGAAAATCAGCTTCAGTCCGAGTCCACGCGTATGACGCGTGATCGTTTCGGCATAAGCCGACGGCGAGGGCGGCGGGTCGTCGTCCGGGCGATAGGGAATGCCGAGGCCGCCGCCGAGATCGATGTGCTCGAGGCGGTGGCCTTCACGCATCAGATCGCGCGCGACTTCCGCCAGCAGGGCGGCGGCGTTGTCGAAGGGAGCAAGATCGGTGATCTGGCTGCCGATGTGCATATCGACGCCGGCGACGCGAATTCCCGGAAGCTTCGCGGCCAGCGCATAGACCTCTCGTGCGCGCGACAGCGGCACACCGAACTTGTTCTCGGACTTGCCGGTCGCGATTTTCTTGTGGGTTTTCGCATCGACGTCCGGATTGACGCGCACCGAAATCGGCGCGACGCCGCCCATCGCGCTTGCGACCTCCGAGAGCGCGGCGAGTTCGGGCTCGCTCTCGACGTTGAACGAAAGAATCTCCGCCTTGAGCGCGGCCGCCATCTCGTCCTTGCTCTTGCCCAAGCCGGAAAAGACAATCTTGTTTGCGGGTACGCCGGCCGCGAGCGCGCGTAAAAGTTCGCCACCGGATACGATATCGGCGCCGGCCCCCGCGCGGGCGAGCGTTGCGATCACGCCCTGGTTGGAGTTCGCCTTCAGCGAATAGCAGACGAGCGTGGGCACGCCCGCGAACGCCTCCGCGAACACGCGGTAATGACGTTCGAGCGTTGCCGTTGAGTAGCAATAGAACGGCGTGCCGACGCTCTCGGCGAGCGCGACAAGATCGACGTCCTCGGCATGGAGAACGCCGTTACGGTAGTCGAAGTGGTGCATCGGTCGTCGAAAGTCAGAGCAGTTTGTCTAGGAAGAACGGCTCGTCGCTTTTGGATTTGTCGCGGGTTGCCGGCTGGGCCGCGGGCTGCGTGTCGCGGTTTTTCGTCCATTCGTCGGGCGGCATCTTGGGAATGACGCTCGGCTGCGCCGCGCGACGGACCACGCTCTGCTCGGTCAAGACCTTTTCCTTTTGCGCCCCTTGCGTCCTCGGCTCGGCTGCCGGCGCCGCGGTCGCGGAAACCGGCGGCGGCTCAAGGTCGCCCTTGACGCCGCAAGCGCCGAGCGCACCCGCAATCATGCCGATTGCGATCATTTGACGGAATCCTGGGCGCGACTTGTTCACGGGCTTGCTCCGAATGGGCACTGCACTATAGCCGATACGGGAAACGAGGCGAGGGTAGGGCACTAGCGCGCGCCCTGCTCCTTGGCGAGTTTTTTCAGCCACTTCCGTGCCTGCGTGCGCACGTTTCCGGGCGCCGTGCCGCCGAAGCTCCTGCGACTCTTGACCGAGCGCGCGACCGATAACACCGAAAAGACTTCCTCGGTGATGCGCGGCTCGATCGCCTGCATCTCGGCGAGCGGCAACCGATGCAAAGCGATGCCGGTCTCCGACGCACGCGCGACGATCTTGCCGGTGATCTTGTGCGCGTCGCGGAACGGCAACGAGAGACGCTGCACGAGCCAGTCGGCGAGGTCGGTCGCGGTCGAGTAGCCCTCGCCGGCGGCGGCCTTCATGCGTTTTTCGTCCGGCTGCATGTCCTTCACCATGCCGGTCATGGCGGCGACGAGGAGCGATAGCGTCGACAGCGCGTCGAACGTCACCTCCTTGTCTTCTTGCAGATCTTTCGCGTAGGCCAGCGGAAGACCCTTCATCACGATGCAGAGCTGCACGAACGCCCCGACGATACGGCCGGTCTTGCCGCGCACGAGCTCCGCCGCGTCGGGATTACGCTTCTGCGGCATGATCGAGGAGCCAGTGGTGAAGCGATCCGACAGGCGGATGAATCCGAACGCCGGCGACGACCAGTTCACGATCTCCTCGGCAAAGCGCGAGAGATGAATCGCGGCGATCGACGCGGCAGCAAGCGTCTCGAGCAGGAAGTCGCGCGAGGAAACCGCGTCGAGCGAATTCGCCGCCGGCCGATCGAAGCCGAGGGCCTGCGCCGTCGCGTCGCGGTCGATTGGGAACGAGGTGCCCGCGAGCGCCGCGGCGCCGAGAGGGCTTTCGTTCAGCCGCTTGCGCGCGTCGGCGAGCCGTCCGCGGTCGCGCGACAGCATCTCGACATAGGCGAGGAGATGGTGACCGAACGTGACCGGCTGCGCGGGCTGCAAATGCGTGAAGCCGGGCATCACCGTGTCTGCTTGCTCGAGCGCTTTCTCGGCGAGCGCTAGCTGCAGACCAGCGAGCGAACCGTCGAGGCGCTCGATCGTATCGCGGACATAGAGCCGCAGGTCGGTCGCCACCTGATCGTTGCGCGAGCGCGCGGTATGAAGCCGCCCCGCTGCCGTGCCGATCAGGTCGTGGAGGCGCGCCTCCACGTGCGTATGAATGTCTTCCAGAGCGCGCGAAAACTTGAACTCCCCACTCTCGATCTCTGACAGGATCGTGTCTAGACCGCGGGCGATGTTCTTCGCATCTTCGGCCGTGATGATGCCCTGTTTGGCCAGCATGGCGGCGTGGGCCTTGGAGCCGGCGATGTCCTGTGCATAGAGGTGACGGTCGAAATCGATCGAAGCATTGATCGCTTCGAGGATCGCGTCGGGCTCCTGCCCGAAAATGCCGCCCCACATCCGCCTGTTCATGACGTCCATCCCAGGAGGAATTGCAGTCCGATGACCGCGCCGACCCCCGAAACTCCAACCGGCCCTTCCGGCAGATCCAGGCTCGCGCGGCTGCTGCTCATCGCCGCGCTGCTTGGTGCAGCCGTTGGGTTTGCGGCGGTATACGGGATGGGTGGGCTCAAGCGCAATGGAACGGCGGTCGCCACCGACAAGACATGCGCGGGCGCAGTTAATGCGGCGAAGAAACTCGCGCCATTTGCGCACGGTGAAGTGGCTGCGCTCACGCCGGTGGAAGAGCCGCTACGCGTGCCGGAGCTCACATTCCAGAACAATGAGGGCAAGGCAATAAAGCTCGCCGACTTCCGCGGCCGCGTCGTGCTCCTCAATCTCTGGGCGACGTGGTGCGTGCCTTGCCGCAAGGAAATGCCCGCGCTCGACGCGCTCGAGGCAAAGCTCGGCGGGCAATCGTTCTCGGTGGTCGCGATCAATCTCGACACCGGTGACAGCGCGAAACCGCGCAAATTTCTGAACGACATCGGCATCAAACATCTTGCCTTCTACCAGGACCCCAGCACGAACGTATTTCAGGACTTGAAGCGATACGGGCGGGCGATCGTCGGGCTGCCGGTCACTTTGCTCGTCGACCGGGACGGCTGCGAACTTGGGACGCTCCGGGGACCCGCGGAGTGGGCGAGCGAGGACGCGCTTGCTCTGCTGCGGGTGGCGAGCGGCGGCTGATGGCGCTCAAACTTCCTCGTTCATCAGGGCGCCGAGACCGGTCAAGTTCTCCGATTTGGCTTTCGCCTCTTCTTGCACGCGCAGCAGCAATTGCTGCGTGACAAGCTCCGACTTGCCCTGACTTTGCTCTGCGAGCGCGTTGAAGATCGTAGCGCTCGAATTCAGTACCGCGGCCGCGTTTTTCTCCACCGTTTGTCGGTTGGTCCGTTTCAGGTTGGAGTTCGGGTTGATCAGGCCGAGCTGCTTGGACCGCTGGTAAATAGAACCGGGCGTGTAGGCCTTCGCGCCGAAAGTCTTGCCGACGTTCATGCGGAAATGTCGACGAGCTCGCCGACGCCCGTTTGCACCGCCGCGGCGAGCGCTTCACCGCTCTGATCGGCGGCGGCGAGCAACTGCACGACGCTTTGGAGCTGCGCGGACTCGGCTTGGCGCATCATGCGCGCGGCGGCAGCGATCTGCGCCTGCCCGATGCGGGCGGCGATCATCGCCGAGATAAGGGAGGCCGGGTCCATGGCGGCAGAAGTTGTTAGGTCGCGGTTAAGATTCCGTGTGCAGGCCCGGAACGCCCGATATCCCGAAATCGGGTGGCCTTTTCGCGCCGGCTAGGTCATGGCTGACGGGGACGCAGGGGCGGACGGTTCAATGCCGGCAAAGCTGACCATGAGCGTGAGCGACTGGCTGCTCATTCTCATTCTTTCCGTCTTTTGGGGCGGCTCGTTCTTCTTCGCCGGAGTGGCGATCAAGGAGATTCCGCCGGTGACGCTCGCGCTCGCTCGGGTCGGCATCGCTGCGGCGATACTCCTCGTCTATGCGCGCGCCATTGGGCTGAAACTGCCGCGGTTCGGGCCGGTTTGGAAGTCGCTGACAGTCATGGCGCTCCTCAACAACGTCGCGCCATTCATTCTGATTTTTTGGAGCCAGACCCACATCCCGAGCGGGCTCGCGTCGATCCTGAACGCGACCACGCCACTCTTTACAATCGTCGTCGCGCATTTCGCGACCAGCGACGACAAGATCACGCCGCCCCGTCTCGTAGGACTGGTATTCGGGTTCATCGGGGTATTAGTCGTCATCGGCCCCGACGCGTTGCGCGATCTTGGAATCAACGTCCTTGCGCAACTTGCGGGTCTGCTGGGCGCGGTGTGCTACGCGGTGTCCGGTGTCTACGGCCGCCGCTTCACTAACCTTGCGCCCGCCGTCGTCAGCGCGAGCATCCTCCTCATCTCCACGGTGGTCATGGTGCCGCTTGCAGTGGCCGTCGACCGGCCGTGGACGCTGCCGGTGCCATCGGCTGCAGTCATTGCCGCGACAATCGCGCTTGCCGCGATCTCGACGGCTGCGGCCTATCTCATCTACTTCCGCGTGCTCGCGCGCGCCGGCGCGACCAATCTCTTGCTCGTCACGTTTCTCATTCCGGTGAGCGCGATCTGGCTTGGCGCTCTATTCCTCGGCGAAACGCTCGAAGTGCGGCATTTCGTCGGAATGGGTGCAATCGCGCTCGGGCTCGCGGCAATCGACGGCCGGCCGCAGCGCGCGCTGAGGCGCGCTTGGCGCAGCGACTAGCGGCTCAGAAATTCGCGCATGTAGCCGTTCACCTCGGCGGGCCGTTCGTGCACGACCCAATGGCTCGCTTCGGGAATGCGGCGGATCGTCAGGTCGGGAACGAACTCTTCGAGGCCGTCGAGATTGCGCGGAAGCAGGGCGGGGTCGCGTTCGCCCCAGATGACCAAGGTCGGCACACGTACGACAAACCGGCTGGGATCGACTTCCCGCTTTTCCATGCGGCCGCCAGGCAACGGCGGCACCAACGGCGATGCTCGGTAGTAGTTGAGCCCCGCTTCCAATGCGCCGGGCTGCGCCCACGCCTCGCGGTATGCGTCCAGGTCGGCATCGCTGAACGCGCTGCTATCCGCGATGCCGATTCCGAAGGCGAACTTCTCGAGCATCGCGAAGTTGTTGTGTTCCAATTTTTCGCGGGCGTCGGGCCGTTGAAAAAAGCGCATGTACTGACTTGCTTCCTGCTGGGCACGGTCATTCGCAAGATCGCGCAGAAAAATCGCTGGATGCGGCGCGTTGATGATGACGAGCTTTTCCACGCATTCCGGATGCGCGATGGCGAACGCCCAGGCAGTGGCGCCACCCCAATCGTGAGCGACAAGTATAAATCGCTTGTGCCCAAGGTGCAGCGCGAGTTCGCGCAGGTCGGCAATGAGGTGCTTGATGCGATAGTGCTCGACGCTTTCCGGCTTGGAGGAAAGGTTGTAGCCGCGCGTGTCGGGGGCAACCGCAAGGTGATCGCAGCCGAATTCCTCAAGCTGGCGGCGCCACGCGTACCAGAATTCCGGAAAGCCGTGCACGAACAGGATGAGCTTGCCGCTGCCGGCGCTCGCGTAATGAAGTCTGACGCCGTTTACGTCCGCATAATCGTGCCTGATCATCGCCGCTGCGCCCTAGCGCGTCGGCACCGGCTTCTCGCCGCGATAGTCGTAGAAGCCGCGCTTGGTCTTGCGTCCGAGCCAACCCGCTTCGACGTATTTCACCAGAAGCGGGCAGGGGCGGTATTTCGAATCGGCGAGACCTTCGTAGAGCACCTGCATGACCGAGAGACAGGTATCGAGGCCGATGAAGTCGGCTAACTCAAGCGGCCCCATCGGATGGTGCGCGCCGAGTTTCATTGCGGTGTCGATCGCCTCCACCGAGCCGACGCCTTCGTAGAGCGTGTAGACCGCCTCGTTGATCATCGGCAGCAGGATGCGATTGACCATGAAAGCGGGAAAATCCTCGGCGACCGCGTAGGTCTTGCCGAGCTTCGTCACGAATTCCTTGGCGAGCTCGAAGGTCTCGTCGCCGGTGGCAATTCCGCGCACGAGCTCGACGAGCTCCATCAGCGGCACCGGGTTCATGAAGTGGATCCCGATGAAGTGCTCCGGCCGGTCGGTGGACGCGGCGAGCCGCGTGATCGATATGGAGGATGTGTTCGTTGCGAGCGTGGCGCCGGGCTTCAAGAGCGGCGAAAGCTCAGCGAAAATCTTGCGCTTGACGTCCTCTTTTTCGGTTGCCGACTCGATCACGAGATCGCAGTCAGCGAGCTCCTGCATGCTGTCCGCCGGCTTGATGCGGCCGAGGGCAGCCTTGCGCTGATCCTCGGTGATCGCCTTCTTGCTGACCTGGCGTGCCATGTTGCCGTTGATTGTGGCGAGCCCGGCCTTGACGCGATCTGGGCTGACGTCGTGCAGCAAGACGTCGTAGCCCGCGATCGCGCACACATGGGCAATGCCGTTGCCCATCTGGCCCGCTCCGATGATCCCGATCTTCTTGAATTTGGCTGCCATGAACCCAGTCCCGCGCCGTCCTGCTTCTACGACGAACGATGCAGGCGCGCCATGATACTATCGAAAATCCTTAACCGCCGCCCTTGGCGAGCGCCTTCTCCAGTTCGGGCAGGATCTGAAACAGATCACCGACGAGCCCGTAATCCGCGACCTGGAAGATCGGCGCTTCTTCGTCCTTGTTGATCGCGACAATCACCTTCGAGTCCTTCATTCCCGCGAGATGCTGGATCGCGCCGGAAATTCCGACGGCGAGATAGAGCTCGGGGGCGACGACCTTTCCGGTTTGTCCGACCTGCCAATCGTTGGGCGCGTAGCCGGCGTCGACCGCGGCGCGTGATGCACCAACCGCTGCACCGAGCTTGTCAGCGACGGGCTCGATGTACTTCGCGAAGTTCTCCTTGCTCGCGAGCGCGCGGCCGCCCGAAATGATGACGCGCGCGGCGGTCAGCTCCGGACGGTCTGACTTCGACAATTGCTCGGAGACAAAATTGGAAATGCCGGGGTCGTCCGCGGCGGCCGCGGGCTCGACCGGCGCATTACCACCGGCGCCCGTTGCCTGAAACGCGGCACTGCGGACGGTGATCACCTTCTTCTTATCGCCGCTCTGCACCGTCTCGATCGCGTTGCCCGCATAGATCGGCCGCTCGAACGTGTCGGGCGAAACGACCTTGCTGATCTCGGACACCTGCATGACATCGAGGAGGGCAGCGACGCGCGGCATAAAGTTCTTGCCGGTCGTAGTCGCGGGCGCGACGATCGCGCCGTAGTTGCCGGCGAGCGAGACGATCAGCGCGGCCACGGGCTCAGCGAGCCGGTTCGCATAACGCGCGTCGTCAGCAACCAGGACCTTGGCGACGCCGTCGAGTTTGGCGGCAGCATCCGCCGCCGCTCGGCAACCGGACCCGACCACCAGAATATGCACGTCACTTCCGAGCGCCTTTGCGGCGGTCAGCGCCTTCGCAGTCGCGCCGTTCAGCGACTTGTCGTCGTGCTCGGCAACCAGAAGGGTGGCCATCACAGAACCCCGGCTTCATTGCGCAGCTTGTCGATCAGCTCGTCGACGGAGGCGACCTTCGCGCCGGCCTTACGGCCGGGCGGCTCGCTGGTCTTTAGAACCTTCAGGCGCGGTGCGACGTCGACGCCGAAATCTCCCGGCGCCTTCTCGTCGATCGGCTTTTTCTTCGCCTTCATGATGTTCGGGAGCGACGCATAGCGGGGCTCGTTCAGCCGCAAATCGGTGGTGACGATTGCAGGCATCTTCAACTTCACGGTCTGGAGTCCGCCGTCGACCTCGCGCGTGACGAGCGCATGATCCCCCTCGATCACGAGCTTCGACGCGAACGTGCCTTGCGGCCAGCCGAGCAGCGCTGCGAGCATCTGACCGGTCTGATTGCTGTCGTCGTCGATCGCCTGCTTGCCGAGAATCACGAGGCCGGGTTTTTCCGCGTCGACGATCGCCTTCAAGAGCTTCGCCACCGCGAGCGGCTCGACAGTTCCGTCATGCTTCACGAGGATGCCGCGGTCGGCTCCCATCGCGAGCGCGGTGCGGATCGTCTCGGACGCTGCCGCTGGACCGATGGATACGGCGACGATCTCCGTTGCCTGACCCTTTTCCTTGAGGCGAATCGCTTCCTCGACGGCGATTTCGTCGAAGGGGTTCATCGCCATCTTGATATTGGCAAGGTCGACGCCGGAGCCGTCGGGCTTCACCCGCGCTTTGACGTTGAAATCGATCACCCGCTTCACGGGTACAAGCAGCTTCATTCATCCCCCTCCGCACCGGGAGCGGCGCAAGCTATGAGCCGACCCTGATCAAGTCAACGCACGTCGGCGATCGTACGCACGTCCTTCGCGAACAGCGGAACGCCGGGCCGACGGAGAAACAGCACGAGGATCGCCCCGGCCGCGAGGCCGCCGATGTGAGCCCACCAAGCGGTCTCGACATCGTTGCTGATGAACAGATTCACGAACTGGAACGCGATCCAGGCGCCGAGGATCCAGCGTGCGCTCAGCCGTATGGGAATGCGCGCGAACAGCAATACCCATATCTTGGCGTGAGGAAACAACATCACATACGCAGCGACGATTCCTGCAATGCCGGCGGAGGCGCCGACCAGCGGTGCCGTCGAGTCCGGCATCGATAAGTAATGCGCGAGCCCGCCAGCGATGCCGCAAGCGAGATAGAAAAGCAGAAAGCGCGGCCGCCCCATCGCGTGCTCGACATTGTCCCCGAAGATCCAGAGGAACAGCATGTTGCCGATGAGATGCATCCATCCGCCGTGCAAGAACATGTAAGTGAGGAAGGTGACCTCGATCGGGATGGCTACGGAGGCGAGACGTTCGTGGAGCGTGACGGCGGCGGGCGTTATCCCGTAGTCGATGACAATCGCGGCCGGGTCGTCGTGAAAGATCGGCAACTGGATGAACACGAAGACGAGCACGTTGATGACGACCAACGCGCGCGTGACGTACGGATAGAATGTCTCGTCGTAGGGATTGTCGTCGTACAACGGCACGAACATTGACGGCCTTCAACGATTGGCGCCCGGCACCCAAAGTACGTCGCGCGAACCGCGGCCGTTCACGTAACGGGCGGCGACGAAGAGAAGATCCGACAGACGATTCAGGTAGCGAACTGCCGGTGCGCTCACCTGCTCGTCCTTCCGTGCCCCGAGCTCCACGACATGCCGCTCGGCGCGACGGCAAACCGTGCGCGCGAGATGCAGGTGCGCAGCGGCGGGCGCGCCGCCGGGCAGGACGAACGACTTGAGCGGTGAGAGCTCGGCATTCAGCTTGTCAATGTCTGCTTCGACGCGGTCGACCTGACTGTCGGTCACGCGCAGGCGCTTGTCGCCGCCGCCTTTTTCCGGAACCGCGAGATCGGCGCCGAGATCGAACAAGTCGTTCTGTACGCGGGCGAGAATGGCGTCGACTTCGGTTTCAGAGCCCAGGTGCAGACGCGCGATGCCGATTGCAGCATTGGTCTCGTCGACGGTGCCGTACGCCGCAATGCGAAGATCGAACTTCGGCCGGCGCTCGCCAGAGCCAAGCGCGGTCGAGCCGTCGTCGCCGGTGCGTGTGTAGATCCGATTCAGGACCACCATGGAGGCAGCTCCTCGGCTGAATCACCGACGCAGTCTAGCCAACGCGGACCGTATCGCGCAGCGCCATCAGCGGCCCATGGCCCAGATCGTGATCATGACGATCACGATCGCCACGAACTGCAGCAGCACGCGCCACCGCATCAGGGTCTGCGAGAGGTTCGGCGAGCCCGCGCGAGCCATGTTCCAGAGGCCGAGCACGAGTACGAGGGCGACGGCGCCAAGCGCGATAGGGACAGCGACCGATTGAAGGAAAGAGGACATGAACCTGTTTATCACGAAGCGGGGAAACGATTACCCGGGCGATTTGCCGCTAGTCGCGGGCAGGCGCGGCCCGCCGCGATGCGCGCGAGGAGCCGGTGGCGCGTGCCTTTAACTCGCGAAACGGTTCGGAAGCTTCGGTCAAGCTCGCATCCCAACCGGGGTCGGGACGCTGTCCGGCGATCGCCCGAAGGTAGGCCTGAAGCATCGAGCCGATCACGAACGGCTCGATGAACGCCTGCTTGCAGCTCCAGGCGAAGATGCCGGCAAACAGCAAGGTGATGGGACCGGCGCCACTCGGATGAGCCTGGGCAAGTGAGGAAGCGGGCGTCAGCGCAATCAGAAAAATCACGAAGGTGATGCACCACGAAATGGCCGCGAGTTGAAACGCGTTCCGCATCGTCACCTCACGCGTCTGCGCGAGGAGCAACACCGCATCGCGCGCCTCGGACCAGGCGTTTCCCCTTCTCGTGCTCAACGGCTTTGCCAGTACGACGTCGGTGAGAAAGCCGAGCGACGCGCCAAGGGTCGCATTGATCGGACCAGCCAGCGAGCGAGCTTCGGCGGGCAGGACTTTCGCCACCGGATCGATTATCGCGACAATGGTCGCGAGCGAGCCGTGCACGCATCGCGCGATGGCAAGGAGCGTGTGGATTTCGCGGAACCGTTGCTGGACCAGAGCAAGGGCCTGGCCGACGATGCCTTGCGCCGCGGGCGCGGGCAGCTCGTCATCAGCAAGCAGCATCGCCGCGACGTGGCCGGCTCTCACCAGAAACAGGATGTACTCGCGTAGCCACCAGAGCAGGAGCGCGACAAGTGCGCAGCCGGCAATCGCACCCCAGAAGGCACCCGGCGCACGACCGCTCACACCGCCGATTGCGCCGATCGCCCAGCCAAATCCCGCCCCGCCGCCGGCAGCGACGACGACGGCCGCGGAGATGCCGAGGTACACCGCCGCCCGGATCAGCATGAAAGGATAGGTGCGCAGGACGAGCGTTGCGCTCCTGCCAATCGAAAAGTCCGACATAAGGAATCCGACTGCTGTCGAGCGAGGCTAGCACGGAGCAATCATGCGCCGGCAAGCAATCGGGCGATCTCAGGAAGCGGATGGTTGGTGAGGTCCTTGCCGATTTCGGCTGCGACGCGAGCGTGCATCTTGCCGTCGAGCTGCTTACGCAGCGCTGCGAGCGTCGCCGGCGGAGCGACAAGGATGATCTGCTCGAAGCGCTTCTGATTTGCCGCGGCGGCCAGGCGGGATGCGACGGTCGTCGCAAACTTGTCCTCCGCGATCTCGTGCCAGTCGGTCTGCTCGACGGCGCTGCGCTGGCCGAAGGCGCTTTGCACGACGCGGCCCGGGCGGTCGGTGCCCTGTTCGTGAGTTGGCGGATTCGCCTTGTCGCGCAGCACGTCTACCACCTTGAGGGAGGGTCGCTGCGGGGTGCCGGCGTTGCGCAACACGAGCGCCTTGCGGCCATCACCGACCAGAATCCAGGTGTCGTGGGCGATCCACATTTCCTGCATGCGCAACCCTTCAACGTTTGGACGTGCGGTTGGTTGCGAAGGTCCGGAGCTAGTTGCTTCCGTCGAGCAGGCGCCGGGCGATAACCTGCGCCTGAATCTCCGCGGCCCCTTCGAAAATCGAGAGGATGCGCGCGTCGCAGAGCACGCGCGAGATGGGCGATTCGAGCGCAAATCCGCTGCCGCCGTGGATCTGCACGGCGTTGTCGGCCGCGTTCCAGGCAACGCGCGCTGCGAGCAGTTTCGCCATCCCCGCCTCGAGATCACAGCGTCGCCCGGAATCCTTTTCGCGCGCGGCGTGGTAGGTGAGCTGACGCGCGATTGTCGTCTCCACGGCCATCATGGCGATCTTGTCCGCGACGCGCGGGAAGGCGAGAATCGGTTTGCCGAACTGCTTGCGCTCCTTGGCGTAGCGAAGCGCGAGTTCGAGCGCGGATTGCGCGACGCCAACCGCGCGCGCCGCCGTCTGGATGCGCGCCGACTCGAACGTCTGCATCAGCTGTTTAAAGCCCTGCCCTTCGGCGCCTCCGAGCAGATTTTCCGCCGGCACTTCGAAACCGTCGAAGGCGATCTCGTATTCCTTCATTCCGCGGTAGCCGATCACTTCAATCTCGGTGCCGGACATCCCGCGCGCCGGGAACGGATCGGACTCCGTGCCGCGCGGTTTTTCGGCGAGGAGCATGGACAGTCCCCTGTAGCCGGCTGCGTTCGGATCGGTGCGGACGAGCAGGGTCATGAGGTCGGCGCGGACCGGATGCGTGATCCAGGTCTTGTTGCCGTAAACCTTGAAGACGTTTCCCTCCCGTACGGCGCGCGTCTTCAGCGCCGCGAGATCGGAGCCCGTGTCGGGCTCGGTGAAGACGGCGGTGGGGAGGACGTCGCCCGAGGCAATCCGCGGCAGCCACTTCTTTTTCTGCGCGGGCGTGCCGCCCTGGAGAATGAGCTCGGCGGCTATCTCGGAGCGCGTACCGAGCGAGCCGACGCCGATCCATCCGCGCGACAATTCCTCGGAGACGACGCACATCGACTCCTTGCCGAGGCCGAGTCCGTCGAATTCTTCCGGAATCGTGAGTGCGAACACACCGAGACGCGACATCTCTGCGACGAGCTCGAGCGGGATGTATTCATTGGCTAGATGCCACGCATGGGCATGCGGTCGCACGCGTTCTTCGGTAAATCGGTGCATCTGCGTACGCATTGCTTCAAGTGTTTCGTCGAGGCCCGAGGCTCCGACGAGGCCTGTGCCTTCGCCACCAGCCATCAGCTCGACCAATTGCGTCCGCGCTTCCGGAGTGTTGCTCTCGGCGATCAGCTTCTTCAGCGCTGGCGTCAGGCGCGCATCGATCCGCTCCTCCGGCAGGCCGAGCGCGGGCAAGCGCACGATCTCGGTCGCGCTCATCGCGATGCCGCCGAAAATCTGCGCGAGGTATTCACCCACGCCGATGCGGACAAGAAGCGCTTCGGTCGGGCCAAAGCGGCCCGCCTCGCTCAGACGGCGGGCGTAGGCGTCGAACTGTCGGATCCCCTCCACATAGGTGGCGAGCCAGGCGAGGCCATGAGTCGAATGTTGCTCGCGGTCGAGCACGGCAGCGGAAAGCCGACCCTGTCCCAGGCGGTTGCGCATGGTGCCGGTCGCGTCGGTGAGAATCGCTTCAGCCCCAGCCATGGCTGCGGCGGCCAGTTCGAGGGCGCCAGCCTGCCGGGATTGCGATCGTCGGGTCGCGGGAGAGGACATAAGACGTGCTTTTGAGAGCCGGTTTAACCCTAGGCGCACGCGGCGCACGTGCCAACGGCGCGCACCAAATGCGCCCCTCATGCATTGTTAACCATTCCGCGATTCCATCCAATCGGGGGAACGCCGTTCCCCGGCTGGGCGCCGGGCGATCGCTATGGATCGGCCGGCAGTCGTTCGTTTTGTCCGGAGAACGAGATGTTCCTTTCCCGAGTCGCCGATTTTCTCGCGGGCGCCAGTCAGCAGGCAATGCGATTGGGCACCAACGTCTCGGTGCGCGCGCGCGTCACTGCCATCGCCCTGATCCCTGTAATCGGCATGTGCCTGATCGGCCTCGCCTACATGTCGGGAGAACGCGAAGTCGCCGCCGCATTCGCGCGGGTCACTCGCGCCTCGTCACTCGCGGACGCGAGCCGCGAGTTGCGTCTTGCGCTTGCGGACATGCGCATCAGCGCGAGGGATTTCAGCCAACGCCCGAGCGAGGACGTCATCAAGGAGTTCAATCGTGCGTACGACCTCGCCCTGAGCAGCCTGCAAGTGATCGAAACGCAAGGCATGCGGGAAGACCGCGAAACCGTCGCCGATCTTTGGGTGCAAGCGCGCGGGATCGAGGATCATTTTCGCAAGGCGGTGGCAGAGCGCCGCAATGTCGGCTTTTCCGACTCGGAAGGCCTGCAGGGACGCATGGTCACCGCGTCGTATTCGGTCGAGCGGATCATCAACGAGGATATGCCGAACGCGAGCTGGGACGTGAAGGATCTGCTTGTCTCGCTGCTGATCATGCGGCGCTACGAACTGGAGCAGCGTCTTACGCGGCAAAGCATCTCGCAGTTGATGTTCGCGAACGAGTACAAGAATTTCAGCCGTATGCTGGAGACAACGTACGCTCCGAAAGCATTGAAGGATCAATTGGCCAGCGGCGTCGCGGTCTACGTCGCCACGTTCGACGAGTGGAACGGGGCGATTGTCAAGATCGAACCACATCTCCGGCTGATCGATATCGACGGCCGTGACATGATTCCTGCCGCGGACAGGACCATTGAGCGAGCGAACCGGGCCGCGATGACGGCTGCGGCGGACCTCGCCGCGGCGCAATCGCGGACGCAGGGCATCATCCTTTGGGTCGCTTTCGGTGCGCTCGTGATCGGCTTCCTGCTGAGCTGGCTCATCGGCCGGAGCATCACAAAGCCGCTCGCCGGGTTGGCGGGGGTAATGCGGCAGCTGGCGGACGGCAATACGGCAGCGCGCATACCCGCGGTGCAGGCACGCGACGAGATCGGGGCCATGGCACGCGCGGTCGTCGTGTTCCGCGACAACGCGCGCGAGCGTGACCGCCTCGAAGCCGAGCAGGCCGAGGCAGTGGCGCAACGGGAGAGGCACGCGGAAGCCGTCGACCGTCTCGTCCGGGATTTTGCCGAGACCGCCAATTCCGGTCTCTCGGCGGTGCGAGAGGCCGCCGGCAGACTGGCGGAGGCATCGAATCGTCTCGGGGAAACGGCGGGACGAGTTGGCTCGGAAGCCGACCGTGCAGGGAAGGCGGCGAGCGCCGCCTCATCCAATGTCTCGCAGGCCGCTGCCGCCGCGGAGCAACTCTCCAGCTCCGTGTCAGAAGTCGCACGCCAGACGGCGAATTCGACGGCAGTCGCCGATCGCGCGGTTGCGGAAGCAAGACGATCGGTCACCACCATGGGCGCGCTTGGGAATGCGGCAACGCGTATTGGCGAAGTCGTCGGACTGATTCAGTCGATTGCTGCGCAGACCAACCTGCTCGCGCTCAACGCAACCATTGAAGCGGCTCGGGCGGGCGACGCTGGCCGCGGATTCGCGGTGGTGGCGCAAGAGGTCAAGTCGCTCGCTTCTCAGACCGCGCGTGCAACCGAAGACATTGCGCAGCAGGTCGGATCGATCCAGGAGGCGTCAGCCGGTGCCGCGCAAACGATCGACAACGTGAGCTCGGTCATCGAGGAGATGTCCGGTATCGCCGCCTCCGTCGCGTCCGCGGTCGAGGAGCAGAATGCCGCCGTCGTTTCGATCGCGAACAATGTCGCCCATGCGTCCGAAGACGCGGAAGCGGGCGCCTCCGCGATGCGGTCGGTCGAAGGGGCCGCTCAAGGCGCGCACGCAACGGCAAGCGACGTGGCCGGGCTCGCAACGCTGCTCCGCAACCAAGCGGAGACCCTCGACAACGCGATCCGCCAATTCCTGGCGCAGGTGAAAGCTGCCTGAGCAAAGCGTTCGCGACGCGCATTTTTGCTCGCCGATTTGACGGGTGCCTTGTGGCGTTCTTCAAGGTAAGAACGTCTGATGCGAGACTTCCTGCGGATCCTTGCCGACGCGTTTGACCGCTTCAACGCGAATGAAGGCTGGGCAATCGCTAGCCACATCGCGCTGTCGGTATTGATGGCGTTGTTTCCGTTTCTGATCTTTGTGACTGCAATCGCTGCAGCGCTGCTCGGATCGCGCGACCTGGCGGATGAAACGGCACGCATCCTGCTCGAAGCTTGGCCGGAGCAAGTCGCGGAGCCGATCGCGCGGGAGATCCACAACGTCATGGACGGTCTCAGCACGGACGCGATCACGTTTGCGGTCGCCATCGCGCTGTTCTTCTCGTCGAGCGGGATCGAGAGCCTGCGCATCGGATTGAACCGCGCGTATGGCGTGCCCGAAGTGCGGCCGTGGTGGCTGCTGCGGTTCGAGTCGATCTGCTACGTGCTGGTGGGCGCCGGCGGGTTGCTCGCCCTCTCGTTTCTGGTCGTGCTCTATCCGCTGATCTGGGCGACGACGGCCCGCTACATGAGTTGGCTCGCGAACCTCGGATATTTTCTCGACCTCGTGCGAATCGGAGCGGCAGCCATCGTCCTGATCGGCGCGCTTCTCGTCGCGCACTGGTGGTTGCCGGCCGGTCGGCGGCGATTCGTAGATATCGTGCCTGGAATTCTCATCACGCTCGTGCTGTGGCTCGGGACGGGAATCGTGTTCGGGCGTTATCTCGCGAGCTTCGCCTACACCTACGTGACCTACTATGCGGGACTCGCCTCGGTCATGGCCGCGCTCGTGTTTCTTTATCTCGTGGCGATGATCTTCATCTATGGCGCCGAGGTGAATTCGGCGATCCGCCGGGCGCGCCAGAAGACCTGACGTCCTGCTGCTGGCGCCGTCATCACAAATGCGTGGCTGCTGATGATACTTTGTTGTGGATTCGGCCTCCCAACCGCCTGCCGAACGACGTGACCCGGGCGACTTGTTTCGCGCGCGACGCCACGCCCACATATCAAGGAGAGCAATGGAATCCTTGACCTTTCGGGGCCCGGCTGCGGTCGGTCGAGCGACCGTTCTTAATCCCACGCGCGGCGGCGCGGCCGGGTTGCATGCGCAGCAGGTAACCAAGAGCTTCGGGGGACCCGCCAGCCTGTACTATGCTGTGCGGGCGAGGATGCGGGCGGCGATTCGATCCGCGGTGCGCCGCCCTAATGAATCTCAAGCGCGGAGCAGACGCTCTAGGGACATCGAAGGGAGGGCCTGATGACAATTGAAGGTCTGATCATCCTGCTCGTGGTGGGCGCGATCGCCGGCTGGCTCGCCGGCGTCATCATGAAGGGATACGGCTTCGAACTCATCGGCAACATCGTGGTCGGCATCATCGGCGCCGTCATCGGCGGCTGGCTGTTGCCGAGAGTTGGCATCGTCATCGGCGGCGGAATTGTCGCCGCGATCATCAACGCTTTGATCGGTGCGATCATCCTGCTGTTCGTGATCGGCTTGGTGAAACGCTAGCTTGATTTTGCGGCCGGGCGGCACGGCCGCCCGGCCGCATCTTCTTCGCCTGCCTGCCGCCGCTACGGCGGCACAAACTGTTTCGTGAATCAAGTCCTCCACATCGCCGATATCGTGTTGCCGGTCTTCGGCGTGATCGCGTTCGGCTACGCGTGCGCCTGGACCGGTCTTCTGCGCGAACGCGTGGCGGAAGGCGTTTCTGATTACGTCTATACGATCGCGATTCCGCTCCTGATTTTCCGCACGCTCTCGGAAGCGAAGCTCCCGGACATTTCCCCTTGGGGCTACTGGTTCGTGTACTTCGCCGGCGCCGGCGTCGCATGGTCGATCGGCCAAGTCATTTCGCAGCGGGTGTTCGGCCGCGGCGTACGCGAAGCGATTATCCACGGCTTCACGTCCGGCCAGTCGAACATCGTTCTCGTCGGAATTCCGCTGGTGCTGTCGGCGTTCGGAGAACCGGGCGCAGTGCCGCTGTTTCTGCTCGTTGCGATCAACCTGCCGCTGATGATGACGACTGCGTCGCTGATGCTCGAGGCGACCGGCTCCGGTCTCTCGCGCCAGGCGCTTCTGCGCCTAGCGCGCAATCTCGCGACCAATCTTGTTCTGATCGCGTTCGTCTCCGGCCTCGTTGCGCAGCTTGCGGGAATCCGGCCGGCAGGCGTGCCGAAGGCCATCATCGACCTGATCGCGCTGTCCGCGGTGCCATGCGCGCTGTTCGCGATGGGACTGGCGCTCCGGCGTTATGGAATCGCGGGGGACCTGTCGATGACCACGATAATCACGACACTGAAGCTGATCGTGCATCCGCTGGTCGTGTGGCTGCTGGTAACCTACGTGATGCCGCTGCCGCCGGTGCTCGCCGGTGTGGCGGTGCTGTTCGCCTCCATGCCGTGCGGGATCAACGCATACCTGCTCGCCGAGCGCTATCAGGTAGGAGTAGCCGCGTCCGCGGGAGCGGTGTCGCTTTCCACTACGCTCTCGATTCTTTCGATTTCGTTTTGGCTCTGGATGATCGGCGTCGGCGTGGGCGTCTAGGGCAGCCTAACCGCGCGGCGCACTTCGGCAGACGTCCAACCTCCGGCGCGCAGGTCGCGCAGCGTGGTCGAGGGATCGCGCTTGGCGAGCTTGTTGCCTTGCGCGTCAAGCACCAGCCGATGGTGATGATAGATCGGGGCGGGCAGGCCAAGCAGCTCCTGCAAGAGCCGATGCACTGACGTCGACTCGTAGAGATCGAGGCCGCGCACCACATGCGTGATCGCTTGGAGCGCGTCGTCGAGAACGACCGAGAGATGGTAACTTGCGGGCGCTTCCTTGCGACCAAGAATCACGTCGCCCCAACGTTCCGGGCTCGCTTCGATCTGGCGCGCTGGTCCGGCGCCAGTTTCCTCCCAGCGCAGGGGCATGGCGGTGCGCGCCAGCGCTCGCGACATGTCGAGTCGTAGGGCGAATTGCTCCGTCGCGCGGCGACGGGTGCGCACTTCGGACGTCATGGCTCGGGCCTGGCCCGGATAGACCGGCGCCCCGTCGGGATCGACGGGCCAAGGTTTGCCCGTTTTGGCTTCGCCCTCCGTCACGAGGCGTCCGATGTCTGCCCTGCTTTCGAAGGCCGGATAGACGAGGCCCTCGCGTTCGAGCCGCTCGAGCGCGCCGCGATATTCGTTGAAGTGCTCGGACTGACGCCTTACCGGTTGCTCCCATTCGATGCCGAGCCAGGCGAGGTCTTCGTAGATTGCCTGCTCGTATTCGGGCCGGCACCGAGCGGGATCGATATCCTCAATGCGCAGCAGGAGGCGACCGCCGGTGCGCCTCGCCATGTCGGCGTTGAGCAATGCCGAAAGCGCGTGGCCGAGATGAAGGTAACCGTTCGGAGAGGGGGCGAAGCGGAACGTCGGCATCAGCCTGTCAGCAGTCAGTTGCGGCGGATCTTTATGGATTGCACGACGAAGCCCTGCAATGACATGTAGGGGCAATGCCCTCCCGCCTGGAAACCGAAGCCGATCTGCAAACTGCTCTTGCGAAGCTCGTCGAGCGCGATCCGCGCGTGGCTGACTTGCTCGCCGTCGGCGGTCCTCCGCCGTTGCGGCGGCGTGCGGCCGGGTTCGCCGGTCTCACGTCCATCGTGTGCGCGCAGCAGCTCTCGACCGCAAGCGCATCCGCGATCTGGGGACGGCTGGTGGCGAGGTTCGATCCGTTCGATCACCGCGCAGTGCTTTCCGCACGAACACCCACGCTGAAACGGGCCGGACTTTCCGCCCCGAAGATCAAGACGTTCCGCAACGTCGCCCGTGCCGTGCGCGATGGCACGATCGATCTCGACGCGCTCGGGTCGATGCCGGCCGATGACGCGCACGCTGCGCTCGTGACGATCAGCGGCATCGGGCCGTGGACTGCGGACATCTACTTGCTGTTCTGCATCGGCCATGCGGACGCGTTTCCGGCGGGGGACCTCGCGCTGCAGGAGGCGGCGCGCATCGCTTTCCGCAAGCGCAAGCGGCCTAACGCGAAACAACTCGTGAGGATCGCCGAGGGCTGGCGGCCCTACCGCGGCGTGGCGGCGTGTGTGCTGTGGTCGTATTATCGTGCGGTGAAGAAGCGCGATCCGGTCGTCATCCAGCCCAAAGCCTGAAGGAAAGAAACGATGGCTGCAGCCCTCGATGGCCCGCGACTCGAACCGCGCGCGGGACAGGCGCGTCAGCTGGTCGTCTTTCTTCACGGCTACGGCGCTGACGGAAACGATCTGATCGCGCTGGGACAGGAATGGCAGCAGCTGCTGCCGAACGCCGCGTTCGTGTCCCCGCACGCGCCCGAGGCGTGCGCCGGGGCGCCGATGGGCAAGCAGTGGTTCGAACTCACGTTCCGCAATCCCGACGAACGTTGGCTCGGCGTGAACAAGGCGATGCCGGCGCTGCAGACCTTTCTCGATGCAGAATTGACGCGGCGGCAATTGGCGCCGGAGGCGCTCGCGCTCGTCGGTTTCAGCCAAGGCACGATGATGGCGTTGCACGCGGGCCTGCGGCGCGCCAAAGCACCGGCGGCCATCGTCGGCTATTCCGGACTCTACGTCACGCCGGAAGGGGAGGAGGGGCCAACGCGTGTTCAATCCGAGATCCGCGTGCGGCCGCCGGTGCTGCTCGTGCATGGCGCGCAGGACGACCTCATTCCGGCGCAAGCGCTGTTCATCTCGGCCAACCTGCTGTCGGCCGCCGAGGTGCCTGTGGAGTGGCATTTGTCGCAGGGCGTCGGACACGGCATCGACGGCGAGGGCCTGCGCCACGGGGGCGAGTTCCTGGCACGGGCATTTGGGCGCCGCTGAAGGGTCCCCGCGCTTCACAAGACCGACACGGACCCGATATAATTGGTCCCAACAAGATTCACCGGAAGCACGGGCGTCATTCGCTTCCCGAATTGCCTCCGGCGGTTCAGGGAGTCGTTCGTGAACGTCGTGGTTTCACCCGGAGGTTGGCCGGCGCTGGTGCTCAATGCGGACTATCGGCCGCTGAGCTATTACCCGCTGTCCGTCTGGTCCTGGCAGGACGCGATCAAGGCGGTGTTTCTCGATCGCGTGAACATCGTCGCGCTCTACGACAAAGCCGTGCGCAGCCCCTCGATCGAGATCGTGCTGCCGAGCGTCGTATCACTGAAGAACTACGTGCGGCCGGCACGACACCCCGCGTTCACGCGGTTCAATGTGTTCTTGCGCGATCGCTTCTCCTGCCAGTACTGCGGATCGCGCCAGGATCTCACGTTCGACCATCTCATCCCGCGCTCGCTCGGCGGACACACGACTTGGGAGAACGTCGTGACCGCATGCTCCGAGTGCAATCTGCAAAAGGGCGGTCAGGCGCCGCGTCAGGCCGGCATGTGGCCTTCGCAGATGCCGTTCCAGCCGAGCGTGAATGACCTGCACCGGAACGGCCGGCTGTTCCCGCCGAACTACCTGCACGAGAGTTGGCTCGACTATCTCTATTGGGATACCGAGCTGGATCCGTAGTCGGCGAACTTCCTAGAACGTGATGATCTGACGTACCACCTCGCCGCGGCGCAGGCGCTCGAATCCCGCATTGATGTCGTCGAGCTTGATGCGATCCGTCATCAGCCGGTCCACCGGCAAGCGGCCCTGACGATAGAGCGATATGTAACGGGGCAGGTCGCGTCCCGGTACCGAGCTCCCGAGGTAGCTGCCCTTCACCGTGCGCTCTTCTGCCACCATGTTCACGAGCGGCACAGCGAGCGCTGCATCCGACGGCGGCAGTCCGATCGTAACTGTGGTGCCGCCGCGGCGCGTGATCTTGTAGGCGGCTGCCATCGCCGCCGCCGCGCCCGCGGTCTCGATAACGTACTCGAGTTCGCCGCCGGTTGCGTCGCGGATCTCTTCAACGAAGTTTGGCTTGCTCGCGTTGAACGCGTCGCTCGCGCCGAATTGACGCGCGAGCGCGAGTTTATGGTCGAGCACGTCGACGGCGACCACTCGCGAAGCGCCGGCGGCGAGCGCCCCGAGCACGGCGCTCAGGCCAACGCCGCCGAGTCCGACGACGCCGACGGTAGCGCCGACCGTGACCTTCGCACTGTTCACGACCGCGCCCATGCCGGTCAGGACCGCGCAGCCGAACAGCGCGGCGATATCGAGCGGCAGGGCAGCATCCACTTTGACGAGAGAGTTGCGTGAGACCACGGCGTGATCCGCAAATGCCGACACCCCGACGTGGTGATTGATGTAGGTGCCGTTGCGCTTGAGTCGGCGTGCGCCGGAGATGAGCGTGCCGGCGATGTTTGCGGCGAGACCGGGATCGCACAGCGCAGGGCGGCCTTCCAAGCACGGACCGCAGCGGCCGCAACTCGGCATAAACACGAGGATGACGTGGTCTCCCCGTTTGAGATCCTCGACACCGGCTCCCAACTTTTCCACGACGCCCGCGGCTTCGTGGCCGATCACCATCGGCATCGGACGCGGGCGTTCGCCGCCGATGATCGAGAGATCCGAATGGCACAGCCCGGCGGCGCCCATCTTCACCAGGACTTCGCCCGGGCCGGGATCGTCGAGCTCGATCGTCTCAACGGAGATTGGTTTCGTTTCGGAGTAGGGGGGCGCGACGCCCATCGCGTTCAGCACTGCGGCACGAATTTTCATGGAATCCTCAAACTAGGCGCGTCCGATTCGTCCCGAGGCGGCGGCGAAGGCAACAAGCGACAGCGCGCCGGCAATCAAGACGTTGTAGCCCGCGAGCGAAATTCCGAGAAAACGCCACGCGGCGTCGCTGCACGAGACGACGCGCTGCGTGCCCTTGAGCGTGGAGAGGATGTCGTCCGTGCGCACTGGCGCGCCGCCGGCGCATGCCGCGGGACCTTGCCAGAAGCCCCATTCCACGCCGGCGTGATAGACGCCGTAGGCGGCGCCGGTCAGAAGGATCAACCCGAGGAGGGCGAAACCAACCCGCGCGATCCGCGTCCGCTCAGGATCGAGCGCGAGCAAGCCGATCACAATTCCGAGCGGTATCGCTGCGTAGTAGGGCACCCGTTGGTCCAAGCAGAGCGGGCAGGGCTCGAGACCGAGGAAAAGCTCGAAGAACCAAGCGCCCGCGAGCGTTGCCGCCGCAGCCACGGCGATCGCAAAACCGATCGCGGGCAGCGGCGCCGCCGGAGGGCGCTGGGCACGGGCCGCAATCTTCGACATGCCGCGGACATATCCCGGGTTTCTTCTCATGTCCACGCATCGAGGAACCTGCCGTCATCTTGCGGGTTTCGAAACAGCGGCCACGCGGTGAAGTGACGCGAGCCGCGTCAGAGGCAACGCAGGAAGACGGCAGAGTGATGCGGTTGCTGCCGCTATTCATTGTTTTGATTGCTCAGGGTGTTGCTGTAGACGCGGCGCGCTCCGAGTCGTTGCGCGGCAAGGCAACCTTCTACTGGCACTCACAGAAGACCGCCAACGGTGAGAAGTTCTCTCCTGAGGGCATGACGGCCGCGCACCGGACGCTCCCGTTCGGAACGCAGGTGCGGGTCACGCATGCGAGGAGCAAGCGTTCCGTGGTGGTGCGGATCAACGATCGG
This sequence comes from uncultured Alphaproteobacteria bacterium, assembly GCA_963711595.1. Taxonomy (GTDB): domain Bacteria; phylum Pseudomonadota; class Alphaproteobacteria; order Rhizobiales; family Xanthobacteraceae; genus JAUSIF01. The sequence goes on from CAVQER010000007.1 coordinate 408,616, forward strand.
GGACCCTTCGTCCGTGGCATCACCATCGACTTGTCGCGGGGTGCCGCGCGTGAAATCGGGATGCTCGCCGAAGGCATAAGTCCAGTGGACATCCAGGTGATGCGATAGGCGGCCTTCCGCGGATCATCGCTTTGCCGCGCAAGTGCCGGCCGCTATGATCGATCGAAGCCCCCGTGGCGGAACTGGTAGACGCGCCTGACTCAAAATCAGGTTACCGCAAGGTAGTGCCCGTTCGACTCGGGCCGGGGGCACCATTGTGGCCGGTTCCGCGCGGCGCCGTCGCAGGAAGCAGCGGATGTCCGACGGACCTGCGTCGCATCGCGTCACCAACGAACTTGTCGTTTCGCTTTTTGACGGGCGCCGGCGAGATCACCGGTGAGATTCTCGATATGGGAGCCGGGCGTGGCTGCTTGACGCGTCTGCGTGTGGACGCCTGTGTTTCAGGTCGTGAAGAAATAACCGGATCAATCAGGATTTCGCGCAGAGACGACAAGGCGACGAGCATAAAGTGAGCCCGGTTCCGACGCAGTGCGCCAGTAATCGCGCTCCTCGTTGCTCCGCGCCTTTCGTTCGTTGCGCCGGCAATAGGACTTCATCGGTAGGGCAATCAGCTTCTCGAAAAAGTGCGTGCGCTCGTCCTCGACGCAAGGGTGAAGCTGGATGTCGGAGAAGCCGGCAAGCTTCAAGTGCAAATACAGCTGCGGCCAGGACCACGGCATGATGTGCATGTGGGTTCCCGGCTGAATTTTTCCGGCGAGCGAGGGGAAGCCGGGGAAAAATCCACGCGAGAGATATTTCAGCCGGGCCGCTGGGTGCCACGTATTCGGCGTTGTCACGACGATCATGCCGCCCGGTCTGAGATGCTTGCGTGCCGACTTCAGGAACAAACCGGGGTTGGCAATGTGCTCGATGCCCTCGCAACTGACGATCATGTCGTAGCTGCCGAGATCGGCGGGCACTCCATCTTCGAGGTCACGCTGCAGGAAATTCCGGTAGCCTGCAGGACGCCCTTCGTAGAGGTCGATGCCGTCGATCGCGACGTCCGGGATTGCGATTTGCGCGCGCAGCCAGCCGTGCCCGCTCGGCAGATCCAAGATCGTGCGCGGGCGCATGCTTCCGCGCGATTTCCCCCACAAGCGGCTGGTACGCCTTCATTCTGTGTTCCCCACCCCGGCAGCGGCAGCGCGAAGTACCTCTTCCATTTTGTCGAGCATCGCGGTCGCGGTGAAGCGTCCCGACACGAACGCGCGGCCCGCGGCGCCCAGGCGAGCGGCGAGACTTTCGTCGGCCAGCAAGGTTGTGATGGCATCGGCGAGCGCTTGCGTATTGCCGGCGGATACCAACAGCCCCGTCTCGCGATCACGGACGAGCTCCGGAATTGCCCCGACCGGCGTCGTCACGACGGGAAGCCCACATGCCATGGCCTGAATGAGCGCCTGTGGAACGCCTTCGTTGCCCGTTGAGGGAAGCGCAAACAGGTCAAGCGCATGCAGCCACGGCGCCACGTCGTCCTGTTGCCCGGCAAACAAGACGCGCTCGCCGAAGGGCGCCGCCTGCTCGCGCAGGACGCGCTCCTGCGGGCCGCTGCCGACGATCACGAGGCGCGCGTGCGCGAGCCTCGGATCGTCTATGGCGGAAATCAGGAAGCGATGGCCCTTCCAGCTCCGCAACGTCGCGACGATACCGAGCAGCGGTGCGGGCCCCGCAATCCCGACACGCGCGCGCGCGGCCGAGCGGTCGCCAGGACGGAAACGAGACATGTCGGCGCCGGTTGGAATTGAAACGACCGCGCGGGGATCGAGGTCGAGTGTCTTGATCAACTGATCACGGATCGCCTCGCCCGTTGTCACGACGCGCACCGGTATGCGCCCGTAGAGCCAACGATTAAGAAGCCCGCCTGCGACCGGCGTCGACAGGTGCCGGGTACGGACAACCGCAGTACGAGACCCTGGCAGCCGCGTCGCGAACGCAGCAAGCCAACTGTCAGACGAACTGTGGGTGACCACGACGTGGGGTTCGAACGCTTTGACGACGCGCGACAACGCGATGAGAGAGGACAGGGAGCGGTGATCGAGGGCGACACCGTGTATGGGAATTTTGCGTCGCTGTGCTTCGCCGAAGATCGGCGCCTCGGTGGGCGCGGCGATCTGAACGTCGTGTCCACGCGCACGCATCCCCGCAGCCTCGTCGAGAATGCGGATTTCCTGACCGCCCCAGCCGGTGGAGGCTTCGGTGTGGAGAATGCGAAGCTTGTGCGAGGCTGAGCTCATTTGCTCAGCCCGAGCGTGGAGTACACGGAGAGCATGCCGTCGATCATGCGATCGATGGTGAAACGGCTCGCGATGGCGCGGGCTGTCGCAGCCGTCGCCGGCTTTGCAGCAAGATCGAAGGCGTGACGCAGCGCTTCGGCAAGACCGGCGGTATCCTGCGCGTCGCAGACCAGATTTGGGTCGAGCTCCGCGACGATCTCTCTCGCTCCGCATGCGGTGCTCGTCACGCAGGGGAGGCCGCAGGCGAGTGCCTCAAGCACGGTGGACGGAAACGGGTCGTAGATCGAAGGCAGAATGAGTACGTCGGCCGCGCCGTAGTACGGGCGCGGATCGGCAACGGGGCCGATGAGGCGAATTCGCTCGCGCGGAACGCCGGCTCGCGCTGCCCTCGCGACGTGGGCCTCGGGCCGGCTATCGCTGCCGACGATCCAAAGCTCCGCGTCGTTGCTGCTTGCTCCGAGCGCGGCGATCGCCGCTTCGAGACCCTTCCGCCGATAACCGGATCCGACAAAGAGTGCGACCGGCCGCGTGGCATCGGTGCCGAGACGCTGCCGAATCTCGGCGCGGTAGCGATCGCGGGCGTCCAAAGTGAAACGATCGAGATCGATTCCATTCGGGACGAGGTGGATCCGGTCGCGCGGGAACGCAAAATGGCGAACGATTTCATCAGCGACCATGCGGGAATTTGCAATCACCGCCTTGAGCCTCTTGCTCGCAAACATCTCGCGCTCAAGTGAAAGGGAAGTCCGGTGAAATGGATTGGCCGCAAGCGCGAGGCGCGAGACCCACCCGATGTTGCGCGCACGCTGCTCGAGAAATGCCGCGTGGACGCCGTCACCCGCACGGAAGATGTCGCAGCAGGGCAAGCGTTCATGCGACTGGACGATGGCGTCGATCCTGGAGCTGGCGATGTCGCAGGCGGCGCGGGCGAAGCGGCGGTCGCGAGAAAATCGCGGGAAGCGAGGCGGATCGCAGCGAACAAAGTCGACGTCGCTTCTCGCCGTCCACGCTCTCGCCAGCAAGGTCACTCGGACGCCGCGCGCAACCATTGCCGTGACGATGCGATCGAGCACGAGTTCGCCGCCACCGAATTGCGTGAAGCGCTGGCGGATGAAAACGATGCGCTGCGGCAACGCGCGCGACTGGACGCCATCAGGCTGGTGCGGCATGTTCGCGGCGTTCTTCAAGGCCAGCTTTCCGGAGCAGTCGTGCCGCTTCTTTCGTTGATCGTCATCACCCGAAACGAAGAGGCATCAATCGAGCGTTGTCTGCGTTCCGCCGCCTTCGCCGACGAGGTCGTCGTAGTCGACAATCACAGCGCGGACAAGACGGTCGAAATCGCGCTCCGGCTCGGCGCGAAAGTGATCAGCGCGCCAGATTGGCCGGGGTTCGGCCCGCAGAAAAACCGGGCATTGGATGCGGCGACAGGGGAGTGGGTATTGTCGCTCGACGCCGACGAATGGATCGAACAGCCGCTCGCGGACGAGATCAAGGCCGCGATGCGCGACCCTGCCGCCGCGGATGGATACGAGATGCCGCGGCGATCACGCTTTTGCGGTACGGTCGTCGGTCACTGCGGATGGTGGCCGGACTACGTATTGCGCTTGTGGCGTCGCGGCCGCGGCCGCTTTGTCGATGCGCCGGTACATGAGCGGGTAAAAGTCGACGGAAGGGTCTCGCGCTTCGCGTCTCCGATCGAACACGAAGCGATCGTCGACCTTGCGGATGCGCGCGACAAATCGAGCCGCTATGCCGCGGCGGCGGCAGCCCAGCTCGTATCGCAGGGCAAGCGTTCGAGTCGCACCAAGGCGCTCGTCCGTGCGGGCGCGGCGTTCGTGCGAACGTACGTCTGGCGTGCGGGATTTCTCGACGGCGGGACCGGATTCCAGGTCGCGCGGTACAACAGCGACTACACGTATCAAAAGTGGGCGCGCGTCGCGGACGCGACTACAAGAAATAGTTGAGAACGAAAAATCCGCCGACGAGCAGCACGAAACCGGCCAACGCCACCCATTCGAGGTATTTCTCGATGAACTCGCGGGCGGGCTCGCCCCAGTAATGCAGGATCAGTGCGACGGCATAATACCGCACGCCGCGGGTGATGATCGACAGTATCGTGAACCAGAAAAGATTGTACGCGGCGAAGCCGGCGCTGATCGTCACGATCTTGTAAGGGATCGGGGTGACGCCTTTGATCAGGATGATCCAGTGGCCCCATTCCGCGTATGCCGCGCGGAATTCGGCGGCCTGCTGATCGTACCCGTACAGCTTGATCAGAAACTGGCCGATCGTGTCGTAAAGCAAGTAGCCGATCGCGTAGCCGAGGAGCCCGCCCAGGACGGACGCGATGGTGCAAATCCCGGCATAGCGGAATGCACGATCCGGCCGGGCCAGGCACATGGGCACCAGCATGACGTCCGGCGGAATCGGGAAGAAAGAGCTCTCAGTGAAGGAGACACCGGCCAACGCCCAGGGCGCTGAGGGCTTTTCCGAGAGCGCCAGCACCCAATGATACAGGCGGCGCAACATTGCGCTTCTCTATCGGCGCGAGGTTAGTGAGTCAAAATGGGGAAGCTGCCGGCGTTCAGCGGGCGCGTCGGCGCCGTGCACGATCGATCGGGACCACCGCCGGACGCTTGAGTTCGACCACGGCGTTCTTCGTGATCTTCTCCGCGATGCCGTAGAGCTTTTCTCGGCGATCCATCTCCGCCCAGATCTCCTTGGGCTGGACGCCCGCTTCGTACCACAAGACAACGAGGTGATAGAGCAGGTCCGCGCTCTCGCGCACGACCTCGTCGCGGTTTCCGGCAGCGCACTCGAGCGCGACCTCAACCGCTTCCTCGCCTAGCTTCTTCGCGATCTTGCGCGGCCCGGCCTGCAACAGGCGTGCGGTGCGCGAACTGCTCGGGTCCTGATCATGCGCAGCGCGTACGCCGTCGTAGAGCCGTCTAATCGAATCAGTCATGGCTTCAACATATCCCGCTACTACCTACGTGCGAATCCCCTGCAAAACCGCTAATCGCTGTATGAGCCACGGACTCGTGGTCACGTACGGGGCGTCGATGCCCACGAGGTGAGCAAAATCGCGGTGTTTATGCGGGTCCCGCTTGCCCTCTAACGCGGCATGGTCTTTGCTAACCACAATCCGGTTTTGCGGGGCGCGACGACGTTTTCGCCCCGAGGAAGATCAGGGAGACGATTATGACAAGTCCGAAGTATCTCGCCGGCGCCTTCGTTGCTTTGGTCGCGGCGGCGATCGTGACCCCTGCTGGCGCTCAGCAGGCGGTGAAGTTCACGCTCGACTGGAAGTTCGAAGGCCCGGCGGCGCCGTTCGTGGTGGCGATCGACAAGGGCTACTACAAGGCCGAGGGCCTCGACGTGACGATCGACACGGCGGGCGGTTCGCTCGAGCCGCTGAACCGTATCGCTTCGGGCACCTATGACATCGGCTTCGGCGACATAAACTCGCTGATCAAGTTCCGCGACGCGAATCCGGGCGTACCGATCAAGGCCATCTACATGGTCTACAACAAGCCGCCCTTCTCGATCGTCGGGCGCAAGAGCCGCGGCGTCGTGAAGCCGAAGGATCTGGAAGGCAGGAAGCTCGGCGCGCCTGCGCCGGACGGAGCGTACGCGCAGTGGCCAATCTTCGTGAAGGCCAACAGCATCGACGCTTCCAAGGTCACCATCGAAAACGTGGGCTTCCCGGTGCGCGAGCCGATGCTCGCGGCGGGACAGGTCGACGCGATTACGGGCTTCTCTTTTTCGTCCTACATCAATCTGAAGGACCGCGGGGTCGCGGCTGACGACATCACGGTGCTGCTGATGGCCGACTACGGCGTCAATCTCTACGGCAACACGATCATCGTGAATCCGAAATTCGCCGCGGAGAAGCCGGAGGTCGTCAAGGCATTCCTGCGCGCCTTCACCAAGGGCATGCAGGAGACCGTGAAAAACCCGAGCACTTCGGTCGATTCCGTCATCAAGCGCAATGACGTGGCGAAGAAGGAAGTCGAGCTCGAGCGCCTGAACATGGCGATCAAGGACAACATCATGACCGACGAAGTGAAGAAGAATGGCTTCGGCGCGGTCGACCCTGGGCGCCTCGACGCCTCGATCGAACAGATCGCGCTGACCTTCACCTTCAAGGCGAAGCCGAAGGGCTCCGATATCTTCGACGACTCGTTCCTGCCGGCGGCGGACGCGCGCAAGGCTAACTGAGGGGGTCGTGCCCGCATTCGTCGCGCTGGATGCGGTCAGCCACTCCTACGGGGGCGCTGGCGGCACGCTTGCCGTCGAAGGACTAACGATTTCCGTCGACCGCGGCGAGTTCGCCGCGGTCGTCGGCCCTTCGGGGTGCGGCAAGTCCACATTGATGAAGCTCGCGACCGGCCTGCAGTTCCCGTTCCAGGGAACGGTGCAGGTCGCGGGCGAACGCGTGAGCAAACCCGTGAAGATCGCGGGCATGGCGTTCCAGGCGCCAACGCTGCTGCCGTGGCGCACGACCCTGGAAAACTTGTTGTTGCCGCTTGAGATCGTCGAGCCGCACCGCAGCCAGATGCGCCGGCGCAAATCCGACTATGTTGCGCGCGCCGAGAAGCTGCTCGCGTCCGTCGGCCTCGCCGGGCAGGGCGGAAAATATCCCTGGGAGCTCTCCGGCGGGATGCAGATGCGCGCGTCGCTCTGCCGCGCGCTCATCCATGAGCCGCAGCTGCTCATGCTCGACGAGCCGTTCGGCGCACTCGACGCCTTCACACGCGAGGAATTGTGGTGCGTCATTCGCGACCTGCAGGCGGCGAGCAAGATCACGGTCGTGCTCGTCACCCATGACCTGCGCGAGGCGACGTTCCTTGCCGACCGAATCTTCGTCATGTCGTCGCGGCCGGGACGCGTCGTTGCCGAGCGCCGCGTCGAGCTTCCGCGGCCGCGCGATCTGGAGGTGACGTTCAAGCCGGAATTCCAGAGCATCGTGCACGAGCTGCGCGAGCACATCGTAAGGGCACGGCAATGAGTTCCCGCGCTCTCAGTTCGCCTCGCTCCTTGGATCTATACGATCGCGCTTCTCGTGATCTGGGAAGCCTCGGTGCATCTCTTCCGCATCCCCGAATTCTTCCTGCCACCGCCCACGGCAGTTGCCCGTGCGATCTACGATTATTGGCCCGCGATCTACCGCAACTCGCTGATCACTCTCTGGAGCACGGTGGTCGGCTTCCTGCTCGCGGTCGGCTTCGGCCTGCTGCTTGGAATCGTGATCGGGTGGTCGCGCTCGATTTACGCGGGCCTGTATCCGCTGATGATCGGGTTCAACGCGATCCCGAAGGTGGCGGTGGTGCCGATCCTCGTGCTCTGGTTCGGCATCGGGTTCATCCCGGCCGTGCTGACGGCGTTCCTGATCTCATTCTTTCCGATCGTCGTGAACGTGGCGACTGGCCTTGCGACGATCGAGCCGGAGCTCGAGGACGTGCTGAAGGCGCTCGGCGCGTCCAAGCTCGACATCATGCGAAAAGTCGGGATTCCGCGATCGCTGCCGTACTTCTTCGGCTCGCTGAAGGTCGCGATCACACTCGCTTTCGTCGGCACCGTCGTTTCCGAAAGCGTCGCGTCCAATAACGGAATCGGCAACCTGATGCTGCAGGCGCAGGCACAGTTCCTCGTTCCGCTGATCTTCGCCGGCCTGGTCGCGCTGGCTGTGCTCGGTATCGTCATGTACTGGCTGATGGCCTTGCTGGAACGGCGTATGACCGGCTGGGCGCACCGGTCCGGCTTTGCACAGGCCTAGCCGGCGGCAAGGTTAATTTCGCCACGATTGCCGGGGCTTGTGTTCAGGCTAGAGTGCAGCGAACAAGCCCCGCCGGCCCCCGACGTCATGTCCTTCCTCCGCACCTATCTCCGCGTATTCGCGATGCTCGGCTCCGAGAAGCCTCTCGGAGTTCTTCTCGCCGCCGCCAACGTCGCGCTCGCGGTGGCGCAGTTCGTCGAGCCCGTGCTGTTCGGCCGCATCATTGATGCGCTCGTCAGCGCGCAGGCGGCGAACCGCAAGCCGGTGATGGGCGATCTGCTCGTGCTGCTCGGACTGTGGGCGGGCTTCGGGCTGTTCGCGATCATCGCGGGCGTCACGCTCGCGCTGCACGCGGACCGGCTCGCGCATCGGCGCCGTCTCGCCGTGATCACGAGCTACTTCAACCACGTGCTGCACCTGCCGCTCGCCTACCATAGCGGCACGCATTCCGGCCGGCTGATGAAAGTGATGCTGCAGGGAGCGGATTCGCTCTGGGGCCTTTGGCTCTCCTTCTTCCGCGACCACTTCGCCGCCTTCGTGTCGCTGATCGTGCTTCTGCCGATCGCGGTCTACATGAACTGGCGGCTCGGACTGCTGCTCGTCGCACTCTTGATCGTGTTCGCATTGATCATCGCGTATGTCTGGCGGCAAACAGAATCCTTGCAGCGCGGCGTCGAAGGCATCCACTCCGACCTCGCGGAGCGGGCGTCGGACGCGCTGGGCAACATCGCGCTCATTCAAAGTTTCACTCGGATCGAGGCGGAGGTGTCGAACCTGCGTGACGTCGCGACCCGCGTGATCAAGGCGCAGATGCCGGTGCTGACATGGTGGGCGATCGTGTCGGTGCTGACGCGCTCGGCGACGACGATCACCATCATTGCCATCTTCGTGGTCGGCACGTGGCTGCATATCCAGGGCCTCGCCTCGATCGGCGAAATCGTGATGTTCGTCAGTATCGCCACGATGTTCGTGGGCAAGCTCGAGCAAGCGGTCGCCTTTGCCAACACGGTGGTGCTCGACGCGCCGCGCCTCGCTGAGTTCTTCGCAGTACTCGATTCGGCGCCGGACGTGCGCGACAAGCGCGGCGCGATCGATCTCGGCCGGGTCAAAGGGGAAGTAAGCTTCGAAGACGTGTCGCTGTCATACGACGGCAAGCGTGCCGCCGTCGCCGACCTCACGTTCGACGTGAAGCCGGGCGAGACGGTTGCGATTGTTGGCGAGACCGGCGCCGGGAAGTCAACCGCCCTTTCGCTCATCCACCGCGCGTTCGACCCGCAAACGGGCGTCGTGCGCGTCGACGGACACAATATCCGCGACGTGAAGCTTGCTTCGCTCCGGCAGAATGTCGGCGTCGTGTTCCAGGAAGCGCTCCTGTTCAACCGTTCGATCGAGGAGAACCTGCGCGTCGGCAAGAAGGACGCGACGTTCGAGGAGCTTTCGCGGGCGATCGAGCGCGCGCAGGCGAGCGAATTCATCGAGCGAACGCCTGCAGGGCTTGCCGCGAACGTAGGCGAACGGGGCAGGACGCTGTCGGGCGGCGAGCGCCAGCGCATTGCGATTGCACGCGCGCTCCTGAAGGACCCGCCGATCCTGATCCTCGACGAGGCGACAAGCGCCCTCGACGCGACGACCGAGCGGCGAGTGCAAATGGCGCTCGATGAGGTGATGAAGGGCCGCACGACCTTCGTGATCGCGCACAGGCTCGCCACCGTGCGCAACGCCGATCGGATCTTCGTCTTTCACGACGGCCGTATCGTCGAGCGGGGAACGTTCGACGAGCTAGTCGCGAAGGGCGGCCGCTTTGCCGCGCTCGCCAAGGCGCAATTCATGGTGCCGGACGCGCGCAAGCCCGCGGCGGAGTAGCTTGCTCCGCTCATTCCCGTGTCGCGCTGGCGAGCGAAGCGAGCAGCCAGCGCGGCTACCTAAAACAGTCGCCGCGCCGGACACGTGCCCTGAACCGGGCTCGTCGGCGCGGCAAGCGGGAATCCAGCGCGACTGCGAGAAAGGGGTCTGGGTTCCCGCTTGCGCGGGGACGAACGGCGAGCGCGGTGCGTTAGCGGAGACGCTCGAGGATCGACACGTAATTGGCGACGGCAGCGCCGCCCATGTTGAAGATGCCGCCGAGCCGGGGGTCTTTCACCTGCATGTCGCCAGCTTCACCGCGCAGCTGCATGGCCGAGAGTGCGTGCATGGACACGCCGGTCGCGCCGATCGGGTGACCTTTCGACTTGAGGCCGCCTGAGGGGTTCACGGGAAGCTTGCCGTTCTTCTCGACGATTCCTTCTTCGATCACACGGGCGCCTTCGCCCGGCTTCGCGAGACCCATCGCCTCATACTCGATCAGCTCGGCGACCGTGAAGCAGTCATGCGTCTCGACGAAAGAAAGATCGCCGATCTTGATTCCCGCAGAGCCAAGCGCGCGCTGCCAAGCCTCCGTGCAGCCCTCGAATTTCAGAATGTCACGCTTCGACATCGGCAGAAAATCCTGCGCGTGCGCGGTCGCGCGGAACGCCACCACGGGCTTCCCGAGCTTCATGGCGGTGGGAATGTCGGCGAGCACGATCGCGGCTGCTCCATCGGAGACGAGCGAGCAGTCAGTGCGCTTCAGCGGTCCCGCGACGCGCGGATTCTTCTCGCTCTCGGTACGGCAGAATTCGTAACCCAAGTCCTTGCGAAGCTGTGCATAGGGATTGCCGACGCCGTTCTTGTGGTTCTTGGCCGCGATCCGCGCGAGTGCGTCGGACTTGTCGCCGTATCGCTGGAAATAGGCATCGGCGATCTTGCCGAAGACACCGGAGAAGCCCGCGGGCGTGGCGGCGTCCTCGGGCAGATAGGACGCCTTCAGCAAGATGCCGCCGACCTCAGGTCCCGGCGTCTTCGTCATCTGCTCGACACCGACGACGAGCACGATGCGCGCCTGGCGTGCCGCGATCGACTTCACGCCCTGCTGGACCGCGGCGGAACCCGTTGCGCAGGCGTTCTCGACGCGCGTCGCGGGCTTGAAGCGGAAAGCCGGATCGGCCTGGAGCACGAGCGCGGCGGTGAAATCCTGCGCGCTGAAGCCGCCGTTGAAGTGGCCAAGCACGATCTCATCCACGTCGGCGGCGCCGATCCCCGCGTCGGCGAGCCCCTCGCGCGACACGCGCACGATCAAGCTTTCGATGCTTTCGGCGTCTAGCTTACCGAATGGTGTATGGGCGACGCCGACGATGCAGGCGGTCATGCGCGGCTCCTCAGAGTTCCCGGCGACTTCAATATAGGCAGGTTGGGCGCGGCCCGCGAGCGCTTTACCTGCCGTAGGTGATCGGGCTAGGAAACGGGCGCGGCAACGCCGGCGCGTCCTAAATCCGCCACCGTTGACGCGGATTTCGAACTGAACGCGGAAAAGACGCTTGCAGTCACCCTTTGAACAGATGCGGCCGTCGCGACTTTTGCGCCTCACGCTCGTCGTGACGGGGGCGCTCCTTGCTGGCCAGGCGCACGCCGGCCCCTACCTTCTCGTCGAAGCGAACAGCGGCCGCGTGATTGCGCAATCCGACGCGGGCCGTCCGTGGTATCCGGCTTCGGTCACGAAGCTGATGACGGTCTATGTTGCCTTCCACGCAATGCGCGAACACAAACTCGCGCCCAGCACGCTGCTGAAGGTTTCCGCCAACGCGCTCGCGCAGCCGCCAACGAAGATGGGTTTCAACGTCGGCACCGAGCTCACGCTCGACAACGCGATCAAGATGCTCATGGTCCGCTCGGCGAACGACATTGCGGTCGTGATCGCCGAGGGAGTGAGCGGCAGCATCGAAGCCTTCGTGAGCGAGATGAACATGGCGGCTGGGCGGCTTGGAATGACCGGGACGCGCTACGCCAATCCTCATGGATTGCCGGACGAGAACCAGATAACGACTGCGCGCGACATGGCGATTCTGGCGCGTGCCATCATGCACGACTTTCCGGAGTATGAGCTCTATTTCCGGATTCCGGCGCTCCAGCTCGGCAAGCGCATCATCCGCAACCACAATCGGCTGATCGATCACTATCCCGGCGCGGACGGGATGAAGACGGGCTTCATCTGCTCATCGGGCTTCAACATGGTCGCTGGTGCGACCCGTAACGGCAAGCGGCTGATCGCGGTCGTTTTTGGCGGCTATTCTGCGTCGCAGCGCACGGAAGACGCGGCGAGGCTGTTCGAACGCGGTTTCCGGCGGGATGTGACGCTGTTTCCCGACAGCCATTACGCCCTCTTGGAGAACGTCACCAATCAGGCGGGAAGTCCTGAAGACCTGCGCGAGCAGATGTGCAACGCCAAGCGCAAGCGGCCCGCCGCGGAATCTGATATCGACGACGATGATGAGGAAGACGACGTGCTGGCCGCGAACGGGACCAAGACCGGCGCGAAGACGAAGCAGGTAAAGCAGAGTCTTCTCGTCGACCTTCCGCCCTCCATGCTGCCGATTCGCGTCTTCACCGGACCGGTATTGAAACTTCCGGAAATGAATATCGGTACCGCGGCCGCGAAGGAAAAAACGGAGAAGAAGGAAAAGGCGGCGTCCGCACCGGCGAAAAGCGATGCCAAGCCAAAGGCGGCGACTGCCAGTGCGCCGGCGGCGAAGCCCGCAGCAAAACCCGCCGCTGCAACTCCCGCACAAGGTTCGGCCCCGGCGGCGAAGCCGAAGAGTTGATGAGCGAACCGCCGAAGTCGACCAAGCTGAAGGGCCCGAGCGAGCCGCTGCCGCTTACGGTCGTCACGGGTTTTCTCGGCGCCGGCAAGACATCGTTGCTCAACAAGCTCCTGCGCGATCCCGAAATGAAGGACTCGCTCGTTCTGGTGAACGAGGTGGGCGAGATCGGCATCGATCATCTGCTGTTCGAGATTCTCGATGAGAACGTGATGTTGATGGCGAGCGGCTGCATGTGCTGCTCGATGCGCGGCGATCTCGTCGATTCGCTCGAGAACCTGATCTACACACTCGACGCCGGGACGTTGACGGTCGTGAAGCGCGTGGTCATCGAAACCACCGGCCTCGCGGACCCGACTTCGGTACTGCACGTGCTGATGACGAATCCGCTGATCGTGCAGCGATATCGCCTCGACGGCGTCGTTACCGTCGTCGATGCGGTCAACGGCATGGCGACGCTCGATGCGCACAGCGAAGCGATGAAACAGGTCGCGGTTGCGGACCGCATCGTTCTCACCAAGACGGATCTCGCGAGCGAGGCAGGCGCATTGCGCGCGCGGCTTGCGAAGCTCAACCCGGGCGCACCCGTGCTCGACGCGGCAAAGGGTGAGGCGAGCGTCGGTCGGCTCACCGGCGCGGGGTTGTTCGACTCGACGCGAAAAGTGCCGGACGTCGCGCGCTGGCTCGCGGACGAGGCGGTCGCGTCAGCGGAAAGTGCGCATCACGATCATGGACATGATCACAACGCACCCGCGGGCGATCACGCTCATCGCCATGACAGCAGGTTCCGCGTGTCCACGGTTGCGACGGATGCTGCGATCCCGGCTGCGACCCTCGAACTGTTCCTCGATCTGCTGCGGTCGGCGCACGGGCCGAAACTTCTGCGGATGAAGGGAATCGTGCGGCTCGCGGAGGAGCCGGAGCGGCCAGTCGTGCTGCACATGGTGCAGCACGTGCTGCATCCGCCCGCGCGCCTCGCCGACTGGCCGGATGCAGACCGCCGCACGCGGCTCGTGTTCGTGACCTATGACCTCGAACCGTCGGTGATCCGGCGTTTGCTCGACGCGTTTCTCGGCACGCCGGGGCCGGACGGCCCGGACAAGGCTGCGCTCACGGAGAACCCGCTCGCGCTTGCGCGCTAGCGGAATCGGCGATGTCCTCCGACATCACACCCTCTGCCGTGCTCGAGTTCTGGCGCGTCGCCGGGCATGAGCGCTGGTTCAACCCAAATCCCGATTTCGACACGCAAGTACGCGAGCGTTTTTCCGGCCTGCACGAAGCGGCGGCCGCCGGCCGGCTGAGCGCATGGGAAGAAACGGCGGAAGGCGCGCTCGCGCTCGTCATCGTGCTCGATCAGTTCTCACGCAACATGTTTCGCGGTACCGCGCGCGCGTTTTCCGCTGATCCAATCGTGCGCGAAGTTTCCCGGCGTGCAATCGCGCGCGGGTTCGACCGCGAGGTCGATCCGGCAATGCGATCATTTTTCTACATGCCGTTCATGCACAGCGAGAATCTCGCGGATCAGGATTATTGCCTCGAGCTCTTCCGAGAGTCGGGAGACGCAGAAGGAATCAAATACGCGGAGATCCATCGCGATGCGATCCGGCGGTTCGGACGCTTTCCTCACCGCAACGAAATGCTGGGGCGTAATTCCAGCGCGGATGAGATTGCATATCTCGACGCGGGCGGATTCCGCGGATAGGCGAGAACCTTAACCTTAACCAGTCGTACCGTTTGTCGCCGCGTTGGAAGCGGCGCGACATAGCGAGCGAGTGGCTTGGCCGCGGTAGCCGCTTGAATTCCCGAAGGGAATTTTAATTGCAGCTTGCTAGATCGAGCGCGGCGGCCGCGTTCGGTCGGGGAGCAGATATTGTCCGTCGCCGGGTTTCACGGGATTCGCGACGTTCGCTTGCGCGCGAGGGCGATGGCGCTCATCGAGCGCCTGCGGCATCTGCTTGTCGACGAGAGCGATCATTCCGTAGCGCGTCGCATGGCGGGCACTGCGTTCGTCATCCGCGTGGTGAGCGCCGGGATCATCTATGTGTCGCAGATCCTGCTCGCCCGTTGGATGGGGGGATTTGAGTTCGGTGTCTATGTGTACGTGTGGACGTGGCTCGTGCTCGTCGCCGGTCTCGCGCCACTCGGTATTGCCTATTCGACGCAGCGCTTCATTCCGGAATACACGGTTGCAAACGACGGCGACCACCTGCGCGGCTTTCTTACGGGCAGCCGGCTTCTCAGTCTCGGTCTCGGCCTTGCCGCGAGTTGCGTCGGCTTTGCGCTGATCCTCCTTCTTGGCGATCTGATCGACGCGTACTATCGACTGCCGTTCCTGCTTGCGCTCGCCTGCGTGCCTGCCTTTGCGCTCTCCAGTGCGCAGGACGGCGTGGCGCGCTCCTACAACTGGATCTTCGTTGCGCTCGTGCCCGGGTTCGTGGCTCAGCCGATCCTGGTTCTCGCGATCATCGTCACCGAGCACTTCGAGGGGTTCGAAGTGGACGCCGCGGTCGCCATGGGTGCTACGGCGGTCGCGATCTGGACGACCGTGATCGTGCAAGCGATCGTCCTGCAGCGCCGGTTGCGAACGCAGCTGGTGCCCGGCCCTGCGCGCTATGAGGTCGGTCGCTGGTTCAAGACCGCGCTTCCGATCTTCATGGTCGACGGCTTCTATTTCCTCCTCACGTACACCGACATCCTCGTGCTGAAGGCATTCGTCGATCCGGCGCAGATCGGCATCTACTATGCCGCGACCAAGACGCTCGTCGTGATCTCGTTCATCTACTACGCGCTGTCGGCCTCGTTCGCGCACCGCTTCAGCGAGGCGCACTTCTCGGGCCGTCGCGACAAGCTTGAGGCATTTATACGCGACGCGACGCGCTGGACCTTCTGGCCCTCGCTCGTTGTCGCGCTCGTGTTGCTCGCGCTCGGAAAGCCGATCCTGATGCTGTTCGGCGCCGAATTCACCGCGGGCTATCCGCTGCTGTTCGTGCTGGTGATCGGTCTGCTTGCCCGCGCGAGCATCGGCCCGGGCGAGCGGCTACTGATCATGGTCGGCGAGCAGCGCCTCTGCGCGATGATTTACGCGGCGGCATTCGCCACCAATCTCGTGCTGTGCCTCACCCTTGTCCCGGAGTTCGGCATCCTGGGCGCCGCCGGGTCCACGGCAGTCGCGTTGATCGTCGAGTCGGTGCTGCTGTTCATGATGACGAAGCGTCGGCTCGGGCTGCACGTGTTCTTCTGGGGCCGACGCGCCGAGGCGTGAGATGAACAAGCCCGCCGCGAACGCTTCGTTCGAAAAGGTAGTCGTCCCGGCTTCTGAAGCGAAGGGGTCCGCGGGCGCGCCGCTGACGGTCACGTGGCGAACGCTTCGCTCACTTGGCGACGAAATCGATGCCTGGCGCGACCTCGCAGGCCAAGCGCTTGAGCCGAACGTCTTTCTCGAGCCTGCGTTCGCATGCGCGGCGGCATCGCATCTTCCGAACGAACAAGTCAGTGCGCTTGTCGTGCACGAGGGCAACCGTCTGGTTGGGCTGCTGCCGGGTCGTGTCGAGGGGCTCGCCAGCGGCCGAGCGGTCGCGACGTTCGTTGCGTGGACGCATTCGTTTGCGCCGTTGTCGACGCCGCTCGTCGACCGCGAGCTGGCACCCGACGTCGTTGCCGCGCTTCTCGAGTGCCTCCCGGAAATTCCCGGCGCGCCAAGGGTGGCGCTGTTTCCCCTTCTCCCGGAGGAAGGACCGGTCGCGGGCCTTATCGCGGAACACCTGAAGCAGGACAACCGTGCGGCTTCGCGCCTCGATCTGCATGCGCGGGCCGCGTTGACGCCGGGACAAGATGGGTCTGCGGAAACAGAATCGGAACCGGCGTCGGATCCGTCTTCGAAGAGGCTGAAGGAGCTTCGCCGTCAGCACCGCCGACTGTCGGAAGAGGGTGCGCTGACGCACGAGATCGCGCTCGATGCGAACGCAGTGGACGCGGCACTCGCCGGCTATCTTGCGGTCGAAGCCGCAGGTTGGAAGGGCCGATCCGGCACGGCGGCGGCGTCGGACTCTACGACCGCGCGCTTTCTCGCGCGCGCGGTCACATCGCTCGCGAGTGAAGGCAAGGCGCGGATCGATCGGCTGAAACTGAACGGCCGAACTATTGCCTCGACCATTACGCTCTTTTCGGGCGACCGGGCGTGGTTCTGGAAAACCGCCTATGACGAGACCTACGCGCGATCCTCGCCCGGGGTACAGCTCGCCCACGCCCTGACCGATGCCTTGCGCGACGATAGCGCAATCAAGCTCGTCGACTCCTGCGCGGTCGCCGATCATCCGATGATCGATCAGCTATGGAGTGGCCGCATCGCCATGGCGGATCTGCTCGTGCCGCTCGCGGGTCGTCCGGCGATGGCGATCGCAATTGCCGGCGAGCAACTGCGCCGGGCGTTGAAGCGTCCGCTCAAGGCGCTCCGCAACCGAACGCGGCGTTGATCAGGCGCGATCGCGCAACAGCCGGCGGATCACCTTGCCGGTTGTTGTCATCGGCATCTCGTCGATGAACGCAACTTCGCGCGGATACTCGTGCGCCGACAGACGCGTACGCACGAACGCCTGGATTTCCGAAGCAAGCTTCTCGCTCCCGGTGTGGCCGGGCTTCAGCACGACGAACGCCTTGACGATTTCGGTGCGCAAGGCGTCGGGCTTTCCGACGGCCGCCGCAAGTGCGACTGCGGGATGCCGGATCAGGCAATCTTCGATTTCGCCCGGACCGATGCGATAGCCCGACGAGGTGATCACGTCGTCGTCCCGGCCGACAAAATGCACGTAGCCATCCTGGTCCGTCGCGCCCTGGTCGCCGGTTGTCATCCAGTCGCCGATGAACTTTTCGCGCGTTGCATCCGGCCGCTTCCAGTATTCAAGGAACATCACCGGGTCCGGCCGCCGGATCGCGATCTGTCCGGTTTCTCCGGGAGCGCAGAGAGAGCCGTCGCCGCGGATGACCCCGACCTCATGCCCGGGGACGGGCAAGCCGATTGCCCCGGGCTTTGAAACACCGATTGCGCCGCAGGATGAGAGCACGATGTTGCATTCGGTCTGACCGTAGAACTCGTTGATCGTGAGCCCGAACGTGGAGCGTCCCCATTCGTAGGTCTGGCTGCCAAGGGCCTCTCCGCCGGAGGCGACGGTACGCAACGCAAGTTTGCGCTTTGGGAGGCCCGCGCCGCGCAGCATGCGGAGCGCGGTCGGCGGGATGAACACGTTGCGTATTTCCGCGTCCGCCATCAGCGCGAAGGCCTCTTCGGCATCGAACTTGTCGAACTTGCGCGCAACGACGGGAACACCGAGCGCGAGGCCGGGCAGCAGCACGTTGAGAAGCCCGCCCGCCCAGGCCCAGTCAGCCGGCGTCCAGATCCGGTCGCCGGGTTGCGGAAAGAACTCATGATGGAAGGCGACGCCGGGGTAGTGCCCGAGCAGTACACGATGGGCGTGGAGCGCGCCCTTGGGCTGACCGGTTGTGCCGGACGTGTAGATCATCATGGCCGGGTCGTCGGCCGCAGTGTCGAGGGGAACGAAGCCGTCAGAGGCGCGCGCCAGCGCTGAATGAAATGCAACTGCGCCGTCCGCGGCGTCGTCAATCGAGAGAACGAGCTTCAAGTCGGTTAGCCGATCGCGAATTTCCGCGAGCTTTGCGATGCCGGCGGCATTCGTGACAACGGCGCAGGCGCCGGAATTCTCCAGCCGGTACTGCATCGCGTCGATTCCGAACAGCGCGGCGAGGGGGACGGCAACCGCGCCGATCTTGTAGATCGCGAGATGCGCGACGGCGGTCTCCGGCGTCTGCGGCAGGATGATCGCGACCCTGTCGCCGCGCGCGATTCCGTGTCCGACAAACGCGTTCGCCAGCTTGTTCGATTGCGCGCGAAGCCGACCATAGGTCACGGGCTCGAGGCCTTTTGCGCCACGCGTCAGCAGCGCGACGCGATCGGGTTCGCGCGCCGCCCACTTGTCGCACGCATCGATCGCGATGTTGTAGCGCGCGGGCACCTGCCAGCGGAACGCGGCGTAGAGTTTCTTGTAGTCGCGAATGTCAGGCAGCATCACGGTGCGCGGTCGCTGATTCAGCGCGCCGGCTCGGCGACAACGAGCGCCCAGAAAACCTTGTACTTCGAGTTCGGAGCATAGGCACTCGCGATGCCGAAGCGGGTTGCGCCGGGGAGCAGCATATTCTTGTTATGGGAGGGCGAGTCGCGCCAGCCGGAGAACGCCTCTGCCAGCGTGTGATAACCCGCACCGACGTTCTCGGCGGCACGGGCCGCCTTGTACGAACCGAGCCGCTGCTCGAAACCGCGCCCGCCGGGGTCGTGGGTTACCTGGTTGACGGATGCCATCCGACGAGCCTGGTCCCGGGCGATCTCGAGAAGCGCTGGGTCCGACTGGAGTGCGGGTAATCCGTTGGCGCGGCGATAGTCGGAGAGCATCGACGCCGCGGCCGCCACGCTCACTTCAGCGCCGGGTCGCGCGAGGCTTTCGTAAAAGGGTGGAGACGACTTATCGAGCTCGTAGGTGCTGCACGCCACGAGCGGGGCAGCGACGGCGAGAACAAGGATCACGCAGAAATGTCGCATGAGAGGTGCTCGTCTCTAGCGCGCTATGTGAGGAGATGCCACTCGATAAACAAACGCGTCGCGGTCCGGCAACCTACAGTCACCTACCGATCAGCAAAACGAAAATGAACAAGACTTACGACTATATCGTGATCGGCGCGGGCTCGGCCGGCGCCGTGGTCGCAAGCAGATTGTCCGAGGATCCCTGCGTCTCCGTATTGTTGCTCGAGGCGGGCGGACGCGATCGCCATCCGTTCCAGTTGATGCCGCTCGCGTTCCAGTCGGTGGCACGCAGCCGGCCGTTCATATGGGAGTTCGAGAGCGAGCCGGAACCGGGACTCGGGGGACGCCGGCTGCCAATTCGGCGCGGGCGTACGCTCGGCGGATCGTCGTCAATCAACGCGCTGATCGCTAGTCGCGGCAATCGCGTTGACTACGATCTATGGCGGCAACAGGGGCTCGCCGGCTGGGGCTATGCGGACGTGCTGCCGTACTTCCGGAGGTTGGAAGACAGCTGGCGGGGTGAAAGCGAATTCCACGGCACCGGCGGTCCGATCCGACTCACCCCGGAGGAGTTGCCGGAAATGCTGTTCGAGCCGGTCAGGCGGGCGGCGGAGGCGGCCGGGATTCCGTATTGCGACGATCCGAGCGGGCCGACGCAGGAGGGCATCTCGCGCGTCGAGGCAACGACCGGCGGTGGCGTTCGTTCGAGCACGGCGCGCGGCTACCTTTACCCGGCGATGCGCCGTCCCAACCTGCGGATCGAGACGCGCGCGCTCACGACGCGGATCGTCATCGAGCGCCGACGCGCGGTAGGCGTCGAGTACGCGAGGGGTGGCCAAACGTGCCGCGCGAACGCCGACCGCGAAGTCGTGCTCAGCGGCGGATCGCTCAACTCGCCGCAGGTTCTGATGCTGTCCGGCATAGGCCCGGCCGATCACTTGAAGACGATGGGCATCGCGCCGGCGCACGATCTGCCGGGGGTCGGCCAGAATCTCTGCGAACACCCGAACTTCATCATGCAGTTCGGCCTCCGAGAGGCGGTTGGGCTCACCAAGTTTCTGCGCATCGACCGTGCGACGGCCGCGGTCGCCCGGTGGTTGATCAAGCGGGATGGGCCGTTCGCGAGCAACGGCGCGACGGCAAATGTATTTCTCCGCACGCGTGACGGGCTCGACCGCCCGGACGTGCAGTTCATCGTCATGCCGGTGAGCAACTACGCGAAACTATGGGTGCCGGCGCTCACGGCGGCGCCGGTCTATTGCTTCAATGTCCGTTCCGGAGCGCTCCATCCGGAATCGCGCGGATGGGTAAGGCTTCGCTCGTCCAATCCCGCCGATCCGCCGCGCATCCAGTTCAACCTGCTGACGGCCCAAGCCGACGTCGACACCATGGTACGCGGCGTGCGGGCCTGCCGTGAGATGTTCGGACAAGAACCGTTACGCGGGATGATCGAACGCGAGCTCGCGCCAGGTGCGGCGGTGCAAACTGACGCTGCGCTCGTGGACGCGATCCGCAAGGACGGAGGACATCGCTCGCACCCCGCGGGCACCTGCCGGATGGGCAACGGCGCCGACGCGGTCGTCGATGCGGAACTGTGTGTTCACGGCATGGAGGGGCTGCGCGTCGCCGATGCGTCAGTGATGCCGGATCTGCCAAGCGGCAACACCAATCTCCCCACGATCATGATCGGCGAGAAGGCTGCCGATCTAATCCGCGGCCGGACCGCCTCCTAGCTGCTGTAACCGCGCGTTCTCGGTAATCTGCAACTCGTTGGCGAGTTCTATCCACGCGTCGCGGAGCGCGATGTACATCTTTCGCGACTCTTCTGTCGGAGCTTTCGCAGCGAGCGCCTCGCACTCGGCGGCGCGCTGCCACGCGGCAGCGGCAGTAGATATGCGCGGCATGTTGCACCCTTTTTTAGAGCGGGCGCTTCATTCCACTGCGAGTATGTACCGCTGATGAATAGCCTTTGTCGTCTGGGAGCGACTCCACGAGGACGAGCCGTCGTCGGCGGAGCCCGGCTCGAGAGTGACGCCGTCCGAATACGCGCCGCCTCGGCCGATGCCAAGGCGGCGCGATTCTCAGCGGGCGACTCCAGCGCGACCCGGTTGCCTACAGGCCACTCTCGCCGCACCTGCCGCAGCTCCCGCCGCACCTGCCGCGGCGCCAGCGGCACCTGCCGCCGCGCCGCCTGCCGCACCTGCTGCCGCGCCAGCCGCACCTGCCGCGGCGCCGGCGGCACCTGCCGCCGCAGCACCTGCGGCGGCAGCAGCACCTGAGGCGGCACTAGCCGCACCTGCCGCAGCGGAGCCCGCGGCACCGCCGTACGCCGACGTGTTGCCGGGACCTCCTGTCTTTCCAAAAATCCCGTGGATCGAAGGGTGCGATGTACCCAAACCCTGATTGGGGGCGGTCGTCGCGATTGCGGTGGCCACGCTCTCGCCAAACGTCAACGTGCTCGCGCGAATATCGGGACAGAACAATTGCCAGACCGGTATTTCTTGCCACGGACACTCAAATTTCGGCTGGACGTTCTGGCTGAGTTTCCCCCAGGGATTCTTCGCAACATTCTGGGCGGTCTTGCTTGGCTTTCCTGTTTTGGCTGTCTTGCGCTTGCGCGGCGAAACATCCGCGCGGGCCTTCGTGCCGCCACCGGCCGACTCGGCGATTTCGCCGTCGCGATTTGTTTCTTCTTTTACTTTAGTCGTTACTTGATCGCTCTTTCGATCCTCGTTCTTACCTACGTCCTGCTCGGCTGGGGATTGAACTTTTTTGTCTGCCTCGGCGGCCTGTTCGGTCTGGGTTACGTCGCCTTTTGCGCCGTCGGTGGGTGCTCCTGCGTCCTGCTCGCGCGGTATTTCGCGATCGCGAGCCGAGGTTTGCTCGCTGTCCGAGTTTTCTTGCTGAGTTAGTGCTGGTTCGGGGGAGAGTGCGAGCAATGAGGCGGTGAGAAACGTCCCAATCAATAGGGTTCCACGATGCGGGTTACGCATGGAGACCACCGTAAGTTGGCCCTACGCTACTCCTTCGCGTCAACGTAACGAAAATCGGGCGGTTTAGTTCAAATGCTTCCAGACGGCGTCCGTGCCCAAGACCCTGCACGAACCCACGCTAGCCAATAATTTCTATCGATGCGGTCGTGAGTCAGTTGTTCTGAGTGTTCAAGTAGTGGCCCAAAAGGCCGATGCAAAAATATAAAGCCAGGAGGGCGAACGGCCACACTGTGCCCCACCAATTCTTGCGATGCATTCGCTCGTCACGAGGCTGACTGTGGAAGCCCTAGAAATTCGCGCATCTTGGCCGCGTTCGCTTGCGCTTCTTTCTTGTCCGCTGCCGGAAATGCCCAGCCTTGGCCGTCCCGAAAAACCACCATCGTGCTGCAGACGTCAACACCAGAGGCGCGATCCACGGCCGTATCGACCGAAACTTGGGTGACATCCGCAAGATCCGCATTCATGGGCTTTGCTTGCCAGAACAGGATCTTGCGCTCGAGTGTGATTTTGCCGGTGTCCTTGTCGAGCGTCGCCGTCGTCGAACCCGATTTCAACACCAACCGACTGGATGTGCTCTCAACGACAGGCATGGCGGTTTCTCCACATTGCCCGAATTGGCAAGGGTACTGCAGGCTTTTGAATCCGACCAACCCGTTTGTGGTGAAGTACCGGAGTGCGAGGCCGTCGCTAGAGCTTCGCCCGTAAGGAACTAGTTCCTAGCCGGACCGCCTGGCGGCCGAGGCCGCGAGACTTCGCATGCGTGTCCCAGCCGGGCCCCGGCCCCCCGGCCCGCGTGTTCGTCGGAGAACGCCCCTAAGTCGTTGGAGTGATTGGCGGTCCCGGCAGGAGTTGAACCTGCGACCTTCGGTTTAGGAAACCGCTGCTCTATCCGCTGAGCTACGGGACCCGCCGGTTCCCCTTATCATACGCATTTGTTGTGTGCATTTCGGGTCTCGACCGCCCTTGGTCTGATCGGGTAACACCATCGCCGCAGAATCGCCCGTTTGACGCCGTTGTTTAAGGGACGCGAAATGCGTTTGCGTGGGGATAGCCGGGGCGATGGGGCGTGGACGCGCTTGCTCCGCCGGGGCTTTCACACCGAAATGGGACGGGGCAGACCCGACATGATTTCTCGGCCTTTCCGGGGATGGGTGGTGGAGTTCAACTCGGCGTAGCGTGATCGCCGCGTTTGCGGCCGCCTCGCTCGTTTCCGGCTGCACCGTCGCCGACCTCGACCGCTACACGTTCGGAAAAAAGACCGAGACCGTCGACGAGGTCGCTCCGGAGCTGCCACCGACGCAGCGGCGCGAACATGAGCGGCTGGTTGCGAGCTACGGCGGCATCCATCGCGCGCCGGACCTGGAGGCCTTGATCAAGAAGACTATCGAGCGGCTTACCACGGCCTCGGAAAGTCCGGAACTGAAGTACCGCGTGGTGGTGCTGAATTCGCCGGCGATCAACGCGTTCGCGCTGCCGGGCGGTACGCTCTACATTACGCGAGGTCTGATCGCGCTCGCCAACGATACGGCCGAGCTTGCCTCGGTCCTCTCGCATGAAATGGCGCACGTTGTTGCGCGTCACGCTGCGACCCGCGAGGATCAGATCAGGCAGGCGGTGATCGTCAGTCGAGTGATCTCTGACGTGTTGAGCGATCCCGATCTCGGCGCACTCGCGCTCGCGAAGAGCCGGATGTCGCTTGCGACCTTCTCGCGCGGACAGGAACTCGAGGCGGACGCGATCGGCGTCGGCAATTCGGCACGGGCAGGCTACGATCCCTATGGGGCGTCGCAATTCCTCACGGCCATGGGCCGCTACGCCGCCCTGCGTGGCAATGCCGTGAGCGCGCCGGTCGCGGCGCATCTCGACTTCCTGTCGAGCCATCCCTCGACGCCCGAGCGGATCTCGATCGCCTATGCCAACGCGCGGCAATATACGACGCCGAAGAACGCGGAGAGCGACCGCAGCGCCTTCCTCGATGCGATCGATGGATTGACCTATGGCGACGATCCAAAGGAAGGGTTCGTGCGCGGGCGGCGGTTCATGCACGCGAATCTCGGCTTCACGTTCACCGCGCCCGAAAGCTTTACGCTCGAAAACACGCCGCAAGCGGTGCTCGGCGCAACGCCGTCCGGCAAGGAGGCGCTTCGCCTCGATGCCGTACGCGTCCCCGCCGACCAAGCGCTCACCACGTATCTCGCGTCGGGCTGGATCGACGGCATCGATTCGAGCTCGATCCAGTCGCTGACGATCAACGGCTTCGCTGCCGCGACCGCCGTGGCGCGCGGCGAGCAGTGGTCGTTCCGGCTGTTCGCCATCCGCTTCGGAAACGACGTCTACCGGCTTGCCTTCGCCGCGCGGGAAATGTCGCCCGCCGCCGATGCCGGTTTCCGTACCGCCGCGGAAACGTTCAGGCGCGTTCCGCCAGAGGAGGCGAAAGGCGCGACGCCGCTGCGCATTTCAGTGGTGCGGGTTGGCCTGCGCGACACGGTTGAGCGTCTCGGCGGCAAAATGGCCGTGCCGGATCGCAAGGTCGAGCGGTTCTTGATCCTCAACGGAATCGAGAAAGACGCGAAGCTGAAGCTCGGCGAGCGGGTGAAGATCGTCGTGGAGTAGTGCAGCAAAGCCGCAGAAATGAAAAGGCCCGGCTGAGCCGGGCCTTTTCTATTCGGGTTTGACGGGAGCGATTCAGGCCGCTTCTTCGCGCGCCTCGTCGTCGGCCCCCTTCGGGGTGCGGCGCGGACCCTTGAGCAGATTGGTCTCGATCTGCTTCGCGGCTTCCGTCTCAGTGATGTCCTCAACGGCGGCGAGCTCGCGCACCATCCGGTCGAGTGCCGCCTCGTAGAGCTGGCGCTCGCTGTAGGACTGCTCGGGCTGACTCTCGGAGCGGAACAGGTCGCGCACGACCTCCGCGATCGCGATCAGGTTGCCCGAGTTGATCTTCGCTTCGTATTCCTGGGCGCGGCGGCTCCACATGGTGCGCTTGATGCGCGCGCGGCCCTTGAGCGTGTCGAGCGCCTTCTTCACCGTCTCCGGCGGCGCAAGCTTGCGCATGCCCACGGCCGCGGCCTTCGAGGTAGGCACGCGGAGGGTCATCTTGTCCTTGGCGAAATTGATCACGAACAGCTCGAGCTTGAAGCCCGCGACTTCCTGCTCTTCGATACGCACGATCTGGCCGACGCCGTGCGCCGGATACACGATGCGTTCGTGAGTCCGGAAGCCCTGGCGGCTGTGGCTTTGACGGGTCGGCGCGGTCTTCTTGGTTGGCATCTGGAACTCGGCTCCTCTGTCCGGCGCTCGACCGGAAGGCATCCATGCGGGGTCGAGGACCCCAGTCAGCCGGCGCAGAACACAGCTACAACCGGCACTTACAGACGAGACGTCCTACCCGCTAAAGACGCGATCAACGCGCCCAAAGCGGCCGAAACGTCCCCCAACTTCGATAAAAACAGCTCCCGAAGGAGCTCGCGGCATGCGGAAAGGCTCGACGTTGTTGTTTATATAGCACAATTTGGCCAAAAATCAAAGCCTTACCGCACCGTGTCAGACGAAATGGTTAGTGCTGCGCCACGCGCACGGCGCGAATTCGCTTCGAAAGCCGTCAATCACCTTCGCCCGGGTTGGACGAAAAGAATTGCTCCTTGCCGGCCTTGCCTTCCCATTCCTTCGAATCAGCCGGCGGCTCCCGCTTGACCGTGATGTTCGGCCAGATCTTCGCGTATTCGGCGTTCAGGCCGAGCCACTTTTCCAGGCCCGGAACCGTATCCGGCTTGATCGCATCGACCGGACATTCCGGCTCGCACACGCCGCAATCGATGCATTCATCCGGGTGGATGACGAGCATGTTCTCGCCTTCATAGAAGCAGTCGACGGGGCAAACCTCGACGCAATCCATGAGCTTGCAGCGAATACAGGCGTCGTTGACGACGTAGGTCATTGCACAGGCCTGGTCCGGACAAAGGTAGTCGTGCGGCCACTATCTAGGCCCGAAATGTATGAGGGACCAGCCAGCGCTCAGTCTTCCTCATCGGCGTTACGTTGCCGCAGTCGTTCGAGCGCGCGTTGCTCGCGCTTGGTCGGGCGGCCGGCGCCAGGGTCCCGGCGGGGCGCAGCGGGCAGGGACGGGGCTGGCGCGAATGGCGGGCTCAAGTCGTCATAAAGTTGCGTCGCCTGCTCGGCGCCGCCGCGCCGTTCCGCAAAGGCGAGAACGCGCAGGACCTTGACCCGAGCCGAGAGCGCGATCGTCAATACGTCACCGACGCGAATCGCCCTGCCGGGTGCATCGATGCGCTGGCCGTTGACGCGTACGTGACCGGAAGCGGCGAGCCTTGCCGCGAGGACGCGCGTACGGACGACGCGCGCATTCCAAAGCCAACGATCGATGCGCTGGCGGCCGTCCGGCAAATCTCAGCCCTTCTCCTTTTGATCCGCTTCGAGCTTGGCCTTGAGCTCGAGCAATGCGGCGAAGGGCGAATTCGGGTCGATCGGCTTGTCCCGCGCGCGCTCGGGTCGCGCGCGATCCTGGTGTGGCGCGGCGTGACGTGGCCGATCCTGGCGCTGGCGGTCGCCGCGCGACGGGCGTTGTCCGTCCTGACGTTCCGCGCGGATGCCTTCGAAGTTGCGTTGCTTCCGGCGCGGACCTTCGCGTCGGCCTTCATGCGGCTTGCGGCCCTGGTCCGGTGCTTCTGCCCTGACGTCGGCCGGCGCCTGCTGGTCGGCTGCGGCAGCCTGCACGGCACGTTCGCGCGGCCGACGCTGACCGCGTTGTGGCCGTCGCGCGCCTTCCGGCCGGCCAGCCCGCCAGACGTCGACCAGCGTGGGCTCGCTCGTCGGGGTAACGGCTGCGCTATCGGCAGCCGGCTCGGCGGGGTCAACTCCTCCCAAACCGAGCTCGATCGGCGCCGGAGGAGCTTGTTCGACGGGGTCCGCTGCCGGTGCGACTTCAGGCGCGAGCGCGGGGGCGGTTTCGGCCGGTGCATCGATCTGCACTTCGCCTTCAGTCGGCACGACAGCCGGCACTTCAGCGGGCGCGCTCGCTGCATCCTGCGCGGCGGCCGGTGCCGCGTCGGGCAATGGCGGTCGGCGATCCAACCGATAGCCGAGGGAGCGCAGGATCGACGCGAAGTCCTCGCCCGCACATCCGGCAAGCGAAGTCATCGCGACCGTGACCGTGAAGCCGCGTCCGTCGAACGCGCCGGCAGGCTTTGGTCCTGGTGCTGCCGGCCGCCAGGACAAGGCCGGGCGAATCAAGTCGGCGAGGCGCTCAAGGATGTCGACACGGATCGCGCGCGAACCGCATACGCGATAGCCGACCATGCGGTAGAGCTCCTTTGGGATGGCAGGGTCGAGTGCGATCGAAGTGCGGCCGCTCGAGGTGAGGGCGGGCAGGTCGTCGAGGCCTTTCTGGTCGAGGCCACCGTTCTTCAGCGCCCAGAGATGTAGTCCCAGCGTGCGCGGAGCGGGCTTCAGCAGCGCCGGCAGATAGATGTGATAGGCGCCAAAGCGCACGCCGTCCTTGCGCAGGATCGCGCGCGTGGCCTGATCGAGGCCTTTCACTTCGTCGGCGACCTTCGTGCGCTCGAGCACGCCGAGCAATTCGACGAGTTGGAACGCAACGCCGCGCGCGATGCCGGTGATGTCTTCCGCGCGGGCAAGCGCATTCAAGGGGCCGAGCAGTTTGTCGATATGACTCTTGAGCCAGAGCGCCAGGCGCGTCTCGACGGATTCCCTGCTCGGACCATTCAGTTGTTCGTCGGCAAGCACGCGAAGCCGTGGGTCCAACACGTTTTCACCGGGTACGAGCCGTGCAACCGGATCGCCGACCCAGCGGATCGAGCCGTCGTTTGCCAGGACAAATTGGTCGTCGCCGGCGCTCGCAAGGCGACGAGCGCGGGCCTCGATCTCACCGGCGAGGGCCTTCTGTGCGGCGGCGCGGAGCGCCTTGGCGTCGGAGCCCCCGCCTGAAGCATCCGGGGCGAACTCGAAACCATGCAGTCGGCCAATGACGTGACCTTCCACCGTCACGTCACCGGTCTTGCTGATTTCTGTTTCGAGCATTGTGTTTTCCCGGAGTCGGCGCATCAACACGCTGGTGCGACGATCGACGAAGCGCTGAGCGAGTCGTTCGTGCAGCGCGTCGGACAGCTTGTCCTCGACGCCACGGGTAATTCCCTGCCAGTGCTCGGGATCAGCAAGCCAGTCCTGCCGGTTGGCGACGAACGTCCACGTGCGTACCTGCGCGATCCGGTTGGAGAGAGTATCGATGTCGCCCTCAGCGCGGTCGGTAAGCGCGACCTGACTGGCGAACCAGTCGGTCGAAATTCTACCCTCGCGCATGAGGAAACCATAGAGGGTGAGAACGAGCTCGGTATGCGCGGTAAGCGCAATCTTACGGTAATCGGGGACTTGGCAGACCTGCCATAGGCGTTCGACCGCAGAGGCGTTCGCAGCGAAGCGCACGACCTCCTCGTCTTTCGCGGCGCGTTCAAGCACGCGTACGTCATCGGCGGCGGGAGCGCGGGTTAGGCCTTCTTCCTGGGGCGCGCGAGCGAGACTTTCGATCAAAGCGGCGAGCGAGCGGAAGTCGAGTCGGCTGTTGCGCCATTGCAGCACACGCACCGCGTCGAAATTGTGACCCTCGAGCCGGTCGATCACCTCCGGCTCGAAGGCGGGACAACGGCCGGTCGTTCCGAATGTTCCGTCACGCGAAGCACGACCGGCGCGACCTGCGATCTGCGCGAGCTCCGCAGGATTCAGCCGCCGATGTTGAAAGCCGTCAAACTTGCGGTCGGCAGCGAAGGCAACGTGATCGACGTCGAGATTGAGGCCCATGCCGATCGCGTCGGTCGCGACCAAGTAGTCCACATCACCCGACTGATAGAGATCGACCTGCGCATTGCGGGTACGCGGGCTAAGCGCGCCGAGAACGACGGCCGCGCCGCCGCGCTGCCGGCGGATCAATTCGGCGATCGCGTACACTTCCTCGGCGGAGAAGGCGACGATCGCGGAGCGACGCGGCAGGCGAGTCATTTTCTTCTCGCCGGCGAATGTGAGCTGGGAAAGTCGTGGGCGCTGGATGATGTCCGCGCCCGGCAGCAGCTTCTCCACGAGCGGACGCATCGTTGCGGCGCCCAACACAAGCGTTTCCTCACGCCCGCGCACGTTCAGCGTCCGGTCCGTGAAGACATGCCCCCGTTCAAAATCAGCCGCGAGCTGGATCTCATCGATGGCGACAAAGGCGACGTCGAGATCGCGCGGCATCGCCTCGACGGTGGACACCCAGAAGCGCGGATTGGCGGGCTTGATCTTCTCTTCGCCGGTGATCAGCGCAACGGCCGCAGCGCCGACGCGCTCAACCGCGCGGTTGTAGACTTCGCGCGCGAGCAACCGGAGCGGCAGGCCGATGAGTCCGCTGGAATGCGCAAGCATGCGATCGATCGCAAGATGCGTCTTGCCGGTGTTCGTTGGACCCAGCACAGCCGTCACACCGCGCGCGCGCTGCGGGGCGGCCGCCGAACTGTGCGTGGGGGACATCAATGACGCGGGCACGGGAGGTACTGTTCTGCTTTCTGTATCATATTGCGACGGTTGTGCGGTGTTTGCGCTTCATCCGAGAAAGGATTGGAACGTGGTCGGAACAAATCGCGCCCGAATCGGTGACTCGGGACGTTTCGAGATTCGTTCACGGCTACATGTTGCGTGACGAACGGTCGTGGCCACGAACCGTATGCGCGCGTCGCCGGAGCGACCCGGAAACCGCGCCGGACGCTTAACGAATTGCTGGCTCACCTGGCAAACACACCCATCAACGCTGAGTTCAAGCGCGGCGCTAACAAGTCGCGGGCGGCGAGATGGGGCGCGGCCGCTGCTCGGTCAGG
Source organism: uncultured Alphaproteobacteria bacterium (assembly GCA_963711595.1). Classification (GTDB taxonomy): domain Bacteria; phylum Pseudomonadota; class Alphaproteobacteria; order Rhizobiales; family Xanthobacteraceae; genus JAUSIF01. Next base: position 438,791 of record CAVQER010000007.1, read on the forward strand.
AAGTGGGTCGCCTGCACGGTGAAAAGACCGAGCTTCGTTCCAAAGTTCACTTTCAGCGGCGCGAGCACTCGTGTGCCGGCGATGGGCGCAAGCCACACGAAAATATCGCGGTTCTCGCTCAGCTCCTTCACCTGCCGGCGGCCGGCGCGATGGCCCGCGATCGGCCGATACTCGACGCGGCAGACCGCGACCGGGCCGGCGTAGCCCTTCACGTCCTTCACGTGCTCCGTGCGTTCGAAGCTAAGCACGAGATCATAACGCTGCCTGCCGTCGTAGATTGGGATCGTGCGGCCGCAGGCTTCCGGACCGGCGAGATCTCCACCAACGTCGACCGGCATCAGGGAGGCGGTCATCGGATCGACGACACCGACGCGGTGATCATCGGTCAGCGGCACGCGATCTTCGGGCGCGGGCCGCGCGGGCAACACCACGAGATCACGAATGACGCCGGAGGCGCCGGCGAGCCGGACTTCTTCAGTGCGGTCCTTGCTTTCGGAGCTAACCGAGTAGCTGGTCGGCGTCAGCCTGCCGGCGGTGAAATTGCCGCGTGCAGCAGCCGTTCCTTTTCCGGGCGTGACAGCCTGAAGGAGGCCCGCGACCGCTGCACTTCCGGCGGCGGAATAGCCGTCGTCGGTCACCTCGACGACCAGTGCGCCTTGTCCGACCGGAACTCCGGTGAACGTGACCGTGTAGCGCGCCTCGAGCGCGCCCCCTGCGTGGGCGGCGGCGGTCAGCGCCACGACGCTCGCCAAAGCGGCGATCGGGATCGGTCTGCCCATGGCGCGTCTCACCCCACTGCCTCGCCCCGGAAGTATATCCGATTGCGACGATTCGATCGCCGCGGCGAAATCAAAACTTTCAGGCCGTTAGTGAATGGGCCAGAACTGTGGCTCCGGTGCGGCCTGCTTGACGCTCGCCCTAGGGGTGCCTATTACGTCGCCGTCCCCGAATAACCCGGCGAAGAAACGGCAGGGCCGCTGTTTCCCGGCATTGCGCAGAGGAAATCGACCATGTCGCGGCGTTGCGAGTTGACCGGCAAGGGCGTTCTGGTCGGCCACAAGGTGAGCCACTCGAACATCAAGACCAAGCGCCGCTTCCTGCCCAATCTGTGCAGGGTCACGCTGCAAAGCGACGTGCTGAACCGCTCGGTGCGTATGCGGGTGAGCGCCAACGCGCTGAAGTCGATCGATCATCGGGGCGGACTCGACGCGTTCCTGATCAAGGCGCGCGACGGCGAGCTGTCGTCGCGGGCGCTCGAGCTCAAGCGCAAGATCGTCAAGGCCACGGCGGCGGGCTGACCGCTCAATCTTCGATCAAGGCGAAGCGCAGCAGCAGAGTCCGCTGCAGCGGACTGAAGTTGTCGTCGGAGACGATCGTCACGATCGTCTCGCCGGCAGCGTTCCCATGCACGTCGATCGCTTCCATGTTGTCGATCTGGTGGGCGTTATCGGCTTCGACCAGCACCGTCCCCGTCAGCAGCGCACCCGGCTTGATTTCGGCGAGGGGAACGCGGCGAATGCGCATGCCGACGCCGCGCGTGAAGGAAAAGTGGCGTTCAAGGATGAGCAGATCACCCGCAGCCGTCAGCGCCGCGTCCGTGATGTCGAAATCGTTGCTGCGGCTTACGCTGAACGTACCGGGCGAGGGCCCGCCGACCAGGAATCCGCGGACGTTGCCGTTTGCGTCGAGTTCCGCGCTCGGAAATCGCGATGAGTGAACCGCCGAGCGGAAGCGGCTTCGGCACGAACACCAGCGACTCGATTCCCTGATTGCTGGGCAGGTCGCGTAATCCATTGGGCCCCGCCACGGGCAAGGCGCGCGCGGCCAATCCGTCTCGGCCGAGATCGAAGCGAACGAGCCTGTGCACCCGCTCGATGCTGACAAAGACCGTGCCGTCGGCGCGGGCGAGAGCCTCCGTGTCGTAGACCCTGGTGCCGTTCAGCGGCTTTCCATCCGCGCCGAGCATCGGTGCCATCTCAGCGTCCACAATGCCCGTGGGACGGTCGCCGTCGACAACGATACGGCCGTGCAGCCAAAAGGCACGGTCGGTGATCGCGAGGAATTTCCGGCCGTCCGGATCGATGCGAAAACCGGAGATGCCGCCGAACCGGTCGCTATTGGACGTGAGAGCAAGTCCACCGCGAAATTCCAGCTGACCGAAGCGGCGGCGGTCGGGTTCAGCGCGGCTGAACGAGGAGATCGGCGTCGCGTCGACCCGAATCGGACCAGGCGGCAAGGATTGCGCGAAGGGCGCGACCGCTATTGCAAGCAAGAACGCGAACGCGAGCGGAAGCGGGCGAATATGCCCCGTCATCGACGCGCGCCGGCGCGCATGCGGCGGGGCTCGGGTGCGGGCACGACGTCGTCGTCGAATAGCTCGGCAAGCTTCTCGGTCATGGCACCGCCGAGTTCCTCCGCGTCGACGATGGTCACGGCGCGGCGGTAATAGCGCGTAACGTCGTGGCCGATGCCAATTGCGATCAGCTCGACCGGTGAGCGTGTCTCGATATCCTCAATGACGTAGCGGAGATGGCGCTCAAGGTAGTTGCCCGGGTTCACCGATAGCGTGGAATCGTCCACCGGCGCGCCGTCGGAAATCATCATCAGGATCTTGCGCGATTCCGTCCGGGCAAGCAGGCGCTTGTGCGCCCAGTCGAGCGCCTCGCCGTCGATGTTCTCCTTCAGCAGACCCTCGCGCATCATCAGACCGAGGTTCTTGCGTGCCCGGCGCCACGGGGCATCGGCCGACTTGTAGACAATGTGACGTAGATCGTTGAGTTGGCCCGGATTCGCAGGTTTGTTCGCGGCGAGCCACGCCTCGCGCGACTGTCCACCTTTCCAGGCACGCGTGGTGAAACCGAGGATCTCAACCTTCACGCCGCAGCGTTCGAGCGTGCGGGCAAGGATATCCGCGCATGTCGCGGCGACCGTGATCGGCCTGCCGCGCATGGAGCCGGAATTGTCGAGCAGAAGCGTCACCACCGTGTCGCGGAAGTCGGTGTCGCGTTCGCGCTTGAAGGAAAGCGGCTGGAACGGGTCGATGATCACGCGCGACAGACGCGCGGGGTCGAGCATTCCTTCCTCGAGGTCGAATTCCCAGGCGCGGTTCTGTTTCGCGAGCAGACGCCGCTGCAGGCGATTGGCGAGACGGGCGACGATGCCCTGCAGATGCTGCAGCTGTTTGTCGAGGTAGGAGCGCAGTCGTGACAGCTCCTCTGGATCGCACAGTTCCTCGGCGCCGACCATTTCGTCGAAGCGCGTCGTGAAGGTGCGATAGTCGGGGCCGCGCGGCTCGTTCTGTCCGCTCTGGCGCGGGCGCCAAGGCTCCGACGCGTCGCGCGCGTCGGCGGAATCGAAGTCCTCGGGGCGATCGCTGGAGGGTGCCTCTTCGGCTTCGGCCGCGGAATTGGAGGTGTCGTCGGCGGCGAGCTTCGCTTCGTCCGGCGAGGTGCCTTCCTCCGAGTCTTGTCCTTCGGCGGCGTTCTTGTCGTTCGCCTGCTCGGGCTTCTGGTCTTCCTCGTCTTCGCTGGATTCGTCGTCACGGTCGGAGAACTTTTCCTCACCCATGTCGAGCGATGTGAGCAATTCGTGCAGGGCCTCCGCGAAGCCGCGCTGGTCGTCGATCTCGTCGGCCAAGCGATCGAGCTCGCGGTCGGCACGTCTTTCGACATATTCGCGCCAAAGCCCGACGAGCTTGCGCGCGGCGGGTGGCGGCTCGAGCCCGGTGAGGCGCTGGCGCACCATCATGGCGAGAGCGTCCTCGAGGGGCGCGTCGGCCCGCTCGGTGATCTCGGAGAAATTTCCGCGGTGATAGCGGTCCTCGAGCATGGCGCCGAGGTTGCTCGCGACGCCATCCATACGCCGCGCCCCAATTGCCTCGACCCGGGCCTGTTCGATCGCCTCGAACACGGCGCGTGCGGGACCGCCTTCGGGAAGCATGCGCTTGTGAATCGCCGGATTGTGGCAAGCGAGGCGTAGCGCCATCGAGTTGGCGTGGCCGCGCAACACCGCAGCGTCGCCGCGCGTCATACGGCGCGGCGGCTCGGGCAAGCGGACACGGTCAGGGGTCAGTGCGGGTTTTTCCGCGGCGAAGGCGACGTCGAGCTCGGCTTTGCCGGCGATCGCGCGCACGCAGCCGGCGATCGCCCGCTTGAACGGTTCGGCCGGGGCCTCGGATGATTTGCTCTTGCCGGTATTCGAAATGGACATCGATCACGAAAGCGCAACGTTCACCGTGGATTCGGGAAGCTCGCGCCCAAAGCTACGTTGATAGAACTCGGCAACGAGCGGCCGCTCGAGCTCGTCGCACTTGTTCAGGAACGTCACGCGGAACGCGAAGCCGAGGTCGCCGAAGATTTCCGCGTTGTCGGCCCAGGTGATGACCGTGCGCGGGCTCATAACCGTTGAGAGGTCGCCGTTCACGAACGCCGAACGTGTGAGATCGGCGACGCGCACCATCTTCGAGATGGTGTCACGGCCTTCAGTGGTCCGGTACTTGGGCGACTTCGCGAGCACGATGTCGACTTCCTTGTCGTGCGGCAGGTAGTTGAGCGTGGTCACGATCGACCAACGGTCCATCTGGCCCTGGTTGATCTGCTGTGTGCCGTGATAGAGGCCCGTGGTGTCGCCGAGGCCCACCGTGTTCGCGGTGGCGAACAGCCGGAACGCCGGATGCGGGCGGATCACCTTGTTCTGGTCGAGCAGGGTAAGCTTGCCGGAAATCTCCAACACGCGCTGGATCACGAACATGACGTCCGGGCGACCGGCGTCGTACTCGTCGAAGCAGAGCGCGACATTGCGCTGGAGCGCCCACGGCAGCATCCCGTCGCGGAACTCGGTAACCTGCACGCCTTCCTTCAGGACAATCGCGTCTTTGCCGACGAGGTCGATACGGCTGATATGGCTGTCGAGGTTCACGCGCACACAGGGCCAATTGAGCCGGGCGGCGACCTGCTCGACATGGGTCGACTTGCCGGTCCCGTGGTAGCCCGCGATCAGGACCCGACGGTTGTGCGCAAAGCCGGCCAGGATCGCGAGCGTGGTGTCGCGATCGAATACGTAGTCCGGATCGAGGTCGGGAACGTGCTCTTCGCTCCGCGAATAGGCCGGCACGTCCATGTCGACGTCCAAGCCAAATACCTGACGCACCGACACTTTCATGTCGGGGAGGCCGGGCAGCTGTGTAGTGGCCGTGTTCATTGATTCTCCGTAGCCCCGGGAAGACCGAGGCCTGATTCGTTCGCGCCTAAGCTAAACGGGGTGGGCGAGCTGGATATAGGGCAAAAGCTAGCAGAAACAGCGGGGGTGGCGCGATAGGCCCCGCGCCGTGTGGCTAATCAATTGGGAATGCAGGGAATTGTCGCGCTGCTGCGGGCTCAGATGCCGCCGGCCAGATATCCGCCGTCGATGTTGATGACGGTTCCGGTAATAAATTTTGAGGCCGGTGAGGCAAGGAACACGGCCGCCCCTACCAACTCATCAAGGTCACCGAAGCGGCCCATCGGGGTGCGGCGAAGGGCGCGCTCGCGCCGCTCCGGGCTCAGTGCGGCTTTGGTCAACTCAGTCGGAAAAAAGCCGGGCGAGATCGCGTTCACGCGCACGCCGCGGTCGGCCCATTCCGCCGCGAGCGACTTCGTCAAGCCGATGACGCCATGTTTGCTGACGGAGTAAATCGCGGAGCGGGGCCACCCGCGATGAGCGGCCATGGACCCGATATTGACGATCGAGCCCTGCTTCCGGGCCAGCATCAGGCGGCCGAACTTGGTGCAGGCGAAGAACACGCTGCGAATGTTGGTCGTCATGATTGAGTCGTAGTCGGCCGCGGTGAACTCCTCGGCGGGCTTCAGCGTGGTGATGCCCTGCGCCGGAACGAGAATGTCGATGTGGCTGAACTCGGTGAGCACCGAGTTCAGCAGGGTGTCGAGTTCGCGATCAACCGAGACGTCCGCTGTGTAGCCGCGAACGAAAGCGCTCTCGTGCTGTAATCGTCTCAGCGCGGCGTCTATCTTTTCACGCGTGCGGCCGGCGAGGGCAACGCGGGCGCCGTGGCCCAAGAATCCCTCGGCGATGGCGAGCCCAATGCCGCTGGAGCCGCCGATCACAAGTGCGTTGAGACCCCGTAACGAGAACGACGGGGCGACCGGTGACGCATTCGCGTCCTCGTCCGGGGCTTTAGGCATTCTGGATCGATTCAGATGTCCAGCCCAGCCGCTCTGACAGGGTACGCGCGAGAGCGCGCAGCGGCGCGCGGACATCGCGCAGTTTCTGCCGTGTCATGCTGCTCTTTGGCCCAACAGCGCAGAGCGATGCCATTGCCTGGCCGGTGAACGCGAATACCGGCGCGGCGATGCAGCGGATACCGTCGTGATGCTCTTCGTCGTCGATGGCGAATCCGCATTCGCGAATGCGGCGCAGTTCCGCTTCGAACGCAGTGCGGCTCGCAAGCGTTCGCGGGGTGAAACGAGTGAAGCGCGTTCGGGCCAGCACGCCGGCGAGCTCGGTTGCGGGCAGCCAGGCGACGATCGCCTTGCCGACCGCAGTTGCGTGAACCGGTCGTTCGGCACCCAAATCCTGTACTACCCGGACGGGCCCGTCCGACTCGCGTTTCGCGACAATCGTGATCGCGCCGTCACGATAGGTCGCGAGGCTCGATGCCTCGCCTGTCGCAAATGTAAGCTCGGCGAGGATCGGCTCCGCAATCACACCGATCTGTTCGGGCGTCCAGGTGCGGCCCGTCAGCTGAAAAAGCTTCGCGGTCAACTCGTAAGCACGCGTGCCAGCGTCCTGGCGTAGGTAGCCCAGTCCAACGAGGGTCTGCAGCAGATGGTGAGCGGTCGAGCGATGCAGTCCGGTCCGGCGCGCGGTCTCGGCGAGGCTGTTCAGGCCGCCGTTCGCAGCTACCGTCTCCAAAACGCGCAGGCCGCGCTCCAGCGACTGGTGGGTCAACCGCGCGGGCTGTGGGTCAGGCTCGCGGGCCTGTTTCACTGTATGAGAAACGCTTTGCGCAGGCATTTCATGGTTTATAAGCGAGGGTGCAGGCGCGTCTCAAGGGCCAGACGGATGTCGTGTGTCCGTCGATGCTGAACAACCGGTCCGACCGCGTCAGGGAGGACATCATGCATCGCACTTCCACCGGGGTCGTACTGGGCCTCGCTGCCGCGCTGACGCTCGCTGCGCCGGCGCACGCGCAGCAAACAAAAGTCCGTCTCAACATGGCAAGCACGTTCCCCGGCAGCATGGTGCTGATCGGAGACGCTGCGAAAAAGCTAGGCGAAAACGTGCGCCGGGTGTCTGGCGGCGAGATCGAAATTCGCTTCAACGAACCGGGGGCGCTGGTGCCGGCCGCGCAATCCGTCGATGCAGTCTCGCAAGGCTCCGTCGACGCAGCGTGGGCCGGCGCCGGCTGGTTCGCCGGCAAGGACTCCGCGTTCAACATGTTCTCGTCGGTGCCGTTCGGTCCGGGCCTCGGCGAGTATCTGGGATGGATGTACTACGGCGGCGGACTGCAGACCGCGCGCGAGATGTTCGCGAAATTCAACGTGTACAACATTCCCTGCGCGCTCATCCCGCCGGAAGCTTCCGGATGGTTCCGAAAGGAGATCAAATCCGTCGACGACCTGAAGGGCCTGAAGATGCGATTCTTCGGGCTCGGCGCGAAGGTCATGGAAAAATTCGGCGTTGCGACGCAGCAGCTGCCGCCAGGCGAAATCTTCCAGGCGCTGCAAGTCGGAACGATCGATGCAACCGAATTCTCGTTGCCGGCGATCGATCAGCGGCTCGGTTTCTTCCAGGTCGCGAAGTTCTATTACTTCCCGGGCTGGCATCAGCAGGCAACATTCTTCGACCTGATGATCAACAAGGCGAAGTGGGACGCGCTTTCCGAGCAGCACAAGGCGATCATCGAAAGCGTATGCGGCGACCTCGTGCGCGACACGATGGCTGAAGGCGAGGCGGCGCAGTGGAAAGCCATCAAGGAAATGCAGGAGAAGAGCGGCGTGCAGATAAGAAAGTGGCCGCCCGAGATCATCAAGGCGTTCGACAAGGCCTGGAATGAAGTCGTCGACGAAGAATCCAAGAAGAATCCGAACTTCAAGAAGGTTTGGGATTCCTATTCGGCCTTTCGCGGGGGCTATGCCGTGTGGCGAGATCACGGCTACCTGCAGTAATTTCTCCCGCAGCGCCCGGCGAAAGCCGGGCGCTGCCATTTCCATATGAGGCGGTCGATGCAGGCGCTGCTCGAATTATCGCGCGCGATCGAGCGTCTGCTCGGGATACTCGCGAGTTGGTCGGGCTGGCTGCTGGTCGTCTTGACCGGCATCACCTGCTTCGACGTCGTTTGCCGCAAGCTCGGCATTCCCATCCCCTTCACGCAGTTTCAGGAGATGGAATGGCACCTGCACACGGCGATCTTCTCGTTCTGGCTCGGCTTTAACTACACGATCAACGCGCATCCGCGCGTCAACTCATTCGTTGCCGACGTCGGATTGCGGCGCAAGGCGTGGATCGAGCTGTTCGGCTGCTTGTTCCTGGCGCTGCCGTACCTCCTTGCCGTGATGTATTTCGGCTGGCCTTTCGTCGAACAGTCGTATGTCGTGAACGAGCATTCGGAGGCCGCGAACGGGCTGCCGTACCGCTGGGTGATCAAGGCAGTGCTGTTTCTCGGCCTCGTCTTGCTGACCGCGGCGGTCTTCAGCGTCATCCTGAAGCTCATCGCGTTCTTGTTCGGACGGCGTAGTGCGCGCCAGGCCGGACTTCGGCTCGGGCCTTCGGCCGGCGAAATCTGAACGCGACATGCGCTGGTTGGCCGACAATCTCGCGCTGGTGATGTTCTTCACGATGTTCTTCGTGATTTTCTGCGGCTATCCGGTGGCCTTCGTGCTCGGCGGCACCGCATTCCTGTTCGCGATGATCGGGTGGCTGCTCGGTACCTTCGATCTCATCGGCTTCACGAACATTCTGATCCGCATGTTCGGCGGCGTGGCCGCAGACCCGATCCTCGTGTCGATTCCACTGTTCATCTTTATGGGAGCGATCCTGGAGCGTTCCGGCTCGGCGCGCGACATGCTGACGGCGACCGAAGTGCTGTTGAAACGGATCCCGGGCGGTCTCGCGATCGCCGTCATGGTCATGGGCACGATACTGGCGGCCCCGATCGGAGTCGTGGGCGCGGCCGTCGTGCTGCTTTCGATGATCGCGTTGCCGCAGATGCTCGCGGCCGGCTACGACAAGAAGCTCGCGATCGGAACGATCGCTTCGGCGGGCACGCTCGGGATCCTGATCCCTCCGGCGATCATGCTCGTCGTCATGGCGGAAATGCTGTTCACGTCGGCGGGCGCGCTGTTCGCCGCGGCAACGGTGCCCGGGCTTCTGCTCTCCGGACTCTACCTTCTGTATATTTTCGGCATCGCGATCACGCGGCCCGACCTCGCGCCGCGCGCCAAGCGCAAGCGTGCCGGGCTGAGTGCGTCGGAAATCGGACGGCTCGTATGGAAGGGCCTGGCACCGATGACCTTTCTCATGGTCGTGGTGCTCGGGTCGATCTTCGCCGGTTTCGCGACGATGACGGAAAGCGCCGGCGTCGGTGTCCTTGGCTCGTTGCTCATCGCCTGGGCGAACGGGCGCCTCACCATGCCGATGATGAAGGAAGCGATCCATGACGCGTGCCGGGCGAACGCCATGGTGTTTCTGCTGTTCCTGGGCGCGACCGGCTTTTCCTACGTGTTCCGGGTGCTCGGTGGAGACGACGTCATGATCTCCACGCTCGCACTCCTCGGGATCGACACGAAGTGGGAGATTCTTTCCTTCGTGATGGTCCTGATCTTCCTGCTCGGTTTTCCGCTCGAGTGGATCGAGATCTGCCTGATCGTATTGCCGGTTTTTACGCCGATGCTGCTGAAGCTGGATTTCGCGGAACATCTCGGCAGCGCGGCGTACTTCATGCCGTGGTTCGGAACGCTGGTCGCGGTAAACCTGCAAACCTCATTCATGACGCCGCCGTTCGGCGCCACGCTCTTCTACATGCGCGGTACCGTTCCGCCTGGAATCACGATGAGCGATGTCTATCGCGCGATGTACCCGTTCGTCGGGCTGCAGACCGTAGGGCTCGTGCTCTGCATATTGTTTCCGCAGATCGTGCTCTGGCTGCCGCAATGGGCAGGCCTGCTCGATTGAAACTGCCGGAAACCGCTCAGCAGAGACCGGCGCTCTTCAGATAGTTGTACGCCTGAATCACCGCGCGTAACCGATCCTCGAAGGAGCGGTCGCCGCCGTGACTGTCCGGATGGTGGCGTTTCACGAGCTCCTTGAAGCGCGCCTTGATCTCGACGGTCGTGGCGTCGATCTCCAGGCCCAGAACCTCGAACGCCCTGCGCTCCGCATTGTGGATCGGGCGTCCTTCGGCTTCCGGCCTGCGTGTGCCGTTGTGGACTCCGTCGACGAATCCGAACGGATCATGCCAGGTGAATCCCGGGCCATGGCCTGAGGGTTCGGCGGGGCCGCCCGCGCGGCGCGACGCGTTCATTCCCATGCGCCACGTCGGACGATGACCGGTGAGCGCTTCCTTCTGGTAGGCGATCACGTCGTTGTCCGAGAGGCCGGCGAAATAATTGTACGAGTGGTTGTAGGCGCGCACGTGGTCGAGACAGTAACGCCAGTACTCGCTTTCACGTCCGCGGCCCTTTGGGGCGCGGTGCGTGCCATGCCGATCGCAGCCCGGCCATTCGCACGCCGGCAGCGTCGTGGCCGCCCGCCGCTCAGGCGTGCGGCGAACGCGGATGCGGTCGAACAGGGGCGAGTTGAACTTCATTGGCGGATTATGATCATGACTTTGCGGCGGTACAAGGAACGCGGCATGACGCTATCAGCGCATGCTTGCCGCCGCGTTGACGCGCCCACCGATCTCGTGTCAGGCGCTCAAATATGGGCACGATCGACCGGATTCGGAATAGTCTCGCCGGGGCGCTCAGCCCCGCCCGGCTGGAAGTCATCGATGAGAGCGGGCTGCATGCGGGGCACGCCGGCGCGGTTCCCGGAAAGGTCACGCACGTGCGCGTCGTGGTCGAGGCGGACGCGTTCCGCGGAAAGAGCCGAATTGAGCGACACCGGACGGTGAACGAACTGCTTAAAAGTGAGATTGCCGCGGGCCTGCACGCGCTCGCGATCGAGGCAAGCGCGCCGGGCGAATGATCAGGCGGCGCGACCCGGCACGCTCGCGTCCTTGCGCGCAAGCGGCATCACCCGCAGCGAGTTGATGCGATTGCGCGTCTTCCGCAGGATCTGAAAGCGGTAGCCGTGAAAAGTGAAGGTCTGCCCGACTTCCGGGATCTGACGCGCTTCGTGGATCACGAGCCCGGCGACGGTGGTCGCTTCCTCGTCCGGCAAGCTCCACTCCATCGCGCGGTTGAGATCGCGGATGGGGACGCTGCCGTCGACCGTGACCGAACCATCGGGATGCGGCCGCAGCCCCGTGACCTCAACGTCGTGCTCGTCGGCAATCTCGCCCACGATCTCTTCGAGAATGTCTTCGAGCGTTACAAGGCCCATCACCTCCCCGTACTCGTCGACGACGAGCGCAAAGTGCGTCTTGCGGCGGAGAAAAGCGCGCAGCTGGTCGGGCAGCGGCCGGCTGTCGGGGACGAACCAGGGCGGCAGGGCAAGCGAGCCAATGTCGATCCTTGTCACGTCGCCGCTGACCGCGGAGAGGGCGCGCAGCAGGTCCTTCACGTGCAGTACGCCGACAATATTTTCGGAGCTTCCGCGCCACAGCGGCAGCCGCGTGTAAGGCGCGCTCAACACCTCGTCGACGATCTTCTGCGGCGGGTCGCTGGCGTCGATCGCCACCATGTTGGTGCGATGAACCATCACGTCGGAGACGGCGAGTTCCTGAAGATCGAGCAGGCCGCCGAGCATGTCGCGATCCGCCTTGACCACGCTGCCCTCGCGATGCAGCAGGTCGACGGCGCCGCGCAGTTCCTCGTGACCCGTGAGGACGTTCTCGGTCGAGTTCAGACGAAATCCGAACAGCCGCAAGAACCAGCGCACAATCGCCTCGACCGCGAGCGTGACCGGACCAAGCAAGCCTGCGAGCGTTCGAATTGGCTGGGCTACGATCAGCGCGAAGCGATCCGGACTATTGATCGCAATCGTCTTCGGCATGACTTCGGAAAATATGACGATGACTGCAGTCATGAGAAAAGTCGCATAGGCGACACCCGCTTCGCCGAACCAGCCCAGGAACAAGCCGGTCGCAATGGCCGTCGCGGCGATATTGACGAGGTTGTTGCCGAGCAGGATCGCGCCGATCAGGCGCTCGCGCATTTGCATGAGGCGGTTGACGAGGGTAGCGCGATGGTCCCCGCCGTTTTCGAGCGCCGTCATCCGCGCGCGCGAGGCGGCGGTCAGTGCCGTTTCACTGCCCGAAAAGAAAAACGAGAGAAACAGGCATAGCAAGATGCCGATCAGCGAAAAGATTTCGAGGGGGGTCATGGTCCGATCTAGGCCTGGTGTTGCGCCGCTTGGAGGGTCTGGCGCACCGGATCCGCGTCGACTTTCGTCTGCACGAACGCGCGGCCGATGCCGCGTGTGAGAATGAAGGTGAGCGCGCCGCGCCGGACTTTCTTGTCCTGCGACATGAGATTGAGCAGCGCTTCGGCATCGGGCAGCTTGCCCGGAATCTGACCGACGCGCGTGGGAAGGCCCGCCGCTGCAAAATGTGCGGCGACGCGTTTTTCCTCCGCCGGGTCGCAAAGTCCGAGCCGCGCCGACAGGTTGAAGGCGAATACCATGCCGATGGTGATCGCTTCCCCGTGCAGCAGCCGGTCGGAATAACCGGTCGCAGCCTCGAGCGCGTGGCCGAAGGTATGCCCAAAGTTCAGGAGCGCACGGTCGCCGGTTTCGCGCTCGTCCCGGCCGACGATCGCAGCCTTGTGCCGGCAGCTTGTGGCAATCGCTTCGGGGCGGGCGCCGCCGCCGGAAAAAATCTCGTTGCGCTTTTGCTCGAGCCAGGTGAAGAACGGCGCGTCGGAAATCAGCCCGTACTTCACGATCTCCGCATAGCCCGCGCGGAATTGCCGTTGTGGCAAGGTATCCAGCAGGTTGGTGTCGGCGAGGACGAGTACCGGTTGATGAAATGCCCCGACAAGATTCTTGCCATGACGCGTGTTGACGCCGGTCTTGCCGCCAACCGAGGAGTTGACCTGCGCGAGCAACGTTGTCGGAATCTGCACAAAGTCGATGCCACGCCGCGCGACCGCGGAAGCAAAGCCTGCTAGATCTCCAACGACACCGCCGCCAAGAGCGATTACGAGATCGCCGCGCTCGATCTTCGCGTCGAGAATTGCGTCGACCACTGTTTCGAGGGTGCGGTAGTTCTTCGATCCTTCGCCCGCGGGAATCACGATCGCACTCGCGCGAATGCCCGCGGCTGACAAAGCGCCTTCGAGTCTTTCCAGGTGCAGCGGCGCGACCACGTCATCGGTGACGACGGCGACTGCCGTGCCCGGACGTAAGTGCGTGATCCGAGCCCCGGCCTCGTCCACAAGACCGGCGCCGATGACGATGTCGTAGCTCCGGTCAGCCAGTGCGACGGGCACCGTGATCGCGGCCGATCGTTCTGAGACTGCCGCTCCGCTCATTGGCGTGCCTCAAGCCGCTGTCGCAACTCCGCCAGAATCTCGTCGACGACGGCATCGTGCGGCCCTTCGCGCGACGTCACGATGATGTCGGCTGCGGAGTAGATCGGCTCGCGCTCGTTCAGCAGCCGCTGCAGGGTGGCTTCGGGATCGCTGCCCTTGAGCAACGGGCGATCGCTCTTGCGGCGGACGCGGCGCATCAGCACGGGGATTTCCGCTTTCAGCCAGACGGCAATCGCGCGGTTGCGGATGAGCTCCCGTGTGCCGAGGTTCACCAGCGCGCCGCCGCCGGTCGCAATGACGGACGGGCCGTCCTCGAGGAGACGGGCGATCACGCGTGCCTCGCCATCGCGAAAATAGGGCTCGCCGTGCTTCGCAAAAATTTCCGGAATCGGCATGCCAGCGGCTTTTTCGATCTCGGCGTCCGCGTCGACGAACGGCAGCCCGATGCGCGGCGCGAGGCGCCGCCCGATCGAGCTCTTACCGGAACCCGGCATGCCGACGAGCGCAATCGACCGCGCGCCGAGGCGAGCGCGCAATGCTTCAGCGGTGCGCTCCTGCGACTCGTTCTGCGCGGCCTTGCTCATGGGCTCCAGGGCGAATTCGGGGTTGCGGTGGAACCTACATGATACCCGCCCGGGGGCAACGGCCGGAAAGGAGGAGGGTGAATACGGCGTTGGAGGCTTGCCATCGGCGGGCAATCGGCTAATCCGACGAGCGCTGGTGGGGACGAATCGCACCGTTCCATATGCCGAGCCTGATCCGGTTTCTTGCCGCTGTTCTCGTACTCGGAGGCCTCGCCTTCGCGGGTCTGTGGGCGCTTGCGAATCTTGTGGAGCCGCAGCAGCGGGAAATGTCGGTGACGATTCAGCCCGAGAAGATCGGGCGATGAAGCGTGAAGCGCGGGCGGGAAAGCGCGCGGGCAGCCACGTCGAGCTGTTTCTCGACATGATGGCGACGGAACGCGGTGCGAGCCGCAACACGCTCGAAGCCTATCGACGCGACCTCGAAGATTATTCGCTGTTTCTCGACGGCAAGAAAAAAGACGTCGGCGGCGCGGATACGGAAGTCATCCGTAGTTACCTCGCCGTGTTGTCGCGGCGAAAACTCGCGGCTGCGTCGGTCGCGCGGCGCCTATCTGCCGTACGCCAGTTGCACCGCTTCCTTTACGCGGAGGGCCGGCGCAAGGACGATCCCGCCGCGGTGCTCGAGGGACCGCGGCGCGGGCGGCCGTTACCGAAAGTGCTCGCGGTGGAGGAGGTGACGAAGCTGCTCGTCACGGCGCATGAACGGGCGGAGGGCGCGAAGTCATCGAAGGCCGAACGTCTGCGCGCGATGCGGTTGGCGTGCTTACTCGAAGTTCTCTACGCGACCGGATTGCGCGTCTCGGAGCTGATTGCTTTGCCGGCTTCCTCGGCGCGCAGCAAGAGCGAGGTGATCACGGTGCGGGGAAAGGGCGGCAAGGAGCGTCTCGTGCCCCTCAGCCAGATCGCGCGCCGAACGATGCAGCAATATCTTTCGTTGCGCGAAGAGGTGGACGCCGCGGAATCGCGTTGGCTGTTCCCCTCGTTCGGCGACAGTGGCCACGTTACGCGCCAGCACGTTGCGCGGGAGCTAAAAGCGCTCGCTGCATCGGTGGGCATCGAGGCGCGCAAGATGAGCCCGCACGTGCTGCGACATGCGTTTGCGAGCCATCTGCTCGCGAACGGCGCGGACCTCCGCATCGTCCAGGCGCTGCTCGGCCATGCCGACGTCTCGACCACGCAGATCTATACCCACGTGCTGGACGAGCGGCTGAAAAGCATGGTCCGCGACCTGCATCCGTTAGCGGATGAGTGAAGAATCCATGCAATACTGGCGCTTCTATTGACTCACCCGCATGCGGCGGGCAGCTTCGCGCCGCCTAATCCGCAATTATCTTCAATTGGATGCGCACCTATCTCGATTTTGAAAAGCCGGTCGCGGAGCTCGAGTCCAAACTCGAAGAGCTGCGGTCGCTCTCGGCTGAGGGCGATGCCGTCGCGATTGGCGACGAGATAGGCCGGCTCGAGGCAAAGGCCGCGCAGGCGCTCCGCGACATCTACGCCAATCTCACTCCTTGGCAGAAGACGCAGGTCGCGCGACATCCGCAGCGCCCGCATTTTTCCGATTATGTTTCCGGCCTGTTCACCGAGTTCACGGCGCTCGCGGGCGATCGCAAGTTCGGCGAGGACGAAGCGATCCTCGGCGGCTTTGCCCGCTTCCGCGGCGAAAGCATCTGCGTGATCGGCCACGAAAAGGGATCGACGACGGAAGCAAGGATCAAGCACAATTTCGGCATGGCGCGGCCCGAGGGCTACCGGAAGGCCGTGCGCCTGATGGAACTCGCCGATCGTTTCGCGATTCCGGTCATCTCGCTTGTGGATACCGCGGGAGCCTATCCGGGCATCGATGCCGAAGCGCGCGGACAAGCCGAAGCGATCGCGCGCTCGACCGACGCATGCATGGCGCTCGGGGTTCCGAACATTTCGGTCATCATTGGCGAGGGCGGATCGGGCGGAGCCATTGCGATCGCCACTGCGAACTTCGTCATCATGCTGGAGCACGCGATCTACAGTGTGATTTCGCCGGAGGGTGCGGCGTCGATCCTGTGGCGCGACACGTCAAAGGCGCAGGAGGCCGCCACCAACATGAAGATCACGGCGCGCGATCTGGAGCGCCTCGGGGTGGTGGATCAGGTCGTGCCCGAGCCGCCCGGGGGGGCCCACCGCCAGCCTGACATCTCGATCACGGCAACCGGGGACGCCATTGATGCCGCACTCACCGCATTGAGGGGGTTTTCCCCTGACGAGATCCGGACGCGCCGCCAACAAAAATTCCTCGCAATTGGACGGAATCTTTAAGCATAGATGCGGGTTCCCGGGCGGGGCGGGGGCGAAAAATCCCTGATAGATCAGAGCATCCGTGTGGTTCGCGCTTGCGGTAACCACTCGTCAAGGGTAACGGTTTAGCCAATGACTGTCGCTATTTGGTGCGGTCTCAGGGGTGCTGCGTTGAGCCGACTTTCCTTTGTCCGAGCCCGTCGCGTTGTGATGGCTGCGGCCTGCGGCTTTGCGGTCGCGAGCTGCATCGCCGAGGGCGGGCAGATGCCGACCTTCGGACCCAAGCACCTCCAGCCGGTTTCCGTGCCGACGCTCGCCCTTCTCGATCAGAAGGGGATGGACAAGAGCTCGCCCATCCTCCTGCGGATCTTCAAGGAAGAATCCGAACTCGAGATTTGGAAGCAGAACCGCGAAGGCAAGTTCGCGCTCCTGAAGACCTATCCGATCTGCCGTTGGTCCGGCGAGCTCGGTCCGAAAATTCGGCAAGGCGATCGCCAGGCGCCGGAAGGCTTCTACTTCATCACGCCAGAGCTGATGAATCCGCGCTCGAGCTATTACCTCTCATTCAACCTTGGCTATCCGAACGAATTCGATCGCTCGCACGGTCGTACCGGTGCGCATCTCATGGTGCACGGCGACTGCTCTTCCGCGGGCTGCTACGCGATGACTGATGAGCAGGTCCAGGAGATTTTCGCGCTTGCGCGCGAGTCATTCGACGGCGGTCAGCTTGCTTTCCAGGTGCATGCGCTTCCATTCCGCATGACGGGGAAGAACATGGCGCGCCACCGCAACAATCCGAACCTGGCGTTCTGGCGGATGTTGAAGGAAGGCAACGACCATTTCGAGTTGAGCAAGACGCAGCCGAAGATCGACATCTGCGAGAAGCGCTACGTGTTCAACGCGCACCTGCGTGATCCGTCGGCGCTGTTCGACGGGAGCAGCCAGTGCCCGGCATATGATGTGCCGAATGCGAGTGCGATCGCTGCGAAAAAACAGACCGACGAGCGCGAGGCTGCGGTTCTCGCCAGGCTCCTGCCGGCGGCGCCGATCGTGACCGGCCGCGACGGAGATACGCATCAGTCGTTCGCGAATGGCGGTACCAACCGTCCTGCCGCCGTGGCGACCGGCGTCGTTCCGACGAGCGACGACGGCCGCAATCTCGCAGCGAGCCGTTCGGGCGGCGAATCCGTAACCGGTTCGACGAACACGTCGACGGCCGCGGTTCCGGCGCCCCCGGGTGATCCCCGGCGCCCCGGCGGGTCCTCGACGGCGACGAATGGGGTTTCTGGTTCGACGCGCGCCTCGCTCGGCGCCGCGAATGGTACGTCACGGCGTACACCCGCGGCCGAGCCTGAGCCGGCCCCGCAGCCGGCGCAGCAGCAGTCGGCGCCGCCGGCTCCATTGCCGGGGGCGACACCGATCCGCTCTTCGGGCGGGTTCTCCTACCGCTGATCTGATCCAAACGACGTCGCGGCTCGCTCGCCTTAGGCGAAGCGGCCGTGGCAGTGCTTGTATTTCTTGCCGGATCCGCACGGGCAAACTTCATTGCGCCCGACCTTGCCCCAAGTCGAGGGGTCGTCGGTCTTCCGATCGGCGGCGGCGACGCGAGCCTCAGCCGTGGAGGCGGCCGCGAGCGCCAATTCGTCCTCGCCCGTGTCCGGATTGATGTGGTGCGCCTGCATCGGGGGTAGCTCCGTCTGCGCGGGCGGGGCTTGCACGATCTCGATCCGCATGAGTTGCGCGGTCACGCCCTCGCGCAAACGGTTGAGCAACGTATCGAATAGCTGGAAGGCCTCCGACTTGTATTCGTTGAGCGGATCGCGCTGGGCGTAGCCGCGGAAACCGATCACCTGACGCAGGTGGTCGAGCATGACTAGATGCTCGCGCCAGAGGTGATCGAGAGTTTGCAACAGCACCGACTTCTCGACGTAGCGCATGATCTCGGCGCTGTACTTAGCGACCTTCGCGGCCATGACTTCGTCGGCAGAGCGGGTGACGCGCTCGCGCACTTCCTCGTCGGCGATCCCTTCTTCCTTCGCCCATTCGTCGACCGGCAGCGTGAGGCCAAGCACGTTCTGCAGTTCGATCTTGAGGCCTGGTGTATCCCATTGCTCGGGATACGCATTTTGCGGAATGTGCCGTGCGACCAGCTCGGAAACGACGGAGCGACGCATGTCCGCGACGGTTTCCGCGACGTCGTCGTCGCGCATCAATTCGATGCGCTGTTCGAAAATGACCTTGCGCTGATCGTTCATCACATCGTCGAACTTCAGCAAATTCTTGCGGATGTCGAAGTTGCGTGCCTCGACCTTCTGCTGGGCCTTTTCGAGAGCTTTGTTGATCCAGGGATGAACGATCGCTTCGTTCTCCTGCAGGCCGAGCTTCGTCAGCATGCCGCCGAGCTGGTCCGACCCGAAGATGCGCATCAGATCGTCTTCCAGCGACAGGAAGAATTTCGAGGTGCCCGGGTCACCCTGACGTCCGGAGCGGCCGCGCAGCTGGTTGTCGATGCGCCGCGCTTCGTGGCGCTCGGTGCCAAGAACAAACAACCCGCCGGCTGCGAGCGCTTTTTCCTTCAGGCGCGCGACCTCGTCGCGGATCTTCTTTTCCTTGGCCGTGCGGTCGGGACCGGCGGCGAGGTCGCCAACTTCCTGGCGTATGCGCATGTCGGCATTGCCGCCGAGCTGAATGTCGGTACCGCGGCCGGCCATGTTGGTCGCAATCGTGACGGCGCCCGGCACGCCCGCCTGGGAGATAATGTAGGCCTCTTGTTCGTGATAGCGCGCGTTCAGCACGGCAAACACGAGTGCGTTCTTCGCGCCATCGTCACCCGAGTAGAGCTTGGCGAACGCGTTCACGTCGGAGAAGTCGTGCTGCTCCCAGCCCTCGTTGGAAAGCGACTGGGCAAGCATCTCGGACTTTTCGATCGAAGTCGTGCCGACGAGCACCGGCTGGCCACGCTCCTTACAGTCCTTGATAAGGGCGATGATCGCCCGATACTTCTCGGCCCCCGTCCGATAGACCTCGTCGTCCTGGTCATCGCGCACCATCGGCATGTTGGTCGGGACCTCGACGACCTCGAGCCTGTAGATGTCAGCGAATTCGTCCGCTTCCGTGGACGCGGTGCCGGTCATGCCCGCGAGCTTGTCGTAGAGGCGGAAATAATTCTGGAACGTAATCGAGGCGAGCGTCTGATTCTCAGGCTGGACGGTCGCGCGCTCTTTCGCTTCCAGCGCCTGGTGCAGCCCTTCGGAGTAACGGCGGCCGGGCATCATGCGGCCGGTGAACTCATCGATGATCACCACTTCGTCGTTCTTCACAATGTAGTCGCGGTCGCGCTGGAACATCTTGTGCGCGCGCAGCGCCTGATTGACGTGATGCACGACGGACACGTTCTCGATTGCGTAAAGCGAATCGCCCTTTACAAGATCCGCCTCGCGCAGCTTGCCCTCGAGAAATTCCATCCCGGTTTCCGTCAGGGTGACGGTGCGCAACTTCTCATCGACATCGAAGTGCGCCTTGTCCAGCGTCGGGATGAATTTGTCGATCGTGTTGTAGAATTCGGAACGGTCGTCGAGCGGTCCGGAGATAATGAGCGGCGTGCGCGCCTCGTCGACCAGAATGCTGTCTACCTCGTCGACGATTGCAAAGATGTGCCCGCGCTGCACCATGTGCGGCAGCTCGTATTTCATGTTGTCGCGCAGGTAGTCGAAGCCGAGCTCGTTATTCGTGCCGTAAGTGACGTCGCACTCGTAAGCGACCTTGCGCTGCTCGTCGTCGAGGCCGTGCACGATGACACCGACCTTGAGGCCGAGAAAATTGTAGATCTGTCCCATCCACTCGGCGTCGCGCTTGGCGAGGTAGTCGTTGACGGTCACGACGTGCACGCCCTTGCCGGTGAGCGAGTTGAGATAGACGGGAAGCGTGGCCACGAGCGTTTTGCCTTCGCCGGTCTTCATCTCCGCGATGGCGCCTTCGTGAAGCACCATGCCGCCAATCAATTGCACGTCGAAATGGCGTTGGCCGAGTGTGCGCTTGGCGGCTTCGCGTACCGTTGCGAACGCGGGTACGAGCAGATCGTCGAGCAAGGCGCCATTCGCGACCTGCTTACGGAAATCTTCGGTGCGGGCGCGGAGCTGTTCGTCGGAAAGCGCCTCCAGCTCGGGCTCGAGCGCATTGATCGCCTCGACTTTCGGATAGTACGCGCGCACGCGGCGGTCGTTGGCCGAGCCGAAAATCTTGCGTGCGAGCGAGCCGATCATTCGAGGTCTTTCCTTCTCGCCCGACGCTTGCACGCGGGGATCAGACGGCCGGGCCGTCCATGCGGCGCCCGACGGAGGCGGGAGACTGCGGCGCAATTGGGAAGCCGCGTGGTCACAAGAGCTTGCGTCGGGACGGAATCCGGCGGGCAAGGGCAGAGATATGAATGGCTCCGGGCCTTGTCAATCGGCGGTTCCTCTTGTTTGTCGCGCCAGCGACGATGCCGCGCGGTCCGGTCTTGCTTCACATGCGGGCTTGCGCCACTTTCGCGCGCGCTGCCGGGGGGCAGCGCCCAAGTCGAGGATTCACCATGAAATTGGCCGCCTTTCCCTTCGCCATCGTGCTTGCCGCCGCATTTACGCTATTCGGCGCACTCCCGGTTTCGGCCCAGGGCGAGGACCCCGTCGTCGCGCGCGTCGACGGCAAGGAAATTCGGCGGAGCGATCTTGCGCTCGCGGAGGCCGACATCGGATCCAACCTGCCACCCTCGGCCCCGGAGCAGCGCCGTGAGGCGTTGCTGACCTATCTCATCGACGTGACGATCTTGGCCAACGCGGCGGAGGCGAAGAAACTTGCGCAGGCGCCAGGGTTCGATCGCCGGCTCGCCTTCTCCAGGCAGAAGGTTCTCATGGAAGCCTTGCTCGACGAGGAGACAAAGACGGCAGCGAGCGAGGCCGCCATGAAGAAGCTCTATGAAGAGTCGCTTGCGCGCAGCAAACCGGAGGAAGAAGTGCGAGCGCGCCACATTCTCGTGGAGTCCGAAGACAAGGCAAAGGAGATCGTCGGCAAGCTGAATGCGGGCGGTGATTTCGGTGCGCTTGCCAAGGCCGAATCGAAGGATACGGGCGCCTCCGACGGCGGCGACCTCGGCTATTTCACCAAAGAGCAGATGGTCCCTGAATTCGCCGAGGCGGCTTTCAAGCTCGAGAAGGGCGGATTGTCCGATCCGGTGAAGACCCAGTTCGGCTGGCACGTCATCAAGGTTGAGGACAAGCGCACAAAGTCTGCTCCGCCATTCGACGCCGTGAAGGAGCAACTCGAGTCCTTTCTGGCGCGGCGCGCGCAGGCCGAACTTGTCGGCAAGTTGCGCGAGGGCGCGAAGGTCGAGCGAATTCCGCAGGTGAGCGACGCGCCGTCGGCGACTCCGCCGGCAGGCTCGACTAAGTAGACCTATTGGGGGCATGAGCAACGTATCGCCGCTGGCGCCTGCCACGATCGCGGAATTGCCGCCAATCGCCGGCGTGAGGCTGGCAACTGCGTCGGCAGGCATCCGCTACGAAGGCCGCACCGACGTTTTGCTCGCCGTGCTGGATAAGGGCACCGCGGTCGCCGGAGTATTGACCCGCTCGAAGTGTCCTTCTGCGCCGGTGGAGTGGTGCAGTGCCCGGCTCGCAGCCGGAAAGGCGCGTGCGCTCGTCGCGAACGCGGGCAACGCAAACGCGTTCACCGGCGCCAAAGGCATGGACGCCGTGAAACGGACGGCGGCACTCGCTGCGGAAGCGGTTGGCTGCAAGCCGGGCGAAGTGTTCATCGCCTCGACCGGGGTGATCGGCGAACCCCTCGACCCGCACACGATCGGCCGCGTATTGCGCGGCGCCGCGCTTTCGGCGCGCCCGGAAAACTGGAAAGCGGCTGCGCGCGCGATCATGACGACCGATACCTTTGCAAAGGTGTCATCGGCGACCGCACGGATCGGCGCAGCAGATGTGCGCGTCAATGGGATCGCCAAGGGTTCAGGAATGATCGCTCCCGACATGGGCACGATGCTTTCATTCGTGTTCACAGACGCGCCGATCGCGGCTTCAGCGCTCCGCACACTTGTGCGGCAGGAAGTGGTCGATACGTTCAACGCCGTAACGGTGGACGGAGATACGTCCACCTCGGATACCTTGCTTGTGTTTGCTACTGGCGCCGCTGCTGCACGCGGGGCGACCACAATAAAGAGTGCGACCGACCGCCGAGCCGAGGATTTCCGCCGCGCATTGCGCGCGGTGTTTGCGGATCTTTCCGAGCAGATCGCGCGTGACGGCGAGGGTGCGCGTAAGCTCGTGCGCGTTAACGTGAAGGGAGCCGTGTCGAAGAACTCAGCACGCAGGATCGCGCTATCGATCGCGAACTCTCCTCTGGTGAAGACCGCAATTGCGGGCGAAGACGCGAACTGGGGCCGGGTCGTCATGGCGGTCGGCAAGGCCGGTGAGCCTGCGGATCGCGACAAGCTCGCGATCTACTTCGGCGATATCCGCGTGGCCCACGGAGGTGCCCGCGATCCCGATTATGATGAAAAGAAAGTTTCTGTTTACATGAAGCGCGACGTCATCGATTTGACCGTGGATTTGAGGCTCGGGCGGGGAAGCGACCGCGTCCTGACATGCGATCTCACCAAGGAATATGTCGCGATCAACGGCGACTACCGGTCCTGAGCGGATGCAAAAAGTCGGCAAAAAGCGGCTAACCGATAGGGGGCCGTTAACGGCCGGCGCCTACCGTCGCGGTCGAGTTCGCGCGTGAAGCTGCTGTTTGTCGCCGCCTGCGCGCTCGTCGATGCCGACAGGCGGGTTCTGCTGACCCGCCGGCCGCAAGGCAAGGCAATGGCGGGCCTGTGGGAATTCCCCGGCGGGAAGATAGAGCCCGACGAGCTTCCGGAGCAGACGTTGATCCGGGAACTGAAGGAGGAGCTCGGAATCGACGTTTCGAATGCGTGTCTCGCGCCGCTCACCTTCGCGAGCCATGCCTACGCCGACTTCCATCTCCTGATGCCGCTTTGGATTTGCCGGCGTTGGGAAGGGATCGTGACGGCGCAGGAAGGGCAAGAGATCGCGTGGGTACGGCCGCAGCGGCTGAGAGAGTATCCGATGCCGCCCGCCGACGAACCGTTGATCCCGTTCTTGGTTGAACTGCTTGCTGCGCCCACGCTGCCGGGCAACGAGAGTGGACAATGACGCAGACAGCTGAACGCCTTAAGCGACTTTACGCCGACCAAAGCGGCGCGACGTCCATCGAATACGCGCTGATCGCGATCCTGATTTCCGTCGTGATCATTGCGAGTGCAAGCGCGATCGGCACCTCGCTAAACAGCGTATTTAACAACGTCGCCGGCAAACTCGACGAGTTCGAACGGCTAGTCAGCGCTGCCGGGCTTTCGCGCCGGCTGCGCCTTTTCGCCAGCCTTTCGCTCGTGCGTGCCGAGCGCGTCCGCCAATCGCATTTTCGCCGATCCCGGCCGCAGCGGTTGCTGCTGGCTGTGATGTGGCGCCCAGGCTGAAATCGACAAAAGATCGAAAGTCGCCCGCAACCGGCCATCCGGGTCGGCGAATCGTTGGGCGTAGAGTTCGCCGGCGCGAAAAAGCGTCTCCCGTCGAAGGGGCGTGCGCTGGCGCTCGACGAGCGGGTTGGTCGCTCCCATTGCGCGCAGGTCGGCAAACAGCTGCCCGAGATGCGAGTAGCGCACCGTGACGCGGTCGACGTCGACCACGGGCAGGGCGAAGCCGGCACGCTGAAGCAGGGCGCCAAGCGCCCGAACCTCGACGAAGGGTGCGACGCGCGGCGATGCGCCACTTTCAACCTCGTCCTCGGCAGCGGCGAGACACTGACGCAGCTCAGTCAGAGATTCTCCCCCGACGAGCACGGCAAGAAACAGCCCGTCGGGCTTGAGGGCGCGGAGCACCTGCTTCAAGACGCCGGGCAGATCGTTCGTCCAATGCAAAGCGAGCGCCGATACGGCCAGATCAAAAGAGGCATCGGCAAAGGGCAATGCTTCCTCATCGGCAGCGACGCGGAAACCGAGGGCGGGATCGCGAAGATGCGCGAGGGGCTCACACGCGAGGACTTGATCGACCTTGCCTTTCAACACGCGACGCAGCGCTTCTCCCGGCGTCCCGAGATCGAGCGCGCCCGCGAAGCGGCGGGCGACCGTGGACAGTCGCCCCTCCAGGTCCTCGGCTGCGCGATCAAGAAGAAAATTCTCAGCGCCGCGAGCAGCCGCCCGCTCGCGCCAGGTGCGCAGCAGCGCGCGGTCGAATAGCCGGGGAGGGGCGTTCATCGGATAGTCCGCTCGATCGAACCGCAAACGTGGCATCGCGAGCGGTTCGGCGCTAGCCTTCCCGAATGCTCGCAAATGCGGCGTTGGAAACAGGGTTACGCACAGGCGGATCAATCGCGCGCATTTTTCGCTCGGCGGCGCGCACGGTGCTCGATCTCGCCTTGCCGCCGACATGTCTCGCATGTCGCAAGCCGGTCGGTTCTGTCGGCGGGCTATGCGCCCCATGCTGGAGGCAAATGGGGTTCATCGAACGACCCTATTGCGAACGGCTCGGCACGCCGTTTCCAAGCGACACCGGCGGTCCGCTTCTTTCACCCACAGCGATCGCCGTGCCGCCTGCATTCGAACGCGCGCGCGCGGCGGCTCGCTACAGCGACGTTGCTCGCGATCTCGTGCATCTTCTCAAATATGGCGACCGGCTGGATCTCGCACGGCCGCTCGGCAACTGGATGGCGCGCGCAGGGGCGGAATTGCTCGCGGACGCGGACGCCCTCGTGCCCGTGCCGCTGCACTGGATGCGGTTGTGGCAGCGCCGCTTCAACCAGTCGGCGATGCTCGCTCGCGCAATCTCGGCCCTCAGCGGTGTTCCGATTTCCGATCACATTCTCGCGCGCGCAAAGGCGACGGTGCCGCAGGTCGGGCTCGCGCGGTCCGAGCGTGCGCGCAACGTGCAGGGCGCGTTCACGGTGCCGAAGGCGGCCCGCTTCGACGTGAAAGGGCGGAAACTTGTCGTTATCGATGACGTACTAACCTCCGGGGCAACGGTGAGCGCGTGTGCGAACGTGCTGCGGAGGGCCGGTGCAAGCCGCGTCGACGTCCTGGTGCTTGCGCGGGTTGTCGGTTACGAGTGAAACGCCATATGATGCAGCGGAGCGACAGGAGGTTTTCTTGAGCGAGCCCAGAAAATTCCGCGCTGCCCTCGTGCAGCTGCGCACCGGCCGCGACGTGATCCACAACATCGACGCTGCGGCAAAGCTCGTGCGTGAGGCGAAGTCGCTTGGCGCTGATTATGTGCAGACGCCCGAGCAGACTTCGCTGATGGAGCTCGATCGCAAATCCCTGTTCGGACACATCTTCGAAGAAGAGCACGATCCGGCGCTCGCTTCGTTCCGGGAGCTGGCCCGCGATCTCAAGATCCATCTGCACATCGGCTCGCTTGCGGTGAAGGTTTCGCCGGACAAGGCAGCAAACCGCACGTTCTTCATCGATCCGAACGGCGAGATCGTCGCTCGCTACGACAAGATTCACATGTTCGACGTCAACCTGCCGAACGGCGAAAGCTATCGCGAGTCCAACACCTATCGACCTGGTGACATGGCGGTCGTCGTGGCGCCGCCGTTCTGCAAGATCGGACTGACGATCTGCTACGACGTGCGCTTCCCGGCGCTTTATCGCGCGCTGGCCGAGGCGGGTGCGGAAGTGATCACGGTGCCGGCCGCGTTCACAAAGCAAACCGGCGAAGCGCACTGGCACCTCCTGCTGCGCGCGCGCGCCGTCGAGACCGGTTGTTTCGTGCTTGCCGCGGCACAAGGCGGACATCATGAGAACGGCCGCGATACCTTCGGCCACAGCATCGCGATCGACCCGTGGGGCCGGATTATCGCCGAGGCAGGGATCGAGCCGGGCGTCACGATCGCCGAGATCGACCTTTCCCTCGTCGCTGAGGCGCGCAGCAAGATCCCTGCGCTCGAGCACGGGCGTCGCTTCGAGGTCATCGGCCCGCCAAGGGACGGCGCCCGGCTGCATGTCGTAGGTAAAGCCTCTTGATCAAATACGCACTCGCCTGCGAAGCCGGACACGGCTTCGAAAGCTGGTTCCGCTCATCCGCCGACTACGACGGGCAGCGGAAGCGAAACCTTGTCGCCTGCCCGATGTGCGGATCTCAGACGATCGAAAAGCAGATCATGAGGCCCTCACTCGCGCGGACCGACAAGACTAGCGCGCGCAAGGAAGCTCCCGCTCCTGCAGAAAAGGCCCCGGTCGCGATGATGTCGCCGCAGGAACAGGAATTTCGCAAGAAGCTGAAGGAACTGCGCGAGCATGTGACGAAGAATGCGGACTATGTCGGCGAGAAGTTTCCGGAGCTCGCGCGGCAAATGCATTACGACGAGATCGAGCACCGCTCGATCTACGGCGAGGCGAAACCGGAAGAAGTCCGCGAGTTGCTCGACGAAGGCGTCGAAGTGCAACCGCTGCCGTTGCTGCCTGAGGACCGAAATTAGTCGCTAGTGCGCCCATAGCAGCAGGGCGACGCCAATCACGACAATGATAATGCCGACCGCTTCGCGCGGCGTCGTCTTCTGACCAAAGACGAAGCTCGAGATGGCCTGCGCGAACAGGACCTCGACGAGCGCGAGGGTGCGCACGCTTGCGGCCGTCGCAAGCGCGAACGCGAGAAACCAGAACTGCGAGGCGAACGCGCCAAGAAAGCCGGCAAGAAGCGAGGGGCGCCACGATCGCGCGATCGTGCGGAGCACATCGGGCTCGCGAAGCACGAGATAGAGCGAGAGGAGAGCGGCTTGCAGCACGAGGCCAACCGCGAGCGTGAAGGTTGCCGCCATCGCGTAGTTCGGCAACTCAAGACTGAGGATCGCGCCGCGATATCCGACGGCGGATAGCGCGAACATGGCGCCCGCGGCGATTCCGAGAAAGGTCGCCCGTTGACCGCCCGCCGGCGTGCCGGGCCGGAGCGACATGAGCATCACCCCGACCGTTGCGATCAAAATGGCCGCTCCCATAAGCGGGGTCAGGGCATCCCCGAGAAACACGAGACCGAACACGGCGACCTGCACCGGCTCCGTCTTGATGTAGGCGATTGCCACCACGAATGAACGTTCGTGCATTGCGCTCAGCATGAGTGCAGTGGCGAGGATCTGGGCCAGCGCGCCGAGCAGGATCCACGGCCAATAGACCGGCGGTGGATTCGGCAGGCCGCCTCCGCCCACCAACGCGACCGCCGCAAGAAACAGGATCGCGAACGGAAAACCAAACAGGAAGCGCACGTGGGTCGCGCCAACCGTGCCCAGCGTGCCGGTCAGCTCGCGCTGAGTCGCGTTGCGGAGGGTTTGCGCAAGCGCCGCGGCAACGGTGAACAGCGCCCAGAGCCAGCTTCCGTCGATCATGGGTAGTCCACGGATCAGGCCAGGACGATGCGCTTGTGCGCGAGCATCATGTAGTTGACGTCCATGTCGTCGTCCCGTCGCCATTCGTCGGCGAGGGGACTGTAGACGACCCCAGCTTCCTCCATGAGTACGAGCCCCGCCGCGGTGAGCGCGGCTTCGAGCTCTTCGGGCGTCACGAGCTTGTCCCAACGATGCGTTCCGACCGGCAGCCAGCGCAGGATGTATTCGGCGCCGACGATTGCGAGCGCGAAGCTTTTCAGCGTTCGGTTGATCGTCGTGACGACCAGCAGTCCACCGGGTTTCACGCATTCGGCGCAATGGTGCAGGAACAGGCCGATATCGGTGACGTGCTCGACGACCTCCGACGCCACGACGATGTCGAACCGCTTGCCGGTCTCGGCCAGCTCTTCGATGGTTTCTGCCCGGTAGGCGATGTCGAGCCCGACTTTCTCTGCATGGAGCCGGGCCGCGGCGACGTTCTCCGCGGCTGGATCGATGCCGACGACCTCGGCACCGAGGCGAGCGAGGGGTTCGGCCAGGATTCCACCGCCGCAACCCACATCGAGGACACTGAAGCCGGAAAGACAGTCGAGCGACTTCCGATCGCTGCCGTAATGGGCGCATGCGCCGTCGCGGATGAATGCGATGCGGACAGGATTGAACTTGTGCAACGGCCGCATCTTGCCGCGCGGATGCCACCATTCGTCGGCCATGGCCGCGAAGCGGGCGACTTCCGCGGCGTCGACGGTGGTTTGCGGTTTCGCGGCGTTAGCCATTCGCGCGTCCCTTCGCCGCCTGCCGTTGCGGGCGGGTGCGGCCGACTGTATCAATACGCCCCGTTCCGTTCGTCGAAAACATCGATCTCCGTATCACGAGGAAGCGCCGCCGCCATGGCCCGTCTCGTCATGAAGTTCGGCGGCACCTCGGTGGCCGACCTGGACCGGATTCGCAACGTCGCGCGCCACGTCGAGCGCGAGGTAAAGGCCGGTCATGAGGTCGCCGTCGTGGTTTCCGCCATGGCCGGCAAGACCAACGAGCTCGTTTCGCTCTGCCGGGAGGCCGCTGCCCTGCATGATGCACGCGAGTACGATGCCGTGGTCGCAGCGGGCGAACAGGTGACGTCGGGCTTGCTCGCGATCATCCTGGAAGACATGGGCGTGCAGGCGCGCTCCTGGCAGGGGTGGCAACTGCCTATCGCTACCGACAACGCACACGGTGCAGCGCGCATTCTCGACATCAACGGCGAGGAACTGATCAGGCGCTTCCGCGAGCACGGCCAGGTTGCAGTCATTTCCGGTTTTCAGGGTGTGCATAAGGACACGGGACGCGTCACGACACTTGGGCGCGGCGGCTCCGACACGAGTGCTGTCGCAGTCGCGGCCGCGATCCGGGCGGATCGCTGCGACATCTACACGGACGTCGACGGCGTCTATACGACCGACCCGAACATCGTCGAGAAGGCGCGGCGGCTCGACAAAGTCGCCTACGAAGAAATGCTCGAGATGGCCTCGCTCGGCGCCAAGGTGCTGCAGGTGCGCTCGGTCGAGCTCGCCATGCAAAAGCGCGTGCGCGTGTTCGTGCGCTCGAGCTTCGACAAGCCGGAAGACGTCGACCCGCACGGCACACCGTACGGAACGCTTATTTGCGACGAGGAGGAGATCGTGGAAAGCCAGGTTGTGACGGGAATCGCCTTCTCGAAGGACGAGGCGCAGATTTCGATCCGCCGCGTTGCCGACAAGCCGGGTGTTGCCGCCGCGCTCTTCGGCCCGCTCGCCGACGCAAACATCAACGTGGACATGATCGTTCAGAACATCTCGGCCGACGGCCGCACCGACATTACCTTCACGGTGCCGGTCGCCGACTACGAGCGGGCGCAACAGACGCTTGCCAAGGTCAAGAAGGACGTCGGCTTCTCGGCGATCGAAGGCGCGGCCGATGTGGTGAAGGTCTCGATAATCGGGGTCGGCATGCGCAGCCACGCGGGCGTTGCAGCAACGGCGTTCAAGGCCCTGGCCGAGAGGGGCATCAATATCCGGGCGATTTCCACATCGGAGATCAAGATCTCAGTGTTGATCGATGCCGCCTTCACCGAACTTGCAGTACGGACTTTGCATTCGGTATACGGGCTCGACCGGTAGTAGAGCCTGACGGGCTCCATTGCCGGCACGGTACCGGCTCATTTCGATGACAAACGTGCGTAACGGCTCGTCGACTAAAAGGACGCCAAGCGGGCACCGGCTCTAGCGAGGGCGCGGGCTCAACTCCCGCGCGAGGTTTTTCCAAACAATATCGGGCGGCGCGGCGCTCGAACAGGAAACAGGCCCATGCGTGGCGCGCTGGGCGGTCCGCGCGTGTTGTTGCGCCGGCTTCGCGAAGTGATGGCGGAACCGGTCAGCGCGCAGGAACGGCTCGACAAGATCGTGGTGATGATTGCCGCCAACATGGTGGCGGAAGTCTGCTCGGTCTACGTGCTCCGCGTGGACGGGGGCCTCGAGCTTTACGCCACGGAAGGTCTGAGCCGCGATGCGGTTCACATGACGGTCTTGAGGGCCGGCGAAGGTCTTGTCGGTCTCGTTGCCGCCGAGGCGCAACCGCTCAACCTGCCGAATGCGCAGGCGCATCCGGCCTTCTCCTACAAGCCGGAAACGGGCGAGGAAATTTACCACTCGTTCCTCGGTGTGCCGGTGCTTCGGTCCGGCAACACGCTCGGCGTGCTCGTGGTGCAGAACCGCGCGCATCGCACCTACAGCGAAGAGGAAATCGAAGCGCTGCAGACGACCGCGATGGTGCTCGCGGAAATGATCGCATCCGGCGAACTCCTCGCCTTGGCGCGTCCCGGGGCGGAGCCCGCGGTACGGCGTCCGGTGCAGGGAAAAGGAATTTCGCTTTCCGAAGGCATCGGTCTCGGCCGCGTCGTGTTGCACGAGCCGCGCGTGTTCGTGAAGAATTTCATCGCCGACGACCCGCAAAAGGAAATCCGACGGCTCGATCAGGCGATCGACACATTGCGGGCGTCGATCGACGTGATGCTGGAGGAGGAGGGCATTGCCCGCGCCGGCGAGCATCGTGACGTGCTCGAGGCATACCGCATGTTCGCCCACGATCGCGGCTGGCTGCACAAGCTGCGAGAGGCAATTCTGACGGGCCTTACGGCAGAGGCCGCCGTGGAACGCGTTCAGTCGGACACGCGCGCGCGCATGCTGAGGCAAACCGATCCCTACCTGCGGGAGCGCTTGCACGATCTCGACGACCTGGCGAACCGGTTGCTGCGCGAACTGCTCGGCGCGAGCCACGCTCCCCGGAAGGAAGACCTTCCGGACAACGCGATCATCGTTGCGCGAAATATGAGCCCGGCCGCCCTTCTCGATTTCGATCGCTCGCGCCTGCGTGGGCTCGTACTCGAGGAAGGCGCTTCGACAAGCCATGTGGCTATCGTGGCCCGCGCCCTTGGCGTCGCCACGGTCGGTCAGTTCGAGAACGCGGCAAGCGTTGCCGATCCGGGCGATGCGATCATCGTCGACGGCGATGCCGGCGTGGTGCATTTGCGGCCCCCGGAGGGGCTGGAAGCCGCATACGCAGAGAAAGTCCGTCTGCGCGCGCGGAAGCAGGCGCAGTACGCAGTGCTGCGCGACCAACCGGCGATCAGCAAGGACGGCCAGCAAGTACAGCTTCTGATCAATGCCGGGCTTCTCGTCGACCTGCCGCATCTTGCCGAGACGGGTGCCGACGGCATCGGCCTGTTCCGCACGGAATTGCAGTTCATGGTCGCGGCCACGCTGCCCCGCACGGGCGAGCAGCTGCGGCTCTACCGTTCCGTGCTCGACGCGGCCGACGGGAAGCCCGTCACGTTCCGCACCCTCGATATCGGCGGAGACAAGGTGCTTCCCTATATGCGCGCCGTGGAAGAGGAGAACCCGGCGCTCGGGTGGAGAGCGATACGGCTCGGCCTCGATCGGCCCGCGCTTCTTCGCATCCAGTTGCGGGCGCTGCTGCACGCCGCAGCGGGCCGTGGCTTGCGGCTCATGTTTCCGATGGTCGCCGCGGTGGAAGAATTTGATCGCGCACGCACCCTCGTGGAGCGCGAATTGACACATCTGCGGCGGCACGGGCACCGGCTTCCGGAGCAAGTGCAAATCGGCGTGATGGTCGAAGTGCCGTCACTTCTCTTCGTGCTCGACGAAATCCTCGATCGCGCTGATTTTCTTTCCGTCGGTTCGAACGATCTCGTGCAGTTCCTGTTTGCCGCGGATCGCGGAAATGCTCGCGTATCCGATCGTTTCGATCCGCTTTCGGCGCCGGTCCTTCGGGCTCTCAAGTCAGTTGCCGACGCGGGCCGGGCGCACGGCAAGGCCGTCACACTTTGCGGCGAACTCGCCTCGCGGCCGCTCGAGGCGCTGGCGCTCGCCGCGCTCGGCTATCGGGCGTTGTCGGTATCGGCGACGGCCATCGGTCCGGTAAAGGCAATGCTGCTCTCACTCGATGTCGCCGCCGCCAAGAAAGCGCTTGAACCCATGCTGACGGAGAAGACAAGCGCGGCGTCGATACGCGAGCGCCTCGAATCCTTCGCTGCGGCGTCCGGCGTTTCGCTCTGAGATTTCACATGCTGCCCGCCAATCGCATTGACGCAATCGTCGCCCGGCTTGCCGCGGTGGAAGCCGAGTTGTCCGCCAATCCCGGGCGCAACAATTTCGTGCGCCTGTCGCGCGAGCACGCGGAACTGCGTCCGGTCGTCGAGGCCGCGAATGCCTTGCGGCGGGCGCAGGCCGATCTCGCGGGCGTCAAGGCGTTGATCGATGATCCGTCGAGCGATTCGGAAATGACCCGCCTCGCGGCCGATGAGAAAGCCGCGATCGAGATTCGCATCGCGGCGCTGGAAAGCGGACTGCGGATCGCGCTGCTGCCGAAGGACGCGGCCGACGAGCGTGACGTCATTCTGGAAGTGCGCGCAGGGACCGGCGGCGATGAAGCCGCGCTGTTTGCCGGCGATCTATTCCGCATGTACGAGCGCTACGCCACGTCGCAAGGCTGGAAGGTGGAACTGATCTCGGCCAGCGATGGGGCGGTCGGCGGTTATAAGGAAATCATCGCCGAGGTGCGCGGCCGCGGCGTCTACGCGAAGATGAAGTTTGAATCCGGCGTGCACCGCGTGCAGCGCGTGCCGGATACCGAAACGTCCGGGCGCATTCATACTTCCGCCGCGACGGTAGCCGTACTTCCCGAAGCCGAAGATGTCGACGTCGCGATCAACGATGCGGATCTGCGCATCGATGTATTTCGCGCCTCCGGGGCGGGCGGCCAGCACGTCAACAAGACCGAATCGGCCGTGCGCATTACGCATATGCCGAGCGGCATCGTCGTGGGCGTGCAGGCCGAGCGGTCGCAGCACAAGAACAAGGCACGCGCGATGGAGCTGCTACGCACGAAGCTTTACGACATGGAGCGGCAGAAACTCGACAGCGCGCGCGCCGCGGAACGCCGCGGGCTTGTCGGCTCCGGCGATCGTTCGCAACGCATCCGCACGTACAACTTCCCGCAGGGACGCGTTACGGATCATCGGATCAATCTGACGCTTCACAAGCTTCCGGCAATTCTCGAAGGCGAAGCACTCAGGGAAATCATCGATGCCCTGGTCACGCATCATCAGGCGGAGCTGCTCGCTGCCTCCGACGGCGGGTGATTCATGGACGTGCACGCGTTGAGGCGAGACACGGCAGAGCGGTTGCAATCAGCCGGGATTGAGAGTGCGGAGCTCGATGCGCGCGTGCTGATCATGCATGCGTTCGGGTGGGACCCGGCGCGCGTTTTGGCGTCGGAAGAGACGGTCGATGCCGCTTGCCGCTCGCGGCTTGCGGAATGGGTGGCTCGTCGTCTGGCGGGCGAGCCGGTCGCACGTATCGTCGGCAAAAAGGAATTCTGGAGCCAAGCGTTTGCACTGTCGCCCGATGTGCTGGTGCCACGGCCGGAGACCGAGACCCTGGTTGAAGCGGCACTCAGCGTTCTGCCGAACAGAAGCGCGGCGTGGCGCATTCTCGACCTCGGGGTCGGATCAGGCGCCTTGCTCGCAGCGCTGCTGCTGGAACTTCCACAAGCCAGCGGAGTTGGCGTCGATCGCAACCCGGGCGCAATCAGCATCGCGCGCGAAAATCTGCACGCGCTGGGACTCGGCACGCGGACAAGTCTTGTACTTGGCGATTGGGCGGCGGCATTGGTCGGGCCTTTCGATCTCATCGTCACCAATCCGCCATACGTGGCGAGCGGAGACATCGCAGCGCTCCCGCGCGAGGTGCGGGAACACGATCCGATCTCCGCACTCGACGGCGGTGCCGATGGGCTCACCGCGTACCGTGAAATTGTTTCACAGCTGCCGCGGCTGCTCGCCGAGGGCGGAGTGGCGGTGATGGAGCTTGGGGCTGGCCAGGAAGGGCGGGTTGCGGCGCTTGCGCGCAGCGCCCATCTTCTGGTTAACGAACCCGCACGTTGCGACCTTTCGGGGCTGCCCAGGGCACTTGTTATTCACGCTGCTGGACGCAAAAAAACGCTTGGAGGCCGACCCGAACCGCACTAGTGTCGCTGTGGGATTCGATCCGGATCGCGCATTGGCCGCAGGGCAGTAGTGCGCATCGCCGCGAAGAGCGGCTCAGCCGGCAGGCAGCGAGAAATCGCCCTTGGCTTTGACTTCCGGGCTCGACGCTTCACCGATTTTCGCGTGCGCAGAAACAGCTCGCGAAGCTAAGGGGCAAGGATCCGCGTTGAACGCGGAGTGGATCTCTAGATTCGATACCAAGTGGAAATAGCCGCAGCGCCAAACGGCGTTGCTCACCGGACGTGGCCGACGGCCGCGCAATAGAGACGTGTGTTTTCAGCCCGTGGCAGGGCTGCAATCGAAAGTAAGCGGCGGGAGCCGCAGAGGAGAGAGACGCAAGAAATGAGAAACGGACAGAACAAGCGCATGCGCGGCCGCAATCGTCGCGGTCACAATCCGCTGACGCGGGTCTATGAGTCGAATGGACCCGATGTGAAAATCCGGGGGACTGCTCACCATATCGCGGAAAAATATCTGCAGCTCGCGCGCGACGCGCAGACATCCGGCGATCCGGTCGCGGGCGAGGGCTACTTGCAGCATGCCGAGCACTATTTCCGGCTGATTGCCGTAGCGCAGGCCCAGTTTGCGCCCCAGCAGCAGCACAATCCGAACCAGCCGCAGCAGCCCTATCAGCGGCCGGATATGGAATCGCGCGACGATTTCGAGGATGACGGCGACGACATGGGCGGCCCGGACTCGCAGGGGCAGCCCTACCCCAGCGCACCGCCGCAGCAAATGCAGCAGCCGATGCAGCAGCCGCGGCCCCAGCATCAGAACCAGCCGCAGCAGAACCAGCCGCAGCAGAACTACCAAGGTTATCAGCAGCAGCCGCGCAACGACGAGCCGCGCGATCCAGGTCTCCCGGCTTTCATCACGGGCGGCGGTGGACAGGCGCCGGCGCAGGGCAACGGTTACGACAACGAGCAAGGCGGCGACCGTGACAACCGCCGCTTCCATCGCGGCGGCCGCAACCGCCGCTTCCATCGTGGCGGCCGTAACGACTACGATCAGCAGCGCGGACCCGGCGGCGGGGATGCGCAGGGACAGAACGCGCCCGCAGATGCGCAGCCGAGCGGTGAGTTCTCCCCGCCGAAGCCGAGCGAGTAGTCTCAGTCGAGAATGCTAAAGGGATCGCCGGGAGCAATCGTGCCGGCGGTCAAGACTTCGGCATAGATTCCGCAGTCCTCTTCCCCGGTCAGGCGAAACAGCGCATCCGGGACGTCGACGTCGCGGTCGGCGGTTTCCGGATCGACCTCGGTCGCTGCGCATCGCTGAATCGACTTGACGACGCGGAGCCGTACCTTTCCGACCTGGATCGTGCGATTGATGAGCTCGGTCTCGAGCCAGGCCGGCATGCCTTCCACATAGACGTTGCCGCGGAAGCGCAGAGGATGAACCTTGCGTCCGATCGACTGTTCCAGTGCCGCAACGCTTTGCAGGTTGATGATCGAGACGACTTTTTTCGCGACATCGGAGAAGCTGTGGCGTCCGTCAATGGCGGGTGCTTCGAGCAGGCGGATCTTTCCGCGCGCTTCGCTGCCCATGAATTCCTGGAAAAATTGCTCGAGCTTCGTGCGCTCTGAGACATCCGAAAGACGCGCCTCGAGCAACGTCTCGCCGTTCTTACTCACAGTGAGCGTCGCAGTAGCGTCGTCATAACGGGTCGTGAGCGAGGCAATCCGCGCGTTCCGCATCAGGCAGAGAAATTTGATCTTGGGTTGCCATGCGGGCGCGGAAGGATCGAAACCCGATGGCCCGTTCTCGAGCGCGAACGCGCGGTCCATCGGAAAGGTGGCGCCGGGGCTGAGCGGAACGGAATTGAGACGTTCCGCGGAAAGGCCTTTGACCGGATAGCGGTAGAGTTCGGCAACTCGACCCATGCTGCGAGAAATACGACGATGTAGCCCCCGTCAAGAGCGGGTTTCTGCACGCAAGGGGTCTTTAACGCGCCTCGCCTAGTGTCCAGCCGGCTTCATTGGCGAGACGCACATGACCACGCATTTCGGCGAGCGCGTCCGGTACAGCATCGTAATTCCGGTGTTCAACGAGGAGTCGGTGCTCCCGATCCTGTTGCACCGTCTCGATGCGCTCATGGAGAAGCTCGACGGGCCGGCCGAGACCATTTTCGTCGACGATTGCAGTTCGGATTGCAGCTCGATCGTTCTCCAGGCAAAGGCGCGACAGGATTCGCGCTACCGTTACATCGGGCTGTCGCGAAATTTCGGTCATCAGGCGGCGATCACGGCAGGTATGGACGCTGCTTCGGGCGCCGCGGTGATCGTGATGGATGCCGATCTTCAGGATCCGCCCGAGGTGGTGTGCGACCTGGTCGCGAAATGGAAGGAAGGGTATGAGCTCGTCTATGCGCGGCGTCTGTCGCGCACGGGCGAGGGGACCTTCAAGCGGGCGACCGCGGCGCTCTTCTACAGACTCCTCGGTCGACTCTCTTCGGTTCCGATTCCGGCCGATGTCGGCGACTTCCGCTTGATTGACCGCAAAGTGCTGGATGCGTTCCGCGCGATGCCAGAGCAGGACCGCTTCGTGCGCGGGATGTTCGCGTGGCTGGGATTCCGCCAGACCGAAATCGGTTTTCACCGCATGGCGCGGGTCGCCGGTGAAACCAAGTACCCGTTCTGGAAGATGGCGCGGCTTGCCTTGAACGGTGTCGTCGGGTTCTCCGACGCGCCGCTGCGCCTCGCCATCTGGTCAGGTCTTGCGGTTTCCGGAATGGCGCTGCTGTACGGGCTCTATGTGATTGGATTGTGGATCGCCGACAGCGAGGTCGTGGCCGGCTGGTCTTCGACCATCGTCGTGATCTCGTTCCTGGTCGGGATCAACATGCTGATGACCGGAATCATGGGCCTGTACATCGGCCGCATTCATGCCGAGGTGAAACGGCGGCCGCTTTATGTCGTGACGACTCGCGTCGGGTTTGAGCCCAACGCTGCAGCGGCAAGCGGGCGTGATCGCATCCACGACATGCGGACGGCGGGATGAAGGCCCCACAGTTCGACGCCTACGACAAGAGCTACGGCGACGTCGTCCAGACTTCGATCGACTTCTCCGGCCTTCCGCACGCCTTCTTCATGGGCGCGAAGGCGGAGTTGCTGCGCGAGATCGTAGCCGGCCATTTCAGTCCGACGCGAAAACCCGACGCGCTCGACGTTGGCTGCGGGGTCGGCGCTTTTCATCCCTACGTACGCGGCATGTTCGGGCGTCTTTGCGGAGTTGACGTCTCGACGAGCAGCATCGCGGAGGCGTGCACGTCGAACCCCGATGTCGAGTACAAATCATATGCCGACGGCGTTCTTCCGTATTCGGACGCCGAGTTCGACCTGACCACGGCAGTGTGCGTGATGCATCACGTCCCGCCGCCGGAATGGCCGCGTTTTGTCCAGGAATTGCGGCGCGTCACAAAACCGGGTGGGCTCGTCGGGGTGATCGAGCACAATCCATTCAACCCAATGACGCGGCTCGCGGTCGCGCGCTGCGAGTTCGATCGCGATGCCAATCTGCTGCGGGCCGGCACGACCGAGCGGCTGCTGGCGGACGGCGGAATGAGCGAAATTGGAACGCGCTTTTTCCTGTTCCTTCCATGGGCAACGCAACTCGCGCGCAACATCGAACGCCGCTGCGCAAGTGTCCCCATGGGCGCGCAGTATCTGACAACCGGTGAAGTCTGAAGCTAGCGCGCTTCGGCCGAGACACGCCGTTTGTGCACGACCGCGGTCTCGTCGGCATACACCCGCTGCCAGCCCGTCAATCGATCGAGCAACGCCACCGCCGGTGTCGCCGGGGTAAGCAGCGTTGCGGCGATCCGGTACTCATCGAGCAGCCGCAGCAAGTCGGGGACGTTCTGCAACGTAATTGCGTTGTGGTGGCGCAGGATCAGCGTGCGGCCGTAAAGTTCGCCGCGACCGTCGATGAAGGGGGCGATGCCTGCGTGGATCAAGTATCCGCCGAAGATGTAGTCGTTGAAGACCGGGCCGGCCTGGGCAAGGCCCGTCGCGGAGACAGCCGCTGCGGGCGTATGGCGTGCTGCCGGTGCAACGTCGCGCACCAACGCAAACGCAGTGGCCGCGAGAGTTGCGAGAGCCAGCGCCGCGGAAATGAGGCGGGGCGCCGCGATGCCGGAGTCGGCGTCGGCCCGACGGTTCAACTGGCCGGCCAAGGGTTGCGCCAGGTACAAGGGGGCAAGTAGCGCTAACAAATCGGCGTGCCGGGATTGCGACAGCGCAAGGTGCAGAAGTCCAAGAACGACCACTACGCGGACTGGCGGCAGCGTCAGGCCCCGCAGCAGCGCAAAGCCGACACCCAGCAACAGGATCGCCTCGAAGGCTCCAAGTTTGCCGAAATCCTGCGGCTTCCATTCGCCGATGATCGACAGCGCGCTACCGAGCGACAGCGTGCTGATCGGTGCCAAGAGAATTTGCGGTCCGTAAGGAGTGAGCGACGCGGCGACCACCGCGAGCACAGCGAGCAAGAACCACTGTTGTGCGGTCTTGCGCCAGGCCGGGCGCGGCGTCTGCAGCAAGGCTTCGAGCGCCGCCGGAGCAATGAACGCGACGCCGATCGCAACGCTTCCGTGCAGGTTTGCCCACAGCACGATCAGCGGCAGGAAGACAATCGGCGGTGACGCGCGGCGGTCCACGGCGCCGACCAGCGCGCCCACCCAGGCCACCATGACCGGCAGCACGAGCACGTGCGGGCGCGCCAGCATATGCGGGGCGGTCAGCACGACTGCGGCGAGCCCCATGATCAGCGCCGGCACAATGTCGAGCCGCTGCAGCAGGAAATGCATGAGGAGGCCAAAGGCGAGTGCGATCGCTGCGGCGGCCACGACGACCACGCCGGGCCAGCCGGCAATCGCATGAGCGGCGGCATAGATCATCTCGGAAAGCCATTCGAAGGCGATCCAATGCGCGCCGGGCATGGTGTGCGAAAACGGATCGATGGTTGGGAATGCGCGGTGTTCGATGATCCAGCGCGCGACCGCGAGGTGCCAGTAGCTGTCGGGGTCGTTCAGCAGTTTCGGGCCAAGCGGGAGGAGCAGCAGATAAACTCCGGCCGCGAAAATCCAAGGTAGCGCAACGCGTACCGGGATCGCGGCATGCGCGGTCGGGACGGGCAAGGATGGGGGGAGCGCATCGCCTTTGCGGGACATGGCCAAGAACCTAGCCACTGGCCGTTAATGTTTGCCGAAATTACCGATCCTGCCGGGAACGGGGAATTTTCCGGCCTAAAATCAAGTGGCGGCCGCCTCTTTCGTCCGGACAGGGCCGGTCCTATCTGTTGCGTCAGGCGTTTCGACCGTGCTTCGGGCGTTCGAGGCGCGCTGAGGAGAGGGCGATGAATTTCGAGAAGTACACAGAACGCGCGCGCGGTTTCGTGCAGTCGGCGCAGTCGCTTGCCTTGCGCGAGGGACACCAGCAATTTTCGACCGAGCACCTGCTCAAGGTCCTGCTGGACGACCCGGAAGGTCTAGCCGCCGGATTGATAGACCGGTCCGGCGGAAAATCGCGCGAAGCCTTGAAGGCCGTCGAGGCGGCGCTTGCCAAACTGCCGAAGGTCGAAGGAAGCGGTGCGGGCCAGCTTTACCTGGCGCCGGCGCTTGCCCGCGTATTCGACACGGCCGAGAAAGCGTCGGAAAAAGCCGGCGACTCCTATGTCACCGTCGAGCGGCTCCTGATCGCGCTCGCCGTCGAGAAGGAGAGTGAGGCTGGGAAAGTGCTAGCCCGCGCCGGCGTTACGGCGCAAAAACTGAATTCCGCGGTCGAGGATCTGCGCAAGGGCCGCACCGCCGATTCAGCCTCGGCGGAAAGCGCGTACGACGCGCTGAAGCGCTATTCGCGCGACCTGACCGAGGCCGCGCGCACGGGCAAAGTCGA
Source organism: uncultured Alphaproteobacteria bacterium (assembly GCA_963711595.1). Classification (GTDB taxonomy): domain Bacteria; phylum Pseudomonadota; class Alphaproteobacteria; order Rhizobiales; family Xanthobacteraceae; genus JAUSIF01. Next base: position 479,172 of record CAVQER010000007.1, read on the forward strand.
TCCCGTGATCGGGCGTGACGAGGAAATCCGCCGCACGATTCAGGTTCTTTCCCGCCGCACGAAAAACAACCCGGTGCTGATCGGAGAGCCGGGTGTCGGCAAGACCGCGATCGTCGAAGGGCTCGCGCTCCGCATCGTCAACGGCGACGTGCCGGAGAGCCTCAAGGACAAGCGCCTGCTCGCGCTCGATCTCGGCTCGCTGATCGCGGGCGCGAAGTACCGCGGCGAATTCGAGGAGCGGCTGAAGGCCGTACTTTCCGAGGTCACTGCGGCGAGCGGCAACATCATCCTGTTCATCGACGAAATGCACACGCTCGTCGGCGCCGGCAAGGCGGACGGTGCGATGGATGCGTCGAACCTGCTCAAGCCGGCGCTCGCGCGCGGTGAGTTGCACTGCATCGGTGCCACCACATTGGATGAGTACCGCAAGCACGTGGAGAAGGATGCGGCGCTCGCGCGGCGCTTTCAGCCGGTGTTCGTAGGCGAGCCGACCGTCGAGGACACGATCTCGATCCTGCGCGGCCTGAAGGAGAAGTACGAGCTGCACCACGGCGTCCGCATCCTGGATTCGGCATTGGTGGCTGCGGCGACTCTTTCGAACCGTTACATCACCGACCGCTTCCTTCCTGACAAAGCGATCGATCTCGTGGACGAGGGCGCGGCGCGGCTGCGCATGCAAGTGGATTCAAAGCCCGAGGAGCTGGACGAAATCGATCGGCGGCTGATGCAGCTGAGGATCGAGCAGGAGGCGCTAAAGAAGGAAACCGATTCCGGCTCGAAGGAGCGGCTAAAGCGAATTACCAAGGATATTGCCTCGCTCGAGGAGCAATCGCAGGCGCTTACGCAGCGCTGGCAGGCCGAGAAGCAAAAGCTTGGCGACGAGCAGAAGCTCAAGAGCGAGCTCGATCAGGCGCGGGTGGAGCTCGCGCAGGCACAACGGCGCGGCGAGTACCAGCGCGCGGGCGAACTCACTTACGGGATTATTCCAGAACTCGAGAAAAAGCTGAAGGCGATTGAGGACAAGAGCTCAAGCGCGATGGTCGAGGAGGCAGTGACGCCCGATCACGTCGCGCAGGTGGTCTCGCGCTGGACCGGAATTCCGGTCGACCGGATGCTGGAGGGCGAGAAAGAAAAGCTGCTGCGCATGGAGGATGAACTGGCCAAGCGCGTCGTCGGGCAGGACGAAGCGGTGAAAGCTGTCTCCACCGCCGTCCGACGGGCGCGCGCCGGCTTGCAGGATCCGAACCGGCCGATCGGCTCGTTCATGTTCCTCGGGCCCACCGGCGTCGGAAAGACCGAGCTGACAAAAACCCTTGCTGCCTACCTGTTCGACGACGAGCAGGCGCTGATCCGGATCGACATGTCGGAGTACATGGAAAAGCATTCGGTCGCGCGATTGATCGGCGCCCCGCCGGGCTATGTCGGGTATGACGAAGGCGGGGCGTTGACCGAAGCCGTTCGCCGTCGGCCTTACCAGGTGATTCTGTTCGACGAGATCGAAAAGGCGCATCCGGACGTATTCAATGTGCTTCTACAGGTGCTCGACGACGGCCGTCTCACCGACGGGCAGGGCCGCACTGTCGACTTCCGCAACACGCTGATCGTGATGACGTCCAATCTCGGCGCGGAATTCCTCGTGTCGCTTTCGGAGAATCAGGACGTGGACGTTGTGCGCGATCAGGTGATGGCCGTCGTGCGGGCGAATTTCCGACCCGAGTTCCTGAATCGCGTGGACGAGATCATCCTGTTCCAGCGGCTCAAACGCGACCAGATGGGCACGATCGTAGATATCCAGATGGTGCGCCTGCAGAAGCTGCTCGATGAACGCAAGGTGACCATCGAGCTTTCGCCGGAGGCGCGCAACTGGCTCGCGGACAAGGGCTACGACCCGGCGTTCGGGGCGCGGCCGTTGAAGCGCGTCATCCAGAAGAACGTGCAGGATCCGCTCGCGGAGAAACTCCTCGCCGGAGAGATCAAGGACGGCGACAAGGTGCGGATCGGCGTGAAGGGCGATGGCCTGACGTTCGACGCGAAAGGCAAGGCGGCGAAAGCCGCGTAGTGCTTGGGACGTGTCGATGACGCTGGACGGCTACAACCGCTTCTGCGCATCTCTGCTGCATACGACCCACGTAGTGCAGTGGGGCGGCGCGCACGTCTGGAAGGTGGGCGGCAAAGTCTTCGCCATCGCTGGCTGGAGCGACGGTAAAGAGCTTGCCGTGACTTTCAAATGCTCCAATCTCGCTTTCGAAATTCTTAAGGAGCAACCCGGCCTGCGTCCGGCGCCTTATCTCGCCTCGCGCGGTATGACGTGGATACAGCGCCAGACGGATGAGAGTATGAAGAACGCCGCACTCAGGGATTATCTGCGCGAAAGCTACCGGCTCGTGTCGCTCAAGCTGCCGCGACAGACGCGCAAGGAGCTGGGGCTCGCATAAAGCGGTGCTTGCGGCTTCGCCGACCTTCGGTCAGTTCTGCGCGACGCGCGGCATCGCGGCGCCGCGTTCGAGGATGCTGTCGATCCTGGCGCGTTCGCGCTCAAATTCCGTGAGAATGCGTCCTTCGAGTTCGCGGCCGCGCGGGAGCTTGATGCGCATCGGGTCGACGAAACTGCCGTTGATCTGCACTTCGTAGTGCAGATGCGGGCCGGTCGAGAGACCCGTGTTGCCGACGTAGCCGATCACCTGACCCTGCCGTACTTTCGCGCCCGGCTGAATTCCCCGCGCGAAGCCGGACAAGTGCGAGTAGGCGGTCAAGTAACCGTTGAGATGCTGCACTTCGATGCGGCGGCCATACCCGCCACGATCCCATTCAGACTTGACCACGGAGCCGTTGCCGGCAGCGAACACGGGCGTGCCAGTGTCCTCCGCCCAGTCGATGCCGGTATGCATGCGCACGTAGCCGAGGATCGGATGCTTGCGCGGTCCGAAGCCTGAGCGGAAGGTGCCGCCAGCCATCGGCTTACGAACGAGAAACTTCTTCGCGCTCTTACCGGCCTCGTCGTAGTAATCGACGATACCGTCGTCCGTCGTCGCGAAGCGATAGAAGCGGCGCGACTCGTCGCCGAAGCTGAGGGAGGCGAACATGACGTCGGCGTGGCCCTCGGCTTCGTCGCCCGCGTAGAGAACCTCGATCGAGTCTCCCGCGCGCACGCGACGCTGCAAATCGACGTCGAACGAGAACGTACGGATCATGCTCTCGATCATCGGGCGCGGAATTTCTTGCCGGAGCGCCGTTTCATAAATGCTCTGATACAGGCGCATGCCGGCGCCTTCCTCGCTTTCGTCTTCGCCGCCGAGCGCCGCGACGTCGATCTGGCGCGGTTCTTCGACGGAGAGGTAGCGGCCGCTGTCGCCCAGAGCGACCGTGCCCTCGTGTCCGGTTTCGCTGAAGATGCTGACGCGCAGCGGCATCGTCTTTCCGTCCGGGAGCGTGTCGAGCAGAACGCGGATGCGATGATTCTCCTTGAGACCGCCGTCGCGCCCGCGCGAGCCGAACGCCGCGATGAGCGCGGTCGCCGATTGCGGCGATGCGTTCAATGTCCTCAGGATCGCGGCGAGGCCTTCACCTTTCTTGGCGATGACCGTCCGTTCGCTCCAGGTATTGCCGCCGGTCACCTCGGTCGCGGTCTTCGCTACCGAGTTCATGTTTTCCGCAATCGCGGGACGCTGGCCGTCACCGCGAAGGGTTCCCTCGGCCGCATAAGCGAGACTGGCCGCGCCGATCCCGATGCTCGCAGTGATGGTCGGGCGCAACGCTTCGCCGTTCGAATTCGAAAGCATGGCCTGACGCACGGAGTAGAGCACGTCGTCGTTGCGGACTGTCGCGGCAACGCGGGCGGTGGCGGAGGTCTGCAGCAGATCGCGCATTACGATCGATAGCTCGCCGGTAGGCTCGATCTGCGGAGCATCGTCACCACGCTGCTCGTCCTCGGCCATGAGCTTGACCGGGTTGAATAGCGGCACCTTGGAGGCGAATTCCGAAGGGCTGACGGCGAGATTGCTCGCGACGCGAATGAACGGGCGCACGCGCACGATCTCGCGATCGCCGCTGCGTGTCGTCGTGGAAACGCGAAGGGTCTGGCGGGCGCTCGTGTGCTCCGCGAGCAGCGTCATGCGGTCGGCCTTGCGGGCGATGTTCGAAGCGCGTTCGCCGACCTGGCGCAACGCGAGGCGCGCGATTTCCGGGAGCTGCGCGAAGCGATACTCGCCATCGAGCGCGGCCCAGACGGCGCCGCCCATCAGGCCGGCACCGGAGACCGCAGCGAGCACCGTCGCGGCGAGCCAGCGAATGGAAACGCGCCGGCGATCGATCGGCTCTTCGACGTCGCCGTCGAGGCCGAGCGGAGGCTCATTTCCGAGTTCGATGGTTGTGGGCAGGGCATTGCGCCCCACCGTAGGCCGTCGCCCGCTTTCCAAGCGCTCCCTCGCTCCCCTGTTCCCCCGCCGGAAGTCCACGTGGGTGTCGATCACGCCTGAACTACCGTCCCCACGGCGAACACCGAGGGTCTTGGAAGCAAGGTCGCCCGTTCAAAATGGCGGCATCATGACTATGTGCGACGCGGAATGGTCGCGTGCCGCCAAACCCGACAAGTGTTGACATTGGGAATTCACGGGGCATATATACCCGTTCCGGCACGCCGCCCACGGCGGGAGGCCGCGCCGGTAAAGCTCCTCAACGACCCTTGGTCGCTCGCTTCTGGCGCAGGCCGGAATCGGGGAGTTTCGACGGCTCTTCATTTTTGGAGAGTCGGGGCGTAAGCCCGGCTGTTTGAAGCTGTGAATCGGGAAGAAAGAGAAACGTAGGCGGCGGGGTCCTTGCGGGCCTTCCACCTGGCGGGCGCAAGCACGCGCGGGAGAAGGCCATTACGAGACTTCGGCGGTCTTACGTTTCTTGAAGTTCAAGCCGCTCGATCGTGCAAACGATCGGCGTGCTTGGGACTCGTCAATGAAATGTAGTGATCGAGCCGATCAGATCTCAAACTTGAGAGTTTGATCCTGGCTCAGAGCGAACGCTGGCGGCAGGCCTAACACATGCAAGTCGAACGCTCGTAGCAATACGAGAGTGGCAGACGGGTGAGTAACGCGTGGGAACGTGCCCTTCGGTTCGGAATAACCCGGGGAAACTCGGGCTAATACCGAATACGTCCGTAAGGAGAAAGATTTATCGCCGAAGGATCGGCCCGCGTCGGATTAGCTAGTTGGTGAGGTAATGGCTCACCAAGGCGATGATCCGTAGCTGGTCTGAGAGGACGATCAGCCACACTGGGACTGAGACACGGCCCAGACTCCTACGGGAGGCAGCAGTGGGGAATATTGGACAATGGGCGCAAGCCTGATCCAGCCATGCCGCGTGAGTGATGAAGGCCTTAGGGTTGTAAAGCTCTTTTAGCGGGGACGATAATGACGGTACCCGCAGAAAAAGCCCCGGCTAACTTCGTGCCAGCAGCCGCGGTAATACGAAGGGGGCTAGCGTTGCTCGGAATCACTGGGCGTAAAGCGCACGTAGGTGGGTCGCTAAGTCGGGGGTGAAATCCTGGAGCTCAACTCCAGAACTGCCTTCGATACTGGCGATCTTTGAGTCCGGGAGAGGTGGGTGGAACTGCGAGTGTAGAGGTGAAATTCGTAGATATTCGCAAGAACACCAGTGGCGAAGGCGGCTCACTGGCCCGGTACTGACACTGAGGTGCGAAAGCGTGGGGAGCAAACAGGATTAGATACCCTGGTAGTCCACGCCGTAAACGATGGATGCTAGCCGTTGGTGAGCTTGCTCATCAGTGGCGCAGCTAACGCATTAAGCATCCCGCCTGGGGAGTACGGTCGCAAGATTAAAACTCAAAGGAATTGACGGGGGCCCGCACAAGCGGTGGAGCATGTGGTTCAATTCGAAGCAACGCGAAGAACCTTACCAGCTTTTGACATGTCCGGTATGAGAACCAGAAATGGATCTCTTCAGTTCGGCTGGCCGGAACACAGGTGCTGCATGGCTGTCGTCAGCTCGTGTCGTGAGATGTTGGGTTAAGTCCCGCAACGAGCGCAACCCTCGCCCTTAGTTGCCATCATTTAGTTGGGCACTCTAAGGGGACTGCCGGTGATAAGCCGCGAGGAAGGTGGGGATGACGTCAAGTCCTCATGGCCCTTACAGGCTGGGCTACACACGTGCTACAATGGCGGTGACAATGGGAAGCGAAGGCGCAAGCCGGAGCTAATCTCAAAAAGCCGTCTCAGTTCGGATTGCACTCTGCAACTCGAGTGCATGAAGTCGGAATCGCTAGTAATCGTGGATCAGCACGCCACGGTGAATACGTTCCCGGGCCTTGTACACACCGCCCGTCACACCATGGGAGTTGGTTTTACCTTAAGACGGTTTGCTAACCGCAAGGAGGCAGCCGGCCACGGTAAGGTCAGCGACTGGGGTGAAGTCGTAACAAGGTAGCCGTAGGGGAACCTGCGGCTGGATCACCTCCTTTCTAAGGATGATCCTTCAGAGGTCCGCATCGTGCGGCACTTCTATCGGATCGCTTAGAACACAAAGGGCTTAGTCAGAGCCCATCAGGCAGGACGCCGCCGTCTTCGTTTCTCTTTCTTCACGGACGAGCCCCTTCGGGGGATCGCGACTTTATTGAGCCCGTTGTAGACGCGTTAATCTGGGACGCGTAGAAACGGCGAGGTTCGGGCCTGTAGCTCAGGTGGTTAGAGCGCACCCCTGATAAGGGTGAGGTCGGACGTTCGAGTCGTCCCAGGCCCACCAACCTTCGCGGCTTCGCCGCTTCGGTTGGCAAGCCAGCCTTCGAACCGCGAAGGTTGCCCGCCGAAGCTTTAGCGAAGGCGGGCTGGATCGCCGACTTGGGGCCATAGCTCAGTTGGGAGAGCGCCTGCTTTGCAAGCAGGAGGTCGTCGGTTCGATTCCGTCTGGCTCCACCACTTCAAGATCCGGAGCCACTCGTCCGAAAGAGAAAATTTCTTCCCGCCGCCTTCTGATTTTGGCGGGCACTTCTGCTGCATGACATCGTGAATAGGGCAAACCATCCGAACGTCCGCGCGCTTCCAGCGCTCGGACGAACGTTATCGTCGGATTCCGTTCAAGACGCATCGTTCAAACGCGATCGCGTCGCGAATGCGCCGGCGATCGACACCCACATCCTCGGATGGTTTGCAGAAGCAAGCTGGTCTTTTCTCTGAAACAGAGAAAACTGAATGCGTCGATACCGTTTCGAACTGCCGCTCGAATTCAAAAGGCGAGCGATGGAACGAAGACCTCTGCCGAGGGGTGGGCATCGACGATGAGAGCAATCAAGTGCCTTAAGGGTATCTGGTGGATGCCTTGGCGCTGAGAGGCGATGAAGGACGTGGTACGCTGCGATATGCCGCGAGGAGCTGCGAACAAGCTTTGATCCGCGGATTTCCGAATGGGGAAACCCACCTTCGATGCCAGAGTCTAGAGTTCAGCCGACGCCGAAAATTCGGCTGCGCGCTGATCTCTGGTCTCTGGCATCAAATGAAGGAATAAAATCTCCGAATTCATAGGAGGTTTTAAGCTAACCCGGAGAACTGAAACATCTCAGTACCCGGAGGAAAGGACATCAACCGAGACTCCGCTAGTAGTGGCGAGCGAAAGCGGACTAGGCCAGTGGCAAGTGCGAGACAACCGGAACCGTCTGGAAAGTCGGGCCATAGCGGGTGACAGCCCCGTACGGGTAATGCGAGCACTTGTCCTTGAGTAAGGCGGGACACGTGCAATCCTGTCTGAACGTGGGGGGACCACCCTCCAAGCCTAAGTACTCCTCAGCGACCGATAGCGAACAAGTACCGTGAGGGAAAGGTGAAAAGCACCCCGACGAGGGGAGTGAAATAGACCTGAAACCGGATACCTACAAACAGTCGGAGCCCAAGGTTCGTCCTGGGTGACGGCGTACCTTTTGTATAATGGGTCAGCGACTTAATCTGCCGAGCAAGCTTAAGCCGATAGGCGTAGGCGCAGCGAAAGCGAGTCTGAACAGGGCGACTAGTTCGACGGATTAGACCCGAAACCTAGTGATCTAGCCATGAGCAGGTTGAAGGTGGGGTAACACCCACTGGAGGACCGAACTGGTGACCGTTGAAAAGGTCTCGGATGACTTGTGGTTAGGGGTGAAAGGCCAACCAAACTGGGAAATAGCTGGTTCTCCGCGAAATCTATTTAGGTAGAGCCTCGCGTGAATGCTTCGGGGGGTAGAGCACTGGATGGGCTAGGGGGATTCACCGTCTTACCAAACCTAACCAAACTCCGAATACCCGAAAGCAATGCGCGGGAGACAGACGGCGGGTGCTAACGTCCGTCGTCGAGAGGGAAA
>CAVQER010000007.1:490000-866359 GCA_963711595.1 uncultured Alphaproteobacteria bacterium
GCCCTGCGCGAGCACATCAACAGCGCATTTCCGGATTACACGTGCCTCATCGGCACGGTGCTCCCGAATGGGTACGCTCAAGTATCGCCGCGTGGCAGCGTGATGGTGTTCGACGACGAGCACCTCGCGATGTGGGAACGCGGTCGGGGTTCGACAAATGCCAACCTTCAGGACGGTACGAAGGTGACCGTGTTCTTTCGAAAGCGGCTCCTCCGCGAGAGCATCCTGCCGAAGGGCGGCGTCGCCCGCTTCTACGGCACGGCGAAGTCGCACAAATCCGGCGCCGTTTATGACGAAGTCTGGGATCGCATGATTGAGCCTGAGAAAAAGAGCGACCCCGATAAGCGAGGATACGCCGTACTGATAAGAATCGACCGCGCAGAGGATCTTGGCGGGGCGCCGCTCGCTATCTCCTGACGGCACCTGTCAGCAGACCGGTGCTGAGCAATCCCAAACCCCGGCAATGGCCGTAGAGTGACGTCCCTTCAGCAAGGAGTGCGCATGGGTTCGATCCGCAAGGAATTCATCGTCGACGTGGACGCAACGAAAGTCTGGGCTGCGCTGCGGGATTTCGGCGCCCTGCATCAGAAGTTGGTGAAGGGCTTCGTTACGGACAGCAAGCTCGAGGGCGACGTGCGTACCGTCACCTTCGTCAACGGCATGACGGCGCGTGAGCGATTGATCGATTGCGACGACGCGCAGCGGCGGCTTGTCTACAGCGTGATCGACGGCCGGCCCACGCACTACAACGCAGTGGCGCAGGTCCTCGAAGAAGGCCCTGGCAAGTCGCGCTTCGTGTGGGTGATTGACATCCTGCCGAACGAGCTCGTCGGTCCGGTCAGCGGCATGATGGATATGGGTGTCGCGGCAATCAAAAAGACTTTGGCCGAGTAGCTATTGACGGCTTGCCTGCCACGCTCCGGCCGTCGGCTGAAAACCCGGTCCGTCTCCGGCGCCTTGCATCGCGTTTCCTGCGACGGTGCCGCGAAAGCGCGTCACTCGTCCGCCAAGTTCGATGGAGAACTCGATATCGTTTCCTTGCAGCCGTGCATCGCGCAGCGATTGCGTTCCGCCTGCGAGCGCCACCGTCCCGGAAATCTCCTGATACTGTTGGCGAAGATCAACGGTGAACCGTTGATCGCCATGTCGGATTTGCCAGCGTCCCGCCACGTTGGCGGGCACGATCCACAGATAGATGCGTCCCCCGTTGTCATCGACCGTGTCGGGCCGCCAGTCGCCCATGGGGAATTGGTGGGAGACCACGCGCGTCCCGGGGCGAAGCGACAAAATGCGCGGACGCAGCCGCACATTCAATTCGGGCAACAGGTAAAGCGTGATGACGGTGGCGTCATCGAGCGACGTGCGAAACAAATCCTCCTTGCGGAACGATACCCGGCTGGACACGCCAGCGCTCTGCGCGGCGCTGCGTGCTTTCTCGAGGAGTTTTTCGTCCAGCTCGACGCCGAGCGCTCGGGCGCCGGTGCGGCCTGCCATGATCGGAATGCGCCCATCACCAGAGCCGAGATCGATCACGAAATCGCCCGCGCCGACACGCGCGAGATTGAGCATGCGCGTGACGGTTTCCTGCGGCGTTGGCTCATAAACGACGTCGGGCCGTTGTGCTGGGGCCGCGGATGACAAAAGCGCGAAGAGGGCCGCCGTTACAAGAGCTAGGCGCACTAAGCGGTTCGGTTGCATTGCTTATTCGCCTCAACGCAGGCGTGGAATCGGGTGTCGAGCGTCTGGCGCGCGATGTTAGTGGAGTTCTCGTGACAGGCCGAGTCAGGAGGCCAGTCGAAGCAATCTTGATGAGCGGGCGCCGCGCTAATAAGTGCCCGACATGGCGATGACCGAGTTTGCACTTTTTGACACTGCAATCGGCGGCTGCGCGATCGTGTGGGGGGACCGCGGGATCGTCGGCTTGCAATTGCCCAGTGCTGACGAAACATCCACCATTGCACGGGTGCGCCGGCGCTATCGGGGCGCCGAACTGGGCAGCCCTCCGCCTGACGTGCGCAAAGCCATTGAAGCGATTGTCGCGCTATTGAACGGAGAGCGGCGCGACCTCACGGCGGTCAGGCTGGACATGGAGCGGGTGCCGCAATTCGAGCGGAGCGTTTACGAGATCGCCCGCACAATTCCGCCGGGTGACGTCACGACTTACGGCGAAATCGCGAAGCGGCTGGGGGACCCGACACTGGCGCAAGCCGTAGGCGCGGCTCTCGGGCAAAACCCGTTCCCGATCGTCGTGCCGTGTCACCGCGTCGTTGCGGCCGGTACGAAGCTCGGCGGCTTTTCCGCACCCGGCGGGGCAAAGACCAAGCAGCGCATGCTCGCGATCGAAGGATCGCCTGCGGCCGGGACACCCGATTTGTTCGATTGACGGCTAGTTTCGTCGATACTCGGGCAACCGGTTCAGCAAATCGGTCACCGGATTGCTGCCCCAGGCGCTGTTCGCGAAATCCGTGTGGTTGTCGCCCGCGCCGCCGGGAAGAATGATCACGCTGCCCGGTCGCAGCTTCTCATCGAGAGCGGTCATCACCGGCAATTTGCGGTCCGAGAGTGTTCGCTGCAGCTCGAGGTTTCTCGCCCGCGTCGAGCCGAGATAGGCGCTGACAAAGAACGTATTGCGGTTCGTCGTGATCCAATTTTCGAACTTGTCGAGCTCGCCATAGAGCGCATCCAACAGCACCACACCGCGCACGCGATTGTTGGCGCCGCCGTGATGCACACACCAGGCAGTTGCGAGATAACCGCCGCTGTAGGCGACGAGCATGACGGGCATGCGGTCGAATACGCGTGTTGCTCCGGGAATCCCGGACATCAAGCCGAGCTGTTCGGCTGCCTCGTTGAGAAATTGTGCGAACAGTCCCTGCTCCCAGAAAATTCCGGCGCTCGAGTCCGCCGCCTTAACGGCCATCTGCGGGGCGACCAGGACGGCGTTGGCGTTCGATTCAGAAATCTGTTCGGCAATGCGCTGGCGATCGCGTACGTCGCGATCGATGGCGGCGCCATGGCCGTGGAAGAAGACGATGATGATTCCGGGGCGCTTGATGTCGAAACCTTGCGGCATGTGCACGAGGACACGCTGGTCGCTGAAGGTTTCGTCCTCCCAGAGAACGCGGCCGCGTGAGCCGGCGTGACCGCGCCGTCCGCCTTCGTCGACATTCAGGAAGGGCCGCCCGGTGGCCGGATTGATCCCTTCATACGGAAAAGGCGAAAGCTCGAACTCGATCAGCTTTGTCTTGGGCTGGCGGAGCACCGTCGACGTTTCGGTCGAAGGTCGCGGACGCGGAGCAGGCACAACCTGTGCGCGCTCCGCCTGCGCAAACGCTTGCTGGTGGAAACCGATGCCTTGCGGCAACACACTTGCGCCGACACACGCCGCGAGCAGCGCGCCGAGGTGTCGCGGCCGTGACACAGTTCGTAACAGCTGTCGGTTCCCGCTAATAAATCGAGCCATATCCTGACCTTGGCCCGCCCCGCCGGCCAACGTGCCAGCGAATCATCATCGCTTCACGTAGAATTAAATCGCGACCGGAGCATGGTAAAGGAGTCAGTGAGGCTGGAGCGGTCATAGGGGCGGACCGGTGGGTCCGGACCGACGGGTCGGGGCCGGTAAGTCCTACAAATTCCTGGGATTCTCGCGTTGTAGAGGGGGCGCCGAAGGGGCGCTGGATGCAGATGCCGCGTACCTGGAAGGCCGCTGTCGTTTTCGCCGGACTACTTTTTGTCGCTTTGTCGCAAGGGGCATTGGCGCAGAGCCCGTCCAGCGCAGACGACGCCGCGCGGTTTCTCGCGGGAATGCAGCCCGCGGCCGATTCCGAGCTTTCCAAGTTCGCCCGCGACCCGAACTGGCTGCAGCATGCACGCTACTTCGACAGCGCCTGGGAAAAGTTGAATTCACAGCAGCTGACGAAGGTGCGCGCTTGGTCGGATGAGAATCTCAAGCAAGCACGTTCGACACTGTTCTACACGTTCAGCGGACCGGATTTCATTTACGCCGACGCCTTCTTTCCGAATGCCTCGACCTACATTCTGGTGGGGCTCGAGCCGGTCGGTCCGATCCCGGTGATCAATGAACGTACGCGTCACTCGCTTCCCTATCTGCGCGCGTCGCTCAATACGATTCTCAACATCAGCTACTTCATCACCTCGGACATGGGCAGCCGGCTGCATCAGGGCGAGCTGCGGGGCACGCTCCCGATCCTGTACATCTTCCTGGCACGCTCGGGGAAAACAATCCGCGAGGTGACGCTCGTGCGGTTCGACAAGGAGGGGAACGCACATCCCATCGATCAGCGCTCCGCGTTCGTGACGAACTCCGGCGTGAAAATCGTCTTCTCGGGCAAGAGCGGCCGCGAACAGACCCTCTACTATTTCAGCACTGACCTCTCGGACTCCGGCGTCAACAACAGCGGCTTCCTCAAGTTCGCTGAGAAATTCTCCCCCGGCGATGCGCTGGTAAAGAGCGCGTCGTACCTGCTGCACGGATCGAATTTCTCGAAGACGCGCAAGTTCCTGCTCGATCACAGCCATTCGATCGTCCAGGATGACACGGGCATTCCGGTTACCCAATTCAAGCGGGATGACTGGGATCTTCGACCGTTCGGAGCCTATCTCGGTCCGATCGAGATTTTCCAAGGCATGTATCAGCCGCAACTGGCTCAACTGTTCAGGCAGCCGCGCACTCCGAAGCTCGAGTTTGGGATTGGGTATCGCTTCCGCGGTTTCGATTCCAACCTGCTGCTCGCCGTGCGCAGGAACACGGTCGCGGGCAACTGACGACTTAGCGCTCTTTCACACTTGCCTCGCGCGTCGCGCGCCAAGGCGCGACGCTGACGGCGACTTCCGGCGCGATGACGTCACCGGAAACGCGGCCGCGAAAGCGTGTCGGCTGCGCGTCGCCGAGGTCGAGCGCGAATTCGATGCGGTCGCCACGCAGGTTTGCGTCAAGCAACGGAAGCGGGCGCTCACCGACGGTGGCGCTTCCCTTGATCTCCTGAAATTCCTGGCTTATCGCGAGCGAGATTTCCCGGCTTCCCTCACGCAGAATCCAACGGCCGGCAACACGGGCGGGAATGATCCAGAGATAGATGTCGATACCGCGTACCTCGGTGCGGGCGTCGGCGCGCCAGCCTGCCATGTTGTAGGACTGGGACACCACCCGCGATCCCGGCCGCAGCTCGTTCAGCAGGCGCGGCCGGAGCTTCAGATTGATGCTGGGGGGCAGGTAAAGGGCGATGACGGTCGCCTCCGATATCGGCGTCTTGAACAAATCCTGTTCGCGAAAATTCACCTTGTCGGTGACGCCGGCTTCGGCAGCGTGCTGGTCGGCTAGGCGGACGAGTTCTGGCTTTATCTCGACACCGAGGGCGCGGGCGCCGTGCTTCCTTGCCGCGGCAATCGCGATGCGGCCGTCACCTGAGCCGAGGTCGATCAGGTAGTCGCGATCGCCCACTTCGGCGAGCTCGAGCATGCGTTCGACAATCTCGTGCGGCGTCGGAACGTAGGGGATGTAGACCTCGAACCCCTTCTCTTCGAAACCCGCGCAGGCAAACGCCAGGCCGACGGCTGCGGCGATCCGGCGCGTTGAGCGAGGTGGTGCAGACTTGAGCATTCGATCCCCGCCCATGATAACGGATTTCGACCTCGGCGAAACACGGGAAGTCCGCTTGCTTCCGTCCCCGCGGTTCTGTTTCATGCCGTGCCGTCGAATGTGAATGGAGACTCGTGTGACGCCGCAGATCGCAAAGGCACCCTACAAACGCATCGCGACGGAAGAAGCCTGGATCATGCGGGAGCTCCTCGATCGTTACATGCAATTCGTCGCCGACGGATCGCTCAAGGATCCCGGATTCGAAAGCCTCTGGAAGCACTATGGCAGCGGCCGTAGCGAACGGACGCGAGAAGTGCTCGATCGCATGCTTGATCTCGGTGAGCGCCGCATCGCCGATATGGACGCAAGCGGCATCGACGTGCAGCTCTTGCTGCATACCGCGCCGGGCGTGCAGGTCTTTGATGCGCCGACGGCGGTGAGCTACGCGGCCGTGAGCAACGACCAGGTGGCGGAAGCGATCCGCAAGCATCCGACGCGGTTCGCGGGCCTCGCGATGGTTGCCCCGCAGGATCCAGCGGCCGCCGCAAAGGAGATGGAGCGGGGCGTCAAGAAACTGGGACTGAAGGGTGCGGTGATCAACTCGCACACGCGCGGCGAGTTCCTGAACGACAAGAAGTACTGGCAGATCTTCGAGGCGGCCGAGGCGCTGGACGTTCCGATCTACGTGCATCCGAGCGGTCCGCCACCCGCGATGGTGCAGCCGTTCATCGAACGAGGGCTGGACGGGGCGATCTACGGCTTCGCAGTGGAGTGCGGTCTGCACCTTCTCACGATCATCACGAGCGGCGTATTCGATCGTTTTCCGAAGCTGCAGGTGGTGTTCGGGCATCTCGGCGAGGGAATGCCGTTCTGGATTCCGCGCCTCGACTACATGCATCGCGCGCAGGTGAACTCGAAACGCTATGAGGTCCTGCAGCCGCTCAAGCGGCAGGTCAGCGATTATTTGCGCGAAAACATCTACATCACCACGAGCGGCATGTGCTGGGCGCCGGGCGTGATGTTCTGCCGTTCGGTGCTGGGCAATGACCGCGTTCTCTACGCAATGGACTATCCGTATCAGTTCGTGCCGGAAGAGGTCGCCGCCATGGACAACCTTCCGGTTCCCGCCGCGGAGAAAAAGGCGTTCTTCCAGACGAACGCGGAGGCGGTGTTCAAGCTCTGAAGGGCGATCAGTTCTTCCGGTCGCCCGGTTCGGAGGTGCGCGCGGCGCTCCAGTCGCGCTTGGGCGCGAGCGGGCCGTCGCTTGCCTCCATCTTGTCGCCGGTGACCTTACCCTGGAAAACCTGCGGTTTGCCCTCAATTTCGAGCGTGAAGGCGATGCTCTCGCCATTCAGCTTTCCGTTGACGAGCGGCACCGAGCGGCCATCGATCAACGCGGCGCCATTGAGTTCCTGGAAGGACTGAAGGAATTGCATCGTGAAGCTGCGGGACCCGTCTTTGACCCTCCATTGGCCAGCGGCCTTGGCCGGCACGATCCAAAGGTACACATCGCGGTTGTCGACCTTTTCGTGCACGTCCGGCTGCCAGGCGGCCATGCCGAACGCGTGCGACACGAGTCGCGTGCCTGGCCGCAGCTCGTCGAGCAGACGCGGCCGGATCTGAAGATTGACGCTGCTCAGCAGGTACATGGTGATCGCGTTTGCGTCCTTGATCTCCGTCTCGAAAAGATTTTGCCGACGGAAAGTGACGCGATCGGTGATGCCGGCCTTCGAGGCGTTCTCGTTCGCTTCGAGAATCCTTTGCGGGTCGATATCGACGCCGAGCGAACGAGCGCCGAAGTCCTTGGCGGCCGCAATCGCGATCCGTCCGTCGCCGGAGCCAAGGTCAATCACGAAATCATCCTTCCCGACCTTCGCAAGCTCGAGCATCCGCTTCACGACGGTCGGCGGAGTTGGAACGTAGGGGACGTCGAGCCGGGTCTGTTCGTGCTGCGCATAGGCAGCGCAGGCAATAATCACCGAGAAGATAAGCGCCGGTAAGAGGCGACTGACTTTCAACAGACGGGGCATGGGATCCTCAATTGGTTCGGGCAGTCTTGCGCGCCGGAAATGAACACCGGACCGGCGGCCGATGTTCCGTTGCGCGGCGTCACTCGGCAGGGCTCGGCCGACTCTTGCGTGCGAGGAGAAGCAGAGGGACGCCTAAAAGCAAGACGGCGACGCCAACCCACGATCCCATTCCCGCGTACGCCAGGCTCGAATAGATCATCCAGGCCGCCGCCGCGGCGAGGACGAGGGGCGGTAACGGATAGATCGGCATCCGATAGGGCAGCTTGCTGGTGCCGTCACGGCGGCGGAATACAAACACCGATATGGCTACCAGGAGCAGGAAGAACCAGAAAACCGGCGCGGTGTAGGCGACCATCGCCTCGAAACCATCGCGCGTGACGGATCCGAACAAAACAAGCACCAGTGAAATCACGCACTGGAGAAGCAGGGCATTCGCCGGCTTGTCGCCTCGTTCCTCCCAGACGCCAAGCTTGCGTACGACCGGTACGTCGCGACCGAGCGCGTAGTAGCCGCGAGCACCCGTAAAGATGGTGGCATTGAGGGTGCTGAGTGCGCACACACACACGATCAAACTAAATACAATCGCGCTCGCGTCGCCTGCGACGATGCGCATGAGGTCGGCGCCAACGGCGCTGCTCTTGCGCAATCCTTCCAGTCCGAACGCGTTGAGGTAGGCGAAGTTGGCGAGCAAGTAGATGGCAACGACGACGGCTGTTCCAAGCAACAGCGTCCTCGCCATGTTGCGTCGGACGTCCTTGAGTTCGCCGGAGAGATAGGCCGCTTCGTTCCAGCCACCGTAGGTGAGCAGGACGAATACCATCGCGAGTCCAAACATTCCGAACGACGGACCGGCGGAGCTTGCGACAGGTGCTGCCGCCGCACCGGACGTCGATAGTCCGGCAACGATTACGGCTAACAGCGCAATGACCGTAAGCGTCGTCAGCGCGACTTGCGTGCGTGCCCCTTCAAGCGTGCCCAGCAGATTGACGCCGGTAAGGACCGCGACCGCGATCACCGCGTGGATCGCCGGGCTATACGCGCCGAGCGGGATAATATTCGAAGCATAGTCGGCGTAGACGAAGGAGACAGCCGCGATGGCGCCGGTCTGAATGACCGTGCAGCGTGCCCACGCGAAAAGGACGCCGATGTCGGTGCCGTATGCCCGGCTCAGGAAATGATACTCGCCGCCGGCGTTGGGATGGGCGCTCCCGAGTTCGGCGTAACAGAGCGCGCCGGCGAGCATGATCACGCCGCCAAGGACCCATGCCGCCATAAACAGGGTTGGGCTTCCGGTGAAGGTCGCGACGAGCGAGGGCGTTCGGAAGATCCCGATTCCGATTACGATGCCGATCAAGAAAGAAGCGCCGGCCAGTACCGAGAGTGTTTGCAGCGGCTTCCCTTCATGGTGCGCGGCTCGCTTTATCATCCCAATCCCCCTCGAAGTGGAGCCATTGTTTCAACTCCGACCTGATGCATGAGCTATTTTTGTTGCTGGACTCGTTTTCGCTTAAGAAGGTCGCGCGGCGCGCCATTCAACGGGATTGGTCGCAGCACCCGCTTCAGCCGGCAGCGCCTCGATCTTGTCCCCGTTCACACGGCCGCGAAACAGTTCCGGCTTGCCCTCCTCGAGCTCGATGACGAAGCGGATCTCGTCGCCGCGGAGATTGGTCTCGCGCAGCGGCACCGTGCGGTCGGGCTGGCGTGCCACGCCCTCGATCACCTGATACTTCTGCGCGATCTCGATCTCGAACTTGCGATTCCCGCTTTCCACCATCCAGCGGCCTCTGACCTTCGCCGGAACGATCCAGAAAAAAGCGTCCTGGCTGCTGATCCTTTCATGCCGATCGGCGCGCCAGTCACCCATATCGAAAGCATGGGAGGCGAGGCGCGTCCCGGGCTTTAGATCCAGCAGCGCCGGGCGAAGCTGCAAGTTCAGGCGCGGAAGCAAATACATCGTCAGCACGGTCGCCTTGCTGAGATCGGTCTCGAACAGATTCTGCTGACGAAACTCGACCTTGTCGCCGACGGCGGCCTTCTGCAGGTTATCCAGCGCTTCTTTGATGCGTTGCGGATCGAGATCAACACCCAGTCCGCGCGCGCCATACTTCTTCGCCGCAGTGATCACGATGCGGCCGTCGCCGGAGCCGAGGTCGATGACGAAATCCTTGTCGGTGACCTTGGCCATCCGCAGCATGCTTTCCACGACATCTTCGGGTGTGGGCACGAAGTGGACGTCGAGCTGCGGCCTCGGCTGTGGCTGCTGCTGTTGGGCGTGGACGTTTGCTACAAGCGCAAAACACGCCGTGGCGAGCGCCACGTAGATCACGCGGGACACCGTACTCGACATACCGACCTCGTCCGACTGGCGCCGGCACCGAGGGGTGGCGGTCGCGGGTTCCGTCCTAACGTGTAGCGGATGCCTCAATCGCCTTTCAACATGGCGTGCCCGTGACGGGCGCGGCCTAGGGGCTGAACGCTGGTATCCTGCCCCGGGGATGCGCGGGACTGCCAAAATGACCGGAATTTGATCGTTCTTCTGAGCAAGCCGGTCTAGCCGCGGGCCTGCCAGATCGCGCGCAAGCGCCGGCGGAAGGCCTTCGGCCGCTCCGCGAACAGCCGTCCCGCAAGCCTTGCTGCAGTTGCGAGATGGACCGTCTGCCGGTCGGCAATCGGTTTGGCGAGCCGCGAGCGCCACGGTGCAAGCAGCTGATGCGGCGCCGACAACCCGGCAAGCACGACAAGATCCTGGTAGCGCCCGAGTTGGCTGCGCAGGCGTTGCGCCTCCTCGACCCAGGGCTTGCCGAGGCGCGGCCAGAGCGGCGTAACAAGTTCCATCTGGTAGCGGTGCTCGATCACGCGGCGGCGCAGCTCGTGAAGTTCCTCGGCGGTTGCTGCGTTCCAGTCCTCCGGAATCATGCGGCGGGCGCGTCGATAGGTTTTGGTCAAGCTGTCGGCAATCTCGTCGAACTCGATCTTCTCGACCGGCCAGCGATCCACCGACCGCGACGCATTGCGGATCGCCGCGATCATGCGTCCGCGCATCGCCTTCTTCAGCATCGCCGCTTCGGCGCGCCGACGAACTTCTTCCAGGCGGCCGCGCATCGCTTGCAGCGAGCGAGGGGAAAACTCGGTGTCATGCTTGAGGGCGTCGTCGAGCCCGTCGAGGGCCGATTGCGCATCGCGAGGGCGCGCGAGGTCGCGGGCAAGATCGCGGGCGCGCAACCGATGCTCGCGACCGCGTTCGCCGAGAAAGGGTTCGAGCAGACGCAGGAGCGCGCGCCACCTTTTCATCGCCTTGCGAAAATCATGGACAGCGACGCTATCGCGGCGCTTGCGATCTTCGATCGCGGCACGCGCGCTGGCCAGAATGTCGCGCGCAACGGCGCGTAGCGGCTCACCGGAGGTGCCCCCCTTGCTCAGGGTCGGTCGTTTCCCCATGCGGCAGTCCTTTGACGGGCCAGTGTGACAACTTGACGAAAAAGCCGCAGCCACGCCCTTTCCAAGGGCGGCCGCGCTTGTTACATAGCGGCCGTCTGCGCAGCGGCAGTAGGCCGCCCGGGACGAGGTTAAGCAAAACAAGGGCTTAGCAGCGCCCCGGTGCCGGGACGGAGATTCACGACTGACGCGGGGTGGAGCAGTCCGGTAGCTCGTCAGGCTCATAACCTGAAGGTCGTAGGTTCAAATCCTACCCCCGCAACCAGCTCAGCGAAGAAGCCCTGCAGCCGTCGAGCCGCAGGGCTTTTTCTTTATCCTTCAACGGCCACCGTCCGCGCGATTCATATTCCGTTAACAGATGTGACGGGCCGCGGACGCGGTGCGACGGCGGTCCGCGCTCCGACTGCTCGTCCGGGAGATTCCATTAACCATCCCTCCGTATCGTCCCGTGGAATCCGGAACTTTGATTTTGCCGGGCGGAGGAAACGATGGCGAAGTCGAGAAAGAAAAAGTCTGCAAAGCGGAAGCCCGCGAAGCGCAAGTCGTCTTCGCGCAAGGCGGCACCGCGGCGCGGCGGGCAGTGGCATCTCGTCTTCGTGGCCGTGCTCGCATTGATGGTCGGCATCGCGGCGGGCTGGCATTTCCGCGACTTCGGCATGGCGGCCAACGCCGCGCCCAACGCGCAATCGCAGGCTCCGAAACCCGCCGCAATGCGGTTCGGCGAAGTCGAGCGTGAAGGCCGCAAGGCGGTGGACGCCTGGCTCAAGACCGTCGCGAGCGGCAACGTTGCCGCGGTGCGCGCGGTTCTGGCGCCGGAGTTTCAGGTCACCCGCTCGGATGGTTCGGCCTACAACGCCGGGGAATACGTGCGCAGCGGCTTACCGAAGGTCGACAACGCACCGGTCGCGGATCGTCTCGCGATCACGTCAAACGGCGAGCACCTGATCACGCGGTATTGGGTCAAGGTAAGCGAGATGGCCGGCGGCAAACGCGTCGAGACCCACGCCCCGCGCATGACCGTGTTCCGAAAAAGCGGCGATGCATGGCTCGTCGTCGCGCACGCGAATTTCGCTTCGATCCCGCGCTAGAAACCGACGATTAAGCCAGTCCGGGCCCGGCTTTGCGCCGGGCCTTCGCTTTTCTGCGGCCTAGGCCGGCACCTCGGTCCGGCGCTAAAATCGCCGGCCGTTTGCTGGATCGAGGGCAAAGAACTGTGACTGAGAAGCTCACAACCGGCCCGCTTTCCGGATTGAAGGTGATCGAGCTGTGCCACGTGCTGGCAGGGCCCACCTGCGGCGTGATGCTCGCCGACATGGGCGCCGACGTCATCAAAGTCGAGAGAATTCCGGGGGGCGACGATACGCGCCGTACGGTACCGCCGAAGATCGGCGATGAGGCGGCCTCGTTCCTCATGATGAATCGCAACAAGCGTGGCATCGCGGTCGACCTCAAGACCGAGGATGGCAAGCGAGTCGTGCGACGCCTGCTTCAGGACGCCGACGTGGTGACGGAAAACTATCGCCGCGGCGCGATGGACCGCATGGGTCTCGGCTACGACACACTCCGCAAGTCCAACCCACGCCTGATCTACTGCGCGATCTCGGGCTTCGGCCGCACGGGACCGTACGCGGACCGGGGCGGTTTCGATCTGATCGCACAGGGCATGAGCGGGCTCATGTCGATCACCGGCGAGGGGCCAGGACGGCCGCCGGTGAAGGTAGGCGCGCCGGTGACGGACATTACAGCCGGAATTCTCGCGGCCATGGGGATTCTCGCGGCGCTGCACGCGCGAACCGTGACCGGCGAAGGCCAGATGGTCGATACGTCGCTGTTCGAAGCGGGGATCGTGCAGACGTATTGGCAGTCGGCCATTGCCCTCGCGACCGGCGTCGCGCCGGGACCCATGGGCTCGGCGCATCCGCTCAATGCACCCTATGAGGCGTTCAAGACCAGGGACGGATGGATCACACTCGGAGCCGCCAATCCCGCGACCTGGCAGCATCTCATCAAATTGCTGGAGCGGCCGGAGCTCGCGCAGGACGCGCGTTTCGCCGACAGCTCGGGGCGCATCGTGAACCGCGTCGTTCTCGCGGAAACACTTGCCCCGGAATTCAAGAAGCGCACGAGCGCCGAATGGCTCGTTGCACTCGAGCACGCCAAGGTGCCAGCAGGGCCGGTACTCGACGTGCTGCAGATGCAATCCGACCCGCAAACGATTGCGCGCGAGATGGTGACCGAGGCCGTGCATTCGGAATTGGGGCCGGTCAAGACGATCGGCGCGCCGGTCAAGTTTTCGGAGACGCCGACGAGCGTCCGGCGCGGCGCACCGGTGTTCGGCGAGCATACGCGCGAGGTGCTGCTTGAGCACGGATTCGCGGATGCGGAGATCGAGCAAATGGTGGCGGCGGGCGCCATTCACGTGCCAAGTCTAAAGGCGGCTGCGGCGGAGTAGGACAAACCTATTTCACCGCGCCGACCGTGAAGCCCACGACAAAGCGGTCGACGAAGAAGTTGTAGATGATCGCGATCGGCACACTCGCGATCAGGCATGCTGCCATCATCGAGCCCCAGAAATAGACGTCACCGCGCACGAGGAACGTCGGTACGCCAACACTCACGGTGTAGCTGGAGAGGCGCGTGATGAAGGTGAGGCCGTAGACGAATTCCTGCGTCACGAGCGTGAAGGCGAAGATGATCACGGTGAGAATGCCAGCGAGGGAGATCGGCATCACCACTTTGATGAAGGCGCCGAGCCGAGACAGGCCGTCGATCATCGCTGCGTCCTCGAGATCGCGCGGGATTGCCTTGTAGAATCCCATCAACAGCCACGTGCAGAACGGCACCGTAAAACTCGGATAGACGAGCACGAGCGACCAGAGCGAATCCTGCAAGCCGAGGGTCGCGATGATCCGCGCGAACGGGATGAACAAGATCGTTGGCGGCACAAGATAAGTGAGAAAGATCGCGATCCCGAGCGTCTGCGCCCAGGGACCGGTCATGCGCGCGAGCGCGTATCCGGCGGGAATCGCCAGCGCGAGCGTAATCGCGACGACGGCAAGGCCGACGAGTCCCGTATTGATCAGCCACTGCAGGTACTGCGTTTCCTCGAACAGCATCCGCAGGTGCTCGAGTGTCGGCGGATCGTTGAAGAGATACGGATTGTTTGCGGTGTCGTGCAGATCCTGCGTTGTCTTGAAAGTCGTGATCAGCATCCAATAGAAAGGGAAGGCGAGGAAGGTCACGAAGAAGACGAGGATCGCCTTGTGGCCGAGCCAGGCGCCGGCACGGCGGGCGCGCGCGGTCGCGGGCTGCATCAGGTGACCTCCGTGCGGCGCGCGAGGACAAGGAAGAAGATCGCGACGGCGACCAGCACCGGGAACATGAAGAGCGAAATGGCCGCGCCGCCGGCGAGGTCGCCGCCCTGGATGCCCGTAAAATATGCCCAGCTGGCAATGACTTGCGTGGTGTCGTAAGGCCCGCCGCGGGTCAGGACGAACACGATGATCATGTCGGTGAAGGTGAAAATGATCCCGAACAGCACGGCCACGAGTGTGATCGGGAGGACGAGGGGGGCCGTGATCTGCAGGTGTCGCCGCCAGAAACCGGCGCCGTCGATCGATGCCGCGTCATGGATGTCCTGCGGAATCGACGTGAGACCGGCAAGAACGATCACGGTCGCCAGCGGCAGAAGGCGCCAGACGTTGAGCACGATGATTGACGTCATCGCGAGCGTGGGATCGCCAAGCCAGATCGGCCACTGGCCGGGTCCGAGGATGCCGACGGCCTGACCGGTCCAGTTGATG
Organism: uncultured Alphaproteobacteria bacterium; assembly: GCA_963711595.1. GTDB lineage: Bacteria > Pseudomonadota > Alphaproteobacteria > Rhizobiales > Xanthobacteraceae > JAUSIF01. The sequence continues at coordinate 504,868 of CAVQER010000007.1, forward strand.
ATGCTGTAGATCGAATCGTAGATCCAAAGCCACCCGATCGATCCGAGCGAGATCGGCGCGACCCAGGGCAGCAAGATCAGGAATCGCACGAACCACTTGCCGCGAAACTCCTTGATCAGGGCGCCCGCGAGAATGTTCGCGAGCACGACAATGAACAACTGCGAGACGAGCGTAATGATGAGCGTGTTCTTCAGCGACAGCCAGAACGTGCGGCTTTCGACGACGCGATAGTAATTCTGCAGGCCGACGAAACGCAGCTCGCGGCTCGCGACCGTGGCGTCCGAGAGGCTGTAGTAGAGCGAGAGCAGGAACGGAAAGCCGACCAGCAGTACGATGTAGAGAATCGCCGGCGCAAGCATGAGCGGCCAAAGCACACGCTCGTTGTCAGCGAGCCAGGCGCGGACGCCCCCGGCGGCAGCCACCTTCACTTGCGGTCTCCCTCGACGCGGCGGCCGCTCGTCCGATCGAAACGTGCGATGTCGCGGCGCCCGACGACGAAGTCGTATTTCTGTCCGGCCGCGACGTCGGCGCGGATGTTGGTCGGGATCTTGGAAATGACGTGGGTTTCGGGACTGCGCCCTTCCAGTATGCCGTAGACGAGGCGGTCGGCGCCGAGATACTCGACGCGCGTGACGCGGAAGGGAAATGTCACTGCGTCGGCACTATCATCGACGCCGCGCGGCAGGAAGGACTCCGGTCGAAAACCGAGCCAGGTCGCGCCATCCTCGACGAGATTCATGGGCGGCGAGCCGATGAAGGTTGCGACGAACACGTCCGAGGGCCGCCCGTAGATCTCGTGCGGCGTGCCGACCTGGATCACCTTGCCGTGGTTGAGGATCGCGATGCGGTCGCCGAGGCCCATGGCTTCGGCCTGGTCGTGGGTCACGTAGATCGTGGTCGTGCCGAGGCTGCGTTGAAATTGCTTGAGTTCGTCGCGCGCGGAGTTGCGGAGCTTCGCGTCGAGGTTCGATAGCGGCTCGTCGAGCAGGAATACGACAGGCTCGCGTACGACGGCGCGTGCGAGGGCGACGCGCTGGCGCTCGCCGCCGGAAAGCTGGCGTGGCTTGCGATCGAGGAAGCGCTGGATGCCGAACATGCGCGAGGCCCAGTCGACCTTCTTGCGGATCTCATCCTTCGGCATGCGGACGGCGCGCAGCGGAAATGAAATATTCTTCTCGACGGTGAGGTGCGGGTAGAGCGCGTAGCTCTGAAACACCATGGCGATGTTGCGGGCGCGCGGCGGAAGGTCGGTGACCACCTTGCCGTCGATCACGATGTCTCCATGCGTCGGCTGCTCGAGCCCCGCGATCATGCGCATCAACGTGGTCTTGCCGCATCCGGAAGGACCAAGCAGGACGAGAAACTCCCCTTCGCCCGCCGTCAGATCGATGCCGTCGACCGCGCGAACATCGTCAAAGTGCTTGGAAATACGTCGTGCCTCGACCGTTGCCATCTGGGCCTCGGATAATTGCGATGGGATTGGACGGAAGATCGGCTGATGCGCCTTGCCCGGCGGCAACGGGGGCCCGACGCATGCCGGGCCCCCGATGTTCAATTGCGGCAATCGCGGATCAGATCATGTTCCGCTCTTTCCACTTGGCCCAAATCGCCTTCATCTGCGCTTCGGCCTGCTTCAACGCGTCTTCCGGCGTCTCGGCGCCAGAGGCGGCCTTGGCGAACATGGTGTTCAGCGTCCAGTTGCCGAAGGACTCGTCGATCGCGGCGTGCGAGTAGCCGGGGTATCCGACGTTCGTCGCCCAATCCAGCACGTCCTCGAGTACCGCGTATTTCTCCGGCGGCACGGCCTTGGAGTCCTTGGCGATCAACTGCTTCAGGTCCGGGACGGTCTTGGCGAAGCAGGGGAAGTTGTAGAACTCGCTCGCGAGGAAGCCCTTCTTGAAGTTGTCGATGTAGTCGACCAGGAATTTCTGGGCGCCTTCCTTGTTGTCCGAGAACTTCCAGATCACGTAGCAGTCCATCACGTGCTCGAGGCCGATCCGGCGCACCGGACCCTTCATCGCCTTGGCGAGGCCGATCCGCTCGTGAATTGGAAGCTTTGAGTTCTCGCCCGTGCGCGTGACGGAGATCGCGTTGAGCACCAGCGAGGAGCGGCCGGCGAGCATCTGCCGGTTGTTGGACGACGCGTCCCAGGCAAACACCTCCGGCGTCATCGTCTCTTCGAACAACGCTTTCACAAACCTGATCGCCTCGAGGGTCTCCTTCGAGTTGATCGTGAGGTTGCCCGCCTCGTCCTGTTCGTGCGAGCCGAACGAATACATGATCGCGCGCATCGCCATCGCGGTGTCGAGCTCGGCGGAGAGACCGACGCCGACCGGGATCTTGTGCTTGTCCTTGATCAACTTGCCGCCCTTGCGGACGTCATCCCAGCTGTCCGGCTTGATGCCGATATCGCCCCAAAGATCGAGGCGGTAGTTCACCGGATCGGGCACGAAGCTGTCGGAGAAAGCGAAATACTTCTTGGTCTTCGGGTTGTAGGTGCTCTTCACCGCAAGATCGATCGCCTTGCCATGCTTCTTCTCGACCTCGGCATAGACGTCCTTCATGTCGAGGACCTGGTCCTCGTACACCGACGGCGGCGAGAGGAACATCACCAGATCGTGGCCCTTCTGCGCGGAGACTTCGGCTGCGGCCCGCGACGGAATGAGCGCGAGGTTGATGTTGTCGACGACGACCTCGGTGTCGTTCTTGGAACCCCACTCCTTCACGTACTCATTGTTGAACCACTTGTCGTAGCCCGGGACGAAGTGACTCCATTGCAGGATGTTGAGTTTCTTCGCGGCTTTCGCGGGATTGACGTGGAAGAAGGGCCCGACGCTCGCCACAGCGCCCGCCGCCGCGGCTGTCTTCATGACTTCGCGTCGGCTCAGTCCGCGCCGACGCGGCTTGCGAATGTCCATGTTGTCCTCCCTTGGCTTGTCGGTGGCCGCAACGGCCCCTCAGCCAGCCGATGCAGGGGATTGGTCCCACTGTCGGCTTGCCCACATTATCCGGCGGTCACGGAGGGATGACAATCGCCGATTTCGCCTGCCAGGGACCGACTTTCGGCGAAATGATCAGTGGCGCTTTTCGCCCACCGCCCGGCGCGGACCCGGCGTCAGATTTCCCGGATGTTGCAGCACTTCGGCTGCGAGGCGATGACCGGCAAGCGCGGCAGCTTCCGGCTTTTCATCCTTCATGCGCGCGGCGAGATAAGCGGCATTGAAGGCGTCGCCAGCCGCACGCGTATCGACGGGGTCAAGCTTCTGCGGGACTGGGACTTCGACGGTGCGCCCCTCCGCATGCACCAGCGCGGGGGAGGCGCCGTTCTTGACCACCACTTCACGCACGCCGAACGTCGTCAGCCGCTCGACGGTCGCCGCCGGCGAGGCGTCGCCCCAAAGCTTGGCTTCGTCTTCAAACGAGGGCAGGGCGAGATCGCTGCGACGCAACGCTTCGGAGAACACGGCCCGCGCGCGCTGGTCGTCGCCGCGCCAGCAGGCAAATCGCCAGTTGCTGTCGAAGGCGATCTTGGCGCCGCGCTCGCGGCCGAATTCGAGCGCAGCAAGCATGCGCCCGAGGCCGACATTCGAGTAAAGCGACAGTGTGACACCGGAGAAATAGACGTACTGCGCGGCGACTACCTGCTCGGCGACGCGGTCCCAGCCCGGCAACTCGAAAAGTTGACGCGCCGGTGAAGTGTCGCGCCAGATCTCGCCGTTGCGGTTGCCGTCCGCCTCCACGAGCGAGAGGCCGGGGACGCGATCTCCGATCCGCAGCACGAGATCGGTGGCCACGCCTTCTGCGGCTGCGGTTTCCAAAGCTTCGTCGGAATAGCGGTCATTGCCGAGAGCGGTTGCGAGAGCGACGGACGCGCCGCAACGGGAAAGATAAATCGCGGTATGAAATGCGTCGCCGGCGTAGCCGAGCGCAAAGCGCCCGTCCTGACCGCGCACAAGCTCGATCATTACCTCGCCGACAGAAACTACCCGCACGTTCGAACGTCCCCCGCAGCAATTCGAACCGTAGACCGTGGCGACCCGCTCCCCAGAGCACCCCGCGTGGTTCTTGCAGCGCCTGTTGGTGACAGGACAGGCGAACGTTCGCAGGGATGCGCGAATCGGACAGGACGAGGAAAGCACTGCCGTGGAGGCGCCGCAACGGTCGCAGGCATGAAACGCCCGGCAATCAGCGCCAATTGGCGGCGAATCCGCCGAACGCGCGGGCAAACGGCAACTTGCCGCAGCGGGGACCCGTTAGGCCTCCGGTCCGGCGTACTTCCCCGCCGTCTGCGGGTACAGCGCCTTGACGATCTTGAAGCGGGAGATGTCCGCGGTCGCGTCCGAGTGCAGGAAGATCGCGGCGTCGCGAAACAACTTCTCGATGCCCATCTCGAGCATGGCGCCGTGACCGCCATGCAGTTCCATCGCGTTCTGACAGACCTTCAGGATCTCTTCCGAGGCGAACACCTTGGTCATGTTGCAGAGCGCGTCGGCGTCGGGAGCGTTTTCGGACACGGCGTCGGCTGCACGGCCGAGGAGCGCACGCACCGCTTCGATGGCGATCGCCATGTCGGCAAGCCGCAGTGCCACGGCCTGATGCTTGATGAGAACGCGACCGCCTTGCACGTAGTTCTGCACGTATCCCGCGGTCCGCTCGAACGCGGCAACGCCGACGCCGAGATTCTTTGCCGCCTGGATGATCTTTCCCGGGCGGAAATAGACGCTCGCTTTCTGCATCGCGTCGTTCTCGGCGAGCACATGATCGGCCGGCACCCGACAATCCTCGAACACGATCTCACCGTTGTTCATGAAACGGCCGCCCATGGTCTCGTTGCAGCGGGCGACGGTCAGTCCCGGTGCATCGCGCGGGACCACGAAGGAGGAGGTGCCCTGAAGCACGCCAGCCTTGGTGTTCGTGTTCGCATAAACGACGTAGAGGCCGGCATCGAAGCCATTCGAAATGAAATGCTTGCGGCCGTTTATCACCCACTCGTTGCCGCGCTTTTCGGCGCGGGTCTGCATCGCGGCTTCCGGGACGTTGTAGGGCAACCAGCGGTCGGACGCGCCGCGCGGCTCGGTCAGGCAATGGGCGAACAGGAGCTGCGGTTCGGCTACGAGACGCTTGAACCAGTGCGCCTGAATGTGCTTCGGCGCGAGGTTGCGCAGCAGAATCGATATCTTCCAGTTCTGCACGAGCTTGTCGGCGAGGCCGCAATCGCCGCGCGCGATTTCCTCGGCGATCAGCGCGAATGTGTGGACCTCGGTCTTCGCGTCGAGCTCGACCCCGCCGAATTCCTCCGGGACGCCGAGCGCGCGTATGCCCACCTTGTCCGCCGCCTCGAGGATCGCTGCCGGCAGGCGCAGTCCGGGATTCATGTCCCATTCGGCCTGCCAGTTGTCGCGGATGAATGGGATGACGACGTCGTCGACGAAGCCGCGGCAGCTTTCGCGCATCAAGCGCTGCTCTTCGGAGAAGCCGCGCGCGTGCACGTTCATGGATGCACTCCCAACTACGCCGAGGGTCAGGCCGCCTTGCGGGTCGTGAGAAATTCGCCCATGCGCTTAAGCGCTTTCAGGATGTTCTCGGTGGAATTGGCGTAGGAGACGCGAATGTAGCCTTCGCCGAGAATGCCGAAGTCCGGGCCGCCGATGATCGCGATGCCGGCGTCGTCGAGCAAGGTCGATGCCAGGGCTTTCGCCTTCCAGCCGGTGTTCTTCACGTTCGGGAATGCGTAGAAGGCGCCCTTCGGGGTGCGGCAAGACACGCCGGGCAGCTTGTTCAACCCCTCGACGACGACCTTTCGGCGCTTGTCGAATTCGGCGACCATTTTCTTCACGTCGCCCTGCGGACCCTTGAGCGCGGCGAGGCCTGCGTACTGGGTCGGGGCGTTCACGCAAGAGTACGAATTCACCGCAAGCTTGCGCGCGAAATCGTAGAGCTTGGCCGGCCAGATCGAATAGCCGAGCCGCCAGCCGGTCATTGCGTAAGTCTTCGACCAGCCGTTCAACAGAATGAGCCGGTCGCGGATCGACGGATAGTTGAGCAGGCAGACGTGCTCCTCGCCGTCATAGACCATGTGGTCGTAGATTTCGTCCGACATCAGGGCGACATCGGGAAACTTCTCGAGCCCGGCGATGAGCTTGTCGACTTCCACTTTCGGCGTGACGCCGCCTGTGGGATTGGCTGGTGAGTTGAGGATCAGCAATCGCGTGTTCGGCGTGATAAGCTTCAGCGTCTCATCCGCGGAGAACGCGAAATTGTTCTCCTCGCGGATCGGGACGGGGATCGGCCTCGCGCCCGTGAACTCGATCATCGAGCGATAGATGGGAAAGCCGGGGTCGGGATAGAGGATGTCCGCACCGGGCTCGCCGAACATCAGGATCGCCGCATACATCGTGACCTTGCCGCCGGGTGCGATGAAGACGAGATCGGGCGATACCTCGGCCTTGAAGCGCTTTTGCAGGTCCGCGGCGACGGCCTCCCGCAGCGGCTTGATGCCGGTCGCGGGCGTGTAGCCGTGGTGGCCGTCCTTCAAGGCCTTGATCGCGGCCTCTACGATGTGCGGGGGAGTCGGGAAGTCGGGCTGGCCGATGCCGAGGTTGATGATGTCGCGCCCCTGGCTCGCGAGCTCAGTCGCGCGCGCAAGCACCGCAAAGGCGTTCTCTTCGCCCATGCGGTCGAAGGCGGCAACGGTACGCAACATGGGTATTCCTCCCCGGCTTTCATGCGCGTTGATTTTGCGCGAACATTAGGCGCATAGGTGAATGGAAATCAAACCCCCACAACGGGTTCACGGCCGTCGTCAGCGGCGGCCACGGAGGTTGTAATGGCAGGCAAGAAGGGCGGCGCTCCCAAGGTCAAGCTGCGCTCGCAGATCTGGTTCGATAACCCAGACGACCCGCACATGTCGGCGATGTATATCGAACGCTACATGAACTACGGCCTGTCGCGCGGGGAATTGCAGGCCGGCAAGCCGATCATCGGTATCGCCCAAACCGGGTCCGACCTCTCACCGTGCAACCGCCATCACATGCAGCTTGCGCAACGCGTGCGCGAGGGCATTCGCGCGGCGGGTGGCATAGCGTTCGAATTTCCGGTGCATCCGATTCAAGAAACCGGCAAGCGGCCGACGGCCGCACTCGATCGCAACCTTGCGTATCTCGGGATCGTCGAGGTGCTTTACGGCTACCCGATCGACGGTGTCGTGCTGATGACGGGCTGCGACAAGACCACGCCGGCCTGCATCATGGCGGCGGCGACCGTGAACATTCCGGCGATCGTGCTCTCCGGCGGGCCGATGCTGAACGGCTGGTACAAGGGCGAGCGCACGGGCTCCGGTACGATCAAATGGAAGGCGCGCGAGCTCGTTGCGGCGGGGGAAATCAACGACGAGCAATACGTCGACCTCGTCGCGTCGGCTGCCCCCTCGATCGGCCATTGCAACACGATGGGCACGGCGTCGACGATGAACGCGCTCGCCGAGGCGCTCGGCATGTCGCTGCCGGGATGCGCCGCAATTCCGGCACCCTATCGCGAGCGGCCGGAGATTTCCTTCCAGACGGGTCTGCGCATCGTCGAGATGGTCGCTGAGGACCTGAAGCCCTCCGATATTCTTACGCGCGAAGCGTTCGAAAACGCGATCGTCGTCAATTCCGCGATCGGCGGCTCGACCAACGCGCCGGTGCACGTCAACGCGATCGCGCGGCACATCGGTGTGCCGCTTTCGGTGCTCGACTGGCAGAAGCACGGCCACAAGATTCCGTTGCTCGTGAACATGCAGCCCGCCGGAAAGTATCTCGGCGAGGAATTCCATCGGGCGGGCGGCGTGCCGGCGGTGGTCGCCGAGTTGATCGAGGCCGGCAAGATCAAAGAGAACGCTAAGACCGTGAACGGCAAAACCGTGGGCGACAATTGCCGTGGCAAGCTCTCATGGGACCGTGAAGTGATCCGCACCTATGGCGATCCGCTCGTCCAGGACGCAGGATTCATCGTGCTGCACGGGAATCTCTTCGATAGCGCGGTTATGAAGACGAGCGTGATCTCGGAGGAATTCCGCAAGCGCTATCTGTCGAATCCCAAGGATCCGGACGCGTTCGAAGGCAAGGCGATGGTGTTCGACGGCCGCGAGGACTACCACGCGCGCATCGAGGATCCGTCGCTTGGAATCGACGAGCACACGATGCTGTTCATTCGCGGCGTCGGTCCAATCGGTTATCCGGGCGCCGCGGAAGTCGTGAACATGCAGCCGCCCGCGGCGCTATTGAAGCGAGGGATCAAGTCGCTTCCGTGCATCGGCGATGGCCGCCAATCGGGCACTTCCGGCTCGCCGTCGATCCTCAACGCCTCGCCTGAAGCGGCTGCCGGCGGCGGGCTTGCGCTGCTCAAGACCGGCGACCGAGTACGCATCGATCTGAAGAAGGGCGAAGCGAACATTATCATCTCGGAGGGCGACTTGGCCGAGCGGCGGATGGAACTACAGAAGGGCGGCGGCTATCCGTATCCGGCAAGCCAGACCCCGTGGCAGGAAATCCAGCGCTCGATGGTGGACCAGCTCGCGGACGGCATGGTGCTGAAGCCTGCCGTCAAGTATCAGCGCGTCGCGCAGACGATGGGCATTCCGCGGGACAGCCATTGATGCACACGGTTGCGGACAAGCGGCGTGAATTTCGGCGACTGCACGAGTCCGGCTGCTTGCTGCTGCCGAATCCGTGGGATGTCGGAACCACGCGCTATCTGCAAGGGCTCGGTTTCAAGGCGCTCGCGACCACAAGCGCGGGTGCCGCCTGGGCCATGGGTTATGCCGACAACGAAGCGCCGCTCGAAGCGATGCTGCATCACATCCGGGAGATCGTTAAAGCGACTGATCTCCCGGTGAATGCGGATTTCGGCAACTGCTTCGCGCATGACCCCAAGGGCGTCGGCAACAACGTCCGGCAGGCGATCGAAACGGGTGTCGCTGGACTGTCCATCGAGGACTCGACGGGTGACAAGGAGAAACCGTTATACGACCTGCCGCACGCGATCGAGCGCGTGCGTGCGGCCAAGAGTGCCGTCGATCATAGCGCGACGGGCGTAGTTTTGACCGCTCGCGCGGAGAACTTTCTCGTCGGCAAGCCGGACTTGAACGACGCCATCAAGCGCATCACGGCTTATGCCGAGGCCGGCGCCGATTGCCTTTACATTCCCGGGATCCGTACGCGGGATCAGATCAAAGCGGTGGTTCAGGCGGTAGCTCCGAAGCCAACCAATCTGCTGGTCGGAAGTGCGAGCGACCTGACGGTTCCCGACATCGCGCAAATGGGCGTGCGTCGAATCTCGGTAGGAAGCGCCCTCGCGCGGGCCGCCTGGCAAGGTTTCCTCAAGGCGTCGCACCTCATCGCCGAAGCGGGTCTGTTCGGCGGCTTTGCGGAGCTTGCGCCGCATGCCGACCTCAATCGTTTCTTCCATCAGGATCACGCGAAGCGCGGCAAGTCGTGAGTGTTCCGGTTCAGAATGACGGCCGGCGCCCGGTCGGTCCGCCGGTCGATAGCAAGCCTGCGTTGCCGCCGGGCAAGGTCGCGCTTGCCGGCCGCTATGTGGTTCTCGAACGGCTGAACGCGGCGCGCCACGGGCCGGCCCTTTGGGACGCGTTCAAGGGACGAGAAGATCTCTGGACCTACTCGTCGCAGGGACCGTTTGCGGACGCGGCAGCGTTCAACGCGTGGCTCGCACAGCGGGCGGCGCTTGAGGACCCGTTCTATTTCACGATTCAGGATCGCAATGGGCGCGCGCTCGGTGTCGCGACATTCATGGAGATCCGTCCGACGATGCGGGTGATCGAGGTCGGTCATATCGTCTACGGACCGTCATTGCAGCGGACCCCGCTCGCGACCGAGGCACAGTTCCTGCTCGCGCGCTACGCCTTCGAGACGTTGGGCTATCGCCGCTACGAGTGGAAGTGCGACGCACTGAACGCGGCCTCGCGTCGTGCCGCGGAGCGCTTCGGCTTCACGTTCGAAGGGATTTTTCGCCAGCACATGATTCTGAAGGGGCGCAGTCGCGACACGGCGTGGTTCTCGATGCTCGACAGCGAGTGGCCACGGGCGAAGGCTGCGTTCGAGCGATGGCTCGCGCCGGCGAACTTTGACGCGGAAGGTCGCCAGCGGCAGCGGCTCTTGGATATCCGGAAGGCAGTTTAGCCGGCAATAACAGGGGATTATCGATGCACATTCTCATCACCGGCGCGGGCGGAATGATCGGGCGGAAGCTCGTGGACCGCCTCGTGCGAGACGGGAACGTTGGTGGCAAGCCGATCACGCGGATGACGTTGCATGACATCGCCGCCCCGAGTGCGCCGAAGGAGGCGAAGTTTCCGGTAGCAAGTCACGCGGGCGACGTCACGGTGCCGAACGAGGCGACGAAACTCGTCGCCGACGCGCCGGAGTTGATCTTCCATCTCGCGGCGGTCGTGTCGGGCGAGGCGGAGGCGGATTTCGACAAGGGCTATCGCGTCAACGTCGACGCGATGCACCATCTGTTGGAGGCAGTCCGCAAGAAGGGAAACAAGCCGAGGCTCGTGTTCACGAGCTCGATCGCAGTGTTTGGTGGCGAGCTGCCGGACCCGATCCCGGATGATTATCACCTGACGCCGCCGAATTCGTACGGCGCAGCCAAGGTGATCTGCGAGCAATACCTGGCCGACTATACGAGACGCGGCTTCGTCGACGGCATCGGGCTGCGCTTTCCCGCCATCACGGTTCGTCCAGGCAAGCCCAACGCGGCCGCGAGCGGCTTCTACTCGGGAATCATCCGCGAGCCCCTCGCGGGCGTTGAAGCGATCCTGCCGGTACCCGATACGAAGCGGAACAGCCACGCGAGTCCGCGCGCGGCAATCGGCTTTCTCGTCCACGCGGCGGCGATCGACGGAGCAAAGGTCGGACTGCGGCGCAGCATCACCATGCCCGGAATAGCAGTGACGGTCGGCGAGCAGATCGAGGCACTGCGCAAGGTCGCGGGCGACAAGGTCGTCGCGCGTATCAAGCGCAAGCCCGATGAAACGATCATGAAGATCTTTCCGAACGAGTCGGTTCGCTTCGATACGAAACGCGCGCACGCGCTTGGTTTCAGGGCGGACAATGATTTCGAGGAGATCATCCGCATTCACATTGAGGAAGATCGCGGCGGAAAATTCGTCGACTGAGTGCGGCATGCGGTTTTCGACACCCCTCATCCCCGCGAAGCTCAATCGCCGCTACAAGCGATTTCTCGCCGACGTCACCTTGTCCGACGGATCGGAGACGACCGTGCACGTGGCCAATCCGGGATCGATGCTTGGACTGGTCGCCCCCGGAAGCCGCGTGTTTCTTTCCAAGTCGGAGAATGCGAGCCGCAAGCTGCCGTTGAGCTGGGAGCTCGTGGAGGTCGACTTCGGAAGCGGCGTGGAGCTCGTTGGCGTGAACACAAGCCATCCCAATCGGCTGGTCGAAGAGGCGATCACGGCCGGGGGCATTGCGGATCTATGCGGTTACGATCGGCTGCGGCGCGAGGTGAAGTATGGAAAGTCAAGCCGCGTCGACTTTTTGCTCGAGCATGAAGGTCGGCCGTCCTGTTTCGTCGAAGTGAAGAACGTCCACATGATGCGCGAGAAAGGCCGCGCCGAGTTTCCTGACAGTGTCACTGCGCGTGGCGCGAAGCATCTCGACGAACTCGCCGCCGAGGTACGCAACGGCTCGCGGTCAGTCATGATCTTTCTGGTGCAAATCGGCTCAGCCGAAGGGGTCTCGCTCGCGCGCGACATTGATCCCGCCTATGGAGCCGCCTTCGATCGGGCGCGCGACGCAGGCGTCGAAGCCATCGCACTCGCGTGCCGCGTCTCGCCCGAGGGCATCGAGGTCACGAGGCCGGTCCCGATCCTCGGCTGAGTGGTTCCTTGCACGTTTGGCACGATGCCCTACATTTGGGTTTCTGCCGGTACCCCAATGACCTACGTCGAAGCCACCTCCGCACCGCTGCGCAAGACCGGGCAGATCAAGCTGCATGGTCCCGAAGGCTTTGCCGGCATGCGCCGGGCAGGGCAGCTCGTGGCCAAGGTGCTTGACCTCCTTGTCCCCGAAGTGCGCGCCGGGGTCACCACGGAATCGCTCGATCAACTGGTCTTCGAGTACGCCATGGACCATGGCGCGCTGCCAGCGACGCTCATGTATCGGGGCTACAGCAAGTCGATCTGCACCTCGATCAATCACGTCGTGTGCCATGGCATCCCGAACGACAAGCCGCTGCGGGAAGGGGATATTGTCAATATCGATGTGACCCTCGTGCTGGACGGCTGGCACGGAGATACAAGCCGCATGTACACGGTGGGCGAGGTGCCGCGACGTGCCGAACGGTTGGTCGAAGTGACTCACGAAGCGATGATGGCCGGCATCGAAGCGATCCGGCCGGGAGGCACGATCGGCGACATCGGCGCAGCGATCCAGGCGGTGGTCGAGCCGAATCATATGAGCGTCGTGCGCGATTTCTGCGGCCACGGTGTGGGCCGCCTGTTTCACGACGAACCGAACGTCGTCCATGTCGGCCATGGCGGTGAAGGTCCGGTGCTGCGGCCCGGCATGTTTTTTACAGTCGAGCCGATGATCAATCTCGGCCGGCCGCATGTGAAGGTACTGTCGGATGGCTGGACCGCCGTCACACGCGACCGCTCGCTGTCAGCGCAGTTCGAGCACACGGTTGCCGTGACTGAAAAAGGCGTTGAGATTTTCACGCTGTCGCCGGCCGGGTTGCATAAACCTCCCTACACGACTTAGGCTTGCTCCCCATGGGTGGGGCCAGAAAGAATTCCGCGTTCAAGGAAGCTCCGCACTATTTCGGTCATCGCGATCGGCTGCGCGCGCGTCTGCGCGATGCGGGGCCGGACGCGCTTGCCGATTACGAATTCCTCGAGCTGGTCCTGTTTCGCGCATTGCCTCGCCGCGACGTGAAGCCGCTCGCCAAGGCGCTGTTGCAGCGTTTCGGGTCGTTCGCGGAGGTGATCGCAGCTCCGCCCGCGTTGCTGCGCGAAGTCGACGGCATAGGCGACGCAGCCGTCGCAGAGCTCAAGATCGTGCAAGGCGCCGCCGCACGACTCGCGCGCGGCGAGGTGAGGCAAAGGCCGGTGCTGTCTTCATGGTCATCGGTGCTCGACTACTGCCGAGCGGCGATGGCGTTCGCAGAGCGAGAGAGCTTCCGCATACTCTTTCTTGACAAGCGAAATCAACTGATCGCCGACGAAGTGCAGCAAACCGGCACCGTCGACCACACTCCGGTCTATCCGCGCGAAGTGGTGCGGCGCGCACTGGAGTTATCGGCGACCGCGCTCGTGCTCGTGCACAATCATCCTTCAGGCGACCCGACGCCCTCGCGCGCGGACATCCAGATGACAAAACAGATCGTCGACGTCGCGCGTTCGCTCGGAATCGAGGTGCACGATCACATCATCGTCGGCCGGGAAGGGCACGCGAGCCTGAAGGGCCTGCAGCTTATGACGTGAAACCGTGACGCGGTTACGGCCGCGACATCAGGAGCGGCCGAGGCTTGTCCGGGACCCTCGCCCAGACGTTACCGTCCTGGCGTCCGAAGCGGAGCGACTCCCCGTTCGGGGACCGCAACACCACGTCACCGCGCTCAAGTTGCCACATGGTGGCGCCGAGCCGCTCGATCGATTGATCGCAGTTCGGCTGCACGCGCATGCCGTACAACTCATCGCCGGCGACTTGGTCCGTCAGGGTGATCCGGCAGATCGATGCGCCGCCGGGCCGGTGTAAGGACCACTCACCCAGAATATCGCCGACCTGTACGCGATCCGACGGGTCGACGAACTGCAAATTGGCGAGGAAGTAAACGGCATCGTTCTCGCGGATGGCCTCGTACACGCCACCGACGCCCTCGGTGAATTCCGCGACGGCCTTTCCGTCGCGGCCGATCAGAAGGATTGCGCCGGCGACGCCGGGCGTCCAGGCAGCGACCTCGCCGAGAAATCCGAATTGTGCCCCGCAGGGCGCGCGGTCGAAGACCAGGAGAAATCCGGGCCCGGCGGGTTTGGCATCGAGACTTATCTTGCACTTGCGCAAGTTATCGGCGCTCGCGAGCTCGTACTGTGCGACGAGGGCGCGGACTTCGGTCGGGTCTACCTTGCTCGAAGGCGTTTGTCCGCTCGCTCCCGACGCGAAGCAGACACACAGCATCGCGATGAGGAACCGCGTGCGCATGAGGTCGATCCTAGCATGCGACCCGGCCGCCGATCATCGTTTCTTTGGTGGCCACGGGGTTTCCGGCACGGGGGTTAGCGGTCCCTTGCCTTCGGCCCAGCATTTCAAATTGTCGACCACGAGCTGGCCCATGGCGCGCCGGGTTTCGACGGATGCCGAGCCGACATGGGGCAGCAGCACGATATGATCCATCTCGATCAATTCCTTCGGTACGCGGGGTTCGTCCGCGAACACGTCCAGTCCCGCCGACAGGATCTTCTTGTCACGCAAGGCCTGGATCAGGGCAGGCTCGTCGACCACGGAGCCGCGCGCCACATTGATCAGGATGCCGTCCGGACCGAGCGCCTCGAGCACTTCGCGGTTGATCATGTTCTTCGTGGCCGCTCCGCCGGGCACGATGACGATCAGCACGTCCACGTCTTTGGCCATCGCGACAAGACTCGGGTAGTGCCGGTAGGCCACTCCGTCGGCGGGCCGGCGGCTGTGATAGACGACAGGCAGGCCAAAGGCCTCGATGCGTCGCGCGATTGCCTTGCCGATGCGGCCCATTCCGACGATACCGATCTTGCGGCCGCGCAAGGTGGCGCTCAGCGGATAGGGCTTCTCGAGCCATTTGCCGGCGCGCAGGTGTCTTTCCGACTGCGGAAGATGCCGGACTGTGTTGAGCAACAGGCCGAGTGTCGTGTCGGCCACCTCTTCGTCGAGCACGCCGGGGGTGTTCGTGACGACAATGCCGTGCTCACCGGCCCATTTTGCGTCAATGGAATCGTAGCCGACGCCGAAGTTTCCGACGATCTCGAGTTTCGGCAGCTTCTGCATCAGGGCCGAATTGACGGGAACCGCGCCGAAGCTGATGAGGCCACGCACCTTCGGCCCGATCTCGCTCAGGAAAACATCGCGATCGGAAGCCTTGTGCAGACGATGCACGGTGAAAAGCTTGTCGATCTGCTCCTCGACGAAAGACGGAACGGGACCGGTTTGCAGTAGTCCGATGTCGTGAGCAGGCATCTTGATCCTCTGACTGAATGCGCGTGGAATGTCAGCACCATTACGGCGGCGGCGCATTAGTTTCAATCCGCGTGCTAGCTTGGGCCGAGTGGGCAGAGCAAGGAGTGTGGCATGGCCAAGGAACGGATCGGATTCATCGGTGTGGGCTTCATGGGCCACGGCATGGCAAAGAATCTTGTCGAGAAAGGCCATGCGCTTACGATCCTCGGGCATCGCAACCGAGCACCGGTCGACGACCTCGTGAAACGAGGCGCGAAGGAGGCCAAGACCGCCGAAGAGATCGCGAAGCAGTCCGATATCGTTTTCCTCTGCGTCACCGGCTCTCCAGAAGTCGAAGCGAACGTGCGAGGCGCGAACGGGCTCAAGGCGGGCGCGCGCAAGGGACTTATCATCGTCGATACTTCCACGTCGGATCCGAATTCGACGCTTGCCCTCGCGAAGGAGCTGGCCCCGCTTGGGGTCGCCTTCTGCGACGCCCCGCTCGGAGGTACGCCTGCGCAGGCGGAAGAGGGCAAGCTCTCCACCATGGTTGGGTGCGAGGAAGGCGTTTGGCCGCGGCTTGAGCCGGTCCTTGGCTGCTTCGCCGCGAAGTCGGTGCGGCTCGGACCCGCGGGCGATGGCCACAAGATGAAGCTGATGATGAACTTCTTCGCGATGGGATACGGCGCGATCTACTCGGAGGCCCTCGCCTTGGGCGCCAAGGTAGGTCTATCGCCGCAGATGATCGACAGCGTAATCCGCGGCAGCCGCATGGATTGCGGCTTCTATCAGACTTTCTTCTCGTACGTGCTCGAACACAACCGCGACGCGCACAAGTTCACACTCAAGAACGCCTCGAAAGACATGACGTATCTCGCGGCTATGGCGAAATCCGCTGGCATCAAGAATCCGATGGGGGCCGCAATCCGCGACTACTACGGGTCAGCGGTCGCGGCAGGGCGGGGCGAAGATTACGTACCGATGCTGTCGGATTTCGTCGCCGCGCAGAACGGCGTCACGACCCAGGCCGCGGAGTAGTCAGACCAGCGCCGAAATCGGCTTCTCGACGATTTCCTTGAACGCGGCGAGCAGCTGGGCGCCGAGGGCGCCATCGACGACGCGGTGGTCGCAGGAGAGCGTCACGGACATCAGGCTTGCGAATGCAACGCCGCCGTCTTCCTTCTCCACGGCCTGACGGCGTGCGCCGCCGACGGCCAAGATCGTCGCGTGCGGCGGGTTGATGATCGCGGAAAACTCGCGCACGCCGAACATGCCGAGATTGGAGATGGCGCTCGAGCCGCCCTGGTACTCGTTCGGCTTGAGCTTGCGGTCGCGCGCGCGGGCAGCGAGATCTTTCATCTCAGCGGAGATCGCGGACAGGCGCTTGGTGTCGGCCTCGCGGATCACGGGCGTGATGAGCCCGCCCTCGATCGCGACCGCGACCGCCACGTCGGAGCGCTTGAAGCGCAGGATGCGATCGTCGGCCCAGACCGCGTTCGCCGTCGGTACCCGTTGCAAAGCCGCGGCCCAAGCCTTGATCACGAAATCATTGACCGAAAGCTTGAATGCGGGCTTTCCGTCCTTGCCTTGCGGAGCTGAGGCGTTCGCGTCTTCGCGCAGCTTCAGCAGTGGGCCGATCTCCACATCGATCGTCAGATAGAAGTGCGGAATCGTCTGCTTCGCCTGCACGAGGCGGGTCGCGATCGTGCGGCGCATCCCGTCGAGCGGCACTTCCTCGTGGGGCGCGTCGCGGTAGATGGCCTTGACCTGCTCGAGCGTGAGACCGCCAGCGACAGATGCGGCAGCTCCGCGCGTGGCGGGCGCGGAACCGACGTCTTTTGCGACGACCCGGCCATGCGGGCCGCTACCCTTTACCCGTGAAAGATCAATGCCCGCTTCCGCGGCCAGCCGGCGTGCAAGCGGTGTTATCGCGTTGCCGCCAACCTTCGCCGGACCGTAGTCGCGCTCTGGCGTGCGCACTTCGAAATAGGGATCGAGTTTGATCGAGCCGGCGGTACGCGATGCCTGCGGCCTTGGGGCGGGCGTCGACGCAGCGGCGGGAGGCGGGGGAGACGGTGAGGGAGCGTCGGGCGGCGCTGATCGTGGCGCGCTTCCCGCCTTTGCCGTGGTTGCGGCCGCCGCTCCATCCGAAATCACGGCTACTACGGCGCCAACCGGCGCTTCGCTGCCCGCGTCGACGCGGATTTCCGCGAGCGTGCCGCCGCTGGTTGCCTGAATCTCCATCGACACCTTGTCGGTCTCGATCTCGAACAGGTTGTCGCCGGGCTTCACTGCATCGCCGACCTTCTTGAACCAGGTCGTGACCTTGCCCTTGTCGACGGTCTCGCCGAGCTGCGGCATCAGGACGTCCATTCAGTTCCTCGTTGTTCAGTCGTCATCCTTCGAGGGCTGCTTCGCGGCCACCTCGGATGACGGAGTTGGTCGCCGAAAATACTCACCAGTTAACCGAAATGTACTGGGTCTCGAGGAACTCCTTCAGGCCCTCGTGTGCGCCCTCGCGGCCGATGCCCGACTGCTTCATGCCGCCGAACGGCGCCGCGGGGTCGGAAACGATCCCGCGGTTCAGGCCGATCATGCCGAAGTCGAGCTTCTCGGACACGCGTAGGCCGCGCTTGAGGTCGCCGGTGTAGAGATAGGCGACGAGGCCATATTGGGTGTCGTTCGCGCGCTTGATGACTTCGTCCTCGGTCTTGAACGTCTGGATCGAGGCCACGGGACCGAAGATCTCCTCGTGCAGCATTTCGACGCCATCCGGCACGTTGGTGAGGACGGTGGCGGGATAAAAGTATCCTGGCCCGTTGGGCGCCTTGCCGCCGACGAGAATCTTCGCGCCTTTCTTCACGGCGTCGTCGACGAGATGAATCACCTTGTCCCGCCCCTCGGCGTTGACAAGGGGTCCGAGAGTCACGCCCTCGTCGAGGCCGTTGCCCATCTTGAGCCCGGCCATCTTGTCCTTGAGCTTCGCGGCAAACGCGTCGTGCACCTTCTCCTGCACGTAGAAGCGGTTCGCCGCGGTGCAGGCCTCGCCCATGTTGCGCATCTTCGCGACCATGGCGCCGTCGATCGCCGCATCGATGTCGGCGTCCTCGAAGACGATGAAGGGCGCATTGCCGCCCAGCTCCATCGCAGGATTAACGACGTTGTCCGCCGCCGCGTGCAGCAGTTTGCGGCCGACCTCGGTCGAACCCGTGAAGGAAACCACCCGCACGCGGGGATCGTGGAGCATCGCATCCACGACCTTGCCCGAGCGGCGCGAGGGCAGCACGTTGACGACGCCGGCAGGCACTCCCGCTTCTTCCAGGATCGGCATGAGCGCGAGCATCGTGAGCGGAGTCTCGGATGCGGGCTTCAGCACGACCGTGCAGCCCGCGGCGAGCGCCGGGCCGATCTTGCGCGTCGCCATGGCGGCAGGAAAATTCCACGGCGTCACCAGCACGGCGATCCCGGCGGGCTTATGATGAACGAGAATGCGCGCGCCAGAAGATGGCGCCATACGCATGTCGCCGGTATTGCGAACGCCTTCCTCGGAGAACCAGCGGAAGAATTCGGCGGAATACGCGACTTCGGCGCGTGAATCCGGCAGCGCCTTGCCGTTCTCGATCGTGATCAGCTTCGCCAGGCGCTCCTGGTCGCGCATGATTAGCTCGAACGCCTTGCGCAGGATCTCGCCCCGCTCGCGCGGTTTCTTTGCCGCCCAACCCTCGAACGCGCCGGCGGCGGCGTCGACCGCGGCCTTGGCGTCATCGACGCTCGCGCTCGCGACCGAGGCTACCGAGCGCTCGGTCGCGGGATCGGTTACATCGAAACGCTCATTGTCAGAGGATTTGCGCCACTTCCCGCCGATCCAAAGGTCGGTTGGGACGTTCGCGAGCAGGTTTTCGTACATGGGCATACCTCTTTGCTTTGTCATGGCCGGGCTTGTCCCGGCCATCTCGCTTAGGTGGGCACGGCCTTGCCTTCCTGAGCGGGATCATCGGGACTCGGCGCCCCCGATCTCGGGTTTATCCGAGATCGGTATTTTAAAGAGCCGAAGTCGGCAACAGCCGACTTGGGTGCCGGCCCGGTGATGACAGACTAAATCTAGCTTCCCAGCGACTTGCGTACGCGGTCAACAATGCGTTCGACCGAGGGGAGGGCCGCGTCCTCGAGGATATCGGCGCAGGGCAACGGAATGTGCGGCGTCGTGATGCGGACGGGCGGCCCGTCTAGATCATAGAAGGCTTCATCGGCCACGATCGACACGATCTCCGCGCCCCAGCCGCACAAGCGCGGGTTTTCCTCGACCGTAAACAGACGGTGCGTTCGCGCGACCGAGCCGAGAATGGTCTGGGTGTCGAGCGGAACGAGCGAACGGACGTCGATGACTTCGCAGTCGATGCCGTGCTCGGCCTTCAGTTTCTCCGCCGCCGCGAGCGCGCGCGGAACCATGAGCGCGAGCCCAAGGATGGTCGCGTCCTTACCGGGCCGCAGCACGCTTGCGGTGCCGAGCGTGTCGACGATCTCGCCGTCGGGCACGTCGCCCTTCATCGGATAGAGCGATTTGTGCTCGAGGAAGATCACCGGGTCCGGATCGCGGACGGCGGCGGCCAACAGACCGATCACGTCGCGCGGGGAGGAAGGGGCGACGACCTTGAGGCCTGGAATCATCATGCACCAATTCTCGACGCTCTGGCTGTGCTGCGCGCCAAAGCGCGAACCCGCACCGTTGCCGGTGCGCACGACCAGCGGGCACTTGGTTTGTCCGTTCGACATGTAGCGGCTCTTCGGAAATTCGTTCGCGATGTAGTCGAAACAGACCGCGAAGAAGTCCGAGAACATGATCTCGGCGATCGGCTTCAGGCCGGTCATGGCCGCGCCCATGGCGGCGCCGAGGATGGCCTGCTCGGAGATCGGCGTGTCGCGCACACGGATCGGGCCGAACTGCTCGATCAGGCCGACGGTCGTCTTGAACACGCCGCCCGCCTTGCCGACGTCCTCGCCGATGAAGACGACGTCCTCGTCGCGCTCCATTTCCTGGGCGATGCCGCGTGCGACGGCGTCGCGGTAAGTCAGTTCCGCCATGCCCAGCCTCCATCAGCGTAAACGTCGGTCGTCA
The DNA here is from genome assembly GCA_963711595.1 of uncultured Alphaproteobacteria bacterium. Lineage (GTDB taxonomy): Bacteria > Pseudomonadota > Alphaproteobacteria > Rhizobiales > Xanthobacteraceae > JAUSIF01. The sequence continues at coordinate 525,193 of CAVQER010000007.1, forward strand.
GAATATCGAGCGGCGGCGGCGGTGCAGCCTTGCACTTGTCCGTCGCCTGGTCGACTTCCTGCCGCACTTCGGTGTCGATCTTGTCGATCTCCGCTTCCTCGATGCCGAATTGCAGCAGGCGTTCGCGATAGATCTTGATCGGGTCGCGTGCCTTCCATTTCTCAAGCTCGCCTTCGGGCCGGTACTTCGCCGGATCGGCACGCGAGTGACCGCTGTAGCGATACGTCTTGCATTCGATCAGCGACGGACCGCCGCCCGCGCGCGCCTTGTCATAGGCCGTTCGCGCCGCACGATAGACCTCGTCCGCGTCCTGGCCGTCGACGATGATCGACTCGAGGCCATAGGCGGCCGCGCGGCCCGCGGCCGGGTGCTCGACCGCGGTCACCTCGCTGATCGGCGTGTACTCCATGTAGAGATTGTTCTCGCAGACGAAGACGACCGGCAGCTTCCAAACCGCCGCGAAATTTAGTGCCTCGTGGAAGGCGCCGATGTTGGTAGTGCCGTCGCCGAAGAAGCAGACAGAGACGTCCTTGTGTCCCTTGTACTGCGCGCGCCAGGCGGCGCCGCATGCGATCGGCAGGTGCGCGCCGATGATCGCGTAGGAGCCCATCACGCCGTGCTCTTCCGACGTGAGATGCATCGAGCCACCCTTGCCGCGCATCAGGCCGTTATCGCGCTGCATGAGCTCGCCCAGCACCTTTTCGATCGATACGCCGCGCGCAAGCGTGTGCGCATGGCCGCGGTAGGTGCAGAAGCTAAGATCGCCCGGTTGCATCGCGACGGCGAAGCCGGCGGCGACCGCCTCCTGACCGAGGGACAAATGGCTCGTTCCCTTGACGAGATTCTGCAGGAACAGGTCGAAGGCGCGCTGCTCGGCTTCCCGGATCACGACCTGGGTGCGGTACATCTGAAGCCGCGTTTCCTCGCCGATATCGTCGTTCGGCACGCGGGCAGGTTTCCTCGCCATTACTCGACCTCTTTCGGATTTTTGAACCGGCTGGGCGGGCCGGGTTGATCGATCCGCCCGCAAAGTAGCGCCTGTTATCGTGTAGTGGCAACGTCTTGGCGCAGCGGGGCCGTGCCAGTTCATACGGTGGGACAGCCCACGGAGCCGGATCAAACCAGCCCTTTCACCTTGCGTTCGCGATAGAGCAGGTAGAGGCCGGAAGCGGTGACAATGGCGGCCCCCGCCAAAGTGAAGCCGTTGGGCAGATCGCCGAAGACGAGGAAACCGCCGGCCACGTACCAGATCAGTTGCGTGTAAATGTAGGGGGCAAGCACAGGCGCCGGCGCGTAGCGGTGCGCAACGATCAGGAACAAGTGGCCGATCCAGCCGAACGCGCCGACCGCGATCATTCCCACGATCACAAGCGGCTCGGTCGGCGTCACCCAGACTGCGGGAAGCGGCACCGAGGCAGCGAGAAAGCCGACGAGAGCCGTGTAGAACGCGGTGGTGCCCGTGGTGTCCTGCCCGGCGAGAAACCGCGTCATGATGTTGTAGAGCGCGTAACAGATCATGCTGATCAGGGAGAAGATCGCCGCTGGATGAATGCCTCCGAAACCCGGGCGCGTGACCAGCAACACGCCGCAGAATCCGACGATGATCGCGAGCCAGCGGCGCCAGTGAATCCACTCGCCAAGCAGGGGGCCGGCGAGCAGCGCGATGATAAATGGCGTCGTGAACGAGATGGTCGCGGTCTGATCGAGCTGCAGGTAACGAAGTGCCACGAAGTTGCAGGCTGTTGAGGCGAAGAGGAGCGCCGAACGGCCGATCTGCAGCCATGGTCGCTGCGTCTTCATCAATCCGGGCATCGTCCACGGATTGACGACAAGTAGCGAGATAACGAAATGGCTCGCGTAACGCGCCCACACAACCTCGAGAATCGGTAGCGATCCGGTCAGCCACTTCGCGGTGGTGTCGAGACACGCAAAGAAGAACAGAGCGGCACACATCAAGCCGATGCCGAGCAAGCGCGCGCGAACGTCGTCCGCGGCCGGAAGCAGGTCCAGCGGCTCGTTGAAGATTTTCTGGAACATCAGCGTTCCCGTTCGACGGCGCTTTCATGCCAGCGCCGCAGAACGAGGTGCTGGATCACCGAGAGCACTGCAAAGATCGCAATGCCTGCCAGCGATATCAGCAGCAATGCGGCAAACATGCGCGGGATATTCAGGCGGTACCCGGACTCCACGATGCGGTAGGCGAGACCTGAGCCGCGGCCGCCAACACCGGCCGCGATCTCGGCGACGACTGCGCCGATCAACGCGAGCCCGCCCGCTATGCGCAGCCCGCCGAGAAAGTAGGGAAGTGCGGCGGGAATGCGGAGCAGGAACAACGTTTTCCACCGGCTTGCGCCATAGAGGGCGAACAAATCGCGCAGATTGTGATCGACGGAAGCGAGGCCGAGGACGGTATTCGAAAGGATCGGGAAGAAAGCCACGATCCACGCGCATACCAGCACTGCGTTTTCTGGCTCGAGGTAGATGAGCAGGAGCGGCGCGATCGCGATGATCGGCGTCACCTGCAAAATCACCGCGAAGGGAAACAGCGAGCGTTCCACGAGCCGTGAACTCGTAAACAGGATCGCGAGCCCAACTCCGCCGACGACCGCCCAAAAAAGGGCGAGCGCCGTGGTCTTCAGGGTCACGGCGAGCGAGGCCGAAAGGACGGGCCAGTCGGACACAAGCGTCTGCAAGATCAGAATCGGTCCCGGCAGGATGTAAGGCGGAACGGACCAGATTCGGACGATCGCCTCCCAGGCGAAGAGCGCAAGAAGCATCGTAATCGCCGGCAGCGAGTAGACCAGTGCCCGCTCCGCCGAGCGTCCGCCGTTCGTGGAGGCATCGCCCATCACGTTTGTCCCATGACGGCGGCGAGCGCGGCTGAGACTTCGCGGCACTGTTCGCCGTACTCGGGCGAAGTGCGAAAGCGGCCGGCACGCGGCGCGGGGGCCGCTACGACGAATTCCTCGGCGACGCGGCCGGGTCTTGGCGTGAGCATCAAAATTCTCGTGGAGAGGTACACCGACTCGAACACGGAGTGCGTGACGAACACAACCGTGCAGTCGAGTCGGCGCCAAAGTTCGAGCAAATCGTCGTTCAACTTGAAGCGTGTGATTTCGTCGAGCGCGGCGAACGGCTCGTCCATCAACAGGAGTTGCGGCCGCGTGACGAGGGCGCGCGCGATCGATACGCGCATCTTCATGCCGCCGGACAGTTCGCGCGGATAGGCGTCGCGGAATTCTTCGAGGCCGACCAAGGCGAGCGCATCGTCAACGCGGGACGTGGTTTCTCGCTCCGCGATGTCCTTGAGCCTCAAAGGCAGGCGCACGTTGTTCGCGACCGTCGCCCACGGCAGCAGCGTCGGTTCCTGAAACACGAAGCCGATTTCGCTGGCCGATGGTTCGCGCAAGATTTCGCCGCTGGTTGGCTCCATGAGGCCGGCAAGCAGGCGAAGGGCAGTGGATTTTCCGCAGCCCGAAGGTCCGAGCAGGCTCAGGAATTCGCCGCGCCTTACCGCAAAATCGAGACGGTCGAGCGCGAGTACGCCATTGGGGAATCGCTTGCCTATGCCGCGGAACGTGGCGAGCGGAGCGTTGCCGTTTTGCTGAAGGCGCGCGGCGGCGGACATGCCGCAGGATTATATACGCTGGCGGCCGCTAGTTCTTCGGCCGCAGTTCGAGGCCGACCTTTTTGCCGACAAAGCGCGTGTTGATTGCCTGGCGCCAGTCGACAGAAGCACTGACTACGCCCGCTTTCACCATCTTGTCGAAGAAGCTCTTCACCCGCGCCTCAGTCACGATACCTACGCCAAGCTTCAAAGAGTTGCCCGAGTCGACGATGCCGTGTTCGCGCATCTTGGCGACGGAAAACGCGATCAAGTCGTCGGTCATCTCCGGATTGTGCTTTTTGATCAGCTCGTTCGCTTTGCGATTGTCGCCGTAGATGTAGTTGTACCAACCGATGATCGAGGCATCAACGAAACGCTGCACGAGTGCAGGGTTCTTCTTCACGAGATCGGTTCGCACTTCGATCGTTGTCGAGTATGTGTCGAAGCCCTGGTCCGCGAGAAGGAAGATCCTGGGTTTGAAGCCGCCCTGCTTCTCCACGACGAACGGCTCGGAGGTAACGTAGCCCTGCATCGCGAGCTTCTTGTCGACGAGGAAGGGTTGCGGATTGAATGTGTACGGGCGCACCTGTTCTTCGCGGAAGCCGAATTGCGACTTCAGCCACTGGTAATACGTCGCGACACCCTCGGCGGAGACGAGGATGTTCAGATTCTTCAGGTCGGCGAATTTTTCGACGCCGGAGTCCGGGTGCACGAGCAGGACCTGGGGATCCTTCTGGAACATCGAGGCGACGACCACCGTCGGAATCTTGTTCGCCACGGCGTCGAACGCCTGCAGCAGGTTCGCGCCCATGTAGAAGTCGATCTTGCCGACGGCGAGCAGCAGGCGGTTGTTGATCTGCGGACCGCCCGGCACGATGGTGACCTCGAGGCCGTATTTCGCGTAGGTCCCGTCGGCAACGGCTTGATAGAAGCCGCCGTGCTCCGGCTCCGCGACCCAGTTCGTGCCGTAGGTGACCTTGTCAGCCGCGTGGAGCGGTTGGACGAGCGTCGCGGCGAGCAGCGTCGCGAACGAAGTCATCAGGACGTAGCTGCGAATCATCATTGACCTTTACTTGCCCGGCGGCCGATGTAGACAGCCGCCCCACCGCTGCAATCAGCATGCCGAACCGGTGGACTCAAGTGCATGCGCCGGCGCGGGCCTCGCCCGCATGAATGTTAATCACAACCGAATATTCCTGCCCACGCGCGGGGCAGGCGGGCTGTCCGGTGCCTTGCCGGCCCTATGGCGTGCTCCTAGGGTGCGGCACTTTTTGCGGGTACGACATGCTTCCCAAACGCCAATGGATCGAAATGACGTGGGAGGATTTCCGCGCGGGCAATCCGGCGCGGTGGATTGCCGTGCTTCCAGTCGCGGCGATCGAGCAGCATGGCCCCCACCTTCCGCTTGGGAGCGACGGGATTATTGCCGAGGGCTATGTCGCCCGGGCGGTCAAGATGCTTCCCGATTCTTTGCCGGTGACGTTCCTGCCGGTCCAATGGGTCGGCAAATCCGACGAGCATCTCGCTTTCCCGGGAACGCTTACGCTTTCAACAGAGGCGGCGATTCGTTCGTGGACCGATCTCGGTGAGAGCGTGCATCGCGCGGGTGTTCGCAAGCTCGTCATGATCAGCTCACACGGCGGCAACAGCGCGGTCATGGAAATCGTCGCGCGCGATTTGCGGGTACGGCACAGCATGCTGGCGGTTACGGCCGCGTGGAGCCGTTTCGGCTATCCAGAAAAACTGTTCACGGACGTTGAACGGGCGCATGGAATCCACGGTGGAGCGATCGAGACGTCGCTTCTGCTTGCGCTGCAGCCGACTAGCGTGCGGAAGGACAAGCTTGCCGACTTCAAGCCGGAAACAGTCGCCATGGAGCGCGAGTTTGCGCGCCTGCGCGCCGACCGTCCTTCGGGATTCGGCTGGATGACGCAGGACCTCAACCCGGCGGGAGCGCTGGGTGACGCGAAGGCCGGCGCGAAGGAGAAGGGCGAAGCCGCCCTGGAGCACGGCGCACGCGCATTCGTCGAGCTCCTCGAGGACGTGAACCGCTTCGATCTGAAGCGGCTCAAGGACGGGCCGGTTTCCTAAAACCAGCGCCCATTTCGCGCTCCTTACACATTGTTATTGAGCGGCACACATTGTTATTGAGCGGCGCGGTACAAATGATATAATGTAACTAATCGGGCAGGTGGCCCGCTGTTGTTACCGAAATGCAGATACAGGTCCCCCATCAGCACGTCACGCGCGGACCCGCTGCGGTCGGCGCGTCGTTGCTGCGCGTATCGATCTCGCAGCGGCTCGCGATTGCGCTCGCGTTGGCGATTGCGTTGTGGGCGGCAGTGGCGTGGGCGCTTGTCGGGGTCGCGCCATGACTGCCGCCGTCCGCTTCCGCGACCTCACGCTTGGCTATGACCGACACCCGGCAGTGCACCACCTGAATGGCACGGTCGAGGGCGGCAGCCTGCTCGCGCTCGTTGGGCCGAATGGCGCCGGCAAGACTACCTTGCTCAAGGGGATCGTTGGGCTGCTGTCGCCGTTCAGCGGGGCGATCGAACGGAGCTTGTCGCCGGGCGAAGTCGCATATCTCCCGCAGATCGCCGAAATCGACCGCAGCTTTCCGATCAGCGTCTACGACCTGGTTGCGATGGGCCTTTGGCGGCGTGCGGGCGCCGGCGGGCGCATCGGCAAAGACGAGCGAGCCCTCATTGAAAAGGCGCTGGCGACGGTAGGCCTCGAAGGATTTGAGGACCGGTCGATCGGCACGCTGTCGGGCGGGCAGATGCAGCGTGCATTGTTCGCGCGGCTTCTCCTTCAGGACGCGCGTCTGATTCTCCTCGACGAGCCGTTCACGTCGCTCGACGCGGGCACCGTTGCCGATCTTCTGGAGTTGATCCGGCGCTGGCACGCGGAAAAGCGCACGATCGTGGCAGTGCTGCACGACTACGACCTCGTGCGCGAGCGCTTTCCCGAGGCTCTGCTGCTCGCTCGTTCCCCGGTCGCATGGGGTCCGACGGAAGAGGTGCTGCGGCCGGACAACCTGCTGCGGGCACGCCGCATGTGCGAGGCGTTCGATGCGCATGCTGCGGTGTGCGACGAGCACGCGGCCTAGCCGCTCCCTCCGATGTACGACATCCTGATCGCGCCGTTCGCCGAATTCGACTTCATGCGCCGCGCGCTCGTTGGCATGCTCGCGCTCTCGCTCGGAGGGGCGCCGATCGGCGTATTCCTGATGCTGCGGCGGATGAGCCTCACGGGCGACGCGATGGCACACGCAATCCTGCCGGGCGCGGCGCTCGGCTTCCTGGTCGCTGGCTTCAACCTGTTCGCGATGACGGCGGGCGGCATCGTTGCCGGCTTCGCGGTGGCGATCGGGGCGGGGGTGGTGGCGCGCGTCACGGAACTCAAGGAAGACGCGTCGCTTGCGGCTTTCTATCTCGTTTCACTCGCCCTCGGCGTCCTGATCGTGTCGCTGCGGGGGTCGAACATCGACCTTCTGCATGTCTTGTTCGGTTCCGTGCTGGCACTGGACGACGACACGCTCATCTTGCTCGCGGCATTCGCGACAGTGACGCTCTTGGTCCTCGCGATCACCTGGCGCCCGCTCGTCCTTGAATGCGTCGATCCTGGTTTCCTGCGGTCCGTCAGCGGCGCCGGTGCGCCGGTGCACATTGCGTTTCTTGCACTCGTCGTGCTCAACCTTGTGGGCGGATTTCACGCGCTTGGGACGCTTCTTGCGGTCGGCATCATGATGCTGCCGGCGGTCGTCGCGCGTTTCTGGGCTGCCGATCTGACACGGATGATCGTGGTCGCGGTCGTCGTCGCGTTCGTGTCAGGCTACGGCGGCCTGCTGATCTCCTACCATTTCGGCCTTCCGTCCGGGCCCGCGATCATTCTCGTGGCGGGCGCGATCTATGTCGTTTCCCTTTTCCTCGGGCCGGTCGGCGGCCTGCGCCGGCGGTTCGCGCCCGGACGTCACCTCGAAGCATAGGAGGTCGCGATGCTTTCCCGCCGCGTGCTTCTGACCGTCGCCATCGCGTGTTTCGCTTTTCCCGCGGCTGGGCAGGAGAAGCTCGCGGTCGTGGCGACATTTTCGATCCTCGGCGACTTCGTCCAGAACGTCGGGGGCAGCCGCGTCGCGTTGACCACGCTCGTCGGTCCGGACGGCGACGCCCACGTGTACTCGGCCACGCCGGCCGATGCCAAGAAGGTGGCAGACGCCAAGGTGGTGCTCGCGAATGGACTCGGCTTCGAAGGCTGGATGGAACGCTTGGTCAAGGCATCCGGGACCAAAGCACCGCTCGTTGTCGCAACGAAGGGCATCAAGCCGCGCGCGATGGGGGCCGGGCAGGGGTCGTCGCATGAAACGGATCCGCACGCCTGGCAGTCGGCCGCCAACGTCAATACCTATGTCGCGAACATCCGCGACGCGCTGATAGCGGCTGATCCCGCCGGCAAGGCAGAGTACGAGGCCAATGCGGCGGCCTACGTCGCGAAGCTAGACGCACTGGAAAAGGACATCCGCTCGGCGGTGGCAAGCATCCCGGCGGAGCGACGGAAGATTATCACGTCGCACGACGCGTTCGGCTACTTCCGGGCCGCCTACGGCGTTGAATTCATCGCACCGCAAGGCGTCTCGACCGAAACGGAAGCGTCGGCGCGCGACGTCGCCCGCATCATCCGCCAGATCAAGGCGCAGAAGATCCCCGCCGTGTTCCTCGAGAACGTCTCCGACCCGCGATTGGTGCGGCGGATTTCCGAGGAGACCGGGGCGAAGATCGGCGGGACGCTGTTCTCCGACGCCCTGTCAGGCCCGCAGGGGCCCGCGCCGACCTACATCGACATGATGCGGCACAATCTCCGGCAGCTCACCGACGCGCTGATGAGCTGATCGTCAGTAAGAAACCTCTCCCCGCGGGCACTTCCAAATGTAGCCGCGCTGGCCACGCCGCCTTCGGCGCGTCAGCGCGGCAAGCGGAGAGAGGGAGAAGACTAGCGCACGAGCACGTTCTTGAACTGCCAGGCGTCGGTCGGGTCCATGTCCTCAGGGAAGAGGGCGCCACGGCCGGACACCGGCGTCCAGTCCGTGTAGGTGCCGATCACCGGGCCGAGATAAGGCATTTGCACCTGCAGACAGCGGCGGAAGTCCATGTCGTCGGCTTCGACGATGCCTGCCTTCGGATTTTCGATCGCCCAGACCATGCCGGCGAGAATCGCTGACGTCACCTGAAGGCCGGTCGCATTCTGGTAGGGCGCAATCGCGCGCGTCTCCTCGATGGAGAGCTGCGAGCCATACCAATAAGCGTTCAGATTGTGCCCGTAGAGAAGCACGCCGAGCTCGTCGATGCCGTCGACGATCTCGTTCTCATCGAGAATGTGCCACGTCGGCTGCACCTTCCCGGCGGCGCCGAACATCTCGTGCAGCGATAGCACCGCATCGTTGGCGGGGTGGTAGGCGTAGTGACAGGTCGGGCGAAAGGCGATCTTCGCCCCCTCGCGCACGGTGAAGTAATCAGCGATCGAGATCGCCTCGTTGTGCGTGACGAGAAAGCCGTATTGCGGGCCCGGCGTCGGGCACCAGGTGCGCACCCGTGTGTTGGCGCCGGGCTGCATCAGGTAGATCGCGGCACCCGAACCCTGGTTATGGGTGTGAGCGTTCGAGGGGATCCATTTTTCATGGGTGCCCCAGCCGAGTTCGGCGGGCTGGAGGCCCTCCGCGACGAAACCATCGACCGACCAGGTGTTCACGAAGACATTGAGCGGCTTGGGGTTTCTCGATCGCTGGGTGTCGCGCTCGGCGATGTGTACGCCCTTGACCCCAGTCTCCATCATCAGCTGCGCCCAACCTTCCTTGGACGTCGGCTCCTCGAACTTGAGGCCGAGATCGGTCGCGATGTTGAGCAGCGCCTGTTTCACGAACCAGGACACCATCCCGGGATTGGCGCCGCAGCAGTTCACCGCCGTCGTGCCGCCCGGGTTCTTGTGGCGCGCGGCGAGGATCGTTTCGCGCAGCGCGTAGTTGGTGCGCGCGGCCATCGGCAATTTCTCGTCGAAGTAAAAGCCTTTCCAGGGCTCGGCGACGGTGTCGATGTAGAAAGCACCGATCTCGCGGCAGAGCTCGATCATGGCGAGCGACTCCACGTCGACCGAGACGTTGACGCAGAAGCCCTGCCCCGGGCCCGCGCGGAGGAGAGGCTCCATGACCTGGCGATAGTTCGCCGCCGTCAGCGCTTCCTTGACGAAGCGGATACCGCGCTGGTCGAGGAGATGCCGATCCTTGTCGGACGGATCGATGACGACGAATTTCGACTTGTCGTAGGTGAAGTGGCGCTCGATGAGGGGCAGGACGCCCTTGCCGATCGAACCAAAGCCCACGAGAACGATCGGGCCGTCGATTTTCGCGTAGACCGGCCACTCGGCCATGCAGTAGACCTCCAATCGATGCGCGCGCACGCGCTGGAACTGCCAAAAGCCATGTTCTTGTGCATCGCGTCAATGGCCGCCGCACGATGGCGGCTGAATGCAAGACCCGACGTCGCAAAAACAAAACCCCCGGCGAGAAAGCCGGGGGTTCGAGCAAAGTCGACGCTTTCGCGTCAGATCACATAGGACTTGAGCGGCGGAAATCCGTTGAACGCCACCGACGAATACGTCGTGGTGTAGGCGCCGGTCGCCTCGATCAGCAGCTTGTCGCCGATCTCGAGCGAAACCGGCAGCGGATACGGCGTCTTCTCGTAGAGGACGTCCGCCGAGTCGCAGGTCGGGCCGGCGATGATGCAGGGCGCGGTCTTTTCGCCGTCCCGTGGCGTGCGGATCGGGTACCGGATCGCCTCTTCCATCGTCTCGGCGAGACCGCCGAACTTGCCGATGTCGAGGTAGACCCAGCGCACGTTGTCATCGTCCGACTTCTTGGAGATCAGGACGACTTCCGCCTCGATCATGCCGGCGTCGCCGACAAGGCCACGGCCGGGTTCGATGATCGTTTCCGGAATCCGGTTGCCGAAGTGCTTGCGCAGCGCCTTGAAGATCGCGCGGCCGTAGTCCTGTACCTTGGGCACGTTCGGGCGCAGGCGCGCCGGAAAGCCGCCGCCAAGGTTGACCATGGCGAGGGTGATCCCGCGCTCGGACATGTCGCGGAAGATCGCCGCAGCCGAAGCGAGCGCCTTATCCCAGGCCTTCACGTCGTTCTGCTGGGAACCGACGTGGAACGAGATGCCGTGCGCGACGAGACCGAGCCGGTGCGCGTGTTCGAGCACGCGCGGCGCCATCTCGGGCACGCAGCCGAACTTGCGCGAGAGCGGCCATTCGGCGCCGGTGCCGTCGCAGAGAATGCGGCAGAACACCCTCGAGCCGGGCGCCGCGCGCGCGATCTTCTCGACCTCGACCTCGGAGTCGGCCGCGAACAGGCGCACGCCCTGCTCATAGGCGCGCGCGATGTCGCGCTCCCTCTTGATCGTGTTGCCGAAGGAGATGCGGTCGGCGGTGGCTCCGGCGGCCAAAACCATCTCGATCTCGCCCGCCGACGCGGTGTCGAAGGACGAACCAAGGTCGGCCAAAAGCTTCAGGATCTCCGGCGCCGGGTTGGCTTTTACCGCGTAGAAGACGCGCGTGTCCGGCAGCGACTTCGCGAAAGCCAGGTAGTTCTCGCGGACGACTTCGAGGTCGACGACAAGACAGGGTCCGTCGTCACGTCGTCGACGGAGAAACTTGCGAATTCGTTCAGTCACTTCATTCCTCTCCTAATTTCCAAGCGGGGCGGTGGTTGCCACTTGATGGCGCCGAATGCGCTTCGTGGTGGCGAGCCCCCGCCCGCTGCGTCGGCGATGCCGACCTTCATCTGCGCCGTTGCTTGGATTGGGAGATCCCGATCCGCACGCTGGCAAGAGTAGTTGCCTCTTCAGTAACCCCGGCTCTCCATTCAGCCGGCAGAGACAAAGAAGCCCTCTACGTCGTTGCTTTAAGTCGCGTCCCTCGCGGAGAGCGGGGTCGGCCGGTTCACTCCGGCTACCGGTCTGCCCCGACAGCTTTCCGGCCTCTTGTCCGGGTCTCTGTCGACCGGCACGCGACCACAGGCACGTGCGAAATTGGGCAACTTGCGAAATATGCTCATTCGTCCACGGTTGCAAGAGAAAATCGCACTCGTGCGCAATTTTTTTTCGTCGCGCGCTCGGACGAAAACTGAATCGATCGTTAAGAAAAATTTTTCGGCGCGCGACGCGGTCAGCGCTCGACGAATGGCTCGACGCGCATCGCGCCGCGCACGAACGCGTAGACGATGAAGACTGCGAGCACAGCGAAGAGCGCCTCGAGGGCGTAAGCGGCGGCATTTCCGAGGCCGAGCAGCCCCGCGATCGCCCAACCGGTGGCGAGACCGGTGCCGATCGTGATGGTGCCGATCAGAATCGCAGCCGAGACGACCGTCATGACGTTGGCCCAGATGATCCGGCCGGGCTTGCGGACCACTTCATTCATCGTCTGCTGCTCCCTGTCGCGGCCGAGGCGCTCGCTTTGGCGGCCAAGAGCCGTAGAATGGCGCGCAATCTGGCTTCAAACGCCACCTCGATCAAGCTGAACGAAACGCCGCACCTCTGCTTCGAGCACCCGAGACCCTCCCATGACCCACGAAAGCGTCCGAGCCCGCGGCGGAGTGGTCGCGGCTCCGCACCTGGCGGCAGCGGAGGCCGGGCGCGACGTCCTCAAGGACGGCGGCAACGCGCTCGAGGCGGCGGTCGCCGCCGCCGCCGCCATCGTCGTCGCCTACCCGCACATGAATCACATCGGTGGCGACGGGTTCTGGGTGGTGCGCGAGCCCTCCGGAAAGGTCCGTTACATCGAGGCTTGCGGCTATGCCGGCGCGAGGGCGACGCGCGCTCTCTATAAGGAGCACGGACTGGATCGCATCCCCGAGCGGGGGCCGCTCGCAGCGTTAACCGTACCCGGAGCTATCGGCGGCTGGATACTCGCGCTCGAGGCCGCCAAGGCGAACGGGGGCCGGCTTCCGCTCTCGCGGCTCCTCGAGCCCGCGATCGGAGGCGCGCGAAAGGGTTATCCGGTCTCGAAATCTCTCGCCTGGCGGTTCACGACCGAGCGGGGCGCCGCGATCGACGCCCCGGGCTTCGCCGAAACCTTCCTCATCGAGGGCAAGGCGCCGAAGTTTGGCCAGACCCTGAGCGCCGGGCGCCTCGCGGACACCTTCGAGCAGCTCGCCCGCTCCGGACTTGACGACTTCTACAGCGGCGACGTCGGCCGGGAGATCGCCGCGGACCTCGAGAGGCTCGGCTCTCCGGTCACGCGTGCCGACCTGCAGCGGTATCGTGCCGTCCCGCGTGAGCCGCTCTCGCTGCGGCTGAAGCGTGGCACCGCCTACAACTCGCCACCGCCGACACCCGGCCTCGTGTCGCTGATCCTCCTCGGCATCTATGAGCGGATGGCGGTGCGGGAGCCGGAGACCTTCGAGCACGTACACGCGCTCGTCGAGGCGAATAAGCGCGCAGTTCGGATCCGCGAGCGCGTCGTGACCGCGTATGAGCGCCTGACGACGGACCCCGGCTCCTTCCTTACCGCGGAGGCGCTCGATCGGGAGGCGGCAGCGATCGATCGCGGGCGCGCGGCCCCCTGGCCGCAGCCTGCTGGAAAGGGCGACACGGTCTGGCTCGGTGCGGCCGACAGCAGCGGCCTCGTCGCCTCTTATATTCAGTCCCTCTATTTCGAATTCGGTTCCGGGTGTGTGCTCCCCGGCACGGGCATCATCATGCAAAACCGGGGATCGAGTTTCTCGCTCGATCCGGGCGCGCTTAATCCTCTCGAGCCCGGTCGCAAGCCGCTGCACACACTTTCTCCCGCGCTCGCGGTCTTGAACGACGGCCGCGTCATGGCCTACGGAACGATGGGCGGCGAGGGCCAACCGCAAACCCAGTCTGCCGTGTTCAGCCGTTACGTCGAGCACGGGGTTCCTATCGGTGAGGCGATCGACCGGCCACGCTGGATCCTTGGGCGCACTTGGGGTTCAACAATCACAAACCTGCGACTTGAATCCCGCTTTCCGGAAGAAACGATCGATCGGCTGCGGCGGGCGGGCCACGACGTCTCGGTCCTTCCCGACGCGTATAATGAGGTCCTGGGTCATGCGGGTGCCGTGGTACTGCACCCCAATGGGACAATTGAGGGCGCTCACGATCCTCGCAGCGATGGCGGGGCGATCGGGGTTTAAAGGTATTCACGCTCCATTCAGGACGAACTAATAGGAAAAGGAACGGTCGTCTTTTGCAGTGGGTTGCTTAGTCGCCGGGCGTTGGAACGATGTGCGTGGTAGGCGTGAGCATATGAATCCGGCGGTCTTATCTCTGTCGCTTGCCGCCGGACTGCTGCTCTCCGCGCTGGTCCCCGCTTCGGCACTGCCAAACGCCAAGCCGAAATCGAACGGCGAAGTTGTCGATTTTGACGGCGCCCACGCCATGGGAACCATCATCATCCGCACCGGAGAGAAGCGTCTCTATTATGTGCTGGGCGACGGGCAAGCCGTCCGGTACCCGGTCGCGGTCGGCGAGCCGCGTTTCCAATGGGCCGGTGAGCTCTGGGTCAGTTCCAAGCAACACAATCCGATATGGCGGCCAACCGCCCGGATGCGGCGCGAAAACCCGGGGCTGCCTCAGTCGGTCGGCCCGGGACCCCGCAACCCGCTGGGTCCGCGCGCGATCTATCTCGGGTGGGGCGAGTACCGTATCCACGGGACAAACGCCCCGCATACCATCGGGTCCGCTGCCTCCAGCGGCTGTTTCCGCATGCACAATACCGACGCAATCGACCTGTTCGATCGGGTCCACATCGGCGCCCCCGTGCTTGTGCAATAAGGTGTCGCGCACACCTTCCAAGGATAAGGCAGGATATCCAGGCATGTCGCTCGTTTCCCGGTTTTGGGCCTTTGCCCTCGGTGCGGCGGCGCTGTTAGTCGCCACGGCCGCGAACTCGCATCCGCATGTCATCGTCAAAGTGAAGAGCGAACTCGTGTTCGCGGCCGATGGAGCGGTCTCCGCCGTACGCCATGCCTGGACCTTCGACGACATGTTCTCGGCGTTCGCGACGCAGGGACTCGACAAGAACAAGGACGGGAAATTTTCCCGGGAGGAGCTTGCCGAACTCGCTGAGGTCAACGTCACCTCGCTCAAGGAGTTCAACTATTTCAGCGTCGCAAAGAGTGGCGGCAGCGATATCGAGTTCGCGGAACCAACCGATTACTGGCTCGAAGCCGACAAGGATGCCGTTCTGACCCTCCACTTCACGCTCCCGATCAAATCCAAGATCGCGAAGTCCGGCCTCACGGTCGATGTATTCGACCCGACCTGGTTCGTGGACATTTCGCTCGCGGATGAGGCGCCGCTCAAGCTCGTTGGTGCGCCGGCGGGCTGCGCGGTAGAAGCGAAGAAGCCAACACCGCCCTCGGTCGGCTCCGGCAACCTGAGCGAATCGTTTTTCAACTCGCTTACCGCGTCGAGCCAGTTCGGCTCGCAGTTTGCCAGCCGCATCATCCTGACTTGCAAGTGATGTTCGTTCGACGGCCGGGCGTTCTCACGGTCGCGGCCGTGCTCGCAGGCGCGGCGGCGCTGGCGCTCGCGATTCCGGCGCTCGCGCAAACCCCCTTCGGGGTGCCGTCTCCGGCGGCGCCCACCGGCATCAGCGGTTGGATCTTTGCCGAGCAGGCGAAGTTCTTCCGGGCGCTGTCGAGTGCGATCCGGCAAGCGAAGGAAGACGGCAGCGCTGCCTACGGACTGATCTGGCTGTCATTCCTCTACGGAGTCTTTCATGCCGCCGGTCCGGGACACGGTAAGGCGGTGATCTCCTCCTATCTTCTCGCCGACGGGTCCACGATCCCACGCGGGATCGCGCTGTCGGCCATCTCGGCGTTCGCGCAGGCGGTTACGGCGATTGCGCTCGTCAGTGTCGCCGCGGTCGCACTCGGGCTCACCGCGCGCGCGATGGGCGAGACCGTGCGCTGGCTCGAGCTTGCATCCTATGCGCTCATCATCGTGTTTGGAGTCGTGCTCGCCTGGCGCAAGGGACGCGACTTTTTCCGAGCCTATTTCGCGTGGAGCAGCGGCGCGCCCGCGCACGTTCATGCGGATCATTCCGGCCACGATCACGGCCACGACCATTCGCACGGCCCCGAGCCGGCCGAGTTGAAGGGACGGGGATGGCTCAAGAGAGGTCTAGCGGCCGTGATTGCGGTCGGCATGCGTCCGTGCTCGGGCGCGATACTCGTCCTCGTGTTCGCACTGTCGCAGGGGATCTTCCTTGTCGGCGTGGCCTCCACCTTCGCGATGGCGGTCGGTACCGCGATAACCGTCGCTGCAATTGCCGTCCTAGCGGTGGGGGCGAGAGGTCTCGCGTCCCGACTGACGAACACGAAGGCTGGTGCGGGGACGCTCATGTTGCGCGGCTTCGAGTTCGTCGCGTCAATTCTCGTGATCGCCGTTGGGGTGCTGCTGATGACCGGCTTTCTGGCCTCGGAGCGCATGTTTCCGGCCTAGCCGCTTCGCGTCGGCATGAGCCGATGCGCTATAAACCCTCATGCTCCGCCTCGCGGATCGCATCGATCAGTTCTCGACGGCCGTCGGTCGCGCAATGGCGTGGCTCGTCCTTGTGGTCGTGGTGGTCCAGTTCGCCGTCGTAGTGCTTCGCTACGTATTCGGGCTGGGCTCAATCTGGCTTCAGGAATCGATTGTCTACGCCCATGCATTTGCGTTCCTGCTCGCGTCGGCGTGGGTCCTGAAAACCGGCGGGCACGTCCGGGTCGACGTGTTCTACCGCGGGGCCACGGCGCGAACGCGCGCCTGGGTCGATCTCCTCGGCACGCTTTTCCTGCTGCTGCCGATGGCAGTGCTGATCCTCTCGCTGTCGTTGCCTTATGCGGTTCGCGCCTGGACAGTCTTCGAGCGCTCGCAGGAAACTTCTGGTCTGCCGTCGGTCTTCCTGCTGAAAACCGCCATCCCTATGGCCGCGGCAATGCTCATCATGCAGGGCTGCGCCCAGATTCTGCGCGCCGCCATGCTGCTCGAGGGCCCAAGCCGACGAACCCGGAAACGCTGAGCCGTGACCCTCGGCGAGCTTCTCGATGTCCTGATGTTCGTAGCGGTCCTCGGGCTGCTGCTTGCCGGTTACCCGGTTGCGTTCGTGCTTGGCGGTACGGCGATCCTTTTCGCATTCGTCGGCCACCTGCTCGGCGCGTTCGATCTCTGGCTGCTGCAGGCACTGCCGCAGCGCATCTACGGCCTGATGACGAACGAGGTCCTGATTGCGATCCCCCTCTTTGTCTTCATGGGCACGATGCTCGAACGCTCCAAGGTCGCGGAAGACCTGCTCGACACCGTGGGCCGAATGCTCGGGCGCGTGCCGGGCGGGCTCGCCTATGCGGTGACGGTCGTCGGCGCGCTGCTCGGAGCTTCTACGGGGGTCGTCGGAGCGACCGCGGTGACCATGGGATTAATAACGCTGCCGGCAATGCTGAATGCCGGTTACGACAAGCGTTTCGCGTGCGGCTCGGTGGCGGCGGCCGCAACGCTCACGCAGATCATTCCTCCGGCGACGGTGCTCGTCGTGCTCGGAGATCAGCTCGGCATCGCCTATCAGCAGGCACAGCTTGCGCGCGGCAATCTGGCGCCCGACGCGGTCACCGTCGGCGATTTGTTCGCGGGCGCCCTGATTCCGGGGCTGGTTCTGACCGGCATGTATCTGATCTATCAGGGCGGCGTCGCCGCACTTACGCCGGACCGCGTGCCTCCTCTTGCCGCTCGACGCGGCCGCGGCGCGACGTGGAGCGAGCTTCTGCGCGTGCTCATCGCGCCGCTCGTGCTCATCCTTGCGGTACTCGGTTCGATTCTCGCCGGCATCGCAACGCCCACCGAGGCCGCCGCCGTGGGTGCCGTCGGCGCCTTGGCGCTCGCTGCGCGCCGGGTAGCGCGCGGCGGGAAGAGCGAATTTGCAAGCGTTCTGCGCGGTGCCTTGGAAGCCACCCTGCAGCTCACAGCCATGATTTTCGCGATCCTGATCGGCGCCACCGTGTTCAGCCTGGTGTTTCGGGGGTTCGGCGGCGA
Organism: uncultured Alphaproteobacteria bacterium; assembly: GCA_963711595.1. Taxonomy (GTDB): domain Bacteria; phylum Pseudomonadota; class Alphaproteobacteria; order Rhizobiales; family Xanthobacteraceae; genus JAUSIF01. Next base: position 542,887 of record CAVQER010000007.1, read on the forward strand.
CGACATGGTCCATCGCGCGCTCGCCGATCTTCCGGGTGGCGCGAACTCGGCGGTTTTCATCGTCATGGTCGCGATATTCCTTCTCGGTTTCTTTCTCGATTTTTTTGAGATCGTCTTCATCATCGTGCCGGTCGTTGCGCCCGTGCTGCTGCAGATGGAAGGCGTCGATCCGGTCTGGCTCGGTGTCATGATGGCGGTGAATCTCCAGACCTCGTTCATGCACCCACCGCTTGGCGCAACGTTGTTCTATCTGCGCAGTGTCGCGCCGCCCTCGGTAAAAACGACCGATCTTTATCTCGGCATCATTCCGTTCGTGGTGATTCAGCTGGTCGCGCTTGTCGTGCTCTGGTACTGGCCCGGCCTTGCGACGTGGCTGCCGCGGCTGCTCTATGGGTTGTGAGGAGAAAATGGATTCCAGCAAGATTTTCCGTCTCGATGGTCAGGTGGCGCTGGTAACGGGCGCTTCGAGCGGCCTTGGTGTGCGATTTGCGGAGGTCGCGGCGGCAAACGGAGCCAGCGTGATGCTGGTCGCGCGGCGGGGTGACCGGCTGCAAACGCTGCGCACCAAGATCGAGAAGGCGGGAGGACGCGCGGCCGTCGCCGAGGCGGACGTCACCGATCGCAGGGCCGTCGCGCGCGCGTTCGATGCGGCGGAGAAAGCCTTCGGTACCGTGACCCTGCTCGTGAACAATGCCGGTGTCGCCCACGCCGATCGCGCACTCGATCTCCCGGAGGAAGGGTGGCGGCGCGTGCTGGATACGAATCTGGACGCTGTTTTCTTCACGGCGCAGGAGGCCGCACGCCGAATGCTCGCGGCAGGCAAGCGCGGCTCCATCGTCAATATCGCGTCGATCCTGGGTCTCGGCGTCGCGAAAGGATCAATCGCCTACGCAGTGGCGAAGGCGGCCGTAGTGCAGATTACCAAAGCGCTCGCGCTGGAACTCGCGTTCAAGGGCGTCCGCGTCAACGCGATCGCACCGGGGTTCGTGGTCACGGAGATCAACCGCGAGTTCCTCGCGACGCGATCCGACATGACCCGCCACATTCCGATCGGCCGTTTCGGCGAGGAAAGCGATCTCGACGGCGCGTTCCTGCTGCTCGCCTCTGACGCGGGCCGCTACATGGCCGGTGCCGTGATCGTGGTGGACGGCGGACAGATCCTCGCAATTCCCGGCTAGGTCTCGTCGAGGACGGGCGATACGGGAGTTTGGCGGCGCCACCAATCCAGGCCGATCATTCCGACGGCCATGGCCGCGACGAACGCGATGATCTGCGGCATCAGGGTTGCAAGATTTGCGATCGCCGGCCCCGGGCACAATCCGACGAGACCCCAGCCGACGCCGAAGAGGGCTGACCCTCCGACAACCGAAGCATCAATGTCGGCGCGCGCGGGCCAGCGAAAATGCGCCGCAACGAGCGGGCGCGTGCGGGCGCGCGCGAAATAGAAGCCCGGTGCAGCAACGATCAGTGCGCCGGCCATGACGAAAGCGAGCGTCGGGTCCCATCTTCCGAGAACGTCGAGGAAGCCGAGCACCCGCGCAGGCTGCGTCATTTCGGAGATCACGAGACCGATGCCGAAAATGAAGCCAGTGAGCAGGCCGCCGAGGAGCATCGCCATGGCTCAGGCCCCGATGCCGTGGCGCACGATTGCGACGACGACGGCGGCTGTCGCGACGAAAACGCAGGTGGCAACGATCGAGCGCGGTGAGAAACGCGCCATGCCGCAAATGCCATGACCTGACGTGCAGCCCCCGGCTAACCGGGTTCCGACGCCGACCAGCAGTCCCGCGCCGAGAATCACGGCCCAACTCTTCGGCATATCGGGAATCTGCATCGGTCGGCCGGCCGCGGCGACCGCAAGCGGAGCCGCGATCAATCCAGCCAGAAACGCTGCACGCCAGCCGAGTTCCGCGGTGCCAGCGCCGAGAAGATCGCCAAAGATGCCGCTGATCCCGGCGATACGGCCGTTCAGCAGCAGCAGAAGCGAGGCCGCGATGCCGATTAGCGCGCCGCCGATCAGTGCCGGGACCGGATCGAATGGGGCCATTGGGTCACCATCTTAAGCAAGCGAGTGGATGAGGGCAGGATAGCAGGGGCGCGGAGTGTGCGTTGCGCCAAAGTGCGTAAACGCCCGCCGCCGTGCAATTTTTCGTCAACTGCCCGACGGATAACGAAATTGCGCGGGGCATGAGGCTATGCGACTTTCTCGCTAACAGCCGCGTGAGTCCGTCCTTACATGGGGGCCGGGCACTGGCCGCAAAAGGCGGCGGAGAATGCGATGACGCTGAAGTCGGTCCAAATCGACGATAAATACGACCTGGAAAAGAGCCCGGTCTTCGTCACCGGCTACCAGGCCTTGATCCGCCTTTGTCTGATGCAGAAGGAGCGGGACCGGCGCGCCGGGTTGAATACGGCCGGTTACGTCTCTGGTTATCGCGGCTCGCCGCTGGGCGGACTCGACCAGCAGTTCATTCGGGCGAAGCCATACCTCGAGAAATATGACGTCGTGTTCCAGGCCGGACTGAACGAGGACCTCGCGGCCACGGCTTTGTGGGGCACCCAGCAGGCTGAGCTTCGCGGCGAAGGCAAGTTCGAAGGCGTGTTCGGGATCTGGTACGGCAAAGGCCCCGGCGTCGATCGGACCGGCGACGTATTCCGCCACGCGAATCTTGCAGGTACGGCGAAGAATGGCGGCGTGCTTGCCCTGATGGGTGATGACCACACGGCGGAATCATCCACAACCGCGCACCAGACCGAATTCAACTTCGTCGATCTCTGCATTCCGATTCTCAATCCGGCGGGCGCGCAGGAGATCCTCGACTACGGTCTCTACGGTTGGGCCATGTCGCGCTTCTGCGGTTCGTGGGCCGCGTTGAAGTGCGTGCACGAGACGGTGGAATCGACCGCCGTCATCGACGGCAGCGTCGATCGCGTGAAGATCGAGATCCCGACCGATTTCCGCATGCCGGAAGGCGGGCTAAACATCCGCCTCGTCGATACGATCCTCGGCCAGGAAGCGCGACTGCACGATTACAAACGCGACGCGATGCTGGCTTTCGTGCGCGCGAACAAGCTTAATCGCTGGATTACGTCCGGCGGGCGCACGCCGAAAATCGGCATTGCGACCGTGGGCAAGTCCTATCTCGATGTGCGGCAAGCACTCGATGTGCTCGGCATCGACGAGGTGAAGTGCAACGACCTCGGCATCCGCATTTTCAAGGTTGCGTGCCCGTATCCGTTGTCACGGCAGGAACTCGCGGAGTTCGCGGCCGGACTCGATCTCATCATTGTCGTCGAAGAGAAGCGCTCGCTCATCGAAGTACAGGTGCGTGAAGAACTTTACGGGACCGCGAATCAGCCGGTCTGCATCGGCAAGAAGGATGAGCAGGGAAACTGGCTGTTCCCGATCAAGGGTGCGCTTGACCCGAACGATATTGCAATCTGCATCGGCGAGCGCTTGCAGAAATACGGGCGGAACGAGGAATTGGCGAATCATGTCGCGCAGCTGAAAGACGCGCAACGCACGATGGCTGAGACCACGAATATCGCGACCCGCGATCCGTACTTCTGCGCTGGATGCCCGCACAATACGTCGACGGTCGTGCCTGCCGGCATGCGCGCATATGCCGGTATCGGGTGTCACTTCATGGCGCAGTGGATGGACCGCAACACGCTCGGCTTTACCCACATGGGCGGCGAGGGTGCGAACTGGATCGGCGAGGCGCCGTTCTCCCAGCGCGGCCACGTGTTCCAGAATCTCGGCGACGGCACCTACAATCATTCGGGTTATCTCGCCATCCGTGCCGCGATCGCCTCCGGCGTGAACATGACCTACAAGATTCTGTTCAATGACGCGGTCGCAATGACCGGCGGTCAGAAGAACGACGGCGGGCTCGACGTGCCGATGATCGCGCGGCAGGTCGCAGCCGAAGGCGCGAGGAAGGTCGTCGTCGTCACCGACGAGCCGTGGAAATACTCAAAAGACACGGACTGGCCGAAAGGCGTCACGACCCATCACCGCGATCAGTTGAACGAAGTGCAGTCGTCGCTCGCGGAGATCCCCGGCGTCACGGTCCTGATCTACGACCAGACCTGCGCCGCCGAGAAGCGCCGCCGGCGCAAGCGCGGCGCGTTCCCCGATCCGGAAAAACGCATCATTATCAATGAGTTGGTTTGCGAGGGGTGCGGTGACTGCGGAGTGCAGTCGAACTGCGTTGCGATCCAGCCACTGGAAACCGAATGGGGCCGCAAGCGCGAGATCGATCAATCCTCGTGCAACAAGGACTATTCGTGTCTCAAGGGTTTCTGCCCAGCCCTCGTGACCGTGCACGGCGCCAAGCTGAAGAAGCCCGAGCCGCCGGAATTGCCGAGCTCGATGCCGGCGCTGCCGGAGCCGACGCTTCCGGCGATCGACCAGACCTACGGCATCATCGTCACCGGGATCGGCGGGACCGGAGTCGTGACGATCGGCGCGCTCATCGGCATGGCGGCGCACCTCGATGGGAAGGCGTGCGGAATCGTCGACATGGCCGGCCTTGCACAAAAGGGCGGGGCGGTGCTTTCGCACATCCGCATCGCCAACAGGGCTGAGGACATTCACGCGATCCGCGTGCCCGCGCGCGGGGCGGATTTGATCCTTGCCTGCGATATTGTCGTGGCCGGCGGAAAGAAGGTGCTCGGCGCGATGAAGCCGGGCGCGACCAAGGTGGTCGCAAATACGCACGAGATGTTGCCCGGCCAGTTCACGCGCAACGCCGACTACTCACTGCCGACGGAACGCATCAAGCGGGCGATCGTTTCCGCCGCAGGGCAAGAGCAGGTTCGCTTCGTTCACGCGACACGCCTCGCGACCGACCTGTTCGGCGTGTCGCTCGCGCAGAACGTATTCCTCGTCGGCTATGCGTATCAGCTCGGAGCGCTGCCGGTGACGGCCGAAGCCATTCTGCGCGCAATCGAATTGAACCGTGAGGCGGTGGAGCTGAACAAGAAGGCTTTCGAGTGGGGCCGCCGGGCCGCCGTCGATCTCGGCGCGGTCGAGGCACTTGCAAAACCCGCGGAAGTTTCGACCGACGCGCGGCGGCTTTCGATTTCGCTCGACGAGATGATCGAGCGGCGCGTCGCGTTTCTCACGGATTATCAGAGCGCTTCCTATGCCGCGCGGTATCGCGAGCTTGTGGAGCGGACGCGCGCGGCCAAGTCGGCGCGCGTGCCGGAAGGTAATGCATTGGCGGAGTCAGTCGCGCGCAACCTGTTCAAGCTGATGGCATACAAGGACGAGTACGAAGTGGCGCGGCTCTATACCGACGGATCGTTCGCCCAGCAGGTGGCCACGGCCTTCGATGGCGATGCGCGGCTCGAATTCCACCTTGCGCCGCCGCTGCTGTCCAAGGCCGACCCGGCGACGGGGCGTCCGAAGAAGATCAGTTTCGGCGCATGGATGATGAGCGCCTTCCGGGTGCTCGCACGCTTCCGATTTCTGCGCGGCACGCCGCTCGATCCGTTCGGCTACTCGGCCGAGCGGCGCGTCGAACGCGGTTTGATCCGTGACTATGGCGTGCTGCTGGCCGAACTGATTGCGGACCTGACGCCGCAAAACCACGCACTTGCGGTGGCGATCGCTTCCATCCCGGAAAAAATCCGGGGATTCGGGCCGGTCAAGGAACGGCACCTCATCGCGGCCAAGGCCGAGGAAGCGGAGCTTCTCACGCGATTCCGCTCCAAACCGGGGGCCGGCGAGGTCGTTCTTTCTGCGGCTGCCGCTGAGTAAGGTCCTTTGCCTTCGTTGAGGCACCGTTCCGCTGCGCGGACCGACGCCGTTTCGGGGTCTTCCATAGGGCTAAGGGACGGCTTGCGGCCCGGCGCTTTCGTTGGAAATCTGTATATTACGAGCAAGCCTCGAAATAAGAGGCGGCAACAACCTGGCCATCTGGCCGACAGGGGAGAAACGGCTTGGGCGCCGAGACGACTTCGCTTGCCGACACGTTTCCGAAACTCCTGCTCGTCAACGCGGTGCAGCGCGGCAATCGGCCGGCCATGCGCGAGAAGGAGTTCGGCATCTGGCAGACGTGGACCTGGGCGCAAGTGCTCGAGGAAGTGCGACCGTTCGCGATCGGCCTTGCCGAGCTCGGTGTGAAACGTGACGACAAGGTTGCGATTGTCGGCTCCAACAAACCGCGACTTTACTGGGCGATGTGCGCGGCGCAATCGCTCGGCGCGGTGCCAGTTCCCGTCTATCAGGACTCAGTCGCCGACGAGATGGCGTTCGTGTTGACCCATGCCGGCGCCAAGGCCGCGGTGGTCGAGAACCAGGAGCAGGTCGACAAGCTTCTCTCGATCGCCGACCGGCTGCCCGGTCTCAGCTATATCGTCTATGACGAAGAGCGAGGGCTTCGCGAGTACGATCATTCGCACCTGAAATCGTTCGCCGACGTGCAGGCCGCCGGACGTGCCGCGGGTTCAAGGCAAGCCGCGGCGAACTGGGAAAAGGAAATCGCACGCGGCAAAGGCTCGGACGTTGCGGTCATTCTCTATACGTCCGGGACCACCGGCAATCCGAAGGGCGTGATGCTCACCTACGCGAGCACGATCGTCAGCTCGCGCAATGCGAATATCTTCGACAATCTCACCGACAAGGAGGAAGTGATTGCCTACCTGCCTATGGCTTGGGTGGGCGACCACATCTTCTCTTACGCGCAATCCTATGTGGCCGGCTTCTGCGTGAACTGCCCGGAGAGCCCAGACACCGTCGTTGAGGACCGGCGCGAGATCGGAACGACATACGCGTTCGCTCCGCCGCGCATATACGAGAATCTGCTCACGCTCACGATGGTGCGCATGGAAGATGCGGGCCGGCTCAAGCGCGGCATGTTTCAGTATTTCATCGGCGTTGCGCGGCGCTGGGGTGAGAAAATCCTCAACCGGGAGCGCGTTCCGCTTTACGCGCGGTTGCTCTATCGGCTTGGCGATCTCCTGGTCTACGCACCGCTGAAGAACCGGTACGGCCTGTCGCGCATTCGCGTGGCTTACACCGCGGGCGAGGCGATCGGGCCGGAGATTTTTCGCTACTACCGCGCGCTCGGGATCAACCTCAAGCAGCTCTACGGGCAGACGGAAGCGTCGGTCTACATTACGGCTCAGCCGGATGGTGAGATCTTCGCCGACACAGTCGGCAAGCCGAACATCGATGTCGAGGTCAAGATTGCGGAGAGCGGCGAGGTGCTGTTCCGCTCGCCCGGTGTGTTCGTCGGATACTACAAGGATCCCGAGAAGACTGCGCAGACCAAGACAGCGGACGGCTGGGTCCATACGGGAGACGCCGGCTTCTTCGACCCGAAGACCGGTCATCTGAAGATCATCGATCGGGCGAAAGACGTGGGCAAGCTGAAGGACGGGACGTTATTCGCTCCGAAATATCTCGAGAACAAGCTCAAGTTCTATCCGAACATCAAGGAAGCGGTGGCGTTCGGAGACAAGCGAGACTTCGTCACCGTGATGCTCAACATCGATCTTGTCGCCGTGGGAAGCTGGGCGGAACGGAATAACGTCGTCTACGGCTCCTACCAGGAGCTCGCGGCGCATCCGCAGGTATACACGATGCTCGCCGAGCACATCGACGAGGTGAACCGTTCGCTGTCACAGGAAGGGCCTATGGCCGGCGCACAGATCAAGCGCTTCCTGATCCTGCACAAGGAGCTCGATGCAGACGATGGTGAGCTCACGCGCACGATGAAAGTCCGGCGCAGCCTCATCTCCGAGCGATACGGCGCGCTCGAGAGCGCGCTCTATGACGGCCTGTCAGACGTCGACGTGGCGACCGAAATGACGTTCGAGGACGGCCGCAAGGGAAAAATCTCCGGCCACGTGAAGATACTCGACATGCCGATCTACCCGCCGGCGCACCCCGAAGCGCTGGAGAAGGCGGCATGAGGGCTCCCTCGGGCGCTGACATCGCCGCCGGCGACGTGCTGCTCGCGGTGGAGGACGTCTCGTTGTCGTTCGGCGGCGTGAAAGCGCTCAGGGACGTTTCGTTCGACGTCCGCAAAGGCGAAATCCGCGCGATCATCGGGCCGAACGGCGCCGGCAAAACGTCGATGTTGAACGTGGTCAATGGCTTCTACGAGCCAGATCGCGGCACGATCACATTCAAACGCGAGCGGCGAACCCGTATGCGCACGCACGAGGCCGCGCAGTTCGGCATTGCCCGCACATTCCAGAACGTCGCCCTGTTCAAGGGTATGACAACGCTCGACAATCTCATGGCGGGACGCACGCTGCGGATGCGGCGCGGGATCCTGTGGCAGGCGTTGTGGTTCGGGCCTGCTCTGCGGGAGACCGTCGAACATCGCAAGCGCGTGGAGCAGATCATCGACTTCCTCGAGATCCAGCACATCCGGAAAATTCCCGTGGGCCGGCTGCCTTATGGACTGCAGAAACGGGTCGACCTCGGCCGTGCGCTCGCAACGGAGCCGGAGCTTCTGCTGCTCGACGAGCCAATGGCGGGCATGAATCTCGAGGAAAAAGAAGACATGTCGCGCTTCATCGTCGACATCAACGAGCACTTCGGCACGACGATCGCGCTGATCGAGCACGACATGGGCGTGGTGATGGACCTTTCTGACAGAGTCGTCGTGCTCGACTACGGCAGGAAGATCGCCGACGGATCTCCCGCGGAAGTACAGAAGGATCAGAAAGTGATCGATGCCTATCTCGGCATCAGTCACTGAGGGCGGGGCATGCTCGGCGTATTCATCGAAACCTTGATCGGGGGCCTGCTCACCGGCGTTCTTTATTCGCTGGTGGCGCTCGGCTTTGTGCTGATCTTCAAGGCCTCCGGCGTCTTCAATTTTGCGCAGGGCGCGATGGTGCTGTTTGCGGCGCTATCCGTCGCGCGGCTTTCCGAGCATATGCCGCTGATACTAGCCGTGGCCCTCTCTGTCGTGATCATGATCGCGCTCGCCTACGCGATCGAAAGGTTGGTGCTGCGGCCGCTGGTGAATCAGGATGCGATCATCCTGTTCATGGCGACGCTAGGGATCACGTATTTCATCGACGGGTTCGGGCAGACGATCTGGGGCAGTGATATCTACAAGATCAATCTCGGATTGCCGAAGAATCCGATCTTCCTGTTCGAGGGCGTTTTCCAAGGCGGCATCCTGATCGAGCCAGAATCGCTGATCGCGGCCGTCGTCTGCGGGCTGTTGGTCCTCGTGCTCGCGATCTTCTTCCAGGTCACGCGCGTCGGCCGTGCGTTGCGGGCGGTCGCCGACGACCACCAGGCAGCGCAGTCGGTCGGAATTCCGCTCAACTACATCTGGCTGATCGTGTGGTCGGTTGCCGGCATCGTGGCGATCGTTGCCGGCGTGGCGTGGGGGTCCAAGCTCGGCGTGCAATTCTCGATCGCGCTCGTGGCGCTGAAGGCGCTGCCGGTGCTGATCCTCGGGGGCTTTACCTCGATCCCGGGGGCGATCGTGGGCGGGCTCATCATCGGCGCGGGCGAGAAACTTGCCGAGGTGATGCTCGGGCCGATCCTGATCAGGACCTTCGACCTCGCCGGCGGCGGGATCGAGAACTGGTTCGCCTATGTGCTGGCGCTCGTGTTCCTGCTGGTGCGGCCGCAAGGGCTGTTCGGCGAACGGATCATCGAGCGGGTGTGAGGGGAGAGCGATGCTCTATCGCGAGTCCGGTCAGTTCAAGACGAGCTACGCGAAGGACATGGCGGTCTTCCCGATCGCGCAGGACCGCTGGTTCGTGATTGCCGCAGTGATCTTCGGATTCGTCGGCGTCCCGCAGTTCGCCAGCAACTACTTGTACACCGAGATCCTGATCCCGGTGCTGATTCTTTCGCTCGCCGCGATCGGACTCAATATTCTGACCGGCTATTGCGGTCAGCTTTCGCTGGGCACCGGCGGGTTCATGGCGGTCGGCGCGTATGCCGCGTACAATCTCGCGCTGCGCGTGCCGGAAATGAATTTCCTCGTCGTCCTCGTATTCTCCGGGTTAATGGCGACACTTGTCGGAATCATTTTCGGATTGCCGTCGCTGCGCATCAAAGGCTTCTATCTCGCGGTTGCGACCCTCGCTTCGCAGTTCTTCCTTGAGTGGACGTTTGCGCGCGTGAAGTGGTTCACCAACTACTCGCACTCGGGGTCGGTTGCGGTTAAGGACGTAGAGCTGTTCGGTACCGTGATCAGCAATCCCGAGCGAAAGTATCTGTTCATCCTGGCGGTCGTGGTGGTGCTCACACTGGTCGCCAAGAACCTGGTGCGCGGCCGCGTCGGACGCATGTGGATGGCGGTCCGCGACATGGACATCGCAGCGGAAATCCTGGGGATTCGGCCGCTCTACGCGAAGCTTTCGGCGTTCGCCGTGTCGTCATTTTTCATCGGCGTGGCCGGAGCCCTGTGGGCGTTTATGCGTCTCGGCTCGTGGGAGCCGCTCGCCTTCGACATCAACCGCTCGTTTCAAGTCCTGTTCATGATCATCATCGGCGGCCTCGGCTCGATCCTCGGATCGTTCCTCGGCGCCGCCTTCATCGTGATCACGCCGCTCTTCCTCAATCAGCTTCCGGGTATTCTTGGGATTCCCATCTCAGTGGCGACAATTACGCATATTGAATTCATGGTGTTTGGCGCCTTGATCGTGTTCTTTCTGATCGTCGAGCCGCACGGATTGGCGCGGCTATGGGCGATCGCGAAGGAGAAGCTGCGGCTTTGGCCCTACCCATATTGAGGGGCGGCCATGTCCGTGGCAGCATTGGGCAAGGAGTGGGCAAAAGCCTGCGCCTCGCAAAAGCAGAATGGCCGGCCGCGATCGTACGTGCCGGCTCAAGGGAGGAAGTAAATGGCTAAGAGACATCTGGTGCTCGCGCTTGCGGCGGGAATCGCGGGAACGGCACTTGCCGCGCCCGCATTCGCCCAGAACGAGCAATTCCTCGCGGCGCTCGTGTATCGCACGGGGGCGTACGCGCCGAACGGCGTGCCGCTCGCGAACGGGATCGCGGACTACTACACCCTTCTCAATGAGCGCGACGGCGGCATCAACGGCGTCAAGCTCACCTGGGAAGAGTGCGAGTTCGGCTACGCGACGGACCGCGGCGTCGAGTGCTATGAGCGGCTCAAGAACAAGGGCCCGACGGGTACCGCGTTCATCAACCCGTATTCGACCGGCGTGACGTTCGCCCTCACCGAGAAGACCGCGACCGACAAGATCCCGCTTCTCAGCATGGGATATGGTCGTGCCGACTCGCGGGATGGCTCCGTGTTTCCGTACAATTTCCCGCTGCTCGCGACATACTGGACGGCCGCCGACATCGCCATTCAGCACATCGCCAAGAAGGAAGGCGGCTTCGACAAGCTGAAGGGCAAGAAGATCGCGCTCGTCTATCACGACTCGCCCTATGGCAAGGAGCCAATCGTGCTTCTGGAGAGGCGGGCGAAGATGCACGGATACGAAGTAATGCTTCTGCCGGTCACGCATCCGGGCGTGGAGCAGAAGGCGACCTGGCTGCAGATCCGGCAGAACCGACCCGACTATGTGCTCCTGTGGGGTTGGGGCGTAATGAACTCGACGGCGATCAAGGAAGCGGTTGCAGTCGGCTATCCGCGCGAGAAGATGTACGGCGTGTGGTGGTCGGGCGCCGAGCCGGACGTTCGTCCCGCTGAAGACGGCGCCAAGGGCTACAACGCGCTCGCGTTGCAGCACACTGCCGGCCAGTTCAAGCTGCACGAGGACCTGAAGAAGCACGTCTACGACAAGGGCAAGGGCGCAGCGAAATGGGATGAGACCGGCGAGGTGCTCTACGTGCGCGGTCTGATCAACGCGATGCTCGGCACCGAAGCGATACGCAAGGCGCAGGAGCAGCATGGCAAGAAGCCGCTCACCGGCGAGCAGGTGCGGTGGGGATTCGAGAATCTCGACCTCACGGCCGATCGGCTAAAGCAACTCGGCTTCGACGGCGTGCTGCGGCCGCTGAAGACGTCCTGCACGGACCATGAGGGTGCGCGCGTGGGTCGGGTTCAGACCTGGGACGGCAAGAACTGGAGCCTGACCTCGGACTGGTATACGGGCGACGATTCGATACTCGCGCCGCTCGTGAAAGAATCTTCCGCGGCATACGCCAAAGAGAAGAACATCGCGCCGCGCGACTGCTCGAAGTCGAGCTGACGCAATAAGCGTCCGGATGAGGAGGGGCGGAGTCCGCCCCTCCTCTATTCCTGCCAATCGCCGGCCTTTTGAGGAGACGACGTGAGGAGCGCTGCTACCGGGCTGAAATCCTCGCCCGCCGCCACGCCGGCGAACGAGGCGATCCTCGACGTGAAGAACATCGAGGTCGTCTACAACCACGTGATCCTGGTGCTGAAAGGCGTTTCGCTCGCGGTACCGAAGGGCAGCATCGTCGCGCTGCTTGGCGCGAACGGCGCCGGCAAGACGACGACCCTCAAGGCGATCTCCAACTTGATCGGCGCCGAGCGTGGCGAAGTCACGAAGGGTTCGATCGAATTCGACGGGCAACGGGTCGACAAGCTCACGCCGAACGATCTCGTGCGGCGCGGCTGCATCCAGGTGATGGAGGGGCGCCGCACCTTCGGCCACCTCACGGTCGAGGAAAATCTCCTGTCCGGCGCGTTCACGCGCACGGACGGCAAGGCGGCCATCCGCGCCGATATTGACTTGGTCTACGGCTACTTTCCGCGGCTGAAGGATCGCCGTTCATCCCTCGCAGGGTACACCTCTGGCGGCGAGCAGCAGATGACTGCAGTCGGGCGCGCACTGATGTCGCGGCCGAAGATGATCCTGCTCGACGAACCTTCGATGGGGCTCGCCCCGCAGATCGTCGAGGAAATCTTCGAGATCGTGAGCTCGCTGAACGAGAAGGAGAAGGTCTCGTTCCTGCTCGCGGAGCAGAACACATTCATGGCGCTCCGCTACGCGCGCTACGGGTATATCCTCGAGAACGGCCGCGTGGTGCTGGACGGCGAGGCCAAGGCGCTGCGCGAGAACGAGGACGTGAAGGAGTTCTATCTCGGGATCGGCGAAACCGGCCGCCGCTCGTTCCGCGGCGTGAAGCATTACAAGCGGCGCAAGCGCTGGCTGGCGTAGGTAAAACGTCATCCTGGGGCGCGAGGCCGCGGAGCGGCCGAGCCTCGAAGGTGACCCGTTGCGGTGAGTTCGGACCGTCATCCTTCGACTCGCTTCGCTCGCACCTCAGGATGACGGTGATTCCGATGCCTGACTTCTACGACAACCTCGAAACCCGTGATCCCGCTCAACGCGAGCGCGATCTCATGGCGCGGCTGCCGGCGCTTGTCGCCTCGGCGCTGAAGGCCCCGGGCTGGAAAAAGCACCTAGCCGGGGTCGACGCGAAGGCCGTGACAAACCGGGCGGAGCTCGCGAAGCTGCCCGTGTTCCGGAAATCCGATTTACCGGCGATGCTGAAGGCCGACCCGCCGTTCGCCTCGCTTACGCCGGAGCCTGTCGCATCCTACGCGCGGCTGTCGATATCGCCGGGGCCGGTGTTCCAGCCGGAAACCGACGCACCCGATCCATGGCGCATCGCACGTGGATTGTTCGCCGCGGGCGTGCGCAAGGGCGATATCGTGCTCAACACCTTCGCCTATCACCTGACGCCCGGCGGATTCATGCTGGACCTCGGCGCCCGGGCGCTCGGCTGCCCGGTCATCGCGGCGGGTCCAGGCAACACCGAGCAGCAGCTCGTCGCGATCGAGCACCTGCGGCCGGTCGTCTACACCGGCACGCCGGATTTCCTGAAGATCCTGCGCGATGCCTGGGTCGCGGCGGGCAGGGGCGACTTTCCGATCCGCAAGGCCGTGGTTTCGGGCGCGGCGTTTCCAGCTTCGCTTCAAGCCGAAGTGAAGTCGTGGAGCATCGACGCGTACCAGACCTACGCGGTCGGCGACCTCGGTCTCGTCGCGTACGAGACGCCGGCACGCGAAGGCATGGTCGTCTGCGAGGACGTGTTGCTGGAAATCGTGAAGCCGGGCACGGGCGACCCAGTGTCTGAGGGCGAAGTGGGCGAGGTTGTCGTTACCTCATTCGATCTGAAGCGGCCGTGGATCCGCCTCGCGCTCGGCGATCTGTCGGCCGTGCTCGCGGGTCACTCTCCCTGCGGGCGGACTAATGCCCGCATCAAGGGCTGGATGGGGCGCGCCGACCAGACCACCAAGGTGAAAGGCATGTTCGTGCGGCCGGAGCAGGTCGCGGAGATCGGCCGGCGCCATCCGGAACTCGCGCGGTTGCGGCTCGTCGTGACGCGCGACGGGGAGGTCGATGCGATGACGCTGCGTGCGGAGACAAACGCGAGCGACGCCGGCCTCGCAGCCAAGATCGGCGAGACCGTCCAGGCGATTACCAAGCTCAAGGGGAAGGTCGAACTTGTCCCCGCCGGGACCCTGCCGAACGACGGCAAGGTCATCGCCGACGAGCGCAGCTACAAGTAATTCTACTGCCGCACGATGTGAGCGGAATCGACCAGCAAATTCCAGCGCAGCCCTTCCGGCAGGAATTCCAGTGAGACCTTCCCGTCGAGCGATGCGGCCATGCGCTCGAGCACCGTATGGCCGAAACCCCGGCGCGACGGTGGATTGACGGGCGGGCCGTTCTGCTCGCGCCAGGTGAGCTGAATCGCGCCGCCCGGTTCAACATACTTCCATTCGATCGCGATGATCCCGGTCGGTGTCGTCAGCGCCCCGTGCTTCGCGGCGTTGGTGGCAAGCTCGTGGAACGCGAGGCCGATCAATTGCGTCGCCTGCGGACCAAGCGAGATCGGCGGACCGATAGTGACGATCCGGTTCTCGTCGAGGCCGAACGGCGCGAGCTGGCGCACCAGCAAGTCGCGCAAGTCGGCGCCCTGCCAGTCGCTGTCGACAAGAAGGTCATGGCAATGAGCGAGCGCCGTGACGCAGCCCGCTAGGCGCCGCTCGAATTCGGGGAAGCTTCCGGTCTGCTTGCCGAGCTGGTGCACCATTGCCTGCACGACAGCTAGAACGTTTTTCGTGCGGTGCGAGAGTTCGCGCGTCGTCAGCGCCAGATGCTCTTCGTATTTCTTGCGCTCGGTAACGTCGCGCGCGATGGCATGAATGCCGTTCGGCTTGCCTGTGCGATCAAACGACAGTTTTGACGCGGTTTCGATTGTGCGCGTCCCGCCCTTGCTGTCGATCACTTCCATCTCGTAGCGGGTCTCCGACGCCTCGCCGGCGAGCTTTCGGCGCAGCATCTCCGCGTGCTTCGCGACCTGTCTTGCGGGCACGAAGTCGCTGAGCGGAGCACCGATTAATTTCTCCACGTCATACCCAAGCAGCCGTTTTACAGCCGGGTTGGCCGAAGTCAGGCGAAAGTCGAGGTCCAGCGTGAACACGAGATCGTTCGCGTTGTCGATCAGCGTGCGATAGCGCTCCTCGCTGTCGCGTAATGCCTCCTCCGTCCGCTTGCGGTCGGTGATATCGATGTCCACGCCGCTGTAGCGGACCGCCTTTCCGTCCTTGTCCCGGATCACGCGACCGCGCCCGAATATCCAGCGAACTTCGCCGTCCGGGCGAATGATGCGGTACTCGGCCTCGTACTGGTTTTCGCCGATCTCGAGCGCGTAGTGAAAGTTTTTAACCACCTTCGCGCGGTCTTCCGGGTGGCGCAGTGCGCGCAGGCGCTCGATGGGCACGAGTTCGTCCGAAGGCGGGAGACCGACGATGCTGAAGAATTGGGGCGTGCCGCGCACCATCTGGGTGTCCATGTCCATGTCCCAGATGCCGATGCCGGCTGAATGCTCCGCCAGCGCAAGCGTCTCGTCGCGCTCCCGCAGCTCTTTCTCCATGCGCCTGCGGGCGCTAACATCGCGGAAGTAGACCGACAGGCCGGTCGATCGCGGGAAAATATTGACCTCGACGGGAATGCCCAGGACCGACGAATCCGTTTCGATGCTCAGCGTCTTTCCGGTCTCCATCACGCGGCGGTGCGCCTCGTATGAGTCCGAGCCCACCCACATGGGAAAGATGTTCATCACGCTCTTGCCGAGGAGATCCTCGCGCCGGCGGCCCCACATCCGCTCCGCCATGCCGTTCACGTAAACGAAGCGCCACTGGCGATCGAGCGCATAGAACGCGTCGTCGATGCTTTCGAGAATCTCTGCAGGCGTTGTCCAGGAGGGCCTATCGGACGGCGCCGGCCCTCCGGGCACTACATCGACCTGGGACAATGCTCATACCCCGCGCACACAGAAAGTCGCGAAATAATAGACCGCATGGCGCGGACACAACAGCCAAAGCCGCTTCTGGTTTCCGGGCGATGTACGTTCGGCGGGAGCACGTTGGATGGAACTGCCCATGCTACAGTAAGCCACCGGACTGGGCCTGCTCGGGGTTGGCCTCGCCGCGGAGAGAGGTATGTCGGGGGCAGCACTGGTGCGTCGCGTTCTCGGCGTTGTCGCGCTGGGGACCTTGCTTGCGTCCCTGGGCTCGGCTGCAGCCGGAACGCTGAATATCAACGCCAATACGTCCGATCCGGCGCCTCGTACGGCCTGGGAAGCCGTGATCTCGTCATTTCGGCGCGACAATCCGGATGTCGAGGTGAAGTTCAATATTTTCGATCACGAGAGCTACAAGAAGTCGATCCGCAATTGGCTGACGAGCGCGTCTCCCGATGTTGTCTTCTGGTTCGTCGGCAATCGCATGCGGGAGTTCGTCAGCCGCGGACTCCTCGTCGACGTCAGCTCGTTGTTCACGGCGAAAGTGCAAGCGGAATTGCACGGTCCGGCGGTCAATCTCGTGACCGTGGACGGGAAGCAATACGGCGTTCCGTATTCCTACTATCAGGTCGGCCTCTACTTTCGCCGCGACCTGCTGGAGCGGGCCGGTGTAACCGAGGCGCCGCGCACGTGGCACGAGTTGCGCGCTGCGTGTGACAAGCTTCGGCAGTCCGGCGTCGACGCCTTTGCAATCGGTTCGAAGGATCTCTGGCCCACTGCGGCATGGTTCGACTACCTCAATCTGCGGACGAATGGTCACGCGTTTCATATGGACTTGATGCGCGGCCTAATCCCATACACCAACGAGCGTGTGCGGACGGTGTTTGCCCGCTGGCGCGAGTTACTGGATGCGGGCTGCTTCACGAAGAATCATGCTTCGGTGAGCTGGCAGGAAAGCCAGTCTTTGCTGTACCAAGGCAAGGCGGCGATGATGCTGATCGGAAATTACATCGTGCCGAACTTTCCAGCGGAGGTGCGGGACCGCATGGATTTCGCGCCGTTCCCGACAATCGATCCGGCCGTCGGAAGGTTCGAGGATGCGCCGATGAATTCGATCCACATCCCCGCCAATGCCAGGAACAAAGAGGATGCCAGAAGATTTCTTGCTTACGTCTTGCGGGCAGACGTGCAGGAAGCGATCAACAAGCGGGTCCTGCTGCTTCCGGTAAACCTCAAGGCGGAAATCGCCGACGACCGCTTCCTCAAAAAAGGTCAGGAGCTTCTGATGCAGGCCGACGCGTTCGCCCAGTACTTCGATCGCGATACGAGCGAGGATCTGGCGACCGTGGCGATGAAGGGATTCCAGGAGTTCATGATTAATCCCGGCCGGCTCGAGACTGTGCTTGAGACGATCGAGCGCGCGCGGCGACGGATCTATCGGTTCTAGCTCCGTCACAGCCCATGGTCGACACCCCTGCCTCGCCGAGGACCGCAAGTGCCTTGTCGACATGGTGGTGGCGGCACCAACGGGCGCTGACGCCCCTCATTCTTCTGGCTCCGGCGTGCTTGCTGTTCTTCACCTTCGTCATCTATCCGATCGCGGCGAGCATCTTTCTCTCTCTGCATGATTGGGACGGGGTCGGCGCGAAAACCTGGGTCGGCCTCGACAACTACGTCGAGTTGTTCGACGACCCGGTCTTCTACACCGCGGTAAAGAACAACCTGTTCTGGCTCCTGATCTATCTAGTTGCCCCTGCACTGGGGTTCGCGCTCGCGCTATTCCTTAGCCAAAACGTGCGCGGCATCCGCTTGATCCGGGCGCTCTTCCTCGTCCCTTTTGTGATCAGTGCCGTCGTGGTCGGCCTGATGTTTGCGTGGTTCCTGAACGCAGACTTCGGTCTGCTGAATCAAATTCTCGACAAGTTCGGGGTGCCGCCTGTTGCGCCGCTTGAGAGCGAGCGTTGGGCGATCTTCGCCGTGATTGCCGCAGGACTCTGGCCGCAAACCGCGTACTGCATGATCCTATACGTCACAGGCCTGACCGCCATTCGCGGCGAGTTGATCGAGTCCGCCCGGGTCGATGGCGCTAGCGGTCCTCAACTCATGTGGCAGGTGGTTCTTCCGCAACTCCGACCCGTCAGTTTCATCGCTGCGATGGTTTGCATCGTGAGTGCGCTCCGCGGATTCGACCTGGTCGTGATCATGACCGCGGGCGGGCCCTACGACAGTTCGACCGTGCTCGGTTACTACATGTACGAGCAGACGTTCCTCAGCTTTCGTTACGGCTATGGAGCGGCCATCGCCACCGTGCTTTTCCTGTTGATGGTGAGTTGCGTTGGGCTGTTTCTCTGGCAGCTGCTGCGACGCGAGGCGGTGTGACGATGTTCCCCACGCCGATCGATCGTGCCTCGCCCGCCGTTCGCGCTGTCTATCATATCGCGTTGCCGGCAGCGTTGTTCCTGTGGCTGCTGCCGCTGATCGGCGTCGCGCTCACGTCGATTCGTACGATCGAAGATCTGAATCGGGGAAATTTCTGGGGCTGGCCGAGCGAAATTCGCTTTGCGAACTATGTCGACGTGTTCGTCGACGCGCGCATGGCGCAGTTCATCTTGAACAGTTTTCTGATCTCCATACCGGCGGTGGCGGGCGCCGTGGCGCTTTCCTGCATGGCAGGCTTTGCTCTCGCGAAATACCGGTTTCGCGGAAACCTGTTGCTGTTCGTCATCTTCGTCGCCGGAAATCTAGTCCCGTTTCAGGTGCTGATGATCCCGGTACGGAATCTGATGGTGGACACGTTCGGCCTGTACGACACGCGTTCCGCGCTCATTCTGTTCCACGTCGCGTTCCAAACCGGGTTCTGCACGCTGTTCATGCGCAATTTCATCAAGCAACTGCCCAACGACATGCTCGACGCGGCTCGCATCGAGGGATTGAGCGAACTGCGAATCTTCTGGAGCATCGTACTGCCGCTTGTGCGGCCCGCCATCGCCGCGATTGCGGCGCTCACCTTCACTTTCGTTTGGAACGACTACTTCTGGGCGCTCGTGCTCGTGCAGTCGGACGACGTCAGGCCGCTGACGGCAGGACTGCAGTCGCTGCGGGGGATGTGGCTCGCGTCCTGGCAATTGATCTCTGCCGGGTCGATCGTCGCGGCGGTGCCGCCGGTATTGATGTTCTTTCTGATGCAGCGGCATTTCATTGCGGGCCTGACGGCAGGTTCGGAGACCGATTGAAGTGATGCGCGGTTGACGCCCTTTTGGGCCCGCCCCATAGACAGCGAATGACCACGCAAGATACGCCGGCACCTGGAGCGGCCAACCTCACCGTCGAGAATCCGTCGGGCCCGGGTGGCAGGACCGGCGTACTTCTCGTCAACCTCGGTACGCCGGACGCAACCGACTATTGGTCGATACGCCGCTATCTGAAGGAATTTCTTTCTGACCCACGCGTGATCGAGACGAACCGCGTGCTCTGGTGGTTCGTGCTCAATTTCATCGTGCTGACGATTAGGCCACACGTGAAAGGACGCGACTACGACAAGATCTGGAATCGCGAGCGCGACGAATCTCCGCTCAAGACGATCACCCGCGCCCAGGCGGAGAAACTCGCCGCACATTTCGCCGGGATCGACTCGCGTGTTTTGGTCGAATGGGGCATGCGCTACGGCAATCCCTCGCTCGAAAGCAGGCTCAGGGACCTTGTTGCCGCCGGATGCAAGAAGCTAATGATCGTGCCGCTCTATCCGCAGTACGCGGCGGCTACGACGGCCACCGTGTGTGACAAGGCGTTCGAGGCGCTTGCAAAAATGCGATGGCAGCCGGCGGTGCGCATTGCTCCGCCCTATTACGACGACCCTGTCTATATCGACGCGCTGGCACATTCGATCGAACAGGATCTCGCAAGGTTAGCGTGGAAGCCCGACGTGATTCTCGCGTCGTTCCACGGGATCCCGGTCGACTACGTGCTCGCGGGCGACCCCTACGAGTTGCATTGCGCGGAGACAACGCGGCTCCTTCGTGACCGGATGAAGCTTGACGGCAGCCAATTGCGCATGACGTTCCAGTCGCGGTTCGGGCGAACAGAATGGATCAAGCCCTATACGGACGAAACCGTTCGGGCGCTGGCGAAGGAAGGAGTGAGGAATCTCGCGGTGGTGACGCCTGGGTTCGCCGCAGACTGCCTGGAAACGCTCGAGGAAATCGCTGGCGAGAACGCGGAGATCTTCCAACACAATGGCGGGAAGAATTTCCGC
Organism: uncultured Alphaproteobacteria bacterium; assembly: GCA_963711595.1. GTDB lineage: Bacteria > Pseudomonadota > Alphaproteobacteria > Rhizobiales > Xanthobacteraceae > JAUSIF01. The sequence goes on from CAVQER010000007.1 coordinate 563,334, forward strand.
GCGATTCCCTGCCTGAACGACTCGGACGGCGGAATGCAGGTGATCCGCAACGTCGTCGAACGAGAGTTGAAGGGTTGGGCCTGACGCGCGTTACGCGACGCCGATCCGCAGGAGATCGTGGAAGCGCACGAGGCCGACGGGCTTGCGATTCTCAACCACGAACAGCGCCTGAACCTTTGCGGTATTCAGGAAGGCGAGGGCTTCGCCCGCAAGCTGATCCGGGCGGATGATTTTCGGATTCTTCGTCATCACCTCGTCGACCGGCCGGGCGAGTAGCGTTTCGCCCATGTGGCGACGCAAGTCGCCGTCCGTGATGACTCCCATGAGCTGCTCGGATCCGTTGACGATGCCGACGCAGCCGAAACCCTTAGACGTCATCTCCATGATGGCGTCGCTCATAAGAGTTCCCTGCAGCACGATGGGAATGCTGGTCCCGGTGTGCATCACGTCGCGAACGAAGGTGAGGCTCGCACCGAGGCGTCCGCCGGGATGCAGGTCCTTGAACTGGAGCGCGGTGAAGCCACGGCTCTCGAACAGTGCCACGGCGACCGCGTCGCCGAGTGCGAGTTGCATCAGCGTCGATGTGGTCGGCGCGAGGCCGAGCGAGCATGCCTCGCGTGCCGCTGGAAGAATTAGCGCCACGTCCGCGGCGCGGGCGAGCGTGGATTCCGGTTGCGCGGTAATCGCGATCAAAACAACATTGAAGCGCTTCGCGTAGTCGATGAGGTCCTTGAGCTCGACCGTCTCGCCGGACCAGGACAACGCGACGATCACGTCGTCTCGGGAGATGACCCCGAGGTCGCCATGGCTCGCTTCGCCGGGGTGCACGAAATAGGCAGGCGTTCCCGTCGAGGCCAGCGTCGCCGCGAATTTGCGCCCGACGTGCCCGCTCTTCCCCATGCCAGTGACGATGACGCGGCCGCCGGCCGAACTGATCTTCTCGATCGCTGCCGCAAAAGGCGCGCCCAGCCCATCGGCGATGGCCGCCGACAGGGCGCTCAAGCCCGCGGTTTCGGTCTCGATCGTGCGAAGGGCTGACCGGACGAGTTCCTGGGCGCCGTGCAATCCATCGGATTTCCGGCTTTTCGGGCTGGCCACGCGACAAAACTCCCCTGAACCCGCGATTTTCGTAGCACGGGGGCCCATACGAGGCTACCCGGCCCATGGGGACAACAGTCCATTAACCATGCGCGTTTTAGTTTCATTAACCAAGAAGGGGCTGAGAGCACCTGCAATTGCCGCGCCTTGTATCGAAAGCGCCGCTGGGCGCGAGCCTCGCGCTGGCAGTTGCCGCCTGCGCCAGCTTTGCGGCTTTCGGTCAATCGACAATCTTCCAGGAAGACTCCAGCCTTCGACCCACGATCGCGCCAAAAAGCGGGAAGGGCGCGCGCAAGACCGGCTCGGCCGACACGGCGGGGTCGCCTCCCGGATCCGGCGCCGGGGAAACCGGTTTCGTCTCCACCAACCTGACTACGAAGAGCGCGAAGGCTCCTTCGAAGAGTGAGCCGCTGGCTCTGTCGCCATCCGCTGCTGCGAAACTCGCCGCGCGCGTACGTCGACCAAACCAAAGCGAAGAGATTACGGGGTCGGTACGGCGGCTTCCGCCGCATCGTCCGGCCGAGGAAGATGACCCCTATCTGCCTGTCGGCGTGCGCGTGGGCAGCATCGACGTCAAGGCGAACGCGGAATTCTTCGGCGGCTACGACGACAACCCGTTCCGGGCGGCAAACGGACCCGGATCGCGCTTCACGACCGTCGCGGGAAAGGTCGAGACAAAATCGAACTGGTCGCGTCATGAGCTCGCAAGTGAATTGCGGGGCAGCTTCATCGACTATCTGCAGGTTTCGGGAAACGATCGGCCCGAGGCGGAGGCAAAGCTGCGCGGCCGCATCGACGTAACCGCGGTCAGTCGCGTCCAGCTCGAAGGCCGCGCCCTTTTGACCACCGAACCCGCCGGGACACCCGACGCCGTCACGGCGGCGGTGCGTCCGCCCAATGTGTATACCTTCGGCGGAAACGCCGGTTACATCCACCGCTTCAATCGAGTCGAAATGGCGTTGCGCGGCGCCGTAGAGCGCAACGTCTATCAGGATGCGCAGCTCGTTTCCGGCGGCGTGCAGGATCTGTCCGACCGCGACTACAACATGTACGGCGCAACGCTGCGCGGAAGCTACGAGATGACGCCCGGCATCAAGCCGTTCCTGGAGGCGAGCATCGACCGTCGCATATACGACCTTCCGGTCGACTTCACCGGCGTCGCGCGCGGATCGGACGGGTGGCGTGCGCGGGCGGGCGTCGAATTTGCGCGCCTCGGCTGGCTCACCGGGGAGGCCTCGGCCGGCTACGCGCACCGTCACTATCGCGATGCAAGTTTGGATGATGTTTCCGGCCTGATCGTCGATGCTTCGCTGGTATGGCGGGCAACTCCGCTGACGACCGTGACGCTGCGAGCGAACTCCGAGATCGGCGAGACGACGCTGACCGGAGCGTCTGCCGTTTTCGTTCGACAGGCGAGTATGGCCGTCGACCACGCGTTTCGGCGCTGGCTGATCGGCACCGTGAGCGCGATCTATGGAACCGAGGACTACGAAGGGGCGGGGCGCAAGGACGATCGGGTTAGCCTGCTTGCGGCTCTCACCTATCGGTTCAATCGCTACGCATCGCTCAGGGGCGAAGTACGCCGCGAGCAGTTGCGTTCCAATGTCGCGGGGAATGACTACACGGCGAACATCGCCATGGTGGGCTTACGTTTCCAGCGTTAACGATGCAGGCCGGAGGCAGCGATTTCTCGGAGCCGATCTGGGGTAAACTTCGAGCGAGGACGAGGGACCTGTGACGCATAGAAAGCTCAATGCACGACGGCGCTTCATCGCGGCGAGTATTGCGTCGCTGGTCATGGCTTGTTCGTCTGCGGCGCTCGGGCAAAGCAGCGAACTCACGACCGCCTCCGTGCGCCCCGTTGAGCCGGCCAGCCATCCGCTCATGACGCCGCAGGCGATTTTGAGCGCGACCGCGGAGTTTCCGCAGTGTCTCGCTTCGTTGTGGCCGCTGGCGGCGAAGCGCGGCGTGTCGCGCCGGACGTTCGATCGCGTGACGCGCGGACTCGAGCCCGATCTTCAGATCATGGAACTGCTCGACCGGCAGCCGGAATTCACCAAGCCGGTTTGGGAGTACCTCGATATCCTGGTGAACGAAAATCGCATCGCAGGCGGGCGCGACGTTCTCGCTAAGTACCGTGAGGTGTTCGACGCCACGGAGAAGGCATACGGCGTCGATCGTTACGTCATCGCGGCGATCTGGGGAATCGAGTCGAACTACGGGACGGCGATCGGAGAGCGGCACGTCGTGCGGTCAACCGCAACGCTTGCCTGTATCGGCCGCCGCCAGAACTACTTTCGCGACGAGTTCCTCTCGACGCTGGAAATTCTCGAGCGCGGCGATGTGCCGTTCGAGCATCTAAAGGGATCGTGGGCAGGAGCGTTCGGCCCGACGCAGTTCATGCCGACCTCCTTCAAGCGCTTTGCGGTTGATTTTGATGGGGACGGAAAACGCAATGTCGTCACCTCCGTGCCGGACGTGATTGCATCGACTGCAAACAATCTGAAGAAAGACGGGTGGCACAGCGGTGCGAGCTGGGGCTACGAAGTGGTGCTGCCGCAGGGCTTCGACTTCCGTCTTGTTGATCGCTCCATTCGCAAGCCGGTGCAGCAATGGGAGGCGCTCGGACTCCGCCGCGCCGGCGGCAAGGCGTTTCCGCGCGGGGGCGACGTCGGGTCGCTGCTGGTGCCGGCGGGCGCGCGCGGCCCGGCATTTCTGGTCGTCGATAATTTCCGCGCCATCATGAAATACAACCCGTCCGAGTCGTACGCATTGGCGATCGGGCATCTCGCCGACCGCATCCGTGGAGGCGACGGTTTCGTTCAGGCCTGGCCGCGCGATGAGATTCCGCTGTCGCGAACGGAACGGCATGAGTTGCAGCAACGGCTGGCCCAGCTCGGATTCTACAATGGGGATGCCGACGGAAATCTCGGCGATCGAACGCGTGCGGCGATCCGAGACTTTCAAGCCCGCACTGGGCTGGTGCCAGACGGATTTGCCAGCAATAAGGTGCTCGAACGGCTACGCAGGGGCCGCTAGGCGGGGAACCCGTTGCGGCGCAAGCCGTTCGGAGTAGAGCCTTGAATTGGCCGTGGAATTCGGCCATCGCTTAAAGGTCTCGGAACGGTATCAGCATGGTTCGGCCCGCCGCGCCGCGTTTGCTACTCGCCGCCGCGATTTGCGCGGGGGCGTTCGCTGCGACCACAACGCCAGCGTCGGCCCAGTGGCCCTTTTTCATGCCGCGCGACCCTTACCCTCGCGATCCATATTATCGACAGCGGTATCGTCCGCCACCGCCGCCTTCGCCGTTCTACGGGTTTCCGCGCGAGCCGCAGCGGCAGATCGAAGCCGCGCCGGCTCCAGTCGCGGAGGAACCGAGCGGCACAATTTACGGCTCGACAGAAGCAGCGGACAAGAACCGTACCTCGCAGGCAAGCCACTATGTGCTTGTTGTCGGCGACTCGCTCGCCGACCAACTCGCGCAAGGCCTCGCAGATGCGTTCGTGGCAGAGCGCCCCGAAGTCGCGATCGTCAAGAAGACACGCGGCAGCAGCGGTCTCGTCCGAGCCGATTTCTACGACTGGCCCGCGCAACTGCCAGGCCTGCTCGAGGCGGAGAAGCCCAGTGCGATCGCGGTCCTTCTCGGCACCAACGACCGGCAGGTGCTGCGCGACGACAAGGGCGTGTATGAAATCCGCTCCGATCGCTGGCGCGAGCTCTACGTGCTCCGCATCGAAGCGTTCGTGAACGAGCTGAAGAAGAAGGGCGTGCCGGTGTTCCTCGTCGGGTTGCCGTCGATGCGCATTCCACGCCTGTCGGCGGATCTGCAGTACATCAACGAGATCCTGCGCGAGCAGGCGCAGCGCCTCGGCGTCTACTACGTCGACATCTGGGACGGCTTCGTCGGGGAAAACGACGAATTCGCGATGTTCGGGCCGGCGCTCGACGGTCAGCGCCGCCGGCTGCGCGTCGACGATGGTGTGCACTTCACACGCGCCGGCGCGCGCAAGGTCGCGCACTATGTGGAACGGGATCTGATCCGCCTGTTCGATCAGGGGCCGCGCGGGCCGTTGATCCCACAGGAAGCGCCCGAGGCCGCCCCTGCACCCTCCGGCCGGCCGGTAGCCGGACCCGTGGTGCCGCTCACGCAGCCCGCCGGACCGGTCGGACAGCTTCTGGGGGCTGGAGCACCAACGCAATCGACGAATGACGGGATTGCGTCGCGCGTGCTCATCGAAGGGAGACCGGTCGAACCGGTTTCCGGCCGCGCCGACGACTTCCGCTGGCCACGGGCCGGAAATGGGGCGACGCCGCAGGCGTCCGGCGCAGCCGATCCCTCGACCACGAATTCGGCGCCTGCAAAAGCCGCAGCGCCCATGCCGAACGTAATCACCCCGTCGGGGACGGGAGCGCGGATTCTCGCTCCGGAAGCGACTCGTACGCGCTAACTCAGCGCGGAAGCGTCGTCGAACCCATCAGGAATTCATCGACGGAACGCGCGGCCTGCCGGCCTTCACGGATCGCCCAAACGACGAGCGATTGGCCGCGGCGCATATCGCCGGCGGCAAACACCTTGGGAACGGACGTCTGGTACTTCAGCGTATTGGCCTCGACGTTGCCGCGCGCGTCAAGTTTCATTCCGAGCTTCGTGATCATGCCGTCGTGGACCGGTGATACGAAACCCATCGCCAGCAGGACGAGGTCCGCCTTGATCTCGAACTCGGTTCCCGACACCGGCTTAAACTTCTCGTCCGCACGCGCGCAGTGCAGCTTCTGAACGTGACCGTTCTCGCCCTCGAACTTGGTGGTCAGCACCGCGAAATCGCGCTCGGCGCCTTCCTCATGGCTAGATGAAGTTCGCAGCTTCAAGGGCCAGTTCGGCCAGGTCAGGTCCTTGTTCTCGTGCTCCGGCGGCTGCGGCATGATCTCGAAGTTCGTCACCGAAAGCGCGCCTTGGCGAAATGAAGTGCCGATGCAGTCGGACCCGGTGTCGCCGCCGCCGATCACCACGACGTGCTTCCCGCCGGCGAGTATCGGTTTTGTGTCGTCCTGCGGCTCGTTGGAGACGCGCCGATTTTGCTGCCCCAAGAAATCCATCGCGAAATGGATGCCTTCAAGTTCGCGGCCGGGAATGGGTAGATCGCGCGGCTTTTCCGCGCCTCCCGTGAGTACGACGGCCTCGTGATCCTTGACGATCTTCTGGATGTCCGCGTTCTCGCCGACATGGGCACCATAGTGAAACATCACTCCTTCGGCGGCCATCTGCTCAATGCGCCGGTCGACGTGATGCTTCTCCATCTTGAAGTCGGGAATGCCGTAGCGGAGCAAGCCGCCGGCCTTGGCCCAGCGCTCATACACATGAACCTCATGACCAACGCGGGCTAGTTGCTGCGCGCAGGCGAGGCCGGCCGGGCCGGAGCCGATGATCGCAACCTTCTTGCCGGTCTTTTCGCTCGGCGGCTCAGGGACGACCCAGCCATTCTCCCACGCGCGATCGATGATCGCGCATTCGATGGTCTTGATCGTCACCGGCTCGTCGATGATGTTGAGAGTGCACGACGCTTCGCAGGGCGCCGGGCATATACGCCCGGTGAACTCGGGAAAATTGTTGGTCGAGTGGAGGTTCTTTATCGCCTCCTGCCAGTCGTCGCGATAGACGAGGTCGTTCCAGTCCGGGATCTGGTTGTTCACCGGGCAGCCGGTGTGACAATAGGGAATGCCGCAATCCATGCAGCGCGCGGCCTGGTCGCGCGTCTCCTTCTCCGAGAGCGGCTGCACAAACTCGCGATAATGGCGAACGCGCTCGGCGACCGGCTCGTAGTCCCGATCGTCGCGATCGATTTCGAGGAAGCCGGTGATCTTGCCCATGTGATCAGGCACCGGCGGCGGCGAGCCGCGGCTTTTCCGCTTCTTCTTGCGCCTTCAGCTCGGCCAGCGCGCGCCGGTACTCGACCGGCATCACCTTGCGGAACTTCGGAAGATATTCGTTCCAGCTCGCCAGAATTTCGGCCGCGCGCTTGGACCCAGTGTAGCGCGCATGATTGGAGATGAGATAACGCAGCCGCTCCGCGTCGAAGCGCGTCAGATCCGCCATGACGTCGACCCGGCCGGATGTCTCGAGATCGCCGGCGTGGCCGAAGAAGCGCGCGTTAATTTCCTCTTCCTCGGGGACCGGCTCTAGCTCGACCATCGCCATGTTGCAGAGTTTCTCGAAATCGCCCTGCTCGTCGAGAACGTAGGCCACGCCGCCCGACATTCCGGCCGCGAAATTGCGCCCGGTCCTGCCGAGCACAACAACGACGCCGCCCGTCATGTACTCGCAGCAATGGTCGCCGGCGCCTTCGATCACGGCGATTGCACCCGAGTTGCGCACGGCGAAGCGCTCGCCGGCGATGCCGCGGAAATAGCACTGGCCCTCGATCGCTCCGTACAGGACGGTATTGCCGATCACGATCGATTCCTCAGGGACGATGCCGGATTGGCGCGGCGGATAAATCACGATGCGTCCGCCGGACAGGCCTTTGCCGACGTAGTCGTTGGCTTCGCCCTCCAGCTCAAGCGTGACGCCGCGTGCGAGCCAGGCGCCAAAGCTTTGTCCCGCTGTGCCAGTGAGCTTCACCTGCACCGTGTCGTCGGGCAGCCCCTCATGACCGTAAATCTTGGCGATCGCGCCCGAAAGCATCGCGCCGACGGTGCGGTCCGTGTTCTGCACCTTGCTCTCGATTTTCACTGGTGCGCCGCGGTCGATAGCGGCGCGGGCCTCGGCGATCAGCTTGCGGTCGAGGATGTCGTGAATCTTGTGATCCTGCGGCTCGCAGCGGAAGATGTTCACGCCCTCGGGCGCATCCGGCTTCAGGAAAAGACGCGAGAAATCGAGGCCCTTGGCCTTCCAGTGGTCGACCACGCGCGTGCGGTCGAGCATCTGCATTTGCCCGATCATCTCGTTGAAGGTGCGGTAGCCGAGCTGGGCCATGATTTCCCGCACCTCTTCGGCGACGAAGAAGAAATAGTTCACGACGTGTTCGGGCGTTCCCTTGAAACGCTTGCGCAGCACCGGGTCCTGGGTGGCGACGCCGACCGGGCAGGTGTTGAGATGGCACTTGCGCATCATGATGCAGCCCGCCGCAATCAGCGGGGCGGTCGAGAATCCGAACTCGTCCGCGCCGAGCATCGCGCCGATAATGACGTCACGACCGGTGCGGACGCCACCATCGACCTGCACGGAAATGCGGCCGCGCAGGCGGTTCATCACGAGAATCTGGTGCGTCTCGGCAAGCCCGATTTCCCAGGGAGAACCGGCATGCTTGATCGAAGTCAGGGGCGAGGCGCCGGTGCCGCCTTCAAAGCCCGCGATCGTCACGTGATCGGCTCGCGCCTTGGAAACGCCGGCAGCCACGGTGCCGACGCCGACTTCGGACACGAGTTTCACCGACACCCAGCCGTCCGGGTTCACGTTCTTCAGGTCGAAGATGAGCTGGGCGAGGTCCTCGATCGAATAGATGTCGTGGTGCGGGGGCGGGGAGATGAGCCCGACACCCGGCGTCGAATGGCGCACCTTGGCGATGATCTTGTCGACCTTGTGCCCGGGCAATTGCCCGCCTTCGCCTGGCTTCGCGCCTTGCGCCATCTTGATCTGCATCATGTCCGAGTTGACGAGATACTCGGTCGTGACGCCGAAGCGGCCCGAGGCGACCTGCTTGATCGCCGAACGCATGCTGTCGCCGTTCGGAAGCGGCTTGAAGCGATCGGATTCCTCACCGCCTTCGCCGGTGTTCGACTTGCCGCCGATGCGGTTCATCGCGATCGCGAGCGTCGTGTGCGCCTCGCGCGAGATCGATCCGAACGACATCGCGCCGGTCGAGAAGCGGCGCACGATATTCTTCGCCGGCTCCACTTCATCCAGCGAGATCGGCCTGCGGCCGTCGTCCTCGGCGCCCTTGATGCGGAACAGGCCGCGGATCGTGTAGAGCCGTTCGGTCTGCTCGTTGATGTGATTCGCGAACGCGCGGTACTTGTCCGGCATGTTGCCGCGCACCGCATGCTGCAGATTCGCGACTGTCTCCGGATTCCAGACGTGCTCCTCGCCGCGAAGACGGAAGGCATATTCGCCCCCGACGTCCAAGGCGTCGCGGTAAATCGGAGCGTCGCCGAAAGCAGTGCGGTGGCGGCGTACGGCTTCCTCGCCGATCTCGTCGAGGCCGACGCCTTCGATGCGTGTCGCCGTGCCGGCGAAGAAGCGGCTCACGAACTCCGACGAGAGGCCGACCGCGTCGAATATCTGCGCGCCGCAATAGGACTGGTAGGTGGAGATGCCCATCTTGGACATCACCTTGAGCAATCCCTTGTCGATCGCCTTGATGTAATGCTTCACGATCTCCTGCTCGGAGAGCTTCTTCGGCAGCTCATCCTGGATCGCGAGCAAGGTCTCGAAGGCGAGATACGGGTTGATTGCTTCCGCGCCGTAGCCCGCGAGGCAACAGAAATGATGCACTTCGCGCGGCTCGCCGGACTCGACGACGATGCCGACGGAGGTGCGCAGGCCCTTGCGGATCAGGTGGTGATGCACGCCGGCAGTCGCGAGCAGGGCAGGAATCGGAACGCGATCCGGTCCGACGCGGCGGTCCGAAAGGATGATGATGTTGATGTCGTCGTTGACCGCCTGCTCGGCTTCCGCACACAGACGGTCGAGTGCGGTGCGCATGCCGGCCGCGCCGTCCTCGGCGGGGTAGGTCGTGTCGAGCGTGCGCGCGTCGAAGCCGGCACCCTTCACCTTTGAAATCGAGCGAATCTTCTCGAGGTCCTCGTTCGTGAGGATCGGCTGACGGACCTCGAGGCGCTTCCGCTTGGAGGCGCCCTTATGGTCGAACAGGTTCGGTCGTGGTCCGATGAACGAGACAAGGCTCATCACGAGCTCTTCGCGGATCGGATCGATCGGCGGATTCGTTACCTGCGCGAAATTCTGCTTGAAGTACGTGTAGAGGAGCTTCGGCCTGTCTGAGAGCGCCGAGATGGGCGTATCGTTGCCCATGGAGCCGACGGCTTCCTCGCCGACCGACGCCATCGGGGTCATCAGGAACTTCAGATCTTCCTGCGTGTAACCGAACGCCTGCTGGCGATCGAGGAGTGCGAGGTTGGAAAGCTGCGCCTGCGCCGGCACCTCCTTCAGGTCCTCGAGGAACATCTGCGTACGCTTCAGCCAGTCCTTGTAGGGATGCAGCTGCGCGAGGGTGCGCTTCAGTTCTTCGTCGGAGACGATGCGGCCTTCCTCGAGGTCGACGAGGAACATCTTGCCCGGCTGCAGGCGCCACTTTTGGACAATCTTCTCCTCCGGGATCGGCAGCACGCCCGCTTCCGACGCCATCACAACGCGGTCGTCCGAGGTCACGAGCCAGCGCGCCGGGCGCAAGCCGTTGCGGTCCAGGGTCGCGCCGATCTGGCGGCCGTCGGTAAAGGCTATCGCGGCGGGGCCATCCCACGGCTCCATCAGCGCCGCGTGATACTCGTAAAAAGCGCGGCGCTCTTCGTCCATGAGCGGGTTGCCCGCCCAGGCTTCCGGGATCAGCATCATCACCGCGTGTGCCATCGAGTAGCCGCCCTGCACGAGAAACTCGAGGGCGTTGTCGAAGCAGGCGGTATCGGATTGGCCTTCGTAGGAAATCGGCCAGAGCTTCTGGATGTCGTCGCCGAACAGCGGTGACGACACGGACGCCTGCCGCGAGGCCATCCAGTTGTTGTTGCCTCGCAGCGTGTTGATCTCGCCGTTGTGACAGATCATCCGGTAGGGGTGCGCAAGCGGCCAGCTCGGGAACGTGTTCGTGGAGAAGCGCTGGTGCACGAGCGCGAGCGCCGACTCGAAGTCTGGCTCATGCAGGTCCGGATAATAGGTGCCGAGTTGGTCGGCGAGGAACATGCCCTTGTAGACGGCCGTCCGACAGGACAGCGAGACAGGGTAGTAGCCGGCGAGGTTGCGCTCGCGCTGCTGGTAAATGCGACCTGAGATCTTCTTGCGCAAAATGTAGAGCCGGCGCTCGAAGTCATCATCGGTCTTGTTGTCCGCGCTGCGGCCGACGAACACCTGCATGTGGTGCGGCTCGGTCGGCTTCACCGACCAGCCGAGCGTCGAGTTGTCGGTCGGCACTTCGCGCCAGCCGAGAAGCGTCATGCCTTCCTGTGCGACTTCTTCGGCGTAGACCTTCTGTATGACGCCGCGCCATTCCGGATCGCGCGGCATGAAGAGATACCCGACCGCGTATCCGCCGGGTGCCGGCAGTTCGAAGCCGAGCTCGCGCGCCTTCCTGACGAAGAACTTGTGCGGGATTTGAACGAGAATTCCGGCGCCATCGCCGGCGCGCGGATCCGCGCCGACGGCGCCGCGGTGTTCCAAGTTCAAAAGAATCGTCAGACCGTCTTCGACGATCTGGTGCGACTTGCGGCCTTTGATGTCGGCGACGAAGCCTACGCCGCACGAGTTGTGTTCGAGGGACGGATCGTAGAGACCGCGCGCTTCGGGCAGACCATGCGCGACGCCGGACACAATGGTGTCGTCGGGCTGGCTCGCGCCGCCCGGCCTACTCACCGTCGTCCGTTTCGTCGTCGTCATCTGCGCCCCACTCAACTCCGGTCTTCGTCGTCGCGTTCTTCCCCGTCAGGCCCGCCACCCGACGGTCCACAATTGCTCCTGCATTCCTGCTTCGGATGGACGAGTTCTGCCCAGTCGCCGCTTCGGCTCGTCGTCCAGTCAGTCAGCGCCGCCGCGTGCTCGCGCTCGCATGCCACGCCTTGCGGCGATCATTTTTACTCCGGCGCGCCGTCCGCCTAATGGGACAGTATCACTGTCCTATCCTCGGTAATATACATTTTTCCGTCCCCCTTACAAGCTTCCGGGTCCAATCCTTGCGAGCAAGGGACACTCTACGAAACAAAGTATGGCTTGGCCCGGTAGTGCGCAACGCCGGTAAGAACGCTCGAGCGGTCGCATGGGTGCCGCATTCAGGTGCGGGAGTGGCGAAAGGGGACGGCTGGATGGAACGGGGAGCAGCAATGTCTCGGGTCAATCTTCGCTGGGCAGCGTTTGGGGCGGCCTCCGCGCTCACGCTGTTTTTGCCGGCGTCCGCCGGCGCGCAATACTATCCGCCGCAGCCGGTGTATCCCGCTTACCCCGCGCCTGGCTTCGGGTTAATGCCGCCGCACGAAGCGGACGCGCTGGTTCGTTCGCTCGGCCTCACACCGATCGCAGAACCCCGGGTGCATGGTCCAGTGATCCTGATCCACGCGGTCGGACGGGAAGGCTCGCAAGTGCGCGTCACCGTGGACCGTCGCAACGGGAGGGTACGCCAGATCGTCAGGATCGGGCCGAGCATGCCGCAAGCCGCGACACTCCCACCGGGACCACAGTATGACAACGAAGCAGAAGAAATGATGCCGGTCCCGCCGCGTCCGGTGCCGAACGCGGGATACGCGCCGTATCCTCCGGCTCAGCCGGGGCCGCAGGTCATCACCCGCGACGGGATCCAGGCGCAAGGCCTGCCGCCGCTCGGTCCCGAGCCGCGTGTCGTAACGCGCGAACCAGAGATAACCGGCAGCGTACCTCGGGCAACAGCGCCGAGGGCGGTGGATCCCCTGGTCGGAGTGCCGCCGGAATTCCGGAATCGCGCAGCACGCGACCCGTCAGCGAAGGACGACCGGGTCGCCGCGCGGGCGCCCGAGGAAGCGGCTCCGCGCGTCACGCCGGTGCCGCGGCCGCGGCCGGCCGATGCTCCGACCATCGCGCGGCGGGAGCCCGCGCCGGCGCCGGCGCCGGCAAAACCCGAGGCCGCCAAACCGGCAGCGCCCGAGTCGGCCGCGAAGCCGGACCAACCGTCAGGCGGCGTTCCGGTCCAGGGTCTCGAGTAGTCATCCACCTAAAAAGAGAGCGCCCCGGTTTCCGGGGCGCTCCGTCTTGTCGAGTTGTTCGACCGGTCAGGCGGCCTTCGCCTTGGCCTCGAGAACCTTGCCTTTGCCGATCGGAATCTGGCGCGGCTTTTTCTCCTCCGGAATCTCGCGCACGAGATCCACGTGCAGGAGCCCGTTCTCGACTGCGGCGCCCTTGACCACGACGTGGTCCGCGAGCTGGAAGCGGCGCTCGAAGGTACGAGCGGCGATACCCTGATAGAGCACTTCGCCTTTCTGCTCGTTCTCCTGAGCCTGCTTTTCGCCGCGAATCGTCAACGCGTTTTCCTTCACCTCGATGTTCAACTCATTGTCGGTGAAGCCGGCGACCGCCACGGAAATCCGGTAGGCGTTCTCGCCGGTGCGCTCGATGTTGTACGGCGGATAAGTCGGCGCTCCGTCCGGGCCCGCATAGGAATCGAGGAGCGAAAACAGCCGGTCGAAACCAACGGTCGACCGATAGAGGGGAGTCAGATCGAAAGTTCGCATGGCATATCCTCCTTTGAAGCGACATGCGTGGATGTCGGCCCGCCGAAGCCAGGCCGTCGTTCGTGCACAACCCGAGGGGGCTTGCGCGATTGCGATATGGTTTCGGGCCATGGTGACTGCAAGAGGCGAGAATAGCCTCTGCTACGGGCTTTTTTAGAAAGATGAACCGCAGATGAACGGGCGCGTCGGACCCTATTCAGGGCAGCCCGGTTAACTCAGAATGCGGACGGAGGAAGATCGACTTCTACCCGGCGCATGCGGAGCGACGGCAAATGGCGAGGCGACCGACGGCAAGGACAAGTGCAGCCGTTGCGCTAGCACTGCTTCTGCCAATCGCGACCAGTGAAGCGCAGAATTTTCCGAACTGGAGGCGTCCGGCGGTACAGCCGCGAGTTGGCGGTCCGCCCCCTGCGCTTCCGCCTGTGCGTCGCATCGCCCCCCCGCAGCTGCCGAACTACTATCTCGACCGGGGAGGGCCGGTCATCGTGCCAAACACGCCCCCCGGACAGGGAGATGTCGCGAATTCGCTGCGCGCCCGGGGCTTCAACAATATCGGCCCGGTTGAGCGCCGCGGTGCGACATCGATCACGGAAGCAGTTGGCCCGGGCGGTGAAAAGGTCCAGCTCGTAATCGGCCCGAACGGAGAAATCGTCGGCGCCCGTGTGCTGAAGTCGGGCGGACAGTAGGGCGGCCGTTGCCGCCGCGCCTATGCCGTTGTAATCCGGCTGTCAGCCCTCGCTTCAGCCCTCACGCTCAGCCGGTCGCATGATCCTTCACGCCATACCGGCGAATCCCGTCCCCGAGGGCGCCGCCGCCGGGCACATCACGACATCCGACGATGTCAAGATTCGCTACGCCCGCTGGGGCGCGACGGCACCGCGGCGCGGCACGGTCGTCGTGATGACCGGGCGTGCAGACATGATCGAGAAATATTTCGAGGTGGTCGAGGAGCTGCGCGGGCGCGGGTTTACCGTGACGGTGCATGACTGGCGTGGGCAAGGCGGTTCGGATCGGCGGCTCAAGGATCCGCGCAAGGGATATGTCCGAACTTTCGATGAGTATCAGCTCGACCTCGAAACCTTGATCCGGGAAGTCGTGTTGCCGGACTGTCCGCCGCCGTATTTCGCACTCGCGCATTCGATGGGTGGGCTCATCCTGCTCGAAGCCGTAAAGCAGGGCCGGCGTTGGTTCGACCGCGCCGTCGTGACGGCACCAATGCTGCATTTCGCGAGGATGCGTGGCGGCCCGACGGTTCCTTTCGTCGCGAAGATTGGCCATCGGCTTGGCCTTGGCCGGATGTACGTACCGCGTGGTGGTCCGGTGCCGGTGGTACACGGACCTTTCCTTGGCAATCGCGCGACTTCGGATCCCGTCCGCTACGAGCGGGCGTCTTCGATCGTGCAGAGCGCGCCCGAACTCGCGCTCGGCTCGCCGACCATTGCCTGGACGAATGCTGCCTTCGAAGTCATGGAGCGGATCGAAGATCCGAGCTACGCGTCGGAGCTGCGCCAACCGCTCCTGATCCTTGCAGCCGGGAAGGACAACGTCGTCTCGAATGCGGCGATCGAGCGGTTCGCGACGCGCCTCCGCGCCGGCGCGCACCTCGTGATCTCCGGAAGCCGCCATGAGATTCTCATGGAGCGCGACGTGTTCCGCGGCCAGTTCTGGGCTGCCTTCGATGCGTTCATCCCCGGTTCGCCACCATCGGCGGGGACGCCCGGCTATCGCTAGTCAGCGCCGAGCAGCCTCACAGCCTGCTCATGAACGCGCTTGTCGCCGGCGACGATGATGCGGCCACCCTTCAGCGGCGAGCCCCCGTCCCAAGTGGTCACAACTCCGCCCGCTCCTTCGACGATCGGAACGAGGGGAAGCACGTCATAGGGCTGCAGCCCTGCCTCGACGACGATGTCCGCATAGCCGGCTGCGACCATGCAATAGGAGTAGCAATCGCCGCCGTAGCGGGAGAGGCGGGCGGCACGCTCGACCTTCTGAAACCGGCGGCGTTCGTCGTCATCCATCATCAGCGGACTGGTTGTGAAAACCACCGCGTCGGCGAGCGTCGCGCAGCTCCGTACGGACAACTTCCGTTCGCCCGCGGGTCCACGGTAGCGTGCGCTCGCGCCGTCTCCGGTGAAGCGCTCGCCGATGAACGGCTGGTGCATCATTCCGTAGACCGGAATGCCGTCCATGAGCAGGCCGATCAACACCCCCCAGATCGGCATTCCAGCGATGAACGATTTCGTGCCGTCGATCGGATCAAGCACCCAGACGTAATGCGCATCGGCACGTTCGCTGCCGAACTCCTCGCCGATCACGCCGTGCGCGGGAAAGTGCTTGCGGATCATCGCGCGCATTGCCGTTTCCGCGGCGCGGTCGGCTTCGGTCACCGGATCGAAGGTGCCGGCGCGTCCCTTGTTCTCCACGCCGAGCGCGGTGCGAAAAAATGGACGGATCGCCTCGCCGGCGGCATTCGCAAGTTGATCGACGAAGGCTGCGAAATCGACCGCACCCATGCAGGAATCTCCGGCTTCAGCAGCCAATCGCGGCGGACCAACTACCGGCCTCTCATAGCGGTGCCATGCCGCGGCGGCAACGCTACCGCGCGGCTGCATGCGTTGCTTCGCCTGCAATGCCGTGCCAATCGTCAACGGACAGACAAATAAGTCCAAGGGAGAACCATGCGCGGGCCAACGACGAGCGCCCCCAATCCGGGCGGCGTACGGGTAGGCACGCTCGTGCTTCTCGTCGCCGCGATGTGCTCGATTCACATCGTGAGCCAGTTCCTGCGCAATTCGATCGGCGTGATTGCGCCCGACCTCGCCCAGGACATGGGGCTCGGCGCAGCAGGGATCGGGTTTCTCGCAAGCGCTTTCTTTCTCGGCTTCGCGGGGGCGCAAATTCCACTTGGCGTGGCGATCGATCGTTGGGGTCCACGGATCTCCATGTCGGTCTCGATGGGTATCGCGGTATGCGGCGTCATCCTGTTTGCGCTGGCGCCGACGTCGGAGCTGCTGATCGTGGCGCGCGTGATGATTGGTCTCGGCTGCGCGAGCTTCTTGATGGGACCGCTGACGATCTACAGCCGGTGGTTTCCGCCCGAACGGTTCTCGACGCTCGTCGGCATCCAGCTCGGGTTTTCCGGCCTCGGCGTGCTCGGCGCGACGGCACCGCTCGCTTACTCGACCGCCATGATCGGCTGGCGAAACAGCTTTCTTGTCGTGGCGGTGATCGGCGCGGCAGTGGGACTTTTCGTATACGTGATTGCCCGCGATTATCCGCCCGGCAAGGAGCGTCCGCCATCGAGCGAGACGCTGTGGCAAAGCTTTGCGGCGCTTGCCGACGTCGTGCGCGTACGTTCGTTCTGGCCCGTGTTTGCGATGCAGTTCGCGGGATACGCGACCTTCGTGACTGTGTTCGGCCTTTGGGCTGGCCCGTATCTCGCGCACGTCTATGGCTACAGTCTCGACCGGCGCGGAAACGCACTGCTCCTGCTCGCGGTAACGCATCTCGTCGCCAACGCAGTATGGGGACCGGCGGATCGAATTTTCCGCAGCTACAAAATTCCTGCCGTGGTCGGCGCGAGCGTAACGGTCGCATCGCTCGTCTGGATCGTCGTGGTCGGCAAGCCGAGTGAAACTGTCCTGCTTGTATGGTTCGTCGTGTTCGGATTCTTCGCGAGCTGCACGGCGGTGATCACCGCACATGGCCGTTCACTCTTCGAACCGGCGTTTGTCGGCCGCGGACTTACATTGATGAATCTCGGAACGATGGGTGGCGTGTTCGTCATGCAAGCGGCAACTGGAGCGGTGGTGGGGCTATTCGACGCGCCGGGCGGAAACTATCCGCTTGATGCATATCGTGCCGCGTTCGGCTTTGCGGCGATTGTGTTGGGGCTTGCGACGCTGATTTATCTGAGCTCGCACGAGCCAAAACGCGTGTGATGGGGCGCGCGCCGAGGGCCTTTAGCCATGCAATGACGGTATGGCTGCAATAGTTTCAAATCATAACCATTTACTTGCAGTTCTTGCGACGCACTTTATCTTTGTGCAGCGCGATAACGCGATTGGCGTTGCGTTATTGCCCCGCCCTCCTTGGGCGTTTCCTCCCTAGACTTGGGCCGCTTCGAGCAATCGAAGCGGCCTCTTTCTTTTTTAGTTCTGTGGTCATTCCGGGGCGCCGCGAAGCGGCGAGCCCGGAATCCATGACCGCGGCTCTGCAATATGGATTCCGGGCCCGGCCCTTCGGGCCGTCCCGGAATGACGATCAGAGGATTACTCGGCTGCGTCCCTTAGCGGCTCGAGGCCGCGGGCGGTGGCCTGGGCAAGGCGCGCGATCATGCGTGTGAGGTCGGCTTTCACAGCTTCGAACCGTATGGACTTCCTGTATTCGCGTTCGTCCATGTAGAGCGCGCGATTGATTTCGACCTGCACCGCGTGAAGCCCCGCGGCCGGGTCGCCGTAGTGTTCGGTGATGAAGCCCCCGGCGTACGGCTTGTTGCGCAGGACCGAATAGCCAAACTCGCGCAGGGCCTCCTCGATCACCTCCGTCACGGCAGGCGCGCAGCTCGTTCCGTAGCGATCGCCGATGACGATGTCAGCCCTTGGTCGTTCGTCGCGCCCGCTCGCACTGCTGGGCATGGAGTGGCAGTCGAGCAGGACGGCCGCGTTGAACCCGCGCTGAGCGTTGACAATCAACCGTCGCAGCGCGCGATGATAGGGCTTGTAATAGAGCTCGATGCGCGTGAGCGCTTCGTCCACCGGCAGGCGCCGGTCATAGATTTCCCGGGAGTCGCCGACCACGCGCGCGATCGTGCCAAGGCCGCCCGCCACGCGCAGGGAGCGCGTATTCGCGAATGCAGGCAGCCGGCCGTCGAACATGCGCGGATCAAGCTCATAGGGCTCCCGGTTGACGTCCAGGAACGCGCGCGGGAAATGCGCGCGCATCAGCGGCACCCCGAATTTCACCGAGTTCGGCAAAGAGTTCGTCAACGAATGTGTCTTCGGAACGCCGGAGCGTCGCGAGGTCGAGCCGGCTTTGGGCAAGGAAGCGAGACGGGTAGGCGCGCCCGCTGTGCGGCGAGTTGCAGACCACGGGCCCGGAGAGCGCCGCGGGCTCCACCACCTCGAAGGGGGGATCGAGCTCGTCGATGATTCGGGCGCTCATGGGTATTCGGTTCGACTCCGGAAGCTTGCGCGACCCTTATATTGCGCGGCCTGGAGGGGGGTTGTGAAGCCCATGAGACTATTTATCCGCCTTCACCGCGCATTTACCGGGCATGGTCCTTATGGTGGAATTGGAACACCGAGCCGGGGACGCCGAATGGCCGAAAAGAAGACCGAGCCGACGCCCAAGATTCTGCTCGCTGAAGACGACAACGACATGCGGCGCTTCTTGGTTCGGGCGCTCTCGAACGCGGGCTATCAGGTGATCTCCTTCGACAATGGCCGCTCGGCCTATGAACGGCTGCGCGAGGAGCCGTTCGAATTGCTGCTCACCGACATCGTCATGCCGGAGATGGACGGCATCGAGCTTGCGCGGCGGGCAACCGAGATCGACCCCGAACTGAAGGTGATGTTCATCACGGGGTTTGCGGCGGTCGCGCTCAACGCCGCGCAGCAGACTCCCAAGGACGCCAAGGTCCTCTCCAAGCCGTTTCATCTCAAGGATCTCGTCAACGAGGTCGATCGCATGCTTGCGGCTTAGCTGCCGTGGGAACCGGGCCGCCTTGCGGCGCTTCATCCAAGCCGATATGAAGCCCGTCCCGAGGAAGGGCGCGTAGCTCAGCGGGAGAGCACTACCTTGACATGGTAGGGGTCACAGGTTCGATCCCTGTCGCGCCCACCAACCTTTCGCGCTTGCAGACGCGACG
This sequence comes from uncultured Alphaproteobacteria bacterium, assembly GCA_963711595.1. GTDB lineage: Bacteria > Pseudomonadota > Alphaproteobacteria > Rhizobiales > Xanthobacteraceae > JAUSIF01. The sequence goes on from CAVQER010000007.1 coordinate 582,718, forward strand.
ACCGTGTCGCTTCTCAACGCCTACGACGAGGTTGGTTTGACTTGGCGAGGTCAGGACTTTAGAACCCGGCCGAAACCAGAGATCAGCACAATGAAAATCCGCAATTCGCTCCGCTCGCTGCGCAAACGTCATCGCGACAACCGCCTTGTTCGGCGCAAGGGGCGCGTCTACGTGATCAACAAGACGCAGCGGCGTTTCAAAGCGCGCCAAGGCTGACCGGCCCGGCGAGCACCAGCCGCCAAAATCCGCCTGATTTCCGCCCTTGCGACGGACCGTCCGCGAGCTAGACTCGCGGGCATGCCGACGCGTCGAACCCTCCTCCCGGTGGCACTGGCTGCGATCGCTTTGTGCGCGGCGCTCGATACTGCGGCGCTCGCCCAGGCGCAGAAGGGGCAGCGCCGCGTTGCGCCCGATGCGAAGCAGGAGCCCGCTCGACCGGCGCGGCCGCAACGCCAGGACCGCACGCAACGCCTCGACGCGCTATTCCTTGCGCTGAAGCAAGCGCCGAACGCGCAGGCCGCGCAGGCGATCGAGGCGCGCATCGAAGCGATGTTTCTCCAGTCGGGCAGCGACACCGCCGACCTCATGATCACGCGCGCGCGCGGAATGATCGAGGCGAAGGATTACGACCTCTCGCTCAAGCTGCTCGATGCCACGATCGAAGTCGCGCCGCAGTTCACCGAGGCCTACGCTCAGCGGGCGACGATCCATTACCTGAAGAAGGATCTATACCGCTCACTCGCCGATTTGCGGGTCGTCGTCGCGCGCGAGCCGCGTCATTTCACGGCGTACGCCGGCCTCGGCGTAATCCTCCAGGACATCGGCGATCGCAAGCGAGCGGTCGATGCATTCCGACGTGCCGTTGAGCTCAATCCGCATCTCAAGGGAATTCCGGAGATGCTCAAGCGGCTCGAGTCACAGGTAGACGGCCGAGACATCTAACCGCTAATCCGTGCTGGCGTCGTCAGCGCCGACGAAGGCGATGCGCACCATGTTTGTGGCGCCCGGCGTGCCAAGGGGAACGCCGGCGACGACAATCACGCGTTGCCCCGGCTTTGCAAAGCCTTCGCGGAAGGCAATGCGGCAGGCGCGTGCGACCTGAGCGTCGATATCGCCGGCCTCCTCCGTGACGACACAATGCACGCCCCACACGAGCGCGAGCCGTCGTCCGGTCGAAAGATTTGGCGAGAGCGCGACGGTCGGCGGCCCCGGCCGCTCGCGCGCGACTCGAAGTCCAGAAGCGCCGGAACTCGTGAGACAGAGTATCGCCGACAGATCGAGCGTTTCCGCGATCTGACGCGCGGCAGCGGCGATTGCATCGGCTCCGGTCGCTTCCGGCGCTTCGCGGTGACTTCGAATTGTGTCGAGATAGATCGGATCGCGCTCGACGGCTTCAGCGATGCGATTCATCGTGATCACCGCTTCGACCGGATACTTGCCGGCGGCGGATTCGGCGGAAAGCATGACGGCATCGGCACCGTCGTAGATCGCGGTGGCGACGTCGGAGACCTCGGCGCGGGTCGGCACCGGCGACGAAATCATGGACTCCAACATCTGCGTCGCGATTACGACCGGGCGGCCGGCGTGGCGCGCGGCGTGGGTAATCTGCTTCTGCAAACCGGGCACACGCTCGAGCGGCATTTCCACGCCGAGATCGCCGCGTGCGACCATCAACGCGTCGGCCTGTTCGAGCAATTCGCTCAAACGATTCACCGCCTGTGGCTTTTCGATCTTCGCGAGCACGGCGGCGCGTCCGCGGGTCAATTTCTTTGCCTCGGCAACGTCCTCCGGGCGCTGAATGAAGGAGAGCCCGATCCAGTCGATGCCCGTTTCCAGCGCCGCTTCGAGATCAGAGCGGTCCTTGGGCGTGAGCGCAGCCAAGGCAACGGTCGTGTCGGGAAGGCTCACACCCTTGCGATCGGAGACGCGACCGGCGACCGCGACGCGCGTCACAGCGTGCGTCGCGCTGGTTTCGGTCACGACGAGTTCAACCTTTCCGTCATCAACCAGCAGCCGATGCCCCTTCTCGAGCGCGGCAAGGACTTCCGGATGGGGCAGGTGGACCCGCTTCGCGTCGCCTGGCTTCTTGTCGGCATCGAGCACGAACATCGCGCCTTCGCTCAGCTGGACGCCGCCGTCCTTGAACGCATCGAGCCGGAGCTTCGGGCCCTGCAGGTCGACGAGAATGCCGATCGGCCGGTCCAGCTTCTGCTCGATCGCGCGGATCGCCTTCACGTAGCCGCGCATCGCTTCGTGCGGCGTGTGGCTCATGTTGATGCGGAAAACGTCGGCGCCGGCGATGAACAGGCGCTCGATGGTGGCCTGATCGGATGAGGCCGGACCGAGGGTCGCCACGATCTTGGTCCGGCGTTGGCGTCTCATGCGATCTCTGCCCGGTGCCTTCCTGTTTCGCCCTGGCAATCTAACGCGTCACGGCCGAACTTGTACCGGGGTGAAGCGAAAAAACGATGAAAGGGACGCGCTTCAACGGCCGCCCAATCCGGACTTGTTCTGGTTTTGGCTCGATTTAGCTCCGGCGGGACCGGCCTGGTCTTGCTCGGTGAGTTGTACGGTCCAGTTACGCTGCTCGCCGGTGTCGACTTCGAAGAAACCGGTCCGATTGAAACCGCGCGCGAGGCAGTCCTGCACACCGCGTATCGTGAACTCGCGATCGCGTGTGCACATAAACGCCTTGCCTGACCACTCGCCGCCCTGGTCGTAATCGATCGCGTACACATAGTAAAAACGCGCGACCAGTTGGCCGCGCATCAAAGTCTCGCAGGCATTGGGTTGGAGATTCCACCACCCTTCGGTGATCCAGGTGTCGCCGTCCTTGTAGCCGACGGCCACGCCCACCCTCGCGGGCGTTCCGTTGCACACACGGAAGTCGGCATGCGCGAGCGCGGGTGCCATCGCCGCGGCAGCGACGACGACGAGGCCGGCAATTTGCTGCGGCCAAAAACGATCCCCGCGCATGCGCTCCGATACCCCGAACCCGATACGAGTCGCCGATTCAGCCGTGCCCGGCGCCATTTCCCTCCGGCGCGCCTCAGGTGTCAACGACGATCGCTCGTAAGTCATTGACATTGGTGCAGGTTGGGCCGGGAGCGAGCAGGTCGCCGATCTGCTGGAAAAAAGTGGTGGAGTCGTTGTCGGCGAGGAAACGGGCAGGATCGAGGCCGAAGCCGCGTGCCCTTGGCAGGGTCGTTTCATCCACGAATGCGCCGGCGGGATCGGAAGCCGCACCGCCGCCGCCGTCCGTCCCGTCGGTATCGGCCGCGACCGCGGAAATCCCCTGCCGGCCTGAAAGAGCGACAGCGAGCGCCAGTGCATACTCCTGATTGGGGCCGCCACGGCCGTCGCCTTTGAGCGTCACGGTAAGCTCACCACCGGACAGAATCACCGCACGGCGACCTTCGCGGGCGAACCGAAGCGCAAGATGCGCGTGCTCGGCCGCGACCTCACGCGCTTCTCCTTCGAGATCAGCACCGAGCAGGACAGGCTCATAGCCGGCCGCGCGGGCGACCTCGGCGGCGGCTGCAAGCGCTTCCGCCGGACGCGCAACGATATGAAACGCGGAGTGCGCGAACGCGGTGTCGCCGGGCTTCGGACTTTCGTTCGCCGGATCGTTAAGTGCCGCAATGATCGCTGCCGGCGGGTGCAATTGGCGCGCCGCGATGATTGCGCGCGCGTCAGCAAGCGTAGAGGCGTCAGGTACTGTGGGACCTGAACCGATGATCGATGGGTCGTCGCCCGGCACGTCGGAGATCGCAAGCGAGACAACGCGAGCGGGAAACGTGCGGGCGGCGAGACGACCGCCCTTGATGCGTGAAAGGTGCTTTCGCACGGTGTTGATCTCGCCGATGGTTGCACCGGAAGCGAGTAAAGCGCGGGTCAGCGTTTGTTTGTCCTCGAGCGAAACGCCGTACACCGGTGCGATCCAGTTTGCTGACGCTCCACCCGAGAGCAGCACGAGGACGAGATCGCCTGCCTCCGCGCTTTCGGCCAGAGCGAGCACTCGTTCGGCGGCGGAGAGACCCGCGGCATCGGGTACCGGATGCCCTGCCTCGATGATTTCGATTACTTGTGTAGGACGGCTGTAGCCGTGACGCGTCACCGCAATCCCGGTGAGGCGCTCGCGACCCAGCAAAGGAAGATAATGCGCCTCGGCGACTTCAGCCATGCTGCCGGCAGCCTTGCCGGCAGCAACGACGATCAGCCTTCCACGCGCCGGCGGCGGAGGCAGTGACGGAGGCAGGCAAGTCGCGGGATGTGCCGCTGCGACAGCTGCGTCGAAAATGCGTCGAAGCAGTTCGCGCGTTCGGACAGCACTCATGGCACGGCTGCGGTAGGCACCGTCGCGCGCGGCCGCGCAACGAAAATGCCAAGCAGGATCAGCAGGCCGCCAAATGCCTGAATGGCGGAAACCTGCTCTCCCAGCACCAGCCAGCCGAGCGCAGCGGCGGCGATGGCCTCGAGAAAGACGACAAGCGAGGAAAAAGTCGCGGGCAGTGAGCCGAGCGCAAATGCGAGAAGGCCCTGCCCACCAACCTGGACGACAAGCGCAAGTGCGACGAGCGCCGCGAGGCTTTCAACCGACCGCGGGATGAGTTGTTGACCGAGGAGAATGGCTGCGACGAGCAGCAGGGCGGCCGTGACGATCGTCGATAGCAACATCAGCCGCGCGGCGTCGTGCTGCGCACGTGCATGGCGAACAACCACGACGTAGGCGCCGAAGAAGACAGCGGTGACGAGGCCGTATGCGTCTCCCGAAAGCCTTGCCGGATCAATCTGATAGCTCTCGCCGATGAGGGCGCTGCCGCCGGCGATGCAGGCGGCGAGGCCGAGCAGCACGCGCGGGCCCGAACGCTCGCCGAGAAACAGAAAGGCGCCGACCACGACGTACACCGGCGCGGTGACCGCGAAGAACGTCGCGTTCGCAACCGTCGTGTGCAGAATTGCGAGGTGCCAGAAGAAGAGGTTGCCGGCAAAGCAAACGCCGGTAAGGACGATGGCGCGGTCGAAGCGCAGCGGTGGCGCGGGTCGCAAGCCGCGTTCCTCGATCCGCATCCAGAGCCACAGGACCGGCAAGGCGAGCGCCGTGCGCCAGAAACCACTCGCCTGCGGCCCGACGTCCGTGAGCCGAACAAAGATCGGGGACGCGCCCATGACGCAAGCGCCGGCCACAAGTGCGGCGAGGGCCGCCCCGGAGCGCTCGCGCGCGGCGCGGTCGATGTCGGCCTTCATGCGCTCCCCCTCGCGTGTGCGGGCGACATTCCTATGGCACGACGCGGACTCACACAATCCACGGGACTTTCTTTGTCCTTGCGGTGGCCGGTGCGGGGCCTTAAGTCCGACGTGCAGCATGGAGTTCGCCATGAGTATCGACGATCGCACCCGAACCGAACTCGAAGCCGCGGTGTACCGCCGGCTCGTCGAACATTTGCGCAGCCGGACCGACGTGCAGAACATCGATCTCATGAATCTGGCCGGCTTCTGCCGCAACTGCCTGTCGAACTGGATGAAAGAGGCAGCCGACGAGAAGGGCATTGCGATATCGAAGGATCAGAGCCGTGAGATTGTGTACGGCATGCCCTACGACGACTGGCGCAAGCAACACCAAAAAGAGGCAAGCGCCGATCAGAAAGCGGCTTTCGATAAGTCGCGGCCCGATCACCACTAAGCATTCAAGCAATCATCTGAAAGGGGAGAGCGATGGCGGTCACCGCCAATTTCGCCAAGGGACAACTCAAGTCGCTCGTCGAGCGCATCGAGAAACTGGAAGAAGAAAAGAAGTCGCTCGCAGATGACGTGCGCGAGGTCTATGCGGAAGCGAGGGCGGCGGGATTCGACATCAAGGCACTGCGCGCCGTCGTTCGCTTGCGGCTCCAGGACACGGAGGAGCGCAGGGAGCACGAGGCACTCGTCGACCTCTACCGCAACGCGCTCGGCCTCGGCTGACAAAAAAACCCTCCGCGAGGAGGGTAACATTCCAGTTTCGCGCGAGAGTTCAGTTCCGCGCGGTGACCCTGCCGGTGACGATGCCGGCGCCACGGTCGAAGGCGAGCGTTTGCAACGCCACGACGGCGGGACCCGCAAACCCGGCGGTCGCCGGCGCCTCGATCGACCCCGACGCGAACTGCACGCGCAACGCCGCGCGTGCGGGTTCGACCAAGCCGCGCAGGCTGTAGAGATCCGGCTTGTGCAGTTCGGAGGCCGAAGCCACGGTCTGCATTCCCAGTAATTTCACGGGCGGTCGCGCCGCGTCGGCATCATTTTGGACCGCTTGTAGGCTCTGCGGCGCGCGAGTCTGGTCCGGCAGATCTGCGAGACGGGTGTGTGCCCCGGGGATCGGTCCGAACTGCGGGAGCGAACGTTCCGGGGTGGCTGCGTAACTCAGCGCGCGGGTCTCGTTGCGCGGCAGCGATCCGGTTACGACCATGTCGCCTGGGCGCGCCGCGGGCAGGGGCGTCGAGCCGTTAGCCGAGACGGCTGCCGGTTTGGATGTCGGGATGCGACTGGACGGAGACAATGACGCAACCATCGTCGGCGCGTTATCGCGGTTCGTGGAGACCGGAATGGAAGCGGTCGTAAGCTCGGTCGCGGTCGGAATGCGAGAACGACTTGAACGCGCGTTTGCTGCTCTGTCTTCGCCGTCCTCGTCGAGGGAGGCGAGGGCAATCGAGCCCGCCCGTCCGCCCCGCGATTCGAGTTCGGCCATGGCGAGCGCGAAGCCGGGCATCGGTTTGCCGTCGGCTGGGATATGCACGGTCTTGCCGTCCGGGAAGATGCGGGCGAGTTCGTCGCGGGTCACCCGTGGCCAGTGGCGCACACCGCCGGTGTCGACGTGAATGAAGGGCGAGCCGGAGCTCGGGTAGAAGCCGACGCCGCCGCGCTGGAGCCGAAGCGCCATGGCGCGCAAATCGGCGAGCTCGATGCCCGGAATGTAGAAGTCGATCGCCTTGCCGACCATGTGCTGGCTGTAGCGCGCGACTCCGCGGCCGCGTGCGCGCAACATGGAATTCGTCTGCGGCGAACGATACGCGGAGATGATCGTGACCGGCCCCGACGCCTTCACCTCGCGATGGACCTCCCAGAGGACATCGAACAGGTGCGGGTCGATCGTGGTCGGCTCGTCGCGGCGCCAGTCGCGCAGGAACCAGTTGAGCTGCTTCAGCGCAGCCTCGTCGTAGCGCCCGCGGCGCTTGAACGTGACGGTGAGCGTCTCGTCCGTATGAATGTGCGCAAAGGAAAGCGAGCGTGTGTCGCCGTTGGCGACAAGATTCTGCAGCGGTGCGGTGGTGAACGCGATCGCGCAGAGCGCGACACCGGTTACGGCCAGCGGCCGTACCGAATCCGAACCCCGAAAGATACGCACCAGTTTCGAGATGGGCACGTGCAAATCCGTGTCGCGTCTCTGGTTTCAGGCGCGACCGTTGCCGGCGCGCACGTGGTGAACGCAGTCTTGTCGGGCCCGGTTAATGGCGCGTGACCGAACCCCCGCAGGTTTTGGCTAAAGGCGGATCGTGGCGAAACAGTGCCTAGGAGCCATCGGCCTTCGTATGGTTAACAGGAACGCCCGATCCTAGGCCTATTTTCACCGGTGGGAAAAGGGAAAGGGGCCGGCTTCGGGCCGGCCCCTGTGCATCTGCGTCCCTCGGCCGCGACTCAGCGGAAGATCTGGCGGAAGAAATCCTCGAAGGGATTGTTGCCGTAGCCGCCGCCCCCGCCGTAACGACGGCCGCCGCCCGGACCACCGCCGAAGCCGCCATAGTACATGCCGTTCGGCATGCGCAGTTCTTCGCGACTGATCACGGTCTTCGATCGCGCAATCGGCTGGTCGGCGATGCGGCGTTCGTTGCCGCGCATGATCGCGATCAGGCGCGCGTCGTGGCCATAGACGTCATCGCGGACCTGCAGCTGGCCATCGCTGTCGACGAACGCGGTCTGGTAGGTGATGTGCACCGGCAGCGGCTGCGGGAAGTTGATGTTGAGTTCGCCCGGGCCAAACATGCTGCGGATGCGGTCCTGCGAGTAGTTTTCCTTTGGCTGCGTGATCGACAGCAGCACTTCGGCGTACTTCACCGGGTTCTCGACGCGCATGCAGCCGTGGCTGTAGGCGCGTACGTCCTTCGAGAACAGGTTCTTGTCCGGCGTGTCGTGCTGGTAGACGAGGAACTTGTTCGGGAAGTTGAAGCGCAAGCGGCCGAGCGCGTTGCTGTCGCCGGGCGGCTGGTAGATGCGCACGGTGCCGTCACGATTCTCCTCGATCCGCAGACCCATGCGATCGAGCACCGTCGGGTCCTGCTGCAGCGCCGGCAGGTATTCGTTGGCGATGATCGAGGGCGGCACGTTCCATGTCGGATTGACCGTGATGAACTTCATCGTGTCGCTGATCAGCGGCGTCTGCATGTTCGGCTTGCCGACGACAACACGCGTCTGCCACGCGACCGAGCCGTTCTTCATGACCTTCAACGTGAAGTCGGGGATGTTCAGGATCGAATGGTTGCGGCCGAGATCGTGCGGCATCCAGCGCCAGCGCTCCATCGTGGCAAGGATCGCATCAACCTTGTTGCTGACACGGCGTTGGCCGCCGTTCAGCGCCCGGATGGTGGCCGGACCGGCAAGCCCGTCGGGGTTCAGCCCGGCGGTCTTTTGGAAATTGGCGACAGCCTCGGCGACCGCGCGGTCGTAGCGCCAGTCGTTCAGGTCACCGGTTACATTGAGCCGCTTCCGCAAAAGTGCGACGCGCGCGTCCTCGACGCCCGGCTTCAGGCTCGGGCCTTCCGGAATACGCACGACATCGGGCTCGCGCACCTGCGGCTGTCCGCGTGCCTCGGCGAGCTTTGCCTTCAGCGCCTTGTACCCCTCGTGCTGCGGGAGGTGCGACGCGAGGGCCGTTGCTGCGTCGCCCGTTGCCGCGAGCTTTGCGAGCGAGTCAGCCGGGTCGGGAAGGTCGAGATGATAGTGAATGTCGCCGCTCACGCGCGTGAAATGGACGCGGCCGGAATCGGCGTGACGCACATAGTCGAGGATTGAATTCGTGAAGCGGAGTTCGGCCTCGGCGAGTGCCTGCGCGTCGGCTGCGGCGAAATTCGGTACCGGATAGTCCGACGGCTCCAGTCCGTCTTCGCCGGCTGACGCGAGATACTTGATCGCGCTGTCGGTGCGCGCGGCGCGCGCGCCCTTATCGATCCAAAGCGGTGCGAAGCCGCGATCACGGTAAAATACTTCGACCGCCTGGCGGTCTTCACGACAACTCAGGAAGCGCTCAGCTTTGCCAGCGAGCGTTTCACGCAGCTTCTCAGCGATGCCTTGATCGGCGGTCGCGAGCGAAGTCGCGAGTGGCGCTTTGATCAGGTCCTTGCCGGTTAGCTTCTTGATTTCTTCCGGTGTCGGGCCCGTTGCTGGCTCGCTCGCCGCTGTCGGAGCGGGTGTTGCAGGCATTGCGTCAGGCGCAGGCGTTGCTGTTTGCGTAGCTGTGCCGGTCGTTTCCGTGCTGGCCGCCTTCGGGTCAATGTCTTTCAGCGTGATTGGCGCAACGTTCGCTGACTCCGGAACGGGGACGCCTTCGACGCGCGTTTCCGTCGTCTGCGCAAACACGATTGGCGCGGCGACTAGGACCAGACCGGCCACACCAAGTCCGGCGGCCAGGTTGCGCATGAAGGGTTTGCGATCGTTCTGAGAACTCGCCGCACTGTTCAGAAGCCACGACCGAATTCGTTTCATCTTTTTCTCCCGGGCCTCGCGCGAGCATCAACGCAGGAAACGCAACGCTACCATGGTTTTGTGACAGAGCGGGGGCGCCGGAATCAAGGAGAATCCGGTCAATTTCCCGTGGTTCGCCGACCGTGTCTCCTTACGGCACCGCGCCGCTTTCTTGCTTCTCGTCCTCGGTGCCGGCATCGAGGCCCAGATCCTTCAGCTTGCGGTAGAGGGTCGAGCGGCCGATTTGCAGGCGGCGGGCCACTTCCGTCATGCGGCCGCGATAGCGGTCGATGGCGAAACGGATAGCTTCCGCCTCCAGGGTCTCCATTGGGCGAACATGGCCGTCCTGGCCCGTAAGTGGGAGCTTGTCGCCCACCGCATTATGCCCCGACCCAGGCATCGTCGCCGGCAAATCGTCGACGACAAGCAGCGACTCACCGATTGGTTCCGCCGGGACGAGTGGAGCCGCAGCGGGGGGCAGCGCGTAACCCTCAAATCCCGGAACCTGAGCCGCGATCTGCGGAAACTCGGCGACGCCAATCTCGTCCGTCTCGGCAAGGACGACCGCGCGGAAGACGGCGTTCTCCAATTGCCGCACGTTGCCAGGCCAGCGGTAGGCGGAGACAAGCCGCATCGCTTCGGCGGACACCGAGCGCACGCGCTTTCCCTCCTCGGCCGCGAAACGGGCAACGAAACGGCGGACGAGTTCCGGCGCGTCCTCGATGCGATCGCGCAAGGGTGGGACCGTGATTGGGAAGATGTGCAGACGGTAGAACAGGTCCTCGCGGAAGCTGCCCGCGCGGACGAGCTGCAGAAGGTCGCGGTTCGTCGCGGAGATGAGGCGAAAGTCGATCTTCACCGGCTTGCGCGCGCCCACGGGATCGATCTCGCCATCCTGCAATGCGCGCAAGAGTTTCACCTGGGCGTCGGCCGGAAGCTCGCCGATCTCGTCGAGGAACAGCGTGCCGCCATCGGCCTCGACGAATTTTCCCGGCGACCGCTCGTTCGCGCCGGTGAACGCGCCCTTCTCATGACCGAACAAAATCAACTCGACGAGGTTCGCCGGAATCGCGCCGCAGTTGACGGCGACGAAGGGCTTGGTTGCGCGATTGCCGGCGCTGCGGATCGCGCGGGCGATCAGCTCTTTGCCAACGCCGAACTCGCCCTCCATCAGTACCGGGATATCGGAGGCCGCGGCCTTCTCCACGAGCTTCAGCGTCTGTCGCATGCGCGGACTTGCCGAGGAGAGATCCCCGATCGCAACCGTGCCGTTTGCGCTCCGCTGGATACGCCGAACTTCGCCGGCGAGGGCGGCCTGTGCGAGCGCGTTGCGAATCGAAACCTGCATCCGCTCAACGCCGACGGGCTTTACGGCAAAGTCGACCGCGCCGGCACGCATCGCCGTCACGACGGTGTCGATTGAACCCTGCGCTGTCTGCACGATCACCGGGATATCGATGCCGCGCTCGCGCATCCTGCCGAGCAGGCCGAGACCGTCGAGCTCCGGCATGACGAGGTCGAGCACCATGCAAGCGATGCCGCCGCGATCGGGTGTGTCGAGAAGAAGGAGGGCCTGCTCGCCGCCCTCGGCAAGAACCGGTTCGTATTCGAAGCGCGTGAGCATTGCCTCCAGCAGCCGCCGCTGGACCGGATCGTCGTCGACAACAAGCACGCGCGTGGGCATTGGCCCTCCCCGAAACGTCGAAATGTGTGCCGTTCCGGGGCACTGTCCGCGAAGTGGATTAACGCATCATAAAGAAGCCCGACCCTCGTGAAGGTTCAGACCCCGTCATTATTCGCCCGGTGCCGCGATCGGGATTCTGCTGGGTGTGACGCTGCTGCTCCCTCGCATCGCCAGTTTGATCAACTCCACGATGATCAAAAGTGTCGCCGCCACCGCGGTCGCGACCGCCCAATCAAACCAGGTCAGCGCGACGGTATGAAACGCCGTCTGCAGGAACGGCAGGTAAATCACCAGCACGTGGGTGAACAGCGAGAGCGCGACCGCGCCGAGCAGCCATTTGTTGTCGAACATGCCGGAAAAGGCGCTGCGGGTGGTCGAGCGGCAGTTGTACACGTTGAAGAGCTGAAACATCATCAACGTGGTGAAGGCCATCGTGCGCGAATAGGTCTCGTCGACTGCGTTCGGGGACGTGCCAGTCGCGAACAAGGTGATCATACCGCCCGGGTAGTAGGCATCGAGCACGGCGAGTGTCCCGATCATCATCACGGTGCCGATGCCGGCAAGTCGCCACCAATCCTCCGCGGTCAGCACGCCCGTCCCGCGCTTGCGCGGCACGCGGTCCATCACGTTCGGATCCTTCGGATCGATGCCGAGCGCGAGTGCCGGGGGGCCGTCCGTAATCAAATTTATCCAAAGGAGCTGCGCGGCGAGCAGCGGCAGGAACAGACCAACGTCGACCGTTGTGAGCCCGAGCAGGCCCGCGAACATCACGCCCGCGAACATCGTCAGCAACTCGCCGGCATTCGACGAGAGGAGATACAGCAGATATTTGCGGATGTTGTCGTAGATGCCGCGGCCCTCTTCGATCGCTTTGACGATGCTCGCGAAGTTGTCGTCGGTCAGAACCATGTCCGCCGCTTCCTTGGACACGTCGGTACCCGTGATGCCCATCGCGACGCCGATGTTCGCTGCCTTGAGCGCCGGGGCGTCGTTGATGCCGTCTCCCGTCATCGCCACGATATGGCCCTTGCGTTGAAGCGCATCGACGATCCGCAGTTTGTGCTCGGGATCGACGCGCGCGAACACACGAACATCCTCGACGATCGCATCGAGCGCGGCTTCGTCCATCGTTCGCAATTCCGTGCCCGTGATAAGGCGCGATCCAGGTTCGAAGATCGTCAGTTCGCGGGCTATTGCTTGCGCCGTTGCCGGATGATCGCCCGTAATCATGACGGTGCGAATATGCGCGTGGCGAGCGGTCAACACAGCGCTTTTTGCCTCGGTGCGCGGCGGATCGATCATGCCGATCAAGCCGAGGAACACGAGGTCGTCTTCGATGTCGTCGGGTACTCTTATTGTCTGTCCCCGATCGAGCGCGGCCGTGGGATCAACACCCAGCGAACTTGCGGGCACGGTACGTGCGGCCATCGCCAGGATACGAAGTGCTTCCGACGCCAGCGCATCGTTGAGACGCGAAAATTCCGTGCGCCGGTTGTCGTCGAAGGGAACGGTGTTACCGTCCTTCAAGAGGTGGCGGCTCTTCGCGAATAGAACCTCGGGAGCGCCTTTGACGATGACCCGCAGTTCGGCCGGATTTTCCCGGTCGAGGTGGATCGTCGTGTGGCATTTGCGCTCGGAAGTGAACGGAATTTCGGCGATGCGAGGAAAGCGCGCGAGCTTGGATTCCGTCAGGCCGAGCTTGTGTGCCGCAACAAGCAGGGCCCCTTCGGTCGGGTCGCCCTGGACCCGCCAGCGTCCCTCGCTGTTGACCAGGGTGGCGTCGTTCGCAAGCGCGGCGGCGGACAAAGCCGCCTCCACCGCTTCTCGAACCTGTTGCGCCTGTGCAAGGGGCTTTCCTGCGACCGTGAACTCGCCTTCCGGGATGTAGCCACTGCCGCTGACGTCGACACGGGCCGTAGCTGTCGCGACAACTCGCACGGTCATTTCGTTGCGGGTAAGCGTGCCGGTCTTGTCCGAGCAGATCACCGTCGCTGCGCCGAGCGTCTCGACCGCCGGCAGCTTGCGGACGATTGCGTTGGCGGCGGCCATGCGGCGTACGCCGAGACTGAGGCCCACGGTGACGATCGCCGGGAGTGCTTCGGGAATAGCGGCGACAGCGAGCGCAACGGCGAACAGGAACAGACTTAGCATGACGTTGAGGGTCAGGGTCGCCGTGCTGAAAAGCCCCGCGGCGAACACCACGGCGCAGATTGCGAGCATGATGATGCTGAGGCGCTTGCCGGTACGATCCAGCTCCTGTTGAAGGGGGGTTGGCTCCTTTTCCGTAGCCTCAAGTAGTCCGGCGATGCGGCCGACCTCGGTCTCCATGCCCGTTGCGACGACCACGGCGCGGCCGCGGCCGTACGTGGCGACGGTGCTCGAGAACAGGATGTTGCGGCGATCGCCGAGACCGACGTCCGCGTCGACAATGCGCGTTTCCTTCGCAACCGGAACGCTTTCGCCGGTGAGCGGCGCTTCGTCGGTGTAAAGGTTCGCATTCTCGACGAGGCGGGCATCCGCTGGAATTTTGTCGCCGGCCTCGATCATGATGATGTCGCCGGGGACGATCTCTTGCGCCGCGACGCGCTGGCGCTCGCCGTCGCGGACGACGGTGGTCTCTGGCGCGGCGAGAGCCATCAACGCACGCACGGAACGCTCGGCGCGCGCCTCCTGAAAATAACCGAGCAATGCATTGAGTACGACGATCATCGTGATGACGATCGCTTCGTAGGGCAGCGCCAACTCGCGCGGATCCTGAAGCACCCACTCAATCACCGAGATCACGATGGCGACCAGTAGAATGATCACTAGGAAGTTCTCGAATTGCTCCAGCAGACGCCGCCACCAAGGCGTTTCGGCCGCCGCCTTCAGGCGGTTGGGACCGTATTGCTCGAGGCGCCGGCGCGCTTCTGCTGCGCTCAACCCGCGGGCCGCGCCGGAGCCGAGCTCCGAGAGAACTTTTTCCACCGGCATGTTGTGCGCGGTTTTTACAACTTGCGCAGGGCGCGTTTCGGCTCGCGTGACTGGGAGAATCCCTTCAGAGCGGCTCGGAGATTGATGCAGGTTCACGACACGACCTTTCGTTCAGTCGAGGTTGGCGGTGACAGAGGGAACTTTGGTTGCGGTGATGGGCGGGCGGCGGTCATCGTCAGTCGCGCCGCGGCATGGCTTCGAGAAGCGGCCACAACTGGTCCGGCTCGCTCAACATCGCTGCGCACATGCCGACGAAGGTGAGCGCGCCTGCGATGTCCCAATAATTTGGATGGCCCTGGTGGCGGACTCGGCTGTTCCAGGCGAACGCAGCGGTTGCCCCCGCCGCCACAAGCGCCGTCAGACAAACCGTCGGTAAGGTGAAGGCGGGCGGGAGCATCAAGGCCGACAAGCCGAGTGTTGCTGTCAGCAGTCCGGCTGCGATAGCCATCCCAATAGTCGGACCGCTGGCGGCGGCTTCTTGGCGGGTCGGATCGGTAGCGGGCATCGCTGCGTGCCTGCAATTCCAGATGTTCTTGCGCAGACCGAATTGTGGTAGTGCTGATTGGATCAGCGCCAATCTATAGTCTGCACGTTTAGTACACTTGAAACATGGGCGCGGATCAAGAGGATTCCGCATGGGCGCTGCAACGCATTTCGCCAGGGCGACGCCGAACGCGAAACAGCTGCGAAAAGACGCGGGAAGCTGGTTGAAGGAACTCAGGCTGCGCGCCGGTTTGTCGCAAATCGAACTCGCCGCGCGGCTTGAGCTAAAATATTACACGTTCATTTCTCAGGTTGAGACCGGATACGGTCGCGTCCCGACGGAAAGCATGGAGGCGTGGGCGAAAGCGCTTGGAGCGAAGCCGTCGGAGTTCGCCCGCAGGCTTCTGTCATTCTACGATCCGGATCTGTACCGGCTCTTGTTCGGAGACAAAAGATGACGGTGATCGCGTTCACGCCGAAGTTCGAAGGTGAAGCGAACGGTTGGACGGCCGAGGAGCGCAACCAATTCGAGGCGCTCTATGCCGCGCGTACGCATCGCGGTGAGGCGAGCGAATGCGCCATTGAAATGACAGAGACCGGCGACCCGCAATTCTTTCTGCTCGGACCTGCGCCCCAGTATGAATGCGTACTCAGCATCTCGCGCCTCTCCGGTCGCTATGTAATCGAGGACGGAAACGGGGGATCGATCGGCGAGACGGCGAGTCTCGACGAAGCGATGCAGACGGCTTCTCGCCTGCGGCTGCACAGCCGGATGGGGATAGTCGCGCGCGTGATCGCGGCCTGGTACGCTTTCCGTGAGTTCGTCGAAGAGAAGACTGAGCCCGTGGTGGCAGAAGCGGTCGAATTCGCCGAGGTGCTGACCCACGTCATGCCGCAGGTCGCCGCGATCGCCTGACAAAGTGTCAGCATTTGCGCTGAGCGGCGCGTGTTGCGCCGCCGCAATCGTGCTCTATCTTACGAGCGGATCCCATGAACGCCGCGCAAGCGGCGCGGACGTCATTTTGAATGTCAGAACTTGCTCGGACGAACGCTGCGCCGCCGGTCTCGCTCGGCGTGCTCCCCGAATGGAACCTCGCTGACCTTTATTCCGGGTTCGAGGCGCCGGAAGTGACCGCCGACATCGCACAGGCGGAGGCCGAGTGCGGTGCCTTTGAGGAAACCTACAAGGGCAAGCTCGGGGAAATGGCCGTCTCGCCGGATGCGGGAGAGCGGCTGCATGCGGCCGTGGTCCGCTTCGAGGCGATCGAAGAACTGCTCGGCAAGCTCGTGTCCTTTGCCGGGCTGCTCTACATGGCGAATACGACGGACCCGCAGCGCGCGAAATTCTACAGCGACGTGCGCGAGCGCGTGACCGCGTCGTCGGTCCATCTCCTGTTCTTTACTCTGGAGCTTAACCGTATCGATGATTCACTTATCGAGCGGGCGCTCGGACAGGGGAAATTCGGCCGCTATCGTCCGTGGATCGAGGACGTGCGCAAAGAGAAGCCCTACCAGCTTGAGGATCGCGTCGAGCAACTGTTCCACGAAAAATCGGTGACGGGGGTCGGCGCGTGGAACCGACTCTTCGACGAGACGATCTCGTCGCTCCGTTTCGACGTGGATGGCGAAGACCTTTCGATCGAACTGACGCTCAATCTGCTTCAGGACCCAAAGGAGGAACGGCGCAGAGCTGCGGCCACGGCGCTTGCCAAGGTGTTCAAGGAGAACCTCCGTGACTTTGCGCTGATCACGAATACCCTCGCCAAGGACAAGGAGATTTCAGATCGCTGGCGCGGCTTCAAGGACGTAGCGGACTCGCGGCATCTTGCGAACCGCGTCGAGCGCGAGGTGGTCGAAGCGCTTGTGTCGGCAGTGCGCGATTCCTATCCGCGGCTCTCGCACCGCTACTACAAACTCAAGGCCAGGTGGTTCGGCAGGGACCAGCTCAACCACTGGGACCGCAATGCGCCGCTGCCGAAGATCGAGCATCGCACGATCGCGTGGGAAGAGGCACGCAATACGGTTCTCACGGCCTACGGTGCGTTCTCACCGAGAATGGCGGAGATCGCGCAACGCTTCTTCGATAAACGCTGGATCGATGCGCCCGTGCGTCCGGGCAAGTCGCCTGGAGCGTTCTCGCATCCGACGGTGCCCTCGGTGCACCCGTACGTGCTGATGAACTACCAGGGCAGGCCACGCGATGTAATGACACTGGCGCATGAGCTCGGCCACGGCGTGCACCAAGTGCTTGCAGCGCCGAATGGCGCGCTAATGGCGCCGACTCCGCTCACACTTGCCGAGACCGCGAGCGTGTTCGGCGAGATGCTCACCTTCCGCGCGCTGATCGCGAATGCAGGCCAGCGCGAGAAGAAGGCGATGCTCGCGCAAAAGGTCGAGGACATGCTGAACACCGTGGTTCGGCAGATCGCCTTCTACTGGTTCGAGCGCAAGCTGCACATCGAGCGTCGCAACGGCGAACTGACGGCGGACCGGATCAGCGATCTCTGGATGAGCGTGCAGGGCGAGAGCCTGGGTCCCGCGATCAAGCTTGGGCCGGGTTACGAGACTTTCTGGGCGTACATCCCGCACTTCGTGCACTCGCCGTTTTACGTGTACGCCTATGCGTTCGGAGACTGCCTCGTGAACTCGCTCTACGCCGTCTACGAGCGAGCCGATGCGGGCTTTGCCGAGCGCTACCTCGGTATGCTGGCCGCGGGCGGCACCAAGCACCACGCGGAGCTGCTCGCTCCGTTCGGCCTGAACGCGAGCGATCCGAAGTTCTGGCAGAACGGTCTCGCGCTGATCGACCGGATGATCACAGAAATAGAAGCGCTTGACGCGAAAGCATGAGATGGACGACGCGGAACGCAACCGCCTGAGTGCCCGCGCGGCACGTTACGCGCGTGTGGGTACGAATGTCGGCGGCGTCGCGGCGCGTTTTCTCGGCGCCCGCTTTCTTGGAGTAGCACTCGATCGCGGGGAGAACGCGCTCGCGCTTGCCGCGGCACTTGGCAATCTGAAGGGGCCGATCATGAAGGCGGCCCAGCTTATCTCGACCATTCCCGATGCGCTGCCGCCGGAATACGCAAACGAGCTGATGAAACTGCAGAGCGAAGCGCCGCCCATGGGTTGGGCGTTCGTGAAACGGCGCATGGCGGCGGAGCTCGGCGCGGATTGGCAGAAGAAATTTCAGTCGTTCGAGCATGCTCCCGCCGCGGCCGCATCGCTCGGACAGGTGCACCGCGCGGCGTCGCTCGATGGAAGCGCGCTCGCCTGCAAGCTTCAATACCCCGACATGCAGTCGGCGGTGGAAGCGGATCTTTCCCAGCTCGACATGTTGCTTGCGATCCATCGGCGTATGGATCCGGCAATCGACACGCGTGAGATAGCGAAGGAGATCGGCGCGCGCATCCGCGAGGAGCTCGACTATCGTCGTGAGGCGAAGCATGTTGCGCTCTATCAGAACATGCTCGCCGACGTGCCCGAGGTTCGCGTGCCCGACGTGTGGCCGGAGCTTTCGACCGGCCGCCTGCTTACGCTCGATTGGCTCGAGGGGAAACGGTTGCTCGAGCATAAGGGCGCGGCGCTCGAAATCCGCAACCGGCTCGCGAGTGCAATGTTCAAGGCGTGGTGGGTGCCGTTCAGCCGCCATGGCGTGATCCACGGGGATCCGCATCTCGGGAACTACACCGCGTTCGAGGAGGCGGGGGTGCCCCTCGGGATCAATCTTCTCGATTACGGGTGCGTCCGCATTTTTCCACCCAAGTTCGTGGGGGGCGTCGTCGATCTCTATCGAGGTCTGCGCGACGGCGACGAAGCGCGCGTCGTGCACGCCTACGAAGTGTGGGGCTTCAAGGGACTGTCACGCGAACTGATGGAAGTGCTGAACATCTGGGCGAGGTTCATCTACGGCCCGCTCATGGATGATCGCGTACGCACGATCGCCGACGGGGTGAAGCCCGGCGAATACGGACGGCGCGAGGCGTTCCGGGTGCACCAGGCGTTGCGGGAGAAGGGGCCCGTGACGGTGCCGCGGGAATTTGTGCTCATGGACCGGGCGGCGATCGGACTTGGCGGGGTGTTCCTGCACCTTGCGGCAGAGCTCAACTTTCACCGGCTGTTCGAGCACGCGATCGAGGAGTTCTCGCTAGAGCAGGTAGCCGAGCGGCAGGCCACGGCGCTCGCCTCGGCCGGGCTAACGAGCGGGCTCTAAAGCGAAATTCTCGCGACCGTCGAACCCGCACCAGACAAGAGGCCGCGTTGCCGGGTCGGCGCGATTCCGGTAAGCCTTGCAAAGACGCCCTCGAACCCCGACGGGGAAGAAAATGGCCGATCACGGGAAGTCCGAGTACTCCACGGCCGCTGGCAACGATTATCGCCAGCATGAGGATATGTACGAGGCGTTCCTCAAGATCACGAAGTGGGGGGTCATCTCGGTCGTCGTCGTTCTCGTGTTCTTGTTTACTTTCGTCTGGAGCTAGCTTTCCCGCTGGCGGTGCGCATCCGTCGCCGGGTGCGCGGCCGAAATCGAACGGACGCGCATGAAGATCGCGATCCCAGCCGAGACCGAGGGTGACGAGCCGCGCGTTGCGGCAACGCCCGACACGGTCAAGCGCATGACGGCGCTCGGCGCCGAGGTGGTCGTGGAGAAGGGCGCGGGCATCCGCGCAGGGATTCCGGACTCCGATTTCACTTCGGCCGGCGGCAAGATCGCGAACGGCGGCACCGTCAAGGATGCGGACGTCGTGCTCAAGGTACGCCGGCCGACACAGGTGGAGCTGAAGGACTACAAGCCGAATACGCTTGTGATCGGCATGCTCGACCCCTACGGCAACGAAGCCGCACTCGCGCAACTCGCCACCGCAAAGGTCGCGGCTTTTTCCATGGAGTTGCTGCCGCGCATTACCCGCGCGCAGTCGATGGACGTGCTCTCTTCGCAGGCCAACCTTGCAGGCTATCGCTCGGTGATCGATGGCTCGGCCGTATTCGGCCGGGCAATGCCGATGATGATGACGGCGGCGGGCACCGTTCCCGCGGCGAAAGTGTTCGTCATGGGTGCGGGCGTCGCCGGCCTGCAGGCGATCGCGACCGCGCGCCGCCTCGGCGCCATCGTGACGGCGACCGACGTGCGGCCGGCCGCGAAAGAGCAGGTGGAATCGCTCGGCGCGAAATTCGTCGCTGTCGAGGACGACGAATTCAAGCAGGCGGAAACGGCTGCAGGCTACGCGAAGGAAATGTCCAAGGAGTATCAGGCGAAACAGGCGGCACTCGTCGCTTCGCACATCGCGAAGCAGGATATCGTGATCACCACGGCGGCAATTCCCGGCCGACCGTCGCCAAAGCTCGTTTCTAAGGCGATGGTGGAATCAATGAAACCGGGCTCCGTGATCGTGGATCTCGCGGTCGAGCGTGGCGGCAATTGCGAACTGTCGAAGCCCGGCGAGGTCGTGATCGCGAACAACGTAAGAATCGTCGGATACCTCAACGTGCCCGGACGGCTCGCGGCGACGGCATCGAGTCTTTATGCCAAGAATCTGTTCGCGTTCCTCGAGCTTCTTTTCGACAAGGAGAAGAAACTCAACGTGCCTTGGGACGACGAGATCGTGAAGGCGACGCTGCTGACGCGCGACGGCGCAGTGGTGCATCCGAACTTCCAGAGGAAAGCCTGATGGGAACGATCGATCCCTTCGTCTTCCAGCTGTCGATTTTCGTGCTCGCGGTATTCGTCGGTTACTACGTGGTCTGGTCGGTGACGCCGGCGCTACACACGCCCCTCATGTCCGTGACAAACGCGATCTCGTCGGTGATCGTGGTCGGCGCGCTGCTCGCTGTGGGCGTCGAGGCCGCGGCGAACCCGGAAGGGGTTTGGTGGGCGCGAGCGCTCGGATTTGCCGCGCTGGTGATGGCGGCTGTGAACATCTTCGGCGGCTTCCTTGTCACGCAACGCATGCTCGGCATGTATCAGAGGAAGAAAAAGTGAATCTCCGATGAGCGCCAACATCGTCGCGCTGCTCTATCTCGCCGCAGGTGTTCTTTTCATCCTCGCGCTGCGCGGGCTCTCGAGCCCTGAGACCTCGCGTCAAGGCAATGTCTTCGGCATGTCCGGCATGGCGATCGCGATCGCGACGACGCTCGCGGCGTCGCCACCGGCGGGACTCGGATGGGCGCTCGTGGCCGGCGGTCTCGTTGTTGGCGGGGGCGTCGGCGCAGTGATCGCGCGGCGTATCGCGATGACGCAGATGCCGGAGCTCGTCGCCGCGTTCCATTCGCTTGTCGGCATGGCAGCGGTGCTTGTCGCGGCGGGGGCGTTCTATGCGCCGGAGGCATTCGGCATCGGCCAGGTGGGTGCGATCAAGAAGGCGACGCTCGTTGAGATGGCGCTCGGTACCGCGATCGGCGCGGTGACTTTTACCGGGCTCGGTAATTGCGTTCCTCAAGCTTTCCGGCCGCATGAGCGGCGCGCCGATCCTTCTGCCGGGACGGCATATCATCAACATCGCGCTGGCGCTGGCGTTGATCTTCTTCATCTACGGGTTGGTCGTGTCGCAGAGCCAGATCGACTTCTGGCTGGTGGCGCTGATCGCCTTCGTGCTCGGCGCTCTCATCATCATTCCGATCGGCGGCGCGGACATGCCGGTCGTGATCTCGATGCTCAATTCCTATTCCGGGTGGGCCGCGGCCGGCATCGGTTTCACGCTCGGCAATACGGCACTTATCATCACGGGCGCGCTCGTAGGCTCCTCGGGCGCGATTCTTTCCTACATCATGTGCAAAGGAATGAACCGCTCGTTCATTTCGGTGATCCTCGGCGGCTTTGGCGGGGAAGTGAGTCACGCGGGCAAGGCGGAGACGCGTCCGATCAAGCAGGGCTCGGCGGACGACGCAGCCTTCATGATGAAGAACGCGTCGAAGGTGATCGTCGTGCCGGGTTACGGCATGGCCGTCGCGCAAGCGCAGCACGCGCTGCGCGAGATGGCGGACAAGCTCAAGGCGGAAGGCGTCGAAATCAAGTACGCGATCCACCCCGTGGCTGGCCGCATGCCGGGGCATATGAACGTCCTGCTGGCGGAAGCGAATGTGCCCTACGACGAGGTGTTCGAGCTCGAGGACATCAACTCCGAATTCGCGACGGCCGACGTGGCCTTCGTAATCGGTGCGAACGACGTCACGAACCCTGCCGCGAAGACCGACAAGTCATCGCCGATCTACGGCATGCCGGTACTGGACGTGGAGAAGGCCAAGACCGTGCTGTTCGTGAAGCGCGGCATGGGCTCGGGCTATGCCGGCATCGAGAACGAGCTGTTCTTTCGCGACAACACGATGATGCTGTTCTCCGACGCGAAGAAGATGGTCGAGAACATCGTCAAGGGACTGTAGCAGTCGTTAACGAGCGACCGGTCATCGGAGAATCGACGCGAGTTACGCGCGTTTCCACAGGACGGTCCGCAAGGCAAGCGACAATCCGAGACCGACAATCATCGCCGCCACGAAAATGACGGGCGATCGAGACCAATCATGGCGCTCGACAAAGGCGGCGAGAACCGCGGGTCCAAGAAACTGTCCCGCGATGCCAAGCTGTGTGATCAGGCCGAGTGTTACGGCGAGGAGGGCTGCCGTCGATGAAACCAGCGGTGCTGCCGCGAATAGCGACGCGGGTACGAGGCCGGTGACGGCGAGACTTGCGGCGGCGAGCAGTGCGACTGCCGTGACCGGCACTGCGTCGGAAAAAATGCCGAATGCAAACGTGCCGCTTGCCAGAAAGCCGATTCCAACGATCAGCCAGACCGGGGTGCCGAAGCGCAGCAGCGCGCCGGCGCAAAGATTGCCGACGCCGTTTGCGAGCACGGCCCCTGCGCTGATCAAACCGGCTGTGCCAATCGAGAGGCCAAGCCGCTCGACAAGCAGCGCGGGAAAGAGGCTCGCCAGCGCAAAATACTGAAACGTGTAGGTTGCGAACGTGGCAGCGACGAGGAACGGACCGGGCGTTGCGAAGCCCGCGCGGATGGTGGCGCCTAAATTCTTTCTTGAAGCGTCCCGCACGTCTGCGCCGGGCAGCGGAAGAAATCCAACGACCACTGCGTAGGCGATCGGCAGAATGCCGTTGAACAGCCAGAGTCCGCGCCAGCCGAACGATTGAATGAGGGGCGGGGCCATGAGCATCATGATCGCGGCGCCGACCGGCATGTAGCAGCCCCAAAGTGCGAACGCGGTCTGATTGTCAGAAGGTGCCGTGACCAATCGGAACAGGCGAGGGGCGGAGAGAATGATGCAGAGAAAGCCAAAACCCTCGAGCACGCGGGTCGCGATCAGCAGGTTGCCGCTCGGGGCGAGTGCTCCGGCGAGACTTCCCGCGCCGGCGATGCAGAGGCCCCCGATCAATGTCGCGCGTGCGGGAAACAACGTGAGCAGGAGGCTCGCCGGGAGCGCAACGACCGCGCCCAGAACACCGAGCGCGCCGACGATCCAGGATGCATAGTAGAGGCTGACGCCGAGATCCTCGCGAAGTGCTGGGACGGCGATCGCTGCCTTGCCCACCTGAAATGCGCCGATCATGCCCGCAGAAATCAGCAGCAGGACGACTCCCCAGCGGGTACGAGATGCGGGCATGCGGAGAAGATTTTTTTGCGTCAGGTGCGAGCGGGTTTCACACAGGTGTGTCACCAATGACTGCTAAGCCTGTGCCGCGCAATGCCGAAGCGCTGCTACATTTGGACCGGTTCGAGCGAATCCGAGATTTATGCAAGCCGTGAAATCGATCTTCGTCGTCGCAATCGCCGCCTATCTGGGCTTTGTCGGCCTGCTGTATTTCTTGCAGCGCGGAATGATGTACCCGGGCGACAGTCGGCGGACCGCGCCGGGCGCGGCGGGCCTCGTGCAGGCGGTCGAGGAATTGCTGACGACCTCGGACGGCGAGAAGGTGATCGTCTGGCACGTTCCGCCGAAGGGCGGGCGGCCGGTCGTCGTCTACTTTCCCGGCAATGGCGGCGCCCTGGCCAATCGCGCGCGGCGCTTTGCGTCGCTTGTCGAGGACGGCACCGGGCTCGTCGCGCTGTCCTATCGCGGCTATGGCGGGTCGAGTGGGAGCCCGAGCGAGGAGGGGATTCTCAATGACGCGCGCGCGGTGCACGCGTTCGCGTCCGAGCGCTATCCGGCTGCGCGGCTCGTGCTCTGGGGTGAGTCTCTCGGCACCGGCGTGGCGGTAGCGCTCGCCGCGGAAAAGGATTTCGCGAAGGTCGTCCTGGAGGCGCCTTTCACGTCGACCGCCGACATTGCCGCCGCCACGTATCCGATCGTGCCGGTTCGATTGTTGATGAAGGATCAATTCCGGTCGGACGAACGCATCGGCAAGGTGAAGGAACCCGTGCTCGTGATCCACGGCGCGCGCGACAATGTGATTCCGATCGAATACGGACGGCGCCTCTTCGAGCGGATCGAATCGCCGAAACGCTTCGTCAATCTTCCCAATGCCACGCACGCGGGACTCGACGCGCATGGGGCACTTGCAGAAGTGAAGATGTTTATCGCTGAGTAGCTCTGCACGTGCGCGCGCGTCAGTTGAGGTTGTACGTCGCGCCGTACTGTCCGCCTGCACGGCGAAAGCCGGCGACCGCCGGCTGGTAGCCTTGATTGATATTCATGGCACGCGCGTAGGAAGCGAGCGCCCTCTCCTTGTCGCCCAACTTCTCGTAGGCGAGGCCACGGCTCGTCCACAACTCGACCGACCGCTCGTCGCGCGTCACCGCTTCGTCGAAGTCTTCCGCCGCGCGGCGATAGTCGTTGAGCGCGAGATAGCTCAGGCCGCGCCCGTGAAACGGCTCGGATGCCGTCACTGATAGTCCGATCGCCGTGGTGAAGTCGTCGATCGCGAACTTGTGCAACCCTTGCGCTTGATAGACGAGGCCGCGGTTGTGAAACGCCTGGGCGTTGTCCGGCTTGATCTGGATCGCCTTGTTGAAATCCTCGAGCGCCTGCTGCGGCTGACCTTGCGTGCGATAGATGATGCCGCGACCCACATAGGCGGCAGAATAAGTGGGATCGAGCTGGACGGCCCGGTTGATGTCCGCCAACGCCAAATCCGGACGCTTCATTTCGCGATAGACCAGCGCGCGGTTGGCGTAGGCCTGCGCGTACTTCGGATCGATCTTGATTGCCTGGTTGAAATCGTCGAGCGCTTCCTGATAGCGCGCGGCGCGGCCGAAAACCGAGCCGCGCATGTTGTAGGCTTGCGGGTCGTTCGGATTGCGTCGGATCACGTCGGAAAGCGACGCGAGATTGTTCGGCGAGGCGATGCGCGCGACCTCTTCGTTTTCGACCACGCTCACGCCGGTACCGGTAATGGTCTGGCAAGCGCCGAGCGCAAGCGCGGCGGCCATGACGACCGCAACGTGTGCGGGCCAACGGCGGCGGGCGCGAAACGAGCTCATGTCGGAGTCATGCCCCCGGCTTGCGGCGAATACAGGACGGAAGCCGGCCCCTCGGCAACCGATTCCTCAAATACAAACGCGGGCAGAAGTTTGGTCTGCCCGCGCCGATCGTCAAGGGGAAGTTGGATTAGCGGCGACCGCGGCCACCGCCGCCACCGGCACCCGGTCCGCCCGGACCGCGCGTCAGCGTGGGCTTCGGCTTCATCGGGATGAGCCCCTCGCGCTGCGCTTTCTTGCGCGCAAGCTTGCGGGCGCGGCGGATGGCTTCAGCCTTTTCGCGCGCACGGCGTTCCGACGGCTTTTCGTAGTGGCTGCGCAGCTTCATTTCGCGAAAGATGCCCTCGCGTTGCATCTTCTTCTTCAGCGCCTTCAGCGCCTGATCGACATTGTTGTCGCGAACGAGAACCTGCACGTGGTGGCCTCTCAGCTTTCGGTTTCGGGGCTTTTTTCAGGGGCAGTCCGAAAATGGTCGGACGTCCGCCGGATCGCGGGGAGGTAGCAGAAGAGTTGTGAATTGTCCACAAGCCGCCCCGGCAAATGGATCGGCGCGCCAGACTTGGCGCGCCGATACAGGCATTGATTGGTGTTGCGGTTATTTGCTCGGCGTCGGGCTCGGCAACTTCGGCGCTTCGACCTTGGGCAGGTTGACGTTGACTTCGCTCGTGCGCGTCTGGTTCGGCCACCAGCCGATCGCGAAGGCCAGGACCACGAACACGATCAATCCGCCGACAAGCAGGCCGAGCAGCGTGTTTGAGCCGCTATTGTCTGCCATTTCGTTCCTCCGAGTTGGTCGGCAATAAAACCCGCACGCGGGCGAAGCGTTCCGGGGGACTACCAGGAACGCCAGTATCCGCGCGGGGCCTGGCCTTCTGGCACAACGTAGACTTCGGGTCCCGTCTCTACGTAGCAGCACGCGCGGAGAGTTGTAATTGTCGTCATCGGGCGGTTCGATGCGGGTGTAGCGCGGTTGGCCACGCTGCTGTTGCCGTTGCCGCGGTTGCTCGATCTGGCGCTCGACGTCTGCCGAGGAAGTCTGTGCATTGTCCGGCGCACGAGATGTTGCGCGGGCAGGCGTTTGCGATTGCACCGGAGAGGCCGTTTGAGCCGTGGTCGGCTGCGCTGGCGCAGCCGCCTGTGTCGGAGCGGGTGGAGAGGCAGCCTGATTGGGGCCCGCCGTCGGAGCCGTCGGAGTCGCCTTGGGCGTTTGGGTTGGATTGGGTGAGGAGGCCGCCTGCGTGGGGGCCGCGGCCTGCGTCGGAGCCGCCGGGGCTGCCTTGGGCGTCTGCAACGAACCCGGCGCGGTCGCCTGTTTCTTCTCGTCGCGTAGCGCGATCGAAGGGTCAGCAGGACGTGTATTCGTCACTTGAACCGACGACGGTGCCGGCGCGCTACGATCGATGCACGACGGAGTGAAGTAGGGCCAGGTCTGCTGACTGCACGGACTTGTATCCTGCTTTGCGGCTTTGACGTCGGTCGTTGGTGTCGCGACGGTCCTGACTTCGTTCGCTTCCTTCGTTGAGCCACTTTCCTTGGGTGTCACCGCTGCCAAGTCGCGCTTGGCCTTCGCTTCGGATTTTTCGGAACTCACCAACGGAGGAGTGACGGGGGAACCTGTTTTGGGCGCGGGAACCATAATGCCCACGAGCACGCCCGCAATCAGGGCTCCGAAAACCATAGGCCAGCTCGCAAACATGAAACCCTCCGGATTCCTCTAGGTGGTGGGTACGGGGCTAAGGAAACAACCGTCGCCGCGAGGCACGGTTCCCCGCAGCAGAAGTTTTCGCAATACATTGAACCTAGGTGGCGGGGTCGGGAAGCACCCGGGTCACGTGACCCATCTTGCGGCCGGGCCGCGGCTCACCCTTGCCGTAGAGATGCAAGCAAGCGCCGGGTTCCGCGAGATACTTCGGCCACTCGTTCACTTCGCTTCCGATCAGATTGATCATCTCGATACGGCCGAGGCGCCGCGGCTTGGCGAGCGGCCAGCCGGCGATCGCGCGGATGTGCTGCTCGAACTGGCTCGCGGTCGCGCCGTCGAGCGTCCAGTGGCCGGAATTGTGCACGCGCGGGGCGATCTCGTTCACGAGCAGTCGCCGCTTGCCGTCCTCTTCAACGACGAACATTTCGACGGCGAGCACGCCGACATACTGGAGCGCCTCGGCGATTTTTGTCGCGATCACGATCGCCTGGCCCGCGAGGGCGCTCGGGATCTGCGCGGGCACGCGCGAGCGATGCAGGATGTGGTCGCGATGCAGGTTTTCGACCGCCTCGTAGGCCACCACCTCTCCATTGCGGCCGCGCGCGACTATGACGGAGATTTCACGTTCGAATGGAACGAACTTTTCGACAATCGAGGGCGCCTTGCCGACAGCGGTCCAAGCAGCGTCGACTTCCTTCGGATCGCGGATAGCGGCTTGCCCCTTTCCGTCATAGCCGAGCCGCCGTGTCTTCAAGACAACCGGCAAGCCGATCTGCTCGACGGCGGCCTTCACACCGGCCGCTGAATTGGCCTTGGCAAATGGCGCCGTGGCGATACCGAGCTTTGCAACGAATTCCTTTTCCGGCAGCCGGTCCTGGATGATCGCAAGCGCGCCATGATTGGGTAGGACCGGTCTGCGCTTGCCGAGAAAATCCGCGGTCGCCGCAGGCACGTTCTCGAATTCGTAGGTGATGACATCGGCCGCGTCGGCAAATTGCCTGAGTGCGGTCTCGTCGTCGTAAGCCGCACATATCTTTGCGCCCGCGACGTCGAATGCGCACGAGTCCGGCTCCGGCGCGAAGATGTGGGAAGCGAGGCCGAGCTCGGCGGCCGCAAGTGCGAGCATGCGGCCAAGCTGTCCGCCGCCGAGAATGCCGATCGTGGCGCCCGGCTTGAGGACGGGGAGATCGCGGCTCATCTCGGTTGCATCAGTATGGTCGGCGGACGACGGCGCGGGTCTGGCGAGCGCGCCACGCGTCCAGACGTTTCGCGAGCGACTTGTCCTCGATGGCCAGCACGGCCGCCGCCAGGAGCGCGGCGTTTACGGCACCCGCTTCGCCCACCGCGAGCGTGCCCGACCGGGATGCCGGCCGGCATCTGCGCGATCGAGAGAAAGCTGTCGACACCCTTCAATGCCTTCGACTTCACGGGCACGCCAAAAACGGGGAGCGAGGTGAGCGATGCGGTCATGCCGGGGAGGTGGGCGGCGCCGCCCGCGCCCGCGATCACCACCTTGAATCCTTCGCCGCGCGCGCCCTTGGCGAACTTGTAGAGTCGATCCGGCGTGCGATGCGCGGAAACCACGCGCGCGTCGAAACCAACCTTCAGCGCCTTGAGCGTCTTCGCCGCATGGCGCATCGTCTTCCAGTCGGATTTGCTTCCCATGATGATGGCGACTGGTCGCTTTCCGGCGGGCATGATTCGCAGACCCCTGGCGCGGGAAAGCGGGCGATTATAGGAGTGGCTTTGGGGCTGGCAAGCGGCGCCAGCGGAAAGGGGACGCGGGTGGCGAACAAGGTTAGCGGCGCTTCGCGGAAGCGGACCGCGGCATCTCGAGGGACGCCACGCGCGCCGGAGCGCGGGCGCGCCGATCGTCCCGGCAAGGAAAAATCGAATGCGCCGAAGTCGCGTTCGTCGGCAATGCGGCTGGCGGCGGAAGTGGACGCGCTGAAGGCTGATCTGGCTGCAGCGCGGGCCCGGGTCGCTGAGCTGGAGACGCGTGTCGACGAGGATCCGCTTACCGGCCTTGTGAACCGGCGCGGCTTCGAGCGCGCGCTGGAGCGCGCTCTCGCCTTCGTCCGGCGCTACGGCGCCACTGCCGCCTTGCTCTACCTCGACCTCGACGGGTTCAAGCCAATCAACGACCGCTTCGGCCATGCCGCCGGGGACTGGGCACTCGGACGCGTCGCGCGGCTTCTGGGGGCGAAGGTTCGCGCCTCGGACGTCGTGGGACGTGTCGGTGGAGACGAGTTCGCGGTGTTGCTTTGGAAGGTCACCGGCGCGCAGGCCGAGGAGAAGGCACGCGCGATCGAGGCGATGATCGAACAGGAATCTTTTGAACGGGCGGGAGCGCGGTTTTCGCTCGGATTGTCTGCCGGAACCACGACGCTTTCTGCGGACGACACGGCGATCGCCGTCGTCGCACGCGCGGATCAAGCGATGTACGCGCGAAAACGCGAGCGGAAACTCAGCGCCTGAAGTAAGGCTGCATGCCTTCGCGTGCCAGTTCGTCGGCCCGTTCGTTTTCCGCGTGGCCAGCGTGGCCTTGGACCCAGTGCCATGTCACTTCGTGTACGGCTCGGGCTCGATCGAGCCGTTCCCACAATTCCTTGTTCTTTACCGGCTTCTTGTCGGATGTGCGCCAGCCGTTCTTCTTCCAGTTCGACATCCATTTCATGACGCCGTCGCGCACGTATTGGCTATCGGTGTGAAGCTCCGCGGTGGCGCCGGGCGGAAGCGACTCGAGCGCTGAGATCGCCGCGAGCAGCTCCATGCGATTGTTCGTGGTGGCGGCCTCGCCGCCCATCAATTCGCGCGTATTTCCGTTCTCACGGATGAGCGCGCCCCACCCGCCCGGACCCGGATTTCCCGAGCACGCTCCATCCGTCCAGATCTCGATCTTTCCGCTCACGCCGCAAGTCCGTAGTCACGCGCGTGGTCGATGCGCTGATGGAAGCGCAGCTTCTTCAGATATTCGAGCGGGTCCTTGGGCCGAACGAGCGCGCCCGCCGGAACGTTGAGCCAGTCGACCAGGCGCGTGAGCAGGAAACGGAGCGACGCGCCGCGCGCAAGCAGCGGCAGCGAAAGCAGCTCGTCTGCCGAAAGGGGGCGGACCACGGCGTAGCCGGACAGCAACGCCTTTCCCTTCGTAACGTTGTAGGAGCCGTCCGGCTCGAAACACCACGCGTTGAGGCAAATCGCCAGGTCGTACGCGAGGATGTCGTTGCACGCGAAATAGAAGTCGATCAACCCCGACAATTCTTCGCCCAGGAAGAATACGTTGTCGGGAAACAGGTCAGCGTGAATAACGCCGCGCGGCAGTTCGCCGGGCCAATGCCGCGACACGTGGCTTAGCTCCTGCGCGATCAGCCGAGCGAGGCCGGGTGCCACGGTATCGGCGCGGCTATCGGCGCTCTCGGCGAGCGCCTTCCACCCCTCGAGCGAAAGTGCATTCTTGCGATGAAGCTTGAAGTCGCGGCCGGCCAGGTGCAGGCCCGCAAGTGCCCGGCCCACTGCAGCGCAGTGCGCGACCTGCGCCCGGCGGACGGAGACGCCTTCGAGAAAGGTGACGATCGCTGCAGGACGGCCGGCGAGTTCGCCGAGCACCGACCCCTCGCGGTTCTTCACCGGTTGCGGACAAATGATGTCGCGATCGGCGAGATGCTCGAGCAACCCAAGGAAGAATGGCAAATCGCTGCGCGCTACACGCTTCTCGTAGAGGGTAAGAAAGTAGTAGCCGGCCTTGGTGTGCAGCAGATAGTTGGTGTTCTCGACGCCTTCAGCGATCCCCTTGAACGAAAGGAGGGCGCCAAGGTCGTAGCCAGCGAGAAACACGCCAAGCTCTTCCTCCCCGACGTCGGTGTAGACAGCCATGGATCGCTCCCAACCCGTTTGCTGGTAGCACGGGAAGTTTGCCGATTTATCTACGAACGTCATGGCCGGGCTTGTCCCGGCCATCCACGTCTTAACAATGTTGCGGATAAGGCGTGGATGCCCGGCACAAGGCCGGGCATGACGCGTGGAGTCATTCAGCCGCGTCGTTGCGCAGTTCGCGGGGCAGGGGAAAGAAAACACTTTCTTCCGCGGTCGATACCGTTTCGACCTCGATCGCGTAGCGGCTGGCGAACGCGTCGATGATTTCGTCGACGAGCACCTCGGGTGCGGACGCGCCGGCCGTGATGCCGAGGCTCTTGATAGCGCCGAAGATCGACCAATCGATGTCATCGGCGCGCTGAACGAGCGCGGTCGCACGACAGCCCGCCCGTTCGGCAACTTCGCGCAGACGCTGGGAGTTGGAGCTGTTCGGCGCGCCGACGACGAGCATTGCATCGACCTCGGGCGCGACGCGCTTCACTGCTTCCTGACGGTTGGTCGTGGCGTAGCAGATATCCTCTTTATGAGGTGCGACGATTGCCGGAAACCGCTCGCGCAGAATCGCGACGATCTCCGCCGTGTCGTCGATCGAGAGCGTTGTCTGCGTCGCATACGCGAGCTTCGCGGCGTGGCGCGGCGAGAATGCGCGAGCGTCGTCAGCGGTCTCGATCAGCGTGACCGCGCCTTCGGGCAGCTGACCCATTGTGCCGATGACTTCCGGGTGGTCGCGATGACCGATGAGCACCACCTCGCGACCGCGCTTGAAGTGAACCGTAGCCTCGCGGTGGACCTTGGTGACGAGCGGACAGGTGGCGTCGATCGCGAACAACGCGCGGCGCGCGGCCTCATCCGGAACGGATTTCGGCACCCCATGCGCCGAGAAGATGACCGGGCGGTCGCTGTCGGGCACTTCGTCGAGTTCCTCGACAAAGACGGCGCCTTTCCGGCGCAGTTCCTGGACGACGTACTTGTTGTGGACGATTTCGTGCCGGACGTAGACGGGCGGACCATACTTTTCGAGCGCGCGTTCCACGGCGTCGATCGCCCGTACCACGCCCGCGCAAAAGCCGCGTGGCGCGCACAAAAGGATGCGGAGCGGCGGCTTTTCAGCAGGATTCGGGGCAGCAGACATTCGATTGCGTCTCGCGCGTTCTGCCCCTATATAACGGCCAACCCCAGTGATTTCGAGGTTATCTAGAGGCTGCGTCCTAGCGCCGTAGCCAGGAAACCGTCATCCGCAGCGCGTAAAGGCCCGATCATGAGCACAATGCCCCTGATGCCCAAGGCGACCGCCGTCTGGCTGGTCGAGAACACTTCGCTCACGTTCGAGCAGATTGCCGACTTCTGCAAATTGCATCCCCTCGAGGTGAAGGGCATCGCCGACGGCGAGGTCGCACAGGGCATCAAAGGCCTCGATCCGATCACGACTGGGCAGCTGACGCGCGAAGAACTCGATCGCGCGCAGGCGGACTCCAGCCATCGGCTGAGTATCGCCGAAACGAGGGTCTCGATTCCCGAAGCCAAACCGAAGAAAGGCCCGCGCTATACGCCGGTCTCGAAGCGCCAGGACCGCCCGAACGCGATCCTGTGGCTCGTGCGCAATCATCCCGAGCTCAAGGATAGCCAAATCATGCGCCTCGTCGGCACGACGAAGTCGACGATCCAGTCCGTACGCGAGCGCACGCACTGGAACTCGCAGCATCTCCAACCGATGGATCCGGTCACGCTCGGCCTTTGCTCGCAGATCGATCTCGATCACGAAGTGCAGCGCGCCGCGAAAGAGAAGCCGGCGCCGGCGCAACAGCATGCAACATTGCTGCCCGCGTCGGAGACGACCATCCAACGGCAGCAGCCGGAGCCGGAAGCGGAGATTCGGCGCGATCCGCCGAAGAAGGAAGGGCCGATCGACATCGAATTGGTGTTCGCAAAGCTCGGCGGCAGTAAGCGGAGCGAATAGCTCGCCTCCGCGTCAGTCCTTGACCGGGACCGTGTAGTTCAGCG
This sequence comes from uncultured Alphaproteobacteria bacterium, assembly GCA_963711595.1. Classification (GTDB taxonomy): domain Bacteria; phylum Pseudomonadota; class Alphaproteobacteria; order Rhizobiales; family Xanthobacteraceae; genus JAUSIF01. The sequence continues at coordinate 615,563 of CAVQER010000007.1, forward strand.
CAAGCCTTCCGCCGTCGACGAATATTGTTTCACCGGTGATGTAGCTCGCGTCGTCGGACGCGAGAAAAGCGGCGACCGAGGCAACTTCGTCCGGCTCGGCGAAGCGTCCGAGCGGTGTGCGCGAGAGAAGCCGCCGTCGCGCGTCCTCGTCCGTATTCACTCCACGCAGCATGTCAGTCATCACCGAGCCCGGGCCGATCGCGTTGACACGAATGCCATGAGGCGCGAGCGCCAATGCCATCGCGTGGGTCAGCTGACTAATGCCCCCCTTAGAAACGCAGTACGGAATCTGGGTGGGGATCGCGACCTGCGCGTTGATCGACGACATGTTGATGATGGACCCCGGCTTTTTCCCGGCATCGACCTGCGCCACCATCCTCCTGCCAGCCGCCTGACTGACGAGAAACGAGCCTTTCAGGTTGGTGCGCAGAACGCGGTCGAAATCGGCTTCCTTGAGATCGAGGAAGTCGGCACCATGGAAAATACCGGCGTTGTTGACGAGTACGTCGATGTCGCCGGTAAAGGCACGGCAGGCGGCCTCAACCATCTCCGCCACCTGCCGCGCGTCTCCTACATCGCAGGACACGAAGTGCGCCGCTTTGCCGAGCTGCTTTGCCTCAAGCGCTCCGTCGCGGTCGAGAACGTCGGCGATCACGACGCTCGCTCCCTCCGCGACGAAGCGCTTGGCGATGGCAAGACCGATGCCGCGTGCGGCACCGGTAATGATTGCGACCTTGTCGTTGAGTTTGGCCACTGTTGCGACTAGGTGCTCCGTTTGCGCAGCCATCCGTCCACGGAGAAGCGGCCGGCACCGGTGATGAACAGCAATATCAGGCCGCCGGTGATGGCGAGGTTCTTCAGGAAGTTGAAGTACTGAGCCATCTGCGCTGCGGCCGGGTATTCCCAATACCGGTGCGCCAGCACGATGGTCATCACGGTATATACGACCAAAGCGAGCGCCGCGTAGCGGCTGGCGACACCCAGAATGAGCGCCGCGCCGCCGATGAGCTCGATGAGTGTCGCGACCCAAGCCATCAGTTCGGGCGCCGGCACGCCGAGCGATGCAAGGTATTTGGCGAAGCCGCCGGTCCCGCTCAATCGCGGCCAGGCGTTGATGAAGAATAGCCAGCCGAGCAGCACTCGGCCGACGAGCGCCCAAGCGTCGCCGGTTCGGATCGCGAGGTTGTCCGTCGCGGCAAACATCGTAGGCGAGGGTGTAATGAGCTCGTGCGTGTCGATTCCCGTTTTAGCCATGGCGTCCCCCTTGGTTTAACCGTCCGCACGCTTTCACAGGATGGGTGCGGCGTCATTTCACAATCAATGGACCCCCGAATGTCGCGGAAATTCCACTGCGTGTGCGGTTCAGTCGGCAAGTCCGCGCTCGCGCAATGCGGTGGTAATTTCGTCGAGGATCGCCGGGTCATCGATGGTCGCGGGCATCGACCAGGCATCGCGGTCGGCGATCTTCTTCATGGTTCCGCGGAGGATCTTGCCGGAGCGCGTCTTCGGCAGCCGGTTCACCGTGATCGCCAGCTTGAAGGCGGCGACAGGGCCGATCTTCTCGCGCACAAGCGCGATCACCTCTTTTTCTATTTCCGCGGGATGACGGTTGACGCCGGCCTTGAGCACGACGAAGCCGCACGGCACTTCGCCCTTGAGATCGTCCTTGATCCCGACGACGGCGCACTCGGCGACGTCCGGATGCGCAGAAAGGACTTCCTCCATGCCGCCAGTGGATAGGCGGTGGCCGGCGACGTTGATGATGTCGTCGGTGCGGCTCATGATGAAGAGGTAGCCGTCCTCGTCGACGAACCCCGCGTCGGCGGTCTTGTAGTAGCCCGGAAACTCGGCGAGGTAGCTTTCCTTGAAGCGGTCGTCCTGTTGCCACAGCGTCGGCAAGCAGGAAGGCGGGAGCGGCAGCTTCACGACGATCGCGCCCATCTTGCCGGGACCGAGCGGCTTTTTCGCTTCATCGAGGACCTGAACGTCGTAGCCGGGCATCGGCACGCTCGTCGAGCCGTACTTCACCGGCAATTGTCCGAGGCCAACGGGATTGCCTGCGATGCACCAGCCGGTTTCCGTCTGCCACCAGTGATCGAGCACCGGCTTCTTTAGCATTCGTTCGGCCCATTGGATCGTGTCGGGATCGGCGCGTTCGCCGGCGAGAAACAGCGTCCGGAATTTCGACAGGTCGTAGTTTGCGAGCAACTTGCCTTGGGGATCTTCCTTCTTGATGGCACGAAAGGCCGTGGGCGCGGTGAAGAGCGCGGCGGCGCCGTATTCGGAGATCACGCGCCAATAGGCGCCCGCGTCGGGTGTGCCGACGGGTTTCCCTTCGTAGAGGATCGACGTGCAGCCATGCAGGAGCGGCGCGTAGACAATGTACGAGTGGCCCACGACCCAACCGATGTCGGAGCCGGCCCAGTAGGTTTCGCCGGGAGCGATGCCGTAGAGATTATCCATCGACCAACGCAGGGCGACCATATGGCCGCCGTTGTCGCGCACCACGCCCTTGGGGATGCCGGTCGTCCCTGAAGTGTACAGGATATAGAGCGGGTCGGTCGCTTCGACCGGCACGCAGTCGGCGCTTTTGCCGTCGCGCAGTGCGGCGGCGCGCAGCTGCGCGAAGTCGTAGTCGCGACCAGAGATCATCGCCGCCTCGAGTTGCGGCCGCTGGAGCAGCAGCAGTGCCTCGGGCTTGTGGGCGGACAGCTTGATCGCTTCGTCGAGGAGGGGCTTGTAGGCGATGACGCGCGCTGCCTCGATCCCGCAAGAAGCAGTGATGATGAGCTTCGGCTTTGCGTCATCGATGCGGGTGGCGAGCTCGCGCGGCGCGAAACCGCCAAACACCACCGAGTGGATCGCGCCAATCCGGGCGCAGGCGTACATCGCGTACAGCGCTTCCGGCACCATCGGCATGTAGAGGATGACGCGATCACCTTTTGTCACGCCGAAATCGCGCAGGACCGCGGCGAGAGTCCTCACCTCTTCGAGCAGATCGCCGTACGTGATGCTTCGCTTCGTGTTGGTGACCGGGCTGTCGTAAATGAGCGCAGCCTGGTTCGCGCGACCTTGCGTCACGTGCCGGTCGATCACGTTGTGGCAGGTATTGCAAACGCCGCCCACGAACCAGCGGCCGTAAACGCCGGCGGTAGCATCGAAGATTTTCTTCGGTCGCTCGTACCAGTCGATCGCATCCGCTGCTTCGCCCCAGAATCCCTCCGGGTCGCGCTGCCAGTGCTCATAGACCGAGCGATAGCGGCTCGTGCGGGCGTCCATTATCGCTCCTTGCACCGGCGTGACGTCAGAACGGAATCTTTCCCGTCACGATCTGCCAGAACATCTTCCAGTCGCCCATGAAACTGAACAGCGGCTGCTTGAACGAGGCCGGTTGGTTCTTCTCGAACACATAGTGCCCGATCCAGGCAAAACCGTATCCGCACAGTACACCGGCCAATAGCCACCACGGGTTCATCGTGACGACCAGCATCACGAGACAGAGGAGCGCCAGCGCCGAGCCGGTGAAATGCAGGCGGCGCGTCATGGGGTCGCTGTGCTCGCTCAGATAGAACGGATAGAACGCATCGAAGGTGTCGAATTTCTTTGCTGCTGCGTTGCTTGTCTTGATGGCCATGTCAGCTCTCCCCTGCAGGCCCGCATTGTTGTCCCGACCGGTCGGTCCTGCAACGGGTCGATGCGAATCGTCTATGAGTTGTTCGTGATCTCAGACCCGCTTTTCTACCTCGCCGCGGTCATTGGCGTTGTGTTCCTCGGCCTCGCAAAAGGCGGATTTTCCGGCGTCGGCATGATCGCGACGGCTCTGATCGCGCTTACTGTGCCGCCGGTACAAGCCGCCGCGATCATTCTGCCAATTCTGCTCGTCCAGGATGTCCTCACGGTCTGGGTCTACCGACGAGACTGGGACGCCTGGAATTTAAAGGTGTTGCTGCCTGGAGCCGTGATCGGGATCGCCGCAGGCTGGGCGTTCGCAGCCTACGTGTCCGAGTCATACGTCCGACTTGCGCTTGGCCTGATCGCACTTGCCTTCGTACTCAATGTCTGGTTTGGCGCCGAGCAGAAGGTCGCCACGCGACCGAGCGCCGGATCGGGGGTCTTTTGGGGGGCGCTTTCCGGCTTCACCAGCATGATCTCGCATGCGGGCGCGCCACCGTTTCAGATGCACGTGTTGCCGCAGCGGCTCGATCGGCTGACACTTGCGGCAACGGCAGCCATGTTCTTCGCGGCGGTGAATGCGATCAAGGTGGTCCCATACTTTGCGCTTGGCGGGTTCACGACCGGCAACCTTGCCACTTCCGCGGTGCTCTTCCCGTTTGCGATCTTCACCAATCTTTTTGGCATCTGGCTCGTGCGCGTCATGCCGACGGATGTGTTTTACCGCGTAACCTATTTCATCGTTTTTCTGATTTCCCTTGAGTTGATCCGCGGCGGACTGACCGGCATTTGGGCGAGCTAGAGCCGACTGTCCGCCTTGTCGAGTTCGCGCCCCGGCGCTAGCGTTTCTCCCAACGATAACAAGCTCGGGAGGATAGGGTGGCCACGAGCGTCTACGACCGCGATCTCGAAAAGAATCCCGCCAACTACCAGCCGCTCACTCCACTCGCGTATCTCGAGCGAGCCGCGGACGTATTTCCGGACCACGCGGCGATCATTCACGGCGGCAAGCGCATCACCTATCGCGAATTTCATACGCGCGCGAAGAAGCTTGCCGCGGCACTTGCGAAGCGCGGCATCTCGCGCGGCGACACGGTCGCGGTGATGCTCGCCAATACGCCTGCCATGTTGGAAGCGCATTACGGTGTGCCGATGACTGGCGCCGTTCTGAACACGCTCAATACGCGCCTCGACGCGGCGATCGTCGCGTTCTCACTCGATCATGGCGAAGCCAAGATCGTGATCGTGGATCGCGAGTTCTCGCGCACGATGAAGGAAGCGATCGCACGCGCCAAGGTGAAGCCGCTTGTCATCGACTACGACGATCCGGAGTACGCGGGCGACGGGGAGCGCCTGGGCAATCTCGAGTACGAGACGTTTCTCGCGGAAGGCGACGAGAGCTATTCACGCGTGGCGCCGGACGACGAGTGGGACGCGATTTCGCTCAACTACACTTCGGGGACGACCGGCGACCCCAAGGGCGTCGTCTATCACCATCGTGGGGCGGCCTTGCTTGCCCTCAGCAATGTCGTCACGTGCGGCATGAAAAAGCACCCGGTCTATCTCTGGACGCTACCGATGTTTCATTGCAACGGCTGGTGCTTTCCTTGGTCGATCTCGGCGGTGATCGGCACGCATGTGTGCCTGCGGCAGGTGCGCGCCAGGCAGATGTACGAACTGATCGCAGCGCATAAGGTGACGCATCTTTGCGGCGCGCCAATCGTCATGGCGACGCTGCTGAATGCGCCCGATGAAGAAAAGAAGCCGCTTCCGCACGTGGTCGAGTTTTTCACGGCCGCCGCGCCGCCGCCTGAGGCCGTCCTCGCCGCGATGAAGAGTGCGGGCTTCAACGTCACGCATCTTTACGGACTTACGGAAACCTATGGGCCGGCCGTGGTGAACGATTGGCACGGCGAATGGGACGTGCTGCCGCCACCCGAGCAGGCCGCGCGAAAGGCGCGGCAGGGCGTACGCTACGGGGCGTTGGAGGCGCTTGACGTCATCGATCCGGAGACGATGCAGCCGGTGCCGCACGACGGCGAAACGCTGGGCGAGGTGATGTTCCGCGGCAATGTGGTGATGAAGGGTTATCTGAGCAATCCGAAGGCGAGCGAAAAGGCATTCGCCGGCGGATGGTTTCACTCGGGCGACCTCGGTGTCGTACATCCGGACGGTTACATCCAGCTCAAGGACCGCTCCAAGGACATCATCATTTCCGGCGGTGAGAACATCTCCTCCATCGAAGTGGAGGACGCGTTGTACAAGCACCCGGCCGTCGCGGCGGCCGCAGTGGTCGCGAAGCCGGATGAAAAATGGGGCGAGACACCGTGCGCGTTCGTGGAGTTGAAACCCGGGAAGGCCGCGACGCCGGATGAACTGATCGAGCACTGTCGCAAGAATCTCGCGCGCTTCAAATGCCCGAAGCACATCGTGTTCGTCGAGTTGCCCAAGACGAGCACCGGTAAAATTCAGAAGTTCAAACTGCGTGAGCTGGCGAAGGGAGCCTAGTCTCGTGTTTGACGTCTCACAAACCAACGGAATCGCCGTCCTCACCATGCGGCACGGCAAGGCGAATGCCCTCGATACCGAATTCTGCAACGCGTTGGCCGAGCAGTTCGACAAGCTTGCGCAATCGGATGCCCGCGCCGTGGTCGTCACCGGCGAAGGGAAAATCTTTTCGGCCGGTGTCGATCTTTTGCGCGCTACATCGAGCGGACCGGACTATTTCAAGAGTTTCCTGCCGGCGCTCGAGCGGCTCTACACGAGCGCCTTTTTCTTTCCGAAGCCTGTCGTTGCGGCGGTCAACGGTCATGCGGCCGCCGGGGGCTGCATTCTCGCGTGTTGTATGGATTGGCGGTTGATGGCCAAGGGCGGCGGCCGCATCGGCGTGACCGAACTGCTTGTGGGAGTGTCGTTTCCGCCGCTCGCATTCGAGATCATGCGCTTCTGTACCGCGCACAAGTTCTTTCCGGAGGTCATCTACACCGCCGCTACCTATCCGCCGGATGATGCGCTCAAACGCGGGCTCATCGACGAAGTCGTCGCGCCGGAGCAATTGCTCGAGCTTGCATTGGCGGCAGCCGAGCGCTTCGCGGCACTGAGACCAGCGGCGTTCGCGCTCACAAAGCGCCAGATGCGGCAACCAGTGGCGGACGCGCTGGACAGTCACGGGCCTCGCGTCTCCAAGGCCGCCGCCGAACTCTGGCTCGATCCGGCGACAGCGAAGAGCATGAACGATTACGTGAGCCGGACGTTCAAGAAGTCCTGAAGTCTATTTTCGCTTCTCGACGATCGTGATGCCGGTCGGGCCATACCCGGTGATCTGCACGACGCAGTCTTCGTCGAGCGCGCCGTCGAAATGCACGACGCCGGCGCGCTGCATGAGATAGTCGCCGGGTTTCAGCGCTATCGCTTTTGCCGGATCGGATTTGTCGCCGAAGCCAGCGTACCAGGTCCCTGCGAGCACAACGACGTGCCGGTCGTCGGGATGAACGTGAGCGGGCGTCATTGCGCCCTTCGGATATTTGACGCGCTGGATGTAGAGACCCGGCGCGCGCAGCTCGCCAGCGAGCACGGCCATCTGCGCTCCCGGCTGCAGCGGCGAGTTGCGCCAAGGCACCGTGTCGGCCGTGTAGTGCACGAAGTCGGGATTTTCCTTTGGGTCGCTCATATCTTTGGTCCTGCCGTATTAGGGCGCGGGACTCTGTTGGCCGGCATTCGCGCGGTCAAGGAGCTTGCTATGCGAATAGGCAAAATACAGACTCACCCTTCGAGGGTCGCGGGTCGTGAGGATCAAGGCGAAAGACGGGGTCGAACTCTTTGTCCGTGACTGGCCGTTGCCAGCGGGCGTGCGGCGGCGCGGAGCGGCGCTTCTCGTGCACGGGCTCGGCGAGCATTGCGGCCGTTACGCGCATGTCGCAGCCGCATTGAACGCGGTCGGCATCATGGTGCGCGGTTTTGACAATCGCGGCTTTGGTCAATCGGGCGGGCCGAGAGCGGTGTCGCCCTCATCGACTGCATACCTCGACGATGCGAAACTCGTATTCGACGGCCTCGCCAATGAAGCGCGCAAGGCAGGCGATAAGGCACCTCCTTTTCTCATCGGGCACAGCATGGGCGGTGCGATTGCCGCGCGGGCCGCAACGGGCGGTTGGATTCGGCCCCGCGGACTCCTCCTATCGTCACCGGCGCTGAAGCTGCCACTGTCGTTTGCGCGGCGGATGCTCGTGCGTGTGCTCAATCTGTTCGTGCCGAACCTAACGCAGCCACACGGGATTCCGTTGCGCTACATCTCACGCGATCCGCAGGTATTCGCCGACGTGAAGGCCGATCCGCTTTGCCATGATTGGACTACCGCGCGGCTCGTGACCTTCCTGCTCGATGCAGGGGAACGGGCGCGGCGCGACGCGGCAAAATTCGAAGTGCCGACGCTTCTGCTCGTCTCTGGCGACGACAAGCTCGTCGACGCAGATGGAGCGCGTGAGTTCGCGGCGGCGATGCTGCCAGAGCGCTGCACGATCACGAACTATCCGGCGCTCTTTCACGAGGTCTTCAATGAGGTCGAGCCGGATCGTACGCAGGTGCTGAAAGATCTATGCGACTGGATTCAAGAACAGACGGAAAGCGGGAACCGGTGATGGATGCGGACGTCATCGTGATCGGCGCCGGCCTCGCGGGGCTCACCGCCGCGACCGAAGTTGCCGACGCGGGCAAGAAAGTGATCGTGCTCGACCAGGAGCCGGAAGTCTCGCTCGGCGGACAGGCGTTCTGGTCCTTCGGCGGATTGATGTTCGTCAATTCGCCGGAGCAGCGCCGGCTTGGCATCCGTGATTCGCGCGAGCTCGCGATGCAGGACTGGCTGGGTGCCGCCGGCTTCGACCGCGAGGAGGATCATTGGCCGCGGCGATGGGCTGACGCGTACGTGGATTTTGCGGCAGGCGAAAAGCGCCCTTGGCTGCATGCGATGGGCGTGCGCTGGTTTCCCGTTGTCGGTTGGGCCGAGCGCGGCGGCTATCACGGGGGCGGGCACGGGAATTCGGTGCCACGTTTCCACATTACTTGGGGCACGGGTCCCGCGCTGGTCGAGCCGTTCGTGCGGCGCGCACGCGAGGCCGAGGCACGCGGGTTGCTCGCGTTCCGTTTCCGTCATCGGGTTACGTCATTGACGAGAAGCGCCGGCAACATCGACGGCGTCGAAGGCGAAATTCTCGAACCCAGTGCGGTCAGCCGCGGGGAAAAGAGTTCGCGCCGAGTGGTCGGAAATTTTGCGCTCAAGACGCAGGCAGTGATCGTCACATCGGGCGGAATCGGCGGCAATCACGAGCTCGTCCGCAAGCACTGGCCGAAACGCATGGGTGAGCCGCCAAGGAACATGCTGTCGGGCGTGCCGGCGCACGTCGATGGATTGATGCTCGAAGCCGCTGCGAGCGCTGGCGGCCGCATCATCAATTCCGATCGCATGTGGCACTATCCGGAAGGCATCGACAACTATGCGCCGATCTGGCCGCTGCACGGCATTCGCATTCTCTCCGGGCCGTCGCCGCTATGGCTCGACGCGACGGGGAAGCGTCTGCCGGTGCCGCTGTTTCCAGGCTTTGACTGCTACGGCGCGCTCGAGCAGATCGTGCGCGGCGGTCACGATCATTCCTGGTTCCTGTTGAACGAACGGATCATCGGTCGGGAATTTGCCCTATCCGGCTCCGAGCAGAACCCGGATCTGACGGGCAAGGACGTGAAGGGCGTGCTGCGGCGCGGGCGTGGAAAGACGCTCACGCCGGTGCAAAAATTCGTGCAGGCGAAAAAGGATTTCGTGGTGGCCAACTCCTTGCCCGAGCTGGTCGAGGGCATGAACCGTCTGACACAGCGCAACCTCGTCAACGCGCAGACGGTCGAGCGCGAAGTGCTGGCGCGCGATCGCGACCTCGACAACAAATTCGGCAAGGACGTCCAGATTATGGCGATCCGTGCTGCGCGCAAATATATCGGCGACCGGCTGATCCGGGTTGCGAAACCGCATCGCTTGCTGGATCCAGCTGCGGGTCCTCTGATCGCGGTGCGACTCTGGGTGCTGACGCGCAAGACACTCGGCGGACTAGAAACGGATCTCGAAGGACGCGTGTTGCAGGAAGGCGGCCAGCCGCTTGGAGGCGTGTACGCGGCGGGAGAGGTCGCGGGTTTTGGCGGCGGTGGCGTGCACGGTTACCGCGCGCTTGAAGGAACGTTTCTCGGCGGGTGCCTATTTTCGGGTCGCGTTGCGGGCCGCGCTGCGGCGAAGTCAGCCGCATAAAATAAAGACGGCGTCGCATTCACGTCACTATGATTAGGACTTGGTGAAAATCGCAATCGATGCGCTGCCTTGACCTTGCCGCAAAAATCGAGTCTCTTCCCGCCGCAACCAAGGTTTTGGCTACCTCTTGCGACCCGCACCCGTTTTGGGCGCTGCGCCACTGAGAAACCCCAAAACTCGGATTGTGAGAACCGCGCGATGGTCGTGCGGAAGAGACCCACTTCGGTGAAGTGAGCGAAAGGAAGACGAGATGGCTACTGGTACCGTGAAATGGTTCAACGCGCAGAAGGGCTTCGGATTCATCCAGCCGGCAGACGGCGGCAAGGACGTGTTCGTGCACATCAGCGCAGTCGAGCGCGCCGGCATGTACACCCTCAATGAGGGTCAGAAGGTGAACTTCGAGATCACCACCGAGCGCGGCAAGACGGCAGCGACGAACCTCTCGGCCGCCTGATCGCGGCGGAGCACGTTACGAAAACGAAAGCCCGGCGCGTGCGCCGGGCTTTTGCTTTTGTCGTCCCGCAAGAGTATTCGCGGTGGAGATCAGTAGCCGGCCCGAACGATAGGAGCCGTCTGCTGCCAATTGAGGGCCAACGAACCAGCGCCGCACCAGGAGAGCGCGGTTGCCGCCTCGTCGTTCGTCAGTTCGAACTTCTTTTCGACGCCCGACTTTACGATGGCCTCGTGCTCAGCCTGCGAACGCAAGCGGAGCGGGTTGCCCATCGCATTGCCCTTGCGGATCGCCGCAGTGATCGCGCCGAGCGCCGAGCCCATAATACAGGCGACGAAAAACTTGCCTTGGTTTGAGCTGCGGAAGTCATGCTTCTGCTTATGGGCGTGAACCTTGACCTTGTAGCCGTGGACCTTCTTGTACACGTCCCAGCCGCTGCTCTTGAGGTTGTAGACCTTCTGCCATCCCGAATAGTCCCACTTATAGAACTTGAAATACTGGTGGGCGGTCCAGGTGTGGAGGCTCGGGCCAGACATGGTTCCTGCGATAATGGCGGGACCCGCCAGGATCGGCAGAATGCCCAGGCCTTTGGGCTTGTTGTCGTCCGAAGCGGCGGACGCCGGCACGATGATCGTGCTGGCAGCAAGCGCGGCGGCCAACACCGTTGCAACAATCTTCTTCATGACGCTCCTCACTAGTTACTGTTGGCCGGAGCGTCTCACCGCGTGATGCGGAAGTGACGCTTGCCGGCGTTCAGCTCGGTGAGGAAAAATCGAGTCGGCTGGAAATCGGCTTGGGGGAGAAGTTTCTGATTCGATTGCGCAGAATTTCTTCGCAACCGAGTCGCCGCCTTCACTTCGCACCGTCGACTCCAACTCATCGAGCCGACCGTCCAATTACCGCAAAAAAATCTCTTGAGGTGCGAAACGCAATCTTAGTCAAAATAGTTAGGCTGAAAAATTAGGCTCAAAAATCAGCCTCAAGAATTCACCTTAACGGTGCGCCGATGCCACGTAGCGAGCACGCAAAAACGAAACCGCCGATCAGATGACCGGCGGCTTCAACAGAACATCGTACGGATCGCGATCGCGGACCTAGTGCACGCTGCTTTCGGCAACGTGGCGCAGACGCTCGATCTCGTCCTTTACCTGAAGTTTGCGCCGCTTCAACTCGGATACTTTTAGATCGTCGGAGCCCGGACGCGCGAGTTCGCTTTGGATCTCGCGCTCCAATGCCTGGTGCTGGCGCTCAAGATCGGCCAGCTCAGGATGTCTGTTCATGGGTAAGATCTCTCCCTTTGCAGGGTTCGACGAGGGGAGTTTGCCACGGAGCCGGCGGCAAGTCGACCGATCCAAGCTATTGCGTCGCAATAATCCACGTCATCGGCGTACCCAAAAATGGCCATCCAGGGGCCAGCTTGCAGGCGTTCTGGGCGGGCGCGATACTTGCCTGCCGCCGGCACAGCCGCGGCGCAACGGCGGGCGATGACCGAGGAAGAACGAGAATTACGGGCCGAGCTCGAGCGCCTGAAACAGGAACACCGCGACCTGGACTCGGCAATCGAGGCGCTCCTCGCCGTGTCGGGGTATGACCGCTTGCAGGTGCAGAGGCTGAAGAAGCGCAAATTGCAGTTGCGCGATCGAATCACAACGATCGAGGATCAGCTGTTCCCAGACATCATCGCGTGACGCGGACCCGCCCGTCGAGTTGGCCCCAGGTAAAATCTCGTGAGGGGGCCGCGCGACTACAGCGACTTGATCATATTGTCGGCGCCGCTGATTTCCGCCTTGCCGGTCTCTTGCTCCACGTTGAGCGTCTTCACGACGCCGTCGTCGACGAGCATCGCGTAACGCCGCGAGCGCGTTCCACCTAGGCCCGCGGTCGCATCAAACGCAAGACCGGTTGCCTTGGCGAACTCAGCGTTATTGTCGGCGAGAAAAATCATCTTCTTACCGCCGCCGCCACTCGCTTCCGACCAGTTGTGCATCACCCAATGGTCGTTCACCGCGGTGACCGCGATCGCATCGACGTTTTTCGCGCGAATTTCGTCGGCCTTCTGCACGAAGCCGGGGACGTGGTTTTTGTGGCAAGTCGGGGTGAAAGCACCGGGCACACCGACGAGAACGACCCGCTTGCCCTTGAAAATGTCGCTCGTCGTTTTCTGCACCACTTTGCCGTCTTCGATCGTGCGAAACATCACTTCCGGAAGCTTGTCGCCAACCCCGATCATTGCTCTCATCCCTGGCTACGCCCCGGTCGCCGGGACGGTTTTCATTGCCACCCATCAACCGGTTTAGTCGAGCGGCGTCAACACCTCGATCGCATCATCGCCGGCGACGAGTGTCAGTCGTAGCTTTGACGGGATGGGCTTGGCGCCGGTAGGGGCTCCTTCAATCGGAAGAGTGAACCGCGCTCGTCCGTTTCCTGCCTCGACACGGGTCGGAAGCGGCAAGGCCCAATCGTCGGTCGGGCCTTCCGCAAAAAGGTCGAACGTCTTGCCAGGCGGAACGGCGACCTCGATCAGCGCGCGCGGCGCAGCGTGACGCTCGAGCTTCACCGACACGATGCCAAGGGTTTTTGTTTTGCCGAGCGTTGCTGCGACGGGCACGCGCGCATCGGCCGTATCCAGCAACGCGTTCTTCACAGCGAAACCGGCAGGAATATCGAGCGCAGTTTTTGCCTCCGCGGGGATGCAGATTTTTTCGCAAACGCCGAAGTCCAGTTTGACACGCAGCGAAACAGGACGCGCCGGATCCTTCGGTAGGACCTGCAAAGGTAAGATGATATCGCCGTGATAGCCGATCGATCCCAGTCCGCCTTCAAGCGGAATCCGCTCGGGAGCGGGCCAGCGCACTTGCACGTCTGCAACATTGGTCGATGCCGACCAATCGAGTCGCGGCGGCACTCCGGCGTCGCCGGGGTAGCGCCAGTAGGTGTGCCAGCCGCGTGCGAGTCGGATCTGAAGGCCGGCGCGGATCGGAGTGCCGCTGCTCGGGGGACCGGCCGCAAGCAGCCGCACCTCCGCGTTGCTCGTGCTCACCCAAGGTGATTCGAGCGAGAATGCGGCGGTCGTGCCGAAGATCACGGACGACGCAGCCAAGTTGGCAAGTATGTTGCACAGCCGGGAAAGCATGATTTCACATAAGCCTGCGCCGAGTTTCCGGCCCAGTTACGATTGCGTGATCCATGCCGCGATCCGGTCGAATTTTGCAACGCAGGCGCACCGGGTTAGTCTCAGAATGATGAAGATCGGCGGTACCAAGATCGAGCCGAGCCGGCGCCCGGGATATCTCGACGGTCAGGTGCTGGTTGCCATGCCGACAATGCGCGACGAGCGTTTTTCGCGCGCCGTGATTTATCTGTGTGCACATTCCGACGAAGGGGCGATGGGTATCGTCGTCAACCAACCGGCCGCGAACGTCAACTTCCGCGATCTCCTCGTGCAGCTGGACGTGGTGCCTGCCGCCAATTTGATCGAAGTGCCGCCGCGCGCCGAGGCAATCCGCGTGCTGAAGGGCGGCCCGGTCGAAACCGGACGCGGGTTTGTCCTCCATTCGGCAGATTTCTTTATCGAGAATTCGACGCTGCCGATCGACGATGGCATTTGCCTGACCGCAACGCTCGACATCCTGAAAGCGATCGCGCGCGGGCAGGGGCCGGTGAGCGCAGTTCTCGCGCTTGGCTATGCGGGCTGGGCTCCAGGGCAGCTCGAAAATGAGATCCACGCCAACGGCTGGCTTCACTGCCCAGCGGATTCAGAACTGATTTTCGGCGGGGACGCGGAGTCCAAGTACACGCTTGCAATGCGGAAGATCGGAATCGATCCCGCGAAGCTATCTTCAGAAGCCGGACACGCCTGAAGATCAGCTCGCACGCGCGCGGCGGAGCGCCGGCTCCGTCGGAGAGATCAGCCGGCGCGCGTCCTCCGCGGTCATCGGCTCTCCGAACGCATAACCTTGGGCGTACTCGCAGCCGAGCTGATACAGCTCGACTGCATCGGAGTCGTTCTCCGCGCCTTCTGCGACGACTTCCATGCCCAGATCATGGGCGAGGGCGATAATCGAGCGCAGGATGACCGGACGCGCGCCGCGGCCGGAGCCGCGCACGAACTGCTGGTCAATCTTGATGGTGTCGAAGGGAAAGCGCTGGAGATAGGCGAGCGACGAATAGCCGGTACCGAAGTCGTCGAGCGACAGGCCGGCGCCGAGCTCGCGGATGCGCGCGAGCATCTGTGCCGCGAGCTCCGGATTTTCCATCACCAGCGACTCGGTGAGCTCAAGCTTCAACGAGCCTGACGCGAGCAAGTTGCGTGAAAGAATCCCCTTGATCTCTTGAATGAGGTCCTGGCGCAGCAATTGCCGCGAGGAGATGTTGACGCTCACGAAGATTGGCCGCGGGCCAGTCACCAGCCGCTGCCAAGCGACGAGCTGCCGTGCCGCGCGCTCCAGCACGAAGCGGCCGAGATCGGAGATCAGTCCGGTTTCCTCGGCGAGCGGAATGAACTCGGTCGGTCCCAGGCGGCCGAGACGCGGATGGTTCCAGCGGAGCAGCGCCTCGAAGCCGGCAACGGTGCGGTCTTCCAGCCGCACGATCGGCTGGTAAAAGATCGCGATTTCGTCCCGCTCGATTGCGCGGCGAAGGTCCGATTCGAGCGTGAGTTGATCGATCTTCGCCGAGCGCATCGTGGGCTTGAACACCTCGATCCGGTCGGCACCGTGCTGCTTCGCGTGGTACATCGCGAGTTCCGCATCCTTCAGCAATTCCTCGCGCGTCCGCGGCTGCCCATCGTAAAGCACAAGTCCGATCGAGGCGGTGAGGAAGATCTGCCGTGCGCCGAACCCGATTGGCGCACGCAAGCTGCGGCGGATCGTGTCTGCGAATGCCGTGATGCGCTCGGGCTCGCGTTCCGAGAGCAGGATCATACCGAACTGATCGCCAGAGATGCGGGCAAGCGTGTCCTGCGGCTTGAGCAGGCGGCCGAGACGGCGCGCGATCGTCAGCAGGATCGAGTCACCGACGGCCATGCCGACACTGGAATTGACTTGTTTGAAGCGGTCGAGGTCGATCACGATGAGCGTCGGACGCAGATGTTCGTCGGCGCGACCGAGCGCTACGGCCGCATCAAGCCGATCGAGAAAGAGTTCGCGGTTCGGGAGGCTTGTCAGGTTGTCGTGTACCGCGTCGTGCAACAGCCTTTCTTCGGCGATCTTGCCGTCGGTGATGTCCGTGAGGGTGCCGACCACGCGAAGGACTTCGCCGTCCGTGCCGACCACCGGTCGCGCGCGAAGTTTGAACCAGAGGTAATGCCCGTCCTCCGCGCGCAGCCGGAATTCCTGGACGATGCGGCCGCGACGCTGCTCAAGCACGCTGTCGAGTGCCATCTTGAAGCGGTCGCGATCGGCGGCGTGCAGGAATTCGAGCCATCCGGCGGCCGCGGTCTCGAGCATGCCGCGCTTCAGACCAAGGGCCTGCTCCGCTTCGTGGCTCGTATAGATAAGATCGCGCGCGACGTCCCAGTCCCACACGATGTCGCTTGCGCCGGTGAGGGCGAGCGCGCGGCGCTCGAGGTCGTTGACGATGCCTTCAGCGCCGACGCCTGCGAAAGCGTGCTGCATGACCGTGAAGCCGATCAGCATGACGATCAGCTCAAGGCCGCCGAGTAGCGCAGGTGCGATCAGGTCGTTCGTGAAGAAGCCGGCGACGGCGAGACCGGTTGCGAGCACCCATGCGGTGAGAAGAAACCAGGTCGGTATCAGCAACACTGCACGGTCGAAACCGTGCGTCGCGAGATAAACCACGAGGCCAAAGCCGACGAGCGCGACGCCGAGCAGCGACAGCCGGGCGATACCCGCGGCGATCGGCGGGTCCACGAGCGCGACGGCGACGAGGAGCGCGAGGAAGGCGAGCCATCCCGCAGCGACGTGCGAGTAACGTACGTTCCAACGGCCAAGGTTGAGGTAAGCAAACAGGAAGACGATGAGCGTCGCCGCGAGAATTGCCTCACCGGCGGCGCGCGCGAATTGTTGCGTCTGCGGGGACAAGCCGAGAATCTTGGTCCAGAAATTGAAGTCGATACCGATGTAAGCGAGCACTGCCCAGGCGAGCGCGGCCGCCGCCGGAAACATGATCGATCCCTTCACCACGAACAGGATGGTGAGGAACATGGCCAGCAACCCGGCGATGCCGATGACGATGCCGTTGTAGAGCGTGAAGCTGTTGACCTTGCCCTTGTAGGCTTCGGGCTCCCACAGGTAGAGCTGCGGCAAGTTCGATGATGACAGCTCGAGCACGAGCGTCACAGTCGTTCCCGGATCGAGGGTCACGAGATAGACGTCGGCATCGGTCGCCGTTTGGCGCTCGGGACGGAAGCCTTGGCTCGGCGTGATGCTCACGATGCGCACGCTGCCGAGATCGGGCCAGAAGATGCCGGAGCCGACCATTTGATAGTGGGGCGCGACGATCAGGCGGTCGACTTGTTCGTCGGTATTGTTGGCGAGCGCGAAGACCGCCCAGCTGGTCACGCCTTGCGGTTCGCGCGCGCGCACCTCGATGCGTCGAACGATACCGTCTGAGCCGGGGGCCGTGGAGACCTGGAGACGGTCGCCGTCGGTCTGATGTCGCTCGGAGGCGGGCTTCAAGTCGATTGCCGGCGTGCCGAGTTGGATCGTCACCGCTTCGAGCGAATAGGCCGGCCCGAAGCTGAACGTGACGATGGCAAGGGACAGAAACGCGGCGAGACGAGCAATACGCAAAGGACACCCCTTCCGACGCGGCCGGAGCCGCGCCGACTCACGAAACAGCTACCGGCTGGTTGCGGCGGCGGCAAGGCGTGCCTGACGGGCGCGGCCGGATGTCGGGACCGGATTTCACAGAATTATTGGGCGTTTCCCACCGGTCAGGCAGGTAGCTCCAGCATGATTTTCCCGACGTGCAGGCTCGTTTCCATCCGGGCATGGGCGTCGGCGGCCTTGTCAAGCGGGTAGGTCGAATCAATCACCGGGCGCAGCTTTCCCGACTCGAGGAGGGGCCAAACCTTGGCTTCGACTGCACGGGCGATCGCGGCCTTGTCCGCAACAGGACGTGCACGAAGCGTAGATCCCGTGTGGGTGAGGCGCTTCAACATCAGGCGACGCAGATCGACCGTGACCTTCGGTCCTTTCTGCGTGGCAATCTGCACAATGCGACCTTCCACCGCGGCCGCTTCGAAATTTCGATCCACATAGTCGCCGCCGATCATGTCGAGGATCAGCTCCGCGCCTTTGCCGCCGGTGGCTTGCTTTGTTGCGGCGACAAAATCTTCCTTGTTGTAATCGACCGCCACGTCAGCGCCGAGCTTGCGGCAGGCCTCGCATTTTTCCGGAGAGCCTGCAGTGACAATGACCTTCGCGCCGAATTGCTTCGCGAGCATGATCGCGGTCGTACCGATGCCGCTCGACCCGCCATGGATGAGCACGGTCTCGCCTGCCTTCAGTGCACCTCGTTCGAAGACGTTGTGCCACACGGTCATGAAGGTCTCGGGCAGTGCCGCGGCATCGGTGAAGGAGAAACCTTCCGGGACCGCAAGCGCTGTCGCCTCATCGGTCACGCAGTATTCCGCGTACCCGCCCCCTGACACCAGCGCGCAAACCTTGTCGCCGATCTTCCATCGCTTGACCTTGTCGCCGACGGCGACGACGTCGCCCGCGATCTCGAGGCCCGGGATGTCCGGCGCTCCGGGAGGTGGCGGATACTGTCCCTTGCGCTGCATCACGTCGGGCCGGTTCACTCCCGCGGCGCGCACACGCACGAGTACTTCGGTCGCTGCCGGCGTGGGAACCGCGCGTTCTTCCGGCACGAGGACCTCCGGGCCGCCCGGGGCCTTGATGGCAATGGCGGTCATGCGGCTCGGTAGCTTGTTCATGGATACTCCTCGCGGGCGCGGTTTGTCCTACGATTCCGCGCTGTGCATGACAACGGCGCCCCGGCTCCGCTAGGGTCGTTCGCGACAAGGACGCGGTCATGGAAGAAGAAGCAGTCCGCCCGAAGAAGAAGGCGCACGAGCTCGGCGAGGACCTGACGCTGCTCTCGGTCGACGAATTGAGAGAGCGGGTGCTCGCCCTCAAGGCGGAGATCGAACGGCTCGAAGCGTCGATCCACTCCAAGGAAGCGACCCGCAGCGCGGCCGACACGTTCTTCAAGCGTTGATCAGGGAAACCGGACTATTCGGCCTTCCGGCCCTCATATTAACCATACGTTAAGGTTTCCCAGCCATTGTCGGGATGTCCAGCTTCTGGACGTTGAGTGGCTCCTGTCCACTCTGTTTGACGCCTCCCTGTGAAAACCTTGAGCCGCCCATTGGGCGGCTCTTTTTTGCGTCCGGCCGCCTTGTGGCGGCCACTTCTGCGCCAAACGCTGTCAGTAACGCTGTCGCGGATCGAGGCTTTACAGCGCGCGTGTCCGGGGGGACATTCTTGCTAAAAGCATAATGAAAAGTCCGGTATCGTAGTTGTTGCGTTTGGAGTTGTTCATGTCGGGTGCGTCGAAGAGTCCGCAGGACCCGGTCGTTCTCGCCCAGCGCATGGCCGCAGGAGAGGCCTTCGGGATCCTGTTCCGCGAAGGCATGGCGCTGGTGGAGTTCTGCAGCGACCTATCTCGACGGGCCCGGGCGCGAAGAAGCGAAGCAGCTGTCGCGTTCGGCGGCGCTCGCTTACGCCACCGAGTTCGATGCGGCTCACCACCCGGTTGATGCAGATCGCATCCTGGCTGCTCCTGCAGCGCGCGGTCAACGAGGGTGAGCTCTCGAACGAGCAGGCGCGCTCCGAAAAGACCAAGGTAAAGCTTTCCACCTACGACCCGCCCCACGCGGAGTTGATGGCGGCACTGCCGTTCCGGCTCCGCGCGCTGATCGATCAGTCGCGCTATCTGCACGAGCGGGTGACCCGGCTCGACGGGCTGATTTATAGCCAGGCAGCCGAGCCGGCAAAAGACGGCGACAATCCGGTAGAGCGGCAGATCGGTTTGCTGCGCGCGGCGTTCGGCAACGATCGCTGAGGCGCGCCAAGTCGCCGCAGTAACGACAAAGCCCCCGCACTAACGGGGGCTTTCGATTTTCGCGCGAAGGTTGCTCAGCTCTTGATGAAGCCAGCAAACTTCTTCTGAAAGCGGGAGACGCGGCCGCCGCGATCCATGAGCTGCTGCTGGCCGCCGGTCCATGCGGGGTGCGTCCTCGCGTCGATGTCGAGCTTCAAGACATCGCCCGGCTTGCCCCAGGTCGAACGCGTCGTGTATTCGGTGCCGTCCGTCAGCACCACTTTGATCTCGTGATATTTCGGGTGAATGTCGGGCTTCATGGCTCGTATCCTTCAATTCGCGGGCTTCATACCCGAGAGCGGACATTGACTCAAGCCGCGCCCGTAAGGGCCAAAACAGCTGCGCCAACCGCTGCCACGACCGCCGTGGCCGCAGCACGCACGGGGCAGCGCAGCCTAACGCCGCTTCTGTCGCTTGTACCCTTCGTATTTCGTTATCGCGGCCGAATTGCCGCAGCGCTCGCCGCGCTCGTGCTCGCGGCCTGTGCGACCTTGGCCGTGCCGCTCGCGGTCCGCCGCATGATTGATTTCGGCTTCGCATCGGAAAACGCGCAATTCATCGACGAGTACTTCGCGATGATGCTCGCCGTCGCGGCCGTGCTCGCGGGAGCGAGCGCCCTTCGCTATTACCTCGTGATGACGCTCGGCGAGCGCGTGGTCGCGGACCTGCGTTCTGCCGTGTTTGCGCATGTCGTATCGCTCTCGCCGGGGTTCTTCGATAGCCAGCGCGTGGGCGAGATCTCGTCGCGACTCACGGCCGACACTACGCAGATCAAGTCGGCCGCGGGCGCATCGGCGTCGATCGCGCTCCGCAACCTCGTCCTGTTCGTCGGCGCCGCCATCATGATGGTCGTGACAAGCCCGCGCCTTTCCGGGCTGGTGCTGGTGGCGATTCCGATGATCGTATTGCCCTTGGTTGCCTTCGGTCGGATCGTGACCCAGCGCGCGCGGGCGGCGCAGGATACTCTCGCGGAAGCGTCCGCCTACGCGGTGGAAGCGATCGGCGCCGTGCGCACTGTGCAAGCCTTCACCGGCGAGGGGGCCGCAAATTCGCGGTTCATGCACGAGGTGGAAGGTGCGTTTGTCGCCGCTCGTGATTCCGCCAAGGCACGGGCGTGGCTGACGGCCGCGATCATTTTTCTCATGTTCGCGAGCGTCGTCGGAATCTTGTGGGCAGGCGCACAGGACGTACTCGCCGCGAGGATGACGGGGGGAACGCTCGGTCAGTTCGTGCTCTACGCGGTGTTCGCGGCGGGTGCCTTGAGCGAGCTCTCGCAGGTTTGGGGTGAAGTCGCGCAGGCGGCCGGTGCGGCAGGACGGATCGCCGAACTCCTTGCGATCGAGCCTGCGATCCGCACACCCGCGCGGCCAACGCCGTTGCCAAACCCGCAACGCGGATCGATCCGCTTTGAAGGCGTCACGTTCTCCTATCCGACGCGTCCGGAAGCACGTGTGCTCGATCAGGTGTCGTTTGCGATCGAGCCCGGAGAGCGCGTCGCGCTCGTCGGCCCTTCGGGCGCCGGGAAGAGCACGATCTTCCACCTGCTGCTGCGATTCTACGATCCGCAATCCGGGCGGATCGTGCTGGACGGCGTCGATCTTGTGTCCGCCGATCCGCGCGCAGTGCGCGGGCAACTCGCGCTCGTGCCGCAGGACGTGGTGATCTTCGCGGCGAGCGTGCGGGAGAATATCCGGTTGGGCCGAGCCGGCGCCACCGACACGGAAGTCGAAAGAGCCGGCGAGCTGGCACTGGTCGATGAGTTCGCGCGAAGCCTGCCGCAGGGTTACGATACAGCGATCGGCGAGCGCGGGGTCACGCTTTCCGGCGGCCAGCGGCAGCGCATTGCGATCGCGCGCGCCATTCTGCGCAACGCGAAAATCATGCTGCTCGACGAGGCGACCTCAGCGCTCGACGCAGCGAGTGAGACGCTGGTTCAGGAAGCGTTGGAGCGTTCGATGGAAGGACGTACGTCCCTGGTAATCGCGCATCGGCTCGCCACGGTGCTCGGAGCCGATCGCATCCTCGTGCTCGATCGCGGGCGCATCGTGGAGGAGGGGACGCACGCAAGCCTGGCTGCCGCGGGCGGCCTCTACGCCCGTCTTGCCGAGTTGCAGTTCGGCGCGGTCGCGATCTAGCGCGTCCACTCGTAGAGGAACGTCGGCGCGCCGGAATTGCGGTTTACGCCTTCGCCGGTCCGGCGGAAGCCAAGCCGTTCGTAGAGCCCGATCGCACGAGCGTTCGTTTGGTTCACATCAAGGCGGATGTTGTTCGGGGCGAGGCGCTGCGCCTCTTGCACCAACGCACTCGCAATTCCGCGGCTCCAGTTCGCCGGAGCAACCGCGACTTGGTCGAGCCAGCCGGTCACGGGATCGATCACGACGAAGCCGACCACAGCGCCGTCTAGCTCGGCGATCGTGACCGTGTTGTTCGGAACGAGCTCGAGCAGCCAGCGGTGACGCCACCAGTGCAGGCGTTTGGCGAAAGCGATCTCCGGCATTGCGGCCTGCCAGGCTGACATCCAAACGCCGATGGCAGCCTCGAAGTCGTCCGGATGGTAGGGGCGCAGGCGAACCTGGCTTTCGGCCACGTTCAGCGCTCGGTCAGCTTCAACTCGATACGGCGGTTGCGGCTGAAGGCCTCCTCGCCGGCGGCTGAGTTCGAGCGGTTGAAACTCGCCGAAGCCCGCGGCGACCAGGCGTTCGGCGCGCAGGCCACGGCCGATCAGATACTGTACGACCGAGATCGCGCGGGCGGCGGAAAGCTCCCAGTTCGAGGGAAACTGTGCGGTGGCGATCGGCCGCGTATCGGTGTGGCCATCCACGCGCAGCACCCAGGGAATATCGGTCGGAATTTGCTTCTCGAGATCGAGTAGGGCTGAGGCGAGCTTGTCGAGCTCCGGGCGTGCCTCGGGACGCAATGCGGCCGAGCCGCGATCGAAGAATACTTCCGACTGGAAAACGAAGCGGTCACCGACCACGCGGATTTCCGGACGATTGCCGAGGATCTCGCGCAAGCGCCCGAAGAATTCGGACCGGTAGCGCTGCAATTCCTGCACGCGTTGCGCGAGCGCGAGGTTGAGGCGCTGGCCGAGGTCGGCGATCTTGGATTGGCTTTCGCGATCGCGCTTCTCGGAGGCGTCGAGGGCGTCCTCAACGGCAGCGAGCTGTCGGCGCAACGCCGCAATCTGTTGATTGAGCAGTGCTATCTGGGAGATCTGCTTTTCGCTGAGCGCCCGCTCCGAATCGAGCTCGGACGCGAGCGCCTTTACGTCAACGCCGCCGCCGGCGCCCCGCAGCTTGTCGCGCTCGCCCTCTGCGGTGCGCAGACTGGCGCGGAGCGAGGCGAGTTGTTCTTCGAGCGAGCCGGTGTTCGCGCGCTCCAGCGCGAGGATCTCGGAAAGCTGACGGATCTGCGAGGTCAGCCGCGCAAGGACGTTCTCCTTGCCGGTGATCTCCTGGCTCAGGAAGTACTGCGCGAGCATGAATACCGAAAGCAGGAATATGAATACGAGCAAGAGCGTCGACAGCGCGTCGACGAAACCCGGCCAATAGTCGACGGTGCGTGCGCGCGACCGCATGCGTCCGATCGCCATGGACTAGATCCTCTCGCCCTCTTTGCGGGCTAGCCGCTGCAGCAGGCCGCGGATTTCGTTCTGCTGATCGGCCTGAGCTTCGACCCAGTCGCGAAGCAACTGTTGCTCGCTCCGCATGTGCTGCACCAATGCCTGCAGACTTTCCGCGAGCTTCACCATCGCGCCGGTCGCGCGTTGCGTCCCGGTGTCTTCCACCACGCGTTCGAGGCGCTCGATTGCAGCGGTGAATTGCTCGACCGGAATTTCCGGCATCCTGGCCATCGGTTTCAGCGCCTGTTCGAGGCGGTGCACGATCGCGGTGACGGCGGAGATCGAAATCGGCTCACCCGGCGCCGCGCCCGGACGCGCAGTAATCGCCTGCTCGAAGCGATCGATCGCCGCCGCGAGTTCCTCGACCATCCTACCGGGCATGAAGTCGCCCGAGCGGACGCCGTGCGGGACACCCTCGGTCACGCCGAGGTCGCGCACGGTCGTCGAAAGCCAGTCTTCGAGATCCGTGTAGAAGCGGCTTTGCGCCTGGCCGGCTTGGAGGTCGAGGAAGCCGAGGATAAGCGAGCCTGCAAGACCGAACAGCGACGACGAGAACGCAATGCCCATGCCGCCGAGCGGTGCGGCGAGGCCGTTCTTCAGGTCCTCGAAGACGCGGCCGGCGTCGGCGCCGACCTGCAGCGACTGGATTACCCGGCCAATCGAACCGACGGTTTCGAGGAGGCCCCAGAACGTTCCGAGGAGACCGAGAAAGACCAGCAAGCCGGTCAGATAGCGCGCGACGTCGCGCGACTCGTCAAGCCGGGTGCCGATCGAGTCGAGAATGCCGCGCATCGTCATCTGCGACATCGACATTCGGCCCATGCGATCGCCGAGCAGCGACGCCATCGGTGCAAGCAGCACCGGCGACCGATTCACGGTGAGGCCCGGATCGCCCAGCCGGAAACTGTTGACCCAACGCACTTCTGGAAACAGACGCATGACCTGCCGGATCGACATCACGACACCGACCAGCAGCGTGCCGAGAATGATTCCGTTCAGGCTCGGGTTTGCGAGAAATGCAGACAAAATCTGCCGGTAAAGCAAAACGGCGACCAGCGAGCAGAGAATCAAGAAAACGACCATCCGGATCAGGTAGATCCGGGGCGAAGAGACTTTAACAAAAGGGTCGGTGTCGCGCGCCATGGGCCTCGTCCGGGTCGACCCGCCGAATATGGCATAGGCGGGTGGAAAGGGAATGCCGTCGCGTCACGGCGAAATGACGGCACTGATCAGGCGGTGGTCAGCAGCCCCAAGAGCGCTCGATGAATAAACTCGTTGCCCGCCACGACCGATCCCTTCTCCAGTACAGCATCGCCCCCGTCGATATCAGTGGCGAAGCCGCCAGCCTCGCGCAAAATCACAAGCCCGGCGGCAAGATCCCACGGCGACAGTCCGCGCTCCCAGAAGCCATCGAAGCGCCCCGCCGCGACCCACGCCATGTCGAGCGCGGCGGCGCCGGTGCGACGCAAACCTGCGACCTGCGGCTGAACCGTGGTCAGTTCCTTGCGAAACAGGTCGAGGTCGACGCGGCCGCCCCGATGAGGAAGGCCGCAGCTGATAACGGTGTCGGCGAGCTCGCGGCGCGCCGCGACGCGGAGACGACGATCGTTGAGGAACGCGCCTTTGCCCCGCTCGGCCACGAACGTCTCGTCGGTGATCGGGTTGAACACGAGCCCGGCCACAAGCGTGCCGTCGCGCTCAAGTCCGATGGAAATCGCGAAAAGCGGAATGCCGTGCAGAAAATTGGTGGTGCCGTCGAGTGGATCGACAATCCAGACGTGGCTCGCGTCCTTTCCCGCGATGCGCCCGCGTTCCTCCATCAGAAAACCGAACGTCGGGCGCGCCTTGGATAGCTCCGCGTGCAGGATTTCTTCCGCACGGCGGTCGGCGGCGCTGACGAAGTTCGCCGGCCCCTTGAGCGAGACCTGCAGGTTCTCCACCTCGCCAAAGTCGCGGACGAGAGCGCGCGCGGCTTTGCGCGCTGCCTGCGTCATGACGGTGATGAGGGGTGAGCGGATCATGATTTGGAATCCCTCCCATGAAGGGCGAGGGATTTCTCTTTTCTACTCTGCGCGGCGAACGTAGGTGACCTCGTTCGTGTCGACGACGATCTTTTCGCCGGCGGCAACGAACGGAGGCACCATGACGCGGAGCCCGTTCTCGAGCTTCGCCGGCTTGTAGGACGAGGAGGCCGTCTGCCCTTTGATGACGGCGTCCGCCTCCACGACCTGGAGCGTGACCTGCCCCGGCAGCTGAATGCCGATCGGCCGCTCCTCGTGCATCTCGAGCGTGACCTTCATGCCATCCTGAAGAAACGCGGCCCGGTCGCCGACGAAGTCCTCGTGCAGTTCGATCTGCTCGTAGGTGTCCATGTCCATGAACACGAGATTCTCGCTCTGGCGATAGAGATACTGATAGTCCTTGTGCTCCAGCCGGGCGCGCTCGACTCGTTCGTCGGAGCCGAAGCGGTTGTTCAGCTTCCTGCCGTCGATCAGATTCTTCAGCTCAACCTGATTGTAGGCGGGGCCTTTTCCCGGCTTCACCGCCATGGACTTCACGGCAACCCAAAGGCCCCCGTCGTATTCGATGACCATACCGGGCCGAAGTTCGTTGCCGTTGATCTTCATTTGCATTCCTCGCGTGGCGCGTTCACGTGCCAGCCGACGCGGGCATGCGTCAAGAGCGGCGCTCGGCCGCTCCTTTCAGCCAGTTCTCGAGCCGCTGATTGGCCGCTTCTCTGGCAGGGGGTGCGAGCGTGTCGCACACGCGATCCAACGTCGGATCGCCGACGGCCCGCGACCGTGCGAGGAGGTGCCAGGCGCATGCGTCTACCGAGTTCTGGTCGATGCCGCGGCCGGTCGCGAGCATGCGCGCGTATCGGTTCTGCGCGACCGGGTTGCCGCGAAGCGCTGCTTCGCGGAAGAGCTTCGCTGCGCGTTTCTCATCGCGCTGCGCGCCATCGCCGTTGAATACGGCGATGCCGAGCTCGATCATCGCCGGCACGTGATCGAGATTGGCGGCTCGTTCGAGCCAGCGTGTTGCCTGAGTGAGGTCCTTCTGTACCCCGTCGCCATCCTTGTGGAGGATAGCCAGCGCGTGTTGGGCGTCGGCGAGATCCTGCTCGGCGCCCACACGGAACCAGCGCATGGCCGCGAGTACGTCGCGCGGGAACACTTTTCCCTCGAGATAGAGAAGCGCGAGATTGTAGGCGGCGGCGGGCTGGCCGCGTTCTGCCGCGTCTCGGAAACGGCGCGCGGCTTCCTCGCGATTCTTGTCGACGCCGCGGCCTTCGAGATGGAGAAGGCCGAGCGCGTAGATCGCCTCACGGTCACCGGCGTCCGCGGCGAGCTTGTACCAGTAGGCGGCGCGCTTTTCGTCGGGCTTGACGCCCAGGCCGTTCGCAAGCAACTCGCCCACGAGGGTCATGGCGGCGGGATTCTTGTTCTCTTCGATGCGCTGCGTCGCCAATGCGAAGGCGGTCAGATACTGACCTTGCTGATACGCAGCAAAGGCGGGATCCGGTGCGGCTGATTTCGATTGCGCGAAGGCGGCGCTCACGCCGATTGCAGTGCCGAAAATCGCAACCGCGAGCGTCCGGCGTTTCATTCAACCGGCTCGAATATGTCGAGGCCGTCGACGGCTGCGGCGATCGCTGCCGCCGAACTGTCAGCTTCGCGCCAAACTACTTCCTCGCCAAGCGCGATGAAATCCGCGCCCGCGCGCACGAGATGCGCGATCTCCTCAAGGCGGCCGGCATAGGCGACGCACGGAATGACGAATAGCTCGGACCACCAGGTCACGCGTTCGGTCAGCGAGGGGATCGTCGGACGCTTGCCGGTCTCGTCGGGCTCGCCGAACATCACATAGTCGGCGCCGACTTCGCCCGCCGTCATCGCGTCGTGACGGCTGGGAAGCGTTCCGACCCCGACGATCCGGTCGCTATAGAGGCTGCGCGCAGCGGCGGCGGGCTCCACGCCGACGAGATGGACGCCGTCCGCGTTGGCGGAAGCGACGAGACGGGCGTGGCCTTCGATGAGCAGTGCAGCGCCGACTCCCCGGACGATCGGGGCCAGCCGCTGCACGCGATCGAGGAATTCTCCCTCACCCGTCGCGACAAGCCGCACAATCACGGCGGAAATGTCGGCCGCGTTACAAGCGTCGGAAAGTGAGGGAGCAAAGCCCGCCACGTCTTCGAGCCGTGGCGTTACCAGGACGAGTCCCGGCCGCATTGGTTCCTGACTGTTGCGCCGTGCGTCCATCGGCCACCGATGCCGCGTGATGGCGGCGAATCGAGGGCCAGAGGTTAACGCCGTTTGCCGGTGACCGGGGAGGGGGACTAGGCGGCTTTCTTCTCTAGGTCGGCTTTCCACTGACCGAGAGTCGCAAGGCCGTTCATTTTCGCGCGATGCGCGAAGGCGCGTTGCGCCGCCGCCACGTTTTCGCTCTTGCCGGACCAGGCCTTTTGCGGCGCGGCCTGCAGAGCGCGGCCGTAGGAGAAGGTGAGCTTCCAGGGTAATCCGCCGATCTTGTTCATCGCGTCGAGATGAGCGGTCGCTTCCTCGTCGGACTGGCCGCCGGACAGAAATGCGATACCGGGCACCGCGCCCGGTACGCAGGCCTTGAGCAGCTTCACGGTTTTCTCCGCGACTTCGTCAACCGACGCGTGCTTTCCGCTTTTCTTCCCCGGAACGACCATGTTCGGCTTGAGCACGATGCCTTCGAGCGGCACCGTTTGATAGTAGAGCTCCTGGAACGTCTCCTTGAGCACGAATTCGGTGACCTCGTAGCAGGTGTCGATGTCGTGACCGCCGTCCATCAGAACTTCTGGCTCGACAATCGGAACGATGCTTTCCTCCACGCAGAGCGCGGCGTAGCGGGCCAAGGCGTGGCCGTTCGCGCGGATGCAGCTGTAGCTCGGGATGCGCGGCCCGATGTCGTAGACGCCGCGCCACTTCGCGAACTTCGCGCCGAGGCCGCGGTACTCGACGAGGCGCTCGCGCAGCCCGTCGAGGCCTTCGGTCACGACTTCGCCCTGGTGGAAGGGAAGGGGCTTCGTTCCCTTGTCGACCTTGATGCCGGGGATCGCCCCGGCTTGCTCGATCAGCTTCACGAGCGGCGTGCCGTCCTTTGCGTTCTGGCGGATCGTTTCGTCATAGAGGATCACGCCCGAGATGTGGCTCTTCATGGCCTCGGTCGAGCGAAACAGCAGTTCGCGGTAATCGCGCCGGCTGTCGGCGGTGGATTCGACGCCGATCGTGTCGAACCGCTTCTTGATCGTGCTTCCGCTTTCATCTGCGGCAAGGATGCCTTTTCCCGAGGCCACCATGGCCCGAGCAACCTTGTTCAGTTCGCCGAGGTTCATCGCGATCTCCCAACTCAGTTCCGTTTGCTCATTTTATCCGCAGCGCCTCGACTCCCGGAAGCGGCTTGCCTTCCAGCCATTCCAGAAAGGCGCCTCCCGCTGTGGAAACGTAGGTAAACCGGTCCGTGGCCCCGGCCTGATTGAGCGCTGCAACCGTGTCTCCGCCGCCCGCTACGGAAATAAGCTTTCCGGCGGAGGTCAGTTCCGCGACCGCTTCGGCAACTTCGTTCGTTCCGGTGTCGAAGGGTTCCATCTCGAAGGCGCCAAATGGCCCGTTCCATACGAGCGTCTTCGACCTGCCGAGCGTCGAAATAACGTGCTCGATGCTCCGCGTGCCGATGTCGAGGATCATTTCGTCCGGGCCAACCGCTTCGATTCCGGCGGCGCGAGAGGGCGCGCGGGCTTCGAATTTCTTGGCCACGACCACGTCCACGGGAAGCACAAGCTCGCATCCCTTGGCTTTCGCATCGGTCATGATCCTGCGCGCCGTGTCGAGCATGTCGATCTCGGCAAGAGATTTGCCGATCGGCCTGCCCTGCGCCGCAAGAAAAGTGTTCGCCATGGCGCCGCCGATAATCAGGAAGTTCACTTTGGTCAGCAGATTGCCGAGCAGTTCGAGTTTGGTGGAGATCTTCGCTCCGCCGACGATTGCGGCGACGGGTCGCTCGGGATTCTCCAGCACCCGGCTCAACGTCTCGATCTCCATCTGCATGGAGCGACCGGCGAACGCCGGCAGCTTGTGCGCGAGTCCTTCGGTGGAGGCGTGCGCCCGGTGTGCGGCGGAGAACGCATCGTTTACGTAGATGTCGCCGAGAATTGCGAGTGCGGCAACGAAATCAGGCGCATTCTTTTCTTCGCCCGGGTGGAAGCGCGTGTTCTCGAGCACGAGCACATCACCGGGCTGCATCGAAGCGATGGTGCGCTGTGCGTCGGGCCCGATGCAATCGTTTGCGAATGTTACCGGCTTGCCGACGGCTTTTGCGAATGCCGGAACGACGGCCTTGAGCGAGTGCTTTTCGTCGCGGCCCTTCGGCCGCCCGAAGTGGGAGAGCAGAATCGCCTTTCCGCCCTTGAGGGCGATTTCGCTGACGGTCTGAGCCGCGGCGCGAAGGCGCGTGTCGTCGCTCACCTCGTCCTTTTCCATTGGGACGTTGAGATCAACGCGTACGAGCACGCGCTTCCCGCGAACGTCAGCCTGATCGAGCGTGCGATAGGCGCCCATCTTCGCCTCCTCACTCCACCCGTTTGAACAGCGTCGGATAGTCGAGCACGAACCCGTCGGCGTCGACCGGAAGATCCGCCGTGAAGGACCCGTCGATCGCCTCGAAACGATAGAGCCGACCCGACTCCAGGCAAGTGTAACGCTGTCCGTCGACGAACGGCTCGAAGCTGTCGAACGGCACCCACAGCATGGAGAATTCGACCGGTCCGTGCTTGCGGCCGAGATTGAGCCGCCGGATCGGCAACGTGTTGGTGAACGGTGAGCCGGAGAGGTCGATGTCGATGCAGCCGTCGAATTCCGGGCGGCGCCGGCGCTTGTCGTCGGTCCAGCGCCCGTGCCCGTTCGACGCAAAGCCGATCTGGCGTCCGTCGGAGGTCTCGAGCGCGAGCTTGCGGACGGTCCAGCGCTTGTCGCAGATGACCGTGTAGTGCACCCCGAAGCGCTTGCCCTCGAATTCGCCGATCGTGACGCTGCGCGCGACGATCGCGTCCTTCTCGGCACGTACGGTCAGGTGCTCGAGCCCGCTCCCGTGGGCCGGCTGCCAGCGCACGGTCTTCGATTTGAGTGCGCGGAAGGCCATGTCTCCGACGGTCAGCCGAGCTTGCCCATCACAACCGCAGTGTCGGCCATCCGATTGGAGAAGCCCCACTCGTTGTCGTACCAGGCCATGACGCGCACGAGGGTGCCTTCGATCACCTTGGTCTGATCCATGTGGAAGATCGACGAATGCGGGTCGTGATTGAAGTCGATTGAGACATTCGGCTGCTCGGTGAAGCCGAGAATGCCCTTGAGCTGTTGCTCTGCCGCGCGCCTGATCGCGCCGTTGATCTCATCCTTGTCGGTGGCGCGCTTCGCGACGAACTTGAAATCGACGACCGAGACGTTCGGCGTCGGCACGCGGATTGCGACGCCGTCCAGTTTGCCCTTGAGTTCGGGCAAAACGAGACCGACCGCCTTTGCCGCGCCGGTCGAGGTGGGGATCATGGAAAGTGCGGCTGCGCGCGCGCGGTAGAGATCCTTGTGTACCTGATCGAGCGACGGCTGGTCGTTCGTGTAGGCATGGATCGTCGTCATGAATCCTCTTTCGATGCCGATGGCATCGTTCAGGACCTTGGCGACCGGCGCCAGGCAGTTCGTGGTGCACGACGCGTTCGATACGACCTTGTGGCCGTTGCCAAGCTTGTCGTGATTGACGCCATACACGACGGTGAAGTCCGCATTCTCGCTGGGCGCGGAAATCAGCACGCGCTTCGCACCCGCCGCGAGATGCGGCGCTGCCTTCTCCTTTGAGGTGAAGATCCCCGTGCACTCCATGGCGATGTCGACCTTCAGATCCTTGTGCGGCAGCTGCGCCGGATCCTTGATGGCCGTCACCTTGATCGGTCCGCGGCCGACATCGATCGTGTCACCCTTGACCTTCACCTCGCCGGGAAAGCGGCCATGCACGGAGTTCGAAACGGAGAAGGTGCGCGTTCGTCTCTACCGGCGCGAGGTCGTTCACCGCGACGACTTCGATGTCCTTGCGGCCCGACTCGACGATCGCGCGCAAGATGTTGCGCCCGATGCGGCCGAACCCGTTGATCGCCACTTTCACGGCCATGAGATGACTCTCCGCGCAATCCGCGGTCGCGCACAGATTAACGTGCGAACCGGCAATTTCGATCCGAAGTCCTTTTAGACGTTCAGCGCGGCAATGTCAGCGGGCGTCGCTCACGAGCGACGCGCAGCTTTGAGGCCGGCTGCGTTACGTTCACGGCCAAGCGCTTCAAGCGCGGCCGCAACGACTGCTTCAGCGGTGATGCCGAAGTGCTTGTACAGGTCCTTATGTGGCGCGCTCGCGCCAAACCCGATCATGCCGACGAAGGTGCCGTCGGTGCCGATGATCTCGTCCCAACCCATTCGGATCGCAGCCTCGACCGCGACACGCGCGGGCGCGGTGCCGATCACCGCGTGACGGTAGGCCGCAGGTTGGGCACGAAAGAGCTCGAAGCTCGGAACTGAAACAACGCGCGTCGGAATGCCCTTCTTTTCCAACTCCGCCTGCGCTTTGATCGCAATCGAAACTTCGGAGCCAGTGGCGAACAGCGAGATCTCCGCTTTCGCGCTTGCGGGCGAAAGCTCATACGCGCCACGCGCGCACATATTTTCCTCGACGAAGCGTAGACGCAGCGACGGCAAGTTCTGGCGCGTAAGCGCGAGAACGCTCGGCCCATTCGCCCGCTCAAGGGCAAGCTGCCAGCATTCGACCGTCTCGGTGAGATCGGCGGGCCGCAGGAACAGCAGATTTGGAATCGCGCGCAGTGCGGCGAAGTGTTCGATTGGCTGGTGCGTCGGCCCGTCTTCGCCAAGGCCGATCGAGTCATGCGTCATCACGTGGATGACGCGTTGATTCATGAGGGCAGCCAGGCGGATCGACGGCCGGCAATAGTCGGAGAAGGTGAGGAATGTGCCGGAGAACGGGATGACGCCGCCATGCAGCGCCATGCCGTTCATCGCCGCCGCCATTCCGTGTTCGCGCACGCCATAGTGGATGAAGCTGCCGCTGTAGTTGCCCGGCGCGATCACCTTCATGCTCTTTGTCTTGGTGTTGTTCGAGCCGGTTAGATCCGCGGAGCCGCCAATCATTTCCGGCAATGCTTCGACGAGCGACTCCAGAGAAATCTCGGAGGCCTTGCGCGTCGCGACTTCCTCCGGCTTGGCGGCCGCGTTCTCTTTTACCTTGCGTACCGTAGTTGCAAGTGCGGGGACCAATTTGCCGCCTAGGCGGCGTTCGAACTCGGCGCGTGCCGGGGCGTCGAGCTTTGCGACGCGATCCGACCATGCCTTGCGTGTGTCGCGCGAGCGCGCCCCGGCCTTGCGCCAGAGATCGAGGATGTCGGACGGAATTTCGAACGCCGGATGCGGCCAGCCAAGTTTTTCCCGCGCGCCCTTCACCTCTTCGGCGCCGAGCGGCGAGCCATGCGTCTTTTCGGTGCCGGCCTTCGTCGGCGCACCGTAGCCAATCGTCGTGCGGCACGCGATCAAGGTCGGACGGTCGGATGACCTTGCCGCTTCGATCGCATTAGCGATCGCCTCGGGATCGTGACCGTCGATCCGTGTCGCGTTCCAACCGGACGCCTTCACGCGTGCAACCTGGTCGGTCGAGTCGGCGAGCGAAAGCTTGCCGTCGATCGAAATGCCGTTGTCGTCGAACAGCACGATGAGTTTCGCGAGCTTCAGGTGGCCGGCGAGGGCGATCGCTTCCTGGCTCACCCCTTCCATCAAGTCGCCGTCGGACGCGAGCACGTAGGTGCAGTGATCGACCGCGGTGTCCCCAAAGCGCGCCGCAAGAATGCGTTCGGCGAGTGCCATCCCGACGGCGTTGCCGAGTCCCTGGCCGAGCGGCCCGGTGGTCGTCTCGATGCCGGCGGCATGCCCGAATTCGGGATGGCCTGCAGTCTTCGAGCCGAGTTGGCGGAAGCGCTTGATCTCCTCGATCGTAATGTCCGGATAGCCGAGGAGGTAGAGCACCGCGTATAGGAGCATCGACCCGTGGCCGGCGGAGAGGACGAAGCGGTCGCGGTCGGGCCAGGCCGGGTCGGCCGGGTCGAACTTCAAGAATCTTGTGAATAGCACGGTCGCGATATCGGCCGCCCCCATTGGCAGGCCAGGGTGGCCGGACTTGGCGGCCTCCACCGCGTCCATGGCGAGCGCGCGAATGGCGTTTGCCATGCGGTCGTGGGTATCGCGGCCCATGCTTTGGTCTCGTGTTGGCCCGTGGATCGGCGGACGGAACGCTCTAGCATGAGTCGCAGTCGCCATTCTGCGACCCGTCGTCCGAAGGCGGGAACAGTTAGCACCCGCCAGCCCCCCGGTTCAACGCGGGGCCAGACGTTGACGGCGGCGGCCAGACGCCGCTTTACTGCCGAATCTGTCAGTGGGATTCGCATGCGGCAAAACGGGGACGAGTCGCCGCTTGACCGGGCGACCCGTAAGATCAGCGCAGCAATCGATAACCTTGAGGCCGCGGTCCATCGGCGGCACGAAGAAGATCGTCAGCGTGACGCGCTCGAAGCGCAACTGCAGGCCTTCGGCAGCGATCGCTCCAAGCTCGCGGCGGAACTCGATCATGTACGAGCGCGCTCAGTCGATCT
This sequence comes from uncultured Alphaproteobacteria bacterium, assembly GCA_963711595.1. Lineage (GTDB taxonomy): Bacteria > Pseudomonadota > Alphaproteobacteria > Rhizobiales > Xanthobacteraceae > JAUSIF01. The sequence goes on from CAVQER010000007.1 coordinate 649,380, forward strand.
GGAATCCGCGAACCGCGAGGTTTCGCGACGGCTCGAACGCGCGGTCGAACTCGATCCGCACGGTACTAGCCGCGCAGGAGCGCTGAGGCATGGCACAGGTCAGCGTCACCATAAATGGCCGCGTCTACCGCATGGCTTGCGACGACGGGCAGGAAGACCATCTGGTTCGGCTCGCGCGTGAGCTCGATGCGCGCATCGGGAAGCTTCGGGAATCCTTCGGCGAGATCGGCGACACGCGGCTCACCGTAATGGCGGCGCTCGTCGTTGCCGATGAGCTTTCTGAAGCGCGCCGACGCATCAAGACGGGCGAGCAGGAGATCGAAAGTCTCAAGGAATCCCGCTCGGCGATCGGCGACCGTGCCGAGGCGAACGAGCGGGTGATCGCCGACATGATAGAGAACGCGGCCGAGCGCATCGAACAGCTCGCGCACAGCCTGAACGGGCGACCTGGGCCGAACGTGGCGCTGGGCTGACGTTTCGTTCCTTCGATTTCAAAAGATTTGTCCGGTGACAAGACTTGTTCGCGCGCCTACATTGCGCCTGCGGAGCTGTGAGGCACGTCAGGAGACCAATTCCCCGGGGCCTTATCGATCCCAACGGGAGCTGTGCCTGTCCTCGCCCCTGGGCTTGGACATACGGCGCCCACCTACTTCGTAGGTTTCCCGGGATCGCTGTCTCCAACGGCCATCGTGGCTCCGCACTCTTTTCCTGTCAGCAAATCGTCCTGATGGATTCCGTCGCCTCGATCGTCGCGAAAAAAGCTGCGCTGCGCGAAGAGGCCTTAAGGCGCCGCGATGCGCTGGCGCCGGACGTGCGAGCAGCCGCCGCAGAGTCGATTGCAGAGCGTCGACTGCCGGTCGCAGTCGACCGGGGATCGGTCGTCTCCGGCTTCATGCCAATCAGAACCGAGATCAATCCGATCCCGTTGCTGCGCCGTTGCGCGGAGGCGGGCGCACAGCTCGCGCTCCCGGCCATCGTCGGCCGCGGCAAGGCGCTTTCCCTGCGATCATGGTCGCTCGGTGAAAAGCTCATTCCGGGACAATGGGGCATTCGCGAGCCCCCAGCGGACGCATCCGAGGTGAAGCCCGACTTCATGCTGGTGCCGCTGGCGGCATTCGACCGAAGTGGCGGCCGTATCGGCTATGGTGCCGGTTATTACGACATGACGATTTCCGCCGTTCGGGCGCACAAGCCGGTGGTTGTGATCGGTGTCGCGTATGCGGCACAGGAGGTTCCCGAGGTGCCGATCCTTGCTCACGACGCGCGGCTTGATCTCGTGCTAACGGAGCGCGAAATGATCGACTGCCGCGGAGCGTGACGCATGCGTCTTCTGTTCCTGGGTGATGTAGTCGGCCGTTCGGGACGCACGATCGTCTGCGAACGGCTGCCGCGTCTGCGCAAGGAGTGGACGCTCGATTTCGTCGTGGCGAACGGCGAGAACGCGGCGGGAGGCTTCGGCATCACCGAGGCCATCTACGAGGAGCTGGTCGAGGCGGGGGTCGACGTGATCACGCTCGGCAATCATTCGTGGGACCAGCGCGAGGCGCTCGTCTTCATCGAACGGGCGCCGCATCTGATCCGGCCGCTCAACTATCCCGCCGGCACGCCGGGGCGCGGCTCGGTGATCGCACCGGCGAAGAACGGCGCGCGCGTGCTGGTCGTTAATCTGATGGGGCGGATCTTCATGGATCCGCTCGATGATCCGTTTGCCGCGATCGAGCAGGAGCTCGCTGCGTTTCCGCTGCAGCAGGGCTGCGACGCGATCGTGGTCGACCTGCACGCCGAGGCCACGAGTGAGAAGCAGTCGATGGCTTATTTTCTCGATGGGCGGGTGAGCCTCGTCATTGGAACGCACACGCACGTGCCGACGGCGGACGAGCGGGTGTTGGGCGGCGGCACCGCGTACATGACCGACGTCGGCATGTGCGGCGACTATGAAAGCGTGATCGGCATGGTGAAGGACGAGCCGTTGCGGCGTTTTCTCTCGCGCATCCCATCGGCCCGGTTTGAAGCGGCGACCGGACCGGCAATGCTGTCCGGCCTCGCGGTCGAGATCGACGAGAAGACGGGACTCGCGAGCCGCGTCGCGCCGGTGCGGCTCGGTGCGGTGCTTTCCGAAGCGCGACCGACGTTCTGGGAATGATGACAGGCAAGCGGCGCCGAACTATATAGCGGCGCGCTCCGTCCCGGAGGGAAGATGGCCGGCCACTCACAATTCAAGAACATCATGCACAAGAAGGGCCGCGCCGATGCGGCCCGCGCGAAGCTGTTCTCCAAGCTCGCGCGCGAAGTGACGGTCTCCGCGAAGATGGGCCTGCCCGATCCCGAGCACAATCCGCGCCTGCGCGCCGCGATCCTCGCCGCGCGCGCGGAGAACATGCCGAAAGACAACATCGAGCGGGCGATCAAGAAGGCACAGGGCGGGGACGCCGAGAACTACGACGAGATCCGTTACGAAGGTTATGGTCCGGGTGGCGTTGCGATCATCGTCGAAGCCCTCACCGACAACCGCAATCGCACTGCGTCCGAAGTTCGCTCGTTCTTTACAAAGCACGGCGGAAGCTTGGCCGAGACCGGTGCGGTATCCTTCATGTTCAGCCGCGTCGGCGTCATCGAATACGACGCGGCCAAGGCGAACGCTGATGCGATGCTCGAAGCGGCAATCGACGCCGGTGCGGACGACGTAAATTCCTCCGTCACCGGCCACGAGATCATCGCGGCGGCAGAGGGCTTCCATGAGGTCGTGCAGGCGCTGGAATCGAAGTTCGGCGAGCCGCGCAAGGCGGGGCTCGTCTGGCGGCCGCAAAATACGGTGGCCGTCGACGACGAATCGGGCGAGAGGATTTTGAAACTGATTGAGACCCTCGAGGACAGCGACGACGTGCAGAGCGTCTACGCGAACTTCGAGGTATCGGACGCCCTCATTGCGAAACTCAGCGCGTAACCCTCAGCGAACCAACCCGTCAAAAATCGGAAGGCTGACGAGCGCTGCGGCTGCGACGATTGCGTATGCCACGCGGCGATAGAGCGTCTCGGACGATCCCTTGAAAAAGTAGCCTCCCGCGAGCAGCGACAGCACATACGCTCCGGCGAGAAGAAGCGAGAGCGCGACGATCGGCGGTGGGAACAGTCCCTGAAACAGATACGCGACGCATAGCACCGCGCCCGTGAGCGCGAATAAGACCACAAGGTTCGCGCGGACAACGGCGGCGGAACTCTTGCTGCCGAGCCAATAGACGATCGCAAAAGGTCCAACGAGCTGCGTCGCGCCGCCGGAGAATCCGGAAATAAGGCCGACGCCAATCGTGAGCGGCAGCGAAGCCGTCCCACGCAGCCGCCACCCGGAGACGAGCACCGCGAGCAACGCAAGGATGACCGCAGCAATTCCCCAGCGCAGGTGAACCGGATCGACGACACGCAGGAACATCGCGCCAAGCGGAATCGTGAGGGCGGCCGCGAGTGAGAGGGGCCAAACCTCTCTCTTGTTGCTGATCGGGTAGAGCCGGACGAAAAGCGGCAACGTGCAGAAGAAGTCGATCAGCAGAAATGAGGCGGTCGCGACCCGCGGCTCGTAGATCGCACTTGTGAGCGGGATGAAGATCAGCGCCGAGCCGAAACCGGAGAAACCGCGCACGATCCCGGCAAGCACGGTGACCGCGAGCACGGCGTAGAAGTGCTGCTCGCCCAGAAGGGCGGAAAAATGCGAACTGTCGGGGAATTCGATCACGAAGGAGCACCGGCGGCCAATTCGTCTAGCAACTGGCAGCACGCGCGGCGATGGTCTGTCGCGCAATTGACGTATGCGCGGATTCGCCTATCGGGCGGGCGGTTCGCGAGCTATCAAGCAGCCCTCAAACGAGAGCGCCCCGTGAACCGACGCAACACGTTGATCGGCACCGGCGCCGCGATCTGCGCGGTCACCATCTGGGCGGCCTGGATCGTCGGCACGCGGCACGCCGTGACCGGTTCGCTCCCGCCGGAAGCGGTTGGCCTTCTGCGGATGGCCGTGCCGGCAATCCTATTCGCGCCGGTGTTGCTGCGGACCGGCGTCGCTCCGCGCGGCATCATGCTTCTGGTGGCCCTCTGCGTGATCGGAGCCGGCGCACCTTTCTTCATCATCGTGGCGACCGGCATGAAATTCGCGCCTGCGGCAGACATCGGTCCACTGCTCCCCGGGACCATGCCGCTGTTCACCGCAGTGCTCTCCGTCTTCGTCGACCGAGAGCGCATCGGGCCGTTACGGCTCGCCGGTTATGCGCTCGTCGTCGCCGGCATCGTCGCGATCGCCGGCCGCGGCCTGTTCGATTTCGCGAGCGGAGAATGGCGTGGACATGTGCTCGTGCTCATCGGCGCGAGCCTGTGGGCGACCTACACGATCGCGTTCCGCCGCAGCCGCCTCGGGCCGATCGAAGCCGCAGCCTTGATCGGTTTCTGGTCCACGCTCCTGCTCCTGCCGTTTGGCACGGCGCCGCTCGTCGAGGCCTGGCGCGCAGGTCATGGCTGGGAGATCGCGGCGCAGGCCGTGATCCAGGGAGTGTTCTCCGGCATCCTCGGACTTGTCCTGTACGGCATCGCGGTCGCCCGTCTTGGGGCTTCGAGGGCCGCTGCTTTTGCCGCTCTGGCGCCAGGCATGGCCGCGCTGATTGCGGTACCCGTGCTCGGCGAGGTGCCCGATATGGCCGCGATCGCCGGAATTGTGGCGACCAGTATCGGTGTGGCACTGGCAAGCGGCGCCATCCACGCACGTCAAACCACGCCCGCCTGACGACTGGCTGTCTTCCGCGCTATTTTGTGGTCATGGCTGCTCGCCCGATTCGCATTCTTGGCCTCGACCCCGGTTTGCGACGTACCGGGTGGGGCGTGATCGAGATCGCGGGGAACGCACTGTCGTTCATCGCCTGCGGAACCGTAGAGACGAACGCCAAGGCCGAACTCGCCGCGCGGCTCGCGGCACTTCATCAAGGACTCGCGGCGGTACTCGCGAGCTACGCTCCGGCCGAGGCGGCAGTGGAGGAAACCTTCGTGAATGCGGACAGCCGGGGCGCGCTGAAGCTCGGGCAAGCGCGCGGGATCGCGTTGCTCGTTCCCGCGCAGGCGGGCCTCGCGGTCGCGGAGTACGCGCCGAACCTTGTGAAAAAATCCATTGTCGGTGCCGGACGCGCGGAGAAGGCGCAGGTGCGAATGATGATCGGCGTGCTGTTGCCGAAAGCCGATCCCGAAACCGAGGATGCTTGCGATGCGCTCGCCGTCGCAGTGTGTCACGCGCACCACCGCGGTGCGCCGGCCTTGCGGCTGGCCGCGGAGAGCGCGCGATGATCGGGAAGCTGCGTGGCGTGATCGACGCGTACGGGGAAGACAACGTCGTGCTCGACGTGCACGGCGTCGGTTATCTCGTGCATTGCTCGGCGCGGACGCTGCAGGCGCTGCCGCCGGCCGGCGAGGCGATAACGCTCGCGATCGAGACCTGGGTGCGGGAAGACCAGATCAGGCTGTTCGGCTTTGCCACCGATCTCGAGCGCGAATGGTTCAGGCTGCTCACGGGAGTGCAGGGGGTCGGCGCCAAGGTGGCGCTCGCGGTGCTTTCGACCTTGCGCACGGCTGAGATCGCAAACGCCATCGTGCTCGGCGACAAGGCCGCGGTTACACGCACGCCGGGCGTCGGCGCGAAGCTCGCGCAACGCATCGTGACGGAACTGAAGGATAAAGCGCCGCAATTCGCGAGCGTTGACCCTGCGGTCGTGCAGCTCTCGGGTGAGCTTGCCGACAAGCGCGCGCCGCAACCGATTTCGGACGCCGTTTCTGCGCTCGTCAACCTCGGGTACGGCGAAATCCAGGCGAGCGCCGCCATCGCGGCTGCGGTGCGGGCGGCTGGCGACGGCGCGACCACGCAGTCTTTGATCAGACTTGGCTTGAGGGAGCTCGCGAAATGACGCGCGCCGCGCTTTTCGTGACCTTCTACGCGTTCGTAGGCACGATCGTCGCCATGGTCGGGTATCGCATCCTTTGGGGCGGGCAGTTGTCCACGCGGGCGAACGAGCCGACCATCGACGGGCTCATCACGTTCATCAGCATCATGCTGTATACGGCGCTTGCGTTCGCCGCGGCAGGAGCCACGGTGGCCTGGGTCCACAGGGCTAGGCGCTCGATCGTCATCGCGACGATCGCGGCCGCAGCGGTTGCCGGGGGCGTCGCCTCTCTGATGATGCCCTGGTATCGCGGACTGAGCATCGAATTTCCGATCATCGTAACGCTTTCGACGCTCGTCTGCGCGGCCCTGGCGTGGATACTGGGGCTCTTCCGTACTCTGGACTTGCGCGGGAGATCGTGATGCCGCCACGCCTTGTTGCCCCCGAGCGCCGCGACGACGACGTGGCAGAGCCAACGTTGCGGCCGCAGCGGCTCGACGAATTCATCGGCCAGCCGCAAGCACGCGCAAATCTCGGTGTGTTCATCGAAGCGGCGCGCTCCCGCAAGGAAGCGCTCGACCACGTGCTGCTTGTCGGACCGCCGGGGCTCGGCAAGACCACGCTCGCGCAAATCGTCGCGCGCGAGCTCGGCGTCAATTTCCGCGCGACATCGGGGCCCGTGATCGCGAAAGCCGGCGATCTTGCGGCGCTGCTCACGAATCTCGAGGATCGCGACGTCCTCTTCATCGACGAGATCCACCGGCTCAATCCCGCGATCGAGGAAATTCTCTATCCGGCGATGGAGGACTACCAGCTCGATCTCATCATCGGCGAGGGTCCGGCGGCGCGTTCGGTTAAGATCGATCTCGCGCGCTTCACGCTCGTAGGCGCCACCACTCGCTCAGGCTTATTGACGACTCCCTTGCGCGAGCGTTTCGGCATACCGATCCGCCTTGGCTTTTATTCGCCCGAGGAGCTGGAGACGATCGTCACGCGTGCCGCGCGCGTGCTCGGGATCGGCATTTCGCCGGACGGCGCGCGCGAGATCGCGTGCCGCGCCCGCGGGACGCCGCGTATCGCCGGGCGGCTACTCAAGCGGGTGCGCGATTTTGCGTCGGTCGATGGAAAAAGTGCCATCGATGCGAAGGCCGCCGACCGCGCGCTTGTTCAGCTCGAGGTCGATCCCGGCGGACTCGATGCGATGGATCGCCGCTACCTGTCGGTGATCGCAATGAACTATGGAGGGGGCCCGGTCGGGGTCGATACGCTCGCCGCCGCGTTGTCCGAGCCACGCGATGCGATCGAAGAGATCATCGAGCCGTATCTCGTGCAGCAGGGGTTCCTGCAACGCACGCCACGCGGCCGCATGCTGACTTCGCACGCGTTCAAGCATCTCGGGCTTGTCGAACCGAAACGCGATCCCGCGCAGATGCCGCTGTTCGATCAGGAGAACGGTGCGTGAGGGCGAGCGACGGCGACTGGGAGCATCTTTCTGGCCGGGTCGTCGACGGCGTGCACCGGCTCCCCATTCGCATCTACTATGAGGACACGGATTTCACCGGGCTCGTCTATCACGCGAGCTATCTGCGGTTCATGGAGCGCGGCCGTTCGGATTTCATCCGCTTGCTCGGCATCGACCAGGGCGAACTATTCGAGCAGACGGCGAAGGAAGCGCCGGGATTTCATTTCGTCGTGCGCTCGATGAAGCTCGATTTCCTCAAGCCAGCGCGCGTCGACGAAGTCATCGAGGTCGTAACTAGGCCCGGCGAAGTCGGCGGCGCATCCATCGTGCTGAAACAAAGCGTCATGCGGGGCGACGACACCCTGATCGAAGCCGAAGTGCGGATTGCATTCGTCACGGGCGAGAAGCCGCAACGCATTCCGGCGGCGTTGCGGAAGGCGTTGCGGGCCGACGATTGATGTGCGTCCGTTCGTTTCTCCGCGAGCGGGAGCGATTGGAGCTCGAGTCTGGCTTCCTAGCGGCCGGCTGCTTTTTTGCGCATCCGGTCGTGCTGCTCGGCGACTTCGGGAGTTACGGCCTCACCAAAATCCGCCAATTCGTAGACCGGTCGAATTTCAATCTCGCTCGGGCCTGGCATCGGATTCGGGCAACGCTTCACCCACTCGATCGCCTCGGCCATGTCCTTGACCTCCCAAATCCAGAAGCCGGCAACGAGCTCGCCGGTTTCCGAGAACGGTCCGTCGATGACGGTGCGGCGCGGCCCGTCGAAAGCCACGCGCTTGCCCTTGGCTGACGGCTGCAGACCGTCGCCGGCCTTCATGATGCCGGCGTTGACGAGTTGTTCGTTGTACTTGCCCATCGACTCAAAGAGCTCGGTCGAAGGCAGGATCCCCGCCTCGCTGTCTTTCGTCGCTTTCACCAGAACCATTACGCGCATCGTCTTTCTCCCGTGAAATACTGAGGCAATGTCCCCATGCAGGTAAGACGAATGAACAGCGCACGGTTCGACAGGCCGGCGAATATTTCTGCACGAGGAATAGGTAAAGGTCCCGCCGCAGGGTCATTCGACGTCGCCCCGCGAATAATGTAAGCGCTATTCACATGAGTTGGCGCAGACATGGTGGGCGCGGTGAGCGCGGCTATCACCACGGCAATCTGAAGGAGGCGCTGCAGCGCGCGGCCCTGGAATTGATCGCGGAGAAGGGGCCGTTCGGGTTCACATTCGCGGAGGCAGCGCGCTGGGCAGGTGTCAGCCCGGCAGCGCCCTACCGGCACTACAGCGATCGCGACGCGTTGATGGCGGATGTCGCAAAGCGCGGCTTCGATTTGTTCGAGCAGGCGCTCGCGCGCGCATGGGACGACGGAAAGCCGGATCCGTTCACGGCTTTCGAGCGGATCGGAACCGCATATCTTTCCTTCGCACGCAAAGAGCCAGCGTATTACTCGGCCATGTTCGAATCGGGCGTACCGCCGGCGACGAGCGCGGAACTACGAGAGGCCGGTGAGCGCGCTTTCGGCGTGCTGCGAAACGCGTCGGAGAAAATCGTCGCCCTCGCGGATGCAAGCAAGCGGCCGCCGGCGCTGATGGTGGCGCTGCACATCTGGGCATTGTCTCACGGCGTCGCCTCCCTATTTGCTCGGGGCGACAGCGCGCGGCGTGCGCTGCCGATGTCGCCGGAGGAGCTCCTGGAGGCCGGCGTGCTCATCTACCTGGAGGGCCTCGGAATCTGGAGCCCGGAAAAAAATCGCAAGGTGCCTTGACAGTCGACTGGGTGCCCTTTACTTATGTAAATGTTATTAACATTCACACACACGAGGCTCACATGCCCTGGGCAGAGAAACTGGACGAAATCGGCAAGCCGGCATGGATCGCCCTGACGATCCTCGGTTTCATCATCTTCTGGCCGCTGGGGCTTGCGGTCTTGGCCTACATCATCTGGAGCGGACGAATGGGTTGCAGAAGTGCATACGCGCACGGTCAAAACGGTGCGTCGCGCATGGGTAAGCCGGGGACCTGGTGGTACCCGAACCAGTCGAGCGGCAATCGCGCCTTCGACGAATATCGCCAGGAGACTCTGAAGCGGCTCGAGGAAGAGCAACGCGAATTCCGGGAGTTCCTCGACCGGCTGCGCTTCGCGAAGGACAAGACGGAGTTCGATCAATTCATGGCTGATCGCCGCACGCGCTCCGAGCGCCCGGCGCCACAGCCAGAGTAATCCAACTTGCCGAACACAGCCGCCCGCCCTCCAAGGCGGGCGGTTTGCTTTTGAAGCAGGCCGCTAACCCGGTGTTAATCGTGGAAGCGCTCTGCTTGAGCCGGAATGCCGTAAAACCCGCCCAAGTTTGGACAAATTCGACCCTGATTGGGCCGGACCAAAGGGCGGCGGAAAGCGGGTCGGACGGGCCCGCGCGAATTGCCGGAGCTAGCCGATCGCCAGCCACGCCTTTCGACCCATTCAATTTGAAGCCGGTTCCGTCGCAAGACGGCCGCCGAGGGTTGCCGAATGAATCCTGCCGAAATTGCACAAGGTGCGCTCGACCTCCCCGCGGCTCAGGTGTCGCTCTGGGGGCTGTTCTGGCAGGCGCACTTCGTCGTCAAGGCGGTGATGATCGGTCTCGTGTTCGCATCGATCTGGGTGTGGGCGATCGTGATCGACAAGACGATCCTTTACGCTCGCACGCGGCGGCAGATGGACCGGTTCGAGCAGGTGTTCTGGTCGGGGGAAAGCCTCGAGGAACTGTATCGATCGCTTTCCTCGCGGCCAAACCATTCGATGGCGGCACTGTTCGTCGCTGCGATGCGCGAGTGGAAACGCACCTATGAAGGGGGCGCCCGCTCGCTGCTCGGACTGACGCAGCGCATCGAGAAGGTGATGAACGTCACCATCGCGCGCGAGGTGGAGCGGCTCGAGCGGCGGTTGCTCGTGCTCGCGACCGTGGGTTCCGCCGGACCGTTCATCGGTCTGTTCGGCACCGTGTGGGGCATCATGACGAGCTTTCAGTCGATCGCGGCGTCGAAGAGCACGAGCCTCGCGGTTGTGGCACCGGGCATCGCCGAGGCGCTTTTTGCTACAGCCATGGGCCTCGTCGCCGCCATACCTGCGACGATTTTCTACAACAAGTTCGCGAACGAAGTGAATCGCCAGACCCAGCGCATGGAGGGATTCGCCGACGAGTTCTCGGCGATCCTGTCGCGTCAGGTCGACGAAAAGATGTGAGGACGGAATATGGGGGCGGGTGCCGCCAGCGGCGGCCGGGGTCCACGCGGCCGACGCCGTGCCATGATGAGCGAGATCAACGTCACGCCGTTTGTCGACGTGATGTTGGTGCTGCTCATCGTATTCATGGTCGCGGCCCCGCTGCTCACCGTCGGCGTGCCGATCGACCTGCCGGAAAGCCAGGCCAAATCGATCGAACAGGACCGCGAACCGCTCACGATTTCGGTCAATGACAAAGGCCAGGTTTTCCTGCAGAACACCGAACTTAAGGTCGACGAGCTGGTGGCCAAGCTCAAGGCGATCGCGAAGAACGGAAGCGAAGAGCGCATCTACGTGCGCGGCGATCGCAAGGTTGATTACGGTACAGTGATGCGGGTGATGGGCCGGTTGTCGGCCGCAGGCTATAGACGAGTGGCGCTTGTCACCGAAGTCGAGCAAGGGAACTAAATTGCGCACGGGCCTCGCCGTATCGAGTCTCGCGCACGCGGTCGTGCTCGGCTGGGGCCTGATCACGTTTGCGCCGTCGCCACTCGATCCGCCGCGCACCGAAGCCATGCCCGTGGACCTCGTTCCGATCACCGACGTGACGCAGATGATGGCCGGCGCTCGCAACGCACCGAAGAAAGAGCAGCCGAAGCAGGCGGCGGAGAAAGTAGCCGAGCCGAAGCAGGCGCCCGAGCCGGAGAAGAAACCGGCGAAGCCTGAAGTGAAGACCGCGGCCGCCCCGCCGCCACCGCCGCCAGAAACGAAATCCGAGCCGGCGCCGAAGAAGGAAGAAGCGAAGCCCGAAGCGAAGCTCGATCAAGCGAAGGCGCCGCAGCCGCCGAAGCGTGAGCCGCCGAAACCGAAGCCGCCGACTCCAGCGCCTCCCGCGCAAGCGCAGACGCCGAAGCAGCGCGATTTCAATCCGGATCAGATCGCGGCGCTGCTCGACCGTCGGGAGCCGCAGCGTCAGCGCGCGGCCAGCGAGGTTGCGCCGACCGCCTCGCTCGGCACGACCATGGGCAACGCGGCGCGGCTGACGCAAAGCGAGATAGACGCGCTGCGCGCGCAGATTCAAGCATGCTGGAATCCGCCGGTCGGCGCGGAGAATGCGCAGGATCTGATCGTGCGGCTGCGCGTACAATTTCGCACGGACGGCACGCTGTCGGCGGAGCCCGTCTTGATGAACAACGGCTCAAGCCCCTATTTCCGCGTGGCGGCGGAGGGCGCGATGCGTGCCGTGCGCCGTTGTCAGCCCTACACATTGCCCGCGGCAAAGTACGAAATCTGGCGGGACGTAGAAGTGACGTTCGATCCGCGCGACATGTTCGGCGGTTGATCCATTTGCGAGACCACGATGATTGAGCGAGCCAGTTTGATGCTTCCTACGCGCAACGCGATTTCCCGCCGCCGTCTCCTGTTGACGGCGGGCGCCGCGGCTGCGGCTGCGACGCTCGGCGGACGCGAAGCGGAGGCGGTGTTAAAGCTCGACATCACGCAGGGAACGATTCAGCCGCTCCCCGTGGCCATCCCCGAATTCCTGACGGGTGTGGGCGGCGATCCGGAGCTCGCGCGTAACCTGTCCGGAATTATCACCAACAATCTACGGCGCTCGGGTTTGTTTCAGCCGATCGATCCGACCGCGTTCATCGAGAAGATCCAAAACTTCGACGCGCGTCCGCGCTTTCCGGACTGGCGCGTGATCAATGCGCAAGGCCTCGTCACCGGTCGAGTGTCGCGCGACGGCGATCGGATCAAGACAGAATTCCGCCTTTGGGACGTGTTTGCTGGCGAGCAACTCGCCGGGCAGCAGTACTTCATCACGCAGCCGGCGCAGTGGCGGCGCATTGGCCATATCATCTCCGATCTCATTTACGAGCGTCTCACCGGCGAGAAGGGCTACTTCGATACGCGCATTGTGTTCATCGACGAGACCGGTCCGAAGGACCAGCGCGTGAAGCGGCTCGCGATCATGGATCAGGATGGCGCGAACGTGCGGTATTTGACGCGCGGTGAGGACCTGGTGCTGACGCCGCGCTTCAGCCCGACCAATCAGGAAGTGGCTTTCATGTCGTACGGGCGCGGGGACCCGCGCGTGCTTCTGCTCAACATCGATACCGGCCAGCGCGAAGTGGTCGGCGACTTTCCGGGCATGACGTTCTCGCCGCGCTTCTCCCCCGACGGGCAGCGCGTGCTCATGAGTCTGCAGAAGGGCTCCAATTCGAACATCTTCCTGATGGATCTCCGCTCGCGGCGGACGACGCGGCTCACGGACGCCGCTGCGATCGACACGGCACCTTCGTTTTCGCCCGACGGAAAGCAGATCGCCTTCGAATCCGATCGCGGCGGCTCGCAGCAGATCTATGTCATGGGCGCCGATGGCGGCGGCGCGCGACGCATCTCGTTCGGCCAGGGCAACTACTCGACGCCCGTATGGTCGCCGCGCGGGGACGTCATTGCGTTCACGCGGCAGGGCCGCGGCAGCTTCGCGATCGGCGTCATGCGGATCGACGGTTCCGGGGAACGCATCCTTACGGAAGGGTTCCATAACGAGGGGCCGACCTGGGCGCCGAACGGGCGGGTGCTCATGTTCTTCCGCGATCCGGGGGGCACCGCAGGCCCGCAACTCTTTACGGTGGACCTCACCGGCTACAACGAGCAGCGTATTCCGACGCCCTCCTATGCGTCCGATCCAGCCTGGTCGCCGCTACTGGCGTGAACCGGCCATGATGTGGCCGCAGTGCGGCACAAGGGTTGCACTATTCACGCTTTAGTAACCAACGTGATCGTTTTTGCGGACGCGTTCTGCGCGAAAATTCGAGTTTTCGGGGCTTCGCCAAGACATCGTCAAGGTTGACGGAATATTCGCTTAACCACCGGACTGTTAGAGGGCCAGGGACCAATAGGCATGAAGGGAGCCGGAACGATGATGAACCTCCATCGCTTCCTGCGGGGCGCGCGGTTCGGCGCGCTTATCGGCGCGGTGCTCGTAATCGCCGCGTGCGCGCAGAATCCGAATGCGGCTGACCAGGCGGGTGGCGCCGGTGGAATGGCGACCCCGGGGAGCGCGCAGGACTTCGTGGTGAACGTGGGCGACCGCGTCTTCTTCGAGACGGACTCGTCCGATCTCACGCCGCAAGCCCGCGCCACGCTCGACAAGCAGGCACAATGGCTGAGTCAGTACAACCGTTATGCCTTCACGGTTGAAGGACACGCCGACGAACGCGGTACGCGCGAATACAACATCGCGCTCGGCGCGCGTCGCGCCACCACCGTGCGCGAATACCTCGCCGCCCGCGGGGTCGATCCGTCGCGCATGCGCACGATTTCCTACGGCAAGGAGCGGCCGGTCGCGGTCTGCAACGACATCTCGTGCTGGTCGCAGAACCGGCGCGTCGTGACGGTGCTGAACGCGGGCGTCTGACGTCCAAAAGGCCAAATTTTGGACGCAGTCCGGCCGCTATCTCGCGGTGGCCGAGACGCTGGGGGTCGCGCTAGGATGGCGCATCCCGAACCATGACCGTGCCGAAGATGCCCGTGCGATCGATCATTCTTGTCCTCACGATCCTTGCCGCCGCAGCTAGCGTCGGCGGCGAGGCTCGTGCCCAGTTGTTCGGGCAGCAACAGCAACAACGGGGCGAGGAGAGTGAGCTCGTCGCGCGGCTCGGGCGACTCGAAAATCAGATCCGTCAGATGACGGGAATGATCGAGGAATTGCAGCACCGCAACAATCAGCTCGAGCAGCAACTCAAGCGCGTGCAGCAGGACACTGATTTTCGCTTTCAGGAAATGACACCATCGTCGCGTCCGGTCCCGCAACGCGGGCAGAGCGGCAATGTGCAGCCCCCTCCGGCCGCGCTTCCACCCGTTGCATCGCGTCAGGCCCCGCCGCCAGTCGGGGTGCCGGACCAGCAGCGCGGGCAGAGCGGCAACGTGCAGCCGCCGCCCGGAGCGCTTCCGCCGGTCGCGTCGCGGCCGGGTCCGCCGCCGGTCGCGGTGCCGGAACAACAAATCGCACCCGCGACACCGGGACGGCGCGGCGACGTGTTCGATCCAACCGCGGCACCGGACGCTCCGGGCGCTCCGCGCAACCTCGGCACGATCCCGGCTGGGCCGGGAGGCGCCGACATCGGCGACCCGCGCCGCGTGCCGGGCGCGCCGCTTGACCTCGGGTCGCTTTCAGGACCAGGCGCTCAGGGCCAGTTGCCGCCGGGATTGCCCAAGCAGGCGCCGCCGCCGGTCGGCCAGCAGGCGGTCCTTGCGCCGTCGGGCAGCGCGAGGGATGAGTATGACCTCGCCTACGGTGCGATTCTGCGCCGCGACTACGACCTCGCAGTCGACGGCTTCCGCACATTTCTCACTAACCATTCGACCAGCCGCGAGCCGGAAGCGCAACGGCTCGTGCCGGACGCAAACTACTGGCTCGGCGAAGCGCAATTCCAGCGCCAGCAGTACAACGACGCAGCGGAAATTTTTCTGAAGATCTCGACCGACTATCCTAATGCCGTGAAGGCGCCCGACGCATTGTTGCGGCTCGGCCAATCGCTCGCGGCGCTCGGCGAGCGAGAGACGGCGTGCGCGTCGCTCGGTCATGTGCTGACGAAATATCCGAAGGCCTCGACCAACGTGAAGCGCGCGGTCGAGCAGGAACAGAAGCGTGCCCGCTGTTGAGCCGCCTGGCAGCTCGATCGCCGACTCCGAGCTTGCTTCGCTTTTCACCGACCTGAAAGATTTCCGTCGCGTGCTGCTCGCCGTTTCGGGCGGACCCGACTCCACCGCGCTCATGGTGCTCGTGCAGCGCTGGCGCGCCGCGCGGCGCAGCGGCCCGGAGCTCGCGGCCGCGACGGTCGATCATCAGTTGCGGCGAGGGTCGCAGCGCGAGGCGGCGGACGTGGCGCGACTGGCCGGCAAACTCGGAGTCCCGCACGACACTTTGATCTGGTCCGGGAAAAAGCCGAAGACGGGCATCCAGGAGGCGGCCCGCAAAGCGCGCTACAAGTTGCTCGTGGCGCGCGGACGCGAGATCGCGGCGGATGCGATCGTGACAGCGCATACTCTCGATGACCAGGCGGAAACCTTGCTCATGCGCCTCGGGCGCGGCTCCGGACTGACAGGCCTTGGCGGCATTCGCCCGCACAGTAACCGCGAGGGGATGGCCATCGCGCGGCCCTTGCTCGACGTGCCGAAGGTCCGGCTGATTGCCACGTTGCGCGCCGCAGGAATTCCATTCGCGAAGGATCCGTCGAATGCCGATCCGAAATACACGCGCGTCCGGCTGCGGCGACTCGCGTCGGCCCTCGCCGTGGAAGGGCTGACGCCGGAGCGTCTCGCGACCGCGGCGCGCCGGCTCGCGCGGGCGGACGCCGCGATCGAGGCCGTGGCCGATGAGCTGCAGCCGAAAATCGCGCGCGGCGCCAGGCAATCAGTGGAGGCCTCCGTCCAGCTCGACGCCAAGAGTTTTTTCCAGGCCGCGGACGAGATTTCCCTGCGTCTGCTGGGACGGGCCGTCGAAGCGACCGGCGACGAGGGACCGGTCGAACTCGCGAAACTCGAAGCCTTGCACTCGGCACTTTGGGACGCGCACGGTGCGGGTGTGCCGCTCCGCCGCACCCTCGCGGGCGCTCTCGTCGGTCTCGACGGCGCCCGTCTCACCGTGGCACGCGCGCCGGTGCGGCGTAGTCGCCGAACGTGACAAGCTATTCACGATGCGGCGAAAAACGCTCCTCCCGCAGGGCGTTCCCTTGGCAAGGCCACCCCTGCGCCCTATTTTAACGATACTGCGCTACAGCAATCGGAAACGGGTGTTTCCGGGGCTTACTCTCGCGGGCCGGGCCCGCCTCAAAGGTCAGTGATGAACGCCAATTTGCGGAATTTCGCCGTCTGGGTGGTGATCGTCCTATTGCTGCTCGCGCTGTTCTCGCTCTTTCAGAATCCCGGCCAGCGAACCGTAAACACCGACATCAGTTTCTCGCAGCTCCTGAGCGAGGTCGATCAGGGCCGCGTGCGCGACGTTGTGATTCAGGGCAACGAGATTACCGGTCAGTTTACCGACGGGCGCCAATTCCAGACCTACGCGCCGACCGATCCCGGATTGGTCGAGCGCTTGTACGAAAAGAAGGTATCGATCACGGCCCGACCGCCGTCGGACAACGTACCGTGGTTCGTGTCGCTGCTCGTTTCGTGGCTCCCGTTCATTGCGCTGATCGGCGTGTGGATCTTCCTCTCGCGCCAGATGCAGGGCGCAGGCGGGAAGGCCATGGGCTTCGGCAAGTCGCGGGCGAAGCTCCTCACCGAAGCGCACGGCCGCGTTACCTTCGAAGACGTCGCCGGCGTCGATGAGGCAAAGCAGGACCTCGAGGAAATCGTCGAATTCCTCCGCGACCCGCAGAAATTCCAGCGTCTGGGCGGACGGATTCCGCGCGGCGTACTGCTCGTCGGACCTCCGGGCACGGGCAAGACGCTGATCGCGCGCGCCGTCGCGGGCGAAGCTAACGTGCCGTTCTTCACGATCTCCGGTTCCGACTTCGTCGAGATGTTCGTCGGCGTCGGCGCCTCGCGCGTGCGCGACATGTTCGAGCAGGCGAAGAAGAACGCGCCGTGCATTATTTTCGTGGACGAGATCGACGCGGTCGGCCGCCATCGCGGCGCCGGCCTTGGCGGCGGCAACGACGAGCGCGAGCAGACGTTGAACCAGCTGCTCGTCGAAATGGACGGCTTCGAGGCCAACGAAGGCATCATCCTGATCGCCGCCACCAACCGCCCCGACGTACTCGACCCGGCGCTCCTACGCCCGGGCCGCTTCGATCGTCAGGTGGTCGTGCCGAATCCGGATGTCGTCGGCCGCGAGCAGATCCTGAAGGTTCACGTGCGCAAGGTTCCGATGGCGCCCGACGTGAACTTGAAGACGGTCGCGCGCGGCACCCCCGGATTCTCGGGCGCGGATCTCGCCAACCTCGTCAACGAAGCAGCCCTGCTCGCAGCCAGGCGCAACAAGCGCATGGTCACCCAGCATGAATTCGAAGATGCCAAGGACAAGGTCATGATGGGCGCGGAGCGCCGCTCCCTCGTGATGACCGAGGAAGAGAAGTTGCTCACCGCCTATCACGAGAGCGGCCACGCGATCGTAGCGTTGCACGTCCCTGCGACGGATCCCGTGCACAAGGCGACGATCATTCCGCGCGGCCGCGCACTCGGCATGGTCATGCAATTGCCGGAGCGCGACAAGCTGTCGATGAGCCTCGAGCAGATGACTTCGCGACTTGCGATCATGATGGGCGGGCGCGTGGCGGAAGAGCTCGTGTTCGGTCACGACAAGGTCACCTCGGGTGCGGCGAGCGACATCGAGCAGGCGACGCGCCTTGCGCGCATGATGGTTACGCGCTGGGGCTTGTCGGAAGAACTCGGGACGGTCGCGTACGGCGAGAACCAGGAAGAAGTGTTTCTTGGCTATTCCGTCTCGCGGCAGCAAAATATTTCCGAGGAGACGGTGCGGAAGATCGATTCCGAGATCAGGCGCTTGGTCGAGGCCGGCTATGCGGAAGCGCAACGCGTTCTCACCGAGCACCGGGCGGGGTTGGAAACCCTCGCCAAGGGCTTGCTCGAGTACGAGACGCTTACCGGCGACGAGATCAAGGACCTGCTCGCGGGCAGGCCGCCGGTGCGTGAAGGCGTGACCGAGCCGGCCGCGCCACGTACGTCCGCCGTGCCAACGGCTGGCAAGCCGCGACCGCGGCCCGAGCCAGGCGCCGACGTAGCCCCGCAGCCGCAAGCCTGAGGCGCCATCCGTCGTCCTCCTGACAGAGGATGGCACCATCGTTCCTGAGTCGCATTGCGGCCGCGTGCTCGGCTTGTTAGGGCACGCGGCTTTTTCATGCCCAAACAGACCGACTCTCCCGCACCCTATTGGTCGCTTGAAGGCCTCGTGCTTGGCGCGCGCATGGTTCTCGCGCTCCTTCCCGGCATGGTCGCGTTCGGCATTGCCGTCGGCAGCGCCGAAGCCGCCAAGGGCTTCACGCTGGTCGAAAGCCTTCTGATGAACCTGCTCGTGTACGCGGGCATGTCGCAGATGGTGGCGCTGGAGGTTTGGCCGCAGCAGATGAACGCTGGCGCGCTCGCAGGCCTTGCTCTCATTGCGGCGACGGTGAATGCGCGTCTGCTGTTGCTCAGCGCCGGCATGCGGCCGTGGCTCGGCCAGCTGCCCGCGTGGCAGTCCTATCCGTTGCTCCAGCTTCTCACCGATCCGGGCTGGATCGTCGCGATGCGCTACCGCAGCGAAGGCGGAGCGGATCTGTCGATCTACCTTGGCGGCGCATTGATCATCTTCGCGTTCTGGATGGGCGCGACCAGCGCCGGCTACTTGCTGGGCGCGCTCGTCGCGAATCCGCAGGCCATCGCGCTTGACCTCGTCATGCCGGTGTTTTTTTCTGCGATGCTGATTCCGCTCTGGCGCGGCACGACACGCGCGCTTCCCTGGATCGTCGCGGGCGTGGTTGCGCTCCTCGTGCACCATCTCGCCGGCGGCTGGTGGTACGTCGTCGCTGGCGGACTTGCCGGAAGCATCGCGGGAGGGTTCGTCGATGACCGCGATTGACGGCGCCTTGCTGGGAATTCTCGCCATGGCGGCGGCGACTTTTCCAATGCGTGTCGGCGGATTCTGGATCATGGGGCGCGTGCCGCTCACGCCCCGCGTGCGACGGATGCTCGAGGCTTCGCCTGGTGCTGTGATCGTTGCGACGATCCTGCCGATCATCGTGCGCGACGGGGCGCCTGCGGCGCTCGCCGTCCTTGCCGGTGGCGCGGTGATGCTCGTATGGCGCCGTGACTATCTCGCGGTTGCTGCTGGCATGGCGGCCGCCGCCGCGTGGCGCGCGCTCATGCCGTAGGTCCCGGCCGTTTCCATATGGTGAGCATGACGCGGGCTCTCGCATCGAGCGTTTCCGTCGACCGCGGTTCCAGCCCGTTTTCCATCAGGAGCGAGTCCGCCGTCCGGCCCGAAGCACATTCCGTGAAGAGCGGCACGCCGTCGGGGATCGTCACGCCAGCCATGCGCGCGAGATGAAACTCGTCGTACCCGTGCTTGAGAAAAAAATCGAACACGCGGCGGCCGCCGGGCACCGCGACGAGGCCGCCGGCCGGTGCCGAGGCGGCGAGCGCTTCCGGCAGCGTCACCTGAGCCGGGTTCCACCACCATGCGTCGGCGCGCCGCTCGATCCCGCGCGCCGATGAGGAAATTACGAGCCGCGGGCGGCGGTGGACGTTGGGGTGAAAAAGGTGACCCATGCGGCCGAGCACGATGATCGCCGCGCCGTCGAGGGCGCTTTGGAACCGGCGCCAGTCCGCCGAATTGCGCAGCTGGGACGGCATCGCGCCTACCGCGTCGGCGATCTTGTCGTCCTCCGAAACGATGGCGTGACCCTGAATTTTGTAGGTGACCGCGGCCATGTTCCCTCGGTCGAAACCCCCGGTTAACGATGTCGGTGGCCCGCCTACGCACAAGGCTTCGGCGGGCTAGGCTGCAAATCCGCCGAAGCTTTAGCGAAGGCGGACGGGTAACCTATGCTCACATTTTTTGAAGCTTTGCGAAGCAGTATCGCCTTATAAGTAGCAGCCCACGGGCCGGGACCGCCGAGGCAGCGTTCGCCGGGCGGACAGAGGACATGGCAGGAAAATACTTCGGGACGGACGGGATTCGCGGCCGGGCGAACCAGGCGATCACGCCTGATCTCGCGCTGCGCGTTGGCCAGGCTGCGGGACTTGTCTTCCTGCGCGGCGAGCATCGACACCGCGTGTTGATCGGCAAGGACACCCGGCTTTCCGGTTACATGATCGAGACCGCGCTGATCGCCGGATTCACGTCCGTCGGCATCGACGTGTTTCAGACCGGTCCGATGCCGACGCCGGCTGTCGCGATGCTTACGCGCTCCATGCGCTGCGATGCGGGCGTCATGATCTCAGCCTCGCACAACCCATTCGACGACAATGGCATCAAGTTGTTCGGCCCCGACGGCTACAAGCTGTCGGACGAAATCGAACACGAGATCGAAGCACTGATCGACGCCGACCTTGGCAAGCGGCTCGCGAAGCCCGGCGACCTCGGGCGCGCCAAGCGCATCGACGGCGTGCAGGACCGTTACATCGAATTCGCGAAGCGCACGCTCGCGCGCAATCTTTCGCTCGAGGGGATGCGGATCGTTATCGATTGCGCGAACGGCGCGGCCTACCGGGTGGCTCCGGCGGGCCTTTGGGAATTGGGCGCCGAGGTATTTCCGATCGGCGTGGATCCCGACGGCTTCAACATCAATCGCGACGTCGGCTCGACGTCGCCGGAGGCCGTCGCGAACAAGGTGCGTGAGATGCGTGCCGACATCGGCATTGCGCTCGACGGCGATGCGGATCGCGTCGTGCTCGTCGACGAGAAGGGCCGGTTGATCGACGGCGACCAGTTGCTTGCCGTCGTCGCGGAAAGCTTCCGGGAAGACGGCCGGTTGTCGCGACCGGGAATCGTCGGCACGGTGATGTCGAATCTCGGATTGGAACGGCATCTCGCAGGCCTCGGCATCGAGTTGGCGCGGACGCCGGTCGGCGACCGCTACGTGCTCGAGCGCATGCGCGCCGACGGCTATAATGTCGGCGGAGAACAGTCCGGGCACATCATCCTCTCCGACCACGCGACGACCGGTGACGGGTTCGTTGCCGCCCTGCAGGTGCTCGCGGTCGTGCAGAAATCCGGCAAGCCGGTTTCGCAACTCTGCCATCGTTTCGAGCCGCTGCCGCAGATCTTGAAGAACGTGCGCTACAAGGGAGCAAAGCCGCTCGAGGAAAGCGCGGTGAAGGCAGCGATTGCCTCCGCGCAGAAGCGCCTCGACGGGCAGGGACGTCTGCTCGTGCGCTCGTCCGGTACGGAGCCCGTGATTCGGGTGATGGGTGAGGGCGAAGACCGCGCTCTCATCGAAGCGGTGGTCGACGACATCGTCGACGCACTCACGAAGTCTGCCGCGGCCTGACGCTTTAACACTTCATTTATCGTTGTGACTTCGGGACCGCGCGAAGCGCGCGGACTATCCGGATTGTGTCTGGCACGCGAGTTAAAAATTAAGGTTAAGCGGCCTTTAACGCTTCGCTGGCAGTTTTCGGCCTTCGAAATTCGTGGGTGCACGCTTCGCGTACGCCGACAGTTCAGAAGGAATGAAAATGGGCAGCCTCAAGACCTTCGCGCTATCGGTGGTCGCAATCGCCGTGCTCGGTTCAGCCAACGCGCGCGCCGCGGACTTGCCGGCGCTTCTTCCGCCGCCGATCGAGGACTTCGGCGGCTGGTATCTGCGCGGCGATATCGGGATGAGCAACCAAAGGCTCAAGCAACTCGAGCATCCGCTGTTTCTAACGGCAACTGCGTTCCAGTGGCTCGACAAGGGAGGCTTCGACAGCGCGCCCTTCTTCGGAATCGGGATCGGTTATGCGCACAACAGCTGGTTTCGCTGGGACCTGACGGGCGAGTATCGCGGCAAGTCCAGTTTTCACGCGCTTGACCGATTCGACAACGCCGGAACGCCCAACACGAACGACTACGACGGCATGAAATCCGAATGGCTGTTCATGCTGAACGCATACATCGACCTCGTCACCTGGAAATCGTTCACGCCATTTATCGGCGCGGGCATCGGCGCGAGCCGCATTACGATCAGCCATTTCACGGACACGAACGTCATCGGCGCCGCTGGCGGATTTGCCGATACGGCATCGACGTGGGACCTGGCTTGGGCGATTCACGCGGGCTTCGCCTATCAGGTGACGCCCAATTTCGTCGTCGAGTTCGGCTACCGGTACCTCAGTCTCGGCGACGGCAAGACCGGCGACTTCCGCAACACGAATCCCGCAGCGGGATGCAACGTTACTCCGCCCTGTTACCCGGTGGTGTTCAAAGGGCTTACCTCGCATGACCTGAAGCTCGGGGTGCGCTGGATGCTCGCCGACATGGGTGTGAGCCATTGGCGACCGTCCCCGCGGCCATGACGAAATACTGATCCACTCTCTGCTCGAGTGCAGGCGGCGCGGCATCTTAGAGGAGCCGCGCCGGACCCTCGACCTTCGGCCTCGGCGGCGCGGCATGTCCGCGCCGCTTTCGTTTTTCAGTGGTCATTCCGGGACGCGCGCGAAGCGCGCGGGCCCGGAATCCAAGGACACCGAACGGAATAGTTAACCGGGGTGTTCATGGATTCGGGTTCGCAGGCCTGCGGCCCGCGCCCCGGAATGAGAAGGCTGCGACACGGTGCGCGGGCGCCGTACTTGACGCGGCAGGAGGCGGAGGCGTATCGCCGTGAGTGGGAGACCCCTCCCCACCGAGGGGCGCCTATCTGGAAGGATAGACACATGGCGAATACGCCCGCCGCACGCCCGCGCGTGCCGCATTTCTCGTCCGGCCCCTGCGCAAAGCGCCCCGGCTGGAATCTCCAAAACCTCAAAGACGCACTGGTCGGCCGCTCGCACCGGTCGAAGCCCGGCAAAGCCAAGCTCAAGCGGGCGATCGATCTCACGCGCGAAGTGCTCGGCGTGCCCGCCGATTTCAAGATCGGGATCGTGCCGGCGTCGGACACGGGCGCCGTTGAAATGGCGTTATGGTCTCTGCTTGGCCCGCGTCCGGTCGACGTCCTCGCCTGGGAAAGCTTCGGCGAGCACTGGGTCACCGACGTCCTCAAGCAGCTCAAGCTCAAGGATGCGCGGGAGATCAGGGCGCCCTACGGGGAATTGCCGGATCTGCGCCAAGTCGATTTCTCACACGACGTCGTCTTCACCTGGAACGGCACGACATCCGGCGTGCGAGTGCCCAACGCGGACTGGATTTCGGCGGACCGCGCGGGGCTCACGATCTGCGACGCCACCTCGGCGGCGTTCGCGCAGAATCTCGACTTCAGCAAGCTCGATGTCGTCACCTTCTCCTGGCAGAAAGTGCTGGGCGGGGAGGCGGCGCACGGCATGCTGATCCTGTCGCCGCGCGCGGTGGAACGTCTCGAAAGCAACAAGCCTGCTTGGCCGCTGCCGAAGATCTTCCGCATGACCAAGGGCGGAAAGCTCAACGAGGGGATCTTCGAAGGCGACACGATCAACACCCCGTCGATGCTTTGCGTCGAGGATTATCTTGACGCGCTCGAGTGGGCGAAATCGGCTGGCGCGTTCAATGGCTTGGCAAAGCGCGCCGATGCGAACTTTGCGAAGCTCGATGCGTGGGTCGCTCGGACGCCATGGATCGAGCATCTCGCGAAGGTGCCGGCGACGCGCTCGAATACGTCCGTCTGTCTCGTGTTTTCCGATCCCGCGATCCGGGCGCTCGCCCCGGACGCGCAGAACGCGTTCACGAAATCGATGGCGGCGATGCTCGAGAAGGAGAATGTCGCCTACGACCTCACTGCCCATCGCGATGCTCCTCCGGGGCTCCGCATCTGGACCGGGGCAACGGTGGAGGGCGCGGATCTCGACGCGCTGTTCCCCTGGCTCGATTGGGCGTTTGCGCAAGCGAAGGCGGCGTTGCCGCGCGCGGCGTAGGAGATTCTCATGGCTCCGCGCGTACTCATCGCCGACAAGCTTTCATCCGCCGCCGCGCAGATCTTCAAGGATCGTGGAATCGAGACCGACGTGAAGACCGGACTCGAACGCGACGCGTTGATCAAGATCATCGGTGACTATGACGGCATCGCCGTGCGTTCGGCGACGAAGATGACCGAAAAGGTGATCGCCGCCGCCAACGGGCTGAAGGTCATCGGCCGAGCCGGCATCGGCGTCGACAATATCGACGTGCCGGCAGCGACCTCCAAGGGCATCATCGTGATGAACACGCCGTTCGGCAATTCGATCACGACGGCGGAGCATGCGATTGCACTTCTGCTCGCGCTCGCGCGGCAGATTCCGCAGGCCGACGCCTCTACCCAGGCCGGGAAGTGGGAAAAGAACCGCTTCATGGGCGTCGAGCTCACCGCGAAGACGCTCGGCGTCATCGGCTGCGGCAATATCGGCTCGATCGTTGCCGACCGCGCCCTTGGCCTGCGCATGCGGGTGATCGCGTATGATCCCTTTCTCTCGCCTGAGCGGGCCAAGGACATCGGCGTAGAGAAAGTCGAGCTCGAAGACCTGCTCGCGCGTGCGGATTTCATTTCGTTCCACACGCCGCTCACCGAAAAGACCAAGAACATCCTGAATGCCGAAACGCTCACCCGCACCAAGAAAGGCGTTCGCGTCATCAACTGCGCGCGGGGCGGGCTGGTCGATGAGAAGGCGCTGCGGGCCGCGCTCGATTCCGGTCAGGTCGCCGGCGCGGCCTTCGACGTGTTTTTGAACGAGCCCGCGACCGAGAACCCCTTGTTCGGCCATCCGAATGTCGTGTGCACGCCGCACCTGGGCGCTGCCACGAGCGAAGCGCAGGAGAACGTGGCGCTGCAGATCGCCGAGCAGATGTCCGACTATCTACTGCGCGGCGCGATCTCGAACGCGGTGAATTTCCCCTCGATCACCGCCGAAGAAGCGCCGCGGCTCAAGCCGTACATAGCGCTCGCCGAAAAGCTCGGCTCGTTCGCGGGCCAGCTGACGGAAACCGGCATCAACAAGGTGCAAGTCACCTACGAGGGTGCCGTTGCGAACCTGAAGACCAAGGCACTTACCTCGGCTGCGGTCGCCGGGCTGTTGCGGCCGATGCTGCAGGACGTGAACGTCGTGTCCGCGACGATCGTCGCCAAGGAGCGCGGCATCGTGGTGGAGGAAACCACGCGAGAGACGGCAGGCGACTACGAAAGCCTGATTACCTTGACGGTCGTGACTGAGCGTCAATCGCGCTATGTGTCGGGCACTGTCTTCGCCGATGGGCGGCCGCGCATCGTCAACATCAAGGGCATCCGCATGGATGCGGAATTCGGTCGGTCGATGATCTACATCACCAATCTCGACAAGCCGGGCTTCATCGGAAAGTTCTCTTCGACCCTCGGCGACGCGGGCATCAACATCGCGACGTTCCACGTCGGACGTGAGGCACCGGGCGGTAACGCAGTTGCCCTGATCGAGATCGACGGCGAAATGCCCGCGGACGTGCTGGCGAAGGTCCGCGCGCTGCCGCAGGTGCAGCAGGCGAAGGTGCTCAAGTTCTAACGGCGACTTGGGCGGGCTGACGACGGGTCGCAATCAGGACGCCGCCGATCACGAGCATGAATCCGGCAACGTGGAACGGGTGCAGTTGCTCGCCGAGAAAGACCATTGCAAGCGCCGTCGCCAACACCGGGATCAGATACATCATGGGCGCGGCGCGGTTCGCGCCGATCAACTCGACGCCGCGGAAGAAAAAGAAGTGTGCGAGCAGGGATGGGAAGATCACCACGTAGGCGATGATGAGAACGGACTTCGCGTCGATCGGCACACCGCGTCCGCCGGCCATCTCGGCCGCGAGGAACGGCAGCAGCAAGACCGAGCCCCAACCCATGGTCAGGGCGACGAACGACATCGGATGCAGCGGCGGCCGTTTCTTCAGCAGCGCCGAGTAGAGTGAGTAGGACGCGATCGCCGCAAGCAGGATGAAGTCGCCGACGTTCAGCTGATAGTGCAGGAGGGTGTTCCAGTCGCCGCGGCTTACGACGACGGCCACGCCCGCGAGCGACAGCAGCATGCCGAACAGCTGCCACGGCCCGAGCCGTTCGCCGAACAACAGGAACGTGAACGCGACAAGGACCAGCGAGCCGGTGGATTGCAGGATGACCGCGTTGATCGCTTCCGTGTACTGCAAGCCATAATAGGTGAGCGTGTTATAGGCCGAGATGCTGAGCAGCGAGAGCAGCGTAAGCATGGCCGCGTGCTTGCGGATCAAGGGCCAGTCGGCACGCAAGTAGGGGAGGGCGAAGGGAAGCAGAATGAGCGTCGCCCCGATCCAGCGCAGCGTTCCGAGCGCGATCGGCGGCACATGGCCGGCGGCGTAACGCCCGACATTGATGTTCCCCGCCCAGAACAGCATCGTCAGTCCGAGCAGAAGATAGGGAGCGTTGTAGAGGCGCCGAAAGAGTCTCCGGAAAAAGAAGGGCATGTCGTCTCGTTGGAAGGCGGTTGATCAGGATTGGGGCGCAGCAAGAACGCGGATCGAAGTGCCCCACGGATCACGAAGGAAAATGCCGTCGTTGCGATCGGTCACGGCGTGACCAGCCGCCTGCACACGGCCTTTCAGATCCGCGAGTGCTGAGCGGTCAGGCACCATAATCTCGAACACGACGAGCCCGGCCGCGCCTTCGGCCGGCGGCGGTCCGTTCAGGCTGTGCCAGGTATTGAGACCGACGTGGTGATGATAGCCGCCGGCGGAAACGAACAGTGCGCCGCCGCGCCCCGCAGTCTGCTCGAAGCCAAGCACGTCGCAGTAGAATTGTTTTGCCACGCCGAGATCGCCGACCTGCAAATGGACATGCCCGGTACGTGTGCCCACGGGCATCGGCTCATTTTCCTTGCCTGTGCCAAGCACTTCGGCGGCAAGATTGCGCAGATCGAGCGGCTCGGTTGCCATTCGGATGAATTTACCGTCCCAACTCCATTCCTCGCGCGGCCGGTCGCGGTAGATTTCAAGCCCGTTGTTGTCGTGATCCCAGATGTAGAGCGCTTCGCTCACGAGGTGGTCGGAAGCGCCGAGCCGGACTCCGGCCTTGGCAATGCGAGTGAGTACGCCGGCCAAACTGGGACGGTCGGGCACCAGGATCGCAACGTGATGGAGGCCGGTCGTATTCTCATCGCGCGGCGCTGCGCCGGGACGAACCTCGAGGTTGAGCACCGGCGTTCCGCCGGCACCGAGCACAAGGCGCTCGGTGCTGCGGTCGAGGAGCTGCAACCCCATCATATCGACGTACCAGCGAAGCGAACGGTCCGCCTCGGCGACCCGTAGGATCGCGGTGCCGATCGTGGTCGCTGCCGGCAAGATGGATGGCGGAGCCTTCGTGGATAGCGCCATGCGGCGGCACATTGGGGCAACGAGGCCCTTGTGCAAGGGAAAAAGTCTTGCTTTGGCACATACGAGACATGCGCCTCGTCGCCGCGCCGCGCGATCCGCGCCTTGCTTCAAGGGCTTCGATCCGGTACGAAACCTCAGCCCCGGCCCGATTGAGCCGGGGTTTCGTGTGCGTGGCCCAGGTACCGGGGAGAGCTTGAGGTGCCGAACGTTGTCGTCGTCGGGGCCCAGTGGGGCGACGAGGGTAAAGGGAAGATCGTCGACTGGTTGAGCGAGCAGGCCGATGTGGTCGTTCGCTTCCAGGGCGGCCATAACGCAGGCCACACGCTCGTGGTCGACGGCATCACCTACAAACTTTCACTTTTGCCCTCGAGCGTCGTCCGTCCGGGAAAGCTTGCCGTGATCGGCAACGGTGTCGTGCTCGACCCGCACGCACTCGTGGAAGAAATCGAGCGTCTCGCCGGTCAAGGCGTGAAGGTCACGCCGGAGAGCCTGCGCGTCGCGGACAACTGCGTGCTCATTCTGCCGCTGCATCGAGAGCTCGACGTGTCGCGCGAAAGCGCTGTGCATCGGCGCATCGGCACCACGGGCCGAGGCATCGGACCCGCCTATGAAGACAAGGTTGGTCGTCGCGCCATACGGCTCACGGATCTCGCCGAACTCGATTCGTTGGACGACAAGCTCGACCGGTTGCTGGCGCATCACAACGCGTTGCGGCGCGGACTCGGATTGCCCGAAATCGCCGCCGCGAGCATCCGAAAGGATCTGCTCGCCGTCGCGCCGAAAGTGCTGCCCTACATGGATCGCACATGGGCGCTGCTCGATGACCGGCGCCGTCGCGGCGATCGAATCCTGTTCGAAGGTGCGCAGGGCGCGCTGCTCGACGTCGACCACGGCACGTATCCCTACGTGACGTCCTCGAACACGGTTGCGGGCCAGGCGGCCACCGGCTCCGGCCTCGGCCCGGGGGCGGTCGGCTATGTGCTCGGCATTACCAAGGCCTACACGACGCGCGTCGGTGAAGGGCCGTTTCCGACCGAGCTCAAGGACGAGATCGGAAAGCGAATCGGAGAACGCGGAAAGGAGTTCGGCACGGTCACGGGCCGGGCGCGCCGCTGCGGCTGGTTCGACGCGGTGCTGGTGCGGCAGACTGTGCGCACCGGGGGAATCAACGGAATTGCGTTGACGAAACTGGACGTCCTCGACGGATTTGAGGAAATCCGCGTTTGCGTGCGCTATAAGCTGGATGGCCGGGAAGTCGATTACCTGCCCGCGGGCGCTGCCGCCCAAGCTCGGCTCCAGCCCGTATACGAGACGATCGGAGGGTGGGGCGAATCCACGCGTGCGGCCCGTTCCTGGGCCGCTCTACCTGCGGAAGCAGTGAAATACGTGCGTCGAATTGAGGAATTAATCGACTGTCCTGTGGCCCTGCTGTCGACAAGCCCGGAGCGCGACGACACAATTCTGGTCCAAAATCCGTTTCAAACGTAAGCCGATGAGGACCAGCGAGTCGGAAGCCGCCTATCGATGACCGATTATCTGCCCCTGTTGAGCCGTGCGGTCGCGACCCTCGACAAAAGTCCCGAGGGCCGCCGCGCCGTCTATGACCGCGCGCGGCAGGCGCTGGTCGCGCAACTGCGGTCGATGAATCCGCCGCTTGCTGAATTGGAGATCACGCGCGAGCGCCTCGCGTTGGAGGAAGCGATCCGGCGGGCGGAAATGCAGCTCGGCAAAACCGATCCCGCCGGACGACCACCGCCATCGGCCACGCCGCAGCCACAGGATCAGGCCGCGCCACGACCCACTCAACCACAGGGAACGTCGCCACCTGAGGCACCGGGCGCGCGAACGCCGCCGGCTCCCGCGTCGGCGCCGCGCCCGCGCGCTGCCGAACCCGTGAGCGGTGCCAAGGTCGTGCGTGATGCCGTCGCGGACGCGGGGCAGATCGGTGCAGCCACGGCCGAGGCTGCGCGCTCGGCACGCGACACGTTGCCTTCCGCCTACTCACTCGAACCGGCAGCGGACGACGCGAGCGATATGCCGCTGCGCCCGCCCGCGACCGACAAGCCGACCGACGAACTCTCCGCGCCATTGGCGCCTCGCGCGCCGAAGGCGCGCAGTATCGATTTTGCGAAGGCCGATGCACGCAAGGCGCTGCAGGCAAGACTGGTCGTGGGCGGAATTGTCGGCGTGCTGCTCGGCGTCGCCATCCTGATCGGCTATGTGCATCGCGATCGCATCCTTGCCTCGTTCGGTCTGGGACAGCGCACTGCGCAGGGCGAAGGTCCGAAAGTCTCGGACCGCGTGGCGCCGGACCCAAAGGCGCAGCCGCAACCGCAAGCTCGCGCGCCCACGACATCACAGCCCGGCTCCGCCACGCCGGCTGCCATTGCCCAGCGCGCGGTGCTCTACGAAGAGAATCCGGGCGGCGGCGGACAGCAGCTGCAGACTTTCGTTGGGACGGCCGTGTGGAAGACGGAAACCGTCAATCCCGGGCCGGGGCGGCCGCCCGAACTCGGGCTTCGCGTCGACGTCGAAGTGCCCGACCGAAAGATGACGGTCACGATGACGCTGCGCCGCAATCCCGACCAGACCCTGCCTGCAAGCCACACGGTCGAAGTCCAGTTCGTAACACCCGGTGACCCATTCGGCGGGGTCGCGAATTTGCCGGGTATCCGGGCGAAAACCACGGAGACGGCGCAGGGTGCGCCGCTCGTCGGCCTCGTCGTTCGGGTGATGCCGGGCTTCTTCCTCGTCGGCCTGTCGGCGATCGAAGCCGACCGGGAACAGAACCTCAGCCTGCTGCGCGAGCGCGGCTGGCTCGACGTGCCGTTCGTCTACAACAATGGACGCCGCGCCGTGCTCGTCATCGAGAAGGGAACGCCCGGCGAGCGTGCGGTGAACGAAGTGGTCGCCGCCTGGGGCGGGTAGCTTTTCACGCGAGAATTCAGCGACCGAAAAAAGCGTCATGGCAGGGCTTGTCCCGGCCATCCACGTCTTTGAGCGTTTCGATTTTCGAAAGGCGTGGATGCCCGCAACAAGTGCGGGCATGACGGGCTTCCTGGGTCCCCGCATTCGCGGGGACCAACGGATAAGAGAGTTACCCCGCCGGGAGCGCCGCCGGCGTCTCCATGCTGGCGATGCGCTTCACGACCGCCTGCTGCACTTTCTCGAAGGCACGAACCTCGATCTGGCGAACGCGCTCGCGCGAAACGCCGAACTCTTCCGCAAGCTGCTCGAGCGTAACAGGTTCGTCGGCGAGGCGACGCGCCTCGAAGATTTGGCGTTCGCGATCGTTCAGCACGCCAAGCGCGTTCTTCAGCGCGGCGCGGCGATTGCCCAACTCTTCGTTCGCGACGAGCGTCGACTCCTGATTGTCGCGGTCATCGACGAGCCAATCCTGCCATTCGCCGGAATCGACGTCGTTGCGGATGGGCGCGTTCAGCGAGGTATCGCCGGACAACCGGCGGTTCATGTCGACCACTTCCTTCTCGGTCACGCCGAGACGGGTCGCGATCTCCTTCACCTGTTCGGGCTTGAGGTCGCCTTCCTCGAGCGCGGAGATACGGCTCTTCGCCTTACGCAGGTTGAAGAACAGACGCTTCTGCGCCGCCGTGGTCCCCATTTTCACGAGGCTCCACGAACGCAGGATGTATTCTTGAATTGCCGCGCGGATCCACCACATGGCGTAGGTCGCGAGACGAAAGCCCTTGTCGGGATCGAAGCGCTTCACGGCCTGCATCAGGCCGACGTTGCCCTCGGAGATGACTTCGCCGATCGGCAGGCCGTATCCGCGATAGCCCATCGCGATTTTCGCGACGAGACGCAGATGGCTGGTGACGAGCCTATGGGCGGCGTCACGGTCGCCGTGCTCGCGCCAGGACTTCGCGAGCATGAACTCTTCCTGCGGTTCCAGCATCGGGAACCGGCGGATCTCTTCCAGGTAGCGGGAAAGCCCGCCCTCGGCAGAGACGGCAGGCATAACGTTACGGGCCATCAGATGCACCCTCCTTACTCGGGCTCCCACGAGCGGCGAGCCCCGCAGCCGAAGACGCGACTGCAACGCAGACATATAGGTATTCGTTGCGGCGCGAAAAAGGTCCCGTCCATTCACGCCGATTTGAGGGCGTCAACCAATCGGGAAATGTCCTTAGGCAGCGGGCTTTCGAACCGTACCGGCTTTCCTGTTTGCGGGTGCAAAAAGCCGAGCTGGTATGCGTGCAGAGCCTGACGCCGGAAGCGCGGCATCAGCTTTCGCGCACGCTGCGTCATCTGCGAAGTCTTGGACCGGAAACCGGCGCCGTACACTTCGTCGCCGACGAGAGGGTGGCCCAACCGCGTGAGATGGACGCGGATCTGATGAGTCCGTCCCGTCGCAAGCCGGCACTCGATCAGGCTCACCACCGGCAATCCGTTCTCGCCTGCATATCGCTCGCGCAATTCGTAATAGGTGGTCGCCTTGCGGCCTCCCGGCAAAACCGCCATGCGCTCGCGTGCCCTCGGGTCGCGGCCGATCGGCGCGTTGATGACGCCGCGTCGCGGCTCCGGCACGCCCCACACGAGCGCGAGATACGCGCGCACGAGCGGACCTGTTCGGCCGTGATCGGCAAATTGTTCGCTCAGCGCGCGATGCGTCTTGTCGTTCTTGGCGACGACGATCAGTCCGCTCGTGTCCTTGTCCAGCCTGTGCACGATGCCGGGCCGCTTTTCGCCGCCAATGCCGGAGAGACTTTTGCCGCAGTGCGCGAGCAGCGCATTGACGAGCGTTCCGTCCTCGTTGCCGGCCGCGGGATGCACGACGAGGCCCGCGGGCTTGTCGATGACGATGAGTTGGCTGTCCTCGTAGACGATGTTCAGCGGGATCTTCTGCGCAACCGGTTTCGCCGGCCTCGGCGGCGGCACGCGCAGCTCGACTGCATCGCCTGATTTGACCCGGTATGCCGGGTCTTTTATCGTCCGCGTTCCTACGCGGACCTCGCCCTCGAGCAGCAGCTGTTTCAATCGGGAACGGCTGAAATCACTCGCTCGCTCGGCGAGAAAACGATCGAGACGCGAGCCGGCGTCCGCCTTGCCCGCCACCGCTTTGACTAAATTCGCGACTGAACTCTCCTGCTTGCGCAATCGATGACCCATTCACCCGTGACAGACGACAAACCCCTCGATCCGGCACAGGCCGCTGTCGTGCAGCGCCTGCGGCGTCTCATGCTCATTTCCAGTGTCATTATGCTTGGGGGATTGCTCGCTGTCTTCGGGGTGATTGCCTACCGGCTGTCTACAACAACTACGACGACCACTACGGCCGCTACGGCAGAAGCGGACCCGCCAATCGAGGCAAATATTGGCCTACCCAAGGGGGCACGGGTGTTGTCCACCACAATTGCCAACGGACGGGCTACCGTCACCATGGATCTCGGCGGCCGCACCGAAGCGCGGGTGTACGATCTCGCGACGCAGAAACAGCTGGGTCGCGTCACTTTTCGCACCCAACCCTGAGAGCAGGCCTCGATGAAAAATCATCAGATCGTGCTGGCCGCTCGGCCGGAAGGCGAGCCGCGGCCCGACCATTTTCGCATCGTCGAAAGCGATCTGCCGAAGCCGGCGGACGGGCAGGTGCTGGTCAAGACATTGTGGCTCTCGCTCGACCCGTACATGCGCGGCCGCATGAGCGCGGCGAAATCCTACGCGCGGCCGGTCGAGGTCGGTGACGTCATGGTCGGTCATACGGTCGGGGAGGTCGTCGAGTTGCGCAGCGCGGCGCTGAAAGCCGGCGACGCGGTTGCGGGCTATTGGGGCTGGCAGGAGTACGCGCTCGCCGACGGCAAGCAGCTTACCAAAGTCGACGCGAGCAAGGCGCCGCTCTCGGCCGCGATCGGCGTGCTCGGAATGCCGGGCATGACGGCCTACACCGGCCTCCTCACGATCGGTCAGCCGAAAGCGGGCGAAACGGTTGTCGTCGCTGCCGCCTCCGGTCCGGTCGGCTCCGTCGTCGGGCAGATCGCAAAGATAAAGGGCTGCCGCGCCGTCGGCATTGCCGGCGGTGCGGACAAGTGCCGCTACCTGATCGAAGAGCTCGGGTTCGATGCGGCGATCGATCGGCGCGCGCCTGATCTCCGCGAGCAACTCAAACAGGCATGCCCCAAGGGCATCGATGTCTACTTCGAGAACGTCGGCGGCGAGGTGTTCGATGCCGTCCTTCCGCTGTTCAACGATTTCGCGCGCGTCCCGGTGTGCGGGATCATCGCGCACTACAACGACACGGAGCTTCCGCCGGGGCCCGACAAGACGCCTCGACTCCTGCGCGCGATCCTGTCGAAGCGGCTGACGATGCGCGGGTTCATCGTCTGGGATTTTGCGGATCAGGCCGATGCATTCCGTCGCGACGTCGGGCAGTGGCTCAAGGAAGGCAAGATCAAATATCGCGAGGACATCGTCGAAGGACTCGAGGCGGCGCCGCAGGCCTTTATCGGCATGCTCAAGGGCAAGAATTTCGGCAAGCTCATCGTCCGGGTGGCGCGGTAGTGGCATCTCCTGAGTCATTCCGGGACGCGCCCAAAGGCGCGGGCCCGGAATCCAAACGGAAGCTGCGGCAGGTTTCTGAGCCGCTTGGATTTCGGGTTCGCGAGCTCCGCTCGCGCCCCGGAATGACGGAGATACGATCGTTTTCGAACGCGTCGGATCAGCGTTGCGCTTGATGCCCCATCGCTTCAGCGCTAAGAAAAGAGCGCCTGCGTACGCTCCCTTCGTCTAGCGGTTAGGACACGGCCCTCTCAAGGCTGAAACACGGGTTCGATTCCCGTAGGGAGCGCCAACAATTTCGCTCAATTGTTAGTGTGCCGGGGGCGGTTCAAGATGCGTTCATCTTCAATTCGATAGGCAATTCGGGCATCCCACGCGTTCACGAGCAGGCGCCGAAGATTTTGCGACCAGAGCGCAGCACCTTCTTGCTCTGAATGCGTTGAAGGGAAGGTGCAGACCCGGCGACCCATGCCGTTCTGCCAGACTGTTGACGAGCAAGCGGTGCCACGCGCCGCGATCTGGAGGAAGCAACCATGAAAGTTCTATTCGCCGCGAGCGCACTGCTCGCCGTTACGATCGGAATCGCCGGCACGACGTTCGCCCAGGCCCAGAACGCGCCAGTCTACCGCTATTGCCTGCTTGAAGGCGGCGGCGGCACGCGCGGAGGAGGCGGGCAGATGATGACCTGCCGCTACAACACCTGGTCGCAATGCATGGCGAGCAAGGCCGGCAATTCCGATAGTTGCATCATCAATCCGGAACTGACGTTCCCGCGCAGGTAACAACGCGTTCGGAGGAGTCAGCCATGAAGGTCCTGTTTGCAGCAAGTGCGCTGCTCGCTGTTGCAATCGGTATTCAGGGCATTGCCCTTGCCCAGGCTCAAAAGGCGCCCGTGTATCGGTATTGCTTAATCGAGCGCATGGGCGGCGGCGGTTTCATCGGCAACGAGATGATGACATGTCGGTACAATACCTTGGCTCAATGCATGGCGAGCAAGGGCGCCAATTCCGACACCTGCATCGTCAATCCGCAACTGACGTTCCCGCCGAGGTAACAACGCGTTCGGAGGAGATGGGCATGAAAATCCTGTTCGTCGCGGGCGCTCTGCTCGTGGTTGCGATCGAAATCGCCGGCACGGCGTTCGCCCAGGTTCAGGCGCCGGTCTACCGTTACTGCCTGCTGGAGCGCAGCGGTGGCGGATCCGGCGGCACCGGCGGCGAGGCGATGCTCTGCCGCTTCAACACGCTCGCGCAGTGCATGGCGAGCAAGACCGGCAATTCCGACACCTGCATCATCAATCCGCAGCTGACGTTCCCGCGC
Source organism: uncultured Alphaproteobacteria bacterium (assembly GCA_963711595.1). Classification (GTDB taxonomy): domain Bacteria; phylum Pseudomonadota; class Alphaproteobacteria; order Rhizobiales; family Xanthobacteraceae; genus JAUSIF01. Next base: position 684,735 of record CAVQER010000007.1, read on the forward strand.
AGGTAAGCAGGCGCGTTCAGGCGCGCTCGCGCGAGGAGCGAAGCTGCAGCGCGCGGATCCGCTCGGCGAGCGACAGCGGCCGATCGCCGTTCGCGTGCTCGGTCGCACCCCCGGGACTCGGGCCATTCTGGCGCGACGTCATTGACGGGGCCGCTTCGCTGACAATGCGATCGATCGGGGAGCTCGCGCCTTCGAGATTGGCGGCAAGGCGAGCGACCTCTGCCGCGACATCGTTGATGCGTTCACGCAAGAGCGCGTTCTCGACGCGTTCGTTCGACCACGCCGCCTCGGCTTCCTGCTTCAACGCAGAGACTTCCTGCTGCAGCCGGTCGCGATCGTCGCGCAGCTGCGACAGGGCGCCTTCCAGCATCGACTTCTCCGCCTTCAGTTGCTCGATCGTCGAGGTGTAGGAGCGCGAAGCGGTGTCGATCTCGCGATGCACGGCGAGCGTCTCGGAACGGCTGTTTTCCAGCTCGACGTGCACGTTCGCGAGCGCGAGCTCGCGCTCGGCGGCGAGTTCGGATTGGCGCCGTGACTCCGCCTCCAGGCTGGCGATCGTGCGCGACAGACCTTCCGCGTGGGACTTGCTCTCGGCAAGCCGGTTCTCCAATTCGGTGAGCCGGCGCGTCAACGACTCGGCCTTTTCACGTTCGTCGGTCAGGGAGCGCGAAGTGCTCTCTGCTTGTGCCCTTTCGTCGACGAGCCGTTCTTCGGTCGCGGCAACCTCGCGCTCCAGGTCGCTGATGCGGCCCTTCAGCGTGGTGCACTGGGTTTCGAGCGCGACGATTTCGACGCGGTTGCTTTCGGATTCCGACGACTTGTCGCCGAGCGAACGTGTGAGCTGGGCGAGCTGGTTGGTCTTGGACGCGAGCTCCGCCTCGGCGTCGTGCAGCGATTTTGCCTTGACCGACAGCTCTTCCTCGGTGCTGCGCAGACGCTCGCGGAGCGTGCGCTCCTGCGCCCCGAGCGCCGTCACCGATGCGGACTTTTCCTCCACCTCGGTCTTGAGCAGACGGATGGTTTCGCTCTTGCGGCCGATCTCGGCGAGCTGCTCGGTGGTCTTGAGCTTGAGTTGTTCGACGCCTGTCTCAAGACGGCGCGTCGACATGGCGAATTCGGCGCGCAGCTGATCCTTGTCGGCCTGGATCTCGGCCATCGAGACCGGGATCGCACCTTCGATGCGCCGCGTCGTAAGACGAACGGCGCGGTGCCACACGGCCGAAAGCAGCACGAGCGCTATAAGGCTCGCCGCCAGGAAGCCGAGGGCGAAAAACATGACCGCTTCGATCATGTGCGAGCCTCACGCGCTGGGTGTTACTCAGCGATTCATTGCATGGCGTAGCTCAGATTGCCAGCAATGGAAAAATTATTCCGGCCGTGGGGGCACTTGGCCACGGCCGGGTTGCTCGCCGGATCAGGCGATCCGAATCAGAACGGATTCCAGGTCGAGTGATCCGTGAACTTGAGATAGCCGATGTTGGCGCCGAGCCGCACGCCAAGGCCGGTGCGGATTGGAACCACGACCGTGTTGCCGGCCGTCAGCGCCGTCATGCCCAGTCCGCCAACCAGATAGGCGGATCCGGACAGGCCGGCGAAGCGGCGATACATGTCGTCGACGCCGTACAGGTTGTAAACGAGCATCATGGTGCGGGCGCCGTCGCCGCCGAGGTCGAAACCGAGGCTCGGCCCCTGCCAGAATACTTTCCGGTTCCCTGCGTTGCGCGTGTACAGCACGCCTTCGCCGTAGCGGAGCCCAACCGTGATCGCGCCGGAAGCTTCCTGGCCGAGAATGTAGCCGTTCGGCTCGCCCCACTGTCGCGCGGCCTTTTCGACGAGAAGCGCGAGGTCGCGCGATGCGACACCGAAGAAGCGATGGCCGGCGTCAAGGATCTCGTTTGCAGAGAACGTGTTGCCGTACGCCTGCGCAGGTGCCTGGGCGGAAGCGGGCGAAAGCGCGAGCGTGAAGGCGGCGAGTACGAGAAATGCGCGAAGCAGCGCCATGCGGAACTCCATCGACTGGAAGGCGGGATCGTTCGCGGGCGAGTGTCAGAGGTTAATGTTTGATTTTCGTTAACGAGGCGCCTACGGCGCGGCAAAGTGATGGCCGAGCGTTTAACGGGCCACACACGCGCAAATCCTAAGCTCGTGATGGTTCGGATTGATGGCGCCGGTAGGGCTGGCGACCGATCTCGCGTTTACGCGAGATCGGCACTTGAACATTCGCAAGTCGGCCAGGGCCGACTTGCGTAAGGCGCGGGGCAGGAACAAGAGATGCGATCGAGAGATGCGCGGCGCCGGGCGCGCATGATCCTTGTCGGCGCGATCGCCCTCATGCTCACGGGCGTGCTGCCGCCGCGCGTCCACGGGGCGGTGACAAACGAGCTCGTGGTCGCGGACCCGCAAGCCGGGGTCGCGTTGTTCGGCTTCGATCCGGTCAGCTATTTCCTGGACGGCGCGGCGCGTGCGGGCTCCGAATCGTTTGAACTGGCCTTCGGCGGCCTCACTTGGCGGTTCAGGAGCGAGGCGAACCGCGCTGCATTCCGCGATCGACCCGATGCCTACGTTCCTCGCTTCGGCGGCTACGATCCGATCGCATTGGTCCGCGGCGCTCCAGTGGCCGGGCATCCGACGCTGTTCGTCGTGCATGGAGGGCAGCTGTACCTGTTCCACCAGCCGGAAAATCGGGCGAAATTCATTGCGGAGCCGAATGCGGCGATCGACGCGGCCCGTTCGGCGTGGCCGCTCGTGCGCCGTTCGCTCGTGCATTGACGTGGTCGTCGTCCCGGCCATGCCGAAGGCGTGGGCCGTGACCGTCAGCCAGACCAATTGTCATTCCGGGGCGCCGCGCGCTAGCGCGGCGAGCCCGGAATCCAAACGGATTCAGAGAAAGGTTGCTCGGCCGTTTGGATTCCGGGCCCGCCGCTTCGCGGCGTCCCGGAATGACTCAGGAGGTGTACGGTCTCGCATTCGGCTAGGACACGGACTAGCTCGCCCCCGGCGCGCCCCAGGCGACGAAGCCGTCGACGATGAAATCCGCCCTTTTGGACCCGTAGGCTATCGCCTTTCCATCCGGGGCATTGACACTCCCACCGGCTGCGACGAGCAACGCATGCCCCGCCGCGATGTCCCACTCGCTGACCGAAAAAAGGCGGGCGTACACGTCGGCGGCGCCTTCCGCGAGGTGCGCGAACTTCAGCGACGAGCCGACGGGCAGCCGCTTCTCGATTGGAAGTTCCGCGAGGAAGCGCTCGCTCCGTTCGTCCGGGTGCGAACGGCTGGTAAGAGCCACAAAACGCGCGGGCCGCGGTCGCGCTCGGATGGGCTCAGCGGCCTGGCGGTCGAAGCGGGCGCCCGGCACGAGAGCGATACGAAGCGCTTCACCGTCGGCGCCCGTGTAAAGTGCATTGCGCCCGGGTGCGAAAAGCACACCCAGCACCGGCGTGCCTCCTTCGACCAAGCCGACATTCACCGTGTATTCGTCGCGGCCAGCGACAAGTTCCCGCGTGCCGTCGACTGGATCGACGACGAGATACGCTCCCTGAGGCAATGCCGGCATGCACCTTGAGGCGGCTTCTTCTGCAATCACGGGCACGCCCGGCAGCAGCCGGGCGAGGCCTTCGCATAAAATCTCCTCTGCCGCTTCATCCGCAGCGGTCACCGGACTGCGATCGGCTTTCGCGCGATGCGAGAGACCCGCAGCGACAAGTTCGACGATGCGCGCGCCTGCATCACTTACGAGATCCGCAATGGGCGCCAGAAGCCGCGACGCTTCCCCGCGTTCAATCGTGCGCTGTGTCGTGTCCATTCAAGCCCGCTACTGGCATGGCATGCGGCGGCGGTGTATCACACGCTCCCGTCTCGACCAACGCGACCAATTCGGCGCCAGCGGACCGGATTCCCGCATGAACGCACCCCAAAACCTCGATGCACTCGATCTCGCGGCGCTCTTGTGCTCGCGCGTCTGTCACGACGTGATTAGCCCGGTCGGCGCCATCGTCAACGGCCTTGAAGTCCTGGAGGACGAGAAGGACGAGACGATGAAGAAGCATGCGCTCGACCTCATCAAGAAGAGCGCGACGCAGGCATCCGCGCGCCTTCAATTCTCGCGGCTTGCCTTCGGGGCGGCGGGGTCGGCAGGCGCGCAGCTGGACCTCGGCGACGCGGAAAACGTGACACGCGGGCTGCTGCAGGATGAGCGCCTTACGTTGACGTGGAACCTCCCACGGACGCTCGTCGCCAAAAACCGCGTGAAGCTCCTGCTCAACCTCTTGCTGATTGCAGCTGCGGCCATTCCACGCGGAGGCAAACTTACGGTCGATCCGATCGGCGAAGGAGAGCGGATCGGATTCCGCCTGACCTCGGCGGGAACCAACGCCAAGGTGCAGTCCGCCGTGGAAGCGGCGCTTTCCGGAACGGCGGCGGAACGCATCGATGCGCACGGGATTCAGCCGCACTACACGGCCCTGCTGGCCCACGTCACAGGTCTTAAAATTTCCTTATCGAGCGCCCCGGACACCATCGTGCTGACGGCCGTCGAAGCCTAAATCCATGCGGGTTTTTCGGGCCCTCTAGTCAGGGTTGATTTCAAGCAATCTTAACGCTCGTGGCTCAAGAGTTGGCGTGAGAAGCGGCCGGGTTTTGCGGGCCCCGCCGCTTCCCTTGATCGGCCGGGCCATGAACGACCTGCTTCAGGAATTCCTCACCGAGGCGCAAGAGAGCCTCGAAGTGGTCGACGTCGAGCTCGTACGCTTCGAGCGCGAGCCGAATAACGTCGAGCTGCTCGGCCGCATCTTTCGGCTGGTACATACGATCAAAGGCACGTGCGGATTTCTCAGCCTGCCGCAACTCGAGGCGCTGACGCACGCGGCCGAAACGCTCATGGGAAAATTCCGCGACGGAATGCCCGTGACGCAGGATGCCGTGTCCTTGATCCTGGCGGTGATCGATCGCATCAAGGAAATCCTCGCCGAGCTCGACCGCACCCAGAACGAACCGTCGGGCGACGACGGCGACCTGATCCGCGAGCTCGAGCATGCCGCCTTCAGTGCTGCTGCGTCGCCTGACACACGCCAGAATGTAGGAACGCTGGTCTATCAGGTGCTCGAACGCCCGCTACGCCCGGGTGAAGTCGCGCTCGACGAGCTGGAACGCGCGTTTCGCGAAGCGCCGGGCCCATTGCCGGAGGAAGACCGGCGCGTCCCCAGCGACCGCCGCGAAGAGGAGCGCCGCGACCATTCGCACCGCGCGCCAACCCTGCGCGTTCACGTCGACACCCTCGAGCGACTGATGACGATGGTCTCGGAGCTCGTGCTCACGCGCAACCAGTTGCTCGAGATCATGCGGCGGAGCGACAATCCGGAGCTGAACGCTCCGTTCCAGCGGTTGTCGAACATCACCGGTGAGCTGCAGGAAGGCGTGATGAAGACGCGCATGCAGCCGATCGGCAACGCCTGGGCGAAGTTGCCGCGCATCGTGCGCGATCTTTCGGCCGAGCTAGGCAAGAAGATCGACCTTGTCATGCAGGGCGACGATACGGAGCTCGATCGCCAGCTGCTCGAATTCGTCAAGGATCCGCTGACTCACATGGTTCGCAATTCAGCGGACCACGGCATCGAGACGCCGGACGAGCGCCGCGCGCTCGGCAAGGTGGAGACCGGCACGATCCGTCTCTCTGCGTTCCATGAGGGCGGTCACGTCATCATCGAGATCACCGACGACGGCCGCGGACTGAACGCCCCGCGCATCCGCGAGAAGGCAGTGCGGCTCGGGCTCGTTTCCGAAGCCGACGCGGCCAAGCTCAGCGACGCGCAATCGTTCAGGTTCGTCTTCGCCCCGGGCTTCACGACCGCGACGGAAATCACCAGCGTTTCCGGACGCGGCGTCGGCATGGACGTCGTCAAGAGCAACATCGACCAGATCGGCGGCACCATCGACATCAAGTCGGTCCCGGGCCAAGGCACCACGCTCCGCATCAAGATTCCGCTCACGCTCGCGATTGTCTCGGCGCTGATCGTCGATGCGAACGGCGAACGTTTCGCCATCCCGCAAATCGCCGTCGTCGAGCTTGTGAATGTCAACGGCGACGCCGAGCACAAGATCGAGAACATCAAAGACGCGACGGTATTGCGGTTGCGCGAACAGCTGCTGCCGGTCGTGCACCTGAGCACGCTGTTGAAGCTGCCGGAGCCGCAAACCGCGCACGAAGACCAGTTCGTTGTCGTGATGCAGGTCGGCTCGCGGCGCTATGGCGTCGCGGTCGATCAGGTCCTGCACACGGAGGAGATCGTAGTGAAGCCGATCTCCGCGATGCTGCGGGGCATCAACCTCTTCTCCGGCAATACGATTCTCGGCGACGGCTCGGTCATCATGATTCTCGATCCGAACGGCGTGGCCGGGGCGATCGGCGTCAACGCAGATGCGACCACCCCGCATGAGCCCGTCATCGAGCGCTCCGGCGACGAAGATTCCGACGCGTCGGTGTCGCTCCTCGTCTTCCGCGCCGGCTCGAACGAGCCGAAGGCGGTGCCGATCTCGCTCGTCACCCGCATCGAGGAGATCGATGCGCATAGGATCGAGCTGTCGAACGGCAGGCACGTGGTTCAGTACCGCGACAGCCTGATGCCGCTGCTGCCGGTCAACTCAAATGTACGGGTACGGAGCGAGGGGATGCAGCCGTTGCTCGTGTTCATCGACAAGGACCGCTCGATGGGGCTTGTCGTCGACGAGATCGTCGACATCGTGAACGAACGGCTCGACATCAAGGTCGGCAGCCGCACGCCCGGGGTATTGGGCTCGGCGATCATCGATGGTCACGCCACCGAGATCATCGACGTCGCGCACTACCTACCGCTCGCGTTCGAAGACTGGTTGCACCGCGCCGAAGTGGGCGAGGGTCTTACAAGGCGTGTTCTGCTCGTCGACGATTCCACTTTCTTCCGCAACATGCTGTCGCCGGTGCTGAAGGCGGCAGGCTACGAGGTAAAGACGGTGGCCGGCGGTGTTGAGGCGCTCGCCGTACTCGAGCGCGACCTGAACTTCGATTTTGTCATCTGCGACATCGAGATGCCCGGCATCAACGGCTTCGAGGTCGCCGAACGCCTGCGCGCAGATCCACGCACCCAGCATCTGCGCTTGATCGCGCTCTCTTCGCATCACTCGCCGGCGATCGTCGAGCGGGGACGCGAGGTCGGATTTGGCAAGTTTGTGGCGAAGTTCGACCGCGACGGACTGCTGACAGCGCTCAAGGAGCGCCAGTTGGATTGGGCGAGGGCAGCATGACGATGCTCACGCGTCACGAAGAAGAAGTCGAATACGTCACAGCCATGGTCGGCACCCAAATGTTCGGCGTACCGATCACGCGCGTGCTCGACGTTTTCGCGCCCACACGCGTAACGCGGGTGCCGTTGGCGCCGAAGGAAGTTGCTGGCGTGCTGAACCTGCGCGGGCGGATCATGACCGCGGTCTGCATGCGGCGCCGCCTCGGCCTGTCACCGCGCGAGTTAGAAGATAAGTGCATGGCACTGGGCGTCGAGGCCGACGGAGAGGCCTACGGCCTGATCGTCGACGCGGTCGGCGAGGTGCTGAAACTGCCGGTCGCGGATCGGGATGCGATCCCGGTCAATCTCGAGCCCGCGTGGGCGCGCGTCGCCGCCGGCGTGCATCGTCTTGAGGGTCGGCTTCTCGTCGTGCTCGACGTCGACCGCTGCCTCGAACATCGAAACGAAGCGTTAGCCGCATAGGAGTTCCGAGAATGAAACGCTGTCTGATCATCGACGATTCCAGCGTCATCCGAAAGGTCGCGCGCAGAATTCTCGAAGGGTTCGGCTTCACCGTGAGCGAGGCGGCCGACGGCCGGCAGGCGCTCGAATTCGTGCGTCAAGGAAATGCCCGAGGCGATCCTGCTCGATTGGAACATGCCGGTCATGGATGGCTATGAATTTCTCCGGGCGCTCCGCGCAATGCCGGGCGGCGACCGGCCGAAGGTCGTGTTTTGCACGACGGAGAACGATCTCGCGCACATCGCACGCGCGATGCACGCTGGCGCGGACGAGTACATCATGAAGCCGTTCGACAAAGAGATCGTCGAAGCCAAATTCCAGGAAGTTGGCCTGATCTGAGTTTGCGTCGCCCGCGGGTCCTGCGTTCTGCGTACGTGTAGAGTGATATGCCGCAAGCAGCCAGAATTCTGACGACCGCGCCGGACCCGCACATCCGTGTGATGGTGGTCGACGACGCCGTCGTATTTCGCGGTTTGGTTACGCGCTGGCTCGGCGAAGAGCCGGACATGGAAATCGTCGGATCGCATCGCAACGGCTACGAGGCGTTGGAAAATTTCCTGCGCGTTGATCCCGACGTCGTCGTGCTGGACATCGAGATGCCCGGCATCGACGGCCTCGAAACGCTGCCGTTGCTCCTCGCGAAGAAGCCGGACGTCACCGTCATCATTTCCTCCACGGTCACCCGCCGTAACGCCGAGGTCGGCATCCGCGCGCTTTCGCTTGGTGCGAAGGATTACCTCAGCAAGCCGGAAACCAATCGCGAGCTGACGATGTCGGCCGAGTTCCGGCGCGACCTCGTGCAGAAGATCCGCGAACTCGGCCGCCGGGGTATGCGCAAGTCGCGCACGCGGGGAACGGACGTGTCCGCGGAGGCGGTTGTCCCGGCGTTCAAGCTGCGGCCCTATTCGGCGTTTCCGCCGCGCATCCTCGTGATCGGTGCATCGACCGGTGGGCCGCAGGCGCTGCAAGTCCTCATGCGCGGCCTCGATCCGGTGCTGCGGCGCCTGCCGGTTCTCGTCACGCAGCATATGCCGCCCACCTTCACGACGATCCTGGCCGAGCATCTTGGCCGGACAATCGCGCGGCCAGCGCATGAAGGCGTGCACGGGGAAACCGTCTCGGCCGGAACGCTTTACGTCGCTCCGGGCGGACGCCACATGCAGATCGAGCGCAAGGGCGAGCAGACAAGGCTCGTTATCGACGACAGCCCACACGTGAACTTCTGCCGGCCCTCCGTCGACCCCCTGTTCTCGACCGCCGCAGCGACGTACGGCGCGGGTGTGCTTGCCGTGGTTCTCACCGGGATGGGCTCCGACGGCTCGGACGGGGCATCGCGCATCGCTGCGGCCGGCGGAACCGTAATCGCGCAGGATGAGGCAACGAGCGTCGTGTGGGGCATGCCCGGCGCGGCCGCGGAAGCGGGCGCCTGCGCGGGCGTGCTGCCGCTCGAGGCGATCGCTCCGAAAGTGGTCGAACTGGTCACCGGGGGCGCCCCTGGGGCGTCGAAGGCGCCTACGGCGCGGGAGGCCGCGCGGTGAACCCGTTCGAATACGATTATCTTTGCCGGATGCTGAAGGAGCGCTCAGGTTTGGTGCTCGCGCCGGAGAAGCAATATCTCGTCGACAATCGGCTGGCGCCGGTCGCCCGGCGGCACGGCTGCGCGACCATCTCCGAGCTCATTCAACGAACGCGCGGCCCCGACACGGAAAGCCTCAGGATCGAGATCACCGAAGCGATGATGAACAACGAGTCGTTCTTCTTTCGCGACAAGATTCCGTTCGACCTCGTGCGAGAGGTTGCGATTCCGGAATTATTGCAGAAGCGGGCCCGCTCGCGGCGGATTCGCATCTGGTCGGCCGGGTGCTCGACCGGACAGGAACCGTACTCGCTGGCCATGCTCCTGCAGGAGATGCGACCGCCTTCCGGATGGCAGGTCGACATCGTCGCGAGCGACATTGCGGGCGACGCATTGGATCGGGCGAAGGCTGGGCTCTACACCCAGTTCGAGGTGCAGCGTGGACTGCCGATCCAGATGCTGGTCAAGTATTTCGAACAGATCAACGAGCAGTGGCGCATCGTCGAAAAAATCCGCGGCATGGTGCAGTTCCGGCGGATCAATTTGCTCAACGATTTCTCGATTATGGGCACGTTCGACCTGGTGCTGCTGCGCAATGTGTTGATCTATCTCGATCACGCGACCAAGCTCGACGTTCTAGGTCGCGTCCGCGCGGCGACCGCGCCGGATGGCTATCTCGTTCTTGGCGCGGCGGAGACGATGGTCGGACTGGGCGATGCATTCGCGCCGATTCCGGAGAAACGCGGACTTTACCGGCCCAAGCCGCGCATCGACGCCGTGGCGAAACCGCTGACGAGCGGGGTACGCGTAGCGTAGATCTTTCGGGGAGAGGTAAGAAGTTGCAAAGGGTGCGGGCCAGGCACTGCCCAGCCCGCTCCGTTGCAAGAGTTCGCGTCGCTACCGCTCACGCAGTCCGTCGGACGAAATCCCGAACATATCGCGAGCGAAAGGCATTGTTCGCGTCGGCGTGCCGCCCGATTGCCTGAGGCGGGACTGTCGCTTGGTCCGTCGCCTTTCGATCGGCGTCGGGCCTGGTTTCGGCAAGCATCTTCTTCAGGACCAGAACTGCGAGGACCTGGGCGCCAATCATCATGAGGAACGCGACGCCCCCAAGCACCTCGTAAAAACTCATCGTCTCCACGGCTCTCTCCCTCAGTCCAGGATTTCGGGGTTCGAGGTTTCCGACAGCGGGCCGAGACCGTCGTCCCGCACGTTCACTTCATTGTCGAATTCCTCGAAGCCCGTCACATACGAGCCGTTCGCCGCGGCGGCGTAAGCGGTCCGGTGGGCGTTCTGGTCCATGACCACGCTGTTTTCGAGACCGGCCGAGCCGAATTCGAAAGGTGTAGTCCGTGGAACGTTGGCGATTGCCGCTGCCGCGACCATGGCGATGGCGACCGCGACGCCCGTAACGGCCAAGCGGGTGCGCCAATTGGGGAAGGTGATTTGCGGGTTCATGTTTTCCTCCGTCGTGAAGGCTCCGCGGATCGCGAAGCCGGGCGGAGGTTCGTCGGAAGGGCGGTCGTCGGCCGTGAAAGGGTCCGAACCACCAGCGTGAAAAGAGCGTGAAATCTCGTCGGCCGTTGCGGGATTCGACTCCAGTTTCCCCATAAGCTATTGTTGTTAAAGGTCTTATTCCGGAATTGGTCGCTTTGCGGATGACCAATCCATGACGGCATCGGCGGCAAACAGGAAGGGACACGCGAGCGCGCGGGATGGTGCGGGCGCCCAGCCCCGCATGTTTCGGCTGCTATTGCTCGGCCCGTTCCAGCTCATCGGTAAAACGGGCGCAGTCGATCTCGGCAACAAGAAGCTCTGCGCGCTGGTTGCGTTCCTCGCGAGCAACGGACCGACCACGCGCGAGAAACTGATGTCGCTGCTCTGGGGCACCCATTTCGATGCACAGGCGCGGCAAAACCTTCGCAAAGCCCTTTCAAGAGTACGCCAGGTCTTGAGCGAGCAGGGCTTGGGCGAAGATGTGGTCGTCGCCGACGACGTCACCGTAGCGCTGCGTGCCGACATGATCGTGTGCGATGCGCAGGTGTTCGAGCGTCTGGCCGCGGAGAGTTCGCGCAATTCGCTGCGCCAGGCGGTGGATCTCTATCGAGACGCTTTTCTCGCGGACGTGTTGATCTCGGACGAAGCCTGGGCCGAATGGCTGCGAACGCAGCGGGGGCGGCTCGAGGGCCTGCTGGTCGGTGCACTGATCCGGCTTGCCGAAATCGAACTGCAGCAAAACAATCCGGAGCAGGCACTCGAGTTGGCCAGCAAGGCGATAGTCATCGACAACCTGCGGGAGGATGCGCATCGCCTTGCGATCCGCGCGCTTGCCGCGACCGGGCGCAAGGCCGAGGCGTTGCGTCGCTACGATCAGCTTGCGGCGCTCTTGAAAGCCGAGCTCAGCACCGAACCGGATGCGCGAACGCGCGCGCTCGTGGACGAAATTCGCAGGCCGGCCGCAATCGTAGTCGAGCAACCCGTCGCCGACGCAAAGACGTCGGACCTGCCTTCGATTGCCGTGCTGCCATTCCGCAGCATCGGCGGCGACAAGGACGCCGACTATTTCGGCGACGGCATGGTCGAGGACATCGTCGTGTCACTCGGCAGTCTCCACGAATTGTTCGTCATTTCGCGCGGCTCGACGCTCGCGTTCCGCGGCAAGGATCCGGATCCGCGCGAAATCGGTCGCACGCTCGGCGTACGCTATGTGGTCGGTGGCAGCGTGCAGCGTTCGGGCAAGCGCTTGCGCGTTTTTGTCGAGCTCTGTGACGCGGAGACTGGGACTGCCCTTTGGACTGACCGCACCGAGGCGCCGCTCGACGACTTGTTCGACATCCAGGACAGCTACACCGCGTCGTTCGCGAGTCGCATCGCGCCGCATATCCGAAACGCCGAGCTGCGACGCGCGTTGCGCAAGCGCCCAGAAACCATGACCGCGTACGACTACGTGTTGCGCGGGCTCGAGCACGTTCACCGGGACAGCACGTTCGATCAGGCGGGCGCGTGCTTCCAGAAGGCGATCGACCGGGAGCCGACGTTTGCGCTGCCTTATGCGTGGTCCGGCTGGTGGCGTTCGATCCTGATCCGGCAGGGCTGGTCGAAGGAGCCGGTGAAGGACTGGACGCGGGCGGCGCAGATGTCGGCAAAGGCGATCGATCTAGACGGCAGCAATGCGCTTGCGCTCGCGAGCTACGGGCACCTCAAATCCGTGATGGAGCGGGACTATGACGGCGCGGAGCTGTTCCTGGAAAGCGCCGTGCAGGCATGTCCGAACGGGCCAATCGGTTGGGTGCTGGGCAGTTTCACCCAGAGCTATCAGGGGCGAGGCGACGAGGCGATCCGCCGCGCAGGCCAGGCGCTGAAGCTCTCGCCGCTCGACCGCGGGCGTTTCTATTGCCACCTCGCGATGGGCCTCGGCCATTACGTAGCCGGCCGCTACGGCGAGGCGGTGAAGTGGGGGAAGCTGTCGGCCGCGGAAAATCCGGGCTTCACCTCGACGCTGCGCTATCTCGCGGCCGCGCACACGGCGGCGGGCGAGGATGACGAAGCGAAGCGTTTTGCGGCGGAAGTGTTGAAGCGCGAGCCGAATTTCTCCCTGCGCAACTACCTGATCCCGTTTCGTGACAAGGCGCTGACCGAGCAGCACCGCGCGCGGCTGAGGCAGGCGGGATTGCCGGAATGAGAAAGCGGACGGCTGTTTGAAATTTGAATCGAAAAAAATCTTCACCTCTCCCCGCAGGCGGGGAGAGGGACTCAAACGAAAACCCCGCCTTGCGGCGGGGCTTTTCTTTGACTTGCTGTCGAAACGTCAGGCGGCCGAAATGCGCTCGGTCTCTTCGGCCGGCTCGCGCAGCACGTAGCCGCGGCCCCACACGGTCTCGATGTAATTTTTTCCCTGGGAGGCGTTCGCAAGCTTCTTGCGCAGCTTGCAAATGAACACGTCGATGATCTTGAGCTCGGGCTCGTCCATGCCGCCGTAGAGATGATTGAGGAACATCTCCTTGGTGAGCGTTGTCCCTTTGCGCAGGGAGAGCAGCTCGAGCATCTGATATTCCTTGCCGGTCAGATGCACGCGCGCGCCGTTCACCTCGACGGTCTTGGTGTCGAGATTGACCACGAGATCGCCGGTCGCGATGACCGACTGGGCGTGGCCCTTGGAGCGGCGAACGATTGCGTGAATGCGGGCGACCAGCTCATCCTTGTGGAAGGGCTTCGTCATGTAGTCGTCGGCCCCGAAACCAAGGCCTTTGACCTTGTCCTCGATGCCGGCGAGCCCCGAAAGGATCAGGATTGGCGTCTTGATCTTGGCTACCCGCAGCGACCGCAGCACCTCGTAACCGGACATATCCGGGAGGTTCAGGTCGAGCAGGATGATGTCGTAATCGTAGAGTTTGCCGAGGTCGACGCCTTCTTCACCGAGATCGGTGGTGTAGACGTTGAAGCTCTCGGATTTGAGCATCAATTCGACGGATTTAGCGGTAGCGCCGTCGTCTTCGATCAGCAGAACGCGCATGCCAATCCCCTTCTGGGCCTCGGTTCTTGGGGACGAATTAAACTCAGGCTGCCCCCAGCGCGCCCGGCACGGTTCGCGATTCGCAACGCTACCCGCGAATGGTTAACAGAATTTGATTCTGCACCACAAGCTTTCACCAAGCGAAAATGCGCGAATCACCGTAAGATATTGGCGTTCGGTCAGATTCGCTCGGCGACCGGGTTAACGTCCGACTTCAAGAAGCCGGGCCAAGCATCCGGAGAAATCGGGCGGCGCCAGGTCGGCAGCCACCGTCTCCCACGGTTCGCCCCGATTGTTAACGGGTCGGGTAAACAAAGCGTTTCCAAGGAGCTTGGAGGCCGTTTTTGAAGGCGCTTGCCGAGCAGATCCAGGAACTTGACGGGCCGGTTATTTACGGACGCGTCGCGGCCGTGCGCGGGTTATTGGTTGAGGTCGCGGGTCCCGTGCACGCGATGCCGGTCGGGGCGCGCGTCGTCATCGAGACCGATCGCGAGCCCAATGTCCCCTGCGAAGTGGTGGGGTTCGTGGGCGAAAACGCGCTGCTGATGCCGTTCGGCGCGCTCGAGGGGGTGCGGCGCGGTTGCCGCGCGCTCGTGTCGGCGGCTCCCCCCGCCGTGCGGCCCTCGTTCGGCTGGCTCGGGCGTGTGATCAACGCCCTCGGCGAACCCGTCGACGGCATGGGGCGGCTGCCGGCCGGGCCTTCTCCGTATCCATTTCGCGAAACGCCGCCGCCGGCGCACGCGCGACGCCGGGTCGGGGCACCGCTCGATCTCGGGGTGCGGGCGCTCAACGCATTCGCCACCTGCTGCCGCGGCCAACGCATGGGCATCTTTTCGGGCTCGGGTGTCGGCAAGTCAGTGCTGCTGTCGATGCTTGCCCGCAATACCGAGTCGGACGTGACGGTCATCGGCCTGGTCGGCGAGCGGGGCCGCGAAGTTCAAGAATTTCTCCAGGACGACCTCGGAGAAGAGGGCCTGCGACGGGCAGTTGTCGTGGTTTCGACGTCGGACGAGCCAGCACTCATGCGGCGGCAGGCTGCGTATCTGACGATGGCGATCGCGGAGTTCTTCCGCGATGAGGACAAGGACGTCCTTGTCCTGATGGACTCGGTCACCCGCTTCGCCATGGCGCAGCGCGAGATCGGCCTGTCGGCCGGCGAGCCGCCGACCACGAAAGGCTACACACCAACCGTCTTCACGGAACTCCCGCGGCTGTTGGAGCGGGCCGGCCCGGGCACGGGAAGGGGCACGGTAACAGGGCTTTTCACGGTGCTGGTCGACGGCGACGACCATAACGAGCCGGTGGCGGACGCGGTGCGGGGCATCCTCGACGGGCACATCGTAATGGAGCGGGCGATCGCCGAGCGCGGACGCTACCCGGCGATCAACATCCTGAAATCGGTCTCCCGGACCATGCCGGGCTCGTGCGACCCCCAATTCCTCCAGACCGTGCTGCGCGCGCGGCAGGTGCTCTCGACGTTCAACGACATGGAGGAACTGATCCGGCTCGGAGCATACCGGCCGGGGTCCAACCCGGAGGTAGACGAGGCTATCCGGCTACAGCCAGCGCTCGATGGTTTCCTCGCCCAAAGTAAGAAAGAGGCAACCAATTTGGCCGATGGTTACCGCCGTCTCGCTCAAATTCTTGCGGTGGGGTCAACCGAATCCTAACCGGTGGCGTGGAGTAATGGCGGCATGAAGTCCCGAGAAACCTTGATCCGCCTGAAGCGCTTCCATGTCGACGAGAAGCGGCGCCAGGTCACCCAGATCGAGACCATGATCGCCGAGTTCGAGCGCATGGCCTCCGACCTCGATCGCGAGATCGCGGCGGAACAGCAGCGCGCGGGTATCGATGATCCGGGGCATTTCGCCTATCCGACCTACGCGAAAGCCGCAATTCAGCGTCGCGACAACCTCGTACGGTCGGCGGGTGAACTAAAAACTCAGCTTGAAGACGCCCGCGCAGCGCTCGGGGAAGCCTTCGAAGAACTCAAGAAAGTTGAGATTTTGGAAGAGCGCGATCAGCACCGCGAGCGCGCTGCAGAGGCGAAGGCCGAACAGGCCGAACTCGACCACGTCGGCGCACACTCGCGCGCATAAAGGCGAGTTACCCACAGGTTCTCCGCCGAGCCGGGGACTCAGGTCCCGGGCTTCCGCTACAGTTTTCTCGGGACGATCAAGAGGCGGATCGTGACCGAGGCACCCGTTCGTTTGCGCGATTTCATTGATGCTATCGCCGAAGGCGACCGTTCGGCGATGGAGCACCTTTATCGCGCGACCAGTGACAAGCTCTACGGCGTTGCGCTGCGCATCCTGCGCAGGCCCGAGCTTGCGAGCGAAGCACTTGCCGATGCCTACGTCCGCATCTGGCGTGAAGCGGCAAACTACGCGCCGGTGCTGCTCGATCCCATGTCCTGGCTTGTGATGCATGCGCGGCGCGCCTCGTTCGATATCGCGCGCCGGCGCAGCGAGATCGGCCATGAGGAAATGGCCGAGGTCGCTGATCAAACAGCCAGCACCGAGGACGAGGCTACGGAACGGGCGATCAGCGACGAGCTGCGGCAGCTGCTCGCGGGCCTCGCGCAGCTGTCCCCGGATCCAAGATTGATGTTGTTGCTCGCCTACTATGACGGCTGGAGCCACCGCGAACTTGCCATCGAATTCGACGCGCCGCCCGGGACGATCCGCACCTGGATGCTGCGCGGCCTGGAGCAGGTCCGAGAATGCACGGGACCCTGAGGATCACCGACGACACCGATCTGCTTGTCGGCGAGTACGTGCTCGGCACACTCGAACGCGACGAGCGGCGGAAGCTCGAGGAAATCGCCGCGCGCGAACCGTCGGTCACGGCTGCCGTGATGATCTGGGAGCGGCGGCTTTCCCCGCTGCACGAGCTCGTCGAGCCGGTCCGGGCGCCCGGGGATATCTGGGCCGATGTCGCGCGGCAGCTCGGGGACGTCGAGCAGGAATCGCCAAAAGTGCGAGGGCCCGGGTTCTTCGAGGTTGTATCCGAGCTCGCGCGCAGCCAGGGCGCCGAAACCGCCATGGAGCTCGTGGAAAAGCTGCGTCGCTGGCGCATGCTGGCGTTTGTTTCCGCCGCCGTCGCCTTTGCGCTCGCCGCGTTTCTCGTCGCAATCGTCGCCCGGCCTGCCGCCTTGCCGACCGCGCCGCTGATTGCCGTGCTGAAATCGCAGAGCTTTGCGCCACCGTTCGTGGTTGCGCTCAATCAGGAGGAGCGGTCGCTTGACGTGCGGACCGTACCTTCCGGCACCGCGGACGACCGGGCATATGAGTTCTGGCTGTTGCGTGGCGGACGCGACCCGGTGGCGCTCGGCAAGCTGCGGACGACGGGCAAGCTTGAGCCGACCGTGTTGAAACGCGTGGACCGCGCAGCCTTGCGTGAAGCGGAGATTGCGGTTTCGGTAGAGCCGCGCGGCTCGTCCGCGGAGCGGCCGAGCGGGCCGTTCATCTACCGCGGCAAATTCGAGTAGCCCTATTTTCCTTCCAGAATTGGCACGTGTGGGGCTGCCGTGATCGGCAATAGTCCGAACACGCGCGGGTCGTCTGCGATCTCCAGCGAGCGCGCATAGGGCGTGAAACCGCTGCGGAGATAGAAGGCGAGTGCATTCGGGTGATCGAGTGTGCACGTGTGAACCGTGAGACGGCGCGGTTTGCGATCCCAAGCGATCTCGAGCGCGCGGTTCATCAGGCAGCGGCCAGCCCCCGTGCCAAGGAGTTCGGAAGCGACTCCGAGAAAAGAGATTTCCACGTCAGGAAAGCCGCGAAAGTCGAGCTCGAGGATTCCCGCGTCGCGGCCCCGGTGACGCAGCGCATGTACTTCGACCTTGGGGTCGTGGATGAGCGTCGCGAGCTTCGCGTCACTGAGGGTAAGGCGCGAGAACCAAAGCCAGTCTTTGCCGACGCGGCGATAGAGAGCCCGGTACCAGCCGAGATCAGGCCGGTGCACGCGGCGCGATTCGTAGGCTGCTCCAGCCGGCACCGGCCGCAACGGCGGGCGAGCCGAGACCTCCAAGTGCGTAATGACCGCCGCGATCTTTCCGGCCGGCAGGCGCGTGTACTCGTCGCGCATCTCGGCCGGGTCGGCGATTGAGTCGGAGAAAGCCACTTTCCGATTCATAGGGACGCAAGATAGCTCCGGGACGACCGGACACGATCATACACTACCCAGGGTCTTCAAACGCACGCGAGGGTGAATCTCGCTCTGGGAAAGGACCGGCGTCTGCGGGCGGAATCGCTCAATAATTGAGCGAACAAAGGGCCGCGCTGCCGGGCTCGTGAGCAGTACGGCGGCCTCTCCATCGCGCGCGGAATCCTCGAAACGCTCGCGTACGGAAACAACGAAGTCGGAGAGGCGCGAGGGCTGCATCGCAAGCGATCGATCCTCACCTTGCACGACGATCGATTCCGCGAAAGCTTGCTCCCACTTGGGCGATAACGAGATGAGTGGCAGGTGCCCAATCGGCGACAGGTATTGCGCGCAGAGCTGGCGCGAGAGGCGCGCACGCACATGCTCGACGAGCGGAGCTGGATTGCGTGTGACGGGAAGCGCTTCGGCAAGGCCTTCGAGAATCGTCCCGAGGTCGCGGATCGAGACGCGTTCGGCGAGCAGCAGCTGAAGTACGCGCTGAATTCCCGAGACGGAAATCTGGGAGGGCACGATGTCCTTGACGAGCTCGGACTGCTCCTTCGGCAATTCTTTGAGCAGCTTCTGCACTTCACCGTAGGACAGAAGATCGGCGATATTCGCCTTCAGGACTTCGGAGAGGTGTGTCGAGAGCACGGTCGCTGCATCGACAACGGTGTAGCCACGCAGTGCCGCTTCCTCGCGCAGACCCTCATCGACCCACGTCGCGGGGAGGCCGAAAGTGGGCTCAACCGTGTGCAGACCCGGAAGATCGACCTGGCGGCCCGCAGGATCCATGACCATGTGGCTGCCCGGATGCACCTTGCCGTTGCCGGCCTCGACCTCCTTGACCTTGATGACGTAGGCGTTCGCGTCGAGTTGCACGTTGTCGAGGATGCGTACGGCGGGCATCACGAAGCCCATTTCCGTCGCGAGGTTTCGGCGCAGGGCCTTGATCTGCTCGGTGAGGCGGTCCGAACCTTGCGGACCATTGACCAACGGCAGCAGCCCGTACCCGATCTCGATCTTGAGGTCGTCGACCTTGAGTGAGCTCGAGATGGGCTCCTCTGCCTTCTCGGCTTGGGCAATGGTCGTGGCCTTGGCGCTCTCCACCGCTGTGACCGCGCGCGCTCGCCGGTCCGCGAGCCAGGCGATCGTGCCGGCGCCGCCGCCGAGCAGAACGAAAGGCAGAACGGGTATGCCGGGAAGGGCGGCGAGGACGAACATCACGGCGGCCGACATGCCGAGCGCTTTTGGGTAGCCGGATAACTGCCTCATCAAGGCCTGATCGGCGGCGCCAGCAACACCCGCTTTGGAGACGAGCAGGCCCGCCGCAGTCGAGACGATCAGGGCCGGAATTTGCGTGACCAGGCCATCGCCGACGGTGAGCAGCGTGTAGGTGTGACCTGCCTGAGCGAAGGAGAGGCCCTGCTGCATGGTGCCGATCACCATGCCACCGATGATGTTGATGAACACGATCAGCAGGCCGGCGATTGCGTCGCCGCGCACGAACTTCGAGGCGCCGTCCATCGCGCCGAAGAAGGAGCTTTCGTCCTCGAGCTGCCGGCGGCGGGCGCGGGCCTGATCCTCATTGATCAAACCGGCGGACAGGTCGGCGTCGATCGCCATCTGCTTGCCGGGCATCGCGTCCAAGGTGAAGCGGGCCGCAACCTCGGCGATGCGGCCGGAGCCCTTCGTGATCACCACGAAGTTCACGATCACCAGGATCGAGAACACGATGATGCCGATCACGAAGTTGCCGCGCATCACGAAGTTGCCGAATGCCTCGATCACGTGGCCGGCGGCGTCGGTTCCGTCGTGGCCGTTGGCGAGGATCAGGCGCGTGGACGCAAGGTTCAGCGCGAGGCGGAACATCGTCGCGATCAACAGAACCGTGGGGAACGCCGAGAATTCGAGGGGCGCATGAATGAACAGCGCCGTCATCAGGATCAGCACCGAGAAGATGATCGAGCTCGCAAGCAGCAAATCGAGCAGGAACGGCGGCAGTGGCAGGATCAGCACGACGAGGATCGTGAGGACGCCGATCGCGAGCGCGAGGTCGCCGCGCTTCAGAAGGGCCCCTAAGTCGCCGAAGCCGAACGAGGCTCCCGGTGTGGCCGGCGCCGCGGCGGTGGTGTCGGTCATTGGCAAGAATTCATTCGAAAAGGGCTGATTGAAATCCTTGAGCTCCCCACGGACGGCGGTGTGCCGGCCGTTGCTCCCCGGCAAAATTTGCCCGGTTTATGGTTAGCGCCCGGTTAACAGATCGGGCCTACGAGCGGCGCAAACATGTCATAGACCGGTATTCTAGAATTATAATTCTAATTCAAAGATAGAGTGGTGCGCGTTGTTTGTGACAGTGGGGACTGGTTAATTTTTCCTTATGGCGGACCTGAGAGGCCCTCGGGAAATAGAGATCAAGCTTAGGCTGCGGCGCGAACACGTACCGCGCCTGCGGCGGCATCCGCTTTTGTCGGATGGCTTCAAGCAGTCCGGGAGGCGGGAGCGGCAAGACTTGGTCTACTTCGACGACCGCCACCGCACGCTGCAGAAAAAGGGTCTTTCCCTGCGCGTCCGTCAAATCGGCGAGCGGCGCATTCAAACGATCAAGGTCTCGAACGGCCACACCGCTCCGATCGATCGAGGGGAATGGGAAGCCGTCGTCACGGCGAGCCGCCCGGATCTGGCCGCGGCCAGGGGAACTCCGTTGGAGCGGGTGCTGGCGAAGTTGCGCGACCCGCTGGAGCCACTGTTCGAGACGCGGGTGTCACGCACGGCGTTCCCCGTGCAGTTCGGCAACTCGGATATCACGTTCTCGCTCGACCAGGGCAGGATCGACACGGGCAAGTCGACTGCGCCGATCTGCGAACTCGAACTGGAACTGAAGAACGGCAGCGCCGGAGACCTGTTTCAGTTCGCGCGGCAACTCGATGAGAAAATTCCGCTGGAGCTCTCGTACGAGACGAAGTCGGGGCGCGGGTACTCGCTCTTGGACGAGAGTTCCGCCGACGCGGGCAAGGCGCACGAGGTCGCGCTCCAATCGGGCATGTCGTGCGCCGAAACCTTCCGTGTGATCGCGCACGAATGCCTGCGCCACCTAATGCAGAACCGCGAGGGGGTCGTCGAAGGCGAGACAGAGGCTCTGCACCAGATGCGGATCGCGGTGCGCCGCTTCCGATCCACTATGACGTTTTTCGGGGACATCGTGTCCGGCCCGGGTGCGGACGCTGCGAAGACCCAGTTTCAATGGCTGCGCGACCTGACCGGGCCGGCGCGCGATTTCGACGTCTTCGTCAAGGAAACGCTCGCACCCTTGCGGGCGGAATTTCCGAAGGACCGTGCGGTCGCGCGGTTTTGCCGGCAGGCAACTCGGCACCAGGCCAAGGCCAACCGTGCCATTCGGAAGGCGGTTCAATCGGCGCAGTTTCGCAAGCTGGTCGTTCAGACCGCAGGCTGGATCGAGGGTGGCGATTGGCGAACCGGCGCCGACGCACTCATGCGGGCGCGCCAGGACGCGCCAATCCAGTATTGCGCAGCCGATCAGCTCTCAACCTTGCGGCGAAAAGTCCGCAAGCATGGAAAATTCCTGAGCGAACTCGACGAACGACGGCTGCATCGGTTGCGCGTCCGCACGAAGAAGCTGCGTTACGCGGCCGAATTCTTCGGGAGCCTTGCTTCAAGCAAGAAGGGCCGCAAACAAACGCGAGAGCTTGTCGAAACCCTGCGCGCGCTGCAGGACAAGCTTGGTGTGCTCAACGACCTCGCGGTTCACCGGGCGCTTTCTCTCCAGATCGCGCGGGACGCAGGTTTGCCGTCGAGCTTGCCGGCGCCGAATGACGACGGAGAACTCTCGGTTCCGGAAATGATCGCGCGTCGCCAGGGCATCAATGTCGAACAGCTACTCGAAGAAGCCTCTGAAGCTTTTTCCGAGTTCCGCGAGGTGAAACGGTTCTGGAAATCCTGGCCCTCGAAGCCCCAGGCCGCGGCTGATGACGACGCGCGCGGCAGCGAACGGCCGGATGGCGGATCGGAACCGCTGAATGAAGCCGCCTAGACGTCCGCGCCCGGCCTACGCCGCGCCCCGTAGTTCGCCGCCGCCGCCCGGTGGGGGTATCGGCACGCCGGCACCGGCGTATTCATTGAGCTTGTTGCGCAGCGTGCGGATCGACACGCCCAGGATCTTGGCGGCGTGCGTTCGGTTGCCGAGGCAATGCTTCAGAGTCTCCAGGATCAAGTCGCGCTCGACCTCGGCGACGGTTCGGCCGACCAGGGTCAGCCCGGTCTGGCCTGCGTTCATCGCGAGCTGCCCGGCGACCTGCGCGGCCTGTTCGGCGGTGCTGCGGACTCCTTGATCGAGCCTTGAGCCGTCCGGCAAGCGGATTGCATCGACGCCAATCTCGCTACCCGTCGCGAGCAACACCGCACGGTGGATCGTGTTCTCGAGTTCGCGAACGTTGCCGGGCCAGCGGCCGCGCATCAACTCGTGCCTTGCTTCGGTCGCGATCGCCCGGACGGGAAGGTTATTCGCCTCGGCGTAGCGCCGCGAGAAGTGGTTGGCGAGCTCGAGAATGTCCGCGGGCCGGGCACGCAGGGGCGGAATCTTCAGGTTCACGACGTTGAGCCGGTAGAGCAGGTCCTCGCGGAAGGTGCCCTCACGCGCGGCTGCCAGAAGATCGCGATTCGAAGTGGCGATGACGCGGATGTCGACCGGTACCGGGCGCGTGCCGCCGACACGGTCGATGACGCGCTCCTGCAGGGCGCGGAGCAGCTTCGCCTGCAGCCGCACATCCATCTCGGAAATTTCGTCGAGCAAGAGCGTGCCGCCGGTAGCCTCCTCGAACTTGCCGATGCGGCGCGCGATGGCCCCGGTGAAGGCGCCCTTCTCGTGTCCGAACAGTTCGGATTCAAGCAGGTTCTCGGGGATCGCCGCACAGTTCACGCAAATGAACGGCTTACTCGCCCGCGAGCTTTTCTCGTGAACGAAACGGGCGACCATTTCCTTCCCGGTGCCGCTCTCGCCGGTGATCAGGATCGACGCTTCCGACGCGGCCACTTGAGCCGCAAGCTTGACGAGGCTGGCCATCGCCTCATCGCGGTAGACGAGGTCGCGGGCATCCTCTGCGACAGCTGCGAGGACTGCGGCGATCAACTCCGGATCGGGGGGAAGCGGGATGTACTCCTTGGCGCCGGCCTGAATCGCGCCGGCAGCTGCGCGCGCATCGTTGTCCACGCCGCAGGCCACGATTGGCGCGTGGATGCGCTCGGCGGCAAGCTTTTCAACAAGATCACGGATGTCGATGCCGACGTCGGCCATGATGAGGTCGGCGCCGCGCGTGCGAAGCACCCGTAGGCCTTGCTCCGCGTCGACCGCGTGAGTCACAGCAGCGCCGCGGTCAACGGCGATCTTGGTGGCGGTGCTGAGCTGGCCCTTCAGGGTCCCGATGATCAGCAGGCGCATGGCGGTATCCCCTCTATCTCGTCATGTCCGCGTTCGTCGCGGTCATGACGTCGAATGAATTCCAGCGACGCGCATCAGTTGCGGTCCGCCTTGATGATTTCCGTCATGGTGACGCCGAGGCGCTCTTTCACGAGCACGACCTCGCCGCGAGCCACGAGCCGGTTGTTGACGAAAATGTCGATCGCTTCACCAACCTTTCGATCCAGCTCGAGCACGGTGCCGGGTCCGAGCTTGAGAAGATCGCCGACGTCCATGCGAGTGCGGCCAAGCACGGCCGAAACATGTACCGGCACGTCGAATACGGCCTCAAGGTCAGACGCGCCCTTGGTCGATGCGCCGTCATCGGGCGATGTGGGCGGAGCCTCTCTCGCCGCCACAAGTTCAACGTCGGATTCGAGGTCCGGCAGCGGCGGGTTCTTGTTATCAGTCATTTCGTGGACTCCTGCTCGGCGGGCACAACAGCGCCGCCGCGCGCGAGATAGCGGGAAACGGCTTCGGTGATGCGGGCCTCGATCGCGGCGCGATCGCGCTCCACGCCGCCGTCGGCCCATTCGATGCGGACTTCGTCTGACTTCAGTTCGGGAGCGGGGAGAAGCACGAGACGATTTGCGAAGCCCCGCTGATCGGCAATCTGTTTGAGGCGGCTGCCAGCAGGCTCGAGCAGATCCTCCGCCACGCGCACCACGACGTGCGGGGCCGAACGGACGTGCGACAGCACATCGATGACGAGGGCTTCGATTTCGGTCACGGGCTCAAGGGCGATCAGGGCGGGGGCGAGCTTTCGCGCGATGGCGACGGCGACCTCAACGGCCTCGGTTTCGAGGCGCGATTCGAGCGTCGCGAATTTCTTCGCGAGATCCCCCATGCGCTCGGCACTTTGGCCGATCACAGCGGCGAGGCGGCGCTCGATGCGGGCGTTGGCTTCCGTCTCGCCGGCTACCTGGCCCCGCTTGAAAGCTTCGGACTCCGCGGCAGCAAGTGCCTTCCCGGATACCGATCCGCCCCTGTCGAATTCAACGTCGAAGAGAAACCGCACCGGCTCGCCGGGCTCGACATCACGTGTGATGGGTTTTGTCACAGTCGCCATCGATCCCTCAGTAAACCAGCTCGTCGTCGGCGCTGTGGCCCTTGGCGATCACGATCTCGCCCTTGGCCGCGAGCTCCTTGGCGAGGTTGACCATCGTAGACTGTGCCTCGTCGACCTCGCGGAGGCGGACGGGACCCATTGTTTCCATCTCGTCCGAGAGCAGTTTCGCGGCCCGGCTCGACATGTTGGCTTTGAAGAAGTCGCGTGCCGCTTCCGACGCGCCCTTGAGCGCGATCGCGAGCTTGCTGCGATCGATATTGCGCATGAGCGTTTGTGCGGCCGCGGTGTCGAGCTTCACCAGGTCGTCGAAAGTGAACATCAGCGCCTTGATGCGTTCGGCCGACTCGCGGTTGCTCTCTTCGAGCGCGGAAATGAAGCGGGATTCCGTCTGGCGGTCGAAGTTGTTGAAGATCTCGGCGATCAGTTCGTGCGCGTCGCGGCGGCTCGTCTGCGAGAGATTCGACATGAACTCCGTGCGCAGCGTCTGCTCCACGCGCTCAAGAACGTCCTTCTGAATCGCTTCCATGCGGAGCATACGGTTGATCACGTCGAGGGCCAGCTCCTCGGGCAAAATACCAATGACGCGTGCGGCGTGCTCGGAACGGATTTTCGAAAGCACGACGGCGATCGTCTGCGGATATTCGTTCTTGAGATAGTTCGCCAACACCTCTTCCTGGACGTTGGAGAGCTTCTCCCACATGTTGCGCCCTGCGGGACCGCGGATCTCTTCCATGATAATGGAGACGCGCTCGGTCGGCAGAAACTGCGACAAGAGTTGCTCCGTTGCCGCGGAGTTGCCCATGAGGGCGCCAGTCGCAGACATTTGACCGACGAAGTCGATCATCAGTTTCTCAACGGCGTCGGATTCGATCGTGCCGAGACTCGACATGGCGAGGGACAGGGTACGGATCTCTTCGTCGTCAAGGAGCTTCCAGATGTCGGCCCCGTACTTCTCGCCAAGCGCGAGCAGCAGAATGGCGGAACGCTCAGGCCCCATCAGCGGGCGACTGCGCGCGACCGACTTGCCACCCGTTGCGGTCTTGGACTGATCCGCCGGCCTTTCCTTCCGGGTGAACAGTGCGTCGACGAGGGCGGCGGCGGTGGACATCGATCACCTCACGCCGTCTTCTCGTGCATCCACTGACGGAGGATCGAAACCGTCTCGTAGGGATTGCGTGAGGCGAGCTCACCGACCTTTTGGATCGATGCCTGGTGGGCCTCGCCCTGGATCTGCGCAAACTCAATCTGCCGCGCGGCCTGGAAATCTGGCGTCATCTTCACGGGGGCGGGCGGCACGATCTGGGTGGGCGGGACGCCCCCGGATTCCTGGGTGACCAGCACCGGCGTCACCGAAGCGGCGTTCGGAAGTGCGGGGGGCGGAACAGCCGTCTCATCCGGCGTGACGATGCGGCGCACGAGCGGCCGCACCACAAACAGGAGCACGAGCAGGGAGAGGATCACGACAATCACGAGGTTGACGGCGTGCATGATGTCGTCGGTGTTGAATTCGAAGCATGCTGAGGAAGCCGCCTTCCTCTGCGATCTGCGGCGTCCCCGCAACCTCGGCGAAGCGCAGATTGACGACCTCCACTTTGTCACCGCGCTTGTCGTCAAAGCCGATGGCCGAGCGGACAAGCGCGCCGATACGGTCGATTTCTTCCTGCGCGCGTGCCTCGTAGGTGGTCTCGTTGCTGTTGGCGCCTTTCTTGTAGTTTCCATCGACGAGCACGGCGACGGAAAGGCGCTTCACGCGGCCGGGTTCGGTGACTTCGGTCCGGGTCGTGCGCGAGATTTCGTAATTCACCGTTTCTTCGGTCTTGCGATTGGAATCGGCGCTCGCAGCCGGCTGGGCCGCCTGCTGCTGGTTGTTTCCCGGCAGCTGGTTGTTGACGGTGACGCCGCCGTCCTGTTGGCCCTGGTTCGACTGCGCCGCTTCCTCGCGGCTTTGCGTCGAGCGGACGACGCGGCTTTCCGGATCGTAGCGGTCCGAAGTCTGTTGGACGCGCGTGTAGTCGAGCTCGGCCGAAACGGTGACGCGCGCCCGGCCCGGTCCGACAACACTCGAGACGATCGATTCCACCTGGTTCTTCATTCGCTGCTCGAAAGCAGCATTGCGCTCGTCGAGCAGCGGTGCGACGCCGGCATCGGCTGCGCCGACGCCGTCAGCCAGCAGGCGGCCCTGCTCATCGACGATCGAAACCCGCTCGGGTTTCAATCCGCGAACGGCGGTAGCGACGAGGTGGCGAATGGCGCGAACTTGCGGTTGCTCAAGTTGGCTGCGAACGCGCAGCACGATGGAGGCGGACGGGTCTTGGCGGTCGCGCTGGAACAGCTGCCGCTCGGGAATGACGAGATGGACGCGCGCCGCCGACACCCGATCGATCGAGCGGATCGTGCGCGCCAACTCGCCTTCGAGCGCGCGCAGGTGATTGACGTTCTGAACGAAAGAGGTTGTGCCGAGCGTGTCGGACTTGTCGAAGATCTCGTAGCCGACCGAACCGCCACGCGGCAGGCCGCCCTCCGCAAGTCGCATGCGGGCCCGCGTGACCTGGTCCTTCGGGATGAGGACGGTTGAGCCGTCCCCGCGCAACTCGAAGGGAATGCCCTGCGACTCGAGCTCCTTCACCACTCGATTGGAGTTTTCCAGCGAGAGCTCGGTGAAAAGCGGAGCCATGGACGGTGCCGTGACCCGCATTCCGACAACGACGAAAAATCCGATGAGGGTTATCGTCACCGCGACCATGGCGGCGATACGTGCGGCGCCCAGCGCCCTGACGAACTCGACCAATCCGTTCACACGCGGTCTCCCCCCTCGCGACGCGTCTCGCGCCACCCGGCAAGTTTTGCCCGGTTTATGGTTGAGAAAGATTTAACGGGCGGGGGAAGAGGGCGATTATCGCCCGAAAATCGTGTTTCTTGCCCACGCACGGCTTTGCAAACTGCGAGTGCTAGCGAGGCGGCGCGAAGAGAATCGTTGCTACCCCGGCGGCTGCTGGGGGTTCAGCGAGGAACTTGCGCGCCGTCTGAGCGCGCTGACCGTCCCTTTGCGCGAGCCGTTGCCCCTTGCATGCCGCCGATCTCGTGCAGCTCGACATGCAGACTGATCTTGTCGAGCGACTCGATCGGCAGGCTGACGAAGACCGATATGCGGGTGTGCAGATAGCGGTAAGTGTCGGCAAAAATCGCACCGATTTCCGCGTGCGAGCCATGGTTGGCTGTGGGGTCGGGCACGCCCCAGTGCGCCGAGATCGGGTGTCCCGGCCAGACGGGACACGCTTCGCCGGCGGCCTCGTCGCAGACGGTGAAAATGAAATCCATGTGCGGGCTGTCGGGCTGCGCGAACTTTTTCCAGCTCTTGGAGCGAAGCGAGGAAACGTCGTGGCCGAGCTTCGTGAGCAACGAGATCGTTTCCGGGTGAACTTCACCTTTGGGTTGGCTTCCGGCGGAAAAAGCGCGGAATTTGCCGGCACCGAGCTTGTTCAAAATGGCCTCCGCCATGATCGAGCGGGCCGAGTTTCCCGTGCAGAGGATGAGTACGTTGTAGACGCCCGAATGTGTCACCAAGGGTGCTCCAAATCCGCGACCGCGGCCGGCAGATACGGCGGTAAGCGCCGGTCCGACCTGTGCGGCAATCTGCTGGGTTTATGTGACAGTTCGACGAAACCGCAGGGCGCTGTGGAAATCTGCCCATTTTTCGGGGCTGGCTGAGCCCTTCAGCGACTTACCGCCGCGCGCAAAGAAGCCCATTGCGCCGCGGCGCGCGGGCGGGCAAGGTTTTTAGAAGGGTTCTGGAAAAGACGGCCGGCAAGACCATGGACTACGAAAACGTCTTCGCCCAGGCACTCGAGGGACTTCGCCGCGAGCGTCGCTATCGGGTGTTCAACCAGATTGAGCGTGACGCCGCGAATTTCCCGCGTGCGGCCTGGCACTCGCCGTCCGGCGTGCGCGAGATCGTCATCTGGTGCTCGAACGACTACCTCGGCATGGGCCGCCATCCGGACGTCATCAACGCCATGGCGGACACCGCCCGGAAGACCGGGGTGGGGGCGGGCGGCACGCGCAACATATCTGGGACGAGCCGGGCGATCGTCGATCTCGAGGCCGAACTCGCAGACCTGCACGGCAAGGAAGCCGCGCTCCTGTTCACCTCGGGCTACATCTCGAACGAGACCGGCATCGCGACGATGGCGAAGCTCTTGCCTGAGTGCCTTATCCTTTCAGATGCCGGCAATCACAACTCCATGATCGAAGGCGTTCGCCGTTCGGGGCGGGAGAAGGCGATCTTCCGGCACAACGATCTCGGGCATCTGGAAGAATTGCTTCAAGCAGCAGGCGATCGGCCGAAGCTCGTCGTGTTCGAGAGCATCTATTCCATGGGCGGAGACGTGGCGCCGATCGGAGCGATCTGCGATCTCGCCGAACGCTACGGCGCCATGACCTATCTCGACGAAGTCCACGCAGTAGGCATGTACGGTGCGCGCGGCGGCGGCATCGCTGAGCGTGACGGCGTGATGGGTCGTCTCGACGTGATCGAAGGCACGCTCGGCAAGGCTTTCGGCGTGGTCGGTGGATACATCGCCGGCAAGGCAGCGGCGATCGATGCGGTGCGTTCGTTCGCGCCGGGGTTCATTTTCACGACGGCGCTACCGCCGGCGGTCGCTGCTGCGGCTACAGTGTCGATCCGACATCTCAAACGTTCGAGCGTCGAGCGCGCCCAACACCAGAGACAGGTACAGCGGACCAAGGATGTGCTGATCGCCGCCGGCCTGCCCGT
Organism: uncultured Alphaproteobacteria bacterium; assembly: GCA_963711595.1. GTDB lineage: Bacteria > Pseudomonadota > Alphaproteobacteria > Rhizobiales > Xanthobacteraceae > JAUSIF01. Next base: position 714,064 of record CAVQER010000007.1, read on the forward strand.
GATGCCGACCGACACGCACATCATTCCGGTGATGGTGAATGAGGCGGGGGCGTGCAAGGCGGCGAGCGACATGTTGCTCACCGAGCACGGCATCTACATCCAACCGATCAACTTCCCGACCGTCACGCGCGGGACAGAACGGCTGCGCATCACGCCCACACCGTTCCATGATGAAATCCTGATCGCTTCCCTCGTGCAGGCGTTGACGGCGGTGTGGAAGAAGCTCGACCTGCCGTTCGCGGCCCGCAGGGCGGAAGCGGCCGAATAGTCCTTCCCCTCGCCGTACGACCAATCAATCGAGGAACTGCGGTGAATTCGGGTCGCCTTTTGCGCCTTCGGATCACGAAGAAATGCAACACAATTCCACCTTGGATCGTTACGTAAGGTCGCCAATTACGGCGCGGATCGGCAAGGCGATTTCATGCACAAAATTTGGACCGGACTTTTGGCGGCGAGCCTGACGCTTGCGTTCGTGGGCGAGGGTTCGGCGCAGCAATGCGGTGGCGGTTTTGAACGCTGGCTCGCCGCCTTCAAGCAGGAAGCGCAAAGCAAAGGGGTATCGCGCTCGACGCTCGATGCGGCTGCGCCGTACATGCAGTTCGACCAGGAAGTCGTGAACCGCGATCGCGGTCAGAAAGTATTCGCGCAGACCTTTCTCGAGTTCTCCAAACGAATGGCCGACGGCTACCGGCTGACTCAGGGTCAGCAACGCATCAAGCAGAACACCGCGATGTTTCAACGAATCGAAGAAAAGTACGGAGTGCCAGCTCCGGTTCTCGTCGCGTTCTGGGGGCTTGAGACCGATTTCGGCGGCTTCATGGGGAAGATGCAGTCGCTGAAGGCGCTTGCGACACTCGCCTATGATTGCCGGCGGCCGGAGCTGTTTCGCGAGCAGCTTCTCGCGGCGCTCAAGATCATCGAGCGTGGCGATCTGACTCCGGAAAGCATGATCGGCCCGTTCGCCGGCGAGCTCGGTCAGCTGCAGTTTCTGCCGATGCACTACTACGAGCACGGCGTAGACTTCGACGGCGACGGCCGGCGGGACCTCATTCGCAGCTCGGCGGATGCGCTCGCGTCCGCCGCCAACTATATGATGAAGCTCGGCTGGCGGCGCGGCGAGCCGTGGCTGCAAGAGGTGCGCGTTCCGCAAAATCTTCCCTGGGACCAGGCCGACCTCGAAGTCCAGCATCCACGTTCGCAATGGGTGAAGTGGGGCGTGCAGGCGACCAGCGGTGCAGTTGCCGGCGGACAATCTTGCAGCGTCGCTCGTGCTGCCAATGGGCCGGTTCGGCCCGGCATTCCTCGCCTACCCGAACTTCAAGATCTATCTCGAGTGGAATCAGTCGCTCGTCTATGCGACGACGGCCGCCTATCTCGCGACTCGAATCGCGGGCGCACCGCGCGTTAGCGCCGGGAGCGGAGACGTTGCTTCCCTCGGCATGAACGATACGCGCGAGTTGCAGCAGCTCCTCGCGAAGCGCGGCTATCAGGTCGGTAAGGTAGACGGTATTCTCGGCGCGCAGACGCGCTCTGCCGTGAAGGATGTGCAAAAGAAGTTCGGCCTGCCTGCGGATTCCTACCCGGACGAACAGTTACTCGAGCGGCTGCGCGGTAGCCGCTAGGCGACGCCGATCTTTTGCTCGCCGCGGTCAAGGATGAGGGGAATGATCAGGTCTTCCTCGTCATCGAGGTGACGCAACATCTTTTTCAGCAGATCGGCATTCACGTCCGCGTAGCTATCGCCGGCGAAACGCGCCCTGTCTTCGCCCGCGTGCAGACCTTTGAAAAACTCGTTCGCAGACTCGACAGAATTCATGATGCCCGCGTGCAGGATCACGTGATCGTTCTCGAGGACCTCAAAGCCATTGATGAGCCGGCTCTCCGCGGCTCGCAGGATCGGAAAATAGTGCGCGTCCTCGACGTGGTGGTGCTCGTGCAGTTGCTGCAGGAAGAACTGCAGACGCGGCGCGAACCACGGATGGAATTCTTGCGGCGTCACCGCCCCTTCGCGAAGCTTCGTCGTGGCCTCGTTGAGCGTGGCACCAAGCTCGCGGAACATGTCGTGGCGCTGCAGCCAGAAGCGCGCCATCTGGCCCAGGTTGGCGTGCGCCATCCATTGCTCGCGCGGATAGCGCTCGAGCAGGAATTTCAGCTCGGTGGGCCATCCGAGGCGGGTATCAAGGTCGGAAATCAGGGCAGAACCCTTCGTGTGACGCTTACATGGGCGGCATCCGGCGGCCAGGCAAGGGCAGCCGCGAGGGTGCGTCACCACCGGGGTGGACTGGAATTCGGTATTCAAAGAAAATCGCACGGCCAACGAGAAGCCGCACACACGCGGCCGATTTAGCGGGGAGAGTCAGTCATGTCCAAGTCTGCGACGCGGGAGGAAGCGGTTGCGTATGCGAAGCGTCCTGAGTCGACGGGGAAGGTACGCTTCACGCGGCCGATGAACGGGAACGAGTATCTCGACTCGCTGCGCGACGATCGGGAGATTTACGTTTACGGCGAGCGTGTGAAGGACGTGACGACGCATCCTGCGTTCCGCAACACGGCGCGCATGGTGGCGCGGCTGTACGACGCGATGCACGACCCGAAGCATGCGCCGAAGCTGATGGTGCCGACGGACACGGGGAACGGGGGCGTCACGCAGGCCTACTTCAAGGCGCCGAAGACGCCGCAGGAGCTGATCCAGGGGCGCGACGCGATCGCGGAATGGGCGAAGCTTTGTTACGGCTGGCTCGGGCGGGCGCCGGACTACAAGGGATCGTTTCTGGCGACCTTGGGCGCGACGGTCGACTTCTACGCGCCGTACCAGGAGAACGCGAAGCGCTGGTACCAGTTCAGCCAGGAACGGGTGCCGTTCGTGAACCACGCGATCATCCACCCGCCGGTGGACCGCAATCTGCCGCCGGAGAAGGTGGGCGACGTCTATGTGCACGTGGAGAAGGAGACGGACGCGGGGCTGATCATGTCCGGCGCCAAGGTGGTGGCGACGGGGTCTGCGCTCACGAACTACACCTTCATCGCGCACCATGGTCTGATTCCGGTGGGCGACAAGAGCTTTGCGGCGATCTTCATGGTGCCGACGGGAGCGCCGGGGGTGAAGTTCATCTGCCGCGCGTCCTACGAGATGACCTCGACGGCGATGGGGAGCGCGTTCGACTATCCGCTGTCGTCGCGGCTGGACGAGAACGACGCGGTGTTGATCCTCGATAAGGTGCTGGTGCCGTGGGAGAACGTGTTCGTCTACGGCGACATCGAGAAGGCGAACAACTTCTTCCCGCGCACCGGGTTCCTGCCGCGGCTGTTCGTGCACGCCTGCACGCGGCTCGCGATCAAGCTCGACTTTATCGCCGGCCTGCTCCTGAAGGCGGTGGAAGCGGCCGGCACCAAGGACTATCGCGGGGTGCAGGCCAACGTCGGCGAGGTGCTGGTGTGGCGCAACATGTTCTGGGGTCTCACCGAAGCGATGGTGAAGAACCCAAAACCCTGGGTCGGGGACTATCTGCTGCCCGACATCGAGCCGGGCAGCGCCTACCACGTGCTGTCGAGCATGGCCTACACGAAGATCAAGTACATCATCGAGCAGACGGTGGCCTCGGGCCTGATCTTCCTCACCTCATCGAACCGCGACTTCAAGAACGCGGAGATCCGTCCCTATATCGACAAGTACATGCGCGGCTCGAACGGCTACACGGCGGTCGACCGGGCGAAGCTCCTGAAGCTCCTGTGGGACGCGATCGGGACCGAGTTCGGGGGACGGCATGAGCTCTACGAGATCAACTACGGGGGCTCCTCGGAGGAGATCCGCCGCTACGTTCTGTTCGGGGCGCAGGCGAGCGGACGCGCGGCAGAGCTCACGGGCTTCGCCGAGCAGTGCATGGCCGAATACGACATCGACGGCTGGAAGGTCCCGGACCTGAAAGACCCGGACGAACTCAGCTATCACGTGATGCGGTCAAACATTGGGGTCAGCGCATCACGACAGGTCTATTCCGCACCGAAGGCCGCTCCGCAGCCGGCAACCCCGATTGCGCCGCCGGCATCATCGGCGATGGGCGGGAGCGTAAGCCAAAGTTCGGTCGGCGGGTTCGCCAATCCATTTGCGAATAACAAGAAGTAACGGTTCACACAAAGAAAAGACGCCGCCGGGTTCGGCGGCGCCTTTTGTTTCGTTCGCAACGTAGGCGATTACATGCCCTTCTTCGGGCTGCTCGGGCTGGTCCCGGGGCCGCTTGGGCTCTTCGCCGCCGCGCGCGGCGGTTCGTACGGCTTGAAGTCCGGAGCCTTCTCGAGCTCCGTCTTCGCCAACTTCACCGTTGCCTGCTCGTTGCCGTCCGGATTACGCGAGAGATTGAGCGACTCGAACGGAACGGCGACGTTCTTCTTGCCGATTCCGAGGAAGCCGCCGACGCCGATCACGGCGGCAATCACCTTGCCGTCCTTGTCGACCAGAAGGTCGCTGATCGATCCGATACTCTCATCGCCCGGACCCTTGACGTTGAGGCCAATTATGGTCGAGCCGAGCCACTGGTCGCTCGACTGCGACTCGACGAACGACTTGGAAGACTGGGTAGAGGGCATCGTGGCGCTCGGCTGAGCCGGCGTCGTCTGCGCCGGCTTGGCGCTCGGTTCCGGCTGAGCCGGTGTCGTCTGCGCCGGCTTGGCGCTCGGATCCGGCGAAGCCGGTGAAGTCGATTGCTGCGCCAGCGCAGGCATTGCCGCCAACGCCGCCGCCGTTGCCAAGAGTGCAATGCGCTTTGGCATGATTTTCTCCCTGTGTGAAAAAAACGAAGCTGTTCTCAGCCTCGCTTACTTGGGAATGAACGCATCAGGAGAGGCAACGTTCCGCGCGTGCGCCACGTTTCGGACAATGTTCCATCGCCGCGTTCCGTTGCGCGATGCGATCGGAACCAGAGCCGATCAGCTTTCTGCTAGCGGTCTAGTTTCTCCGAGCGGCTCACGGTTTTGCTATTCAGTCGAGCGCCGCGAATTTTTCCATGGCGCCGAGCTGTGCGAGACAGCGGCTCGACAGACGCGTCAGCGCAACAGGAGCGGGCCGGGCGAATGCGGACTCGCAGCCTTGCGGTTGCTCCGCGGGTTCGGCGCGTTCCACCGGCATCCGCTTGACCTCTGTCGCGGCCGTATCTCGGATCGTGACTTCCGGAAGGTCGACGTTCTTCGCGACGACCGTAACGTTCGCGACGGGATCGGTGCGGAAGAGAATGTTGCCTTCGCGATCGCGATAGACGATCGCCGCGTTGCGGATACCGACCACTTCGACCGTCTTGATGGGGATGCGCTGTGCCGACATCTGGGGTGCGGGTAGCGCATTGGTCTTGTTCTCGCGGTTGACGACGGTGCTCGGGCGATCGGCCAGCGTCGCAAGACGCGTGGCATTTGCCGCACGCAGGGCAACGAGGCTATCAGCCACGAGCGCGGTCGAGAGCACGACGATAATGCCAAGTGCCGTTGCCGCGCCAACGACGGCAGCGGTCTTGCCGGCGGTATTTCCGCCACGGCGTACCATGAGAAAACCCTCCCACTGTGCTCGACTGCGCGGCGGGGATTCAAAATTCCGCACGCTGTCGGTACAAAAACGCTCTTGGACGAAGCCGGTTCCGAGTTCATTTTTTGCGGGAGCAGCGCAGAATAAAGGGCGGAACTGCTGCGGTCGTGCCGCGTTGTCCGGGCGACCGGCCCCAGTCTCGACCCTCCCCCCAAAGATGGGCCGGTACTTCGGGCGCAGCCGAGCCAGCCTCGTCTGCGCTCGATTTTTTGTGACCGCCCTCCCGGAACTGGTGCGCCGCCGGCACGTTCCACGGGTAGCTACCTACCGATGAATATTGAAAGGAGAGCGCGATGAACTGGGATCGCATCGAAGGCAATTGGATGCAGTTCAAAGGCAAGGCGAGAGAGCAGTGGGGCGATCTTACTGATGACGACCTCGATGTCGTGGAAGGCAAGCGCCAGCAGTTGGCGGGCAAGATTCAGGAGCGCTACGGCCTTGCCAAGGATGAGGCAGAGCGGCAAATCGACGACTGGCTGAAGCGGATGCACTAAGCACGAAACAATTCCGCCCCGCACGTCGCAGTGCGGGGCGGACGTTTAGGTGCATCACGCCGTTGCGCGGCGCGCCTGCTTCTGTGCCTTGCGGTCGAAGAACAGCGCTTGACTGATCACGGCGGAAACCGTCGCCGGCTGATACGGCTTCGGAATCAAGAACGCCGGTTCAGGCCGTTCGCCGGTGAGAAAGCGCTCTGGGTAAGCCGTGATGAAGATCACGGGCGCTTCGAACGATTGCAGCAACTCATTGACGGCATCGAGACCGGAGCTGCCGTCCGCAAGCTGGATGTCCGCGAGAATCAGGCCGGGGGGCTTACTGCGCGCGAGTTTCACCGCTTCCTTGTGGGTGCGGGCGATCCCGAGCACGCTGTGGCCGAGCCGCTCGACCAGAACTCTCGATGTCCATTGCGATCAGCGGCTCATCCTCGATGATGAGCACGTCGGTCGCAATCTCCACAGCGAGTTCCTGGCCGGCCTCATCGAGCATGCTCCGCAGCGCAGGCACGTCGACTTCGAGCACGCGCGCAGCCTCGTCTTCCGAGAAACTTTCAAGGGATATCAAAAGAAACGCCTGGCGCGGGAGTGGCGTCAGGCGGGAAATTCGAGCTTCGGCCGGGAGCTGGTCCGGCCCGGATTCCGGCTTCCCGTTTACAGGGACCGAATTCCAGATTTTGGTGAAGGTTCGGTAGAGACCGACGCGCGGATCGTCGTCGGGCGGCAAATGCGCCGGATCCTCGAGGATAGCCTCGAGCACCGCGGTTACATACGCATCGCCGGAAGTCTGGCTGCCCGTCAGCGCGCGCGCATAGCGCCGCAAGAACGGCAGGTGCCGTGCAACGAGTTGCGATCTGGACACGTTACCCTCCCGATGGGTTTTGCAGTCTGTCCGCGGTCATAACGCGACAGGGGAAAAAAGGTTCCATAGGATGGAACCAGGGCGGATCATAGCGAGTTATCTACCTAATATAGCGCGCAAATTGGGCAATGCAGCGACGGGGTCGGCGAGGGTTGAGCGATGAACGGCAAGTCGAAGAGAGAATTGTCCATGCTTTCCGAAGGCTCCGCCGAAGACGGCTCACGCAAACTGGACAAGGAGACGCAGGCCAAGATCGGCCAGCAGCTCCGAGCCATGTACGACGAAGTCGTCAGGCAGGGGGTGCCCGATCGCTTTTCGGAGCTGTTGAAGCAGCTCGAGGAGCGTGACGACGAGGAGCCCAAATCATGAAAATCGACGATGCGCTTCGGGACGCCGTTTTGGCGGCTGTGCCGAAACTCCGCGCGTTTGCGATTTCCCTGAGTGGCAATGTCGACCGCGCCGACGACCTGGTGCAGGAGACCTTGCTGCGTGCCTTGGCGAACATCGAGTCGTTTCAACCAGGCACGAATCTGCAGGCGTGGCTGTTCACGATCCTTCGCAACCTCTTCCGCTCTGAGTACCGGAAGCGGCGCCGCGAGGTCGAGGACACGGACGGAAACTATGCGGAGAGTCTCGGTTTCGCAACCAGAGCAGGAGAGTCAGCTCGAGTTCAAGGAGCTGCGCGTTGCGCTTGCGAAATTGCCACAGGACCAGCGCGAAGCACTGATCCTCGTCGGCGCGTCAGGATTTTCGTACGAAGAGGCGGCAGCCATCTGCGGATGCGCAATCGGCACGATCAAGAGCCGTGTGAATCGCGCCCGCAATCGTCTTGCAAGCGAGCTTTCGATCGAGAGCGCCGAGGACCTTGGCCCCGATCCGAAGGTACGCGCGGTTCTCGCGGACAAGTCGCGCTGACGAAGCGGGAACTTTCCTGCGCATTTCAAGTTCTTGCCCCGCAGCGAGACCCACCTTTATCGCACCAAAGGAGGCGGTCATGATCGGTTGGGCGATAACCTTTCTCATCATCGCGCTGGTTGCCGCAGTTTTCGGCTTCGGCGGAATCGCCGGCGTGGCAGTTGAATTCGCCAAGATTCTCTTTTTCGTCGCCATCATCCTATTCGCGATCGCGGCGGTGGTCGGGCTCGTGCGTGGTCGAACGCCAAACGTCCCCTAAGGCACCTGCGCAACGCAGCCGTTCAAGGGCCGGGCCGCATCGTTTCCGACAGGTTCCCGGAACGAACGAGGGGCAAGCCGCGTTCGCTGCATGCAACGAGGGAGGGTACCCATGCTGAATTTGCTTCGCGTGTCCACCGCAGCTGCAGCCTTGCTGATCGCGGTCCCGGCATTTGCACAAAACACAGTCATCGTTCAACGGCCGGCGACCATTGAGCTATCGCCGGACCAACGCACCGTTATCCGGCGTCACGTGGTACGCGAGCGCACCGTGCATCTGCCGCCGCGCGTCGAGTTGCGCGTCGGCGCGCCCGTGCCAGTTGGTGTCGAAGTCTATTCGTTCCCCGAAGAAGTCTACGTCGAGGTGCCGGTGCTCAAGCGCTACCGCTACGTTCAAATCAACAACGAGATCGTGCTGGTGGACCCGGACACAAGCGAGATCGTTGAAATTCTTCGCTAAACGGGGCCACAGGAGCGCCGAAGAATCGCCGCTCCGCTGGCCCTTTGCGGTCCCATTGAGGGGCTAGTCCGCGAGCGAAGAAAAACGAAATGGGGCGGGAAACCGCCTCCGGTAACCTGAGTTCGTACGGAGGCTCACTATGAAACGTCTGCTTCTCTTGATGACGGCGATTGTGTCGCTGACTGTTGCGACCGAAGCCACTTTCGCGGCCGACATCGCACGCCGGCCGGCGCCGCCAGCCGTAGCGGTCAAGGCGCCAGCGCTGCCGATCTTCGATTGGAGCGGTTTCTATGTCGGCATCCATGGCGGTTATGCCTGGGGCAACTCGTCGTTCGATTATCCGGCCGCTCCGAGCGGAAGCTTCGACGCGGACGGCTGGCTCTTGGGCGGACTGGTCGGAGTAAACTACCAAGCTGGGCAGACGGTGTTCGGACTCGAAGCCGACATCAACAAAACGGATATCAGCGGCGGCACGACTTGCGTCGCGGTCGGTGGACCGTGCGACTTCAACAACACGTGGCTCGCTACCGGGCGCGTTCGCCTCGGCTACGCATTCGACCGCTTCCTGCCTTATGTCACCGGCGGCGTTGCTTACGGCAACCTCAAGGCCAATGTCCCGGGCATCGGCAGCGCGGAGGACAAGCGGTTCGGATGGACCGCAGGCGTCGGCGCCGAGTATGCCTTCTCGCCCAACTTGACTTGGAAGACCGAATATCTGTTCGTCGATCTCGGCAAATTCGATTGCGGTCTTCCGTGCGGCGTGGGTTCGCCCACCAATGTCAAATTCGACGCCCATATCGTGCGGACCGGCTTGAATCTACGGTTCTAAGAATCCGGCTACGCACGAGCTGGCGCACCGACCAAGAGCGATTGACGCCGCGCAATGCGCGGCGTTTTCGCGCGCCCACGCTATTGCGCCCGCCGTCCCATTCGGCGCTAATGCGGCCGACAAGGATGGGGGTCCGGGTGCTGACGTTTACACAATTCGGTTTCGACGCGCGCCGTCGGAGACGTTGACGTGCGGATTTTGATCACAGGTACAGCCGGATTCATCGGGTTCCATCTGGCGAAGCGCCTGCTCGCCGACGGACATGTCATTGCCGGGGTGGACGGGCTCACCTCCTACTACGATGTGAATCTCAAGAAGAAGCGGCACGAGATTCTCGCGCGTTCCAACCATTTCACTGCGCACGTCGCAATGCTCGAGGATGAGAGACGATTGGAATCGATTTTCGACGCGGCGCAGCCGGATGCTGTAGTTCATCTCGCCGCACAAGCGGGCGTGCGCTACAGCTTGGAGAATCCGCGCGCGTACATCGATTCAAATATCGTTGGCACGTTCAATGTCCTCGAACTACTCCGACGCGCATTGCCCAAACACCTGATCCTTGGCTCGACCAGCTCGATCTACGGTGCGAACCAAGACGTACCGTTTCAAGAGAACGACCGGGCCGATCATCCGCTCACGCTTTATGCCGCGACCAAGAAAGCAACCGAGTTGATGGCGCACAGCTATGCGCATCTTTGGGAAATTCCCACGACCGCGCTCCGCTTCTTCACGATCTACGGACCGTGGGGGCGACCGGACATGGCTCTGTTCAAGTTCGTAGATGCGATCGCAAACGGCCGGCCGATCGACATCTATGGAGAAGGACGCATGTCGCGCGACTTCACGTATGTCGACGATCTTGTTGAAGCCATTGTGCGTTTGTTGCCGTGCGTTCCTTCGCGCGAATCCGGTCACCAAACCGACGACGCAGATTCCTTGAGTCCGATAGCGCCTTTTCGCATCGTCAATGTAGGGCGCAGCCAGCCGATTGCGCTGCTCGATTTCGTCGAGGCAATCGAACGCAAGCTCGGAAAAAAGGCAATTCGCAACCTCTTGCCGATGCAGCAGGGCGATCCGCCGGTAACCTTTGCGAGCACCGATCTTCTGGAGCGGCTGACAGGCTACCGGCCGACAACGCCGGCTGAGGAAGGTGTCGCGAAGTTCGTCGACTGGTATCGCGAGTACTTCAACGATCAGCGGTCAAAAGGGGCATAGGACGAGCCCCTATAAGTCTGTGGTCCGGCAGGGCCTTCCCTGCTATCAGTTCCCGCTTCCCGCCCTTGGCTTTCACATGACTCAATCGGTTTATCGCAGCTTCAAGCAGCCAGTTCCCGATCTCGCTGACGCGTCTGTCATGGTAACGGGCGGCACTGGCTCCTTTGGTCGCGCCTTCTGCGGCCAGTTGCTTGCCGAAACGCCGCCGCGACGGCTCATTGTGTTTTCACGTGACGAACAGAAGCAGGAGACGATGGCGCGCGATCTCGAGCGCGCATACCCGAAGCTCGTCGACCGGCTGCGCTTCTTTATCGGAGACGTACGCGACGTCTCTCGGCTCGAAATGGCGATGCGCGAGGTGGACTATGTGGTGCACGCGGCGGCGCTCAAGATCGTACCGCTGGCGGAATACAATCCATTCGAGTGCGTGCTCACAAATATCCACGGGGCAGAAAACGTTGTAACCGCGGCGCTGCGCACTTCGGTAAAGAAGGTCGTAGCGCTATCGACGGATAAGGCGGCAAATCCGATCAATCTTTACGGCGCAACAAAACTTGCTTCCGACAAGATCATGGTGGCGGCGAACAATTTGTCGGGCAAGCACGGCGCGCGCTTCGCGGTCGTACGCTATGGAAACGTTATTGGCTCTCGCGGTTCCGTTGTGCCGTTCTTCCAGGACCTCGTTCGGCGAGGCGCGAAGGCAATCCCTATCACCGATCCGCGCATGACGCGGTTTTGGATAACGCTCGAGCAGGGCGTGGCGTTCGTCCTTTCCTCACTTGCTCTCATGCGGGGCGGCGAGATCTTCGTACCCAAGATTCCTTCAATGAAAATCGTTGATCTCGCTCATGCGGTCGCACCGGGTCTGCCGCATGAAATTGTCGGTATTCGGCCCGGGGAGAAGCTGCACGAGGTGATGATTACCGAGGACGATGCGCATATGACGCTGCAGTTCGACGACCGGTACGCGATCTGCCCCGCGATGCCTGCCTGGAAGCGAGATCATCTCGATGCGGCCGGTGCAAAGCCTGTTGCAGACGGGTTCCGCTATTCCTCCGACGAGAACGTCGAATGGCTCGACGGCAGATCGCTGATCAACATGATCGAGCGCAAGGCCGCTTGAGCGCTGCGCGAGATCGCGATGAGCAGGGGTTTTCTTCCCTACGGCCGACAGGCAATCGAAGACGACGACGTCGCCGCGGTCGCGGCCGCTCTTCGCGCTGATTTTCTTACGACCGGTCCGCTCGTCGAACAGTTCGAACAGGCGTTCGCCGAGAAGACCGGTGCTACGCACGCAGTTGCCTGCAATTCGGGAACGGCCGCGCTGCATCTTGCGGCGCTGGCGCTCGACCTCAAGTCAGGCGATGCGGCTGTCGTGCCCGCAATCACGTTTCTTGCGACCGCTAACGCGGTGCGAATGACCGGCGCCGAGGTCGTGTTCGCCGATGTCGATGCGGAAACGGGGCTGCTGTCGCAGGAAACGCTCGATGCCGGCTTCAGCCGCGCCGATAAAGCTCGTCTGCCGGTTCGTGCGGCATTTCCGGTGCATCTCAACGGCCAGGTTTGTGATCTGGTTGAGCTTGCCGAGGTTGCCGATCGCCGCCAGGTGCGCCTCGTCGAAGATGCTTGCCACGCACTCGGCGTGCACAATGTCGGGGCAGCGCAACATTCGGCCGCCGCTTGTTTTTCGACCCATCCTGTCAAAGCGGTTACGACCGGCGAGGGCGGCGTCGTCACAACGCGCAGCGCTGAGATGGCGGAACGGATGCGCCGACTGCGGTCGCACGGGATGAATCGCGACAGCAACTCATTCGTCGACCGGGCAGAGGGCTTTGAGGGTAAAAATTCAAATCCTTGGTACTACGAAATGACGGAGATCGGCTGGAATTATCGTCTCCCAGACATTCTCTGCGCGCTCGGCCTCGCGCAACTCAGTAAACTCGAGCGTTTTCATGAGCGACGACGCGAACTTGCTGCCAGGTACGACAAATTGTTGGCTCCGCTGTCTCCTGTGATCCATCCGGTGTCACGAGGAAACGTCGAGCATGGTTGGCATCTCTACGTCATTCACGTTGATTTCCCTGCACTCGGCACGACACGCGCGGACTTCATGAATGCATTGCGCGACGCAGGTATCGGCAGCCAGGTACACTATGTCCCGCTGCACAGGCAGCCTTACTATCGCGATCGATACGGAGACATCGCGTTGCCGGGAGCGGACGCGTACTACGAAAGATGTTTGTCAATTCCGCTGTTCCCGACAATGCGGGACGACGACGTGGAGCGCGTCACGGCCGCGCTTGCGCGGCTAGCTGGTTGAGAGACGGATCGAGGCGGCGGGAGTCAGTCGCGTGCCCCGCGTCAGAATCTCAAGACTCGAACTGCCGCAATTCAGCAGCAAGTCGACGGCAGAGAGATGGGAGATGAAGTCCCCGTGCAACTGAGGGTAAGTGGGATGCGCATAGTCGTCATAGAGAAGCTCAATCCCGGCACTCTCAAATGCGTCGCTACCCTCGAGATAGTCGTGCGATCCCATTGGCGAAATATACGTTCCCGCGCCGCGCGCCTCGCAAATTGCAGCAAGTCGATCTTCGCGCTTTCCTGAGAGTTGCAGGGTAGAGCTGCGCAGCAGCGTTGTATTGATCCCGAGGGCGGATCGCAGCCTTTCGATCAGGGCGATCGTGTAGTCGGCCAGCTGCGGTGTTTCACGACCGATCAGCTGACTTATTGCCGTCCAATGTTCGCCGAAATGGTCGGCTTCAGCGTATGCGGTCTCGATCGCCCGAATGTGTTTGCCGGCGAAGCCGCTGGACCAGTCGATTTGGACGCGATCGATCGGCGTATCCAAAACTCCTGTGCGGTGGACCGAAACCGTCAGCGTAAGTGAGCCAGACGTCCCCTTGATGCGGTTGCGCTGCTGCCACGACTTTCGAGCAAATTGGGCATCATCGAGAAAGACGAACTCATCGACGGATGCCATCAACGCAAAATAGCCGATCCATGGCAGGTAGGTCGGCTGCATGATCGCAATTCGTTTCACGAACCACGCCGTCCCCCGGCGGCGCGCAAGTGTTCGGCCTTAAGCGGCGTCCCGCGGGCAAGATCGATGGCCGCAACGCTCCCGATGACCTGGTCATAGAACTTCGGCGCAAGGCCGAAGCCTGGCCGGATCGCTCGCACGTTCTGTGCGGTAAACGGCTCGCCGGCGCGGACGTCTGCGACGACGTAGAGCGATCGCCTATAGTCCAAGTGTACTTTTTCGCTAGGCTGTAGCTCGTATGTGATGCCGCCGATCGCTTCCCATCCTTCGCGTACCTGGGTGCAAAGGACGCGAAAATCCTCAGGTTCGAGCGAGAAGTGCGCATCGGGACCGCCTTCCTCGCGATCGAGAACGATATGCTTCTCGATGATCGACGCGCCAAGAGCCGCCGCCGCCACTGCGACGCCTGTCCCGAGCGAGTGATCTGATAGACCGGACACGACGCCGAGCATTTCCGATATGTGGCGGATCATCGACAGATTGGATTCGCTTGGAAGCGACGGATAGCCGCTTACACAGTGCAGGACGGCGATTTGCGTCGCGCCGCAGCTCCGTGCGTATCCTACCGCTTCAGCGATCTCCTCCCGGTTCGCCATTCCAGTCGAAATGACCATAGGTTTGTTCGTGCGAGCGACCGCGCGAATTAACGGCAAGTCGACGATTTCCGGTGAGGCAATCTTGTACGCCGGAGTGCCGATCTGCTCCAGGAACTGGATCGCCGTTAGGTCAAATGGCGTGCTGAAGATCGCAACTCCCAATTCGCGGGCGCGAGCGAACAGGGGGGCATGCCATTCCCACGGCGTGTGGGCCTCCTCGTAGAGGTCGTGGAGGTAGCGTCCCTGCCAAGGGCCGGCGTCGATTTTGAAGCCCGGCCCCTCATGACGAAGCGTCATTGTATCCGCCGTGTAAGTCTGGAGTTTGACTGCGTCGGCTCCAGCGTCCGACGCACGGCCGATGAGCTCCATCGCTCTTTCGATCGACCCATTATGGTTTGCCGAGATTTCCGCAACCACGTAGGGCGGATACTTGGTGCCGATCTTGCGTCCGGCTATTTCGAACTCGGCCGGCATCAGTCGACTCTCCGTCCGGCAATCGCGCGGTTCCTCGGTAGAGGAAGGTCCGCCTTGTACACATACATCGAGAATTCGTATGGGATCACATTGTCCTTCAGGAGATAGTCGTGACGAAGGACGACGCGTGGCGAAAGTTTCGTCTTGCAGAAATCGAACATCGCGGCCGGATCAAGATAATTCAATTGGTCGTCAAAATAGTCGACGTAGGTCGAAAGGGCGTTGAATGCGAGACCCTTTCTGACGCTTGCAAAAAGAAGACGGAGAATCTCATGGATGTAGTCGTTCGATCCGCTGTGGCGATTGTTGAAAACACCACTGACCAAAGCGTAGTCGAGCTCCTCTCCGACGCCATCAGCGAAGATGTCGCGGCATTCGAAACGGGCAGAAGGAAATTTCTTCCGCGCGGCAGCGATCAGCTCCGCGGCAACGTCGTAGCCGACATAGTCCCCCGCGAAGCCGTCCGCGAAGAGAAGTTGATACAACCTTCCTGTGCCGCACCCAAAATCCAGCACGCTCGCATGTCCCAAGTCTGCAATTTCGCACAGGACACGTAGTCGGCGATCTTGTGTCGCTTCATCCGACCATTGCGCGGCACACGGAGTATCGCCGTGCTCCCGATAGAGACGGCCATAGTGGTTGACGTTGGCGCGGACGATGTCTTCGTGAGATGACGACACGGATTACCCTTCAGCTCGCGCCAACTGTGACCATCCAGTTGTCCAGCGCGATTTTTTGACCTTTCTCAGTCGCAGTGTGGCGGTCGATCTGGACGAACGGGAAGGCGGCGTCGAACATCGCCACGACTTCGGCTTCAGTGAAACCGCGGCGGACAAAAGGATTGTCGGCGGCGCCGATGCGATAGTCCTTGTCGGTTGCGAAGAAGAAAAAGCCTGAGCCATTGGTGCGCAGGAGCCTGCCGATCCTGGGCATCGCCGCCTCAGGAACGCCCGGCAGACAACAATCGAGGACGCCGATGCTGATGATGAGGTCGAAGGAGTCCGCGGGGAACGGCAGATCGTCGAGGGACGCTACCGCCGTCTCGGCCTTCAACCCGCGTTCGGCAAGGCGTTTCCTCGTCAGTTCGACGCCTGCCGGGGAGATGTCGCAGGCGGTGACGTCGAACCCTTCATCGGCAAGAAACAGCGTACTGACGCCGCCGCCGCAACCGAGGTCGAGCGCGCGCACGCCGTTTCGTCGCGCGGGGTCCGGGTAGCGGCGCAGGCAAAAGCGCACGACGTCATCGCGCGGATACTTCGGACCACCACTCGCGTTCCACCCGTCCCAGAAGCTCTGTTCGGCGGGCCGATCGCTTTCGGAAATCCCGCGCGTGCGGGCTGCATCTGATGTCGTCGATTCGTTCATTCGATAGTTCCCGGCGGTGATCGAATTTACTGCATCGAGGCGGTCATTGTCGTGCCTCCATCAGGGCACGCATTACACCGGCGGTCCGGCTCGACCCAAGGCCGTCGCAGAGCGAGAAGGCCGCTGCGGCCATACGGGCCAGGCGGGCTTTGTCGGCCGCCAACGCCAAGATCTTCGCGATTGCATCGGCATCATCGAAGACTTCGTTGCCAACGATCTCGGATGCACCGGCTTTGGCGAACCGCGCGGAGATCTCGCGATAGTGCTCCAGGGGCACCAAAAGCGCTGACGGCAACCCCAGCGTACAGCGCTCCGAGCCACTCGTGCCCGCAAGACCGACCGCGAGGTCGGCGACTAGCATGAGGGAGCCCATGTCCTCGACGGCATGGCGCAACGTCATACGCTTTGCATGCTGGCCGACCAATGACGAGAGCTCCGTGCCAGGTTTCGCGCCCGTCACGACATCAATGACAAACGGCGGATCGCGCGCAAGGAGTGCGGCAAGGATGCGCGGCGTCAATCCGAAAGCATCGGTCCCGCCAAAGGACATTAGAACGCGCCGCGCCTCGTGCGTCCGGTCGCGCAGTTCCTTCGCCTCTGTGCGACGGCGTGTGAACTGATCGCGGACGAGCGCGTACTCGAGACCGAGCAGTAGAGCGCAGTGCCCTGGCACAAACGGCTCGTGAAGCGCGCGATCGGCTTCGGATTCGCGCCCGATGGTCTGGTCGAGCAACAGGTCACAGTCGTGGCGGCGGTCGGCGAAATCGGCGATTGCGAGAATGTGCTTCGCCCACGCGCGGCAAGCGGATTTCGAACTGTTCGTCGCGGCCGTTGTGATCCACGACGAGCCAATCGACTGGGCCCCCGACAGCCGCGCGAATCTCCGCGGGTTCGTCAAGTGGGCTGCCTCCGACCCTGACGACCTGGTGATGAGCGAGCGCAGGCACCAGAGCTACGCTTTCGGAAGTCGCCGCGAATATCGTGCGCCATCCTTCGCGGGCCAATGCCTCGGCAAGCGCAAGCGATCGCGTGGTGTGACCGGCGCCGATTCTTGGCGATGCGTCGCAGCGAAAGAGGGCTGTCAAAGGCATTGGCAAACTCACGTGCCAGGCACGCCGTGCATCGCATTGAGCTTGGCGATGGATGGATCGCGGCGCAGGACATCGAGCACGTCTGCCATGAGCCCCCGGCTGCCCGCAGGGAGTGCGGCGAAGACAGCGCGAATGAATTCGAGGTCCTCCGGATAGTCGAGCACCCAACGCAGCTTCGCAAGCGACGGGTCACCGGAATGAAGGTTTGCGCGCTTTAGGTGCGGGGCGTTTATCAACCACGGCGTGACATGTTCGTGCTCTGACTCCTTTGTCGCTTTCCTCTCGGATTCCAGCAGCGCGTCCATGGTGAAGGCCTCGCAATCGAGGCCGATTGGATAGCTCGAACTCAAGCGCGTTGGAAGCGTAGTCGGCGCTTTCGCCGGCGCGCAGTTCGAGCAATGCGCCGACGACCTCAGGATCGATCAGCGGACAGTCCGAAGTAATGCGGACGACTATGTCTGCATTGACCGATCTTGCCGATTTCACGTAGCGGGCGAGCACGTCAACTTCGCTACCGCGTGTAACGACGGCACCGGCGCGTTCCGCGACGGGCACAAGAACATCGTCGCGCTCGAGATCGGGAATCGAAGCAGCGACGACGTCCACGCCGCGTACGCGCAAGCAGCGGCCGATGACCTCTTCAAATACTGTGCGCGAACCGATACTCTGCAGCACCTTGCCGGGCAGCCGGGTTGAGCCGGTCCGGGCCTGCACGAGAATTGCGGTGGTCACGGCAGGGCTCCGGATGGTATAGCCGCCCGCCAAGAGCGGCACTCAAAGAGACTCTGGCTGAGCAAGAACCGCGTGATTGCAGACCTTCAATGACATTGCGGATTGACCCAAGTTCGAGAGGAATTTGAAGCGTTTCTCGACCTACAGCTGGGCCTCGTAGGCCTGCAATTCTCGCGCTTTTCAGACGCGATGCCCGCGACCTACGCGGCGATCGAATCGCAGTTCGCGCTGATCCGCAATCGCTACTATCGAGAGGGCGGCGAGCCGATCCTGCGTCTCGGACACAACGGACAATACACCGCGGTCCTGTATCGGCTTGCGAGAGCAGCATTCACCGATGGCGATCGGCTGACAGCCGACAAGGTTTATGCGCTCATGCGGATGGTAAGTGCGATCGATCTCTCCTACGAGGTCGAACTGCCCCTGCGCTGGTTCTGCGATCACCCGCTCGCGTCCGTAATCGGACGCGGCAAATTCTCCAAGGACGCGTCGCTGGTGATCTCGCAGAACTGCAACATCGGAAACAATGGTGGCAAGTTTCCAGATGTGCGCGGCAATCTCTACATGTACCCCAACACCAGTCTCCTCGGAAAGGCGACAATTCAAGGCAATGTCGTACTGGCGAACGGGGCCTGCGTCGTTGACGCAGGGGCGCTAACCGATTGCATCGTGTTCGGACGTTCGCCCGAACTGACGATCAAGCCACTTGCCGAAGCGCGCTTCCTGGAAATGAGTTCCTTTGTGCATTCCAGGTAGGGGTCTCGGCGCTTGCTGGTGAAATATCGAGTCAATATAACACCCTGAGAAGTCCGTGAAGTCCGTCGCGGTGAACTGCGTATGATCGTATCCCACCAGCATCAATTCATCTTTCTCAAACCGAAGAAGACGGGTGGCACGAGCGTCGAGTTGGCGTTGTCGAAGCTCTGCGGGCCTGACGACATAATTACGCCCACTGATGAAGAGCACCTGCGGCAGGGACGAGGACCACAAAACTACATCGTGCCCTATCGCGACTGGTTGTGGCGGTTGGGCCTTCGACCTGACGGGGGTTCGGCTCCCAAGTTCGTATTTGATCCTCATTCGCTTGGACGGGATGTTCGCCAGCATCTCGGGCGCGGCATCTGGGATCGGTACAGAAAAGTGACGATCATCCGAAACCCTTGGGATCGCGAAGTGTCACGGTTCTTCTGGGTCCGCGGGCGGCCAAATATTCCCAGCGAGTTCGGCGAGTTCGTTGAGCGCGTAACGAGACGCCATCCGATCAAGAATGATGGTCTCCGCTGGGGCTTGAGTGGTAGCGAGGCGGGTTATCTGATCCGGTACGAGAACTTGGCCGATGACTATTCAAATTTTGTCCGTTCCCTCGGCGTCGCCGAAGTGCCGGTACTGCCGCGGGCCAAAGGGCACACCAGGCCGACGGAGGCGCGTGACTATCGTCAAATTTACAGCAATCAAACGCGCGAGGTGGTCAGGCGTATCTACCAGCGCGAAATTGAAGTGTTCGGCTACGAATTCTAGCACTCGCGGAACCTTGTTCTGCTTGTATGCGGGGACCGCTCATATTGAATTCGTCGTTGTCCATCGTGTAGTTAGGAAACTCCTTTCCGAACGTCGCAGCGCGGATTGTGAAACGGTGAGCGAAAGGCCGTCGCTCCTCCGCGATCGCCAAGCGAGAGCTGTTGCCAAGAATGAGTGCAGGTGTGGAGCGAGCGAGAGCGCGTGGGGGACTGAGTGTCGGGGACCCCGTGGTGATACTGGTCGACAACAAGATTCGCGATCTCAACGTGGCGACGCTGATCGCGCACCATCTCGAAGCTCTAAATGTTCGTTGTTACCTCGAGCCGCTCGAGGCCTATCGTGCGGCGGTCGCCGCTTATCGGCCGGGGATGATCGTTTTCAATCATCTCAACGCTAGTCATCTGGCCAGTTGGTCGCAACGGCTCGCGGAACTCGGTATTCTGGTCGGCGTCCTACCGAACGAAGGATTTGTTTATGAGGAAGAGTCCCGACCCTTCATGGCGGGACGCTATCACGATGCGCACGTCGATCATTTCTTTTGTTGGAACACGTTGCATCGGGACGCCTTGTGGGCTGAACGAGAAAAGAAGGCGAGGAACGTGCACGTAGTTGGAGTGCCGCGCTTCGACTTTTACTTTGAACCCTGGTCCAAGACACTGCCTCCGGCACCGCCGAAGACTTCCAGCAGGCCTCGCGTTCTCGTCTGCACGAACTTCGTCCTCACCTGGTTCACTGAGACAGACGCCAATCGCGACATGGCCTACGGCGATTCGAACGCAAAAGCTGCAACCTTGCGCGACTATGGAGGAACAGTAGAGGCGCATCAACGCGGGCGACAGAGACTGCTTGATCACTTGGACGCACTTGTCGACGATGGCCGATACGAAGTTCTGCTGAGACCTCATCCCAATGAGGAACATACGTTCTACCAGACTTGGATTGACCGCCTTTCCCCTGAGCGACGGGCCAACGTGGTGTATGCTCCGAGTGGCAGCATTGCTTCACTCATATTGAGCTGCGATCTGGAGATCTCTTGCGAGACGTGTACCACCGCAGTCGAAAGCTGGGTTGCACGCAAGCCCACGATCGCGCTGCTGTTTGAAAAGCATCCGATGCTTTACCTTGAACAATTCGGATCGCTGAACTTCACTTGCGAAGACCCCGCCGCGCTGCCGGACATGGTTGCGTGGCACCTGGCGGCGCCCTGTCAGGCGGAGAAGAGCGAAAAACGTGCGGAACATCTGGAAACATGGGCGGCGACACCTGATGGACGGGTCGCCTGGCGCATCGCGCGCATCATGGCCGATTCTGTAACCACGAAAAAACCTGCGGACTGGTCGAAGTTGACGTTCAATGATTGGCGCCGCTCGACCCGGCTCAAGCTGATGCATGGGATCGGTCAAGCCTATCACTTCGACGCATCGCTATGGCTCAAACGGCAGCTATTTCCTGAGCGGTACACCGTCAAGGATCGCGGATACAGAAAATCGATCAAACCGAACGACGTTAGCCGCGCCAGGCGTCAATTGACGCAGGTGCGGACGTAGCGTGCGTATATCCTGCCTACTCTTTCTATGCGGAGCGTCTTGCGGTAGCCATTCCGCAGAACGCCTGAGCGTATTTCTCTTCAACTCAGTTTCCGCATAGTACGACGGCCTCGCATGGCGAAATTATCACCGCGTCTCCTTGAGCTCGAAGCGGAGTCGATTTTCATTCTCCGGGAGGTCGCCGCAGAATTCTCCAGGCCGGTAATGCTCTATTCGATCGGGAAAGACTTATCGGTCATTTTGCATCTCGCGATGAAGGCATTTTATCCCGCGAAGCCGCCGTTTCCGCTCCTGCACGTCGATACGACCTGGAAGTTCCGGGAGATGATCTCGTTTCGCAACGAGACTGCGGAGCGTCTGGGAGTGCACTTAATCGTGCACATCAACGATGAGGGCCTTCGTGCAGGGATCAATCCGTTCGACTCCGGCTCCTCGACCTATACGCGGGTGATGAAGACGGTGTCGTTGAAGCAGGCGCTCGAGCTGCACCGCTTCGACGCCGCAATCGGCGGAGCGCGACGCGACGAGGAGAAATCCCGCGCCAAGGAACGCGTCTTTTCGTTTCGCTCGGCGCGACACGGCTGGGATCCAAAGAACCAGCGGCCCGAATTGTGGAATTTGTTTAATTGTCAGTTGATGGAAGGGGAATTAATGCGGGTTTTCCCGCTGTCGAATTGGACCGAATTCGATGTCTGGCAATACATACGCGCCGAAGCGATTCCAGTCGTGCCGCTCTACTTCGCAAAAGTGCGGCCGATGGTTGAGCGCGACGGCGTCTTGTTGATGGTCGACGATGAGCGCATGCCGCTGCGTGCCGGCGAGAACCCCGAGATGCGGCTCGTGCGGTTCAGAACGCTCGGCTGCTACCCGCTCACAGGCGCCATCCGCTCCGATGCGGCCACGCTGGATGAAATCATAGAGGAGCTTGCGACCGCTTCGACCTCGGAACGCGTGTCGCGCATGATCGATCATGACGAGAAGGCATCGATGGAGCGCAAGAAGCGCGAGGGATATTTCTGATGGTCGACCGTGGAGCAGCATCCGCTTCGACGGCGCCAGAACGGGCGGGACCTGACCTCCTGCGCTTTCTGACCTGCGGCAGTGTGGATGACGGAAAATCCACGCTCATCGGTCGATTGCTTCACGATCTCGACCTGATCCCGACCGATCAACTTTCTACGCTGAAGAGGGCCTCGGCGGAGAAGGGGCAGCCCATCGATCTCGCGCATCTACTCGACGGGTTGGAAGCGGAGCAGGAACAGGGCATCACAATCGATGTGGCGTATCGGTACTTTTCCACGCCCCGCCGAAGCTTCATCGTGGCGGACGCACCAGGACATGAACAGTACACGCGCAACATGGCGACCGGGGCGTCCGCCTCGGACCTCGCAGTCCTCCTGATCGACGCGCGCAAGGGTGTAATCACACAGACTCGACGCCATTCGCTCATCGTTTCGCAGTTCGGCGTTCGCCACGTGGTGTTGGCCGTGAACAAGATGGACTTGGTGGATTACTCGCGCGAGGTGTTCCAAGCCATCGAAAGCGAGTATCGGGAGTTCGCCAAGGGCTTCAACTTTGGAAGCATCGTCGCAATTCCGACTTCGGCAACGGGTGGCGACAACGTCGCCCGCCGAAGCGATCGGATGTCGTGGTATCACGGCCCCACATTGATCGAGCGTCTGGAGTTCGTGGAAGTCGACCCGGAGAGCGAAGACACCCCGTTCCGAATGCCGGTGCAGTGGGTTTGCCGGCCGCACTCCGATTTTCGCGGGTTGGCGGGCACGGTGCGCGGCGGGACGATCAGGCGAAACAGCCCGCTCACGGTTGCCGGGACAAGCAAGGTCACCAGGGTTGCGCATATCCTCCGCGGCCGCGACGAAGTAGAATCGGCCGCAAGGGGCGAGGCGGTCACGATCGTTCTTGCCGATGAGCTTGATGCGGGACGGGGTGACGTGCTCTGCCAACCCGGGTCAGAGCCTGCGTTCACAGACCAGATCGCGGCGACGATCCTGTGGATGGCGGACGCGCCGATGATACCGGGCCGCTCCTACCTCATGAAGGTCGGAGCGCGCAGAGTTCCGGTCGAGATTACGTCGCTCAAGCACAGTATCGACGTAAACACGGGCGCGCATGCCGCGGCTCGGATACTCGGACCCAATGAAATCGGCTTCTGCAATGTGGCTTTTGCGGCGCCGGTTGCGATCGATTCCTTCTCGGTCAACCGCGATACGGGCTCATTCATTCTGATCGATCGCTTCACTAATTCAACAATCGGCGCCGGCATGATTGCGTTCGAGTTGCGCCGAGCCTCCAATATTCATCATCAGTCGTTGGCGGTCGATCAAGCTGCGCGAACGGCCATCAAGCGTCACCGGCCCGCGCTTCTGTGGTTCACGGGCCTTTCCGGCGCGGGGAAATCGACGATTGCTAGTCTTGTCGAGCAAAAGCTGAACCACCTTGGCTGCCACACCTATCTGATCGATGGCGACAACATCCGCGGTGGACTGAATCGCGATCTTGGTTTCACCGAGGTGGATCGGGTGGAAAACATCCGCCGCGTGCAGGAAGTTTCGCGACTTTTCCTCGACGCGGGGTTGATCGTGCTGGTATCGCTGATATCTCCGTTCCGCTCGGAGCGGCTGCATGTACGGGAGACGATGAAGGCGAGGGAATTTTTCGAGATTTTCGTCGACGCTCCGATCGAACTTTGCCGGGTTCGCGATCCGAAAGGCCTTTATGCGAAGGCGGCTCGCGGCGAATTGAAGAATTTCACGGGCGTCGACGCGCCTTACGAAGCGCCGGAGAGCCCGGAGATGCGATTGCTCACCGGCGAACAAACTGTGGACGCACTGGCCGAGTCGGTGCTGAATCGCTTACGTGATTCTGAAATTCTACGCCGGTAGTCACAATGCAGCCGAACTCGGCGCGCTGCTCGACTGAGGGCGCCTCTCGCACCTGTTTTTGCCCATAGAACTGCGGTTGACCACTCACATTGTAGCCAAGCGCTGCAAGATTGACGCCGATCATTTCCGACAGAATTCGATTGCTGTCAGCAAAATAATCTCCAAGCATGGCGCGAACCGAGACGAGCTGTTTTTCTTTCTCCCGAGCGATCCTTAAATTTGTGACTATTCGCGCAGCCCGCAGCATAGAGACAATGCGCTTCTGAATGGAGTTCGATGTTCGCCCGACAAACGAGGCGTGGCCTCTCCACCTTCGTCCCCAGTGACGGCGGGGGTTCAGAAACCAAAGCATCGAAATCGTCATCGGCGAATACATTGTGTTGTATGCCCGGTAGAAACTGGAGAGACCGAGCACGCCGTGCTTATTGGTTCGTGGTGCTACAAACTGTTCCGGAATTCTTGAGCCGCAAAAATTATTCAAGCGTTTGACAAACTCGGCAGGCCGCTGGCTCATCATTTCGAAGGGAATGACAAGCGTGTTCTGAGGCCCGAACAACTCCCAGTACAGCCTTACAAGGTTGTGGTGTCTTAGAACTGGAAGAAAAATGGAGTCACAGTCAGTCTGAACCCGCTGTCCGAGCCGACGGTCGCGGAGAAACGACGACAAAGCCACGTTCGAACGCCTCTTGGTCTCCAGGTTTTTTCGATACTTGGAAACCAAGTGCGACGCTTGCTCCCGGATGATCAGAACGATTTTGCATTTGCCAAACGCTTCGCGCAACCGGCGAGCATGAACTTCGGCGTGAAAGTTATCTTCCATCTCAAGAAATTCACTTGCTAAACCTTCGCACGAAATCACCGGGACTAGAGTCTCGTCCCGAAATTGGGCAAATCTTTGAGAAAAAAAATCGACACACTGTTGTGCGTCGAACTCACCCGAGAGCGGTAGCTCGACATATTTGCCGACAGTCTCCATGCGGTCCGTCGTTAGCAGCGCAAACCCGAACTGGGTCTGGTTGAAGACATGTCGTTGAAGCGTGGTTGACCCCGCTTGTGCTAACCCAACATGAACGACTAGCTTTGAGAACGTCGACACTACGCGCTCCCGGATCCGCGATGGAACCGCAACGTGCGTGGAGATTGAGAGATTTCGACCATCAGTGTTGGTTGCTTGCGAGCCATGCCTGCAGGGGCTGCAGGAGCGGATTCTCCAAAACCCGCACTTCGCGACTGGCGAGACGCGCTGCGAATTCGGGACGGTTACAGTCAAATAATTGATCCCAACTGCGGAAATTATGGGGATGCAGCACTCGGTTTATCTGAAAGCCACAACTCCAATCGGATTCAGAACAAAAGTCGATAATGAGCGACGTACGGGTCTCGCGAAAAGGACGTGCAAACAAAGACAGTACTGCGCGCCCAAGTCGGGAGTTCAATGCGATACGCTTAATGACATTGTCCCAGAATGTCGGGAGTGCCACGCGATCAAGGGGCCATCGCAGGCGCAAAAAATACCCCGAATGCTTAATTTTCAAGTTGAACAAGACTGCATCACCGGGACGTACCGGCGGATTTGTATAACCCCGCCCCGGAATGAGTAGGTCGCCGAAACGAAACTTGAGCAGAGCGCGAAGTCCTTGCTTCGAGAAAAGCGAATGGCGTTTGTGGCTACCCGCACGGAATTTGGTACCGCCTGAAAAGTTCTCGTGATCATCTAGATAGATAAATAGCCGGTAGACCGGCCACGTCGGATCCCTTACAGCATCGTGAACGTTCGATTGCTTTCGCATCAACATGATAGGCGGGCTGTCGACGGCGACCGGAAATCCCTTCGCGTCATCGTGGTAGTGATGCTCCTTGGCAGTATCGGCCGGCCTGATTGCGGTCCAACCGAAATAATAGATGTCTGCGCCTACATACTTTTGGACGGTTCGGTGGACGCCAAGCTCGTCCAGCAAGATGTCGAAGATCGGAGTGTTGTGAACATTGGGCGCGACGCCGAAAGTCCGCGCATCGCGTTTGAGCTCCTCGACACGTGACATTGGAACAACGGACTGAATGTGAACGAACCCGCGAGCGGCGAATTCGTCCCTCGCCTTGGCGTAAGATATCTCGGCGGTTACTACGCTGTCGGCGCGGTCTAGAAGGTGCTCACGTTTCGATAATCTTGTGGTTGCCGCTAAAGCCATGAGATGTCCCTCGCCCTGCAACTCTGCCAGATGGGCAGTATCGAATTGCCGCGGCTCGAATGTCAATTTGCCGTCTCTCATGGCGTCAACGGCCACGCATAGCTTCCAGAGAGCGGCGCACCGACCGAACCTTCTTCGACAAAATCGCGTCGCCCAACTGGGTAAGTCCCCAGTGAGGCGGGACCGAAGTTCTAGTGAGAACGATTTTCGTCGGCAAGAGGCGAAGACTGGACTTCCTTGAGAGCAAATTGGAGATTTTCGTCGACGCTCCGATCGAACTTTGCCGGTGTGCGATCCGAAAGGCCTCTATGCGAAGGCGGCTCGCGGCGAGTTGAAAAATTTCACCGGAGTTGACGCGCCTTACGAGGAGCCGGAGAGCCCGGAGATGCGATTGCTCACCAGCGAGCAAAGTGCGGAAGTACTGGCTGAGTCTGGTGCTGAAGCACTTGTACGACGCCAACACTCTGCGCCGGGAATCATAGAACCGTGTGAATAGCTATTGGCGATCGAGTTCGGTGACCTCGGCTTCATCATCGTAGATCGGTTTGCCGAGCGCGGCTTCCAGCATATTCCGTACAGCGGTCGCGTCCGGTAGCGTCGAGGGAGGTGTGAGCGTTGCGCCGGTAGGGGTGATGATCTGGTAGACTTGGGCGCCGGGCAGACGTTTGGTGGTCCGCAACACGCCGTTTTCAATGATGAGCAGTTCCCCATGGCCTTTGAACCGGTGCTTTCGCTCGCCTTTGTGGGAGGAGCCAAACACGATCTCTTCTCCGGTCTGCGCCGCGCCGCGCAGAACGTATCCGGGCGGCTTATTGAAAATCTCTGGAAAGAGTATGCCTTTTTCTGTCACGGGTACGCCGCCTTCGTTCGGGCGCATCGGCCCAAAAGTATCGAAGAACAAGAATCCCGATTGCGTCAGATAGATGTCGTGAACTCCAACGTTCTTGTACCCGAAACCGGTCACCCGGTTTTGATCGAGGATTCCAATGAAGGACTGATTGCCGGCATGCGTGCCGGTGAACAAGACGACGTCGCCGTACTGAGCAACACTGTTTATGTGGTTTACATCCCTCCGGACAGGAGCGTTGAAGCGGTCGCGGATCAATGTGTAGTTCGTCAGCCTTGCTTTGGAGGTGTCGTAGCGCAGCACGGCGCCTGCTCCGGTGCGTGCAATCCACACGACGTCGTCGCCGGAAGTGATCTGATGAATTCGCTCACGGTCGTCGCCAGTCGATTCGCTGAAGATTTCCCGAAATTCAAAGGGAACGCCGGCGGAAAACAGTGCGGCTGCGTTGCCCTCGATCACAATCGCAAGGTGACCAATATAATGTCCCATGACGACTTTGGTCCCAACGATTGCGCAGCCATAGAGGTGCAAATCGGTCACCTGGTGCAAGCCGTTTGGATCGCAGCGAAATAACCCGCGGTCCGACGTAACAAAATAGGTGTTGCGAGGGCCGTCGCTCCATCTCTTCACGCGGCGTGCCGCGCTCTTGAGGGCGGGAATACGCCAACGTCGCCAAGCGCATTTGGCGGCCGACTGGATGGCACCAATTGCTTGCGTCGCGCTGCTCATCCAAGACTGCCTAGAGAGGATCAACCCTGTGCAGGCTCGCAAATGCTGCAAGGAGGAACCGCCCGTAACACGATCCTACGAAAACGTATAGCCGAATGCCGAAATCTCCTGCGCATGAAGGTCGGCCACGATATCTCGCGTCCGAGGCGTATAGAACTCGCGCCAATGACGGTCCGTTGTCCGAAAATTACTCTTGGCTCGCGGTATTGAGAGAGGTTCACTTATTCCGATGCGGTCCATTACAGTAGAAAACTCGCTCTCCAGACGATCGTATTGGCAGACATAGTCGACCGCGACTTTACCGTTGATGGCATATATGCTGAAATTGCTCGCCGGCTTCCGTTGGCGTAGGGAATCAATATAGTTGTCGAACGGCGGCCGTGTTGTTGGATCTTGAAAGTCCCAAAAATACTGGGACACCTGCCGATCCCATGGATTTCGTTCGATCGTGAACTTGAAATAGCTGTCCCACATCGAGCGTCCGATTACGCGACGTATTTTTTGGGCCGGCATGTGGTTGTAAAACGTCGGTCGCGAGCGGCGGCCGGTAAGCGTCCGAAAATTCCGCTGCAGTTCCGTAAGCCAGTCCCCGCGAACATTCCAATTTTGAGGTCCTCTTCCCTGCCGCATGAGTTCGTCTTGGGGGGTGACCGGCGTAACGATGTCACCCGGCCCGCAGAGGGCAGACAGTGCCAATTCAATGCTCGTTCCGGCTGTCTTTCGTGTCTTGAGGAAGATGAAGCGATGATCGTGCGAGAGGATCATTTGAAGCTGAGGACGCGGGGCATCGACATGAAAAGGGCTGCGAACTAATGCCATGGTCCCAGGCGCGGTACAACCATCTGCGATACAGGACTCTCCGGTGACGCGCTCGAAGCCGAGCATTTTATACGCCCAAAACCGTACGCACCGTGCTGGCGCGCAGACGAGCTTGGCGCGGTTGTTGAAGCACGAGAAACTGCGCCGCTGGAACCCCACGCTCGTGTGCTCGCGCGGCGGATGGCTTGCAGAGGAGTGCGAGCGCGAGCGGGTAGCGGTCATTCAGGAGGAATTTCCACGTTCCCGATCCCTTTCAGGGCGGCTTTTTGGCAACGCGGCGTTTGCGCGGCGCGTCGTCGGGACGCTATCGAAGCAGTCGATCCGCCCTGTCATCATTCATGCCAACGATCATCAGGAAGGCCTGCTCGGGCTGGAAATCGCGCGGCGTACGGGCGCAAGGACTTCGATCTTCCTGCGCTCGATCGCTCTTCGCCGCGAGGACTACTTCAAGTATCGCTGCAACGAGTACGACCTTATCTTCGCCGTTGGCGGCGAATTGGTGTCGCGTGTGCAGGCGTGGGACGCGGCGCATACGATCGAACTGCATCACGACGGGGTGGCGAGCGACGATTTTTTGCCGCCGAAGGCGAAGGGTGAAGGAGCGCCGCGACGCGCGCTCATCATCGGCTCGGCCCAAGAGCTGAAGGGTTGGGCGGATCTCATCGACGCTTTGGAGATACTCGAGCAGGACGGCGCGCTGCCGCCGATGCAGTTTGACTTCACCGGAAGCATGCCTGAGACGGAAAGTAACCTCAGACTATGGAGGCTCAGAACCACGCGCTGCAATTTCTTGGGCCGTGTGGATGCGTTTCGCGACCTCGCGCGCGACTACGATCTCGTGATCAATCCGAGTCGGATGGAGACCTTCGGCATGGCTGCGATCGAGGTGCTGGCCGCTGGGGTTCCGCTTTTGTCGAGCCGAACCGGTGTGATGGAGCAAGTACTGGAAGCGGATGAGATGCTTTTTGCTCCTTCCCGGCCTGATCAACTGGCCTTCGCCCTGAAGCGGTTGCTCCGGGAGTGGCCGAAGCTTGATCTCGGCGTGACTCGCAGCCAGGAGAACATTCGCCGACGCTTCTTGATCGACCAAAGTGTCGATCGTCTGATCGCCGCTTACGACAGGTTGTTGGGCGTAAAGTCGTGAGGCTAAGCAGCTAAGCAGGTGCCGTCAGCGTCAAGGCGAACGCTGACGCAAGTGAACCATCAAGTTGCTCGCGTCGTCTAGCTGAACCGCGTCTCCACAATTGCGCGGGCGAGCGCTTCCAGACTCGCAAGATTGTGCACCGGGCGGAACTCGTCCACGTGCGGCAGCATGGCGCGGATGCCGTGGGCCTTGGCCTCAAAACCTTCGAAGCGCAGCAGCGGATTGAGCCAGATCAGCCGACGGCTCGAGCGGTGGAGGCGGTCCATCTCACGGGACAACAACTCGCCCGCCTCCCTCTCCAGACCGTCAGTGATCAGAAGCACGGTCGCGCCTTGCGCCAGCACGCGGCGCGACCATTCCTTATTGAAGTGGTGGAGCGAAGAGGAAATCCACGTGCCTCCGGCCCAGTCGTTCGCCGCCTGCCCGCAGGCCGCAAGGGCCGCGTCGGGATCGCGGGCCTTCAGCGCGCGCGTCACGTTCGTGAGGCGCGTGCCGAAGACGAACGTAGAAACGTGTCCCCTGCTGTCCGCCAGCGTATGCAGGAAATGCAGGATGACACGCGAATACTCGCTCATCGATCCCGAAATATCGACGAGAGCAACGATCGGCAGGAGCCGCCTGCCGCGGGCACGGCGTCGCAGGTCAATGAATTCTCCGCCCGAGCGCAGCGATGCGCGCAAGGTACGGCGCAGGTCGACGCGAAGGCCGTGACTGTCGGCGACGAGACGACGCGAAGGTACCTGGTGCCAGAACAGTGATAGTTGCGATATGCGGCGGCGGGCCTCGGCGAGTTCATCCGCGCTCATCTGTTCGAAATCCTTGTGGCGCAGGATCTCGACGTCAGAGGACGAACCGCGCATATCGACTTCACGTTCGGCCTCGGGACGAGGCCGCGGTATCCGCGGAGGACCGCCTTCGGACAGCGCCTCCTGGACGCGGCGCTGGCCGGGTCGTTCCTTTGCTGCTTCAGGCGCCGGGGGCAGAAGTGCCGCGAGGATCGCTTCGTTGGGATCCCGACGGCGCCAGAACAGACGGAACGCCTCGTCGAAAACGGGATGATCCTCATGCCGCTTCACGAGCACGGCGTGCAGCGTCCAGTAAAAGTCGTCGCGACGGGTGGCGCCGGCGGTCTCGACGGCTTCGACCGCATCCACCGCGGCGCCGGGTCCGAGTTTCATCCCGGTTCCGCGGAGGGCGCGTGCGAAACGTACGATGTGCTCCGCGAGGCGAAGTTCGCCCACGCCTGGATCGCTCATTCCGCCGCCTTCAGCTCGATCTGCGACTGCTTGATCAGACCTTCAATGCGCGGGCGATCGAGCTTTGCGATATCGTCCTGATACTTGAGCAACACACCAAGCGAGTCGCCGACCACGTTGGCGTCCAACTTGTCAGCGCCCAGCGCAGTCAATGCGGACATCCAATCGAGCGTTTCGGCCACGCCGGGCGCCTTGAACAGATCCTGCTTGCGCAGCGCCTGGACGAAGGCAACGATCTCGCGCGCGAGCCGGTCCGAAGCGCCGGGAAGACGCGCATGCAGGATCGCAAGCTCGCGCGTGAAACTTGGATAGTCGACCCAGTGATACAGGCAACGCCGCTTGAGTGCGTCGTGTATCTCGCGCGTGCGATTGGATGTGACGATCACGATCGGCGGCTCGGTAGCGCGGATCGTACCAAGCTCCGGAATCGTCACCTGGAAGTCGGCAAGCACTTCGAGCAGGAACGCTTCAAAAGCCTCGTCCGCACGATCGAGTTCGTCAACAAGCAAGACCGGCGGACCAGATGGATCCGGTGTCAGGGCATCGAGCAGGGGACGCTTGACCAGAAATTTTTCCGAGAAGACGTCGCTCACGAGCCGCTCGCGATCGGCTGTTCCTTCAGCTTCGGCGATGCGGATCGCGATCATCTGCGCGGCATAGTTCCACTCGTAAAGAGCGGACGCGACGTCGAGGCCTTCGTAGCACTGGAGGCGGATCAGTCTACGGTTCAGGGCTCGGGCAAGTACGTTGGCGATCTCGGTCTTGCCGACGCCCGCCTCACCCTCGAGGAACAGCGGACGGGCCATACGCAGCGCAAGAAATACTACGGTCGCGAGCGAGCGATCGGCGACGTAGTTGTTCTCACCGAGCAAGGCGAGCGTCGCTTCGATCGATGCCGGCAACGGGCGCCCGGATTTCGCGTTCACGAGCAACTCCACAATTCGGCGCCGCCTTCAGGCGGCGCCGATTTTCTTATGGGACTATATAGGGTTACCCGGCCAGGGAAAACGCGTCAGCCGCCTGCAGCGGCGACCGCACGACGGGCCATCACGCCGACCAGATGCGACCGATAGGCCGCATCGGCATGGATGTCGGACATGATGCCCTTGGCTGCCACTTTGACCCCTTCAAGAGAGGATGCAGCGAACTTCTTCTTCAAGGCCGCTTCCATCTCCTTGGCCCGAAATACGCCGTCCTCGCCAGCCCCGGTAACGGCCACGCGCGTTTCATTGCCATGGTCGGCCACGAACACGCCGACAAGCGCATAGCGCGAGGCGGGGTGCGGGAATTTCGCGTAAGCGGCGCGCTTCGGAACCGGGAAGCTGACCTGCAGGATCATCTCGCCCCGGCCGAGCGCTGTCTCGAATAGTCCCTTGAAGAACTTGTCGGCTGGGATCTTGCGTTTGTTCGTGATGATGGTGGCGCCGAGCGCGATGCACGCCGCGGGGTAGTCCGCGGACGGATCGTTGTTCGCGATCGATCCGCCGATCGTGCCCTGGTTACGCACCTGCGGATCGCCGATCTGTTCGGCGAGGGCCGCGAGCGCGGGAATTGCCTTCTTCACAACGGGCGAGTTCGCAACCTGCACATGGCGCGTCATCGCACCGATGACCACGGCCTTGCCTTTGGCGGCGATCGTGTCGAGACCCTTGATGCCGCCAAGATCGACGATGTTGTCGACGCTCGCGAGCCGCAACTTGAGCGCCGGGATGAGGGTCTGGCCGCCGGCGAGCGCCTTCGTGTCCTTCTTGGCGAGAAGCGAGGCGGCCTGCTTGGTGTTGGCGGGACGGTGATAAGCGAAAGTGTGCATCTGTTGCTCCCGCGTTACTCGGCTGCCTTACGGCGTTGCGTTTTTTGCAGCGCGTGCCAAACGGCCTTCGAGGTGGCCGGCATCGGCACGTCCTCGTGGCCAACTGCATTGGTGATTGCATTCATCAACGCGGCCGGTGCTGCAATTGCGCCGGCCTCGCCACAACCCTTCATGCCGAGAGGGTTCGACGGGCACTTGGTGAACGTGTAGTCGACTTTGAACGAGGGCAGGTTGTCGGCGCGCGGCATGGTGTAGTCCATGTACGAGCCGGTTACGAGTTGGCCGTCGCTGTCGTAGACGCAGCCTTCGAGCAGCGCCTGGCCGACGCCCTGGGCGATGCCGCCGTGCACCTGGCCTTCTACGATCATCGGATTGATCACGGTGCCGAAGTCGTCGATCGCAACCCAGTTCACGATTTCGGTCGTGCCGGTTTCAGGATCGATCTCGACCTCGCAGATGTGCGTCCCGGCCGGGAAGGTGAAGTTCGTCGGATCGTAGAACGCGTGCTCCTTCAGGCCCGGTTCGATATGTGCGGTCGGGAATTTGTGAGCCACGTATGCGGCGAGTGCGATCTCGCCGAAGGCAGCGGACTTGTCGGTGCCGGCGACGTTGTACTTGCCATCCTTGAACTCGATGTCGGCTTCCGCCGCCTCGAGCACGTGCGCGGCAATCTGCTTGCCCTTCGCGATCACCTTGTCGACCGCCATGACGATCGCGGACATGCCGACGGGGCCCGAGCGCGAGCCGTAGGTGCCCATGCCGAACTGGACCTTGTCGGTGTCGCCGTGGATGACGGCGATGTGGCTCATCGGGATGCCGAGTTTGTCGGAGACGAGCTGGGCGAAAGTCGTTTCGTGCCCTTGGCCGTGGCTATGCGAGCCTGTCAGCACCTCGACCATTCCGGTCGGAGTCACGGCGATGTCGGCGGACTCCCACAAGCCGACGCCGCAACCGAGCGCACCGGCGAGATTGGAGGGCGCGACACCGCAGGCCTCGATGTAGGCGGCGAAGCCGACGCCCCGCAACTTGCCGCGGCGTTCGGACTCCTGCCTGCGTCTGCCGAAGTTCTTGTATTCGGAAAGCTGCATCGCCTTGTCGAGCGAGGCTTTGTAATCGCCCGCATCGTAGAGGGACGCTACCGGCGTCTGGTAGGGGAATGAGGTGACGAAGTTGCGCCGGCGCAGTTCGGCCGGGTCCATGTGCAGCTCGCGCGCGGCAACTTCAACAATGCGCTCAATGACATAGCATGCCTCGGGGCGGCCGGCGCCGCGATAGGCATCGACCGGCGCCGTGTTCGTGTAGACGCCGTCGACCTCGCAATAGATCGCCGGAATCGCGTACTGGCCGGAGAGCAGCGGCGCATAGAGGAACGTCGGCACGGCCGAAGAGAAGGTGGAGAGATAGGCGCCGAGATTCGCGAGGGTCTTCACGCGAAGCGCCAGCATCTTGTTGTTGCCGTCGAGGGCGAGCTCGGCGGTGGTGACATGGTCCCGGCCGTGGGCGTCGGCCTGGAACGACTCGCTGCGTTCGGCGGTCCAGCGCACGGGCCGGCCGACCTTCTTCGAAGCCCAGATGCAGACCGTCTCTTCCGGATAGATGAAGATCTTCGAGCCGAAACCGCCGCCGACGTCGGGAGAAATGACGCGGAACTTGTGCTCGGGACAGAGCCCAATGAAAGCGGAGAGGCCGAGGCGCAGCACGTGCGGGTTCTGGCTCGTGGACCAGAGCGTGTAGGTGTCGGTGCCTGCCTCGTACTCACCGATCGCGGCGCGCGGTTCGATCGCGTTCGGGATCAGCCGGTTATTCACGATTTCGATCTTGGTGACGTGCTTCGCCTGCTTGAAGGCTGTATCCACGGCCGCAGCGTCGCCGAGTACCCATTCATAGACGGTGTTCTTTGGTGCGTTCTCGTGGAGTTGCGGTGACTTCGTATCGCGCGCCTTATTGATGTCGGCGACCGCCGGAAGCACGCCGTAATCGACCCGCACTTCCGCTGCGGCGTTCTTCGCTTGGTCGAGCGATTCCGCGATCACGACGGCGACGTGGTCGCCGACATAGCGGACCTTGCCCTTGGCGAGCGCCGGGTGGCTTCCCGCCTTCATCTGCGAGCCGTCCTTGGACAGGACCATCCAGCCGCAGAACAGGTCGCCGAGTTTGTCCTTGGCGATATCGTCACCCGTTAGGATTGCAAGTACGCCGGGCATCTTCTCCGCCTTCTTCGTGTCGATGCCCTTGATCGACGCGTGCGCATGCGGAGAGCGGATGAAATGGGCGTAGGTCTCGTAGGGGCGGTGGATGTCGTCGGTGTACTGCCCTCGTCCGGTGATGAAGCGCTGATCTTCCACGCGCCGCACGCGGGCGCCAATTCCGGTCGCGCTCATGATGGTCCCTCCAAAATTCCTGTCTCGTGCTTGTTCGCCGGTTCAGCGCAGCGTGTTCAGGCGCGCGCGCTCTTCATGGCTTTCGCGCCAGCCGCGATCGCCTTGACGATGTTGTGGTAGCCCGTGCAGCGGCAGAGATTGCCTTCGAGTTCCTCGCGGATCGTGTGCTCGTCGAGGTCGTTGCCCTTCCGCTTCACGATATCGAGCGCCGACATGATCATGCCGGGCGTGCAAAATCCGCATTGCAGTCCGTGGTTGTCGCGGAAGGCTTCCTGCATCGGATGCAGCGTGCCGTTCATGGCGAGGCCTTCGATGGTCGTGACCTCGGCGCCGTCGGATTGCAGCGCGAACATCGTGCAGGACTTCACCGCACGTCCGTCAACGAGCACGACGCACGCCCCGCATTGGCTGGTGTCGCAGCCGACGTGTGTGCCGGTGAGCCGAAGCTTGCCGCGCAGAAGCTGAACGAGAAGGGTGGTGGGTTCTACATCGACGGATTGTTTCCGCCCGTTGACCGTCATGGTCACGGTAGGCATGGCATCCTCCCAATCGGGCCTGAGGCCCGTCACTCTTTTTGGCTTTGGCCTCAGTCGGCGTCGCCGGGTCGCGCCCGAGACCGCACTTCTTTTTCTCTTTTATAATTACAGTCTGCGACCAGCCTCCAACGCGGTCAAGACGATGGCCGCGTAGCCATGCGATGGACTCAGGGCGGATGCGGAAAGCCGCGCGAGTGCACGACGCCGTTGTCGTAGTGTCGCCAAAGTGAGGCGTTAGGCCGGCAAATGCGGGGAAATCAAGGGCTTTCGCGCCGTTCTCACGCGGCCGGCGCAAGACCCTCGTGGACCGCAAGAACGCGGTGGACGAATTCGGCGATCGCATCGAGCGTCGCTTCGGGCTGGTCGAGCTGAGGCGAGTGCCCGCAACGATCGAGGATGACCGCGTCGACGGGGCTGTAGGCATCGCGCTCCGCAAGCTCGACCTGGGCGAGCGTACCGTACTGGTCATCTCTTCCCTGGACGATCAGGATCGGCACGCGAATGTGCGCGACATAGTCGTCGATGCGCCAGGAGCGGAATCCGGGATCGAGCCACGCGCCGTTCCAGCCGCGGAAGGCGACGTCGACATTATCGCCATGATAGCGCTTGAGCCGCTCGCGCAGGTCGCCCTTGTCGTACGCTTCCTTTGCCGCCGCGATGCTCTCGATTGAAATGCCCTCGACGAAAAAGTGCGGAGCCATCAGCGCGAGTCCGCGGACGCGAAAGTCCTGTCGCCCGCCGGCATAGATTGTTGCGATGGAGGCTCCGTCGCTATGGCCGATCAGGATCGTCTTCTTCACGCCCGCCTGGTCGAGGACCTGCGGCAGCACCTGCAGCGCTTCGTCATGCATGTAACTCAAGCGGTCTAGGCAACGGCGCGGAGTCGAGATTTGCCGTAGCCCGCACGGGAATAGGTGAGCACGCCATAGCCGGTGCGGGCCGCGAGCTTCTGCGGGAAATCCCGCCACATGGCGACGCACCCAAGGCCCTCGTGCAGCAGGACGAGGGTCGGCGCATGGTCGGGGGCAGGGCCATGCATGACCGCCTCGATGCGGCGGCCGTCCACCTCGATCGAGACATCCCTGACTGCGCTCGTCATGCCGCCTTGCCGCTTGGTTTGGACGCGGCACTTTCCTCGCGCAGCTTGAAGCGCTGAATTTTTCCGGTCGCGGTTTTCGGCAGTTCGGTGCGGAATTCGATCCAGCGCGGATACTTCCACATGCCGGCGCGGCCTTTGACGTGCTCCTTAAGCGTCTCGATCAGTTTTTCGTCCGCGGCGACGCCGGGCTTCAGGACCACATAAGCCTTCGGCTTGATGAGTCTGTCGTCGTCCTCTTCGCCAATCACCGCCGCCTCGAGCACTGACTCGTGCGAGGCAAGGGCCGCTTCCACTTCGAACGGCGAAACCCAGTTGCCGCTCACCTTGAACATGTCATCGGTGCGGCCGCAGTACTGATAGTAGCCGCCAGCGTCGCGGACATACTTGTCGCCGGTGTAGGTCCATTCGCCCGCGAAAGTGGCGCGGGTCTTCGCGCGCTGATTCCAGTATCCGTCCGCTGCCGAGGGACCGCGTACGACGAGTTCGCCGATCTCGCCGTCCGGCACCGGCTTGCCGTCCTCCCCGACAATCTTCGCGTCATAACCGGGGACCGGCGTGCCGGAGGTGCCGTAGCGCACGTCACCGGGACGGTTGCTGACGAAAATGTGCAGCATCTCCGTCGAGCCGATGCCGTCGAGAATATCGACGCCGACGATCTGCTTCCAGCGTTTGCCGAGGTCTTCGGGCAGCGCCTCTCCGGCCGACACGCAATGGCGAAGGCGGTTGGAGCCAGCGCCCTTGCCGATTTCCTTGTGCGCCAGCATCGCAGCGTAGAGGGTTGGAACTCCGTAAAAAATGGTCGGCCGCTCACGTTTCATGAGAGCGAAGATCGTATCCGGCGCGGGCCGGTCGGGCAGCAGGATGGTCGTCGCGCCAACCGACATCGGAAACGACATCGCGTTGCCGAGTCCATAGGCGAAGAAAATCTTTGCAGCGGAATAAACTACGTCTTTCTCTACAATGCCGAGGACGTCCTGACCGTAGAGCTTCGCGGTTGCCATCAAACTTGAATGAACATGGCGCGCGCCCTTGGGTTGTCCCGTCGAACCGGACGAGTAGAGCCAGAACGCGACTTCGTCGGAGATCGTCGGTGCGGTGAACAACTCTTCGCGGCCGCGCTCGATCACGTCCTCGAATAGGTACACGTCGCGTCGTCCGAAGGCTCTGCGATCTTCATTGGTCGCGCCGCAAAGCACAATCACGTGCAGACGCGTGAGCTTGTCGAGGATCGGGAGGATCGCCTTCGCGAGGGGTGCGGAAACGAAGATCGCCTCCGCACGGCTGTCCTCGAGCATGTAGTAGTACTGCTCCGTCGTGAGCAGCGTGTTGAGCGGGATGCATACGACGCCCGCGCGCAGCGATCCCCAGAACGCGACAGGGTAGTCGACCGTATCCAGCATCAAGAGTGCGATGCGGCTTTCCTGACGCAAGCCGAGTGCTTCGAGTCCGTGCGCGAAGCGCACGGAGTTGTCCTGCAGCTGCTGATAGGTGAGCGTGCGCTTGCCGTCGGCGAAGGCGATCTTCGATCCCAAGCCGCGGTTGACGTTCGCGTCCACGAATTCGGAGGCGGCATTGTATGGACGCCGCCTGGTGAATTGCTCGACCGAAACCATCGCTCCCCTCCGCTCGCGCGGGTGTTGCATCGCTTTTTATTTGTGTCGCCGGCCCAGAACGAATGGATTCCAGCGCTGCGATGCATTATGACTGTGCATTATAGTGCAAGGCAAGTGCGCCTGATGAAAGATAACTCGCGGCCGAACGAAAGCGACCCGTTTCTCGCGCGTCTCGGCGAGCGCGTTCGCACCATGCGCAGCCGCCGCGGCATGTCGCGAAAGGTTCTCGCACGTCATTCAGACGTCTCGGAGCGCTATCTCGCCCAGCTCGAGGCCGGCGAGGGGAACTGCTCGATCGTGCTGCTGCGCCGGATTGCCGAGGCCATGAGCGTGCCCGTCGCGGAGCTCGTCGACGACCGCCCGGAACGGCCGCTCGAGGCCGTGCTGCTGGAACAGTTCCTTGGGCGGCTTACAGCTGGCGAGATCGGGGAGGCGCGCAGCCTTCTGCTCGAACGTTTCGGCGGGTCGACGAGCGCGATGCGGCGCGATCGCGTCGCGCTCATCGGTTTGCGCGGTGGAGGCAAGTCGACGCTTGGCGCGCTGCTCGCCGAGCGGCTCGGCGCACCTTTCATCGAGCTTGATCGCATTATCGAACAGCGCAGCGGAATGGCTCTCGGCGAGATGATCGAAATGTTCGGTCAAGAGACGTTCCGGCGCAACGAACGTGCCGCGCTGGAAAACATCCTGCAACAGAATCCGCGCTTCGTGCTGGCCACTGGCGGTGGTCTGGTGACCGAGCCCGCGACCTTCGAGCTTCTGCTCAGCTCATGCCTGACGATCTGGGTGCGCGCAGAGCCTGACGAGCACATGCAGCGTGTGATCGCGCAGGGCGACCGGCGTCCGATGGCGGACAACGTGCGCGCCATGGACGATCTCGTCTCGATCCTGAAGAGCCGTGAACC
Source organism: uncultured Alphaproteobacteria bacterium (assembly GCA_963711595.1). GTDB lineage: Bacteria > Pseudomonadota > Alphaproteobacteria > Rhizobiales > Xanthobacteraceae > JAUSIF01. Next base: position 753,254 of record CAVQER010000007.1, read on the forward strand.
GCTCTATGCGAAGGCCGACATCGTGCTCGACACCGCGGACAAGGCGCCAAGGAAAAGTCTCGAGGAGTTGTCGGCCGTGCTTGGCGTGCCAGCGAAAGGCGGAGCACGGCGGCCGGCGTAAAGAGGCACCCGGGTCAGACGCCAAGATACCGGTGTTGCACCTCGGGTGCATGTGCGAGGTCGCTCGAGGTCCCCGTCCATACCACCTGACCGCGTTCGATCAGGTAATGCCGGTCGGCGATCTTCGTCAGTGCAGCGACGTTCTTGTCGATGACGAGAATCGACTGGCCTTCGGCCTTGAGCCGCGCGAGGCAACGCCAGATCTCTTCGCGGATGAGGGGTGCTAGTCCTTCAGTCGCCTCATCAAGGATGAGGAGCCGAGGGTTCGTCATGAGGGCCCGGCCGATTGCGAGCATCTGCTGCTCGCCACCGGACAGTAGATTTCCCATGCTGCCCTGGCGTTCGGCTAGGCGCGGAAACAATCCGTAGATCTTGTCGAGCGTCCACGGCGACGCCCGGTTGGAAGTGTTGGCTGCGGTCGCGACGAGGTTTTCGCGCGCGGAGAGATTGGGGAAAATCTGCCGGCCCTCGGGTACCAGCCCGACGCCGAGTTTGGCGACGCGATAGGAGGGATATTCGCGAATTTCCTCGCCGGCGAACCGGATTGATCCGGAGGCGGCAGGAGTAAGGCCCATGATCGAGCGCACGGTCGTGGTCTTGCCCATGCCGTTGCGGCCCATGAGCGTGATCATTTCTCCGGGCGAGATGGCGAGCGAAATGCCGTGCAGCACCGTGCTGCGGCCATATCCCCCTACAACACGATCGAGGGCGAGGAGCGGCTCAGCCATCCTTCGCCTCCACTACCTGCTGCTCGCCGAGGTAGGCGCGGCGCACTTCCTCGTTGGCACGAATATCGGCGGGCAGACCGGACGCGATCACGCGGCCGTACACCAGCACGGTAATGCGATCGGCGAGCGCGAACACCGCCTCCATGTCGTGCTCGACGAGCAGGATCGGAAACTCCTGCTTCAGCTCGCGCAGGAGCTTCACCATCCGCGCAGACTCCTCGGCGCCAAGGCCGGCCATGGGCTCATCGAGCAGCAGCAGGCGCGGCACATTGGCGAGCGCCATCGCGATCTCCAGCTGGCGCTGTTCGCCGTGGCTGAGGTTCGCCGCGATGACGTCCGCGCGGCTGCCGAGGCCAACTCGCTGAAGCGCCGCGCGGGCGGGCTCGCGCAACGCGCTCTCCTCGCGCGCTCTTTTCCAGAAATGAAACGAATGCCCGGCGTGGGCCTGCACGGCGAGTGCTACGTTGTCGAGCGCAGTAAAATCGAGAAACAGCGATGTGACCTGGAAAGAGCGAGCGAGGCCGAGGGCGCTGCGACGGTAGACCGGCAGGCCGGTGATATCGGTTCGTTCGAAGTAGATCCGGCCGGCGTCCGGCGTGACTTCGCCGGTAAGCTCGCCGATCAGCGTGGTCTTGCCGGCGCCGTTTGGGCCGATGACGGCATGAAGCTCCCTTGGCCGCACGTCGAGCACTACGTTGTCGGAAGCGACGACGCCACCGAAGCGCTTGCTCAATCCCTCGATCTGAAGGAGCGCTTCAGCCACGGCGCACCCCCCTGAGCATGCCGTCGATGCCGCCGCGGGCGAACAGCACGATGATCAAGAGCAAGGGCCCAAGAATAAGTTGCCAATACTCTCGGGCGGCCGCCACTTCGACCCCCGTGATAAGACGAACGAAAAATCCGATGATCGCCGGCAGCGTTTCTTCGAGTACGAGCAGGGTGATCGCCCCGATCACCGGTCCCGTGACCGAACCCATTCCGCCCAGCACCGCCATGACGATGAGATCGCCTGATCTCGTCCAGTGCATCATCGCCGGACTTACGAAGTCGGCCTGATTGGCGAGCAGCACACCGGCGAGCCCGCAAATCATTCCGGAAATTACGAAGCAAGTAAGCCGGTAGCGAAAGGTCGGAAAACCGATTGCGCGCATTCGACGATCGTTTGATCGCGAACCCTAAATCACCAATCCAAAACGAGAATTGATCAGACGCCAGACGAAGTAGAGTGTCCCGAACAAGACCGTAAGACAGACGTAGTAAAACACCGTCCGATTGGACAGGTTGATCAGGCCCGCGAAGTCGCTGCGGCGGTAGATCGTTAGGCCGTCATCCGCGCCGTAGCGCGATAGGCCGACGCCGACGTAATAGATCATTTGTGCAAAGGCGAGCGTGATCATGATGAAGTAGACGCCGCGTGTGCGCAGGCTGAGCGCTCCGGTAAAAAGAGCGAACAGTGCGCATGCGAGCAACGCGATAGGCCATTGTATGAAACCGGAAGAAACCTTCTCGTATGCCAGGATGGCTACGGCGTAGCCCCCGATGCCGAGATAGGCAGCATGGCCAAAACTGACCATACCTCCGAAACCCATGATCAGGTTCAGACCGACTGCCGCGATCGCCAGAATCACGATGCGCGTGAACAGCGTAAGGACAAACACATTCCCGCTAAGCATTGAGTAGATCGGCAACGCGGCCAGAAAGATCAGAAGACCAGCCACGAGCGCATTTCGGAGGGTGAGCGCCTGTTTCATCTATTGGACGCCGGAAACAGGCCTTCGGGCCGCACGATCAGAACGACAGCCATCACAATATAGATCAGCATCGAAGAAAGGGCCGGGGCGGCGGTGGACGCAGCGGCGGAGCTAAGAAACAGCTTCAGGACATCAGGAAGAAATGCGCGCCCCATTGTGTCCATCAGCCCGGCAAAAATGGACGCGACGAAAGCGCCGCGGATCGATCCGATTCCGCCAATGATGATCACCACAAAAGCGAGGATCAGAATATTCTCACCCATTCCGATCTGAGCGGTGAGAATCGCCGCCTGCATGAGTCCGGCGAGTCCCGCTAGCGCTGCGCCGACACCAAAAACAAACGTGTAGAGAAGCTTGATGTTAATTCCGAGCGCGCCCACCATATCGCGGTTGGACGCGCCGGCGCGGATCAGCATTCCGACCCGTGTCCGCATGATCACGAAATAAAGGCCGAGCGCCACGAGGAGTGCGACCACAATGATCGATAGGCGATAGGTCGGGTAGTAAACTCCGGGCAGAATTTGCACGGCCGTATTCAACCACGGGGGAAGAGTCACATTCAGTCCCGCCGGCCCCCAAAACAGCCGGACCATCTCGTTGAAGAAGAGAATCAATCCGAACGTGCCGAGCACATGATCCAGATGATCGCGACCGTAGAGTCTGCAAATCGCGATGACCTCGACTGCCATTCCGACCAAGGAAGTCGCGATCAGCGCGAGCACGACGCCGCTGATAAATTCTCCGGTCAGTGCTGTGAACGTCGCGGCAAAATAGGCCCCCAGCATGTACAGGGAGCCGTGTGCCAGGTTGACGAAATCCATGATTCCGAAAACGAGCGTCAGCCCGGCTGCGAGTAGAAAAAGAAGCAGACCGAACTGCAGTCCGTTCAGGAACTGTTCAATTGCCAGCAACATGACGCCCCCGTCGTATGCCGCGCGACCATTTTCGCGGGCAAGTTGGCGGAGTCAATCTCAGCAGTCGGGCGGGCGGTGTTTAGGGAAGAAATGACTTGGGACGGCATCACTTGTAATGCCGTCCCGAATTCGTCAATTCACCATTTCATCGTGCACTTCTTCGCGTGTTCGTCTTGATTGTCCTTGACGATCGTCTCGACCGTCTTGAGCGTAAGTGCTCCTTCCGAATCCTTGACCACGTCCTGCAGGTAGAAGTTCTGGATCGGAAAGTGGTTGTTGCCGTACTTGTACGGGCCACGCACCGAGGAATAGTTCGCCTTGCGCATCTCTGCGCGCATGGCGTCCTTCTTGGAGAGATCACCTTTGACAGCAACAACCGCGCTATTGACCAAGCCGATCGCGTCGTAGGTTTGGGCTCCGTAAAACGACGGATACGATTTGTGCTTGGCCTTGAAATCGGCCACGTACTTCTTGTTCGTCTCATTCGGCAGATCGTTTACCCAATGCTGGGCGCCCGGAATGCCGAGTGCCTGTTCGCCCTGCCGCGGAAGGGACAACGAGTCGATCGTGAAAGCCGTGTAGAGGGGGACCTGCGCTTTCAGGCCCGCCTGATTGTATTGATTCAGGAACTGAACGCCCGCGGCGCCGGGATAGAAAACGAAGAGCGCTTCGGGCTTCATCGAACGGACTTTCGACAGCTCCGCGGAGAAGTCGAGCTGGTCGGGCCACTTGGTGAGATCCTCGGCGACCACCTTGCCCTTATAGGTTGCCGCGACGCCGGCCAGCATGTCCTTGCCGGCAGCGTAGTTCGGTCCAAGCAGGTACAGGGTCTTGATGCCCTTATTGTTCAGGTAGTGACCGATCGCCTGTGGCGTCTGATCGTTCTGCCAAGAGGTCGAGAAAAAGAACGGCGAGCATTGTTCGCCCGCTAGCTGCGAAGGACCGGCGTTGGAACTGATGAGGAAAGTCTCTAAATCCAACACGGGCTTCATCGATGCGAGCAGTACATTCGACCAGATATAGCCGACCACGAAGTCGACCTTGTCCGACTGGATCAGCTTTTGCGTCTTCTGCAGGCCGATATCCGGCTTCTGTGCATCGTCTTCGTAGATCACTTCGACTGGCAGCCCGCCCATCTTTCGGCCGATGTGATCAAGCGCGAGCTCGAACGAGTTGCGCATATCGTTGCCGATCACCGCGGTCGGCCCGCTGAAGGTGCTGACGAAGCCGATCTTCACGGACTTGCTTTGCGCCAGGGCCGGACCGGCGCCGATCACCGCGGTCGCACCCAGCAGCAGCAGCGTACGTCTCAACATCATGGTGACTTCCTCCCGTAGTTTATTCTTGGCCGTATGGCACTGGACGGTAATCTACCGTCAGGCCAAGTAAAACGTCCATCGGCCTTTCGAGCGGTCATGGTGAAATCGCTGGAATCCGTGGCATTTTTCGCCTGTTGGCTGCCGATTAGCCGACCACGATCACGTCGTCAGGCGCAGGCTCCATGTAAAGCCGATCGACGAGCGCCTTCCGACGCTCGAGCACCGCGCGCTGGTTGATGTAGCCCTTGTCCGTGATCTCGTTCGCGTCGATCGACGGCGGCTCGGGCATGAGCAGCACGCGGCGGATCTGAGCGGATGTTCCGACTTGCCGCGCGTTATGCGCGGCAATGCCCTTGCGCACATGCTCGCGCACCGCCGACGACGCAAGCATTTTTGCCGGATCATCGTGCAGCGACGGGTCCGTGCAAATTCCCTTCAGCGCGTTGACGTTCGGCCAGGCGAGCAGGCCGATGAAGTCGCGATCCAGGCCGGTGACAACAGCGTCTTGCAATGCCGGCGCGGCGGCCGCGAGCGCCGCGACGCGCAGGCCGCCCGCATGAACCCACGTGCCGGACGAGAGCTTGAAGTCCTCGGCGACGCGGCCGTCGAAAACGATGCCCTGCGTCGGGTCGCTCGCGTCTGCAAGCTTTGCGGCATCGCCAATTCGATAGAATCCTTCCTCGTCGAAGGCGGCGCGGCTGAGATCGGCCCGTGCCCAGTAGCCGGGGAAGACGTTCGGGCCCTTCACGCGAATCTCGAGCTTCGATCCGGACGGCACGAACTTCAGCTCAACGCCGGGCGGCGGCAAGCCGATGACGCCCGCACGTTCGATCAGTCGGTGGCCGGATGTCGCGACCGGCGAAGTCTCGGTTGAGCCCCAGCTGGAGATCATTGGCACGCGCTTGCCGGTCGTCTTGACTGACAACGCTTCGAGACGGTCCCACAGGTCCTGCGATAGAGCCGCGCCCGCATAAAAGATCAGCTTCAGATTGGCGAAGAATTTTTTCGCCAACGCCTCGTCCTTTTCCAGGTAGGGCAGGAGCATCGTGTAACCGACCGGGACGTTGAAGTAGATCGTTGGCGAAACCTCCTCGAGGTTCTTCACGGTCTGCTCGATCAGGCCCGGCGCCGGGCGGCCGCCGTCAATGTAAAAGGTGCCGCCCTGATGCAGCACGAGATTGAAATCGTGATTGCCGCCGAATGTGTGGTTCCAGGGTAGCCAGTCGAGCAGCACGATGTGATGGCGCTTCACGAAACTCCACGTCTGCTCCACCATGATCTGGTTCGAGCACATCATGCGATGCGTGTTGACCACGCCTTTTGGCATGCCCGTCGAGCCGGATGTGTAGAGCACCTTCGCAATCGTGTCGGGCCCGACAGCCGCGAACGCATTTTCAACGCCTTGGGTCGGCTTGGTGGCGACCAGATCAGGAAAGCTCGCTCGTCTTCACGCCTTCAGGCAGATCGACGCTGACAACGACTTCAACGCCCGAGAGGTCCAACGCAGCGAACGCTTTCGCGAACGCCTTTCCATTTGCGGCGTAGACGATGCGCGGGCGGATCTCGGCAAAAATGTGCTTCAGCTTTTCATGGTCCTGACTCATCAGGGAGTAGGCGACAGAGACTGGCACTGCCGGCACGCCGGCCACATAAGCGCCAAGCGTCAGCAAAGCGTGGTCGATGCTGTTCGCTGACAGGATCATCAGCGGCCGCTCGACGGAGCAGCCACGATCGATCAGGGCCTGCGCGATCGCGTTCGCCTGTGCGGATGCACGCGCGTAGGTGAGTTTCCGCCAGCCGCCATCGGCTGCGCGTTCGGCGAGAAAGTCCTGGTCCGGCTTCGCGCTGGCCTGGCGGCGCAGGATATGCGCCAGGCTCGGCTCGTATTTGTCCAGCGCAACGGGAGAGCGAAGCAGAAAAGCGCCGCCCGCGAGCTCGACGCGCTCGACAAGGGGCGGAGCGAACTCGATCTCCTTGAACGGGGGTTTCGACATCGGCTCACCGGACGGATGCGGAGATGGGCGCTTCGATGCCGAGATAAGACTGCCGGACGCGGTCGTCGTGCAGCAGTGCATCGCCGGTGCCATTCATGACGATACGTCCGTTCTCGAGCACATAAGCGCGGTTCGCGAGCTTGAGCGACACCGCGACGTTCTGCTCGACAAGGATCACCGTAAGGCCGCGCTGATTCAATGCGCGGATCGTCTTGAACAGCTCCTGCACCACGGCGGGCGCGAGCCCGAGAGAGGGTTCGTCGAACATGATCAGTTCCGGCTGACCCATAAGGCAGCGGCCGATCGCGAGCATCTGCTGCTCACCGCCGGACATCGTGCCCGCGATCTGGTCGCGCCGCTCGGCGAGGCGCGGAAACATTTCGTAGATCTGCGGGATCGTTTCGCGCAGCTTCTTGCGAGCGCGGGGGACGAGTGCTCCCATCTCCAGGTTTTCCTGCACGGTCAGCGAGGGGAATATCTGGCGGCCCTCGGCGACCTGTCCGACCCCGAGGTTGCAGATCGCGTGGCTCGGCAGGCCGGTGATGTCGTTGCCGCGGAAGCGGATGCGACCGCCGCGTGGCTTTTCGATGCCGGCGATCGTGCGGATCAGGCTCGACTTGCCGGCGCCGTTTGCGCCGACGATCGCGACCAGTTCGCCTTCCGCGACAGACAACGTCACGCGGTCAAGTGCCTGCGCATCCCCGTAGAAAAGATCGAGATTTTCGACAGAGAGGATCACACTGCCTCCTCGCCGAGGTAGGACTCGAGCACGGCCGGGTCGTGCGTAACTTCGTCGGGCGTGCCGGAAGCAATGACTTGGCCGTGGTGCAACACCACGACCGTGCGCGACAACGCCATCACCGCGCGCATGACGTGCTCGATCAGGAGAATCGTGAGGCCGGTGGAAGCATTCAGTTCGCGGAAAAGTGCGACCATGGTGTTCATTTCGGTCGGCCGAAGACCGGCCATCACCTCGTCGAGCAAGAGTATGCGCGGTCCGGTCGCGAGCGCGCGAGCGACCTCGAGAAGTTTGCGCTCAGGGAGCGTAAGCGCCTTGGCAACCTGATCGCGCTTGCGGCCGAGACCGAGTTTCTCAATTACGGACGCGGACTTCTCGCGCGCCTCCGCAACGGTACGGCAGTTGTTGAGTGCGCCAACGATGACGTTCTCCGTCACGGTCAGGTCGGCGAAGGGTTTGACGAGCTGGAAGGTGCGCGCGAGGCCGGCGCGGCACACCTGATCGGGTCGCCAACCGCCGATGTCCGCGCCGGCAAGGCGGACCGAACCGGCGTCGGGTCGGTAGACGCCGGCAATCAGATTGAAGCATGTGGTTTTGCCGGCACCGTTCGGGCCGATCAGCCCGACGATTTCGCCCTCTGGCACAGCGAAGCTCACGTTCTGCACCGCGCGCAGCCCGCTGAAGCTCTTGGAAATTCCCTGAATTTCGAGGAGGGCTGCCATGTCAGCTCTTGCCGCCGTCGCCGGGCTTGCGGTCGAGTCCAAGCGCCTTAGAGAGGGGCGGCCAGACTCCGTCAGGGAGGAACATGACGACGAGAAGCAGGCACACGCCGTAGAAGACCTGCTTCACGCCCGGAACGTCCACGCCGAGCTGAAGCATTACTTCGCGCATTCCCTCGGCCAGGGCCGTCAGCAGAAACGCTCCGACGAGCGGACCGACGAGCGTACCGATCCCGCCGATAATCGGACCCAGGATGAGCTCGATCGAGCGGGAGATGTGGAAGATCTGCTCGGGGAAAAGGTTGTTGTAGTAGAAGGCGAAGATGACACCGGCGAGTGACGTCATCGCCGCGGAAAGAACCACGGCATACATCTTGTAGCGGAAGATGTTGATGCCGAGCGCCTGAGCCGCTTCGGGGCTCTCGCGGATTGCAAGCCAGTAGTAGCCCAATCGGCTTCGTAGCAAGACGTGACACAGCACGAACGCCGCAACCGTCATGGCGAGCATGAGGTAGTAAAACATCGTCGGGCTTCCGCGCAGATTCCAGAGGTCGTTCCGGGTGTAATTTGCGACCGGCAGGAAGAAGCCGGATGAGCCGTCGACCCAGGTGAAATGGTCGAACCCGATGCGCGCGAATTCGGCGAAGGCGATGGTCAGAATCGCGAAGTACACGCCGGACACCCCAAATCGGAAGGCGAGGAAACCGATCACCGCGCCGGCAAGCGCGGAAGTCGCGATCGAAGCTCCCAATCCGATCCAAGGACTTATGCCGAAGTGCACGTAGAGCGCGGCCGCCGCATAGGCGCCGAGGCCCACGTAAAGGGAATGGCCGAGCGACAGCTGGCCGGCAAAGCCCATCATGATGTTCCAGGCTTGGCCGGCGAACGCGAAGTAGAGAATGAGGAACAACACCGCGAGCAGGTAGCCGCTCACGAAAAATGGAAACACGAGAAAGATCGCGAGCAGTGCGGCCAGAAGCAGGAGGCCTCTGCGCGGAACGCCCTCAAGCAGCCGCTTGATCATGTCGGCTTCCTGCCGAGGATGCCTTGCGGCCGGAACAGAAGGACGAGCACGAGCAAGCCGAAGGCAAACATGCTCTTGGCGGAGGGCGTGAACAACACGCCACCAAGGGCCTCAGTGACGCCGATCAGAATGCCGCCGAGGAGGGCGCCAGGCATCGAGCCAAGGCCGCCGGTGATTACGATGACAAAGGCGAGCAGCGTGTAGGCGGGGCCGATCGCGGGCGTGACATCGATCACGACCATCAGCATCGCGCCTGCGGCACCGACGCAGGCCGCGCCGATTCCGAAGGTGAGCGCGTAGAGGTGCTTCACATTGAGGCCGACCACGAGTGCGCCGCTGTAGTTGTCGGCGCAGGCGCGGATCGCCTTGCCGACGAGGGTGAACTTGAAGAATGCGAACAGTCCGGCGGCGACGATGAGTGCAGCGGCGGCGGCGTAGACCTTGGACGCATCGACGATCAGCGGGCCGAGCTGGAAGCTGTCGAAGGAGTAGGGGGTCTGTACGCCTTGGGCGTCAGGACCGAAGACGATGAGTTGCAGGTTCACGAGGATGAGCGCAACCGCGACCAGCAGCATGAACTGGCTGTGCTCCGGCCGGTTGATGAACGGATTGATCAGGCCGACCTGCAGCAGATAGCCGAAACGAACAGCACGGCCACGATCGGCACTATGGCGATCAGCGGGTCGAGCTTGAGCGCCGTGAAAAGAACGAGCGTCAAATACATCGCCACCGTCATCATCTCGCCATGGGCGAAATTGACGACGCGAACTACGCCGAAGATGACCGAGAGGCCAAGCGCCATCAGCCCGTAGACGAGCCCGGTCAGCAGACCGCTCGCCGCAACGTTCAAATAGATCTCGACCGGCACACCAGCCCCGTTTGCATTGCTCTGGCCGCAGGGGCGGCCGGAGTAATTTTTCACTGATCCGAATTTATCAGCGCTTGTCGTAGGGCTTCATCGGCAACTCGGGCTTCGCGTTCGACGCCGCCGCCGGCGCCACCGCCACGAGCTTGCCGTCGCGATTCTGAATCGCGGAGTTCTTCAGCTTGTCGTTCTGGCCCTTGGCATCGAAGGCGATGCCGGGGCCAGTGCTGACGTTGTCCTTGATGTTCGTCGCGCGGATCGCGTCAGCGAGCGCCTTCGGGTCGGCGGAGCCGGCGCGCTTGTAAGCGTCGGCGGCGATCAGGAGCGCCTCGAAGGTATAGATGTGGTTGGTGTTGAGGTTGATGTCCGGGAAGGCCTTGGTGTGAGCCGCCTCGAGCTGCTTCGACAGCTTCTTGTTGGGATCGTACCAAGGGACGAAGCTCAGCGGACCATCCGAGAGCTTGGCGAGGGTCTTGAGGTACTGATCTTCGTACCAGCCCGGACCCATGCTGAGCACGGCAGTCGGATTCCAGCGCTGCTTCACGAGCTCGCGGGTGATCAGGATCGCATCGTTGAGACGGCTCACCATGATGAGCGCGTCGGCGCCTGTTGCCTTCGCCTTTGCCACTTCGACCGATAGATCGCGCGCCGTCGGATCGTAGGCGATCGTCTCGACCACCTTGTACGGCATCTCGAACTTCGACATGACACCGGTGAAGCCCTTCTGCATGGCGACACCGAAGGTGTCGTTCACGTGCATGAAGACGGTCTGCTTCGGAGCGGTTCCCGCGATCTTGAACACCTCAAGCTGGTTCGCGAAGGCGTCGCCGAGGATCATCGGCGCGGTCGGGAAGTTGCGGAAGACGAACTTGTAGCCCTGCTCGGTGATCGGCGGGGCTGCGGCGATGTTGATGACAAAGGGGATGCCGCGCTGCTCGGCGACCTGCGCGATCGCAGTCGACTGGCCGGAGTCGAAGGCTCCGACGAGCAGCTGCGCGCCCTCGCTGATCAGCCGTTCGGCGCGCGAGCGGGCGACGTCGACATTCGTTTCCGTGTCGCCGCTCATTATCTCAAGGCTGGGCAAGCCGAGGCCCTTGAGGATCCCTCCAGCCACTTCGACGCCGCGCTGGCAATCTTGGCCGATGCCGGCCTGCGCCCCGGAGCGCGGCAGCAGCACGCCGACCTTCAGCGCCGCGCCTTGTGCGCGGCCGATGTAGAACGGTGACGTGCCGGCGATGATGCCGGCGGCAGCAGCACCCGTGGTAAAGGTGCGCCGCGAGAGGCCGCGCCTGCGGCCGTTTCCTGAACTCATTTCGATCCTCCCTGGCCCGTTGTGGGCATTGGTGTCCCTTGCGCACTTAGTACCTGATCGGCGGCAGCCCCGCACCTCGGGGCGGCGCGCCAAGACGCGCCGCCTTCGTCACCTTGCGGGCGGCCCGCCGTGGCTTGAAAATATTGTTGCTGTAGACAATTGCTGTCGTCAACAACAATATGAGCCCCTTGATGAGGCGGAAACGCCGAAGGAATGGATATGGAGCGATCTGCGCCCAACGAGCGTCATCCGGCACCGCACCGCAACGGCGGCAGGGCCGCGCGCGAGCGGCGTGAGCCCATCAAGCTCGGGGTCCTGAACGATCACCTCGGCTATTTCATCCGCCGCCTTCAGATCTGGGTGTTTCAGGACTTCATGCGTGCTCTCGCGCGCGTGGACATCCGGCCGGCGCAGTATTCGGTGCTGGTCGTTGTCGACGCCAATCCGGGTCTGTCGCAATCGGACATCGCGGAGTTTCTCGGCATCGAGCGCGCGCGGCTCGTGCATCTCCTCGACCGCCTCGAGAAACGTGGGCTGACCGAGCGGCGCGCGTCGCCGAAGGACCGGCGCTCGCATGCGCTGTACCTGACGCGCGAGGGGCAGCGCGCGTTGAAGAAGATCAAGTCGTTGGCAGCTCAGCACGAAGCGCAGCTCGCAGCGAAGCTCGGACCCGCAAAGCGCCAGCTGCTGATCGAGATGCTTCGCGAATTCAGCGACTAGCCGGCGCGCCGGGGAGAAATTTCGCGCCGATCCTGCTCGCGCACGAGCCAGTAGACCCCGCCCAATGCCAGCACCGCGGCAGACAACGCCAGCAGGTGAAATGCATCGGTCGCTGAAAGGTCGATAATCAGGAGCTTGCGGACGATCGCGAGCATCGCGATGAGGATCACCGTGCGGGCCTGCACAACACCGTGCTTGCGCTCGGCCACCACAAGCAACGACCGCTTGAATTCTAGCGCAATGATCACCGTAAAGATCATCCCGAAGATGGCCTGGAACACCTCGTAATCGGTGGGATCGAACCCACCCTTGCTGAGAATGCTGGCGGCGACCTTGAGCAGCAGATTCCAGACGGCGAACGCGACGACGACCGCGATCAGGCCGGTGAGGATAAGTACGACGGCGTGCTCAAACTTCTCGTAGAATGAAAGTACATTCCAACGCGCGCGTGCCGCGGCCATCTCTTCACGGAGAGTCATCGGATCCTCCACGAGCCGTCCGTAAATGTACGACAACTGCTTGTGCCTGTCTTCGGTATCGGGATCAAAGCTGCGCTGTCGAAGTCGATCGGATATGGTGCCGTGAACTCCAACACGCAGAAGGAATTCGGGCATGGACAAGAAGACCTATGATACGGGGATGGCGATCCGCACAGCCGTGCTCGGCAAGGACTATGTCGACAAGGCCACCCGCTCGGCCGACGACTTCAACCGCGCGCATCAGGAACTGGTCACCGAGTACTGCTGGGGTGCTGTCTGGGGTCGTGAGGGCCTCTCGCGCAAGACGCGGAGCATGCTCAATCTTGCGATGATCGGCATCCTCAATCGGCCACACGAACTGCGTGCGCACGTTCGAGGGGCACTCACGAACGGCGTGACGAAAGAAGAGATCCGCGAAGTGTTCATGCAGCTCACGATCTATGCCGGCGTGCCGGCGGGCGTCGACGCATTTCGCCTCGCTCGCGAGGTTTTTGCGGAAATGGAAAAGTCCTGAGGCGAATTTCGCCGGGCGGAGTGCAGCATGGAAATCGGATTCATCGGCGTTGGCACCATGGGCTTTCATATGGGCCGCCGCCTGATCGAAGCGGGCCACAAGCTCGTCGTGTTCGACACACGGCCAGAGGCTATCGAACGCTTGGTGAAGCTCGGCGCGAGCGCCGCTTCCTCATCTCGAGACGTCGCTGGCCGTACGGAAACGGTGATGGCGAGCCTGCCTTCCGTCGACGCGGTGCTTGCGGTTGCGACCGGCAAGGACGGCGTGATCGAGGGAAGCAAGGTGAAGCGCTTCGTCGATCTGTCGACGACGGGCGCGCGCATGGCGAAGCGAGTCGCGGAGGCGCTGGCGGCGAAGAACATCGTACAGATCGACAGTCCCGTGAGCGGCGGCCCCGGCGGGGCAGAGAAGGGAACGCTTGCCGTGATGGTGTCGGGGCCGGCAGGGGAGATCGAGATGCTGCGGTCCGCGCTTTCCGTATTCGGCAACGTGTTCGTGATCGGCGACAAGCCCGGGATGGCGCAGACCATGAAGCTCGCGAACAATCTGCTTTCGGCGACCGCGATGGCGGCGACGTCGGAAGCAGTCGTGATGGGTGTGAAAGCCGGGCTCGATCCGACGGTCATGATCGAGGTGATCAATGCTGGCAGCGGCCTCAACACGGCGAGCCGCGACAAGTTTCCCCGTTCGATCCTCCCTCGCACCTTCAACTACGGTTTCACCAACGGCCTCATGTACAAGGATCTGAGGCTGTGCCTCGAGGAAGCGGAAGGCCTCGGCGTCTCCATGCGGGTCGGGAGCATGGTGCGGGACATGTTCAAAATCGCCGTCGCAGAACACGGGGTTGACGCGGATTTCACGACCATCGTGAAGACCGTCGAAAAGCCTGCCGGGGTCGAAGTTCGATCGCGTGGCAGCAAGTGACGCCATGAGCGACGACGTACATGAGGTGTTCGCGGTCCGCTACGCGCATCACGACCGCAGGTCGCCGGAGAATTTCATCGGCGGCGATCCGCACGACGTGTTGCAGCCGCTCGACTACTTTGTGTGGGCGATCCGCGGACCGCACGGCACATTCGTCGTCGACAGCGGTTTCGATCCGGCAATGGCCAGGCAGCGCGGCCGGGAGATCATGAAGCCGGTCGGCGAGGGCCTGAAGGCGCTCGGCATCGATCCTGGCACGGTCGAACAGGTGATCGTCTCGCACATGCACTACGACCACGTCGGCAACTACGACCTGTTCCCGCGCGCGCGCTATCACCTTCAGGATCTGGAGATGAGTTTCGCGACCGGGCGCGACATGTGCCACTCGCATGCGCGCATCCCTTTCGAGGTTGAGGACGTTGTTGCGATGGTGCGCAAGGTATTTACCGGCCGCGTCCAATTTCATGACGGTGACGATGAGATCGCACCGGGGATCTCCGTGCACCGCATCGGCGGCCATTCGAAAGGGCTGCAGTGCGTGCGCGTGAAGACGCGACGCGGCTTCGTTGTCCTCGCTTCGGACGCGACGCATCTCTACGCACACATCGAGGAGGGGCGCGTTTACCCCATCACTCACGATGTCGGCGATGTTCTCGAGGGGTACAAGACCTTGCGCCGGCTCGCAGGTGGATTGAGCCACGTCGTACCCGGCCATGATCCCAAGGTACTTGCTCGGTATCCTGCAGCTGCGTCTGGGCTAGAGAATTGGGTGGTCCGGCTCGACGCCGAGCCCATGCCATAGGCGGGAAAATCTGCCTAATACCGCTCGCCGTGCTATCCTGACCGAAATTCATCGAGGAATCGTATCGATGGCTGCCGGGAACAGCCCGTTGGCGGTCGCGCCGAAAGCGCCGGCGGAAGAAGAGGACGCCGCCATCAAGCGGCGGGTCGTCGTGCTCGGCGGCGGCTTTGCCGGCGTATACACCGCGAAGTACCTCACGCGCATGCTCGGCAGCCGGCACGACGTGCGCGTCGAGCTCCTGTCGGAGGAAAACTATTTCGTGTTTCAGCCACTTCTTCCCGAAGTGGCGGCCGGCAGCATTACCCCAAATCACGTGGTCAATCCCATCCGCGATCTCGTGCCGAAGGCGCAGTTCCGGTGGTGCAGAATCGTCAACGTCGATACGCAGCAGAAGGTGGTGCGAGTCGCCCAGGGCGAAGGCCGCGAGCTGATCGAGGTGCCCTACGATCATCTGGTGTTCGCGCTGGGCAAAGTCAGCGACTTCGCGTCGATGCCCGGCGTCGCCGAGCACGCACTGCCGATGAAGGATTTGGACGACGCATTCCGTCTGCGGAATCACGTCTTTCGTTGTCTCGAGCTTGCCGACGTCGAGTCCGACCCGGCGGAGAAGCAGGCGCTCCTCACCTTCGTGATCGCGGGCGGCGGATTTTCCGGCGTTGAGACCATCGGCGAGCTATCGGAAATGTTGCGCAAATGCGTTCCGAAGTTCGGCAACGTCGAAATGCGCGACGTGCGGTTGTGCCTCGTGCATTCGCGCGACGTCGTGCTCCAGGAGATGGCGCCTGAGCTCGGCAGGGCCGCCAACGAGATGCTGCGCAAACGCAACGTCGAAATGATCCTGAAGACGCGCGTGCGCGCGGCGACGCGGCACGGCGTCTATCTGTCGACGGGGCAGTTCGTCGCGACACGGACGTTCGTCTGCACCGTCGGAAACGCCGCAAATCCCGTCGTGAAGGACATTCTGGGGCGCGGCGATTTCGTCGAAGGACTGGTCGACGGTCGGGGCGTCGGCGTATTCGAAACAGACCTTACGTTGAGGTGCAAGGGCCGGCCCGGCTACTGGGCAGTCGGCGACAATGCCGGCGTGCCGGATCCGATCAGCGGCGGGCTGTGTCCGCCGACCGCGCAATACGCGATCCGCGAAGCGAGGACCTGTGCGCGGAACATCGTTGCCGCAATCGACGGTCGTCCCCTCGGGGAGTTCCGCTTCAAGAGCTTTGGCATGCTCGCGTCCCTCGGGCGCCGGGCCGCGGTCGCGGAGATCATGGGCGTGCGGTTCTCGGGCTTTCTCGCCTGGTGCGCGTGGCGCGCGTTCTACCTTTCCATGTTACCGGGCGCGGTCCGGCGCGTGCGCGTGACGCTGGACTGGGTTCTCGACGTCTTCTTCCCGCGCGACATCGCCCAGACCCAGACCGTGCGGACGCGCATCGTGCGTATCGATCATTACGAAGCGGGTGAGATCATCATCGCCAAGGGCGAGATCGGGCGCGAACTGTTCATCGTCCGGCGCGGCGAGGTCGAAGTGTTTCAGCCGGCCGACGATGGCGGCACGGAGGAAGTGATTACGAAACTGCACAAGGGCGACGTGTTCGGCGAGAAGGCGTTGCTCGAGGACACGTTGCGCAACGCGAGCGTGCGCGCAAAAGGCGCGGTCGACGTGCTGGTCATTTCGCGCGAGGATTTCACCGCGATGGTGTGCCAGTTCCCGGTGCTCGATGAGTATTTCGACAAGCTCATGAAAGAGCGCTACCCGGCACAGGTGCCCGATGCGGTGCCGATCGCGCAGGCGATCGCGCGGCCGGTCGGCCAACCCGGCACCGGCCGCAGCCGCTAGCGGCGCCCTACAACGCCTTCTGCATGCGTGATAACGTTTCGCAAAACAGGGAGGCGACGCCATGGCTCGTCATCTGCGCAATGCCGCAGTGTTTGCGGTTCTTTCCTTGGCCGCCCTTGGGCTTGCCGGGAACCGTGTGGCCGCGGACTCGATCGACCAGCTGAGCATCATGGCGCCGGCGGCTCCCGGCGGAGGCTGGGATTCTACAGCGCGCGCAATGCAGGAAGTGCTGCAGGCGGCGGGCATCGTGAAGTCCGTACAGGTGGAAAACGTCGCCGGTGCCGGCGGCACGCGCGGTCTCGTGCAGTTCGTCAAGCGCAAGGGCGATCCCAAGGCGTGGATGATGTCGGGCCTCGTCATGATCGGCGCGATCGTCCTGAACAAGACGCCGCTTTCGCTGACCGACGTGACGCCGATCGCGCGCCTCACCTCTGAGTGGCAGGCCATTGCCGTGACACCGGACGCCAAGATTCAGAGCATGCGGGACCTGGTGGCGGCGTTGCGCGCGAATGTGGGCAGCGTGTCCTGGGGCGGCGGCTCCGCCGGCGGGACCGACCACATCACGGCGGCACTCATCGCGCAGGCGGCGGGCGCGGACGCGGCGAAGGTGAACTATGTCGCGCACTCGGGCGGCGGAGAGTCGCTTGCTGCGATTCTCGGCAACCACGTGAGCCTCGGCGTAAACAGCGTCTCCGAATTCATGCCGCTCGTGGAAGCAGGCAAACTCAAGATCATCGGCGTGTCGAGCGACAAGCGGCTCCCCGGCGTCAATGCGCCGACCTTCAAGGAAGCGGGCCTCGACGTCGTGATCGCGAACTGGCGCGGAATCATGGGCGCGCCCGATCTTTCCGCCGCCGACCGCGCCCTCGTTACGGAGCTCGTCGACAAGATGGTGAAGTCGGACCAGTGGAAGGGCAAGCTCAAGGAACGCGGCTGGGAAGAGAATTACCTGTCGGGTGACGCGTTCCGGCAGTATGTCGCCGCCGAGCAAGCGCGCGTCGGCGAAATCATGAAGAGCATTGGCATCGGGCGCTGAAGCCGAAGCACGGTCGGTAACGACCATGAAGACGCAATCGACGTTGACGCGCGAGACAGCGATCGGCCGCACTTGGGACGTGATCGTCGTCGGTGGCGGCAACGCCGGCCTGGTCGCGGCGTTGTCGGCGCGCGAGCAAGGCGCGGATGTCCTGGTGCTGGAGCGCGCGCCGGTGGAGGAACGCGGCGGAAATTCCGCCTTCACGGCCGGCGCGTTTCGTTGCGTTTATGACGGCGTCGACGATCTCAGAAAAGCGATGCCGGACCTGAGCGAAGACGAGGTCGCACGCACGGACTTCGGTTCGTACACCGCCGAACAGTTTTTCGACGACATGGGGCGCGTCACCGAGTACCGGACTGATCCGGAGCTGTGCGAGCTGCTGGTGACGCGAAGCCGCGAAACGATCTTATGGATGCGGAACAAGGGCGTACGCTTCCAACCGATTTACGGACGGCAGGCATTTCAGGTCGACGGCAAATTCAAGTTTTGGGGCGGGCTTACGATCGAAGCTTGGGGCGGCGGACCGGGCCTTGTGCAGGCTCTCTCCGATCAATGCGCGCGCGAGGGGGTCGGCATTCTCTATGACGCACGGGCGCTGTCGCTCGTTCACGACGACGATGGAGTCCAGGGGGTACGGGCGCGCGTGGCCGGTCGAACCCTCGATCTGACGTGCCGCGCTGCCGTGTTGGCAGCCGGCGGTTTTCAGGCGAACGCCGAATGGCGCACGCGATATCTTGGGCCGGGCTGGGATCTCGCGCGCGTTCGCGGCACGCGTTTCAATACCGGCGACGGCCTCCGCATGGCGCTCGATATCGGCGCGATGCCGTGGGGCAACTGGTCGGGCTGCCATGCGGTCGGCTGGGACCTGAACGCGCCGCCGTTCGGCGATCTTTCCGTCGGCGACGGCTTCCAGAAGCATTCCTACCCGTTCGGCATCATGCTGAACGCGGCGGGCGAGCGGTTCGTCGACGAAGGCGCGGACTTTCGCAACTACACCTATGCGAAGTACGGCCGGGTCATCCTGGATCAGCCGCACCAGCTTGCCTGGCAGATATTCGACAGGAAAGTGGTGCACCTCCTGCGCGACGAATACCGCATCAAGCGCGTGACCAAGGTGCGCGCCGATACGATCGAGGAACTGGCCGCAAAACTGGAGGGGGTGAGCGCTGAGCCGGCGCTCGCGACGATCCGTGCATACAATGCTGCTGTCGACAAGAACGCGCCGTTCGACCCCAACGTCAAGGACGGACGCCGTACGCACGGGCTGAAGATCGACAAGACGAACTGGGCGAACACGATCGACGAGCCTCCGTTCGAGGCCTACGGGGTGACGTGCGGCATCACCTTTACGTTCGGCGGGCTGCGCATCGATCGCGACGCGCGCGTGCTCGACGTCGATGAGCGCGTGATTGCGGGCCTGTGCGCGGCGGGGGAGCTCGTGGGCGGCCTGTTCTATTTCAACTATCCGGGCGGGACCGGCCTCATGGCGGGTGCCGTCTTCGGACGAATTGCCGGCGGATCCGCTGCGCGTGCCGCCGCGGAACGTGCAGGCATGAAGTCGACACGCAGACCCAAGGCCGTGTGAACAACGACCATGAATCGCGCTGGACTTCCGGCGGCCGCCTTCGCACTTCTCGTGGCGGCGGGCGCCATGGTGCTGTTTTTCGTCGCGCTCCAAATTCATGTGCGCGCGGTCGATGTGCTCTGGGGCCCGCGTCTGTTTCCCGTTGCGGTCATGGCGGCGCTCGCATTGACCGGGGTTTCGGTCGCGGCTTCTTGAGTTGTTTTTTAGCGACCACGGAGAGCGGCCCGCGGAGCCAAACGACTGGAAGGCGATGGCGTTCGTGCTCGCGGGACTCCTGCTGTTCGGCATGCTCGTCGAGCCGCTCGGCTTCATGATCGCCGCCGCGGCCTTGTTCGTCTTCGTGTCGCGCGGATTTGGATCGGAACGGCTTGCGCTTGACGCCGCGATCGGGTTTGCGCTTGGAGGCGCGATCTATTTCCTGTTCGCGCAAGTGCTCGGCCTCTATCTGCCGGGCGGATCGCTTCTCTCCGCATTTGCCGGGCAGTAGAAAAATGGCGGTGGGGCGATGGACGCGCTGAGCTCCCTCGCCAACGGCTTCGCCGTGGCACTCACGCCGATCAACCTGATGTGGTCGCTCGTGGGCGTGACCATGGGCACGTTGATCGGAATTCTTCCCGGCGTCGGCCCGGCGCTCACCATCGCGCTGCTGCTGCCGATCACCTACAAGCTCGATCCGGTCGCCTCGTTCGTCATTTTTGGCGGCATCTACTACGGCGCGATGTACGGATCATCGACGACGTCAATCCTGATCAAGACGCCGGGCGAGACCGGTTCGCTCATCACCACAATCGACGGCCATCAGATGGCGCTGAAGGGGCGGGCACCCGCGGCGCTTGCGACCGCGGCGATCGGTTCGTTCGTGGCGGGAATGATCGGGACCACGCTCATGGCGCTGCTTGCGCCGGAAGTGGTGAAAATCGCGCTCCGCTTCGGTCCGGCCGACTATTTTGCGCTGATGTGCGTTGCGTTTGTTTCCGTGTCCGCGCTGCTCGGCTCGACGATTCTGCGCGGCCTTCTGGCGCTGCTTGATCGGGATCGGCGTAGGCCTCATCGGGATCGATCAGCAGTCGGGCGCGGCGCGCTTCACCTTCGGCAACATCGATTTGCTCGACGGCATCAACATTGTCGTCGTTGTCGTCGGGCTGTTTGCCGTCGGCGAGGCGCTCTATCTCGCATCTCGCACGGACCTGCGGAGCGAGTCGTCGGTGGCTCTCAAAGGCCCCGCCCGGATGTCGAAGGAGGATTGGGCGCGTTCGTGGAAACCATGGCTGCGCGGCTCCGCGATCGGTTTTCCGCTCGGCGCACTTCCCGCAGGCGGAACGGAGCTGCCGACGTTCATTTCCTACCAGGTGGAAAAGCGGCTTTCGAAACGGCCCGAGGAGTTCGGCCACGGCGCGATCGAAGGGGTGGCCGGGCCGGAAGCGGCCAACAATTCGGCGGTCGCAGGCGTGCTCGTGCCACTGCTGACGCTCGGCATTCCAACGTCATCCACGGCGGCGATCATGCTCGCTGCGTTCCAGCAGTACGGAATTCAGCCCGGACCATTGCTGTTCAGCTCGAACGCGAACCTCGTCTGGGGATTGATCGCGAGCCTGTTCATCGGCAACGCGATGCTGCTTGTGTTGAATCTTCCGCTTGCCGGATTGTGGGCGCGATTTCTGTTCATTCCCCGCCAATGGCTTTACGCGGGCATTCTCGTGTTCGCTGTGCTCGGCGTGTACGGCGTCAGTCGATCCGGATTCGCAATCGCTGTGCTCGGCGTATTCGGGCTGCTCGGCTACGCGATGCGGCGGTTGGACTTTCCCCTGGCGCCGGTAATCGTCGGCATGATCCTCGGGCCGATGGCGGAGGTTCAGTTCCGCCGCGCCATTCAGATCACCCAGGGCGACCTTTCGATTTTCGTGACGCGGCCGATTTCGCTGACGCTGCTCATCATCGCCGCCGCCGTGCTGCTGTCGCCGTTGATCAAGGTGGCGCTACGAAACCTGCGCCGGTGAACACGCGTCGCTGCTGCTGATGCGGCGGCGAGCGAGACGCGGGATTTGCATCGCGTGCCGCTCTGCGGCACGATCTGTCCATGCCGGGGTCTCTGCAAAACCGATCATTGGATCGTGGTTTGACGATCCTCGGCGCTCTGTCGGCCCGCGGCGCAAGCAGCCTGCAGGACCTTCACGCGCGCACGCAGCTTCCCAAATCGACGATCCGGCGAATTCTCGGCACGCTCATTCAGCGAAAGATCGTTCGCCGAAGTTTGAGCGACCAGCTCTACCGTACGAACGTCTCGCTTCCGATTCAGAAAAAGCCCTCGACCGCGCCGAGCGATGGTTGGCTCGTCGATTGCGCCGTCCCGCACATGATCGAATTGACCCGAGCTGCGGGCTGGTCGTGCGACCTCCACGTTTTCGAAAGACGACGCAGCCGCGTGATCGAATCGACCAGACCCTTGAGCCCGTTCTTCCAATACGAACGTCAGATCGATCTGGAGGTGCCCGTGTTCGCGTCCGCCGCGGGCCTGGCGGTGCTAGCGACCTGGACGGACCGAGATGTGCTCGCTCTCATCGAAGAGATCGGTGACGACCCGGTCTGGGGACTGTGTCGGCTCGGAATGACCAGCCGCCACCTTCTGTCCAACCTCCGGCAGGTCAGATCCGTTGGATACGCCGTCCGCGCGGTCCAGTACCGCGGCGAGAGCGCGCTTGCCGACAAGTTAAATGCGATCGCGCAACCGGTCTCCCGCGGGCAAGCGGCCGCTGGTGCGCTCGTGCTCCTGTGGCCAAAAGGATTTCTTTCTCCAGATCAGTTTGCCGCCGCCCACTTGAATGGTCTCCGGCAGGCAACCGCAGCGATCACCGCCGATCTGACGCGTATTGGGACCGCGTCCACAGAGGTGTCGGACTTGCGAGCCCGCTCTCGATCATGATCTGAAGAAAAATTTGGTAGCGGAGGAGGGACTCGAACCCCCGACACACGGATTATGATTCCGTTGCTCTAACCAGCTGAGCTACTCCGCCGCCGTGTCAGGCTCGGCCTGACGACCGGATATAGGAAGCCGGTGAAAAACCTGTCAAGACAAGACGGATCCTCACCCGCGACACAAAATCAAGCGGCCCAGGCGCGAACGCCCGGGCCGCAATGGTGAACGCGTCGACTCAGTAGGCCGCCCGGCGCCGGGCGAGGATGTCCTTCAGTTCCTTCATCAGAACCTGCGGGTCGTGACCGGCCTTGCGGACGTTATCCGCCCATTCGTTCTGCAGCGGCTCGGCGGCCTTGCGCCACTCGGCGAGTTGCTCCGGAGTGATTGTGTAAACCTCATGGCCCGCGGCCTTCATCTTGTCGCGGCCGCTCGCTTCCATGTCCGCCCACGGCGAGGCGATCCGCAGCGACCATTCGCTCGTGCAATGATCGTCCATGACTTTCTTCTGCGCGGCCGAGAGCGAGTTGTACCAGTTCTTGTTGAGCACCCAGGTCTGCTCCGTCACGTAGAACGCGGAGTCGATGTGATACTTCACGACCTTGTCGATGCCGAACAGGATGATCGAGCCCCAGGGGAATGTGATCGCATCCGCTGTGCCCTTCTCGAGCACGTCACGTGCCTCCGGCGCGGACGCCTGGATGTTCGTGCCGCCAAGCAAGCTGACGAAGCGGGCGATCGTGGCGTTGGCGGGCCGGATCTTCATTCCCTTGATGTCGCCCGGCACGACGACCTTCTTTTTTGACGAGTGAATCGTCGCGGGATCATGCATGAAGGTCAGGCAGTAGCGGACGTCCGCCATCTCCTTGTCGGCGTATTTCCGGTACCACTCGTCGGCCGCGGCGCTGCCTTCCTTGGAGTTGGCGAAAATGAACGGCAACTCCACGGCGCCCATGACCGGGAAGCGGCCGGGCTCATACCCGGGATTGACGTGGGCGACGTCGGCGATGCCGTCGCGCGCCATGTTGTAGTGGTCGAACGCCTTGCCGAGCTGCTGTGCCGGGAAGATCGATCCGGTGATGGTGCCGTTCGACGCCTTGTTGATGGAAGCAACCCACGCCTCAGCGGACACGTGCATGGGGTGCGTCGCCGGAACCCAATGCGCGAACCGGAACTGAACCGGCTTGTCCTGCGCAACGGCGGCGACCGTCATCGACGCGCCGACCAACGCGGTAGCAATACCTAGAGCTAAACGATTCACTGCGTCCCTCCCGTGTGCCTATCGGCAATCTGTTTTTGCAAGGCGGGACCTTACGCGGGAACGTAGTTCGCGTCCACGCGCCGCTCAGGCGGCACGTTTGAGCCGCTCGAAGCGAATTAGGGAGAAGTGACCGAGCGGCGGCATCGGCACCCGCTCCACGAGCCGAACCTTACCGTGGCGCTGAGACCAGTTGGCGAGTCGAGCCCAGGGGAATTCCGGCCGCCAGCCCAGGCGGCGCGCCATCGGAGCAAAGGCAAGCTCGAACGCGCGGCGAGGGCCCGCTTCGGCACCGATGTGGTTGACCAGGATGATCTCGCCGCCGGGGCGAACCACGCGCACAAACTCGTCGAGTGCCGTCTCCGGATCAGGAACAGCGGTGATGACGTACTGCGCGACGACGACATCGAACAATGCGTCGGGAAACGCCAGGCGTTGTGCGTCCATGACTGCGATTCCGTCGACCTGGGCTAGCGACAAAGTGCGGACGCGCTCGATCGCCTTTCGCAGCATGGCCTCCGAATAATCGACGCCGACGATGCGGTTCGACGTCTTGTAGTCAGGCAGCGCGATGCCCGTGCCGACGCCGACGTCGAGGATGCGTCCGCCGATGCGCTCGGCGGCATTAATCGACGCCCTGCGTCCGCGCTCGAACACCTTGCCGAATACGAGATCGTAGACCGGCGTCCAACGCGCATAGGCCTTGTTGAGAGTCGCTTGATCGATTTCCGGTTGCGGCACGCCGTGCCTCAGCCGCTCGCGGTGGCCAGCCGCGCGGATTGCGAGCGCGCATGCGTGTCTGACCTGACGGCGCCACGGATCACGCCGCCGCCAAGAACGCGCGCCCGATCGTCGGCCAATTCGTAGATCACGCAGGCCTGACCGGGCGCAACACCTTCTTCGCCGTCGTGCAATTCGACTTCGGCGCCTGTAGTCGTCGCAAACAAAGTCGCAGGGCGTGGAGCGCGCGTGGAGCGCACACGGACAAACACGGGCAGGCCGTCGCGTTCCGCGTCGAGCGAACGATCCCCCAGCCAGTTCATATCGGCGACTCGGATCCGGTGCACCGCGAGTGCCGAGCGCTGCCCGACGATTACTTGCCGCCGCGCAGCGTCGAGACGAACGACGAACAGCGGCTCGCCCGTGGCGACGCCGAGGCCGCGGCGCTGACCCACCGTATAGTGCACGATTCCTTCGTGGCGGCCGAGAATGCTGCCGTCGACGTGCACAATCTCGCCCGGCTCCACCGCATCGGGCCGCAGCTTCGCGATCACGTCCGTGTACCGCCCGTTCGGCACGAAGCAGATGTCCTGGCTGTCGTGCTTGTCGGCGACCGGCAGATCGAATTCGCGCGCGAGTCCGCGCACCTCAGTCTTGGTCATGCTGCCGAGCGGGAAACGGAGAAACGCGAGTTCCTCCCGCGTCGTTCCGTAAAGAAAATAGCTCTGGTCGCGCTCCGCCTCCCGGGCGCGGAAGAGTGCGCGCTCGCCCGTCGCGAGCTTGCGGCTCTCGACGTAGTGGCCGGTTGCGAGCGCTTGTGCGCCGAGATCGCGAGCCGTCTGCAGAAGATCGGCGAACTTGATGCTCTGGTTGCAGGCGACGCACGGGACCGGGGTTTCGCCGGCAATATAGCTCTCGACGAATGGATCGATCACAGCTGCGCGGAAGCGCTGCTCGTAATCGAGAACGTAGTGGGCGATGCCGAGCTTTGCCGCGACGGCGCGCGCATCGTGGATGTCGCGGCCGGCACAGCAGGCGCCCTTTCGGTTCGTGGCTTCGCCGTGGTCGTAAAGCTGCAGTGTGACGCCGACGACTTCGTAGCCAGCGCGCTTCAAAAGTGCGGCAACGACGGACAAATCCACGCCGCCCGACATGGCGACAACGATACGTGTCGCCTCGGGGCGTCCCTCGAGTTGCAAGTCGAGCGTCATGGCATGTCCTGCGGGCGGCCTGGCCGCGTGCGCGGACCTTATATGGGCAGCGGCAAGGAGGCGCAAAGGCCGATCGGCAAACCTTGCCGACCGAGCCGAAGCTGCCGCACCGCGGATCGATTGCAGTTCCGGAAGTTCCCACAAAATGCGGGTTTCTCCGGTCGTCCGGCTGGCCCGGCGTTTGCTCTCTCTACGCCGGATCATCTTGTCACGTGAGGAAGCACTCGTGCCCAGCGTCAACGTCTTGCAGCCGATCGAGCCCCGATTGCCACCACCTCCTGCCGCGCCGAGCCGGGGCGGCGAACCGTTCGCCGAACTGCTCGACAGCGCGGTGACCGCGCATCACGAGCCGAGCCAACCGGACGCCCGGCCCAGGCCGTCGGACGCTTCGGCACCAACATCCCGCTCAAAGGCGCGGACGGACTCGCTCGCGCGCGGAGAGACACCCGAGCAGCCGCAATTGAGCAGGACGGAGCCGAAGGCTGACGCGGCAGAGGAACCGGCCGAAAAAATGCTCGAGCCGACCGGCGAAGGCGAGGCGCCTATGGAGCAAGCTGCCGCCGAGCCTGCGACCGAAGTCGACGGAGAGATCAAGGAGAGCGAAGCGCCGGAAAGCGCGGAGTCGATTTCGACTCTGGCAGCAGACGACGCCTCGGGAGACGACGCCTTAGGCGACGACACCTTAGACGCCGCCGCCGACGCGACGATGGTCGCTGACGTCGAAGCGCCGACTGCTAAGCCGCAACTCGCGACAGTCACGGTGATCATCAAGACGGACGCAGCTACCACTCCAAATTTGGAAGTCAAAGCGGAAGCATTCGCCGCTCCCACCGTCGGAGCTGATCCGGAGATCGCGGTTGCAGGCGACTCAACGATCAAGACGGAGCCGGCGCCACAACCCTCCGGCGCTGACCCGAAACAGACTTTTACCCCGATTGCGCCCGTTTCTGCGGCGCCGACGGACGACGCGCAGATCGCGAACGCATTGCCCGTGCTTCCGGGCAACGCGACGAACGCCAAGCCGGCTCCCGATCAAGCAACGCTTCCACAAGCAAGCACCGCGTCAGCAGCTCCCCCGCCGCTCGCCGACACCGGCGCGAAGCCCGCTACCCCAGACTTCCAGGTTTCGCAACAACCAAACCCGCTGCAAGTCGCGGACGCGAAGTTGACCAATGCCGCACCACCGCCAACCGTTGACAACCCAGCACCGCCACCACCAGCACCGGACGCCGCGAAGATCCATGCGAACGCACCCGCTCCGATGCCTGAGCCAGTGCGCGCGCTTGCGTCGAGCCTGAATTCCGCGAGCCTCCACGCCTCGAACGTGAATGAGCCCAATCCGGTGCCGCTCAAGGGGGTCGCACTCGCCGTGGAAATCGTAAGCCGCATGCGAGATGGCATGCGGCGCTTCGATATCCGTCTCGATCCGCCCGAGCTCGGGCGCATCGATGTTCGCCTCGAGGTGGACCGGCATGGCCAGACCACCACGAAACTGACAGTGGACCGGCCGGAAACGCTCGATCTCCTTCAGCGTGAAGCGCGCGGGCTCGAGCGGGCGCTGCAGCAGGCCGGACTGAAGACTGATCAGGGCGGGCTGGAATTTTCTTTGCGTCAACATGCGCCTGACGGTTTGGCCCATGACCAATCCGGCCGTTCGCAACGGCAGCCCGAGCTGGTTGCAGGTGAGGACAGCGAAATAATCGAGGCCGCCGCCGAAAGCTATCGGGCGACGGCAAGTGCGCGTGGCGGAGTGGACATCAAGATTTAGGAGCGCGCCATGGCGATTGACGGGGTAGGTGGAGTTAACAGCAGCACTGGCACCAATGCGGTGAGCCGTCAGACGCTCGCCAGCAATTTCGAGACGTTTCTCACGCTGCTCACAACGCAACTGCAGCACCAGAATCCACTCGAGCCGCTCGACACCAACCAATTCACGCAGCAGCTCGTTTCGTTCGCGGGTGTCGAACAACAGTTGCGCACAAACGACAATCTCGAATCGCTCGTCAAGCTTTCCAAGATCGCCCACAACGCGACTGCGCTCAGCTTCGTCGGCCTGAACGTGACGGCGGAAGGCGCGACGACCGAACTGCGTGACGGACTTGCGGTCTGGTACCTGTCATCGCCGAAACCCGTACAGGCGCAGATTTCAATTCAGGACGCGAACGGCAGCACAGTGTTCACCGAGACGAAGACGCTCGACGCGGCGATCCAGCCCTACCAGTGGAACGGACGCACCTCCACCGGTTCGATCGCGCCGGCCGGCGCCTACAAGATCGTCGTCTCGGCAAAGGACGCCAACGGTCAGACGGTGGCGATCGACACCAACTTCAGCGGCATCGTCGATCAAGTCGACGTGTCCGGCGAGGAGCCACTGCTGTTGATTGGCGCGACGTTGATCACACTCGATCAAGTCCGCTCGGTGCAGCGGCCGACCGCACCGGCGCCGGGGAATTCCGGCGACCCAGACAATTCGCCAAATCCTGATAGTACGGGGAGCTGATGGAATCTGGATTTGCGTGCCGAGTCGGCGTCACGCGTTAACCAATGGTTTTGTTTTGTCGCAATGATTTGGCAAGACATACTTAGGGAAATGTTCATGCCTCGACACTAGGTTCCCACCGTTATTGGTGTGTCTAGTGAGCGTACGCATGACCGAGCCACAACGCCCGAAGGTCAAATACGTCATCGGGCCGGACGGTAGCCCCTTGACGATCGCCGATCTGCCCCCGCCGAACACCCGGCGTTGGGTGATCCGTCGCAAGGCCGAAGTCGTGGCCGCGGTACGCGGTGGCCTGCTTTCACTTGAAGAGGCGTGCCAGCGCTACACGCTGACCGTTGAAGAATTTCTCGCCTGGCAGCAGTCGATCGACCGGCACGGACTCGCCGGACTTCGCACGACGCGCATTCAGCAGTATCGCCAGTAAGCGAGTTCGGGCTAACCGCCCGCAAGACGCAAGACGACAATTCCGGCGACGATCAGGACGAGCGCGAGCCAGCGCCTCGGGCCGAACGGTTCTTTGAACAGCACAGCGCCGAGGATCGCGGCGAACAACACCGACGTCTCGCGTAGCGCCGCGACCAGACCGATCGGCGCAAGTGTCATCGCCCAGAGCGCGATTGCGTACGAAGTCAGCGCAAGCGCGCCGCCGCCGAGGGCGAGCGGCCACTCTCGCCGGGCAGCGAAGAGAAAAGACTTTCCGCGCAAAGCGAGCATCAGCGCGAGCAACAGAATCGCCGTCGCGGCCAGCATCCAAGCAACGTAGATAAGGCCGCTGCCGGTCACGCGGGCGCCGAGACCATCGACCAAGGTGTAGACGACGATCACGCCGGCGTTGGTGAGGGCGGCGACGGCAGTTGCGCGGGTCAGGCCCCCACGGGCGAGCGCGTCTGCCGACAGGGTTACAACTCCGACCGCGATGGCGAGGACCGCGAGCCAGCCATTGAAGCCAAGTGTCTCGCCGAAAAGCACGAGCGCGAGAAGCGCGGTTGCGGGTGGAGCGGTGCCGCGTGTCAGTGGGTAGGCGACACCGAGATCGGCCGCTCGGTAGGCGTAAGCCACAAGCGCGAAGTAGCCAACGTGGATCACGGCTGATGCCGCGATGTAGGACCAGGCGGCCGGTGGCGGCCCTGGCAGCCCGAGCATGATCGGTACCGCGACGACCCCTGCACCGACGGCGACCAGCGCCGAGGCGGAGAACTTGTCAGGCTGCGCCTTGATCAGCGCGTTCCAGGTCGCATGTATCAGCGCGCCCAAGAGGACGGCGGCGAGGACGAAGCTGGTCAACGGCGAGAATCCATGGGTGGCGGGTGCACACCTATAGGCGGCTGCCGCCGCTTTGTCGTCCTTTGGAACCCCGGTCCGGCGGGCCTTTCCGGTAATTTCGGCGGGGACTATGCTGCCCGCGGACGGGTGCCATGGACGATTCCGGTAGTGCAAAGTCGCCGAAGAAGCCGTTACGGGAAGCGTTGCGGTCGGCGCGCATCGAAGCGGCGGAGCGATCAGCGGTCGTCGTTGAACTGCGCGACGCGGAAGCGGCGCGGCTCGAAATGTTGAACGATACGCTCGAGCCGGTGTTCGCCGAGATCCCGCCGGAGCATCTCGAAGTGTTCGATCGCGGGATCAGCGGCGGCGGCTCGCAGCCGCGGCTCTGGATCGACATGGTCGCGCACGTGAACATGGGCCGGGACAAGCGCACCTATCGCTTCATGCAAGACACGGTGCATGGGCGGCGCGTGCTCGCGGAATCCCTCGAGGTCCAGCCGATCGTCGAAGCCGTAACGCGCTATGTCGCGCGGCGGCTGGTTGCGCGCGAATATCTGCTTGCGGGCAGCGCCACGGAGCGGGCGGCAAAGGCATCTTTCTCGTGGCCCGCTTTCCGGACGGTGATCGCGCGCATAAGCCGCGAGCCGTGGCTCGTGCTGCTCGCAGGAATAGCGCTCGGCGCGATCCTCATGCTCGCGATTCTGATGCAGTAGCGACTTGTCGCGCTGTCAATTGCATCTTGGCTAGTGTGGCGATACTTCCGTTCGCTTGGACTCCACGCATTTCCATCTCGCAGGACCAAGCGCCGGGGCCGCCGTCGATACGGTAAAGGTTGTAGCCGGCCGCGCCGTGCCGATCGCCGAACGGGGCGGACGCGGACGGGACCTGAACGACTGGAACGGGGCCGTCGGGCCCGAGAATTTCGCCCCGCGCCGCGATGTGGTCGTGTCCGGCAAGGATCAGCTCCGCGCCGTGCCGCGCGATCACGGAGGAAAAGGCGTCAGCGTCCGTGAGGCGGCGGAGCCACGGGCGAGAGCCGACGGGCGGATGGTGGATCAGCACCACACGAAAGCATTTTTCGCGACGCAGCCGCTCGAGCTGCATCTCGAGCCGCTCAAGCTGCTCGCCACGCAAACGCCCGGTGGCGAATAGAGGCGGCGTGGCCACTGCGGTCGACGTGCCGATGATTGCGACCGGACCGCGCCGGCGGAGAAAGGGGAACGGAAACTTTCCGGCCTCGTCGGCGGAAAGGAAATCGTGCCAAGCATCGAGGTAGCCGGCTTCCGCGCCTCGTACGTAGAAATCGTGGTTTCCGGGAATGACGCTGACCTTCTCGGGCGGGCCGAGTCGCGCGAGAAATTTCCGCGCGATCGCGAACTCGTCCGGCAGCGCGAGGTTGACCAGATCGCCCGTCACGACCACGTGGTCCGGATGCGCGGCGACCACATCGTTCACGATCGCGTCGATCGTGCCAGGCAAGTGATGCGGCGCGCGGCGAAGCTGCCAGTTCAGGTAACCGGTGATGCGCTTGCCCAAAAGATCGGCGAACCTTGGCCGTGGCATGGGCGCAAGATGCGGATCCGAGATGTGGGCGAGCACGAACATCGCGCATTCATAGCGCCGTTTGTGCAGAAATTCTCAATACATTCGTGGCACCAAACGAGCGAACGTACACCACTGTGATTTCGCGGCTTCGGGCATGTTGCGACGACTTCTGCATCAGTACTGGCGGTTCTCGCGTGGGATGACGCTCGGCGTGCGAGCGGCGGTGCTCGACGCAAAGGCGGAGGTGCTGCTCGTGCGGCATGGCTACGTCCGCGGTTGGCACTTTCCTGGCGGCGGCGTCGAGCCGGGCGAGACTCTGCTCGATGCACTCAGGCGTGAGTTGCTGGAAGAGGGGAACGTCGTTTTGCGCGGGACGCCGCAACTGCACGGCATGTTCCGAAACGCGGCGGTTTCGGCGCGTGACCACGTCGCGCTGTTCGTGGTGCGCGACTACGAGTGGAAAGGGCAGCCGACGCCAGGTCTGGAAATCCGCGAAGCGAAGTTCTTTCCGCTGGCCAATCTGCCGGAAGGGACGTCGGCGGGGACGAAACGCCGGCTCGAGGAGATCGCTCGAGGAACGGCAGTGGCGTCGACCTGGTAACCTCAAGCAAGATCGGAAGACAGGCTCGCGGTGTCCTTCAGAACGACCTGATCTTCCAGCGAAGCAGTACTAGTCGCGAACCGAGATTCGTGAATTGTTTCAAGATGCTGCATCCGGCCTTGCAAGCTCGGAACGCCGGTGAGCGACCTCGCGTGGCTCGGTCGCTCCTCTTCATGCAGTGAGTCAGCCGGTCCGTGCCCGCGCCGGACGGAGCGCGTCGAACCGGGCGCGATCATGCGCTGCAGAGAAGTCGAGCGCCGGTCCAACCGGGACTATCCCACCCGGATTCAGCTTGCGATGGCTGCCGTAGTAGTGGCGCTTGATGTGATCGAGATTCACGGTCGCGGCGATGCCCGGGACCTGAAAGAGGTCGCGAAGGTAGTTCGAGAGATTTGGATAGTCCTCGATCCGGCGCAGATTGCATTTGAAGTGGCCGTAATAGACGGCGTCGAAGCGGATGAGCGTCGTGAACAGACGCCAATCGGCTTCGGTGATGCGAGCGCCAACGAGATAACGTTGACCGGAGAGCGTCTGCTCCAAGCGATCGAGCGCGGTGAACAGGTTGCGGAACGCCTCTTCGTAGGCTTGCTGGCTGGTCGCAAAGCCGGCGCGGTAAACGCCATTGTTCACGTTCTCGTAGACGAGCGTGTTCACCTCATCGATCGCCGGCCGCAGGTCCTCGGGATAGTAGTCGATGCGAACCGGCGTGAGCGCGTTGAAGGCCGAGTCGAACATGCGGATGATTTCGGACGAACTCGTTGTTGACGATCGTCTTCCTCCGCTTGTCCCAAAGGGTTGGAACCGTGACGCGGCCGGTGTAGTGCGGATTGGCGAGCAGATAGATTTCCGAAAGACGCGACTTGCCTTCGACTGAATCCGGGATCGTGCCCGGGGCATCCGAGAACACCCAGCCCTCGGCGCCCATGATCGGATCGACGACGGACAATGATACGACGTGCTCAAGCTGTTTGAGCGTGCGGAAGATGAGCGTGCGATGCGCCCACGGGCAGGCGAGAGAAACGTAAAGATGATAGCGGCCCGCTTCGGCTTTGAACCCACCTTCGCCGGTTGGGTCGGGCGAGCCGTCCGGTGTGATCCAGTTGTGAAACTTGCTTGCCTGGCGAACGAAGCGGCCGTGTTCGTCGTTGGTGAGGACGTCCTCGCGCCATACGCCGTCGAGCAGGTAACCCATCGCAACCTCGATCAGCCCACGATTACATGTGGGGCTTCCTTCGGCGACTGCCAAGGTAAACGTCGGATGACGAACGCACGCATGGATTCTCACGTGCGCCCATGATATTCGGCGCCGCGCCGGAGTTTCCCGCTTGAACGATCTTTCCCTTCTGATCCTGCCCGAGCAGCCTGACGACGGGCCGGCGATCGAGCGCCTTTATGAGCGCACGTTCGGGCCCGGCCGCTTCGCACGCACCGCGTACCGGCTGCGTGAGGGTGCGCCGCACCGGCCCGAATTTTCCTTCACTGCCCGCATCGGAACGTTGCTCGTCGGCTCGGTGCGGCTGACACCGATCAAGGTCGGAGATACGCGCGCGTTGCTGCTCGGCCCGCTCACAATCGAGCCGCCGTTTCGCGGACGCGGCATCGGCAAGGGTCTGATCAAGGCGTCGCTCGATGCCGCTCGCGAAGGGAGCGTACGCCTCGTGCTACTGGTCGGCGACTTGCCCTATTACGGGCCGCTCGGTTTCGTGTCTGTGCCGCACAAGCAGGTCGTGCTGCCCGGTCCCGTCGATCCGGATCGCGTGCTGGTCATGGAGCTCGTGCCTGGTGCCTTTGAAGGCGTGGCGGGCGCGGTACGGCCCGACTTCGGCGCTTAGCGTCCTTCGCGCGCCCAGGTGGCGGCGATTCCCGCAAGCAGGATCAGCAAGCCAGACAATCCCGCGAACAGCGGGAACAGCCCGATGCCACGCAGCACGCTCGCCTCGCGCATGCGCAATCCAAGCCAATCGGGTCCGGCGAAGCGCTCGCCCGAGCGGACACCAATCACGCGCGGGGCATTCTGATCGAGATCGGCGAGACGCCATACGCCGCCCCCGGTCGCCGAGGCGAGGGGCGCCAGCACTTCCTTGGTGCTCGTCACCTCGGCGTACTCGCGCGGATTGATGGGGCCGACGTTCACCAGCGCATTCAGCTTGCCGTCAGTTGCGCGCCAAAGGCCGAACTCGTTCGCTTCCGTGCCTGCGCGGAAAATGCCGGGCTCGGCAGCAGCGAGGGTCAACGGCCGGGACGTACCCGAAGGCGTCGTGACGGTCACCGGGGCGGCGGTTTCCTGCATCGTGCGCCGTTCGATCAGCAACTCGGAACCACGCACCTGCATCACCAGGCGTTCCTCTTCGAGGTCCGGCTCCTTCATCAGCCAATGCGACAATCGCCGGAGCAGTTCTAGATGCGGACCGCCACCCTCATAACTGCGCGCCCACAGCCAGATCTGATCCGAAAGCAGCAACGCGACACGGCCTTCGTTCTCGCGGGCGAGGACGAGAATGGGCGCATCCGCCGGCCCGCTCATGACCGTCGTGCTCTCGGCGTCGGCACGAACGTTGATCGCCCGGAACCAGTTGCTCCAGCGCGGCGGATCGGTTTCGGCCCCCGGAAGCCCGCGGGTTACGGGATGCCGCTTGCCGAGTTCCGTCAGCTTCGCCCGGTAAACACCCTCCGCG
The DNA here is from genome assembly GCA_963711595.1 of uncultured Alphaproteobacteria bacterium. Classification (GTDB taxonomy): domain Bacteria; phylum Pseudomonadota; class Alphaproteobacteria; order Rhizobiales; family Xanthobacteraceae; genus JAUSIF01. Next base: position 787,317 of record CAVQER010000007.1, read on the forward strand.
ATGTTGCCAGTCGGTTGCGCCGGCAGCACTGCTTCGAGCGGAGAGCGGTGAATCGAGTTGGAGCCGGCGAACTCGGCGCCGGCCGCGACCAGGACTGCGCCGCCCTCGCGCACGTAACGCACGATGTTGTCGAAATAAATCAGCGGCAGCACACCCTGCTGCGCATAGCGGTCGAAGATGATCAAGTGGAAATCCTTGATCCTCTGCTGGAACAGCTCGCGCGTCGGGAAAGCGATCAGTGACAGCTCCTGGATCGGCGTGCCGTCCTGCTTTTCCGGCGGGCGAAGAATGGTGAAGTGAATGAGATCAACGTTGGCGTCGGATTTCAGTAGGTTGCGCCAGGTGCGCTCTCCCGAATGCGGTTCACCTGACACGAGCAGGACGCGCAGCTTTTCGCGGACGCCATCGATGTTCAGCGCCGCGCGATTGTTGAGCGGCGTCAGTTCGCCCTCGAGCGGGCTCGCTTCGATCTCGATGATGTTCGCGCCCGCGTGGGTGATTTCGATCTGCACTTCGGCCGGGGTGCCCGCAACCACATTAGGACGTGCGACGATCTCTCCGTCGCGGCGCACGACGACCGCAACGCGGGCACCGCGCGGGGCGCCTTCGTCCTCGACGCGGTAGCCGACGGTCTGGCGCTGGCCGACGATGCCGAAACGCGGCGTCGCGGTGAGAACCACTCGGCGGTCCCGCTCGCCTTCGCGGCCCGTGATCAGCGAGTGCACGGGTGCCGCGAAGCCGAGCAGCTGCTGCGCCGGCACGTCGTGCACGCGTCCGTCGGTAACGAGCACCGCGCCCGCGACGCGCTCAGGCGGCACGTCAGACAGGGCTGCGCCGAGTGCGTTGAACAGGCGTGTTCCGTCGCCTTCACTCTCTCCGGCGCTTTCGACGACGCGAAGCTCGAGTCCCGGGATGCGTCCCATGCGTTCGACGAGCGCCGCGCGTGCCTTTTCGGTCGCCTGGATACGGTCGCCGAAACGTTGACTGGCACTGCGATCAAGAACGACCGCGGCGACCACGGGTAGCGGTTCCCGGTCCTCGCGCGAGAGCGAGGGGTTCGCGAGCGCGAGCACACCGAGGGTCAACGCAAGCGCGCGTACGAACGCGCCGCGCGTACGCGAGATGAACGGCAGGATTGCCACGAGGAATGCGACCACGACCGCGCCGATCAGGACCGGCGTCGAGACGAGCGGCTCGAAGGCAACGCCGAAGTTCATTGGCCGAGCCTTTCAAGCAGAGCCGGCACATGCACCAGGTCGGCCTTGTAGTTGCCCGTGAGGACGTACATCACGATGTTCACGCCGACGCGGAAGGCGAACTCGCGCTGGCGCGGCTCGCCGGGCGTCAAGGGAAGCAGCGGTTGTCCGTCGGGTCCGACCGCCCACGCGCCGGCGAGGTCGTTGGACGTAATCAGGATCGGCGAAGCCCCGTCGCCAGCGCGCGCCGGGCGCGATTCCAGTTCTTCATCGGCGGCAGGGAGCGCCTCCACCCAGAGAGTCCCGCCGGTGTAGCGGCCCGGGAAATCGCGTAGCAGATAGAACGCCTTTGTGAGGACATGGTCGCGCGGCACCGGCTCGAGCTCCGGTATGTCGAGGCCCGAGAGGATCTCGCGCAGTTTCGCGAGCGCAGGCGACACCTCATCAGGCCGACCGGAGATCGACGTGAAGGCGTCGCGCGTATCGAAGATGACCGTGCCGCCCTGTTTCATATAGGCGTCGACGCGGGCAAGCGTGGGCGCGTCCGGCCGCTGCGCGTTTGGCAGGATCGGCCAGTAGAGCATAGGGAAGAATGCGAGTTCGTCGCGCGAGATGTCGACGGCGAACGGCTCCGCAGGCTCGAGCGCAGTGCGCTGGGCGAGAAAAACGGAAAGGCCTTCGAGACCGGCGTGACTCACCGCGTCGACCTCGGTGTCGCCCGAACGCACATAGGCGAGGCGGGTCTGCAAACTCGCCTGCAGCGCGAAATTGACCTGTGCTTGGGAAAGCTCCTGCGCGCGCGGGTAGTCGCCCACAATCACGCATGCAGTGGCGAGCAAAACGGCAGGCGTGGCGCGGCGCAGGCCGAGACGCGAAAGACCGCCCGCAAGCAGGAAGACGATGATCGCGTCCAGCACGAGCAGCGTGAACACGCCCATCAACACTGCGGCGCGGAGATCGACCGGCTCACCGCGGCTGTAGGCCTCGACGCGGGCCTGCAAAGGTCCGAAGTCGATCGGTGCAAGCCGATCCTCGGGTGCAAGCGCGTTCACAGCGACCAGCCCTTCGGGAGGGCCGTAGAAACCGGGTGGATGATCGGCGTCGGCGCGGCCGCGGAAGTCCGCCGGAATCGGCCGTGCGGTCGGTCCGGGCGCGGTAAACGTGCCGAAGCCATCGAGCAACCGAGACGGCGCAATTGTCGGAGCAGGGCCGCGCTCGGTACGCGTGGTATCTGTCGTCGCGACCGCGCCTGCGCCGGCGAGGGCGACGATGCGGCGAAGAATGTCAACAAACGCGCCCGATAGCGCAAGATTGGACCAGCCGGTGTCCGCGGTGACGTGGAACAAGACGATCAATCCGCGTCCGCGCTTTACCCCCGTAACCAGCGGCGTGCCGTCCGCGAGCGATGCCCACGTACGCTCTGCGAGCGTTCCGTCGGGCTCGGCGAGGACCTGACGCTGGACGACGACATCGTCGGGCACGGTCAGTCCTTGCAGCGGTCCCTCAGGCGAGAAGCTGCCGAGCTTCTGCGGCTTCTCCCAGGAGAGCGAGCCGCCCAGCACACGTCCGCCCCGGCGTAGCCTCACAGGAACGAGGTTGTCCTCGGTGGCCGCGAGACGCGGACCAGCGAAGCGCACGAGCACGCCCCCGTCCTCGATCCAGCGGACCAACCGGTCGCGCGCAGGATCGACGATATTGCCGACGTCGGAGAGGACAATGATCGGCAACCGCTGATCGATGAAGCGATCGATCGCCGCAGCAGGAGCAGCACCCTCGACGAGGCGCACGTCGGCAAAGGGTCCGAGCGCACGAGACAGATAAAAAGTCGCGGCAAGCAGTGGCTGGCTGGTGTCGGCGGTTCCGCCCGAGGCGACGCCGACCGTGCGCCGGCGCCAGCGCTTGTCGAGAAGCTCCACGGCGCCGGCCGACCGCTCGCCGGCGATCTCGAGACGCGCGATGTCATTACGGATCTCGACGGGAAGGTCGAAGCGCGCCTCTGTTTCGGTAGCGCCCGCGGGGAACTGGAATTCAGCGTCGCCAAGCGTCAGGCCACGCAAGTCGCGGGCGCGCACGATGCCTTGGGCCGGGGCCGAATTATCCGCCCGCAGAACTTTGATCGACAGGCCCCCGGCAGCATTGTCCGCAGCGGCGAGCGCGCGCGCCCCCGGAATGCCTCCTGCCACCACGCTCAGCCGATCGCCCGCGATCTGATTCAAGGCCTCGACAAACTTGCCGCTGCCGCCCAGATCGACGCCGTCCGCGAGCCAGATCACGGAAGCGTCCGGCACGGAACGCACGAGCCGGGCGAGCGGTGGGAGGATCTCGCTGCGATCAGGTGTATGCGGCGAGGGTTTCAGGAGCCGCAAAACTTCTCGGGCCTCGCCCGGCCGCAACAGCGACAATTCTTTCGGAGGGGCGCCGGTGGCGAGCACGGCAACCCCGCGGCCTTCGGCTTCGGCGCGACCCACGATCGCTTCGGCCGTGTTGATGCGCTCGTTCCAGTTCGCCGCGGCTGGCCAGCCGGAATCGATAATGAGTACGAGAGGCCCTGTCGGGCGTGTGCCGGCGGGCGGCGGGTTCCAGAGCGGCCCAGCAGCCGCGATTATAATGAGTGCCGCCAGCAGCAAGCGCAGCAGGGTTAGCCACCAAGGGGTGCGCGCAGGAGTCTCTTCCTTCGGCTCGATCTCGAACAAGATGCGTGTCGGCGGGAATGCGATGCGGCGCGGCCGCGGCGGGATCAGTCGCAACAACCACCACAGCACCGGCAGCGCGAACAGCCCGAGCAGCAGGAACGGGGAGGCGAAGGCGAGCGGAAGGCCGGCGATCATACGGCGGCCTCCCCGGCGCTTCCGCCGGCCTTCCGATGGGGGAACGAGTCCGGTGAGGCGCTCATCTGAGCATGCAGCGACAGCAGTAACTCGCTCGCCGGCCGATTGGTGCGGTGGATGGCGAAGCTCCAGCCGCGGCGGGCGCTCTCGGCGCGAATGGCCGCGCGATGGCGTGCGACGCGCTCGATGTAGTCTGCCGCCCACACTTCGGCGCGGCCGACGGTGATCGAGCCTGCTCCCTCGGGCTCTTCAAACTCGATGCGGCCGGAATAGGGGAATGTCTCTTCGGCCTCGTCCACGATCTGGATCGCGTGGCCGCCGGCGCCGTTGCCGCCGAGCGTCGCGATCGTCCCGGTCACTTCTGATGCGGGACTCCAGAAATCGCTCAGCAATACAACCTCGTCGCGCGATCCCGGACGGAAAGGCGGCGGCAGGCTTGGCGGCTCACCGGCGAAATGCACGATCGAATCGGCCATGCGCTCGATCACCGCGCGGCTCGCGGTTGGGCGCATGATGCCGGGAATTCCGACCCGTTCGCCGCCGCGCACGAGCAATTCGCCGAGCGCGAACGCGAGCACGAGCGCACGGTCTCGCTTGGTCGGTCCGTCGCGCAACGACGTGAAGACCATCGATGGAGAACAGTCGGGCCAGATCCAGATCGTGTGTGCAGCTTCCCATTCGCGCTCGCGCACGAACAGGAGATCATCGCGCGCGGATCGTCGCCAATCGACGCGGCTCGCGGGTTCGCCGTCGACGAAGCGGCGGTACTGCCAGAAATTCTCGCCCGGGCCGGCGCGGCGGCGCCCGTGGATGCCGTGAAAGACCGACACGGCGACGCGTTGTGCCTCGAGGATGAGCCGCGGCATCGCTGCGACGAGGTGCGCCGCGTCATACGCGGTTGTACGAACCTCGCTCTGCGCCTCTCGCATCGTGGCGGGCGCGTTGCGCACGGACTAGCCGAGCCTCGCCTTTAAACGCCCGATGACGCCGGAGATCGTCTCGCCATCGGCCCGTGCCGCGTAAGTGAGCGCCATGCGGTGTTTCAGAACAGGCTCGGCGAGCGCGATCACGTCGTCGATCGAAGGCGCGAGACGCCCGTCGAGCAACGCACGGGCACGTACTGCCAGCATGAGTGCCTGGCTCGCGCGCGGGCTGGGACCCCAGGCGATGTGCTTCGTAACGTCGTCGACCTCGCCGATCGGGCGGGCGGAGCGCACGAGGCTCAGGATCGCCTCGACAACCGACTGGCCAACCGGAATGCGGCGAACGAGGCGTTGCGCGGCGAGCAAGTCGTCGGCGCTCATCGCCTGGCGCGGCTTCAACTCCTCGGTGCCGGTCGTGTCGAACAGAATGCGCCGCTCCGCGTCGCGGTCGGGATAGTAGACGTCGATTTCCATCAGGAAGCGGTCGAGCTGTGCTTCGGGGAGCGGGTAGGTGCCTTCCTGTTCGATCGGGTTCTGCGTCGAGAGCACATGAAACGGCCGCGGCAGGTCATGACGCTGACCCGCAATCGTCACGTGATATTCCTGCATCGCCTGCAATAGCGCCGACTGCGTGCGCGGGCTCGCACGGTTGATCTCGTCGGCCAGCAGAAGCTGGGCGAACACGGGACCCTTGATGAAACGGAAGGCACGCTTGCCGCTTGCGCTCTCTTCGAGCACCTCGGAGCCGAGAATGTCCGAAGGCATCAGATCGGGGGTGAACTGAATGCGGCGCGCCTCGAGGCCGAGAACCGTCCCCATCGTGTCGACGAGCTTGGTCTTGGCGAGGCCCGGAACGCCGATCAGCAGCGCGTGCCCGCCAGCGAGCACGGTGATGAGCGCCTGCTCGACGACTGTTTCCTGACCGAAGATCACAGCACCGATCGCGGCGCGGGCGGTGCGGACACTCGCCGCCGTAGATTCGGCGGCGCGGACGATTGCCTGGTCCAGGCTTTCAAAACTTTCGGTCTTCGACATCCGATCCTCCGGTCACTTCGCCCAATTCAGCCAATTCAGCAGTGGATTCCTTGACACGAAACTCCGCCAGTCCGTCGCAATCAAGGCAAATCCCGTGCCGGTCCTGCAACGCACGCGGGGCTAGGCTATCCTCGAAAATCATGGGCTTTGGGCCTCCAGCATCACGAAATCGCGAGGCAGTAAGGCGGAGTGTCGCATGAGCAAAGCAGGTTCGCAGATGCTCAATTCGCTCGCCGCGGAGTTGAGGAGAACCCGGACGCCGCCGCCTGTCCACCTCTGGGATCCGCCATTCTGCGGCGACATCGACATGCGCATCGCGTCGGACGGGACTTGGCACTATCAAGGAAGCCCGATCGGCCGAGCTGCGATGGTCCGGCTGTTCGCGTCAGTGCTGAAACGAGAGGCCGACAAGTACTTCCTGGTGACGCCGGTGGAAAAGCTGGGAATAAAGGTCGACGACGCGCCGTTCCTCGCGGTCGCGCTTGATACACGCAACCAAACGCAGGATCGGACCCTCGTGTTCCGCACCAATGTCGACGACGCGGTGACCTGCGACACCGAGCACCGACTGCGCTTCGAGCCGGAGGCGAAGACGGGCGGCATCAAGCCGTATCTCCACGTGCGACGCAATCTGTGGGCGCTGGTGACACGCTCGCTGTTTCTCGATCTCGTCGCGCTCGGAGAAGTGCGCGAGTGGGATGGGCGCCGGATGTTTGGACTGGCGTCAGCCGGTCAATTCTTTCCGATGGCGCCGGCGGAAGCGGTGAGCGGATGATGAGATCGAGCGCCGCCGTGCAGCATCCGGAGCCGGTGATCGAGTTCGTGCGCCGCGCACGGGAACGGCTGTTGCCGGTTGCGCCCGCGGTCGGCGATGCCGCGGTCCCGACGAGCGGGGACCACGTGCTTGCGCCCGAGCTTGCCGACATCGTCAGGAGTTCGCCATCGCTCCCGGCGGCGGTCCTCGTGCCGGTGATTGCGCGCGATGCGCCGACGATCCTGCTTACCCAGCGCTCGGCGGCGCTGCCGGTTCATGCGGGGCAGATTTCCTTTCCCGGCGGCAAGCTCGATGCCGCAGATCCCGACCCGCTGGCGACGGCATTGCGCGAAGCGGAGGAGGAGATCGGGCTCGACGCGGGATTCGTCGATCCGCTTGGGTATCTCGACCCGTATCTCTCGGGCACCGGCTTCCGAATCGTGCCGGTCGTCGCGTTGATCTCGCCCGCGTTTCATCTCGTGCTCAATCCCGCGGAGGTAGATGAGGCCTTCGAGGTACCGCTGAAATTCCTGATGACGCCCGACAACCATGCCCGGCACAGCCGGGAATGGAAGGGCGTGCAACGCAGCTTCTATGCAATGCCCTATGGCGAGCGCTACATCTGGGGAATCACGGCGGGGATTCTCCGCAAGCTTTACGAGCGGCTGTACGGATAATGGCACGCACGATTCTCACCGAGCTTCTTCTTTTCTTTGTGCCGTTCGCACTCTATGCGCTCGTACTCTATGCGAGCCAGCGCGACGCGCGTGAGAAGGAACATTGGCCCGCGCGTCGGGTTGCTTCGCTTGCGATCGCGGGATTTGTGCTGGTCATCGGCGGATTGCTCTATTTCGCGCATTTCGGCCGCGCGCCAACTACCGGGGTCTACGAGCCGGCGCGGTACGAAGACGGCAAACTCATCCCGGGCCGGATCAAATGAGCCGCGAGGAAGCGGCGTCGTTCCTCTCGCCCGAGCGCGCACCCTGGTTGCGAAGCGGGCCGCTTGCGAAACTTCTCGCGGCGCTCGATGCCGACGGTGAGGAAGCGCGCGTCGTCGGTGGCGCCGTTCGCAACACCTTGCTCGACCTGCCGACAGGCGACGTCGATGTGGCCACGACCGCGCAGCCGAACGTCGTGGTGCAACGGGCAAAGGAAGCGGGTTTCCACGCCGTGCCGACCGGCATCGAGCACGGAACGGTCACGGTCGTCGTGCACGATGTGCCCTTTGAAGTGACTACGTTGCGTCAGGACATCGAGACCGATGGCCGGCATGCGAAAGTCCGATTTGGCCGCGACTGGAAGTCGGACGCCGAGCGGCGCGACTTCACGATCAATGCGCTGTTTGCGAGTCGCGATGGCAAGCTTTTCGATTTCGTCGGCGGGCTCAAGGATATCGAGGCAAGGCGCGTTCGCTTCATCGGTGATCCGGCGCAGCGGATCGCGGAAGACTATCTGAGGGTTTTACGCTTCTTCCGGTTTCACGCGGGCTACGCGGAAGGGTTGCCGGACGCGGCCGGCCTTTCAGCCTGCATCCGCGCGAAGGAAAATCTCGGCCAACTGTCGCGCGAGCGCGTGCGCAACGAGTTGATGAAGCTCCTGCTCGCGCCGCGGACGGTGCCGACGCTCGCGGTAATGGGGGAGGTGGGCATCTTGGCCGACGTGCTGGGCGGCGTTCCTCATCTCGCGAGCCTCAGCAACATGATCAAGGCGGAAGCGCATCTCGGCTTCGAGCCCGACGCGACGCGCCGCCTCGGCGCACTTGCGGTTTGGGTTCGGGAAGACGCCGACCGGCTCCGTGAGCGGTTGCGGCTCACGAACGAGGAGCACAGACGGCTGCGCTCCATGGCGGAACATTGGTGGCAGATTTCGCCGGAGATGGGCCCGGTGGCGCGCCGCGCCGTGATTTATCGTATTGGGCCCGAGGCCTATCGCGAGCGCGGCGTGCTCGCTTTTTCCCGCTCTCAAGAGAAAGTCGACGACGCGGGTTGGCAGGAGCTGATCGCCTTGCCGAACGAATGGACGGCGCCGAAGTTTCCGCTTGCGGCGAAAGACTTCATCGAGCGGGGCATGGAAAAGGGGCCGTTGCTTGGAGCAGCACTCGCGATCGCCGAGACTTCGTGGATCGACAGCGGGTTCCCGGAAGAAAACCATGCGCTGCAGGCGATCCTCGGCTGGGCGATCGAGGAAGCGCTGAAACAACAGGTTCAGCGGTAACAAGCCGGGCGCGAACCGCGTATCCTGTCAGGCGACGCTATGATGGAGCAGGGCATGCGGCGTTTCTGGCGTGGACTAGCGATCTTGCTGATCGGGGCGGTTCTCGGCACGGGCTTCGGCTTCGCGCTCGGGATCTTCTTCTTTCCCTACCTATTCGCGCCGCCGCCAGCGGCCGAGCGCCTGAGCGAGGTCGATCGTTCCGCGCTGGTTGCCACCGGCACCTTCATCCACGCAAAACCGTCCGACCCCGTGCACTGGGGCCGCGGCAAGGTCAGCGTTTACGAGAAGGCCGTATTCCTCGAGCCGGACTTCGAAGTCGGGCCGGGACCGAAGTATCACGTCTATCTCGTGCCAAAGGCGGGGGTACGTGAAAACGATGTCGCGCAGACGATGTTCGTCGACCTTGGACGGCTCCGCTCGTTCAAAGGTAGCCAGCGCTACGAGATTCCAACCGGCGTCGATCTCGCGAAATTTCCGAGCGTCGTGATTTGGTGCGAGGCGTTCTCGGTGCTGATTTCGCCGGCGGATTTGAGCCTGGCTAAGTGAGTGGCCGCGCGCGACAGCGGCCGACTTGGCTTGCAAAATGCGTTGTTTCCTCTCGTTCCCATCACTGTTGCAGATTCAGCACAGTCCGGCGCAGGCAATGAAAGCGCGATATTTTGATGATGGCAGGGGTACCGCCTAGACCTAGCATGGTCTGCGCAAGAGGGCTCATGCGCCGGTGAGGCGCCTGCCAACTCCCGAGAGGTTGTTGGGAAATGCGCAGGGGGGGAGTTCGGGTCGCATCAATTGCGGCCGCGGTCGTGGGTGTGTGCCTGCTCGCGGGCGCACTCCTATTTCCTCCCAAATCGGTCCTTCGAGAACTAGCTCGGCACCTGCCTTGGCGCGCCGCGCCAGCCAATCCCCTTGCAGGCGTCGCCGTCGCCGATCGGCCGGTCGCGGGGGCTCTGCGCGAAATGATTTCCGTCGAGCTCGAGCGCGTCGCCATGCATCCGAGCACGCGGGCGGCGGTCCACAATTTTTATCGCGACAGAGGTTTTGCTCCTCTTTGGACCAATGGCGGAATCGTCAACGCGCGAGCTGAGTCGGCGATCGAATATCTGCGAGGCGTCCACGCCGAGGGTCTCGACCCCGCCGACTATCCGACGCCAGCGTTTCAGACCATCGCCGATCCAAGAGGATTGGCCGCTGCCGAGGTCCAGCTAACTCATTCCTTGTTGCGCTTGGTGCGGGACGCGCGCGGGGGCCGCATCGAGCTGGTCAAAGCCGATCGCAGCATTGGCTATCAGTTCAGAGCGCCGCGCAGTGCGGATGTGCTCGCGGCGGTCAGCAAGACCTCCGACTTGAAGGGGCTGTTGGATTCCTTCCAGCCGGCGCATGCCGGCTACCGGGCTCTCAAGACCAGGCTTGCCGAGTTGCGCTCGGGGACGCTTCAGCGGGATGGCGTTCTGGACGCTCGACGCATGCCGCCGCTCACCCTTCCTGAGGATGTGCTCATCGCAAACCTTGAGCGTTGGCGCTGGATGCCGCGCGACTTGGGCCCTTCGCACGTGACCGTGAACATTCCTGACTTCAGCCTGGAGCTGGTCCGCGACGGGCGAGCGGTGTTTCGCGCGAACGTAGTTGTCGGACAGCCGTCATGGGCGACGCCGATGATGAGCTCCGACATGACTTCGATCACTGTCAATCCGGTCTGGAACGTGCCGCAGGCAATCGTCGACCAGGAACTTCTGCCGATGGTGCGGAACGACGCGGCCTTCGCCAAGCGCATCGGATTGCAGGTGGTGGAGCGCGAGGACGGCAGTGTCCGGATGTACCAGGCCCCGGGCGATCTGAATGTGCTCGGCCGTCTCCGGTTCAACTTCCCGAACCGCTTCGCCGTCTACCAGCACGATACGTCAGAGCCGTTCCTCTTCGACCTTGCGTCGCGCGCCAACAGTCATGGCTGCATTCGGGTGCAACGGGCCACAGAGTATGCCGCCGCGCTGTTGTCGATTGCGCGACCTGATGAGGACTTCAACCCGCCGCGACTAAGAGCGCTACGCGGCGACAATGAGATTGAGATCGATTTTGCCAAGCCGATCCCCGTGCATCTCACCTATCAAACGGCGTTCGTCGACGACGCGGGACACCTCGTCGTGCGCGACGATATTTATCGCCATGACGTCCGGCTGGTGCGTGCGCTGAGACGCGCCAAGGAAGAGGTCGCGTCAGTCAGCCGGTCGCCAGCTGAATCCGCGCAGAGCCAGGAACCAACGAGGTAACCACAATGAACAAGCGGGATGACGGAGCGAAATGCCAACCTGCGTGGCGCCGCTGTTTGCTTGCTTCGACGCTGCTCTCGGCCGTGTGGGTCGCACAGGCAGATGGGGCGAGCGCGGCCGACATTCTTCCTGGAAGGGTCCCGGTGCAGGTTGGGGCCGACAGCTCGGTACTCTGCACATTTTGGACCGGCCTCGGCGCGGAGGAGTACTTCTTCCTGGCCGATCCCGACGGCGATCCTATGCCAGTGAGCGCGTGGCTGCGGTGGGGAGATCCGAAGGAGCTCGTCGACCTGTTCGAGACGCTCTACGGTTTCGCCTGGATGACGTCCAAGCAAGGGCTCGATTGGCTCAGATCGCCCGCGGGCGTCGCGTGGCTCGAATCCGATCCCGGAAAAGCCTGGAAGGGCGCGATGGCTCGGACCTATTCCACGTCGACGACCGACGCACCCTCGAGCGTGGAGTACGTAAAGATCTGCTCCACCTATGGAGCCGGATTCTTCTACATCCCGGGAACGGATATTTGCCTGAAGGTGGGCGATTACATTCGCTCGCCAATCGCGGCCAACGGCGAGCCGAAAGATTATGGAGAACTGCGGACGTACGTGAACAACCAATTTACGCGCCTGGCAGGCTTTACGTTCGGCAAGCCGACAACGGACGTTGAGTGGTCCCCGACGTTCAGGCTGCAGCGCTCCTTCGGCGATGGCCCGTCGTCCACGGAGAGCCGTCGTTCTGTCGGCGAGTCGCCAACGGAGGGTCGCGTCAGGATTTCCCGTTCTTTCGGCGACGGTCCGTCGAGCCCTCTGAGCGGCGATGATCCGCTGAAGACCTTTGCAGAGATAATCTCCGGGAAGGGCGTCTCGGGAGTGCCGCAAGCGGCCCAATCCTCAGCACCCAGCCCCACGACCCAAACGAAGGGCCCAGAAAAAGGCGCCGCAAAGGCCCCGGCGCAGACAACCGGTCAACAGAAAGGACCGGCAGCGAAGGGCGGCAAAGCGCAGGAGGCGAAGTCTGCTGAGGAGGGCGTCAAGATTCACTTCAAGGTGAATCAGGCGATGCTCGAGAAATCTGAAGTCGGGCCGCCTTTGGCCGGTCAGCACGTTCAGATTTATCCAGCGGGTGACGAACCGGAGTTGCCTTCAGACGCGACGCGTAGCGCGGCGCTGGAAAACGCTGCGCACAATCAAGACGCTGCACGATGCGTAACCAACGCGAGCGGGACATGCACGACGAGTCTCCAGCTCGGCGCTGAGGTCGACTACGGATTTCCGAAGAAGCAGGCCGGATTGCGCCTCAATCTTGACTACAAGACTGACCAGTTGACCCAGGTCGATTACAAGCTCCAGAGCGACTGGCAGATCGGGGGAAATTACACCGCGCGACTGCAACTTCGCAATTACGACAGCTGGGTTGGGGAAACAAATCCGCAGCAGCCGAAGCACGATTTCTCGCAGCTGAACAGCGATGGACTGAACTTCCGGTCAAACTATTTCAGGGTCGGGGGGATGGAATACGTCCAGCTCAATTCCATCTCGCTCGGCAACAACGGCAAGACACGCGAGCAGATCGACGAGATCGTCAGGACATACCTAGACAAATTTCCCCAGCTTGGCGTGAAGATCACGTTCGAGGGCAACATCTGCCGCCTCGAGCTGCCTGGCCCCTGGATCGATGACATAAAGTCCGCGACGCGACCCGGCGGCGGCATTCCCACCGCTGCGATCTCGCTGCGCATGAACCAGCCGCGGGGAGCATCACGATGAGGATTGCACTGTCTACACTCGTTGGCTGCGCCGCGATTGCGTTCGCGTCGGCGGCCCTTGCCCAGGGCTCCATGCTTGCGCCGCCCGACACCGCATTTCTCAAAAGCAAGGGGTCGTGGGGCCAGAAATATTCGGATCAGTGGGCGCTGCACCGCGTCGGTTTCGATTTGTCGCCTCAGTCCGCTTGGCGGCTCGTAAAGCAGGACGCATCGCCTGTAATCGTTGCGCTCATTGATACCGGCCTCGACTGGAATCATCGCAGCATCGACTGGGCGACCATATGGCGCAATCCGAAGGAGACCGAAGGCAACAATGTGGATGACGACAAGAACGGCTTCATCGACGATGTGATTGGTTGGGATTTCTTCGGCAACGACAACAAGCCGTGGGACTACGACGGACATGGAACGTTCGTCGCCGGGATCATCGCAGGCAGTTGGAAGGACAAGGCCGGCGTTCCGGGCATCAATCCGTTTGCGCGGTTAATGGTGCTCAAAGGCATTAACAATTTCGGGCATTCACGCTCGACTTATATTGCGCGGGCGATCGCTTACGCTGCCGACAACGGCGCGCGGGTGATCAACCTCAGCGTCGGTGGCAAGCAGGTTACGGAGGTCGAGCGAGCGGCGATTGAATATGCCTTCGCCAAGGGCGCGGTATTGGTCGCCGCTGCCGGGAATGAAGGCGCCGACATCACCAATTATGGTCTTGCGGCGTCGGACAAAGTGCTTGCCGTCGCGTCGACGGGATTTGACGACCAGCGCGCGACTTTCTCGAACTGGGGCAAGATCGCGCTCGCGGCGCCGGGTCTCGACGTATTGAGCCTGCGCGCGCGGCGCACTGACATCATGATGAGTGTGGAAGGCGCCAAGTACAAACCCGGTGCGGCGTACGTCGGGGTCGACAAGCGGTACTATCGCGCGAGCGGCACTTCGTTCTCAGCGCCGATGGTCAGCGGCCTCGCCTCGCTCATGATCGCGAACAATCCTGATCTGACCAACGTCCAGGTGATGAACATTCTCAAGAGCACGGCGCGTGATGCAGGGACGCCCGGCGTCGATCAATACTCGGGCTATGGAATCATCGACGCCCGGGCGGCTTTGCAGGCGCCCAAGGACTATTTGCTGTTTGCAGGCATCAGCCGGGTCGAGGTGGTGCAAGCTGGCGGTGCCCAGGCGGTCCGGGTGCGTGGAACCGCGGACGCCAACCAATTCAAGTCGGCTTTACTCGAAGTGGGTCAGGGCGAAAACCCGAAGACATGGAAGCGGATAGGGCCGTCGACGCAGGCCAAGGGGCCGGACGAGACGTTGGGCGACGTTCCCGCGTCCGCGTTCGCGGGCGCGAAGGTCTGGCACATCAGAGTCTTGGTGACACATCAAAACGGGTCCGTGCGCGAGGCGCGATTTCGGCTAAACTTGGGCTAATGGGGATAAAGTCCGAAAGGACAGGGGGCGCATATGCGTAGATTGTCAGTGATTGCGGCTGCGTTGGGCATGCTTCTGCTGTCCACGACAGCGCAGGCAGTAGTGCGTGAGTCGGAAGTGACGATCACGCAGGATGGCAAGCCGCTGGCGGGAGCCACGGTTTCATTGCAGACCGAGCCGCCCGCGAAGCCCTCTGCCGCTGGTACGCCGCCTCGCACTGCGACGGCACCCAAACCCAAAGGCAACACCAGTAAGGATGGCAAAGTCGTCATCGTCTACGACGACGAGAAGGCGCGTGACGACGACCGCTTCATCCTGCTCTGGCGTACGCGCGATGGGACAACCGGAAGGTTGCCCGGCGTAACGCTATCGATGCTCAAGAGCGGCAAAGTTGACGTGCCGCGCCAGGCCACGACTCCCGCGCGGCCCGTGACTCAACTGCAGCAGCCCGTGACGCAGCCCGGCGGAGCGCCGCTGGCTACCAATTCCCAGATCAAGTACGGCGCCGGTGGCGCCGTGGGTGTTCTCCGGCACACCGGAACGCTTGAGCATCGCGAGGCGAGCGGCAGCGGTCTCTCGGGGATGTTGTTTCTGGAAGCGCGGCACCAGCAAGGTCGCGGACCGATCGTTGGAGTGCGCACAGGTATCTTGCTCGGCGGCGGAGATGCCGACCATCCCGAAGTTGATATCAAGATACGGAGAATGGTCTTTGTGGAGGGAATGTTCGGCATTCCATTGCCGCTCGTCTATACGGACATCCCGCTTGAGTTCCTGTTGGCCGTTGGTGGGGTGTGGGCGAATTCGCATATCAACACACCGTTCGGCTCGGATTCATTCGGGTCCAACGGCTTGACCTTCGCCCTGTTCCTCAATGCCTGGCTCAATCAGAACACCGCGGTTGGTATTGTCGCACGCTGGATCGATATGAGCGGCGATGCGCATCTCGCTCCCAACCTGGTTCGCCAAATCGACCAGGATTCTTTCTCGGTGATGGTGCACTACACGCAATTCTTCGCTTCGGATGCCCGGCTGAAACGCGACGTTGTGGAAGTTGGGAAGCGTCCTGACGGTCTCCCGCTCTATCGCTACAGCTACCTCTGGAGCGAAAGGGAGTACGTGGGCGTAATGGCGCAAGACGTGGCCAACGTCGAGCCGGACGCGGTGCATCGCGGCGCCGACGGATGGCTGCGCGTCGACTACAGCAAGCTCGGGACCAGGCTCATGACGTGGGACGAATGGCGGGGCCCGTCGCTTCCGGAGATGGCGAGCGCGGTCCGCTAGCGGCACCAGCGGAATGGCAGCGTCTTAGTTCAGGGCCACTTCACCGTCGGCGGCAGAGAGGACAGGATCGCCTCCACGTTGCCCCCGGTCTTTAGGCCGAACATCGTGCCGCGGTCGTAAAGCAGATTGAACTCCACATACCTGCCGCGGCGGACGAGTTGCTCTTCTCGGTCCGCCTCGGTCCAAGGCGTCGTGAAATTGCGGCGTGCGAGCTCCGGATAGACTTCCAGAAACGAAAGGCCGACCTCGCGCACGAAGGCGAAATCCGCCTCGAAGTCACCGCTGTTATGCCAATCGAAGAAGATGCCGCCGATGCCGCGCGGCTCGTTCCTGTGCTTCAGGAAAAAGTACTCGTCGCACCACTTCCGGTACTTGTCGTACGGGGCGACTTTTGCCGCCCGGTCGCAGGCGGATTTCATCGCGGCGTGAAAAACGACGGTGTCCGGGTCGTCTTGGGTCCGGCGCGATTCCAGTACGGGGGTGAGATCCGCTCCGCCGCCAAACCAGGTCTTCGTCGTTGCCACGTAGCGTGTGTTCATGTGCACGGCTGGCACATGCGGGTTAGCGGGATGCACGATCAGGGAAATGCCGGATGCCCAGAACCGTGGATCCTTCTCCGCGCCGGGAACCTCTTTTCGGAATTCCGGTGCGAACTCGCCAAACACCGTAGAAACGTGAACACCGGCCTTTTCGAAAACACGCCCGCGCAGCATGGCGGTCTCGCCGCCACCACCGGCGGCACCGGTGTGATCCGTCCGTTCCCAAGGCGTACGGACGAAGCGGCCCGCCGGCCCTTCGTACAATTCGGCCGGCGCGTCGTCCTCGATGTTTTCAAGTGCGCTGCAAATGATGTCGCGGAGTTCTTCGAACCAGGCACGCGTACGAGCTTTGTGCGTTTCGAGATCGGGCGAACGTCCAATTCGGCGAATCGCGGCTTCAGCCATCCGGGAATCCTCCAGTCTGGCGCAGCGCCTCTCCGATCACCATCGCGAGGCTAACCGCGACATTCAAGGAGCGCAGATGCCGACGCATTGGCACCCGCACACGGGCATCCGCAGCACCATGAATCGCTTCCGGCACCCCGGACAATTCGCGCCCGCACAAGAGTACGTCATTCGGGCGGAATCCGAGCGCAGTATATGCCAAGTCGGACTTCGTCGTGAGTACCACCAAGCGCCGTTCTTCGTTGCGCCGCCACTCATCGAACGCAGCGAACGTCGCGTGATTCACGAGCGTTACGTGGTCGATGTAGTCGAGCCCGGCGCGGCGGAAGCTGCGCTCGGTCGCCGCGAACGATGCGGGCCCGACGATGTGCACCGGTACACCGACGCAGGCGCCGAGACGTAAGATGGTCCCCGCGTTCTGCGGAATGTCCGGCTCATAAAGGGCGATCGCCAACGACATTTTTTCTCCACGGCGCGGCAAGTGCCGGGTGCATGACGGAGTGCCGCAGCCCCTATGCTGGACAATAGGGGGTAACGATGTAATTAGAGGCAATCGAAAAGTGGCGCAAAAGCCGCGCCGCGAGCGGCTAAGTTGAGTTTCGGCGCAGCGCGCGGCGAAGCGTTTCAGGGATCGGCTGAGGGGCAAGGACCGAACCGTGGCAACTACCGCCGGAACCACCCGCCGGGACTTTCTCTACATCGCTACCGCTGCCGTCGGTGCAGTCGGCGCCGCGGCAACGATCTGGCCGCTCATTCATCAGATGAATCCCGACGCGTCGGTGCTCGCGCTTGCGTCGATCGACGTCGACCTCACGCCGATCGTCGAAGGCCAGATCATCACGGTCAAGTGGCGCGGCAAGCCGGTGTTCATCTCTCATCGCACCAAGAAAGAAATCGAGGAAGCGCGCAACACGCCGCTTTCGCAGTTGCCCGACCCGCAGCCGGACCAGGCGCGGGTGAAGCAGGGCAAAGATCAATGGCTGGTACTGATCGGCGTCTGCACGCATCTCGGATGCGTCCCGCTCGGCCACCAGGGCGATTACGACGGCTGGTTCTGCCCGTGCCACGGCTCGCACTACGACACCTCCGGCCGAATTCGCCGCGGCCCGGCGCCGCTCAATCTGGAACTGCCGCCTTACGAGTTCCTGACCGACACGTCAGTCCGGATCGGCTGAGAAAGCGAAGCGTCGCCCGATGAGCGGACACGGCGAACTCAAGCTTCAGAACAAGTACCTGCAATGGTTCGAACGCCGCCTGCCGGTGTTCGGGCTGATGCACTCCGCCTTCGTCGCCTATCCGACGCCGCGCAATCTGAACTACTGGTGGACATTCGGCGGGATCCTAACGGTGATGCTGGTGATCCAGATCATCACCGGCATCGTGCTCGTGATGCACTACACGCCAACCGCAGCCGGTGCGTTCGATTCCGTCGAGCACATCATGCGCGACGTGAACTACGGCTGGCTGATGCGCTATGTGCACGCGAACGGCGCGTCAATGTTCTTCCTCGCCGTCTACATCCACATCTTCCGCGGACTTTATTACGGATCGTACAAGGATCCGCGCGAAGTTCTCTGGATTCTCGGCGTCATTATTTTCCTGCTGATGATGGCGACCGCGTTCATGGGCTACGTGCTGCCCTGGGGGCAAATGAGCTTCTGGGCGGCAACGGTCATCACCAACCTGTTTTCGGCGATCCCGCTCGTCGGCAGCGCGGTCGTCCGATGGTTATGGGGCGGTTACGCAGTCGACCAGCCGACCTTGCTGCGCTTCTTCTCGCTGCACTACCTTCTGCCGTTCGTGATCTTGGGTGTCGTGCTGCTGCACATCTGGGCGCTGCACGTGGTCGGGCAGAACAATCCCGACGGCATCGACGTGAAGACGGGGCGGGACACGGTCCCGTTCACTCCTTATGCAACGGTGAAAGACAGCTTCGGGATGATCTGCTTCTTCATCCTGTTCGCCTGGTTCATCTTCTACATCCCGAACTACCTCGGGCATCCGGACAACTATATTCCCGCTAATCCCCTGCAAACGCCGCCGCACATCGTGCCGGAGTGGTACTTCCTGCCGTACTACGCAATTCTCCGCGCGATCCCGTCGAAGCTCGGCGGTGTGGTCGCCATGTTCGCGTCGATTGCGGTGCTCGCGTTCGTGCCCTGGCTCGACACCTCGAAAGTGCGCTCCGCGCGGTACCGACCGCTCTACAAGCAATTCTTCTGGATCCTGGTCGTGGTGTGCGTCGGGCTCGGCTATCTCGGCTCGAAGCCCGCTGAAGGCATCTACGTGATCGCCGCGCGAATTCTCACGGCGTATTATTTCCTGCATTTCCTCGTGATCTTGCCGCTGCTCGGGTTCATCGAGAAACCGAAGCCGCTGCCCGCATCGATTTCCGAATCGATCCTGAAAGGCAAGGTCGCCGATCCCATGCCGAGAGCGACCGCATGAGGACGACCCCGACGCTCCTGTTTGCCCTGGCGACGCTCGCGAGCATGGGCAGTGCTGCGATCGCCGCGGAGGTTGGGCCGCAACCCTCGCGGCAATCCTGGTCGTTCGCCGGCCCGATCGGACACTACGATCGCGCACAGCTGCAGCGCGGATTTCAGGTCTATCGCGAAGTCTGCGCGCAATGTCATTCGCTGAAATACATTGCGTTCCGCAATCTCGCGCAGCCGGGCGGCCCAAGCTTCAGCGAAGCTCAGGCGCGCGCGCTTGCCGCCGAGTACCAGATAGCGGACGGGCCGGACGATACAGGTGAGATGTTCCAGCGGCCGGGACGGTTGTCGGATGTGTTTCCGCCGCCGGCGCCGAACGACCAAGCCTTGCGCGCCCGCTTTGGCGGGGCGCTGCCGCCCGACCTCTCTGTGATCACGAAGGCGCGCGGCTATGAAGTCGGACTGTTCGGTGGATTGCTCGATTTCTTCCGCCAATACCAGGAGCACGGTGCCGATTACATGCATGCGCTGCTTCTCGGCTACGAGGACCCGCCGTCGGACGTGAAGCTCTCGCCAACTTTATTTTGGAACAAGTATTTCCCCGGCCATCGCATCGCAATGAAGCCGCCGCTCAGCGACGGCCTCATCGACTATTCCGACGGATCACCGAAGACCGCGGACCAGTACGCACGCGACGTCGTTGCGTTCCTGTCGTGGGCGGGGGAGCCGCACCTCGAGGCGCGCAAGCGCATCGGCTTCCAGGTGATGATCTTCCTGGTCGTGTTCGCCGGACTGATTTATTTCACCAAGAAGAAGATCTGGGCCGAAGCCGGCAGCCACTGACGGCCGCCGGACCGGCAGTCTCAGTTTTCCTTTTTTGGCTGCGTGACGATCGTGTTCCCGCCTGGCCGTTGATTATAGGCCTGTTGATACGCTGACACGGCCTTCTCCTTCTTCTCCTGCTTCGGCTTCTTCTTTTCGCGCGGGGTGCGCATCTGGCCCTTTGCCATATTGTCCTCCTCTGGTGCAGCGGGGGTACCGACTCGTCCTGATGCTAGACCCGCGTGCCACTGACCATCAATCCGAAGCCGATCAGCTTCAGAATCGCGGCCGTGCCCCAGACAATCAAGATGAACAGGATTGATGCCGGAATGGCCGCCAGGGCGAGCTTCAGCAACACGACGACCAGCCGCCAGAATGGGACGCGGAAGTCGATAACGGTAACCTGATTGGTCGGATCGGCCATAGCGAGCTCCCTCATTGCGTTCGCGGCAATGGTCCCGCACATTGAAGTTCCTCGCAACGCCTCCAAACTGGACTGTCATGACGCCCAGCGAAGCGCTCGATTTGCGTTCCTACATCCGCACGATTCCGGACTATCCGAAACCCGGGATCCAGTTTCGCGACATCACCACGCTGTTGGGCAGCGCGCGCGCATTCCGGCGGGCGGTCGACGAACTGGTGCAGCCATGGGCGGGCTCGAAGATCGACAAGGTGGCGGGCATCGAAGCGCGCGGTTTCATTGTCGGCGGGGCGATCGCGCATCAGGTCTCAGCAGGTTTCGTGCCAATCCGAAAGAAGGGAAAGCTGCCTTACGACACGGTGCGGGTGGCGTACTCGCTCGAGTACGGCATCGACGAGATGGAGATGCATAAGGACGGTGTCGCGCGCGGCGAGCGGGTGATCCTTGTGGATGATCTGATCGCGACCGGCGGCACGGCCGAAGGCGCCGTCAAGCTGTTACGCAATATCGGAGCCGAAGTATTGGCTGCCTGCTTCATCGTCGACCTGCCGGATCTCGGCGGCGCCGACAAGATCCGCAAGTTAGGCGTGCCGGTACGTACGCTCGTGGGCTTCAGCGGGCACTAGCCCCGGAGTTACGCCGCGCGATGAATGCAGTCGCCTCGAACTCGAAGGCGAGCTCGTTACGCTGGTTGCGCGCCGTGATGTGGAAGAAGACGACTCCCCAATCCGGTCGTGTTTTTAGTTCGCGCTTGCCCCGCACCTCACTCGCGTAACTGAGCGAATCTCCAGCGAACACCGGGCGTGGCCAGCGCAAATTGCGAAATCCGGGCGAGGGGCCCGACTGCGCGAGGTCGGTGCCGCGTTCTGCGATCGCGCGCGCTTGCAATTTCATGTAGACGGACGCCGTATGCCAGCCGGAAGCGACAAGCCCGCCAAAGTGTGAGCGCGCCGCCGCGACCTCATCGGTGTGGAAGGGCTGCGGGTCGTAGCGGGTGGCGAATTGGATGATGTCCTCGGCCGTGAACGTGTGGCGACCGAGTTCGTACCGATTACCGATCGCAAAATCCTCGAAGAGCATCAGGCGGACTCTACGTTGCGGAGCGCAATGAGCAGCGTGCTTGTCTGCTCGGCCAACGCCGTGCCGGCGCCGTCAAGCAGCTCGCACCGCAGCCGCGCCAAGCCCATCTCGGGCCGGCTTTTCGAGACGCGCTTGTCCAGGATGGTGACACGCAGCGTCAGCGCTGTGCCGGGACGCACAGGTTTCAGCCACTTCATCTCTTCGACGCCCGGGGAGCCGAGCGACGCCGTTTTCGTGATGAACCCGTCGTAGGTCATGCGGAACATGAAGCAGCAGAGATGCCAACCGGAGGCGGCAAGACCGCCGAGCAACGTTCGCTTCGCGGCCTCCTCGTCCAAGTGCATCGGCTGCGGGTCGTACTCCGCCGCGTAGGCGACAATCTCTTCGCGGGTGATCGTACGCGGTCCGAAAGTCTCGGCCGACCCCTCGACCAGATCCTCGAAATGGCGACGCGTCATGGACGGTCCCGTTCAGTTCGCGAAGCGGAAGTGCAACACGTCGCCGTCCTGCACGACGTAATCCTTTCCCTCAAGCCGCAGCTTGCCGGCATCGCGGGCGCCGGCCTCACCGTTGAGCGCAACGTAATCGTCATAGGTGATCGTTTCGGCGCGGATGAAGCCATTCTCGAAGTCGGTGTGGATGGTACCCGCAGCCTGCGGGGCGCGCGTGCCGCGCGTGACTGTCCAGGCGCGGGCCTCCTTCGGGCCGCCGGTGAAGAACGTGACAAGGCCAAGCAGGTCATAGCCGGCACGGATCAGGCGATCGAGACCGGGCTCTTTGAGCCCAACCGTGGCGAGATACTCGGCGCGGTCGAATTGCGGAAGGACCGCAATTTCGGCTTCGATCTTCGCGGAAATCACGACGACGCTGGGCGCTTTCGGTTGGGCGCCGCCCTTGGCCGTCGCATGGCCGGGTGGCGGCACCGGGTGCGCCGCTTCCTCGGCCACCTTTTTCTCGACGCGCCGCGACCACTCATTGCCGGTCGCCGCCGAAGCTTCTTCGACATTGCAAACGTAGAGAACGCGCTTGCTGGTCAGCAGTCCGAGGGCGCGGAACGCGTCTTTATCTTCGTCCGCGATCCAGGCAAGTCGCGCAGGCTTTCCTTCACGCAGGAAATCGAGGGCCGTCTGCACGAGGTCCAATGCCTTGACGCTTTCCTTGTCACCGCCTCGCACGCGTTTTTCGAGGGATTCGACTCGCCGCTCGAGGCTCTCGAGATCGGCGAGCATCAGCTCAGTTTCCACCGTCTCAATATCTCGAATGGGGTCGACACCACCCTCCACGTGAGTGACGTCGTCGTCCTCAAAACAGCGAACCACGTGGGCGATCGCGTCGACCTCGCGGATGTTCGCGAGGAACTGGTTGCCGAGGCCTTCGCCCTTGGAGGCGCCGCGCACGAGACCGGCGATGTCGACGAAGTTCAACCTGGTCGGAACGATTTCCGCGGACCCGGCAATGCGGCCGATCTCGAACAAACGCGTATCGGGCACTGCGACTTCACCGACGTTCGGCTCGATGGTGCAAAAAGGATAGTTCGCAGCCTGCGCCAGCGCGGTCTGCGTCAGAGCGTTGAACAGGGTCGATTTGCCGACGTTCGGCAGGCCGACGATGCCGCACTTGAAACCCATCTTTGATCCGTTGATTTGCGGTCAGGCCGCCGGCTCGGGCGGGCTGACGTTGATCCCCTTCGCGCGCAGCGCGAGGTGGACCCGGTTCTGAAATTCTTCGGGTCGGCCGCCGACGAGCAACTCAGCCGATTCGGAAATCGCTTCGAGCACGGCGTCGACCCAGGGATACTCGTCCTTGGCGAAGTCGTTCAGCACGTGGCCGTGGACCTGCTCCTTGCTTTCGGGTCGGCCCACGCCGATCCGTACGCGCACATAGTCGTTGCCGCAGTGAGCGGAAATCGAACGCAGACCGTTGTGTCCTGCGTTGCCACCGCCGGTCTTCACGCGCACTTTCGCCGCGGCAAGGTCGATCTCGTCGTGGAGAACAATGATGTCGCCAAGCTCGATCTTGAAGAAGTGCTGCGCTTCCGCGACGGAGCGACCGGAATCGTTCATGAAGGTCATGGGCTTCAACAGAAGGATGCGTTCGTCGGCGATCTGGCCTTCGGCGGTTTCACCCTGAAAACGCCGCCGCCACGGCCCGAAGCTGTGGCGGCGATGAATTGCGTCCGCGGCGAGAAAGCCGATGTTGTGCCGGTTGCCGACGTAGCGCGAACCGGGATTGCCGAGCCCTGCGAGCAGGAGCATGGCAACCTCCGCGACCGCGTGCTTCGCCGCTACTCCTTCTTGCCTTTCTCCGGCTTGGCATCGGGCGCGGGAGCAGAGCCCTTCGCGGGAGCCGCACCTTCGACGGGTGCCGCACCTTCGACGGGGGCCGGCGCACCTTCGACGCCTTCGAGACCCGGAACGATCCCCGCTTCGGCCGCAGCGGCCGCCGCGGCAGCAGCTTCGGCTTCCGCCTTCTGCTTTGCGAGCTGCTCTTCGATGTAGCCCGAGGAAGAGACGATGGTTGCCACGGTGAAATCACGGTCGCGAATGACCGGGCGAATGCCTTCGGGCAACGCAATCTTCGAGATGTGCAGCGAGTAGCCGATTTCGAGGCCGGTGAGATCGGCTGTGATTGTCTCGGGAATCGACTCGGCCGGGCAGTAGAATTCCACGGTATGGCGCACGATGTTGAGCGTGCCGCCACGCTTGATGCCGGGCGAGGCGTCCTGATTCACGAAGCGCACGGGGACGTGCACGCGAACGACGGAGCCAACGCCTAGGCGCTGGAAGTCGACGTGGATCGGCCGGTCCTTCACCGGATCGAGCTGATAGGCGCGCGGGATCACGCGATGCTTTTCGCCGCCGACGTCGATCTCATAGACGGTGGTCAGAAAGTGGCCGGCATAGATCCGGCGGGTGATTTCTGCCGCGTCCAATGAAATCGGGAGCGGGGGTTTCTTTTCGCCGTAGATCACGCCCGGCACGCGGCCGGTGCGACGAGTTGCGCGGGCGGCCCCCTTGCCGACCTCCGGGCGCGCAGTCGCCTTCATCTCTTGAGCAGTTGCCATTGCAGGATTCCCTTGATGGCCGCGGCGCGCCTCCAGGGGTGCGGAAGGCCGCGGGCGCGTTTCTATAGCCGCTGCGCTGAGCCGAGGCAAATGCCGAGGCAGGCGAGGTTGCGGCTATTTCCCTCGCTTTTTCCGTCCCTTAACGCGCTCCTTGGGACCAAGGCGTCCGCCGCGGAGTGAAGCGAGCTCCGAGCGCAGCTTTGCGATTTTTTCCTCGAACGGACGTACGGACGCGGCATGTGTCAGTCGGTCGGCAATGCCGGGTGGAAAAAAGAAATGACGGGCGAGGTCCTTGTGTTCCTCAGCGACGAAAAAGGCGTTCAAACCGTCCCGGTAGGCGAGGAGATAGGAACGTGGCTCGAGGAGCTTTACATAGTCCGCGGTGCGATCGGGCACGTCGAAGAAGCGGTCGACCATGTTCACGGTCACCGGAAGACGGGATTCAGCGAGGATCACCTTCGGCCGGTGCCGGGTGAGCTCGGTGCCAACGAGCACAGCGAGTTCCGCGCCTTCGACGTCCACGCTGAGGAAGTCGATCGGCTTTCCGCGAGCGTGCTCGTCCAGCACGGAAGCGAGCCGCCGCATCGGGGTCTTGTATTCGATGACCTTCAACCCATCCCGCCGGTGCTGGGCGGCAATCTCCGAGTCGGTCGTGGAATAGCCGTGCCACTTGCCGATCTCATAGAAGGTGATCGTGCCGTCCTGATCTCCGGCGGCAAGGTGCAAGTTGAGATCGCGCGGGCGGCGTTTCTTCAGGCGCGCGAAATTCGACGCAAGCGGCTCGATGTTGATCCCGCTCCAGCCGCGCTCATAGAAGACGCGCGTGACGCTATCGATGTCCGGGTCATTGGCGCCGACATCGACGTAAAATCCGCTCGGCCCCGGAAAGCAGCGGGCGAGCATCACATCCTCGAAATTCTGCGCGTAGCTCGTTATCGCCATGATCCAATCCGATCCGAGAACGTCGGCGAGGATAGATGGCGAACCGGCGGTTGCGAAGGATCAAAACTTGCGGGCGACGCCGCCGCGCACGGAAGTCGGTGCTTTCGTATCGGTCTGATGCGGCTGAAAGGTCTGCTCGGCGCCGACGAAAGCTTCGGCCGGGCCGAACCTCTGCCGGTACTCCAGGCGTGCCTTCTTCTCGTCGGACGGGGCCAATTCGACGCTGGCCGCAATTTTTCCCCCAGCCATCCAGTCTGGTAACAGGTAGGCGCTGCCGAACGTCGTCGAGTCCTGGGCCACCGGCGGTCCGCCATCAGTCATGCCGAAGCGCTGGCTGCCGAACACCTCCCACTGCCCCTCGGGCGTTCGCACCTGGCCCTTCACTTCGCCGCTGCCGCCGGCCGCTCCTCCGAGCATGCGCGGGTCGGGCATCTGCGGAATGATGGAAGTCACCTGCCGGTTGGTCTTCATATTGGATCCGACCTCGTAGTGCAGCTGACCATCGGAATACTTCATACCTGCGGGTATCTGGCCGATTGTGTCCGGCGGCTGAACTCCGGTTGGCAGGCGGTAGCTCGTCGCCATGGATTCCGGGGTAAACAGACTCGGCGCCCCGTCCGGGAACACACCTGCGATGGCTGACGGATCCGGATTCGCGACGGCATCGATCGAGGAAAATTCATTGGCAGATTGCGCCGGTTCCGCCTGTGCAAGGGCAGAGGTGGCGAGCGCAAGCAGGAGGATGACGGGCAAGCCGTGGCGCATCTGTGAAGCCGCCTTTGCACCGATGTGGGCTGGTATGAGGCGTTTGACACTAAATCGTGGAGCGATGATGGCAAAAGGTTAACAGCGCCGCGCGGCGATCATGTTCCGCGCGCAATTCCCACGAATTTTTCCAGATCGGCGTCGGTGGTCGCGAACGAAGTGACGAGGCGCACGAGCTTGTCACCGTGTGCCGCAGCGGTGTCCGCAGGCAGAAAATCGCTCGACCACGATCCATAGGTCGCGCCGGCAGCTCGCAAGCGAGCATCGACTGTCGAGGGCAAGACGACAAAGACTTCATTGGCTTCCACGGGCCAGACGGACCGCAGCCCGGCTTCCGGCAGTCGCTTGGCGAGCCGCGCGGCAGCGGCGTTCGAATGGCGTGCCAGCTTCAGCCAAAGTCCGTCGTGCAAGAAGGCGTCGAACTGCGCTGCCATGAAACGCTGTTTCGAGATGAGCTGCCCCGCACGCTTGCGTCGCGACGGCATGCCTTCGGCACGTTTCGGATCGAAGAACACGACTGCCTCGGCTTCAAGTGCGCCACACTTGGTCGCACCGAAAGAAAGGACGTCGACGCCGGCCTTCCACGTCGCCTCGGCCGGCGTACATCCGAGCGCCGCGATCGCGTTCCCGAGCCGTGCCCCGTCCAAGTGCACTAGGAGGCCGCCTTTGTGCGCGACTTCGGCGAGCGCTCGAACCTGGTCGGTACGATAGACGGTGCCCAGTTCGGTCGATTGGCTCAGCGAAAGCACGCCCGGGATCACGCTATGCGGCACGCCGCGGCCTTTCCCGAGCGCAACTTTGACCGTGTCGGGTGCAAGCTTGCCGTTCGCGCCCGGCAACAATGCGAGCTTCAAACCACCGCCATAGAATTCCGGTGCGCCTGCCTCGTCGGTGGCCAGGTGCGCCTCGGCAAAGCAAAGCACGGAACTCCAGGGTTGAGAGCAATGCGCGACGGCAAGCGCATTTGCGGCCGTCCCGGTCGCAACGAGGAACATCGCGACATCGCGCTCAAACACCTCTGACATGCGGCGTTCGAGTGCACGCGTCCACTGATCGTTGCCATAGGCGAGAGCAAAGCCCTCGTTGGCCCGTTCTATTGCGGCAAGGATTTCCGGAACGATGGGAGCGGCGTTGTCGCTGGCGAAATTCATGCGGGAACCAAACTAACGCTGCTTCGCCGACGTCAGTCGAACAGGCTGGAGACGCTTTCTTCCGTTGCGGTGCGGCCGATGGCTTCACCCATCAGGCTCGCGATCGAGAGCACGCGAATATTGCGAGCGACGCGGACGGCCTCCGTCGGCAGGATCGAGTCGGTGATCACCAATTCCTTGAGCTTGGAAGCTGTGATACGCGCGACGGCGCCGCCGGACAGAACGCCATGAGTGATGTACGCGAAGACGTCCTTTGCTCCCTTTTCGAGCAAGGCGTCCGCTGCGTTCACCAGCGTGCCGCCGGAATCGACGATGTCGTCGACGAGCAGACATGTCTGGCCGCCGACCTCGCCGATCACGTTCATCACTTCGGACTCATTCGGACGCTCGCGGCGTTTGTCGATGATGGCGAGCGGGGCGTCGATGCGTTTGGCAAGACCACGCGCGCGGGTGACGCCGCCGACGTCGGGGGACACCACCGTCAGGGTCTTGAGGTCGAAGCGCTCCTTGATGTCGCGCACCATGAGCGGCGATGCGTAGAGGTTGTCGGTGGGGATGTCGAAGAAGCCCTGAATCTGACCTGCATGCAGGTCGATCGTCAGCACACGGTTCGCACCGGCGTGCGAAATAAGGTTCGCGACGAGTTTCGCCGATATCGGCGTGCGCGGCCCCACCTTACGGTCCTGCCGGGCGTAGCCGAAGTACGGCATCACTGCCGTAATGCGGCGCGCCGATGCGCGACGGAGCGCGTCGGTGATGATCAGAAGTTCCATCAAGTGATCGTTCGCGGGAAACGAGGTCGACTGGATCACGAATACGTCTTGGCCCCGGACGTTCTCTTCGATCTCGACGAACACCTCCATGTCGGCGAAGCGCCGCACGACCGCCTTCGTCAGCGGCGTCTCGAGATAGGATCCGATCGCTTCGGCGAGCGGCCGGTTCGAGTTTCCCGCAACGAGTTTGATGGAGCCGTTGTTGCGCGTCCGCATGGACACTTGTCCCCCGACGGCTGCCCGCCGTCACTTGGAGGCATGTCAGTAGCGGCGCCGTCAGGCGCTGTAAATACGAAGAAATGGCGGCCCCACGCCTTTTCGTGGGCCATCGTCCGCGACAAAAAAGAGCCCCGACCCTCGCCCGGCCGGGGCGGCACCGGGAGGTGCAGTCTCCTTAGCCGCGCGGCTGGGGCACGATGCGTATGTAGGGCTTCGGCGATTTCCAGCCTTGCGGATAGCTCTTCTTCGCGTCCTCGTCCGACACCGACCCGGCAATGATCACGTCATCGCCGTGCTTCCAGTTCACGGGCGTCGCGACCTTGTGCTTCGCAGTGAGCTGGAGTGAGTCGATCACCCGCAGCACCTCGTCGAAGTTTCGGCCGGTCGTCATCGGGTAGACGAGGATCAGCTTGATCTTTTTGTCGGGGCCGATGACGAACACGTTGCGGACGGTCTGGTTGTCTGCAGCCGTTCGCTTGGATGCATCTTCATTCGCCCCGGCCGGCAGCATCCCCCAGTGCCTGGCGATCGACAGATCCGGGTCACCGATCATCGGATAGTTCGGCGCGAAGCCCTGGGTCTCCTTGATGTCGGTCGCCCATTTCGAATGGTTTTCGACCGGATCCACCGACAGGCCGATGATCTTGACGTTGCGCTTGTCAAACTCGGATTTGATCCGCGCCATGTAGCCGAGTTCGGTCGTACAGACGGGCGTGAAGTCTTTGGGGTGCGAGAACAACACAGCCCAGCCTTCGCCGATCCAATCATGAAACTTGATTTTGCCTTCGGTGGTTTGCGCCTCGAAGTCCGGCGCGCTGTCGCCCAAGCTGAGAGCCATCTTCGTATTCCTGTGTTGCTGGCGGGCCGCGCTGAAAAAAGCACGACCCGCGCTGATACGGGAATCACTTGCCTTGCCAGACCGTGCCCGACACGTTGGTGACCGGTACACCGACGGCGTTGCCGTACTCGGTCCAGGAACCGTCGTAGTTCTTCACGCTGTATCCAAGGATCTTTGCCAGCGCGAACCAGGTGTGGCTCGAGCGTTCGCCGATGCGGCAGTAGGTGATGATCGGCTGCTTCCCGTCGACGCCGACGTCGGCATAGATTTTCTGCAGCTGATCCTTCGGAAGGAATTTTCCAGTCGCCGGGTCGACGGCTCGGCCCCACGGCACATTCTTTGCGCCGGGAACGTGACCGGCGCGGATGGAAAGTTCCTTCGATCCCTCTGGGGCGAACAGCTTGCCCGAGAACTCATCCGGACCGCGGATATCGAGGATCGCAGCCTTCGTCTTCCCATCGACGACCGCGAGGACGTCGCCGAGACGCGCGCGAAGTTCGGACTTCGCGGCTGGCAAGGCCAGCGTTGTTTTCGTGTAGCTCGGTGCCTTGCTGTCGAGTGGCAGGCCCTTGGCCTCCCAGTACTTGCGACCGCCGTCGAGCAGCTTCGCGTCCACGCCGTACATCGCGAATACCCAGGCTCCCCAGGCGGCAAACCAGTTGTTGTTGTCGCCGTAGAGGACGACGGTGGTGTCCTTGGTGACGCCTGCGTTCTCGAGCATCGCCTTGAAGTTTTCGCGACTGGCGATGTCGCGCTTGACGGGATCCACCAGTTCCGAATGCCAGCGGATGTTCACGGCACCCGGTACATGCCCGCGCTCGTAGACGCCCGGATCGACGCTCACCTCAAACACACGCAATTTCGGATCATTCAGATTCGCCGCGAGCCACTCCGCGTCCACTAGCGGCCCTTGCTGTGCGCCGGCGGCAGTGGATAGCCCGGCAATCGCCGCAACTGCGAACCCACGCACAAAAGATGCGATTGTCATCGCCAATCTCCCGATGAAAGTAACTGTGCGGCGCACGTTTGCCGCGCCCGGTTACCCACGTCCAATGCATATTTTGTCTGGACTTCGATGCCGGTTCGGCATAGGTGAAATTTATGGATATCCGCAGATTGAAGACATTTGTGACGGTTGCCGACCACGGCACCGTCTCCAAGGCCGCGAGCCTGTTGAACACGACGCAGCCCGCGTTGTCGCGGCAGATCAGCAGTCTCGAGCAGGAGCTCGGCTTCAAACTATTCGGCCGCGTAGGCCGGCGCCTCGTACTCACCACGCACGGCCAGCAGATGGTCGCGGATTGCCGCAACGTGCTCAATCGCGTGGGCGCGCTCGCAGAACAGGCCCGGGCGCTACGTCAGGGCGAAATCAAGTTGATGCGGATCGTGGCTTCGTCCCTCACGATCGAGAACCTCTTTCCCTCGCTGCTGAATGACAACTGTGAGTGCGGACCGGGCATAAAGGTGAAACTGATCGAGGCGCATGCCCGCGAGCATCTTGGGATGTTGGAGCGGGGTGAGACGGATCTGTCGATCAACGTCGTCAACGATCTGCGAGTCGACGACGATCTCTTCGGCACCTACCTGCTGCCGCAGTTCCACGTGATAGCGGCATGCGCGCGAGCGTACGACATGGAAGGGAGCGAAACCATCGACGTCCGAAGAGTCGCACGGCATCCTCTGCTGCTGCTGAGCAAAGACATTGCAACGCGAGCGATCTTCGATTCGGCGTGCCGTCTCGCAAACGTGCGGCCGAACGCAGTGCTCGAAAGCACGGCAGCGCATGGTTTGCTCGCCATGGCGGAAACCGGGCAGGGGGTGGCGATCGTTCCTTCCATCCTGCAGACTGAACGGTGGGCAGTCCGCACGATGCGGGTCACTCATCGGCGGCAACCACTCCGAATCTCGCTCGCGCTTTTGTGGGACCGGCGGCGAATGGGAGCTTCCTCCGCCGAGCATTGCGGCGAGGTTCTCGCCGAGCATATTCGCAAGACATTCCCGCACGGTGCTCCGTTGCGCCGATCCAACGGATCTCGCAAGCCGGACTAGCGGTCGGCGGCGGTGAAGGCGATGGCGGGACCCGAGGGTGGCGGGGTGCTGTCAGGCGTAGGTGTCGGCAGCGGCCCAAGGCGGGCGACCAATTCGTCGAAACCTTTGGCCGCGATGCGGAGAAGCATGGCGTCGTCGCATTGCGCCCAGACATCATTGCGCGCGGGTCCGAGCGCCTCATGGCCGGCGACGCGGAACGCACGATTTTGGGAGGAGTCAAACACCTCCCAAACCCACGACAGGGTTGCCTGCTTCTTTTTCTTCTCGACGAGCGTCGCAAGATAGGCGCGCACGCGATAGGTCGCGGGACCGGTATGGGTTACGACCGGTAGCGAGCGGCGTTCGGCTTCAGCGGACAGCGCCGCCACGAGGCGGTCGAACACCGGCCGCGGAGGTCCGTCGACCGACTCGAACGCGATCGTGTGCGCGCCGGCGGTCGGGATCGAGCCGGTGACGGTTTGATCCCCGCTGGCACAGCTGGCGAGGGCCAGCGCGGCAATGGCGATCAACCCATGGCGGTTGGCACGGCCGAACACGCGCCGCAGCGACATTTGACGTCCCCCGCCGGACGCGCCTGCGTGTCTCCCTGCGGAGCCGCGACGTCGCCGGTCACATTGTCGTAGTCGGAAAACGGCGTCTGGTCCAGCAACCTCAATCGACCAGCGCAATCGCGGCGATCAGACGGCCGTAATCGGATTCTCCTCGATGGGTCGTGCGGCGATAGCTGAAGAAGCGCGCCTCATCTGAATAAGTATCGAGGCCCAGGTCGTCGATCGTTCCGACGCCGGCTCCCTTGAGCCGCGTCGCAATGAAACCGGGGAGGTCAAACAGCGCGTGACCGTCGCGCTTCGACGGCGCGAAGAAGCGCGCGTAGCGCTCATCGGCGTCTTGGAACCGCGCAACGAATTCAGGGCCGACTTCGTAGCTCTCCTGGCGGATGAGCGGACCGATCGCGGCAGCGATATTCCGGCGTGCTGCACCGAGCTCTTCCATCTTCGCGACCACTGCTTCCAGCACACCATCGAGTGCCCCGCGCCAGCCGGCGTGTGCCGCGCCGACGACACCGGCATCCCCGTCCGCCAGCAGGATCGGTCCGCAGTCGGCGACGGTCACACCAATCGCAACGCGTGCGGCCTTCGTCGCGATCGCGTCGGCACGGGGAGCGTCGGCGTGCGCCCATGGCTTCGTGGCGATGACAGCGGTCGGCGAGTGAATCTGAAAAGCGGTGACAACGACGCCATCCGATGCATCCAGTGCCTCGGCCATGCGGCGCCGGTTCTCTCGCACGTGTGCTGCAACATCGCTCGACCCCTGGCCGCCATTGAGGCTTGCGTAGACACCCTCCGACACACCGCCGTCGCGCGTGAAGAATGCGTGCCGCACGCGGGGGAGGTCGGAAAGCCGTGATGAACGGATCAACATTGGCGGAAACTCAGCGTCGGCATGTCAGCTGTCAAATCCCGGCGGCGCGGGAAGTGCGGGGTGGGTCAGCGCAAGTACCTTGAAGAGCTCGCCCATGCCGGGCGAGGGACCGGTCAGACGGCTGACGGCCTCGTCGACCATCCCCGCAACGCTCTCATCGTTACCGCGCTTCAGATTTTCCGCCCGCAACTCGATGCCTAGCAGGCGCAGGAAATCGCCCTGGGTCACGGGTCCGAGCGCGTGAACGCCCGCTTGCATTGCCGTGGCGGCGAGTTCCTCGAAGTCGACATGCGCGGTAAGGTCCGCCTCGCCGGGATTTTCCAGCGGGTCGGCGACGCGATGCGCGCGTACGGCCTGGAGGGTGTCGCCGAAGCCGCTCCGCACGTGGCCGTAGTCCACGATCAGCGCGGCTCCGCCGTGGGCGGCGATGCGGCGTGCAAGCTCGTGAATGATCGCAGGGTCGCGCCGCTCGAACACCGCCCCGGGCTCTACCCGATTATCACCTGTTGATTGCGCACCGCCGACAGGGATCGGTGCAGGCTCGAGGGCGAACACCAGCTTGTCGTTCCGGATTCCGACCTTGCGCTCATGCCAGCCGTCGTCGGCCTTGACGAATTGATCGATCGGCAGGGCGTCGACGAATTCGTTTGCGAGAGCGATCAGCGGTCCATCGGGCAGCGTGGAGACATCGCGGTGCCATTGCGCGGTAGCCGAAGCCAGGGCGTTGCGCTGCAATTCGGCAAGCTTCGGGCTCGTCTCCACGAGATGCAGATCGATCGCCGCACGAAACTCCGGCACCACGTTCGCGGCACGCAGGAGATCTGCCATCAAGGTGCCGCGGCCGGGACCAAACTCAACGAGGCGTACGGGGTGCGGCCCGCCCATCGCCCGCCAGATCTCCGCGCACCAAATTCCCAGAAGCTCGCCGAACATCTGGCTGACTTCGGGCGCGGTGATGAAGTCTCCGCCGGATCCCAGCGGGTCGCGGGTAATGTAGTAGCCGTAGGTCGGGTGGCCGAGGCAAAGCGACATGTAACGAGAAACCGAAAGCGGTCCTTCGCTTTCGATCAAGGCGCGAAGCTCTGCTTCGAGTTGATTCATGCGGCCGGTGCACCGCGCCGAGCGTGCACGATCGCGGCGAAGCCGGCGAGGATCATCGGCAATGAAAGCAGCATGCCCATGGTCAGTCCGCCCGCGAGAAAGCCGATATGTGCATCGGGCTCGCGGAAGAACTCGCCGAACACGCGCGTCAATCCATAGCCGGCGACGAACAGTCCGCCGATGAGACCGGGGCGCGCCAGCGCGCCGCGGCGCAGGGCGATCAAGGCAACCACGAACAGGAGAATTCCTTCGAGCCCTGCCTCGTAAAGCTGGCTGGGGTGCCTGGGTTCAGGCCCGGCATGAGGAAACACGACAGCCCACGCGACGTCCGTGGCGCGCCCCCAAAGTTCGCCATTCACGAAGTTCGCGAGTCGGCCGAGGAACAAGCCGACGGGAGTCACGATGGCCGCAAGGTCGAGCATCGAGAGAACCGGAATGCCGCGCGATCGCGCGAAAAGGATGAGGGCGAGAACGGTTCCGAGGAAGCCGCCGTGAAACGACATGCCGCCGCGCCAGAGGACGAAAATCTCCAGCGGATGCGACGCGAAATACACCGGTTGGTAAAACAGGACGTATCCAAGCCGGCCGCCGAGCACGATGCCCAGCGCGACCCATACGATCAGGTCGTCGACGTCGATCGGCTTGATTGGCGAGCGTCCGCCCCAGAGGCGGTCGTTGGCCGCGATACGCCGTGCGAGCCACCAGCCAAGCAGGATGCCGCTCACGTAGGCGAGCGCGTACCAGCGGATCGCGATCGGACCGATCGAAATCAGAATGGGATCGAAGTTCGGGAATGGCAGCGCGAGAGGCGGCATCGATGCGTAAATCGGCTCGGGTCGCGGGGAAGTCAAGGCATGGCGTACTTGCGTCGCCCGGTCATAAGGCCCATTTGTGTCCTGCCAATGCTAGCCCGGAGGCGCGCATGACTCAGACCAACAACCGGTTGCTCGACGAGATGGCGCGGCTGATGAACGACGCGGCTGGCGTAGCCGAGGGCGCGCGGCGCGAGGTGCAGACGTTCATGCGCTCGCAAGCTGAGCGCATCTTGCGCGACATGGATGTCGTGACACGCGAAGAGCACGAGGCCGTCAAGGAAATGGCTGCGCGGGCACGCGAGGAAAACGAGCGTTTGGCCGCAAGAACTTGCCGAGGTTGAAAAGAAGCTCGGAATTTCTTCCTCGGGTAGCCAGTAAACGCCTCCGGGAGCCCCGTGATTTCAGCGTTTTGTCGCGGCTTGCCCGAAGCTTGTGGACGCTTCCCACCAGGCCATTGAAGCAAAGACCGAATCCGATTCTGCTGCGATTGCGAGCGTTCGTTCGATTGTCGAACGCGGTCGTAGTTCTGTGATGATTCCGTCACGTTGCCGCCATACCGGGCCGTGACGAATCATCTGTCGGTGGGGCGTGTCGCCAGGCGGGGGCACTCCGGCCCACGCAAAACAAGAACGAACACGGGGTCGAGCATGGCTTTCGCCGAAATGGAAGTGGATCATCCGGCAAACCCGGTTGATCTGGTCGAGCGACTCGCATCGCTCAACGATTGGAGCTTCGAGCGGTCGGGCGACTACGAGATCTCTCTGTCGATCGCCGGCCGCTGGAGCGATTATCACGTCTCATTCCAATGGATGAATGAAATCGAGGCGCTGCACCTCGCGTGCGCGTTCGATCTCAAGGTGCCGGAGGGGCGCCGCGTGGAAGTGCTGAAACTGCTCGCGATCGTAAACGAGCAGCTCTGGGTCGGTCACTTCGACCTTTGGTCCGACGAGGGGATGGTGATGTACCGGAACGCCTTGCTGCTCGCGGGCGGTGCGACAGCGAGCGGCCGGCAATGCGAAGCGCTGTTGAAGAGCGCGCTCGATGCCGCCGAGCGCTGTTTTCCTGCGTTCCAGTACGTGATCTGGGCCGGGAAGACCGCGAAGGAAGCGATGGATGCCACGATGTTCGAGACGGCTGGTGAAGCTTGACCAGATGCTGTTGCCGCTTTTTGATCGAGCCGCGCCGGACCCTCCGCCGGATTAGATCCGGCGTCGGCGGCGCGGCGGTGGCGAAGCCTAACCAATGAATTCGCTGGCGTCGGTTCCGGGAGCAATTCTGCTCGTCGGCGCCGGCAAGATGGGCGGCGCGATGCTAGAGGCATGGCTCGCGCGCGGGCTGCCACCGGCATTGGTTTCCGTCATCGATCCCGCGCCGTCATCCGCGGCCGCGAAACTAATCGCCGCGCGGCGTATCGCGCGCGATCCGCAGCCGCAGTTGATCGCAAATCATGCGGCAATCGTGCTGGCGGTGAAGCCGCAGACGGCCTCCGAAGTCATGCCGCAGCTTGCGCGTTTCGTCGGCCGTGACACCGTCGTCGTCTCGATTATGGCAGGCTGCACGATCGGATTTCTCGCAAAGAACTTGCCGAAGGGCGCGGCCATCGTGCGCGCGATGCCTAACACGCCCGCGTCGATCGGTCGTGGCATGACCGTCGCGGTTCCGAACGCGCGGGTGAACACCAGCGCGCGCGAGCTGGCGGACGTATTGCTCTCCGCGACCGGCCCGGTGGAGTGGGTCAAGAACGAGAAGTGGATGGATGCGGTGACCGCCGTGTCCGGATCCGGACCGGCGTACGTGTTCCTGCTGGCCGAAAGTTTGGCGCGCGCGGGAGCTGCGGTCGGATTGCCGAAGCCGCTCGCTGCTCGCCTTGCGCGTGCGACCGTGGCCGGGGCAGGAGAGCTCTTGCATCGGTCGGACCTCGATCCGGCGAAGCTTCGCGAGAACGTGACCTCGCCTGGGGGCACGACGGCGGCGGCCTTGAAAGTGTTGATGGGAAAGAGTGGCATCGACGGCTTGATGAAAAAGGCCGTAGCCGCGGCCACGCGCCGCTCGCGCGAGCTCGCCGGCTGAAGCCTTTCCTCAACCGCCCGGAACTCCTACATTCGGCCTGAGTTTGCGTCCGGGAGGCCGGTCATGGCCAATCGAGAAAAAGTAGTTGAAGCGTTTCTCCAGCTGCTCGCACAGACATCCTTTCAGCAGATCGGTTTCGCCGCCCTAGCGGCGCGAGCGGATATGCCGCTTGCCGAACTTCGCGCGGAGTTCAATTCGACGCTCGAGGTTCTTGCCGCCTTCATGCGGGAAACCGACCGGAAGGTTCTTGCGGGCGTCGACCCGGAGCTGGCCGATGAACCGGCGCGTGAACGCCTGTTCGACGTGTTGATGCGGCGCATCGAGATGTTGAAGCTGCACCGCGAGGCGGTTCGGTCGCTGGCACGTTCGGCGCGACGCGACCCCGGACTGGCGCTCGCGTTGAATCGGTTGTCACTGCGGTCGCAGAAGTGGATGCTCGCGGCCGCGGGGGTCGATTCAGCCGGCATGCAGGGCGATCTGCGGGCGCAAGGGTTGGTCGTCGTCATGGCGCGGACGCTTCGCGTGTGGCTGGACGACGAAGATCCGGGGCTCGCCCGTACGATGGCGACACTCGACCGGGAACTCGCAAACGGCGAACGAATGCTCAAATTCCTCGGTGATATCTGCGGGCTCGTTCCGCGCTTTGGACCTGGGCGGCGTGCGCGCCGGCGCCCGGAGGGACCGGCGGATTCGGCGGCGGCCTGACTGGCTCATGAGCGAACCGCTTTCGCCGACAATATCCAATGACGATTTCCGCAAGGTCGACGTGCGCGTCGGCACGATCGTGGACGCACAACCTTTTCCCGAAGCACGCAAGCCCTCTATCAAGCTCGTGATCGACTTCGGACCGGGGATCGGCACACGCAAATCGTCGGCGCAGCTCGTCAGGCACTACAAGCCTGCGGAGCTGGTCGGGCGCCAGGTCGCGGCAGTTCTGAACTTTCCGCCGCGTCAAATCGGACCGATGATGTCGGAGGTCCTGACGCTCGGATTTCCGGATGAAGAGGGCGAGGTTGTGTTGTTCGCACCGGACAAGAAGCTGCCTAACGGCGGACGCCTGTTCTGATCAGACCGGGATCCGCACCGTCGCGCGGAGCCCGCCCAGCGGGCTCTCCGAAAGCATTATTTCTCCGCCGTGCACCCCGGCGATATCGCGCGCGATCGAAAGGCCGAGCCCGGTGCCGGTCTCATTCTGGTTGCGGGCATCATCGAGACGCAGGAACGGCCTGAACACGTCCTCGCGACGGTCGCGAGGAATCCCGGGGCCGTCGTCATCCACCTGGACCATGAGCCAGCGCGGCTCGCGCGAGCCGGAAAGCGAGATCGTCGAGCCGAAGCGCGCAGCGTTCGACACGAGATTGGCGAGACAACGCTTGAACGCGTCCGGTCGTACCTGAACGATGGGAGGTCCGGCAAAAGTCGCGCTCGCCCGCTTGCCCCGCCGGCCCGCCTCGGTTGCGAGTTCATCGAGCAGCTCGGAAACGTCGACCAGCCCCGGCTGTTCGCCCGCCTCGCTCTTGGCGAATGCGAGATAGGCCTCGAGCATCCGCTGCATTTCTTCCACGTCGCGACGCAGCGCCTCGATCTCCGGGCTGTCGTCGATCAAGGCGAGTTCGAGCTTGAACCGCGTGAGGATCGTACGGAGATCGTGCGACACGCCGGCGAGCATCGTCGTACGTTGCTCGATCTGGCGCTCGATACGCAGTTTCATTTCGAGGAACGCCTGAGCGGCCTGACGCACCTCGCGCGCGCCGCGTGGACGAAAATCGGGGATGTCGCGGCCCTTTCCGAAGGCGTCGGCGGCCTCCGCGAGCCTCAAGATCGGTCTGATCTGATTGCGCAGGAACAGAATGGCGATGCCGAGCAAAACGAGCGACGTGGCAACCATCCAGACCAGGAAGATATGTGAGTTCGAGGCATAAGCCTGACTGCGCCGCGCAAACACGCGCATCACCGACTTTTCCAACTGGATGCGGATCTCGAGGAGGTTGGAGTTGCCGACCGTGTCGATCCAGTATGGACGATCGACGAACCGGCTTATTTCGCGCGAGAGCGCCGAGTCGAGCACCGAGAAGAAGGGTTTGGGCCCCGGAGGCGGTAGTGGCTCGGGCGGTAGCAACTCTACGTTCAGGCCAAGCTTTTCGCTTGCGATCTTGCGGAGCAGGGGGGCGTTGTCGCGTTGTGGAAAGGCTTCGTAAATCTCGATGAGCGCGGCGACATCCTGTGCGAGCGAAGCAGACAGGCGCTGCGTTACGAGATTGTAGTGGCGCTCCATGAACACGAAGGCGACCACCGATTGCAGCAGCACCATCGGCGTGACGATGATCAACAACGATCGCGCGTAGAGCCCCTTCGGCAGTTTGGCCGTCAGCCACATGCCGAGCCGGGTCCACGGCGCCCGGACACGCACGATCAGGGAGCGAATATTGGCGCGACCTGTATCGAGCACGGTCACGGGGTCGCCACTAACCGATAGCCGACGCCGCGCACCGTCCGTAGATAGATCGGATCGGTTGGATTGCTCTCGATCTTGCGACGCAGGCGATTGATCTGTACGTCCACCGCTCGCTCGCTCGCATTGATGCCCGGCGCGGCAAGATTCTGGCGCGGAACCGTTCCGCCACCGCTTGCAGACAACACCCGGAGCATCTCGCGCTCGCGATCGGTGATGCGCACGGGCTTGCCGCCGCGCGTGAGCTCGCCGCTGCCGAGGTCGAACACAAAGTCGCCAAAGCGGACACTCTCGATCGGCCGTGCGTCGGGTTGCTCCGAACGCTTGAGGATGTTGCCGATTCGAAGCAGCAGCTCGCGCGGCTCGAAGGGCTTCGGCACGTAGTCATCGGCGCCGATCGAGAGTCCGGCGATGCGGTCTTCGGCCTCGGTGCGCGCCGTGAGCATGAGAATCGGCACGTTCGATCCGTTGCGGATTGAGCGCGCCAGGTCGAGGCCGCTCTCGCCCGGCATCATCACGTCGAGAACGAGCAGATCGAAGGCGATCCCGCCGAGTCGTGATCGTGCCTCGCTTGCCGAATTTGCCGTGGTCACGCGATAGCCGTGATCCGACAAGTACCGGGACAGCAGTTCGAGAATGCGCCGGTCATCGTCCACGAGCAGAAGATGAGGAGCGTTGTCCGGCGGCGGGGTGCGGGGATGGACCATCGTCGCTCAGCCCCGCGTTGCATTCGTGCTTCCGGCGAGATCGGCGCGCGTCATGAGGCGCTCGACCTCCTCGCGCGAAGCCGGATCGATCATCGCCGACAGGAATCGGCGGGCGGCGTCACGCGCACCGGGCCCGCATTCGTGCAGGGCGCGGGCAAAGCGCCGGGTTTGCAGAAGCGCGAGGTCACGCGCGAGGGTTTCGCCCTTGACCGTCAGAAACAGCAGGCGCTGGCGGCGGTCAGCGGGGCCGGCCTTCTGAGCCACGTAACCGTTCTCAACAAGGTCGCGCAGTACGCGCCCAAGGCTTTGCTTCGTTATCTTCAGGATCTCGAGCAGGTCCGCGACGCGCATGCCGGGATGGCGATTGACAAAATGAAGGACCCGATGGTGCGCGCGGCCGAAGCCGAGCCGGGAAAGCAGTTCGTCGGCGTCGCCGATGAAATCGCGATACGCGAAAAACAGAAGCTCGATCAAATCGTACGCCGGACCGCCCGGGCGTTCCCGAGTCGGTTCAGAGAGACGAGCGGATACCGTCGACACGTTTATGTCAGCCATGTTGACATATTTAGCGCGAAGTGTTACCGAGCGCAAAGTTCCGGCGAAACGTTTGTTTTCCGGGCGGAAACCGACCGGTCTGATCGTTGCGCCGCGTCACAAGACGCGCTCTCATGCGGAAAACATATCGGGAGTTGGCCCGCGTGGCAAAACCCGATTGGCGGGGCGGAAGCGGTTGGTTATCAGCAGGATCGGCAGCTCGGCGGGCCGGTCTTGAGGAGGAAGCGATGGCCGGCGACACCTTCGACAACCGTCCAGGCGTCATCTGGTACGACGGCACGCTGGTGCCGTGGACCGACGCCACCATGCACGTGCTGAGCCACGGGCTGCATTACGCGAGCTGCGTGTTCGAGGGTGAGCGCGCCTATGGCGGCGAAATCTACAAATGCACGGAGCACTCCGAGCGCCTGAAGGCCTCGGCGCAGATGCTCGATTTCGAAATTCCCTATTCGATCGCCGAGATCGACGCCGCGAAGCGTCTTGTCCTCGAGACGAACAAGCAGACGGATGCGTACGTGCGTCCGGTTGCGTGGCGCGGCAGCGAGATGATGGGCGTCTCCGCGCAGCACAACAAGATTCACCTGTCGATCGCGACCTGGGAGTGGCCGAGCTATTTCGATCCGGAGGAGCGACTGAAGGGCTTGCGTCTGGATCTTGCGGAATATCGCCGGCCCGATCCCGCGACGATTCCCTCCAGGGCCAAGGCGGCCGGCCTCTACATGATCTGCACGATCTCCAAGCACAAGGCTGAGCGGAAAGGCTACGCGGACGCCATGATGCTGGACTGGCGCGGTCTGGTCGCGGAATGCACCGGCGCGAACATCTTTTTTATCAAGGACGGCAAAATCCACACGCCGACCGCGGATTGCTTCCTCGATGGCATCACGCGCCGCGCGGCGATTTCGCTCGCGCGCAAGCGCGGCATCGAGGTGATCGAGCGGCAGATCAAGCCGGAGGAATTGTCCGGCTTCACAGAGTGCTTCATCACCGGCACGGCCGCGGAAGTGACGCCGGTGTCCGAGATCGCCGATTGGCGGTTCACGCCGGGTACAATCACCAAGCAACTGATGGACGACTACACGGCCGAAGTGCAGCCGAAGAAGAAGCGTTCGGCCGCGGCGTAGCCTTACTCGGCCGCGTCCCGCTTGGGTAATTTCGTCCAGCGAGCGTTGGCCTCGTCGTCCTTCGCCTCCGCTTCGATCCAGGATTTCCCGCCAACACCTTCGACCTTCTTCCAGAAGGGCGCGCGGGACTTCAAATAGTCCATCAGGAACTCGGCGGCCTCGAACGCAGCCCGCCGATGTTTCGACGCCACTGCGACCAGTA
Organism: uncultured Alphaproteobacteria bacterium; assembly: GCA_963711595.1. GTDB lineage: Bacteria > Pseudomonadota > Alphaproteobacteria > Rhizobiales > Xanthobacteraceae > JAUSIF01. Next base: position 828,950 of record CAVQER010000007.1, read on the forward strand.
CAATCGTCTCGCCCGGGACGATGCGTCCGACGCGATGAACAATGCGGACGCCGAGCAGCGGCCAGCGGGCTTCGGCCTCTCTGACATGCCGTTCGATCTCGGCCTCTGCCATGCCGGGATAGTGCTCAAGCGAGAGCGCCTTAATCTGTGCGCCGTCTTCGTCGCCGCGGCAGATACCGCTGAACGTGACAACAGCGCCGATGTCGTTCCTGCCGCGAGAGAGCGCATCACTCTCTGCGGCTGGATCGATTGGGCCCTCGGCGATACGGACGCTCATTGGTCCACCAAAGATTTACCCGCCGGTCATCGGTGGAAACAGCGCTACTTCGCGCGCGCCGGCAATCTTGGCTTCAGGACGCGCATGCACGCGATCGATCGCGGCGCGTACGATGCCTTTGTTCTGAAAGGCATGGGCGTATTCCTCGCCCCGCGTACCGAGCCATTCAACCAGATCGGAGATCGTGGTCACTGTGGCGGGCGGCTCGACAACTTCCTCGGGCTTACCGACGCGCTCCCGAATCCAAGCGAAGTATAGGACCTTCATCGGCTGTTCGACACAATGTGGCGCAGCCCCGCCTGGAAATAGTCGAAACCGGTGTAGAGCGTGAGCAGGGCCGAGGTCCACAACAGTGCGAGCCCGATGTGCGTCGTGCCCGGCAGGACGACGTCGCCAGCCGGGCCAGCGAGGAGAAATCCGATCGCGAGCAGCTGCAGCGTTGTCTTCCACTTGGCGAGTCGCGACACGGGTACGCTCACGCGCAGTTCCGCGAGATATTCGCGCAGGCCGGAAACAAGGATTTCGCGGCACAGGATCACAAACGCGGCCCACAAGGACCAGCCGCGGATGGTCTCATCCGCCGCCAACATGAGCAGGCTCGCGCCCACCAGAAGCTTGTCCGCGATCGGATCGAGCATGCGGCCAAGATTGGAGAATCCCCCATACGCGCGGGCGACCCAACCATCAAGCAGATCGGTCACAGCCGCGAGGATGAAGATCGCCAGCGCGACCCAGCGAAGCCACAGTCCCGCTTCGTAGATCGTGACGCCGAACAGGCATGCGGCAACCGCAGGCACCGCAGCGATTCGGCCATAAGTGAGCAGGTTCGGCAGCGACAGCGCGCCGCCCGCGGCGGGCGCCGCAGGGATTGGGCGTGCCGTACTTGTCGCCTGCTGCATGCTGCACTCCGGATATCGCTGAGAAAGACATTCCCCAACCGCGGCGTCAATGCGGCGCGCGGTCAAATTCATGGCAGCGTTCAGCCATTCGCATGGAAATAGTCGTAAACCGCCTTGGCGGTGGCCGCATTCACGCCCGGAACAGTCTCGAGATCCGTAAGTGACGCGCGCTCAATCGCGGCCAGAGTTCCGAAGTGATGCAGTAGCGCACGCTTTCGGGCGGGGCCCACACCGGGAATTTCTTGCAGGCCGCCGCTGGCAATGTCCCGCTTCCTTCGCGTGCGGTGGGATCCCACTGCGAAGCGGTGCGCTTCGTCGCGCAATCGCTGGACGAAATACAACACCGGGTCGCGCGGCGGCAGGCGAAACGGCTCACGGTCCGGCATGTGAAAAGTCTCGCGGCCCGCATCACGATCGGCGCCCTTGGCAATGGAGACGAGACAAAGATCGCCAATGCCGAGGTCGGCAAGGACCTCACGCGCGGCATTCAGCTGGCCGAGGCCTCCGTCGAGGATCACGAGATCGGGCCAAGGCGAATCCTGATCGCCGTTGCGCGGAGATTCGGCCACGAGCCGCGCAAAGCGCCGCCGCAACACCTCACGCATCATGCCGAAGTCGTCTCCAGGGGTGAGATCCTCGGAGCGGATGTTGAATTTTCGGTACTGATTCTTGGAGAAGCCCTCCGGACCCGCCACGATCATCACACCGACCGGCTTCGCGCCCGCGATGTGACTATTGTCATACACTTCGATGCGTCGCGGCGGCTGCGTGAGGCCGAACACCTCCGAGACTCCCTTCAGCAAACGCGTCTGGGTGGAAGATTCGGCAAGCCTGCGGCCCAGCGCTTCGCGTGCGTTGATCAGCGCGTGATCGACGAGTGCGCGCTTGTCGCCACGCTGCGGCACCGTCACCTCGACGCGATACCCGGCTCGGGTGCGCAGGGCCTCCTCGAGCAAGGCGGGTTCCGCGATTTCATGAGACAGCAGTACGCAGGGTGGACTTACCTTGTCCTCGTAGAACTGCGCGAGGAAACTTTCCAAAACCTCGCTAGGCCCGAAGGATTTATCCGCGCGCGGGTAGTACGCGCGATCACCCCAGTTTTGATAGTTGCGAATGAAAAACACTTCAATGCAGGTGACGCCGCCTTCCTGGTGAACGGCGAAAACGTCGGCTTGGTCCACCGTGCGCGGGTGCACGCCTTGGTGCGACTGGATCGCCGACAACGCCGCGAGTTTGTCGCGTAGAGCGGCAGCGCGCTCGAAGTTCAATGCGTCGGATGCCTCTTCCATCTCCTTGGCCAGCGTCTCCTTCACGTCGCGACTCTTGCCGGAAAGAAAATCCCGAGCCTCGTCGACGAGCTGGTTGTAATCCGGCAGTGCGATCTCGCCTGTGCATGGCGCCGAACAGCGCTTGATCTGAAACAACAGACAGGGGCGGGTTCGGCTCTCGTAAACCGAATCGGCGCATGAGCGCAGAAGGAAGGCGCGTTCGAGCGCGGTAATGGTGCGATTGACCGCGCCGACGGCCGCGAACGGACCGAAATAATCGCCTTTGCGGCTGCGTGCGCCGCGATGTTTCGCGATCAGCGGAGCTGGGTGATCGCCCGTGATGAGGATGTAGGGGAACGATTTGTCGTCACGCAGCAATACGTTGAAGCGCGGATGGAAGCGCTTGATGAGATTCGCTTCGAGTAGGAGCGCTTCTGTCTCGGTTGCGGTCGAGACGAATTCCAGAGAGGCGGTGGCTGCCACCATGCGCGCAGTGCGATTCTCATGCCCATTCCGCGCATAGGAGATCACACGCTTCGCGACGTTCTTCGCCTTGCCGACATATAGAACGTCGCCCTTGCGATCGAGCATGCGATAAACACCCGCACCGGTAGGCGCGAGTTTGGCGTGCCTCAGGATGACGTTGCGGCCGGTCTCGACCGTTTCGGCGGCGGGTTCGTCTTCAGTCGTCTCCTCGCGCACGAGCTCGACAACCGGCGTGTCCTCGTCGTCCGGTCGCTGTCCAATGGCCTGCTCCGGCTCAGCCGCCGGATCGACATCGAGTCGCTTGCGCTCCATGGGAGAAAAGTAAGGAATTACCTCGGCGAGGGCCAGAGCCGCGCTGTCTCACTCACGGATTCCCGCAGTGTCTGGTGTTTGCCAGGCGATGTGCTGACCGCCATCAACTGACACGATGACCCCGGTGGTGCTGCGGGCCGACGCGAGGAACACGACTGCGTTCGCGATGTCCTCAGGCGTTGGACCGTGACCGAGCGGAAGTTGCGCGGTCTGATGGGCAAACTCCTTTGGATCCTGGCGAGGACTGGGAAGTGTCGGTCCTGGTGCAACACCATTCACGCGAATCTTCGGCGCAAGCGCTTGCGCCAGCGTGTGCGTTGCCGCGGCCAGCGCCGTTTTCGTCAGTGTGTAAGAGAGAAAGTGCGGCGTCAGCTTGAACACGCGTTGATCGACGATATTGACGATCGACGAACCGTCAGGCGCCTGCGCTGCAAAAGCACCGGTGAGAAACACGGGCGCGATGAGATTGATCGCGAATTGATGGTCCCAGCGCTGGCGGTCGAGGTTGCCGACGCCATCGGGCTCGAAGATTGCCGCGCTGTTCACAAGCAACGTCAACGGCCCGAGCGCCTTGACTGCATCGGGCACGAGTTGCGCGACGGCTTTCTCTTCGGCTAGGTCCGCGACCAGAATCGCGGAGCGGCTGCCCAGCTTGCCGATCTCCCCGGCAAGGCTTTCGGCCTCCTCCCTCGACCGTCGGCAATGGATTGCGATCGAATAGCCCGCGCCGGCCAACGCGATCGCGATTGTACGGCCGATACGCTGACCAGCACCCGTGACCAACGCCGCGCCCCGATTTTCCTTCCGCACGCTCATACCGCCGCTTCCAGAAATAGCCTCGGTTCAGCCCGCTTCCGGTCAAGCTCAAGCCGCCGTCAACGGTTCATTAATCGTACCACCAAAGAGGAGCCATTCCTTGCGCGCGCGTTAATCAGTCGAAATCTCCTAAAAGTTTAGGGTTCGGGCGAACGAAGCGGTCAGTATGACCGTGACGAGGAGGGCGACTATGAAGAAGGTGCTGCTCGCGACCATCGCGTTGTTGGTCGCGGGGCCGGCTCTTGCAGCCGATCTCGGCGGGCGGCGGACCGGTCCGTATTACGGACCGGAAACGGCGCGCTCGCTCTTCAACTGGACCGGTTTCTATGTCGGCGGTAATGCCGGGTGGGGATGGGGTAGCGCACTCGGGACCGATCCAAGCGGATATCTGATCGGCCTGCAGGCGGGATACAATTTTCAGTACGCGAGCGGTCTACTCGCAGGTGTTGAAAGTGACATCGCGATCACCGGTCTTGATGCAACCGGCGCTGGCGGTACGGTGAGCCTTGACTACATCGGCACCGTTCGCGGCCGACTCGGTTACGCGATGGATCGCTTCCTCGTGTATGGAACGGGCGGTCTTGCGTATGGTCGGGGCGACGTGGCGGTCGGCGGCCTGTCGAACACGCAGACACACTTCGGCTGGACGGTCGGCGCTGGCGTTGAAGCGTTCATCGCGCCAAACATCACCGCCCGTATCGAATACCTGTTCGCCGATCTCGGAAAAGAGACATACGCGACTGTCGCTGGTCCGGCGCGCGTCGGGTTCGACACGAGCATCGTGCGCATGGGCATGAACTATAAGTTCTGACCCGATCCGTTTCGAAATATCGAATGGCCCCGGGCGAGAGCCTGGGGCTTTGCTTTTCAAAAACTTGTCACCGGAATCGGCCCGGTGTGAGGTGAGGAGGCTTTTTTGCCTAGTGCTGTAACCTGGTCGCAGGTCTAGCATCTGATCACCCAGAACTGGACCGTGAAGCTTGAGTATCAAGTGGTGATCCTCGCACGCCACTGATGAAAACACGGAAGCCCCGGACATGCTCCGGGGCTTTCGCTTTCTTGCAGTTTGATGGACATGTCCCTGGCGATCGTTTATTCCGCCGGGCGCAAGTTGATAGCTTTTGGTCCCTTGCCACGCTTGTCCGGCTCGACTTCAAATGAAATGCGCTGACCTTCGTTCAACGTGCTCAGACCAGAACTCGTAACCGCCGAGACGTGCACGAACACGTCGCGGGTGCCGTCGTCTGGCCGAATGAATCCATAACCCTTGTCGCCATTGAAGAACTTTACTGTGCCGGTGATCGGCATCGCCCCCACTCCCATTCCCTTCGCGTCGCCCGAACGTCAAGCTGGCGGACCCGAGGGACTATTTCCTAGGGCATCCCGGGTATTCTGAAAAGCGGCAGGTAGGTCTGCGCCATGACGATCAGGAGACCAGCCATTCGAGCCGGTAAGTTCGGGATTGATCGCGGCCAAGCGCGTTCGCTAGTGCAGGCAAAAGGGTCTTGAGGTTTCCTTCAAGGGTCCACGGCGGATTGACGGCGAGCACTCCGCACGCGGCGAGCGGCGCATCGGGGGCAGAAGCGCCGACGGCGAGCTCGGCTCGCAAGATCTTTGGAATTCCGAGCTTGACCACGCGGCGAGCGAACCGCTCGACCTCGCGGGCGTCCTTGATCGGATACCAGAGCAAGTAGATCCCGGTCGCCCAGCGCCGATGGGCCTCGGTCAGGCCGGCCGCGAGACGGCCGTACTCGCCCGGCTCCTCGAATGGCGGGTCGATGAGCACAAGCCCGCGCCGTTCCGTTGGCGGGAGCTCGGCTTTCAGCGCAGTCCAACCGTCATCTTCGACGGCACGAAGGCGACTTCCTTGTCCGATGAGCGCGGACAGCGCGGCGTATTCTTCAGGATGCCTTTCATGGAAAACAAGACGATCCTGCGAGCGCGTGAGCGCAACTGCGATAGCAGGCGATCCCGGATAGGATCGTAGGGTCGCTCCCGCGTTCGGGCCGCGGACTATCGCGAGATAAGGCGCGACGACTTCGTCCGCCTGGTGTCCGATCGACTTGGCCAGCAGACGGCCAATCCCTTCACGCCATTCATCCGTGCGGGTCGCCGCATCGCTCTGCAAATCGTAGCGGCCAGCGCCCGCATGGGTTTCGATCACGCAGAATCCGGTCTCCTTCGCACGCAGATGCAGCAGGACGCGGACCAGGATCACGTGCTTCAGCACGTCTGCGAAGTTGCCGGCATGATATGCGTGGCGGTAGTTCATGTTCGCCCCGCCGTCAGGATCACCCGCCGCGAACCGGCGGCATGACGACGCGCGGAGTCCGGCAAGCCCGGTGATCGATCTCGGGGCACGCGCGAAATTCAAGGTCGCGGCTTAAACAGATGTGGATTTCGCGCAGGTGGCGGCTGTCGCAGGTCACAGAGATCATGTTGGCGGCGAGGCCGGGGTTCGCCTCGAGAAACGCGTGCTCGACTTCAGCCGGCGAAACCATCGTGTACGAGCTCAGGCGAACGAACGGATCCGGAATGGAAATCCGCTCGCGCGCACGACGCACGGCATCGAAATAAGCTTGTGGTGCCATCCCGGAGCAGGTTCCGTGTTCGCGCCATTCGTGCAGGACCAATGCGCGGGCAGGCATCAAGTCGAGTGAGGATCGGATCAAGGTTTCGGGAAGCCAGGGCGCGGGATTAACGCAACCGCGAGGATAACCGCGCTCGTACTGCGGCCAAAGACCATGGACGACGAAGGCGAACGGGCGTCCTCGCCGGCACTGTTCGTCGCCGCTGCGCTTGTTGCCCACCGCCTCGCAGTATGAAGGCGACCAGGAGAGGGCCAGGACGTAGAAATCGAACTTGCCGGGATCGCCGCGATTCTGCGCCAAGGCAGGAACGGCGAGGAGGAAAGAAACGATGAGCGCGGCGACCAAGCCGCGCGTGCGGGTCACGGCCGCGCTGCCCGGCAATTCGGCGAGTAGGCGAGGTTCTGGTCCCAGCCGACCACGCACCACTCGACCCCGTAACCGACTCCGGCAAAGCCACCCTTTTCGATGATCGAGTAATAAACCGTCGTGTCACGGAGATTGGAGACACGGACCTTCGCGCTGCAATAGCGGCGCGGAACGTAGCTTGGTCCCCATGGGCGGTAGCCGATCTCGCGCACGTCGCCGAACTGGGTCAACTGATCCGGCGACCCCCAAAAGCGCCATTCCTTGTAGCCGAATCGCCATGAAATCGTGCTGAGCGCAAACGCGCTGTCACAGGGCGGAATATAGCCATGATAGCCGGTGACCAGGCGCTCGAGCGGGCCTGCGTAGGTCGACGCCGAAGTGACGCACGCGAGCGCCATTCCGAAAATCAAACCCGTGATTCTGCCCGTCATCGTTTCGACTCCGCTTTGCTGAACGATGAGACCGGCGCAGGCGCGGGTCAAGCGTGCTCGCATCAGATCAGTGGAACGTCGCAATTATGCCACGCTACGCGATGCGCGCAGGACTTGCGCCGGCGGGCTGGCTTTTCTAGCTTGGCCTCCCGCTGCTTCGGAGATGTCCATGTTCGTGCTCGACGCGAAATCGGAGCGAATTGCCGCCTTGCTGCTTGGCCTCCTGATGGCGGCGACGCGCATTCATCACTTCGGTGTGGGAACGATCGCCCCCGACGCGTCGACTGGTGTGTTTTTCCTCGCGGGATTGATCCTAGCCAGTCCGGCCTGGATCGTGGTCCTCGCAATTGAAGCGATCCTGCTCGATGCCGTCGCGCTCGGCCTCGTGGGTGTCGCCGACGCATGCATGACGCTCGGCTACTGGACGCTGTTCGCGGGCTACGGCGCGCTCTGGTACGCCGGCAGGCTCGCGCGACGGATGGAGAAACTGGATGTGCTCAATGCCGGCAAGCTGATCGGCTTGGCGACGGTCGGCACAATTCTGTTCTTTGTGCTGTCCAATGTCGGCTACTACTTCGGCGGCGGTTTTGAGCAAAGCATGGGCGCTGCCGAATACGTCTTGCGGGTCAGCAGGTACTTGCCGCCCTACCTGTTTTCGACCCTTGGTTACATCGCCGGCGGGGTAATCGTCTTCATCGCGTCGTTGCGTCTGCGTCCGGGCGGCAAGTTGGCGGCCCGTTAGACTTTCCGCCATGGTGGCGATCGCACGATCGCTGCCTCTGCTGTTCGTAGGTTTTTGCTCCGTCTTGCTGGCTGTCGCCAGCGCGGAAGCTCAGTCCCGTCACCCGAGCTTCGTCGACGCAGCGCAGGTCATACCGGGACTTGCGGTCGACATGCGCTACTTCGAAGGACGCAATTTTGTCGGCCGCCGGATCGACGGATACGAGGCGCCGGTCTGCCTGCTTACCCGCGAAGCCGCGGCCGCGCTTGCTGCCGTGCAACGGGATCTTGCCGCGAGCGGCCTCGGCGTGAAGGTTTTCGATTGCTATCGACCGGCGCGTGCAGTCGCGCATTTTGTGCGCTGGGCCCGGGATTTTGCCGATCAACAGACCAAGCGCGAATACTATCCGGATTTCGACAAGCTGGACCTCTTCCGCGGCGGTTACATTTCCGCGCGCTCCGGTCACTCACGCGGATCGACGGTCGATCTCACGCTCATTCGATTGTCGAATTGAGAGGCACTCGAAATGGGCTCGCCATTCGATTTCTTTGGGCCGCGTTCCGGCCGCCTGGACCGCAGCATTGCCGCGGACGCGCAATCGAACCGCAATGTGCTTGCTGCAGCGATGGCGCGACGCGGCTTCAGAGGCTACTGGAAAGAGTGGTGGCACTTCACCCTGGCGGGCGAGCCGTTTCCGGAAACCTACTTCGACTTCCCGGTGCGATAGGCTGCGTCAGTCCTTGCCCGGATAGCCTTCGCGCTTGAGCAGGCGCGCAAGGTGCGCAGTGTTCGACGCTAGCATCTTGGTCCAATCCGCCACGACTTTCGGTGGCGATTTGAGATCCTTGTAGTCGGTGCCTTGCATCGCTTCTCCGACCCAGTACGTGGCGCCGCCAGCCGGGATCGTGAATCCAACTTCGGTCAATGCTTGCTGAAATTCCGCAGCGACGTGATGTGCGCCGTCCTCATTGCCGACGACCGCAGCGACGGCGACCTTGCCGTAGCTTGGCATGCGTCCCTTGTCGTCCTTTTCGCCAAGGAAAGCGTCCATACGCTCGAGGACCCGTTTCGCGACACTTGAGGGCTGGCCGAGCCAAATCGGTGAGCCGAGGATAAGGATGTCAGCGGCGAGCACCCGTTTGCGCAGGCCCGGCCAAGCATCGCCTTCGCCTTCGTCGGCGCGAACGCCCGGCTTGATGTCGAAGTCCACGGCACGGATCACATCGCCTTCGGCGTCGTGGTCGGTCAGCGCGGCCAGAAACTCGCACAAGATGCGATCCGTGGACGAGGCCTCCGGCGAGCGCTTCAGCGTGCAATTGAAGGCGAGGACCTTGAGCGACATGACCGTTCCGCGAAAGGCGCCCGAGGCTAACGGCGACCGTGTGTCCGCGTTCCCCCGTGGCAGCGAGGGAACCCGGTGGCAGGACAGGGGTTTGGTAACTGGCCCACTCGAGGGCCCGTCCGACAGGAGCAGGCGATGAGGTTCCACATCCGCGGCGCAATTGCGCTCGCGCTGCTCGCAGGTGCCGGTGTGGCTGCCGCTCAGACGGTCACGACCGATACCCGCTTACAGCTTTCGCAACCGCAAAAGGAAAAGATCATCCGCAGCATCTCGGCTGGCAGCGCGCCGGATCGGGCGCGTGAAACGCCGCCACCGGGCGTCACGGTCGATTTGAAGGTCGGCGCGTCAATGCCGCAGAATATAGAACTGCTCGACCTGCCTTCGGCGACGATCGCGGAGATACCCGCGATCAGCCGTTACAAATACGCGAAGTTCGGAGAGGAAATTGCGATCGTCGATCCGGGCTCGCGACAGATCGTCGAGATTCTTCGGCAATAGCTGCGTACGCGGCCTCGGCCTATTCGGATTTGCCGTGGACGATGCTCGTGACCGCGGCGGGCAACGCGTCGAGATACGGTCCCATGAAAAATTGCTCGCCGGTCCCAGCGCCGTAGAATCGATCGTGCGCGTCTATCAACGCACGAACGGGATCACCGCAGAATTTGAATGAATCGACGATCAAGTCGGTGACGTTCGCCTTCCCGAGACGCGGATCGGCTGCCACGGTACGAGCGACGCAATCCGTCGTCGATCTCACGAGCGGACGAATTACCGCACGCTTCTCCTGCGCGGTCATGTCGGGCGACGCGCTGCCCGTGTCCGGTGCGAGTGCGCCCGGATTTGTTGCGACAAAAACCAGCAGCGTAAAGCCCGCCAGCGCGTGGGCAAACATCGCGACCCCGAACCCCCCGATTCGTATGCGGATTGTACGGGCGTGGCGATGACGAGCACAACCTACTTACGTTGCATTGCGTCAAAATTTCACGCGCAATCGCGTGAACAAAGTTCCCGAAGGAACCAGAACAATCGAAAACCCCGGGCGCGAACGCCCGGGGTTTCGCGTGAGCCAGCTCAAGCCGGCGTTAGCACACTTGGACTGTGCGCCAGCCGCTCGGAGTCCGCTCGCGCATCGTGCGGCAGTTCGGCTGGTTCACGTAAACGGCACCTTGTGGCGCATAGTACTCACCGCGCGGAGCTGCGTACGCCCGCGGGGCGGCTACGGTCGCGCCAACGACCACGCCCCCGACGATCGCCGCCGGGATCCACCACCAAGCATGCGCTTCGGCCTTCTGGGGAACCGCGAAAGTTCCCACAGCGAGTGCCGCCGCTGCGCTCATGGCAATCAAAGTTCTCTTCATCACTTACCTCCGTTTGTGTTCGGGGACGTGTCGGCAATCCCTTGTTTGGCAATTCGTTCCCATCGGAAACAGGGCATTCCTGCGGCGCAGCAGCGCAAAAAACGTGAAGAGCCGTCGCTATTTAGCGACGGCTCTTGGTTCAAAGACCGAACAAAGTTCCCGTCAGTAGCAGACGCGAACGCTGCGGGACTTTCCCCGCACCTTGCGCTTCTCGTACCAGCACTGCGGACCGAGGTATGGGCCGGGAAAAGCGTACGCATGGGTCGCACCCACCCATGTGCCAACGACGAAGGCCGGCACCAGCCACCAGGCTGAGATGTTTGCTCTCGCCGGCTGCGGCGTAACGGTGGCGGCAATCAGTGCGAACGCCGCGATGAAGACGATCGAAAGGTTTTCTCATGCGTGTACCTCCCGTGCTCCAGTCACGGGCCCCACTCGGTATACGTGCCAAGCGCACCTTCGGAATTCGGCGGGAGTCTGGCGTATGGAACACCTATCCCGCCCCGAACGTTGCCTTGGTGGATTTCCGGAGGACAAGATCATGCGCAAATCGGCTCGCAGCAGCACGCTCGCGATCGTTCTGTCACTCGCCGTCGTCGGGGCGATCGCCCAGGCGCAATCGCCCGATCGGGCGGAGTCCGAAGCCAAGGCGAAGGGTGGGCAGGAGCAGGCGCCAGCGAAGGGCGCGCCGGATTCGCCGCCGCAACATCAGGTCATTGGGCCACCCAACGCGGGGCCGATCGCCGCGAAGGGCAATGGACCGGCCGTCCCGGGTGCTTCATCGCAGACGGTTCCGTCCAACATTTCGACCGAGAACAATGCGAAGGACGAACATTGGTGGCTGGATCGCGGGCTGGCGTTGAGCGCCGAGCAGAAGCAGCAGATTTACAAAACGCTCGCTCGAGACGGTGCACAGGCCGGCGCGGGCACCGGCATCTTCGCGGAGCCGAGCGCGGTGGTGCCGACCGAGGCGAAACTCCACGAGGTGCCGAAAGAGCTCGCCGCAGCAATTCCGTACATCGAAGACTTCAAGTACGTCGTCTCGCAGAACAAGGTCGTGCTCGTAGATCCGGTCAATGGGGTCGTCGCTGCCGTGATCGGTCAGTGATCCGTTCTTAGGTAGGTGGCAGGGCTTCGTTCAGTCGAAGCCCTTGCTCAACGCGAACGCCATCAGGAAGCCGACCACGGTGATGATGCCCGAGTATTCGTGCGTCACTTCGAAGGCTTCCGGAATCAGATTGTCGACGATTAGTGCGAGGATCGCGCCGGCCGCCACGGCGAGCGCCACGGCGATGATCTTCGGATCGGCATGCGCCAATGTGAGATTGCCGAGCATCGCCGACACACCGCAGGCGACGGCAATTCCGCCCCACACGCTGAATATGTAGAGGGTGCTGCGGCCGGCCTTTCGCATTCCGGTCGCACTTGCAAGTCCTTCGGGCAGGTTGGAGAGGAAGATCGCGATCAAGGCAACGTAGGCGAGCTGCCGTTCGGCGAGGAGGCTCACTCCGATCGCGACCAATTCCGGAATCCCGTCGAGTAGCGCGCCGACTGCGATTGCAAGACCGCCCCCCTCGTGCGCTCTCATCTGATGGTGGCCGGAGCGCGAGCGGCCGTGCCCGCCAACTGAATTGATCCAGACGTTCGCGGCCGTGAAAATCAGCGCGCCGATCAAAAAGCCGAGTGCCGTCGGCCACAGGCCGCCGCGATCATGCGCCTCCTCGATCAACTCGAACGACAGCGCTGAGATCAGCACACCGGCGCCGAATGCGGTGACCGCCGCCAGCACGCGCTGCGAAATGTGCGGCACGTAGGCGAGTGCCGCACCGATCACCAGCGCCGAGCCGGATAGCAGTCCCCACAACAGGGCCTGGATGGAAAGTGGCATAAAGCCCCCGCAGCGAACCCGGGCGCACTCTAGCCGATTCTCGCGTCGCGGCGTTCTGGGCGGGGGTCGCAAAAAAATTGGGCCGGCGTGGGCCGGCCCGCGAGGGAACGATTCCGAGACGCCGACTATTCCCGGGTAACGGCGGCAGCGGTGGACTGCATGCTCGCACGCCACTGCGCCAGCTGGTCGGAAATCAACTCGACCTGCGAGCGCGCACTTTGGCTCGCCTGCGCATAACTCGAGATCTCCTGCGAGACGCGCGCGCCTTCGTTCTGAAGATATTCACGCATGTCCTGCAGCTGATCGATGAGATTTTCGATCTCTACCGTCGAATTGCCCGCGACGCGGTGAATGAGCGAATTCAGATTGCTCGCGTCGCCGACGCCTTTCGCAGCCGGCGTGCGAAGGAATGTCACGTCGCGACTGCGGATAAGCTCGCGGATTTCCCCTTCGAATTCCGTCGCCGCTTCAGCGACTTCGGCGAGATTCTCGGATCGATCGGCGTTCATGGCTGTCGTCTCCGTTGACAGATGATTCTATCGAAGGATCGATAGCGCCACGCGGATTTGGCGACTTGGCGGCCAAACCCGGGGGAAAATCAGGCGGCGTCCGACCGCCAAGCGGACAAGCCGGGCCGGGAAGCAGCCATTTGCTGCCACAATCGTGGACCGCGTTCGGACCTGCTGCGGCCGCGCAATCCACTCAATTCACATGGTGGTCGATCGAAGGATCGTCAGTCGAAATCGGTGAGCCGTCCAGTGCGTTCGCGCACGCATTTCTGCACGAGAGCGCTCTTGGTATCGAGGTCGTAAGGATCGCGGTCGAACTGCATCCAGCAGTGCGCACGGATCTCGACCGCGGAGGGCGGTGGCCGCAGCTCTCTAAGCGCGACGGGGTATTGCATGCGCTCGGCAAAGGCCGCGCGTTCCGAGACCGAGCCGGTAATGTCTCTGTTGCTCACGCAAGCAGAGGTCATCGCCGCTGCGGTGAAAACCAACACGCGCAGCATCACACTTCCAAGTCGTTGCATGCAGATCGCCCCGAAGATCTACGCGTGAAACAACAGAATCAATTGCGGCACGATCCGGGCGCATGTTGCCTTTTCTGCGGCAGCGCATCCGCGTCCACAGCCGGTCAACAGGAAATCTTTCCCGAGAGGTGTCGGGTAACCTCGACTCGGACTCCGAGCTCCGTGGAGTCGTTTATCGGGCGGATCGCCTCAGCAGCGATAGACGTTGACCGTCCCCTGAGGGACGTTCACGTGCTCCACGCTGCAGCCACCGGCTGTCCCTGCCGCGAAGATCTTTGGTTGAGCCACGACCACGGGCGTCGGCGGCGGAGCGGGCGGATCCTGATAGCGGACGATCAGGTTGGTCGGCCTGTCGATGTAGTAAGGCCAGCCGCCCCAAAAGAATCCCGCGTTATTGAATTTGTGTCCGTGCTTGAAGCCAAACTTTCCGTGATGACCCTTGCCGTGGAATCCGCTCCACTTGGAGAAGCCGGACTTTCCGGACCAGCCGCCGCTCTTTCCGGACCAGCCGCCGCTCTTGCCGGACCAGCCGCCGCTCTTGCCGGACCAACCGCCGGACTTCGCCACGGCTGGGAGGGAATTCATTCCAAGAACAAGAACCGCTGTGAACGCGGCAGCAACCAATTTCTTACGCATGACACTACTCCCCGTGCAGCTTCTGAACGGGGTTAGCCTAAGTTCGAAAGGCGCGTCCGTCGATACAGAAGAATCCCCCGGGGCACTACGTAGCTTCAGCGGCTCTTGCCCTTGATCGTCCGCGTGCCGGGCTTGCCGCCGCGCGAGGAGGGGGCGCGCAGAGCCAAATCGTTTGCGGATCCGGCATCCATTCGTGCCGACGAGCGCGGCGCAGGGCGGGGCCCTTTGGCCGTCGGATCGTCGAGCACGGCCATTTCGATCCCGCGCAGACGCTTGACCTCGTCGCGCAGCCGAGCCGCCTCCTCGAACTCGAGGTTGCCCGCCGCCTCCTTCATGCGCTCCTCGAGGCCGGCGATAACCGCCTCGAAATTGTGGCCGATGGCGATGGCATCCTCGAAGCCCGTGTCCACCGTGACGCGGTCGCGCTCATAGACCGAGTTCACGATGTCGGAGATGGCATGTTTTACGCTTTCCGGCGTGATGCCATTCGCGACGTTCCACTCGTTCTGCTTGATGCGACGGCGGTCGGTCTCGGCGATCGCGCGCTGCATCGAGCCCGTGATCTGATCGGCGTAGAGGATCACGCGGCCGTCGATGTTGCGTGCAGCGCGGCCGATGGTCTGGATCAGCGAAGTCTCGCTGCGCAGGAAGCCTTCCTTGTCCGCGTCGAGGATGGCGACGAGACCGCACTCGGGAATGTCGAGGCCTTCGCGCAACAGGTTGATCCCGACCAGCACATCGAAGGCGCCGAGCCGAAGGTCGCGGATGATCTCGATGCGCTCGATCGTGTCGATGTCGCTGTGCATGTACCGTACGCGCACACCCTGTTCGTGCAGGTACTCGGTGAGATCCTCCGCCATGCGTTTGGTCAGAACGGTGACGAGGGTGCGATAGCCTTGGGCCGCCGTCGCCCGCGCTTCGCCAAAAAGGTCGTCGACCTGTGTGCGGGCGGGCCGCACGGAGATTTGCGGATCGACAAGGCCGGTTGGGCGGATCACCTGCTCGGCAAATACGCCTTGCGTCTGACCGAGCTCCCAGCCCGAAGGCGTCGCTGACACCGCGATCGTCTGCGGGCGCATCAGATCCCATTCCTCGAAACGCAGTGGACGATTGTCGAGGCATGAGGGAAGGCGGAAACCGTACTCCGCAAGCGTTGCCTTGCGCCGGAAGTCACCGCGGTACATGCCGCCAAGCTGCGGCACGGTCACGTGACTCTCGTCGACGAACACGATCGCGTTGTCGGGCAGATACTCGAATAGCGTCGGCGGCGGCTCGCCGGCATTGCGACCCGTGAGATAGCGCGAATAGTTCTCGATGCCCGCGCACGATCCGGTCGCTGCGAGCATCTCGAGATCGAAGATCGTGCGCTGCTCGAGCCGTTGTGCCTCCAGCAGGCGGTTGGCGCGCGTCAGTTGATCGACGCGTGCCCGCAACTCGGCTTTGATGCCGTTGATCGCCTGATGCAGCGTCGGCTTCGGCGTCACGTAGTGGGAGTTCGCGTAGACCTTCACGAATTCCAGGTCGGCAATCTTCTCGCCGGTGAGAGGATCGAACTCCTGAATGCTTTCGATCTCGTCGCCGAAGAGCTGGATGCGCCAGGCGCGGTCCTCGTAGTGCGCGGGGAAGAGGTCGATCACGTCGCCACGCACGCGGAACGTGCCGCGCTGGAAGTCCATATCGGTGCGGCGATACATGAGCGCGACGAGATCGGCGATCAGCGCGCGCTGGCTGACCTGCTGGCCCTTCTGCAGAGCAAACGTCATCTCCGAATAGGTTTCGACCGAGCCGATGCCGTAGATGCAGGACACTGACGCGACGATGATGACGTCGTCCCGTTCCAGGAGCGAGCGCGTCGCCGCGTGACGCATGCGGTCGATCTGCTCGTTCACCGACGAATCCTTTTCAATGTAGGTGTCGGTGCGCGGGACGTAGGCTTCCGGCTGGTAATAGTCGTAGTAGCTGACGAAGTACTCGACAGCGTTGTTCGGAAAGAAGCTCTTGAACTCGCCGTAGAGCTGGGCGGCAAGCGTCTTGTTCGGGGCGAGGATCAGCGCGGGCCGCTGCGTGCGCGAGATCACCTGCGCCATGGTGTAGGTCTTGCCGGAACCGGTGACGCCGAGCAGCACCTGCGTGCGCTCGTTCGCGTCGGCTCCTTTCACCAGCTCTTCGATTGCGGTCGGCTGGTCCCCCTTCGGCTCGTACGGCGACACGAGTTCGAAGCGCTTGCCACCTTCGGATTTCTCCGGCCGGTCGGGACGATGCGGAACCCAGACCTGGTTCCTGAATTCAGGGCGACCCTCATCGATGAGCGCCTTCAACGCGTCCGCGGAAGCGGCGGAGCCGAGCGAAGGAACGTAGTCGGCGTCACTGTCGTGCGTGAGGCCGAGTTCCGAGGCGAGCTTGGGATCGAGCCCGGTCACCGGCGGCGAGTCGAAATGCCGTTGCGGCCGCTCCGCCATGCCGTGGCTGACGCCGCGGGCGGTGCGATAGGGCTTCTCGGTTTTCGGCTTTTCAGATTTGGGCGGCGCCATCGGTCCCAATATGGGGCGATGTTTGGAGCGAGGGAAGGGCCGCGGGC
Organism: uncultured Alphaproteobacteria bacterium; assembly: GCA_963711595.1. Lineage (GTDB taxonomy): Bacteria > Pseudomonadota > Alphaproteobacteria > Rhizobiales > Xanthobacteraceae > JAUSIF01. The sequence continues at coordinate 845,949 of CAVQER010000007.1, forward strand.
GTCTCAACTGTCAGGGGATGGCGGCTATGATAAAGGGTCATCCACAATGCCACCTTCCGACGAGCCGCTTAGCCACAACCCATTCTGGAAGGGCGTCTTCGGCGGTGAGCAACCGCAGATGCGCCGGGGCCGGCATTTTTTTCGTCTGCTGTCGCGGGGCGACGTGCCGCGTTGCCATTACTGTCTGGCGCCCTTCGCCGGTTTTGGCGCTCCGATCGCCCGGGCGGTTGGACGCGGCCCCTGGCGACGAAGCCACAGTCTCTGCAATCAGTGCGAAACCGTTTTACGGACGCAGCCGGGCGGGACCGAAGTCGCGATGGCGATGCTGTTTGCCGACGTCCGCGGATCAACGCAGATGGCTGCCGGCATGAGTCCGATCGAATACGGCACGTTGATGCACCGCTTCTATCGGGCGGCGACGAAGGTGTTCATGGCGAACGACGCCATCATCGACAAGATGGTGGGTGATGAGGTCATCGGTCTGTTCAGCGTCGGTGTGAGCGGTGACGATTACGTCCGCCGCGCAGCGCTGGCGGGCCAAGAAATGCTGCGCGCAACCGGCCATGGCGAAGCAGGCGGCCCCTGGTTGTCGATCGGAGTCGGCGTCAACACCGGTGTCGTGTTTGCGGGTTCGCTCGTTGCCGAGAGCGGGGCCTACGAAATGGTGGCGCTCGGCGACCCGATGAACTTTACCTCCCGGCTGGTCGGCGCGGCGCAAGGCGGCGAACTGGTCATGAGCGATGCCGTGTGGTCGCACGTCGCGGACGAAATTCCGGCGCAGCCGCGTACGCTCACCTTGAAGGGTTACGAACAGCCCGTCACCGCGCACGTCACGCGCGTGGATTGACCCCGCCTATTGCCGTAGCGACTTGAGGTAGGCGTCGGAGAAATCCGTGCGCAGCTCGACCCACATGGGCATGTGGTCGGAGATCTGCCACGTGCGCCATTTGGGAAAGTACTTGGCCGGATTGGCGGCTTCTGTTGCGCTGTCCTGCTGCATCAGCGGCAAATAGACCGGCATGTCCTCGTTGCGGAACACCGATTGATAGAGGTCGATCACGCCGCCGTCGCCGATCTCGAGGCGTTTCTCGCTCACGCGCAATGCGATCTGATCGTAGAAGTGATCGCGATCGGTAACCCCTTCGCCGAACTTGAGCGGATCGGGGATCGTGAATCCATTGTTCTCCAGCGCCTGCATGGTCGAGTGCTGCGGGCTCACGATGTTGAAGTCGCCGAGCAGGATGTAATCTTCCTTCTCCTTGTCCTGGCGTGACTTGAAGAATTTCGCGATGCGCTCGATTTCCTGCCGCCGCTGCTCGAGCTTCGGGCCGGTGTCCTCGCCGAAGTAGATGTGCACCGTGCAAAGGTTGAATCGGAACCAGCCCGACTGGAACGAGACGAGAAACGGCGTGCGCGAGAACTGAACGCCGGCCGTGTCGGCGGTGACGCCGGCAGCCGCGGAAGCGGGCAAGACCGTTTGCCCGGTCGGCAGCACGATCTCGCCGGCGATATGACGGAAGCGCACGACACCCTTCTTGAACACGAACGCCATCCGCTCGCTGTTGCCGCCGGTGCCTTCGGTGGTGTCGGTTACGATGTAGTCCCAATCCGCGCCGAGTAGCTTCATGATCTTCTGAAACGGCTCGAGGTTGCGGTTGACCTCCTGCATCGCCACGAGATCGAAGGTCGCGATGGTTTCGGCGATGTAATAGTAGGCCTCTTCCTCGCGCGGCCGCGGGTTGAACTTATTCGAGCCGAGGTCGCGCACGTTCCAGGTTGCGAGCAGGAGAGTGCGCGGATTCCGCTTCGCGCGGATCGCTGCGAGCTGCGTGCGCAGCGCCAAAAGGCGGTCGATGGTCCGCTTGGTTGCTGCCGCTGTCGCGGTAGCGCGTAGTCCACCGTAGTAAATCGACATGTCCGCCGCCTCGGAATGTTCGGGCCGAATTAAACCAAGCTACAGCCAGCCGTTGCAAGCGGTTATCAGGCAGCCTGCGCAGGCACCCGCTTGACTTGGTGCGCATGCAGCTTCGGCAACACTTCACGGCCGAAGCGGCGAATCTGCTCGATGAACAACTTGTTTGGCCGTGCGCCGAGATTGATGTTCAACAGCAGCGAATTGGCGCCGGCATGCTCGGCCATTTCGATCAGACTTTCGGTTACTTCCTTAGCCGAACCAAACGCGAGCTCGCCGCTCTCCACGCGCTTCTCGATATCAACCATCGTCGTATTGCGGATCTTCTCCCGATCCAGGGCTGCGGCCTGCTTGTTCTCCGGCCGGACGTAATCGAATGATGGCGAGTTGGGCGAGCGGCCGCCGGGCGGGATTTTCCCGCCGGGCTCAAGACTGCCGTGATGCCAAAGCACTTGCTGAAAATAGAGGAAATAGGGCCCGTATTCACGGAGTGCGTCCGCCTTGCTGTCGGCAACGTAGGTGTCGGTGAAGAAGCACAGATGGTCAGGCGTGATGCGGTGGCCGTGCTTCGCGAGCGCTTTCGCGAAGTAGCCGACCATGTCCTCGGTCAGGCCTCGCTTGAAGTCCGGGATCACGGCCTTGAGGTTGCGCGCGCCGGCCCATTCGATCGTTTCCTTGCTGCCAGTGAACGGAATCCAGACGGGTGGATGCGGCTTCTGGTAGGGGCGTGGCCAGATCGCGATGTCCTGGAAGGACCAGAACTTGCCTTCGTATGAAAACGTCTCTTCGGTCCAGGCCTTGATGATGATTTCGTAGGCCTCCTCAAAGCGCGCGCGCAACTCGGCCATGGGCACGCGATAGACCTTGTATTCGCGCGGCACGCCGCGCGCGAAGCCGGAGATGATCCGGCCGCGCGACAGACAGTCGACCATGGCCAGTTCCTCGGCGATGCGCAGCGGATTGTGCAGCGGGATGAGGTTGCCGACGAGCAGCAGCTCGAGCTTGGTCGTATGTTGCGCCGCGACCGCCGCCATCATGTTCGGCGAGTTCATCAAACCGTGCGGCGTGTTGTGGTGCTCGGTGAGTGCGACGCCGTCGAAGCCGACCCGCTCCATCTCCTTCCATGCTTCGATGTGCTCGGCATAACTGCGCGCGGCGACCTCCCGGTCGAAATGTTCGCGCGGCAGCGGATAGGGGAGATATCGGTCCTTCTTCGCGTCCTCGAAATGCCGGTCGTACGGAAGCAAGTCGAAAATGTAGACTTTCATTGCGTCCCTACTAAATCGGCGCGCGCGGCAGTCTCGCCTCGCCCGCCTCCATCGCGAACGTGTAGTCGAGGGAATACCACGGGCCTTCGACGTCTGATGCGGGCGGTTTCTCGTTCTCATGGCGAACGTAATCGCCGACGAGGGCGCGCGTGACGCCGAATTGCACGTCCGAGTCGAGCCAAGGCGCGCCCTTCACGTAGACTTGGGAAATCAATGTCTTGAAGCCCTGTTTGAAGATCAGGAAATGCAGATGCGCGGGGCGCATGTTGTGCCGATCCTGCGCCGCGAGCAGTTCGCCGACCGGCCCATCGATCGGGATCGGGTAACCTGCTGGCAGGATCGAGCGGAACGAGAAGCGGCCGTCCGCGTCGGTTGTGAGTTTGCCGCGCAGATTCATGCCGCCCAGCTTCGGATCCTGATTGTCGTAGAAGCCCTCGGTCGAAGACTGCCACACGTCGACTTCCGCGCCGGCAATCGGCTGTTTCGCGCCGTCGATGACGCGTGCGTGAACGAACAGAGCCGGCCCCGGCACCGGAGAAAACACGATGCTCCCGCCGTTCTCCACGCGCGGTGAGTTCAGGCGCCAGAACGGGCCGAGCATGTTGGCCGCGGTCTCGGTCTGGCCCTTGTTGCCGTTGTTGAGCAGACAGATGAGGCTAGAAAAACCCAACGATCCCGCCATCAGCACCGCCTCGTTGTGCCGCGGGTTCGAGTGTTGCCCGATCGCGTTGACGTAGGCGCAGGCCTGCTGGAATTCCTCTTCGGTGAGCTTCACGTCGCGGGCGAAATCGTGCAGGTGCCGCACCAGTGCAGTCATGATCTCGCGGAAGCGCGGATTGGGCGCGCGCTTCAACTCCTCGAGCACGGCGTCCGTCACTTGCTTCTGGTTCTCGATGATCATGCGCGCCTCCGTGCGGCAGGGCGCCGATCTCTAAGGAAACGGCCCGCCGCGCGCAAGCACAGCGGGCCGAAGCCGGTGGGCAGGAAGTTGGGCGCTATTTCTTGTCGCGCCAGAAGGTGCAGTAGCGTTCGGCGTTCATGCCGAGCCACTGCTCGTAGCTTCGCCAAGTCGCGTATTTCGGCAGCTTGACCTCCTTGATTCCGGCTTCAGTGCATTGACCGGCATCGGCGAGTTTTTTCACCTCGGCGGAGAGGTCGTCCATGTAGGCGAGATGATTCTGGACGTCGGCTTTGGTGCCCAGCCTTCCGTTCGGTCCGGGGTGACCGGGGATCAAACGATCCCAATCCATGGCGATCACGCGTTTCAGCGAGTCATGCCAGTCCGGCAGATACGAATCCGGCATGGCCCGGAAGTTGAGGGCTTCCACGGAGATGAAATCGACGGCGAAGAGCAGCTTTTCCTTGGGCAGACGGACGACCAGCGAATTGTCGGAATGATTCTTGCCGACGAAAAGGAGCTCCACGTCAGTGCCACCGAGATTGATCGTCCGCTTGTCGTCCACGGTCTCGTCCGGGATGACGATGTCGGGGCGCGCCATCTGCGTGAGGCGGTCCTTGGCGACGCGGTGGGCGACGAAGGTGGCGCCCGCATCCTTGAACGGCTTGCCGCCGGCAATGTGATCCGGATGGTGGTGGCTGTAGATCACGTAGCGGATCGGCGCCTGGGTGATCTTGCGGATCTCAGCGACGTAGGCCTCGGCCGCCGGGCGGTTCTCACTGATCGGGTCGGTGGCGATCACACCCGCGGGCGTGACGATGAAGATCGATTGATGCCCTTGGTAGCGGAACACGTAGACGTTTTCCGTTCCTTCGACCTTCGTGGTGGCAAAGGTCGGCGCCGGCGTTTGCGCCTGTGCCGTCATGGCGGCGACAAGCAGGCAAGCGGACTGAAAAATTATTCGCTTCACCATGGATGGCTCCCCTCGAATGTAATGACGCCCGGCGGTGAAGCGCCGGACGTCGCATCAGTCATTCCAGAAACAGCCGATCCGGTTACAGGCCGACGCGCCAGTAGTGGCAGTAACGTTCGACGTTCATGCCGAGCCAGCGCTCGTAGTTGGCCCACGTCGAGTACTTGGGAAGTTTCACCTCTTCCATGGCCTTCTCGTAGCACTTGCCCTCGGCGACGGCTTTTTTCACCTCGGCCGAGAGCTCCTGCATGAAAACGAGCGTCGCCCGTGCGTCGTCCTTGGTGCCGAGCCTGCCACCGGGTCCCGGGTGGCCCGGAATCATCCGGTCCCAATCCATAGCCAGGACTCGCTTGATCCCTTCCTCCCACTCGATCGGCCAGCTGTCGGGCATGTCGCGCCAGTGCACCGACTGGATCGGAATCCAGTCCACGATGAAGACCAGCTTCTCTTTCGGCAGGTGCATCACCAGCGAATTGTCGGAATGATTGCGTCCGACGAACTGGAGTTCGAGCGTCGTGCCGCCGAGGGTGACGGTGCGCTTGTCGTCGACGACTTCGTCGGGAACCACGACGTCCGGATGGTTCACCTCGCTGATTCTCTGCTTCGCGTTCTTATGCGCGATGAAGGTGGCGCCGGCATCCTTGAACGGTTTGCCGCCGGCGATGTGATCGTAATGGTGATGGCTGTAGATCACATAGCGGATCGGCGCTTGGGTCACCTTGCGGATCTCGTCGATGTAGGTCGTCACCGCCTGCGGCCGGGCGAGGCCGATCGGATCGGTGGCGATCACGCCTTCCGGCGTCACGACAAACATCGCCTGGTGGCCTTGGTAGCGGAAGACATAGACGTTGTCGGTGCCTTCCACTTTCGTGGTGGCGAACGGCGGCGGCGCGGGTTGCGCGACCGGCGGCGTGGCGGGCTGCTGTTGTGCTGCGAGTGGCGAGGCGGCAAGGACGAGAAACGCGGTTGAAAGAGCGAATACTGCACGGGGCATCAAGACCTCCCTTGAATTTTTTCGAGAGCCGCGGGGCTGGTGCCCGCTTTGCGTTGGACGAACGACTGCGGAACGGTTGACCCCGCCTGGAGGGCCAATATTCCGGCCTCACGCAGCCGTGTCCCGCCTCAGTCGGCTTGGTCGTAAAGTGAAATGCGCCACGCTTCGCCCGTCTTGGAAAAGCAGACCCTGTCCACGAACAGGGGACGCAGGTCCTTCACAGGCGCCCAGCCGGTCCGGCCGGAAGGTAAGAGCAACTCGAAATGGGTCGGAGCGGGTGCCGCCTTGCCCTCGACGGGCGCCGGATGGACCGACACGATCGGCATCGCGGCATTCCGTGCGCGGGCCACGGTTGTGCCTCCGGTTGGGGTCGAGGTCAGCGCGGTGTCGTCGATCATGTAAACCCATTCCGAAAGATCGTTGTCCTCATCGACGCGAGTGAGCGCGATCTCCAGCGTGGCGGAGTCTGTGACCTTGGCGAGCGTCGACCCGCAAACGAGTGGTGATCCGGCCTCCTGGGTAAGCGTTTCGTCCTTTGCGAAGAACTCGAGCAGGCCCCATTGCGGGCCGATCTCGGTTGGGCCATCCGCGTCGCGCCCAGCGACGCGGAAGCCGAACGCGACCTTGAAATTGTGCGCGGCGTCGCGCTTTGCGTCGAATTCGTCGGAAGTGGCGCCGCCGGTCGTCCATCGGAAATCCGGGGCCACAAGGGTGATCGTGGCGGCCAGGTCCTGCCCGGCGACCGCGTCGGCAAGCTTCTTGCGCAGCTCGGTCAGGCCGGCGTCGCCCTTGAACACCGGCAGAGCGCGAACTGCGACTTCCGGATAAGGCACTTTCTTGATGGCGAGCACGGGCGATGTGGCAAGTGCCGCCGCGAGTGCGAAGAAGCTAAGGAAGATGATTCGGCGCATGTTTCTCACGGACACAAAGTTAGGGGCCAATCGCGGCCGGTAAAAGGCCCGGATCCAGTCCGGTATCGGCCTCCCTGCGCAAGACCCGGAACCCGCCGCAATCCAGCCGCGAAGCTGATGCTCGTTCTGCGCCGTCGCTTTGGGAGTAAACAATGAGACTGGTCCGCTTTGCCTCGATCGTGCGCTTTGCCCCTGCGCTGATCGCTACACTCGCATTTCTGCATCCTGCCGCAGCGCAGGAAAAGACCATGCCGACAATCACTGTGGTCGGCGAGGGGACCGCCACCGCGGTCTCGGATCTAGCGGTGATCGGCGTGGGTGTCGTAGCGCAGGCCGCGCGCGCGGCTGACGCGCTTGCGCAGAATTCCAAAGCCATGACCGACGTGGTTGCAGCGGTGAAGGAGGCCGGCATCGAGCCGCGCGACGTGGAGACAAGCCGCGTGTCGCTGCGGCCGCAGTACTCACAGCCAGGCCCAAGCTCGCGCGAGGCGCCGAAGCTCGTCGGCTACGAGGCGAGCAATACCGTCTCGATCCGCGTGCGTGCGCTCGACAAGGTGGGCATTGTGCTCGATCGGCTCGTTACCGCCGGCGCGAACCAGATCCGCGGCGTCGAACTCGCGCTCGCGGAACCGGGGCCGTTACGCGACAAGGCGCGGACCGCGGCGATGAAGGACGCGCAGCGCAAAGGCGCCATGCTCGCCGACGCGGCAGGTGTACGCATCATGCGATTGTTTTCCGTGGTCGAGGACTTCAGCGAGGCGCCGCGTCCGTTGATGCGGATGTCGGAGGAGGCGGCGGCGTCCCGTCCGTCCGTTCCGATCGAGGCGGGCGAGCAGGAAATTCGCGGCCGCGTCACTGCCGTCTTCGAGATCGCGCCGAAATAGCGGACCTCGTTACGCAAAAAAGCAAACGAGCGCTCCGCGGTTCACCGCAAGCGCTCGCGCTCCTAAATGAACCGGCCGAGCCGCTGGAGGCGGCCAAGCCGAAACCAGGGATTCTTACTTCTTCTTCTTCGCAGCCGGCGGCGGCGGCGGCGGTGCCGGATGCCAATAGGCATGGGCCTGATCGTGCCAGGCGCACAGCGGTGTCTGCCGCGGCTGGCCGTAGGTGAGGTGGCACCAGCCCCAGCCCACCCCGCCGACGACGAGGATCGTGGCACCGGCGTCGGCACGTGCCGGCGAAGCCGACCAAAGCGAACCAATCGCCAAGGCCGACACGGCCGCGAGTACAAAACCAAACTTTCTCATGTTGCTCCCCTTTAAGCCCGTCACAGGTCCGTAGCCCCTTAGGTTCCCTTCAAATCGCGCCAAGTGTCAATTGCATGCGGGACACAGGCCGGCGGAATCGACCTGAGACCGGATGCGGAGAACACGTATTGCGATGCACAAGGAACCCGCCGGAATGTCTCCCCGCGGCCACGCGCTTCGGATTTTTGTCAGTACGCCAGCGATTTATGCTCGGATTGTTTGTTCCGCCGCTCAGAACAGCGGCCCGTTGAGTGACGCCGGACACAAGAGCGTCTAGAATTACCTCCACGGTAAATTCATTCGCACCAAAGGGGGCTGAGTTATGCGCGTGTTTGGCGCAATTGTCGTTGTCGCGGGTATAACGGTCGCGGCGAGCGGAGGAGCTTACGCGCAGCAGACGCCGCCGGCGCTTGCTGCAAAGTGCACCAACCCCAATGCGCTCGGTGTAACCCGCACGGTCGAGATCGACACGACCGGCGGACCGGGCTTCGGCTTCGAGCATTTCCGTCAGCACGACTTCCTGAAGCGCAACGAGGTTGTGCTGACATTCGACGACGGCCCGTGGGAGAGCACCACGCCGGCCGTGCTGAAGGCGCTCGCGGATCAATGCGTGAGGGCAACGTTCTTCCCGATCGGGAAGCACGCGACCTACTACCCGGAGATCCTGAAGCAGGTGGCGGAGGCCGGTCACAGCATCGGCTCGCATACCTGGTCGCACGCGAACCTGACGAGCAAGAAGCTCGACGAGGCGAAATACGAGATCGAACTTGGCATCAGCGCGGTGAAATATGCGATGGGCGACCGGCCGATGGCGCCGTTCTTCCGCGCTCCGGTGCTGAAGCACCCCCCGGAGGTCGTCACCTACCTGGGCGAGCGCAACATCGCGATCTTCTCGACGGACATGGATTCCTTCGATTTCACAATGCGAACCGCCGACAAGGTGATCGCGTCGGTGATGAAGAAGCTCGAGAAGCACGGCAAGGGCATCGTGCTGATGCATGACTTCCAGAAGCACACGGCAGAAGCGTTGCCGGAGTTGCTCAACCAGCTGAAAGCCGGCGGCTACAAGGTCGTGCACATGCGCGGCAAGGAAGGACTCGCCTCGGTCGCGCAGTACGACGAGATCCTGCTGAAGCAGGCGAAGCTGCCGACCGTGAGCACGCGTCCGACTTCGAGCGTGGTCCGCACGATCAGCGAGTAGGCGGCCCGAAAAGCGATTGCGCCTCGCGCGGCCCCGGGGCCGGCGAGGCGCACGCTCACGAAGAAAGGTCTTACTTCTTGGCGGGCGCCGGCGGCGGCGTGCGATTGGCCGCCTTCTGCACTTCTTCCATCCAGCCTTGCCACAGGGTCTTGCCGGCTGACTGGGCCATGACCGTCGTGGACATTGCGATACCAATCGCGGCGAGCGCCGCGAGGACGATAGCGAGCTTCTTCATAGAGACCCCCAAATTGTCCTTCACACTTTGTGAAGAGGCCAAAGTTTTGCCAATGGGCGGGAACGAGTCAACGAAAACCTCGACCTATCGGCATGAGAGTCGCGCACTGCGCCGCTTGGGTGACACGCGATGCGGGTACCTTCTATGATCCGCAATTAGTTGGGTCGGGCAACGCCGATTTCCGCTTTGTTTGCCGGATAGGTCAGGGCCATGGCCGAAGGTCATCGCATCGTTGGGGGTGGGCAGCAGTCCCAGGGACCGCTGGTCGTCCTGCTCGTCATCCTGCTGCTGCTCGGGCTGCCCTTCGCGGCCTGGCTCGACATGCGGGACCTGTCCGAGCGTATCCTGCGGCGGCAGGCGGAAGAGATCGGCCGCATAATCGACGACATGCGCGCTTTCTACGCGACCGACGTAGTGGGCCGCGTCATGGCGCAACACGTCGCCAACCCGACCCACAACTACCGAGAGGTCGAAGGCGGCATTCCCATCCCGGCCACGCTTTCGATCGAGCTAGGAAGGCTCATCTCCGCTCGCAACGATGCAGTGGGATACCGGTTCGTCTCGGACCTGCCGTTCAAGGGGCGCGGATCGCACGACCTCGACACGTTCGAGCGGCGGGCGCTCGTATCGCTGCGCGAAAATCCAAAGCAGACCGTGACCGAAGTTACCGGGTCGGTTTTCGACCGCTCGATCCGCATGGCCGGGCCGGTGCTGATGGGTGCGCCCTGCGTGAGTTGCCACAATTCGCATCCGGAGAGCCCCCGCACGGATTGGAAGGTCGGTGACGTGCGCGGCATCCAGGAGATCACAGTCCACCAGCCGATCGGGGCGAATATCCTGTCGTTCAAGTACCTGCTCGCGTACTTCGCGCTGGCGGGCGCGATCGGCATCACGTTCATCGCCTTGCAGCGCCGGCAGGCCGCGCTCATCGGCGCCATGAACAACGAGCTGCACGAGGCGAACGACTTCCTCGCCGCGGTCTCGATGAAGATCGCGAAATACATCTCGCCGCAGATCTACAAGAGCATCTTTTCGGGCCACCGCGACGTCTCGATCGCAACCGAGCGCAAGAAGCTCACGATCTTCTTCTCCGACATCAAGGACTTCACGGCGACGACCGAGCGGCTGCAGCCGGAAGAGCTCACGGCGCTGCTCAACGAATATCTCACCGCGATGTCGAATATCGCGCTCGAGCACGGCGCCACCATCGACAAGTTCATCGGCGACGCGATCCTCGTGTTCTTCGGCGACCCTGAGACGAGAGGCACGGCGGTGGACGCGCGTGCGTGCTTGCGCATGGCAATCGACATGCAGAAGAAGCTCGCGCGCCTGAATGCCGAATGGCGCCATCGCGGCATCGAGCAGCCGCTGCGCGTGCGCATGGGCATCAACACCGGCTTCTGCAACGTCGGCAATTTCGGTAGCGAAGACCGCATGGATTACACGATCGTCGGCGCCGAAGCGAACCTCGCCGCGCGCCTGCAGTCGATCGCAGAAGCCGGGCAGATCGTGATGAGTTACGAGACCTATGCGCTGGTGCGCGATCTTGTGCGCGCTCGGCCGCTTCCGCCGATCCACATGAAAGGCATCACCCGGGAGGTCGTGCCCTATGCGGTGGAGGGGCTGCTCGACGAGATGATGCAGCGGCCGAAGGTGATCAGCGAGCACGCGAAGGGGGTCGATGTCTTTCTCGATCTCGAGGTGATCGACCCGGTGGTCGCAGAACGCACGCGCCGGCTGTTGCAGGAGGCGGTCGCCGCGCTCGAGGCGAGGGGGAAGGCGGGCTGATTTGTCATGCCCGCGCTTGTCGCGGGCATCCACGCCTTTATGGCATCGAAGATTCTCAAGGCGTGGATGGCCGGGACAAGCCCGGCCATGACGATCTCACATCCGCAGCAGCTTCTGCGCGTTGCCCGAGAGGATCTTCACCTTGTCCGCATCGGAGATCGGCGCGCGGTCGAACCACTCAACCCCGGGTCGGTTCGCGACGAACGGCCAATCGATCGCGAACAGAATGCGATCTGCGCCCATCTCGGCCATGGTGCAGATAAGCGTCGGATCGGAGAAATTTCCACTCGTGGTCACGTAGAAATGGCTGCAGAAGAGGTCGCGGAAGCTCATCGGTTTCTGCCCCGGCCGCTTCAGCGCCTGATCGATGCGCCAGATGAAGAACGGCAGCGTCTCGCCGAAATGCCCGAGCACAATCTTGAGCTTCGGATGCTGCTCGAACACGCCCGAGAGCACGAGGCGCACCGCGAGGGTCGCGGTCTCGACGGTGAAGCCCCACGCGGCGCGGATCACCATCGGAAAATCCTTGGCGTAATCCTTGTAGTAGATGTCCATCACCGCGGGGTGCGGCGTCGCCGGATGCAGGTAGATCGGCACGTCGAGCGCTTCGGCGCGCGCGAAGATCGGCCAGAAACGCTTGTCGTCGAGGAAAAGTCCGTGCGCCATGCCGTGCAGCATCGCTCCCTTGAAACCAAGCTTTTCCACCGTGCGGGAAAGCTCGTCGGCCGCAGCGTTCGCGTCCGCTGTCGGCAGCACGCCAAACGCGGCGAGGCGCTTCGGGTAGCGCGCGACGGTGGCGGCAAGGCGATCGTTCACGCGCTTCGAGAGTTCGACCGCGACGTCGGCGCCGAGACGTTGCGTCGCGGGCGCGCCATGGGACACGACCTGAACGTCGATCCGGGCTTCGTCCATTTCCTTCAGGCGCATCTCGTCGAAATCGGACAGGCGCTTCTGCATGTCGGGCGGGGCGAAGCGGTCGGCGCCGTCCCACGCCGCGGTCAGTTCGGGGTCCCAATAGTGCTCTTCGATCGCGATCACCGGGCAATTCAGCTTCTTGTTCATGTCGACCCCGTTTAGTCCTTTGTTTTGCGCGTGATCTCTTCCGAAAACCGGTTTCCACTTTTCGGGATCACGCGCTAGTCCATGGCGGCGGCAAGTGTCGCTGGGTACACTTGACGCGACAAGGGCCGCAGAGCCCGAGGGAGGGGACGCGCCATGGGTTTGCTGGACCACAAGGTGTGCGTGATCACGGGCGGAGCGGGAAGCCTCGGGCTCGCGAGCGCGAAGCAGTTCGTGCGCGAGGGGGCAAAGGTGATGCTCGTCGACCTCAAGGACGCGGATATCGATCGCGCGAAGCAAGAGCTCAACAGCCCGAACGTCGATGGCGTCGCCGCCGACGTGAGCAAGGCCGACGCGACCAGGCACTACATCGACCGTGCGGTGGCGAAGTTCGGCAAGATCGACGTGCTGTTCGCGAACGCCGGCAACCAGGGACCGATAACGCCGACCGTGGACTATCCCGAGGATGTCTTCGATGCGGTCATCGCCGTGCACGTGCGCGGCACGTTCCTCGCGTGCAAATACGGCGTGCCGCAGATGAACGACGGCGGCAGCGTGATCATCACGTCGAGCGTCGTGGGCGCGATGGGCGCACCCGGTGCCTGCGCCTATGTAGCGGCGAAGCACGCGCTGGTCGGACTCATGCGCACGCTCGCGAAGGAGACGGCGAAGCGCGGCATTCGCGTGAACACGCTGCACCCGGGGCCCATCGACAACGAATTCCAGGCGCGAATCAACGTCGGGATCGGCAAGCTCGCAGGCGGTCAGGACGGGCGCAAGATTCTCGACGCGGCCATTCCGCTCGGCCGCCACGCGTTTCCCGACGAGATCGCGCGCTCGGCGCTCTATCTCGCGTCGAACCTGTCGAGCTTCGTCACCGGCTCGATGGTGATGGCGGACGGCGGGCTGCGCGGTTGACATCGCGGTCATGGCCGGGCTTGTCCCGGCCATCCACGTCTTACAGCAGTAGTGAAGGCGTGGATGCCCGGCACAAGGCCGGGCATGACAACTATCAATCCACGCGGCCGTATGCGCTGAACGGGCTGAAGCGCGCGACAGCGGCACGTGGCTGCTGCGTGTAGGGCGAGAAGCCCTGCGCCTTGGCCTCGTAGTAGTAGCCGCGCGCATAGAGTGCGATCGCCCGGTCGTGATTGCCACCCGAGGCGCGGTGGGCGCCGGCGAGGTAGCGCATGGCGTAGGTCATGTTCACGTCGGGATCGAGCAGGCCCTGGGCATTGCCCTGGTAGCCCATGGCGCGCGCGGTGCCGAGGCGGATCTGCATCAGTCCGTAATTACCCTGACTCACGGCGCGCGGATTGCCGCCGCTCTCGCGCTTGACGACACGGCGCGCGAGCTCGATCGGAACCCCGTGCGCGGCGGCGTGGCGCGCGATCGACGCGTCCATCGAGCCGTCCCAGCTGTAAGGGGAACGCGCCGGCGCGATAATCTCGCCCGGAACCGTGCGTGTACCGAAACGGCCCTGCTGCGGCTGCGGAATGACGGGAAACAGTTGCGGCATCGCGACAGGTTGCGGAGCCGCGACGGCGAGGCGTGCCTGCTTGTTGGTGCGATCGATACGCACAGGCTGCCCCGGCACCGGAACGAACGTGCGGAAGAAGGAAAACGGATTCATCAAGGGTGCCGGCTGCACTTCGGCACGGGCACGCCGCGACTTCTCGTGCGCGACGGCGGGAATGGCGAGCGCGACGACGGCGGCCGCGCAGAGGAAAATACGCATACGCATCAGGGATCTCCTGTAGCTCAGCTCCCGTTCGGCCTTTTCAAGTCAGATTCGGGCGAATTGGAGTCGGTGAGTGGGTGATGCGATGGCGCGCACTGGAACTTGAGTCGCGCGTCACGGGTTATTGGGGCGAAGCAGGGTTAACAAAGTCTTAAAGCGCCGACTGTCCGGAGAACCACATGCTGCGAATGGCCATTATCTTTCTCGTCATCTCGCTCGTGGCCGGCGCATTCGGCTTCATCAATGTCTCCGACATCACGCGCAGGATCTCGTTCGTCCTGTTCGCGCTGTTCTTCATCGGCTTCCTGATTTTCCTCGGCTTCGCGCTGCTCGTTGTCGATGCGGTGAGCGCGCCGGCGCTCGTCACGCTGCTCGACTAGCGCGCGATCGTCATGGCCGGGCAAGCGCGGGCATGACAGAAAAATTTCGACCTAGTCGAGCCCGCGGCGCGCGAGGTGCTGCCGGAGAATCCGCACGTTCTTGCGGTTGGCACGCCAGGCGACGTCGAATGCATCGCCGACGACCGGCACGGCGCCGATCAAGCCGTCCACCGCGATATTCGCGACCATGCGCGCAATGATGTGGGGGCGGGCGCCGAGCTGATGCGCCTCGTAGACGATCCACAGCGAGAGCGCGCTCGTCACCGCGTCGCCTATGCCCGGTACCAGACCGAGCAGCGAGTTCGACTCCGAAGCGGATGCCGGTTCCCGGAATCACGAATGCGGTGTCGAGCAAGTCGGCCACCGCCTCGAGGCGCGCGATGCGCTCGCGCCGCGAAGGGGAACCGATGAAGCCGGCGCGAGCGGTTGTCCTGTTCATGCTCCGCTAGGTGGGAGCCGACGAGACAATTGCAAGCTTTGCAGTCGTGTTTTCTTAACGACGCGGATTCGAACGCCGGACGTTTCCCGGGCGCGGCGCAGCACGCGCTTGGGCGTGGTGCGACGCAGACCCGGGACCCATGGACAAAGGACGAATTCTGGATCCCGGATCAGCGGCGCACCACTTCGTGCTGCGCCGCATCCGGGACAAGTTACGCCGTGGCGATCCGCTTCCTCTGCGTCATCGCGTGCGCGGCCACGACGACGTAAGGGAGCACGAGTTCGGGAATGAGATAGCCGAGCCACACGGCCGCGGGCTCGGGCAGGCCGACCTGGCTGATCGAGACGAGCCGCCCGACGCCGGCGAGAAAGACGGCAACCGCGATCAGGTACACGAGCGTGTCCTGCCGCCGGATCGTGATCGCGGCCCAGGCGCAGATCAGCCCGGTGCCGAGATAGATGCCCGCCAGGAAGCGGTGCACGTTGTCGAGCCGCGGCGTCGTCTCCGGCTGGCCGAGGTACATCTGCAGCGTGCCGCCGAAGATCGCGATCGCGGCGAAGATGAAGAGGCAAATCTGGACGATGCGTTGGCTGAGCGGCATGGGGAATCCTCGTGTGGAGTTGGGCGAGGATACACCGTTAGAATTTGTCATGCCCGGCCTTGTGCCGGGCATCCACGCCTTCGTCGTCGCAAAGACGTGGATGGCCGGGACAAGCCCGGCCATGACGTATTCTTCTCTGCCAGCAATTACTGCGGCGAGCCTCGAAACACGCCGTCCTTGAAGAACACGCGGAACGGAGTCGTCCCGGTGGCGCCGCCGTCGAACGCGCGCCACTTGCCGTTCCGGCACAGCGTGCCGCCCGCCGCAGCCACGGCTTCGAATTCGACGAAGTTCGGGTAGACGTTCGGCTTGTCGCCGGGCTCCACCGCCATGAAGGTGGTGACGCACTTGCCGCCGACGATCACCGGGTCGTAGCCCTTGATGATGATCCCGCCGCCGCCCGTTGACAGGAACGTGCTCTTCAGCACCGGCCAGCTCTCGTAGTTCTCCTGCGCCGGCGCGCTCGTTGACGCGACGGCGGCGATCGCCGCGGCCGCGCAGAAAACCGCCCATTTCATCGTCTGCTCCCTCGCTGGTCATGGAGAATACGCGCCGGCAGGGCGTTTGGATGCAGATCGTCCAGCCGTTCCCTTACCCGTCATGCCCGGGCCGGCCGAAGGCCGTGTCCCGGGCATCTACGACTTCCTTAGTGGCAAGGCGTAAGCCCGGCCATGACGGCAATGCCCCATTTCACGCCCTTTTCACGCATTCCGCACCGCACCCGTCACGGGTGAATTCCGCTCGTTCGCGAAGGTCGCCGCAGTCCGCAACGCCGCGGGCACAACCAAACGGTGACCGCCATGAAAGAGCTCCTGACCGTTCTCGCGACCTGGCTGTCCATCAATTTCGGGCTGCCGGCGATCGAAAATCATCCGCAAATCGAAATGGTGCAGCCGGTGCGCATGGTCGCGCTGCGCTACCGTGGGCTCGCGCCCGACCGCGCGCCCACGACGGCCTCCGACGACGGCGCCCCGCTCGGCGCCGCCACGAACATCGTCGCGCTCTACGACGACACGCGGAAGACGATCTACCTGCCGCACGGCTGGCGCGGCTCGCCTGCCGAGCTTTCCGTGCTCGTGCACGAGCTCGTGCACCACCTGCAGAACGAAGCCGGCATGAAGTTCGCCTGCCCGGCCGAGCGCGAGAAGCTCGCCTATCAGGCACAGATGAAGTGGCTCGCCTTGTTCGGCACGACGCTGCAAGCGGAGTTCGACGTCGATCCGCTCAGCCTGCTCGTGCGCACGAATTGCCTCGGCTGAAGAGCGGGTGATGTCATGACGAAAGCGGATCTCGCTCTTCTTCTCTTCAACGCCGTCAACTGCATCCGGCTGCTCGCGTACGTTCCGCAGATCGTCACGATCGTGCGCGGGTGCCACGGCGCCGAAGGCGTTTCCTGTCTGAGTTGGGCGTTGTTCGGACTCGCCCACTTCGCGACCGCGTTCTACGCGTGGGTCAGTGTGGGCGACGCGTGGATGGCGTTCGTGTTCCTCGTGAACTTCGCCGCGTGCATGCTCATCATCGGCCTCGCCGTTTACAAGCGCTCCACGGCGACGCGATTGGTCGCGCAGTAATCGAGGAACTTCCGCTGATCGGGTATCTCCGGCGAGCGCATGCGGGAAACACCGCCTCCCTCGCGAACGTTCTCGGGCCAAGATTGGTCGAGGGCTTCGTCCGAAGGAGGACAATATGTACAAGTTGACTTTGATGCTGGCGGCCGGCGCGGTTGGCGCCTTGGTCGTCTCCGTGGCCAGTCGTACCGAAGCCGGTGCGCTTTCCGGCGCGGAGGGTATCCGCATCGCGAGCAATGACGTGAGCGCGATTCAGAACGTCCTTTACGGAAGACGAGTATATCGTCGTGCTGCGTATGGAGGCGCTCTCTATCGTGCCCCGGTTCGCCGCGCCGTCGCATATGGCGCCGCTGCCACCGCCGCCACTGCCGCGTACGGGTACGCCCCCGGCTACGGCAGTTACGGCTATGCCCCCGGCGGCAACAGCTACGGCTACGCGCCGGGCTACGGCAGCTACGGGTACGGCCCCAGCATCCACGAGCAACTAGGCGACGGCAGCATTCAGCGCGCCGGCGGTGGTTACAGCGATGCCGCCTTCGGCTTTGGTCCCACCGGGAGCATATCGGACGGCAGATAGTTGGTCGCTGCGTGCTGAAGCGGCGGTGCTGAACTTTTTTTCCAAGGAGGGCACCATGCACAAGCTGACGCTGACGCTGGTGGCCGGCGCGGTTGGCGCTTTGGCCGTGTCGGCGACGACTCGCAGCGAAGCCGGCGCGCTCGCCGGTGCGGAAGGCGTGCTTCCGGCGATCGACGACGTGAGCCCGGTGGTGAACGTGCACTGGCGCCGGTACGGATACGGATGGCGTCGGCCCTACTACGCAGGCTGGCGCGGCTATGGCTGGCGTCGGCCCTACTACGCAGGCTGGCGTGGCTATGGCTGGCGCCGGCCGTACTACGCCGGCTGGGGCGGCGGCTGGGGTTGGCGCCGTCCAATCTACGGAGCCGTCTGGGGTGCGCCGGTCGTCGGTGTGGGTATCGGCTTCGGTCGGCCGTGGGGCTGGGGCGGCTGGGGTTGGGGCGGCCCGCGCGTCGGCATCGGCTTCGGGTGGGGCTGGTAGCCGGGCCGCAAATCGCGGCGAATTGAGCTAAACGGATTCACGCTTCGGAAGGCGCGGGGGCGGAACTGCGTCCGCGCCTTGGCCGTTCCTTGTGCATCGATTTCCGCTGTTGAGGAGGAAACCATGCACAAGTTCACGCCATTGATTGCGGCGGCCGCGATTTGCGTCGCCGGCGTATCGCTCGCAAGCCGCGCCGAAGCCGGTGCGCTCGCGGGTGCCGACGGTCTGCGTCCCGCGCTCGACGAAATGAGCCTCACCGAGAAAGTCCACTGCCGGCCCGGCCGCGTGCACCATCGCGGCTGGCCGCATGACGGCTGTTCGGCGCGCCGTGTACCGAGCGCCCGCATATCCCGTACGCGCTATGGGTACCCGTATGGCTACGGCTACCCGTATGGCTACGGCCCCGGCGTTAGCATCGGCGTTGGAGGTTGGGGCCATCGCGGTTGGGGTTGGGGCCCCGGCGTGGGCATCGGCTTCGGCTGGTAGGCGCAACGCGATTTGCGTCGAATTGAGTTGATTGAATTGGCGCTTCGGCAAGGCGCGGCGGGTGATGGAACTCGGTCCGCGCCTTGGCCGTTCATGACGCGCGGGAATTCCACCTTTCAGGAGGCGACCATGCACAAGTTGACGCCGTTCATTGCGGCGGCAGCGGTTTGCGCCGTGAGTGTTGCGCTCGTTGATCACGCTGACGCCGGCCCGATTGCGGGCGCCGGCGGAGTCCGGGCGGCGCTCCCCGACATCAGCACGACCGAGACGGTGGCCTATTGTCCGGCCGGCGTCTGCGCGCGTCCCGTCTATCGCGCGCCCGCTGCGGTCCAGCCGCGACGGGTCGCACGCCCCAGGGGACAAGCCTCGCTCTGGAGCCCGGGGGTCAGCTACGGCCGCACGCCACAAATCTGCGTCGACGAGTTGGGCACGCGTTGGGTCTGGGCCAAGGGCACCGGATTCGGTTGGGGTTATTAGATGGCGCGCGAGAATTTCACCTTCCAGGAGGACACCATGCACAAGTTGACGCCGTTCATTGCAGCCGCAGCGGTTTGCGCCGTGAGTGTTTCGCTCGTGGGCCGCGCCGAAGCCGGCGCCCTCGCGGGTGCGGAAGGCGTTCGCGCCGCCGCTGATGGAATAAGCGTTGTCGAAAGAGTTGTTTGCCGTCCCGGCGTCGTGCACGCGAGCACCTGGCCGTTCGACGGATGCCCGCGCGGCGTCTACTGGGGCCGCGATGACGCACCGGCGACCGCCGCCGGCACGCGCCCGCATTTCTACGGCTGGGGCCCGAGCGGCTATCGCGTCGGCGTCGGCCCGGCCGGCTACGCCGCACCAGGCTTCACGTGGGGCTGGGCCGGCCTCGGCTACGACTGGGGCTACGGCTACGGGTGGAGTTGGGGCCAGTACCAGTAAGGCATCGAAGTAATTCTCGTCATGGCCGGGCCGCGCGCAGCGCCGAGACCCGGCCATCCATTTCGGTGCCATTGTCATGCCCGCGCTTGTCGCGCATCGCATCTATCCGCATGGCCGTGCGCCATCCACGTCTTACGTATAGCAATACCGACGTTGGACGGCCGGTGACAAGCCCGGCCATGACGAAAACGTAATGCGTGCCGATATCCTCCGCGCGCGACGGAGGAAATGTAATGAGCACGCGCACGCTGGAAGACCGCATCCGCGACATCGAAGACCGTCTTGAAATCTACAATCTGATCGCGAGCCATCCGCCGAGCGCGGACACGGGCGCGGATTTCTACGCGCGCGCGGTCTATGCCGACGACGGCATCTTCGACCGCGGCGACAAGCCGGGCGGCCGGAGCGTGGACGAGTACGGCGAGCTCATGACGAGCGCAGAGCACAAGGCCGCGCTCGAGGGCGGGCTCGGGCATTTCGCCGGGCTTCCCTACATCGAGCTCGACGGCGACAAGGCGACCGTCACCTCGTATCTGCAGATTCTCACGCCCGACGCGCAGCGCGAGCCGGTCCCGGTGCCGAACCACGGCGCCTCCAAGGGCTTCCGCATCCATCGCCTTGCGGCGAACCGCTGGGAGCTCAAGCGCACGCCGAAGGGCTGGCGCATCGCGCGCCGCACGCTGCGTCCGCTCGACGGCACGCCGGAAGCGCGAGGGTTGCTGATCAAGGCGCTGGGGAAG
>CAVQER010000008.1:0-16149 GCA_963711595.1 uncultured Alphaproteobacteria bacterium
GTCAGTACTTGGTGACGACCGGCCCGGGCGACTTGCCCGTGGCGAAGCGGTAGTTCACCGCGGCGCGGACAATATGCGTCCTCGGATCTACGACGTCCGGCGTGCCCTGCGGGTAGGTCCTGTCCCCGAGATCGACGTAGAGGTACTCGAGCCTCCCGCTCCAGCCGGGCGCGAACGCATGCTCGACGCCGAGGCCGACCGTATAGCCCGTATGCCAGTGTGAGACGGCTCCGGGTCCGACATCGAAATCGATGTACGTCAACTTTCCGATCGCGAAGCCTCCGGTGAGGTAATAGAGAGTGTTGCCGAGGGTCGGGCCGGTGCGCAGACGCGCCGTGAAGACGCTATTGATCCTGACGTGGCCCTCGATCGCACAGCTGTCGCAGGTTCGGTCGGTGACCTCGATTCCGGTCCAGGCGCCGTCGACCTCCGCGCCCCACACCCAGCTTCCTGTCTGCACGTTGTAGCCAAGCTGGCCGCCAGCCAGCCAGCCCCTCATCTTGTTGTTCTCTTCCAGGTCCGAGATGGTCACGTTGCCCCAGCCGTAGCCCGCGTGCAGGCCGGCGTACCAACCGGTCCAGTTGAACACAGGGGCGACCGCAACGGCCTTCGCGACCGGCGCCTTGATCGGCATGTCGGCGGCGAGTGTCGGCGTTGCGGCAGCCAACACGACCAGCAAGCTCGCGCCCGCAATTTGGATAAGCCTCATCGTCCCCTCCAGCATCGGGCGGAATCGTCGCGCCTTTTTTTGTAGCAATTTGCGGTAGCCGACTAGTGCATAAAGGCAACACATCCCCGCGAGCGAGTTTTCGATTTTCTGTCTGGGGGTTAGCGGCGAGTCTGCCCGTTCCCGAGGCGGCGTCTGAGCTCCTTCCCGCCTCGCAATCCAGCGAGCGGCGGTGAGACGAGCGCCGCGCCGAGCCTGTCATCGGGCTTGACCCGAGGGTTGCCGCACTCGCCGTCTTCGTGCCGGTGGCGAGATTGCCCGTCGCGCAAAGCAAAAGCCCCGGCGAGGCCGGGGCTTTGCATCGTCAACGCGTGCCGCCCGCTACTTCTTCCGCGGATCGTCGGCGGGATTAATGTAGGTGACGCCTTGCGGTCCCAGTCCGTGCAGCTGAAGCAAGGTCTCTTCGGTGAACCAGGCGTAGTGAGGCATCGCCTTGGGGACATACGAGTAGCCGCCGGCTTTCACCGACGTGCCTTTGGTCTCGTCCGCCTTCTCGCCCGTCCCGACGTTGAAGCTTCCCGAAAGGACCGTCACGTTCTCATCGTTCGGATGGGTGTGGGGCGCAATCTTGAATCCGGCCGGCAGTTTCAGACGAACAACGTACAGTCCCTCTTTACTCGGGTCGCCCTTGAGCACGGCGATCTGCGCGCCCGGCGCATAGACAGCCGGGGCCGACCATTTCAAACCGTCGGACTGGACGGTCGCGTGATGATCCTGAGCAACGGCACCGATTGGCATCGCGAGTGCAGACAAGGCGGCAAACAAGGATGTCACTCTCATGCTTTCCTCCTGGACACAGCAGCCCCCTTCGATCGTCGGTGACCACTCATTATATCAGCGTCCAGTCGGGCCGTCTTACTCCGGTGGGAAGTAACGCGGCGATGCTCAGTTTCCGAGACTGCTGCCGAGCTCTTTCGCCGCCTTCGCGATCCAGTCGAGCTGCGGTGAGACGAGCGTGGCGCCCGTGACGTTGCCGCACTCGCGGTTCTTCGTGCCCGTGGTCCACCCGATGATCGCGGCTACCCTCGGGTCAAGCCCGAGGGCAGGTCCGTCGCCAACCAACACCGCGCCGCCCGAGTCGCCGATGCAGGCACCCGCGACTTTGCCGCCCGCCGAGAGCCGCACCATGATCACGCCGCTCGCGTCGATCGTGTTGCCGATCGCCGGCAGCACGAGCGCGTTGAGCTTGCCGGCCGACTTGTCGTCGCCCTCGCGTGTCGTGCCGTAACCGGTGAGCGTGAAGCTGTCGCCAGGCGCGGGCTTGAACACGTCGCGCGCGAGCCGCGCCGGCCGGTAGCTCGCCGGAAGCGGCGCGGAAAGCTTCACGAGCGCGAGATCGGGCGTCGGCCTGCGCGTGCGGAAATGCTCGGGGTCGAAACGCGGATGCAGCACGATGCGCGCGATCGGCGCGATCTTCGGTCCCGCTGGCTCGAACACGGCGACGGCATACTCAGCCTTCGGCTCGACGCAATGCGCGGCCGTGAGCAGGAGATCGCGCGTGAGCACGGCACTCGAGCAGGACGCCCCGCGCGTCGAGACGATCAGCGCCGTCTGCGCGGCGATCTCCGCGGGCGCCGGCGCGCCGCCGATGATCGCGGCGGCGGGCAGCGGTGCGAGCAGGGTGAGGGCGAGCGATAGCCGCGACGCAACCCGAACGAATTTTTCCATGCGCGGTGTTGTGGCCGCGCAGGAAACGCGCGTCAACCGATGGCAAATTCGTCATGGCCGGGCCGCGCCGAAGGCGCGAGTCCCGGCCATCCACGTCTTCGCTCTGGACTCAAAGCGTGGATGCCCGGGACAAGCCCGGGCATGACGACATCGCCCAGCAGTCGTCCGTTCGGACGACGCGGCGCGGCCGCCGCGTCCCTACGCTGCCTCGATGGAGTTGGCGCGGAAGGGTGGCCGCCGCTCCTCAACTGAACGAGGAGTTCGATGCGCAGATCTTTCGTGTTGACGTTTGCCGGCGGCGTCGTGGCGGCGACGTCGTTGGCAATCCTGATCCCTGCAACGGATATGAATCCCGCAGTGGCCAAAACGATGAAGCAGTGTATCGACGCGGGCACCCAATGCGGATTCAGTTGTCATGGCGGTCCTGCCAGCGGGATACGTAAGTGCGAAGACAACTGCTACGGCAAAGAGGCTCGCTGTATCTTCAGTTCGTCTGACGCAGGCGATCACACGTTCGACAAAAATGGGGATCCCATCAAGGACAAGGACAAGGGGGCCAACACAGACGGCTGCAAAAAAAGAGGTGGGATAAAGGGGCAATGCGTCGTGTCAGACCCGCCCCGAGGGCAGCCCAAGCCGCCGGGCGCAAATCCCGACTTTGGTGGTCCTGGTGGTCCGGTGACAACCGCGACGCCGTCTAGCGGCCCGAGCACTGGCACCTATACACCGCCATCCGGCGGCGCGCTTCCGCCGAAGCCGCCGTTCCTGACCACAGGCAGCGGTCCAAAAGATTGGTCGATCGGCGGCGTCAAAGGATATCGGCCGTAAGCAAAAATAAAAGCGCGTCGGCATGACCGGCGCGCTTTTCGTTTGGTTCGCGCGGCGGCTCATCCGTCCTCCGTTCGCACGACGCGGCGCGGCCGCCGCATCCCTACGCTGCCTCGCTGGAGTCGGCGCGGAAGGGTGGCCGCCGCTCCTCAACCGAGCGAGGAGTTTCGATGCGAAAATCTGTTGTGCCGAGAGTTGTAGGTGCCGTCTCGGCGGCCCTGATGCTCGCCCCGTTATTGAGCATTGCAAGTCTGGACTCCGTACTGGCCAAAACTACGAGCCAATGCATCAGCGAAGGCAACCGATGTCACACTCGGTGCGTCAATGACAACTTCGGAGGACCGAAGATCAATGCGTGCAAAGACCAATGCGGGGCCAAAGAGTCTACGTGCGTCGTTAAGGCGTCGGATCAACAAGACCTCGACGTGAAGAAGAAGCGGAAGGACACGGACAAGGGCGGCAACAAGGTCCCTCCAAAGGGCGGCAAGAGCGGACAAGAAGTGGTGTCGGACCCGGTCCGGCCGCCGAAGACGCCGGGCGGTGCGACGGGTCCGCAGAGCACGGGCACCTGGACTCCGCCTTCACAAACTCCGCCGCCGCCGGGCAGCACGGTCAAGGATCCAAGGACGACTCCGCCCGGTTGGGTGAAGCCATCGTTCGGTGCCGGCGCCTATCGTCCGTGATCGCTGACACGAAACAACAACCGCGCCGGTGACGCCCGGCGCGGCCTTGCTCTCGGAAGCAAGCTTGTCATGGCCGGGCCGCGCCGAAGGCGCCTCAACGAGCGATGTGAAATCCCTCCCCGGAGGGGAGCCGGGTGGGGCGACCTGTCCGGGTCAACAACCAATTGTCTTCGGTTCGCCGTCATTCGTTCGCATGACGATCCGCGCCGGCGACGTCGCTACGCTTCCTCCATGGAGTCGGCGCGGAAGGGTGACTGCCACTCCTCAACCGAACGAGGAGTTTCGATGGGCAAATCCCGCAATCTAACTTTTGGCGGCGGTGCCGCCGCGCTGGTGCTGGTAGCGGCGCTCGCGACCACGACGACGAGCACGGTATCGGCGCACAAGATCGGTGATTGCCAAATCAGACGATCCGACTGCGATAAGAGGTGTGCCGAGCCGAGCACTCCCGTGGGCTCGATGGGCGGCACGCTTTCACCGGCGGGGTGCGAGCGACTCTGTTCGTCTAGCGAAGCCAATTGTATTTTCACATCCGACGAGCAAGTTGCGTTGCAAAGGGAGCGTGCGGCGAAACGGAAAGAGAAAGTGGACCGGTACAATGGCCCCGCCGGAAAAGGGCACAATCGCGAAGACAGCGCAATCCAGATCGGAGGCAGAAAAGGAATTATAGCGGACCCGGTCCGGCCGAAGGCGCCACCACCAGGAGCAGATCCCGCCTTTGGTGGCCCGCTGGACAAACAACCGCCGAAGATGCCGTCAGGAAGGGGGCCGAGTAGCATCGGCACTTGGGTCACAACGCCTGCTGGCACGGTTAAGGATCCGACACCGGCGACAACAACTCCTCCTGGTCCGATGGCTCCACCGCCGGTTCGCTGACGAGAAGACTCGAGAAGTTGCAGGCGCGCCGGCATCACCGGCGCGCCCCTTCGTTTGCTCGTCTCGCTGCCTGGCCGAATTGCACAGCCGAGGCCTCGATCGATCGTATGACGACGGCGAGTTTTGCCTGTGTCACGAATTTATTTGCAGGTGGATTGCCTGCAAACACGCAGGTGGTGAATCATGACTCGCCAGAACAGATCGTCTCGCTATCGCACGATGATCCCGCTAGTCGCGCTGACATTGACTGCTCCGATTGTGATCGCGCTAGGAGCCGCCTGGGCATTGGATGGCAAGTATCGCCCGCTCGAAAACCGCCCGTGGGGAGACGTGCTCACAAAGCCGACGCCCGACCCGAAGCTTCCGCCGGCACCGACCGTTCCGCCTGGGATGCGAGGCGGCGTCGCAGCTCCGGATCGTCCGCCTTGGGGACAGCCGGACAAAGGACGAAAAAGGCCGAGCGACATGCGTTCGGACGGGCTGAAGCTCGCTCACTTGATTGACCGCCAGACAAAGAATCCGCTGACTGCTTCCGGATGTGACAACAAGGGACGGACGGGCGGTTGCTGGCAATCTATCGGTATTCCCGACGGAAGGGGTGGGGTAAAAATTATCGAAATAGCCTACAAGTATCTCGGCGGACCGCCCTTCGACGGGCAGGAAAACCTGCTCATGAACGAATTGAAGAAGGCCTATGCGACCTGGAACGCGAATCATCCGACCGGAACGCCTGAGCCCAAGCATCGATAATCCGGACGTCACTGAGCGCGCGATCGCCGACGCCCAAAAGGGTGTCGGCGAAGTCGTTTTGGCGCCGGGTGAGCATCTCGCCAATAACAAGCGCGCCGGTAGAACCGGAGCGCCTTCGCCTCGGGCTAAACTCGCGTCGTTCAGCCGCCGAAACGGTAGTTCGCGCCGATCCGGATGATGTGATCATTCACGCGCTCGACGTTCGACAATCCGACGCTGAGGTCCGTCTCCTTGTCGCGAATCTTCGCGTACAGATATTCGACTTTCCAAGTCCATCGTGGGGACATCATCGCCTCATAACCGGCGCCGATCGTCCATCCATTGCGCCGCGTAGCGCTACTGACGCTATCCACGCCATCCGTAAAAAATGTCTTGCCTTCGGTCCAAACGCCGCCGCCGGTGAGGTAGAACAGTGACGCGCCGCTAGCGAACCCTGCGCGAAGCCGAGCGGTCGCGAACCAGGGCATCTCTAGTTCGGCGCTAATATCTCCGTTGATGCCTCCGGGAATGGTTGCAGTTCCTTTCTGCCAGCTTTTCTGAAAATCGCCCTCGAGACCCCAGACGAAATTTCCGATTTGAGAATTGAAGCCGACCTGCCCTCCAGCAAACCAACCGGTGAATTTGTCGGATCCGGTTAGGGTAATGTCCACTGCTGACAGTTCTTCCTCGACCGGACCCGTCCCGTAGCCGGCGTTCACGCCGGCGTAAAAGCCGGTCCAATTGTAGGCCGGCGCAACGGAAAGCGGTGAGGGCGATTTGGTCGGAAGGTCGGCCGCGATTGCGGCCGAGCTCGCGAGTAGAAGCGAGCACGAAATCGCAGGGACGAGATTTTTCATCGGACCCCCAAGTCTGAAATCCGGCAGGCTAGGCGGCTCCTCCGGCTAAAGCGTCGGCCGATCGGAGGAGGTCAACACGTGCGGCGCCGCACCCGGTAACACGAAGGGCTATCATCAATGTCCGCAATTCTTCTCTCGCCTCCGGCGAGCGAACCGATTTCGCTCGTCGATGCGAAGCAATACCTGCGCGTGGAGCACGAGGCTGACGACGAGCTGATCGCAGCGCTGATCGCTGCCGCGCGCAACGCGGTCGAGCTTGCAACGCGGCGCGTGCTGATGGCGCAACGGTGGCGCATCACGCTTAACTGCTGGCCCGCCTCGGGGCGCATCGTCTCGCCGGTGAATCCTTTGATATCGCTCGTCACCGCACGCGTGCGCGGCGAAGGCGATGCATCGGCGGCGCTCGATCCGGTCCATTTCACGCTGGATGCGGCTTCGGTGCCGGGTCTGATCATGTTCGAGCGCGCCCGCGTGAAAGAGCCGGGCAGGACACTCGCCGGGATCGAACTCGATCTAGAAGCCGGCTACGGCGCAGCGGCCGACGTGCCCGCGCCGCTCATCCAGGCGATCCGTCTCCTGCTCGCGCAAAGTTACGAACAACGCGACCAGGTCCGGGCCGACGCGCTGCCGGATACGGTCGCGGCGCTCGTCGCGCCGTTCCGCGTGCTCTCGATCTAACGCCTCGCAGCCCATTCCCGCTCATTCCCGCGCAAAGCGGGAATCCAGCCTGGGTCCCCGCTTACGCGGGAACGAGCGGTGGAGTTAATGAGATGCTCTCCATCGGTCATCTCCGCCATCGCCTGACGCTCGAAGCGCCCGACGAGATGCCGGACGGCGCGGGCGGTGTCACGCGCAACTGGAGCGCGCTCGCGCAAGTCTGGGCGTCGCTCGAGCCGCTCGGGGGAGGCGACGGCGTAGTCGCCGATAAGCGCGTGGCGCGGCTCACGCACCGCGTGGTGATGCGCATGCGCCGCGACGTCTCGCTCAATCATCGTCTCCGTCTCGGCGCGCGCAGCTTCACGATCCGATCGGTGCGCGACGCGGCGGAAGACGGCCGCTTCCTCGAATGCCTCGTGGAAGAGGAACGTCCCTGAATAATTCCGAATCCGGCCGCGCCGTGTCCTCCCTCACGGTTCCCGGATAGCGGGCGGCGGCAAACGCTGACGCGTAGCCGCCGCCCGCGCGAATTTGTGATGGACGACTTCATTCGTCCACAAGCGAAGCCGAGTGCGTCGAAATCGAGCAATGCCGGCCACAAGCCCCAAGACGAGAAAACGCGACGGATAGGGCGCGTGCGCTCATCCGATCGCCGTCGCGTAGCGCCCGCCGCTTCTGTACCTACCGAGCGCTCGATAGAACGCGGTCTTGAGCTTCGACTTCGGAAAGTTCTTGTGCTTGATCGAGGGCGCTCCGAAGCCGAGCTTCAGCGCCCCGACCCTGCGGCTGTTGGAAAAGATCGTCCACGCGACATACGAATTCGAAGCACGGCCGAGCGTACGCTGTCCAACTGTCGATGAAGTGTTGCGGCGGCAGCGTGAACGTCCACGGAAAGCCCGGCTGCACTTTGAGCACGTAGCCGAGATCCGAAATCGAAAAGCCGCGCTGCGAGCCGCGCTCGTGGCTGAGCCAAAAATGATCCGTCTCTGCGCTTGCGAAACGGCGATAGACCGAAGCATGACCGACGCCACGACACAGGTTGAAGCCTGCCATGTCCGGCACTGTTTCGGCGCGGTCGAGCGCGCGCGGAATCCAGTCGACCGGCCATTCAAGACAGACGTCTCCGTCCATGTGCAGGAGATAGTCGGCACGTTTCAGCGACCAGTGCAGCGCAGAGAATTGCCCGGTCGAGAAGTACGGGTTTCTCTTCCAGTATTGAAACGGCTCAAGGCCTAGCGAGGCGAGAACGTCTGCCGTTAGGTACTTCTCCGCGTCGAGGACGACGTTCGCAAGGCCGAGTCCGACGAGGCGATCCGCCATTCGCCGTGCATTCGCGCGCTCTCGATCAGTACGGAAGTTGTTGAGGGCGACGATCACGCTGGAAAAATCGTGACGGTGGCTTTCGACGATCATACGAAAGCGGTCGGGATCGAGGACGACCTCGAAATCACGCCAGAACGTATGCGTGGCGAACGCAACCGACTTGAAGAAACTTCCATACTGGTGTGGCAAGGAGCGCTACCCCGAAAGCCGCAGCGTAGAGATGCGCCAGTCCGCCGGCGTCGTGCGAACGGAGGACTAATCGCGGATGGCCGATATCGATTTGTAAGCGCCCGCGATCGCCGGGCTGGCATTCGAATTCACGCTACAGAATTTTTTGCAGAAAGCAACCATGCATTCCGCTACATCGTTGCGTGCCGCGATCCGCGGCGCGCTCTCCGCTGATGCGCCACTCGCAGACACTCCTCGGTGGCGGCAAGATCTTCGATGAGCCGCCGCGCGAGGCGGCGCTCCCGTATGTGACGCTCGGCGAGAACGTTTTTGCCGACAATTCCACGGCAACCGAGGCAGGCGAGGAGCACACGCTCACCCTGCACGTCTGGTCCCGGCACGGCGGCCACAAGGAAGCGCACGAAATCGCGGGTGCGGTGCTTGGCGCGCTCGTCGATGCGCCGCTCGCGCTCGACGGGCATCACTTCGCGAACCTGCGATTCATTCTCGCCGACGTGCGGCGCGAGCCGGACGGCCGCACCTACCATGGCATCGTGCGGCTCCGCGCGGTGACGGAGCCAACCGAGTAAAACCGCGGGAATGAGCGGAGGAGGGTGCTAGCCGGCTACATTCCCTCCCGGTGCACGATCTTTCCGCCGACCACGGTCATGAGCGCCTTGGTCTTGCGGATGTCGTCCGCCGGTACCGCGAGGATGTCCTGCGAGAGCACCGCGAGGTCGGCGAGCTTGCCGTTCTCGATCGAGCCGCGGTCCTTCTCGGTGCCCATGATGCGGGCGTTGTTGATCGTATAAAGAGTGAGCGCCTCGCGCGCGGTGATCGCGTGCTCGGCGCCGAGCACGTAGCCCTTGAGCACCTGGCGCGTGGTCATCCACCACATGGAGAGAAACGGATCGTACGGCACGACCGGCCCGTCCGAGCCGCCGCCAGTGAGGATGCCGGCGTCGATGAGCTTGCGGATCGGGATCGCGTAGGCCGCGCGATCGTCGCCCCACCAGCGCCGCTGGTTGTGGCCGAGCAGTACCGGATGGTTCTGCACGGTCGCGGTGATGCCGAGCTCCTTCATCTTCGCGATCGCGGCGTCGCGCGGATGGAAGATGTGCATGATCGCCCAGTTGAGCGGCTTGATCGGCGTCGTCTCGTTGACGCGGCCGTAGGCGCGCACGATCAGGTCGATCGTCTCGTCGCCGACCGCGTGGGTCTGCGCCTGCAGGCCGGCGGCGGCGATGAGCTTGAGCCCTTCGACGTATTCATCCTCGCCCCCGGGCGGCAGCAGCAGCACGCCGCGGTAGTCGGGGTTGGTCTGCTCGCCCGGCACGATGCGGTAGGGCGCGAGCATGCGCCCGCCCTCGACGCCTCCGTCGAGCGGGAACTTGATGCCGACGAAGCGGAGCCAGTCGCTGTTCTTTTGCGCTTTCAGCGCCTCGATGCCCTTCTCGACCTCGGCCTTGCGCATCGCGCGGTAGAGCACGTCGGTGCGGACCGTCATCTGTCCGGCGTCGTGCAGCGCGCGATAGAGGCCGATGCCGCGTTCGTCGACGCCGGGCTCGACGACCCCGACGATGCCGAAAGAGTTGAGATCCTTCATCGCCCGCACCATGAGCTTGGAAAGCTCGGCGGGCGGCGTCGGCGGCACGATCTTGCGCACGAGATTGGCGGCGTTCTGCAGGAGCATGCCGGTCGCTTCGCCGGATGCGTCGCGCACGATCACGCCGCCCTCGGGATTCGGCGTGTCCTTCGTGATTCCGGCGAGCTCGAGGGTCTTTGTGTTGACGGTCACGACGTGTCCACCGCGCGGGATGAACACGGGGTTGTTCGGCGAAACCGGGTCGATCTCTTGCCGCGTCGGCATGCGGCCTTCCTCGAGGATGCTCTCGTGCCAGCCCGAGGAGGCGATCACCCATTGTCCGGGCGGCGTCTCGGCGACGCGCGCGGCGATCGCCTTCTGCACGTCGGCGACAGAACGCGCGCCGAGGAGCTGCACCGCGGTGAGGTTCGTGGCGGCGAAGATCTGATGCAGGTGCGTGTCGATGAGGCCGGGCACGACCGTACGGCCGGCGAGATCGATGGTCTGCGTCGAGGAGCCGGCGAGCTTCGCCACTTCATCGTTGCTGCCGACGGCGACGAAGCGGCCATCACGGATCGCAATGGCTTCGGCGATGCGCCAGCCGGAGTCGACGGTGAAGATCCGGCCGTTGCGGAGAATGAGATCGGCGTTCTGCGCCGAGGCAAAATCCGTGAGTTCAATAACGGCAAAAATAGCGAGTGCAATGACAACGCGCGGCGCGAGACGCAACATGGCGATCCTCCCGAAGGCTTTTGTCGCGAAGCGTAGCAGGGAAGAAAATTTTGGCCACCGCGGGGCATGTTGCGGCGCACGTTGTCCGCGTGGCGGACGCAAGCGAAAACACCGCTCGTCTGTCCCCGAACTCACATGGAGATTCGAATGCCAGCCCAACGAGGCAAGGACCTGCTGTTGAAGATCGACGACGGCGCGGGCTTCGCGACCGTCGCTGGATTGCGCTCGAAGCGGCTCGCGTTCAACGCGCAGACCGTCGATGTCACCCACGCGGAATCCGCCGGCCGCTGGCGCGAGCTGTTGTCCGGCGCGGGCGTGAAGCGCGCAAGCGTCGCGGGTGCCGGCATCTTCAAGGACGCGGCATCGGACGCCCTCGTGCGCCAATCCTTCTTCGATGGAGCCGAGAAAAGCTGCCAGATCGTGATCCCCGACTTCGGCACGGTGCAGGGACCGTTCCAGATCTCCGCGCTGGAGTTCTCGGGCGCGCACGACGGCGAAGTCACCTTCGATATTGCACTCGAAAGCGCGGGGGAGCTGACGTTTACGGCGCTGTAGTTGTCATCCCGGGCGCGGCGCAGCACGTAGCGTAGCGAAGTGGTGCGCCGCAGACCCGGGACCGCGTGCCACTTGCTGAGGACGGTCCCGGATCAGCGAGCGCACCGTTGCGCGCCTACGGCGCTTCACGCTGCGCCGCGTCCGGGACGACAGGAGCAACCATGCCCAACCGTCACCGCGGCGAGATCGAAGCCGAGCTCGGCGGCGAGCGCCGCACGCTCGTGCTGACACTCGGCGCGCTCGCCGAGCTGGAATCGGCGTTCGAGGCGGCCGATCTGCTCGCGCTCGCGGAGCGCTTCGAGCGCGGACGCGTGAGCGCGCGCGACGCGATTTTGATTCTCGGTGCCGGACTGCGCGGCGCAGGCAACGACATTTCCGATGCGGAGGTCGCGCAACTCGCGACGCCGGCCGGCGCGGCCGGCTACGTGAAGATCGTGAGCGAATTGCTCGCAGCGACCTTCGGCACTTCGCCATGACGAAGCCGCAGCCGTTTCCCTGGGCGCGCGTGCTCGCGATCGGGCTCGGCGTGCTGCGCCTGCCGCCGGAGCAATTCTGGCGCATGACGCCGCGCGAGTTCGCCGCCGCGCTGCGCGGACTAAACGGCGAGCGGGCAGTTCCGATCGACCGAGGTTCTTTCGAGGCACTGGCCCGCCGCTTTCCCGACGCGGCACGGAAGGATGAACAATGATCGGGTTCGATGGCGGCCCCGACGAACGCACGATCGAGGCGTTTCAACGGGAGATGCAGAAGGCAACGAACGTCGCCGAGGGATTCGGCCGCACGATGACGAAGGCGTTCGACGGCGCGATCGTGCGCGGCCGCGATTTCGGCGACGTGCTGCGCTCGCTCGCGCTGCAGCTGTCGAGCATGGCGATTGGCGCGGCCCTGAAGCCGGTCGGGGAGGGGTTCGGAAAGCTGTTCGAGCAATTTCTCGGCGGCTCGCTCGCGACAACCGCTGCCGTGTCCCCGATCGCCTCCGGCGGCGCGATTGCGACACCCGGTTATTTTCCGCTCGGCGCAATGGCGAGCGAGCAACATGCCGAGGCGATGCTGCCCCTCGCAGGCAGCCGCGGTCTGCGCTCGCAAGGCGAGGCGCGGCCGCTCGCGGTCACGGTCAACGTCTCGACACCGGACGCGGCGAGCTTCCGCCGTTCCGAGGCCTACTTGTCCGGATCGATCGCGCGCGCTGTCGCGCGCGGCGAGCGGAATTTGTGACTCGGTGCCGCTGCTTTCATCGTCATGCCCGGGCTTGTCCCGGGCATCCACGTCTTCGCTGCGTCGGTTCAAGGCGTGGATGGCCGGGACTCGGCCCTTCGGGCCGGCCCGGCCATGACGGCTAGGTGATCCCATGCCCGCCTTTCACGAAGTCCTGTTTCCGCTCGACGTCGCACTCGGCGCGCGCGGTGGACCCGAGCGGCGCACGGAGATCGTGACCGTCGGCTCCGGCCGCGAGGAACGGAACGCCCGCTGGGCGCACTCGCGGAGAAGGTGGAACGCAGGCTACGGCGTGAAGTCGCTCAACGCATTGTCGGCGGTAGTCGCCTTCTTCGAAGAGCGGCGCGGGCGGCTCCATGGCTTCCGCTGGCGCGACCGGCTCGATCATTCTTCCGGCCCGCCCGGCGTTGATTCTCTACATGAAGATCAAGTTCTCGGCGTGGGCGACGGAGAACGCGCCTCTTTTCAGCTGACGAAGACCTACGGCACCGCGCACGCACCCTATGCGCGCCCGATCGCGAAGCCCGTTGCGGGAACGGTCAAGGTCGCGGTCGATGGCGGCGCGATGGGCGAGGGCGACGCGCTCGATACCGATCCTGCGACCGGCCTCGTCGTCTTCCGTCCGGGCTTCGCGCCGCCGGCGGGCGCGCGGGTGACTGCGGGCTTTCTGTTCGACGTGCCCGCGCGCTTCGACACCGATTTTCTCGAGGTCGATCTCGCGGCGTTCGCCGCGGGAGAGATTCCGTCGATTCCGATCGTGGAAATTCGAATCTAAGAATCCATCGGGCGTCGCACAGCATTGTCTACTGGGGGCGCCGAAATACGCTTTCTCCAGAAACTTCGGGTTGTCATCTCGGACGTCACCTCCAGGTAGGTCAAAACACTGCAGCCCACAGCACCGACAAGGTAGACCGACAAACCCAGGGCAAACCACAGCGGGTCGGAAGCGAAACTTCGATAACTCGCCCATCCCGGAGGGCCTGCGTAGATGACCCCGTACGTCCAAGCGCAATAGAGTTGGTACGTCGCAAACAATGCGATTGCCGCGACAAACGACACACGGACCAGAAATTTCCACCAATCCATCATTTGGACCTGCCCACGCATCCTGGCCCACAACTACAGCTCGAGTTCCTAACGAAATGCGAATTCTCCCTCCCGCCCTCGCCGCGCACCTTGCGTCGGGTGCAACTACGACATGCCGCTGCTGGCGGCTGACGCGTCGCGACGGAGTCGTGCAGGGTTTCACCGACCACGACGAGGACCTGCGCTTCGACGGGACGACCTTTCGCGCCGGCACCGGCTTCGAGGGAAGCGAGCTCGAGGGCCGCTTGGGCCTCGCGGTGACCGGGACGGAAATTCACGGTGCGCTCGCCGACGCGAGCATCAACGAGGCGGACCTAGCTGCCGGCCGCTACGACGACGCGAAGGTCGAGCTGTTCCTCGTGAACTGGGCCGGCGTCGAGCAGCGTCTCCTCCTCCGCGTCGGCAACCTCGGCGAGGTGCGGCGCGAGGGGGCCGCGTTCGCCGCCGAAGTGCGCGGCGTGAGCGCGCGGCTGAACGAGGAGCGCGGCCGCATCTATGCCGCGACGTGCGACGCGGACCTTGGCGACGCGCGCTGCGGTTTCGACCTCGAGGATCCCGCATTCCGCGGCGAGGGAAGTGTGCTCGCCATCGAAGGTGCGAGCCTCGTCCGCGCCACCGGCCTCGACGCTTTCGCGGACAACTGGTTCACGCGCGGCAAGCTCACTTTTTCCTCCGGCGCGAACGCGGGCCTCGCGGTCGAGGTGAAGGAGCATCGCGCGGAAGCGGGCGAGGTGCGGCTCGCGCTCTGGCAGCAGCTGCCGGAGCCCCTCGCGAGCGGAGATTTGTTCGTGGTGACAGCCGGTTGCGACAAGCGATTCGAGACCTGCCGCAGCAAGTTCGACAATGCCGTGAACTTCCGTGGCTTTCCGCATCTGCCGGGAAACGATTTCGTCGCGACTTACGCCGTGTCCGGCGAGCCAGGACACGACGGAACACCCGTGCGCCGCTAGCCGATCCCGGCGCGGCTCCGGTAGCACCGTCATTTTGCCAAGTCCTTGATTTAGCGGGTGGAAATGTCCTAGTGCAGCAAGAACTTCCTGTTGAGTGTGTTTTTTCTGCACTAGCGGAGTTCAATGAGCCGTGGCCTGTTACCAGCAGCCGGATCGATCCACGGGATCGAGGAGGGGGCTATGACACGACTCCTATCTTGCGCGGCCGCACTTGCGCTCGTGTTCGCAGCGCAAACATCATTCGCGGCCGACATGCGGGCGCCCGTTGCCAAGGCGCCGGCTTCCGTCGTCGCGGCACCTTTCAGCTGGACCGGACCTTACGCAGGTCTGCATTGCGGGTATGCATGGGGTCGCACGACGACCAGCGGCGATGCAGGTGCCTTTGACCCGCCAGCGGGGCCAATCGCGATAACAATCGACCCCGATGGCTGGTTGTGCGGTGCTCAAGCCGGATACAATTGGCAGACGGGAAGTTGGCTGTTCGGCGTCGAGGGAGACCTCGGCTATCTGGGTGTCAACGAGCGCGCGATCAATCAGGGTGTCCCGACCGATGCCGATGACCTCGTCGCGGTCAAATACGGCTGGTACGGAACGCTCACAGGTCGCATAGGGCCCGTCTGGGATCGTTCGGCCCTATATCTGAAAGGCGGCGCGGCGGTCGCGCACATTCACAATACGGCAGGCGATGCCAACGGCAACGACACCGGTGATTTCACCGACATCAGCAAGACGAAGTGGGGATGGGCGCTCGGCGGCGGCTACGAGCAGATCGTCTCTCCACAATGGTCCTGGAAGGTCGAGTACCTGTACCTGGACTTCGGAAAGACAGCGAGCGGTAATGGTGACGGAAACACGTTCGAGCACCGCAATCGCGTGCACACCGTC
Source organism: uncultured Alphaproteobacteria bacterium (assembly GCA_963711595.1). Taxonomy (GTDB): domain Bacteria; phylum Pseudomonadota; class Alphaproteobacteria; order Rhizobiales; family Xanthobacteraceae; genus JAUSIF01. Next base: position 15,525 of record CAVQER010000008.1, read on the forward strand.
AAGCTCGGCCTCAACTATCGCTTCGCCACCGGAAAGTATCCGGTCGGACCGGTCGTTACGAAGTACTGATCGCGCTGTTCGCGAATCTCATTCGTTTAAAGCCCCGGAATTTTCCGGGGCTTTTTCTTTTGGTCGACTGCATGACGACGCCCGACAAGATCATCGCCGAAGCGCGCACTTGGATCGACACGCCCTACCGCCATCAGGCTTCGCTCAAGGGAGTGGGCTGCGACTGCCTGGGACTGTTGCGCGGCGTGTGGCGCGCGCTGCACGGCGACGAGCCGGAGATGACTCCGGCCTACGCGCCGGATTGGGCCGAGGCTACCGGGGAGGAGCGGCTCGCAAATGCCGCGCGGCGGCACCTGACGGAGATCGATCCGCAGAACGCAGCGCCCAGCGACGTGCTGCTATTTCGCTGGCGTCCGCATCTGCCGGCGAAGCATGCCGCCGTCCTATCGGCGCCGGGACGGATGATCCACGCCTACGACGGGGCAGCTGTGGCCGAAGTCCACTTCGTCCCGTTCTGGCGGCGACGGCTCGCGTTTGCGTTCCGATTTCCGTCGAAGCAATTTCGACCGGCCGCCTTGTGTTCGCTTGGGCCTGAGCCGTCAGTCCCTGCCGGTGC
>CAVQER010000009.1:0-35696 GCA_963711595.1 uncultured Alphaproteobacteria bacterium
TCCCCCTTGCCGCCACGCGCGAATCCCCCTCCTTTGGGCGCCGTGCCGGGATCAGCAAGGGGCGGCCGTTTTCCCCTCGATTCCGGCCATTCCACACCATATATAGTTTTTTAAGTTCCTTCACATACTAGAGCTTGACGGGTTGAACCGAGTTCGCTCGTAGGCTTATTTCCGTTCGGAGCCGTAGTTTGGGTCTCTCCGAGCTTCCCATTGTGACGCGATTTGAAGCATCGCCGGGCCCGAAACCCCGGGCCGGCGCGTGGAGCAGCCTTGGCTCCTGCAAATCGCCTCGCACCCGGTGGATACTGGTGATGTCCCGTTCGCGTGGGAGGCCCGGGGAGAGATCGGGCCTGAACACAAGAACGGCGGAACAGACAGGTTCCGTGTCCATAGAATTGAGGGGACGATCAAGATGCGTATTCCGCGCCGCTACACCAAAGAAGGCCAGCCGCCGTACGCCGCCATCAGCTTCCGCAAGGCGACCAGCGAAATCCGAAACCCCGACGGTTCCGTGGTCTTCAAGCTCGACCATATCGACGTTCCCGAGCACTGGTCGCAGGTCGCGACCGACGTGTTGGCGCAGAAATATTTCCGCAAGGCCGGCGTGCCCGCGAAACTCAAGCGCGTCGAAGAGGAAACGGTCCCGTCATTCCTCTGGCGCTCGGCGCGGACGAAGGCGCTCGCAGGTCCTGCCGGATAAAGAACGTCGTCGGCGAAATGCAGGCGACGCAAGTATTCGATCGCCTCGCCGGCACCTGGACCTACTGGGGCTGGAAAGGCGGCTATTTCGAAACCGAATCGACGCCGCCGCATTCTTCGACGAGCTCGCTACATGCTCGCGACGCAGATGGCGGCACCCAACTCGCCGCAATGGTTCAACACCGGCCTGCACTGGGCCTATGGCATCGACGGCCCGAGCCAGGGCCACTCTACGTCGATATCAAACCGGCGAGCTCGAGAAGGCCGTCGACCTCGCCTACGAGCATCCGCAGCCGCACGCCTGTTTCATCCAGTCGATCCAGGACGACCTCGTCAACGAGGGCGGGATCATGGATCTGTGGGTGCGCGAGGCGCGCCTGTTCAAATACGGCTCGGGCACCGGCACCAATTTCTCGCAGCTGCGCGGCGAAAACGAAAAGCTCTCCGGCGGCGGCAAATCGTCCGGCCTGATGAGCTTCTTCAAGATCGGCGACCGCGCGGCGGGCGCGATCAAGTCGGGCGGCACCACGCGCCGCGCGGCCAAGATGGTCGTGGTCGATGCCGATCATCCCGGACATCGAGCAATATATCGACTGGAAGGTGATCGAAGAGCAGAAGGTGGCGGCGCTCGTCACCGGCTCGAAGATGGTCGCGAAACACCTGAAAGCGGTCATGCGCGCGTGCCTCAACTGCGAGGGCGACGGCGACGACTGCTTCGATCCGGAGAAGAACCCGGCGCTGAAGCGCGAGATCAAGGCCGCGCGCCGCGCGCGGTGCCCGACAACTACGATCAGCGCGTGATCCAGTTCGCCAAGCAAGGCTACAAGGACATCGACTTCCCGATCTACGACACCGATTGGGACTCGGAGGCTTATCTCACCGTCTCGGGCCAGAACTCGAACAACTCGGTGCGCGTAACCGACGACTTCCTCACGGCGGTCGAAACGGACGGCGACTGGAATCTCACGGGCGCAAGGACGGCAAGGTCGCCAAAACCATCAAGGCGCAAGACCTCTGGGACAAGATCGGTGACGCCGCCTGGGCATGCGCCGATCCCGGCATTCAGTTCCACACGACCGTCAACGACTGGCACACCTGCCCGGCGTCCGGCCCGATCCGCGCGTCGAACCCGTGCTCGGAATACATGTTCCTCGACGACACGGCGTGCAATCTCGCGTCGCTGAACCTGCTGCAGTTCCGTGACGACACGACCAAGCAGTTCGACGTCGACATCGTACGAGCACGCGGTCCGGCTCTGGACCATCGTGCTCGAAATCTCGGTGATGATGGCGCAATTCCCGTCGAAGGAGATCGCGGTGCTCTCTACCGCTACCGCACGCTCGGCCTGGGCTACGCCAATATCGGCGGCCTGCTGATGACGTCCGGCATCGCCTACGACTCCGACGAAGCGCGCGCGATCTGCGGCGCGCTCACCGCGATCATGACCGGCGTGTCCTATGCGACGTCCGCCGAAATGGCGCGCGAGCTCGGCGCCTTCCCCGGCTATGAGCCGAACCGCGAGCACATGCTGCGCGTCATCCGCAACCATCGCGCGCGCCGCCCACGGCGACAAGGAGGGCTACGAGCAGCTCTCGATCCCGCCGGTGCCGCTCGATGCGAATGCTGTCCCGACCAGCGCGCTGGTCGCGCGCGCGGCGCGCCTGGGACAGCGCGCTCGAGCTCGGCGAGAAGCACGGCTTCCGCAACGCGCAGTCCACCGTGATCGCGCCGACCGGCACGATCGGTCTGGTCATGGATTGCGACACCACCGGCATCGAGCCCGACTTCGCGCTCGTGAAGTTCAAGAAGCTCGCCGGCGGCGGCTACTTCAAGATCATCAACCAGGCGGTGCCGGAGGCGCTCCGCACGCTCGGCTACCGCGAAAGCGATATCGCCGAGATCGAAGCCTATGCGGTCGGCCACGGCACGCTCTCGAACGCGCCCGGCATCAACCACGCGTCGCTTGGACGCAAGGGCTTCGACGCCGAGACGATCAAAATGATCGAGAAGAAGCTGGCGGCCGCGTTCGACATCAAGTTCGTGTTCAACCGCTGGACGCTCGGCGACGAGACGCTGAAGAAAGCTCGGCGTCACCGACGAGAAGATGGCGGACCCGCAGTTCGAACTGCTCGCGCATCTCGGCTTCGCGAAGCGCGACATCGAGTCCGCGAACATCCATGTCTGCGGCGCGATGACGCTCGAAGGCGCGCCGCACCTGAAGCTCGAGCACTATCCGGTGTTCGATTGCGCGAACCCGTGCGGCCGGCTCGGCAAGCGCTATCTCTCGGTGGAGTGCCACATCCGCATGATGGCGGCGGCGCAGCCGTTCATCTCGGGCGCGATCTCGAAGACCATCAACATGCCGAACGAGGCGACCGTCGAGGATTGCAAGAAGAGCTACATGCTCTCCTGGCGGCTGGCGCTGAAAGCCAACGCGCTCTATCGCGACGGCTCGAAGCTCTCGCAGCCGCTCTCCGCGCGTCATCGCGGACGAGGAGGACGAGGACGATGCGATCGAAGCGTGATCGCGCTGCCGAACGCCGCGCGTGCCACCGCGCTCGCGGAAAAAGTGGTCGAGCGGATCGTGGAGCGCGTCGAGCGCACTGCGCGAGCGCGAGAAGCTTCCCTCGCGCCGCAAGGGCTACACGCAGAAGGCCGTCGTCGGCGGGCACAAAGTTTATCTGCGCACCGGCGAATATGATGACGGCCGCCTCGGCGAGATCTTCATCGACATGCACAAGGAGGGCGCGACGCTCCGCTCGCTCCTCAACAACTTCGCGATCGCGATCTCGCTCGGCCTGCAATACGGCGTGCCGCTCGACGAATATGTCGATGCCTTCACCTTCACCCGCTTCGAGCCTGCGGGCGCGGTGCAGGGCAACGACACCATCAAGATGGCGACCTCGATCCTCGACTATGTGTTCCGCGAGCTCGCGATCTCCTACATGGGCCGCTACGAACTGCCCATGTGGACCCGAGCGAGACCGGGGTCGGCGCGCTCGGCAAGGGCGTCGAGGAAGGCAAGCCTTCCCGCGTCGTGTCGAAGGGCCTCGTGCGCGGCAAGACGCTGACCGCCGTTTCCGGCGGCGCCGTCGCCACCGTCACGACTGGCGGCGAAGGCTCGAGCTCAGGTCCGCGCGCGCAGGCGAGCAATGTGACGGCGCTGCGTTCGGCCGTGGCGGCGGAACGACAAGCGAATGACCGTTTCCCCCTTGCCGCCACGCGCGAATCCCCCTCCTTTTGGCGCCGGCCGGAGATCACAAGGGGGGCGGCCGTTTTCCCCTCGATTTCGGCCATTCCACACCATATATAGTTTTTTAAGTTCCTTCACATACTAGAGCTTGACGGGTTGAACCGAGTTCGCTCTAGGCTTATTTCCGTTCGGAGCAGTAGTTGGGTCTCTCCGAGCTTCCCATTGTGACGCGATTTGAAGCATCGCCGGGCCCGAAACCCCGGACCGGCGCGTGGAGCAGCCTTGGCTCCTGCAAATCGCCTCGCACCCGGTGGATACTGGTGATGTCCCGTTCGCGTGAGAGGCCCAGGCGGAGATTTGGGCCTAAGCCAACAACTGCGGACGCAAACCGTCCGCCAATGAATTAAGGGGACGAAGAAAATGAAGATCGAGCGCCGCTACACAAAAGAAAATCAATCGCCCTACGCCGAGATTCCGTTCCGCTCGGCCGTGAGCGAGATCAGAAATCCCGACGGCTCGATCGTGTTCAAGCTCGACAACATGGAAGTGCCCGAGCGCTGGTCGCAGGTCGCGACCGACGTGATCGCGCAGAAATATTTCCGCAAGGCCGGCGTCCCCGCGCGGCTCCGCCGCGTCGAGGAGGAAACCGTCCCCTCCTTCCTCTGGCGCTCGGTCGCGGACGAAGCGCAGCTGCAGGTGATGCCGAAGGAAAAGCGCATCGTCGGCGAGACGTCGGCGAAGCAAGTGTTCGATCGCCTCGCCGGCACCTGGACCTACTGGGGCTGGAAGGGCGGCTATTTCGAAACGGAGGCGGACGCCTCCGCCTTCTTCGACGAGATGCGCTACATGCTCGCCATGCAGATGGCGGCGCCGAACTCGCCGCAATGGTTCAACACCGGCCTGTACTGGGCCTATGGCATCGACGGTCCGAGCCAGGGCCACTATTACGTCGATCCGTTCACCGGCAAACTCGAGAAGGCGGCGAGCGCCTACGAGCATCCGCAGCCGCACGCCTGCTTCATCCAGTCGGTCGAGGACGATCTCGTGAACGAGAACGGGATCATGGATCTGTGGGTGCGGGAGGCGCGCCTGTTCAAATACGGCTCGGGCACCGGCTCGAATTTCTCGAAACTCCGCGGCGAGAACGAGAAACTCTCGGGCGGCGGCCGCTCGTCCGGCCTCATGTCATTCCTCAAGATCGGCGACCGCGCGGCGGGCGCGATCAAGTCGGGCGGCACCACGCGACGAGCCGCGAAGATGGTGGTCGTGGACGCCGACCACCCGGACATCGAGGCCTACGTCGACTGGAAGGTGAAGGAGGAGCAGAAGGTCGCGTCCCTCGTCACTGGCTCCAAGATCAACGCGAAGCATCTCAAGGCCGTGATGAAGGCCTGCCTCAACTGCGAGGGCGACGGCGACGATTGCTTCGATCCGGAGAAGAACCCTGCCCTCAAGCGCGAGATCAAGTTCGCGCGCCGCGCGCAGGTCTCCGACAACATGATCAAGCGCGTGATCCAGTTCGCGAAGCAAGGCTACAAGGACATCGACTTCCCGATCTACGACGCGGATTGGGACAGCGAGGCCTATCTCACCGTCTCCGGCCAGAACTCCAACAACTCCGTGCGCGTGACCGACGACTTCCTCAGGTCGGTCGAGGCCGGCGGCAAGTGGGACCTCACCTGGCGCAAGAACGGCGAGGTCGCCAAAACCGTCGAGGCGCGCGAGCTCTGGGAGAAGATCGGCGAAGCGGCCTGGGCCTGCGCCGACCCCGGCATCCAGTTCCACACGACCGTGAACGACTGGCACACCTGCGTCTCGTCCGGCGCGATCCGCGCCTCGAACCCGTGCTCGGAATACATGTTCCTCGACGACACGGCGTGCAATCTCGCGTCGCTGAATTTGCTGACGTTCCGCGACGACACAACCAAGCAATTCAACGTCGAATCCTACGAGCACGCGGTGCGGCTCTGGACCATCGTGCTCGAAATCTCGGTGATGATGGCGAGCTTCCCCTCGAAGAACATCGCCGAGCTCAGCTACCGCTACCGCACGCTCGGTCTCGGCTACGCCAACCTCGGCGGGCTCCTGATGTCGTCGGGCATTCCTTATGACTCCGAGGAAGCGCGCGCGATCTGCGCGGCGCTGAGCTCGATCATGACCGGCGTTTCCTACGCGACGTCGGCGGAAATGGCGCGCGAACTCGGCGCCTTCCCCGGCTATGAGCCGAACCGCGAGCACATGCTGCGCGTGATGCGCAACCACGCGCGCGCCGCCTACGGCGAGAAGGGCGGCTACGAGCAGGTCGCGATCGCGCCGGTGCCGATCGATGCCAATGCCTGTCCGGACAAGCGCCTGGTCGAGCACGCGAAGCGCGCCTGGAACAAGGCGATCAATCTCGGCGAGCAGCACGGCTATCGCAACGCGCAGTCGAGCGTGATCGCGCCGACGGGCACGATCGGCCTCGTGATGGATTGCGACACCACCGGCATCGAGCCCGACTTCGCGCTCGTGAAGTTCAAGAAGCTCGCCGGCGGCGGCTACTTCAAGATCATCAACCGCGCGGTGCCGGAAGCCTTGCGCGCGCTCGGCTATCCGGAAAGCGAGATCGCCGAGATCGAGGCCTATGCGGTCGGTCACGGCACGCTCTCGAACGCGCCCGGGATCAACCATTCGACCTGAAGACGCGCGGGTTCGACGACGCCACCATTGCGTCGATCGAGAAGAAGCTTCCGGCCGCCTTCGACATCAAGTTCGTGTTCAACCGCTGGACGCTCGGCGACGACATGCTGAAGAAAATCGGCATCCCCGATGAAAAGCTCGCCGACCCGCAGTTCGATCTGCTCGCGCATCTCGGCTTCGGCAAGCGCGAGGTGGAGCAGGCGAACCTGCACGTATGCGGGGCGATGACGCTCGAGGGCGCCCCTCACCTCAAGAACGAGCACCTGCCCGTGTTCGACTGCGCCAATCCGTGCGGCCGGCTCGGCAAGCGCTATCTCTCGGTCGAGAGCCACATCCGCATGATGGCGGCGGCGCAGCCGTTCATCTCCGGCGCGATCTCTAAGACCATCAACATGCCGAACGAGGCGACGGTCGAGGAATGCAAGCAGGCCTACATGCTTTCCTGGCGCCTCGCGCTGAAAGCGAACGCGCTCTATCGCGACGGCTCGAAGCTTTCGCAGCCGCTCTCGGCGCAGTTGATCGCCGACGAGGAGGACGAGGACGACGCGATCGAAGCGTTCATCGCGCAGCCGCAGGCTGCTCGTGCTGCCGCCCTCGCGGAACGCGTGGTCGAGAAGATCGTCGAACGCGTGACCGTCACGCGCGAGCGCGAGAAGCTTCCCGGCCGCCGCAAGGGCTACACGCAGAAGGCCGTCGTCGGCGGGCACAAGGTTTATCTGCGCACCGGCGAATATGACGACGGCCGGCTCGGCGAGATCTTCGTCGACATGCACAAGGAGGGCGCGACGCTGCGCTCGCTCCTCAACAACTTCGCGATCGCGATCTCGCTCGGCCTGCAGTACGGCGTGCCGCTCGAGGAATATGTGGACGCCTTCACCTTCACGCGCTTCGAGCCTTCCGGCAACGTGCAGGGCAACGACACGATCAAGATGGCGACCTCGATCCTCGACTACGTGTTCCGCGAGCTCGCGATCTCCTATCTCGGCCGCTACGACCTCGGCCACGTGGACCCGCGCGAGACCGACTTCGACGCGCTCGGCAAGGGCGTGGAGGAAGGGAAACCCTCGCGCGTCGTGTCGAAGGGCCTGGTGCGCGGGAAGAACCTGACGGCGGTCGTCGGGCGGCGCCGTCGCCACCGTCACGACCGGCGGCGAAGGCTCGGGCTCAGGCCCGCGCGCGCAGGCGAGCAACGTGACGGCGCTGCGGACGGCCGTTGCGGCGGAGCTGACGCAGGGCGCGGTCGCGCTCAAGGCCGAGGTCGACGCGGAGCACGCGCACGACCACCGCGCTGAGCTCATCCAGCAACGCGCGGCGGCAAAAGCCAAGGGCTACGAGGGCGAAGCCTGCCCCGAATGCATGAACTTCACGATGGTGCGGAACGGCACGTGTCTTGAAGTGCGATACGTGCGGGAGCACGACGGGGTGTTCGTGACGTGAGGCCGCCGCGTTGAGCATTCTAGACAAGAGTCGCGGCGGGACTCGGCTTCGCTGCTGTGATTTATTACGCCGGCGCGCCTCTCCTTCGGAGCGATGACGATTTCCTCACAATCGTGTCCCGGATCCTCCGCTCGCTGGGCTGACACGTTCTCACATCGGCCGGCGACACAGGCGCGGGCCGGATTGTTGTGGTCAATACGATGGCTGACGCCGAATACACGATTGAAGGTCCGGTCGATACCGCTAGGTCAAAATTCTACCGGCCCTAACCATGAGACCGAGGCGGTAGCCACGATTAGGAAGGCCGAACCCTGCCCCGAGTGGATGAACTTCACGATGGTGCTCAACGGCACGTGTCTGAAATGCGATACGCGTGCGAGCACGACGGGATGAGTTAGCAGCGCCAAACAAGCGTCCGAGAAGAGGGTAGCTGAACCACCCTTTTATCTAAATCACCAGATACCCTTCTGTGAGAACCTTAAAGTGCCGCACGGGGGTGCGTATGGCTGGGGCGCGGCGAAAACGCTGACGAAATGGGAACCGAGACGGCGCGAAGCCAATGGCTAGAAGTCAATCGCACCCTCACGCATTTCAACGACATCATACACAGGACGCGTAGCTTACCGCGACCGTCTCCTTGCGGCGTACGGCGCTGCACTCGCGTCCTTTAACGCAAGACCGGAACTGAAAGTTGAATTGGCTTCCTGCATTCCGCCTCTTCACGCAGCATCAGTTATCGTTTTACTTGGCATAATTGCTCTTGCTGTCGGTTGTGCGATCGACCGAGGCTACTATTTTCAACTCTTGATTTCTGAGGTCGAGTTTCGGCGGCAACGCCTCGAAACGGATTTCGAGCTACCGGCCAAATTAACGGTGAAATTGACGAATACTCGTATCGCGGATCACGCCACTACGGTCGTTATCAAGTTTTTACGTCACCGGACTTGTCATTGAAGTTTCTTGCATTTGGTTCCTGAATACGGCCCGCGTTGTCACCTGATCAAATTACACGGGCACCGATGGATCGGAGGGACTCGACAAGAAGCCTCTCCCGCGTTGCCCTTCCGATAGTTTCTCTTGAAAGCGCGTGGTGGCGGCCTTCGAGCTATGTAGTACGCTGGGTCGCAATTCGATGCTGCGCGCAGGAAGACCTCGTCTACCTGAGGGCGACTTAGATTGAAGGGGACAGCGATGTCGCCGCATTTGAAGACCATGCCGGCCGCGGCCGCCATACTTTTTGCGCTGCCTTTCACGGAGCCCGCCTTCGCGCATCACGTCATGGGACGCGAGCTGCCCAGCACGTTCTGGCAGGGACTGCTCTCCGGTCTCGGACATCCGATCATCGGGATCGACCACTTCGCATTCACCGTCGGCGTCGGGTTGGTGTCGTACCTGGCCGGACGTGATCGCGCTGTTACCGTTGCTGTTCGTCGCCGGAACCATGCTCGGTTGCTTCGTTCACTTGCAGGATTTCGACGTTCCCGGTTCGGAAGCGGCGATCGCGTTCTCGCTCGTCGTGCTGGCAACTATCGTAGGACTGCGCGCCAGAATTCCAGTCAGCGTTATTGCGGTCCTCTTCGCTGTTGCGGGAACACTTCACGGCTATGCGTACGGGGAAAGCATTGTCGGAGCGGAACCCGCGCCACTGGGCGCCTATGTCGCCGGCTTCGCGCTGATCCAATACGGCATCGCCGTGGCCAGCGGAGCGGCACTCGCCATGATCGTCGCGCGGGATTATCTTAGTGAGACAGCCGCGATGCGGACGGCAGGTGTCGCGATCGCGTTCGTTGCTGGTCTTTCATTCGCCGGCGTCACACTCGGCTAGTCACATGCACGAGGACGATCACCACCACGATCACGACGACCACTCGCATCTATCGGAGATGGAGCTGCGCGTGCGGGCGCTCGAATCCATTCTGGTCGAGAAGGGCTACGTGGACCCGAAGGCGCTCGACGTGCTGATCGAGACCTACGAAACCAAGGTCGGCCCGCACCACGGCGCCAAGGTCGTGGCCAAGGCCTGGGCCGACGCGAGCTACAGGACCCGGCTCATCGAGGACGCGACCGCCGCGATCGCCGAGTTCGGCTTCAAGGGCCGGCAGGGCGAGCACATGGTCGCCGTCGAGAACACCGGCGAAGGTGCACAACCTCGTCGTCTGCACATTGTGCTCCTGCTATCCGTGGACCGTGCTCGGGCTGCCGCCGGTCTGGTACAAGTCCGCGCCCTATCGCTCGCGCGCCGTGAGCGATCCGCGCTCGGTGCTCGCCGATTTCGGCGTCACGCTACCGCGCGCGAAGGAAATCAAGGTCTGGGATTCGACCGCCGAGGTCCGCTATCTCGTATTGCCCGAGCGCCCGGCCGGCACCGACGGCTGGAATGAAGAGAAGCTCGCGGCGCTCGTCACGCGCGACAGCATGATCGGAACGGGCCTGCCGAAGGCGCCCGCGGAAGTCCGATGAACGGCGCGCACGACATGGGCGGCACGATGGGGTTCGGTCCCGTCGTCCCCGAGAAGAACGAGCCGGTCTTCCATGCGCCGTGGGAGCGCCGCGCGTTCGCGATCACGCTCGCGGCGGGCGCAGGCCGCTGGAACATCGACCAGTCACGATCGGCGCGCGAGCAGATGCAGCCCGGCGAATACCTGGCCAAGACCTATTACGAGATCTGGATCGCGGGGCTGGAGAAGCTCTTGGCCGAGCGCGGCCTCGTCACGCCGGACGAAGTTGCCGCCGGCAAGTCTCTCCACGCGCCGAAGGATTCGCCGGTCGTCCTCACCGCGGATCGGGTGGCTATGGCTCTCTCCAAAGGCGGGCCGACGACGCGCCCGCATCAGCGCCGCAGCGTTTTCAGGTCGGCGATCGCGTGCGCGCCCGCAATATCCACCCCGCCGGCCACACGCGGCTTCCGCGTTATGTGCGTGGGCACGAAGGAATTGTCACGCACGTGCACGGCGTTCATGTTTTCCCGGACGCCAACTCGGTCGGCCGTGAAGACCCGCAGTGGCTCTACACGGTCCGCTTCACCGCGCGAGAGCTCTGGGGCGAGACCGCGGACCCGACGAGCTCGGTCTCGGTCGACGCCTGGGAAAGCTATCTGGAGCCGAAATGAGCGGACGCGCCGAGCCCCCGCTCCTGCCCGGCTTGCCGCGCGAGGGCGACGGCCCGGTCTTCGGCGAACCATGGCAGGCGCATGCCTTCGCGATGGTTCTCTCGCTGCACGAGAAAGGTCTTTTCACCTGGCCCGAATGGGCCGCCGCGCTGTCGGACGAGATCAAGGCGGCGCAGGCGGCCGGCGATCCGGACACGGGCGAGACGTATTACTCGCACTGGCTCGCCGCGCTCGAGAAGATCGTCGCAACAAAGAAGGTGACGTCGCCCGATGCGCTCGCCCGCTATCAGGCGGCCTGGGACGCGGCGGCGGATCGAACTCCGCACGGCAAGCCGATCGAGCTGCGTGCGGAAGATTTTCAGACGCAAAGCAAGTAGCCGAAGGTATCAGCGGTCGCGCGTGGTGCGCGCTTGCCTCACTCGTTGTGCCGTTGGAAGATCGGCATCGTCCTGGGGACCGTGCGGCCAATGGGTTCCAACAAGCGCCCGACATTGTCGAGCTTCCCGTTCTCGCGGGTGCGGTTGGCCTGCGCGCGTTGCGGGCGCAGCGGCAGCTACCGCAAGGACGCCCTCATTCGCGCGTACGGCGGCGTCGCGCTCGCCGACCTGCCGCAGAAAGTCGCCAACTGCTCGTGGCAGGACGCATGCGAAATGACCTACGCGAACCTTCACTCCGCGTCCGCCCGCAAAATCCCGCTCGATCCGCTCGACGGGTTTCTGGGGATCCCTCCGACCTTCTAGCCAAGTCCCACATTTGTCATGCCCGCGCTTGTCGCGGGCATCCACGCCTTGGACTTTGGTCGGAGAAAGACGTGGATGCCACGCAACTCGGGCTTGCCCGAGTTGCGCACAAGAAGAGTGTCCAAGTCGGATAAATCCAACTTGGACTGACAAGCCCGGCCATGACGAAAATGAAATGGCTAGCGCGTGTCCAAGACAGTCCGTGCCGCGATCAGGTCCGGCACATCGAACCCTTCCGTGAAGCTGCCATAGACGGCCGCCAGCGCGTCGCGCGCACGCTCGTCGCCGGCCCGTATCCTTGCCAATCGTGTCGTCGCTCGAAGCTGCGCCATGCGCAGTTGGCGCTTGCTCCGCCAGCCGCGCGACCCGCTCATAGAGGTCAGACGACCTCTTCGACGGATGAGTTCCGGCATGCGCCATCAGCAGATCTCCGCGCACGATCAGCGCATCGCAATGCTCCGGATTCTTTGGCGTGAGCAACTCAAGCGCCTCGTCGGTGCGCGCGAGCCCGTCGGCGAACCGGCCCGCCATACCGTAGGCCATCGCCTGCAGGTTGAGCAGCAGCGGCCAGAACACGGGCGGCGTCGTTTCCCGCTTGTACAACTCGAAACCGCGCTCGAGTTGCGCGAGACCCGCCTCGCGCTCCCCAAAGGCCATGCGCGCAAGTCCCTGCAACACGAAAGCCAGCGCGCGCCAGATCGGATAGTCGTTCGCGCTCGCGATCTGCAACGATTGCGCACTCAGCTCGTTCACCGCGTGCATGTCCCCGCGAAAAAGATTGAACAACGCCATGTGGTGCAGCGCGTAGGCACGCGTGCTTGGGTGACCGAGATCGAGGCTGACCCGGTCGGCGCGATTGGCGCGCTCGAGCGCACGGTCGGGAAATCCGAAAGTCCACAGCAGGAACGCGGAACTGGTCAAGGAGACGACACCCGGATTGGGGCCGAGCCGGAAACGACTGGACGCAGCCGCCTTCACGTCGAACAGCGACACCGCCTTGTCGAGATGCTTCAGACCCAGCTCGATTCCGCGCGTGTTTGCCGCCGCTATCCCGGCCACCAGGTTGGCGTCGACCTGAAGACTGCTGTCCTTCTGCTGGTCGGCGATCGCCAGCAACTCGACGCCCGATTTCACCACATCGGTCGAAGTCCGCCCGCATCAGGTAAAGAGTCGCGAGACTGCGCAGAACGGGAAACTGCCGGGGCAGTTCGCCGGCAGCACTCGACATCTTCATGGCCTTGGCGAAAGCCGCCTCCACCTCGTCGGTGTAGCCGCGGATCGAGATGAGCGCGCGCGCGACACTCATCTGCAATGCGATCTGGTCGCGCACGACTTCCGCCGACTGCGGTTTCAGCGACAACGCGCCGAGCAGATCGTCGGCGAGCTCGACGACGCCGCGATACCAGCCCTGCGCGTCGTAGAGAACCCAAAGGGTATCAAGCAGATCGTAGAGCCGCGCGACGTCGTTCGCCTGCAACCAGTAGCGCCACGCCTCGCGCAAGTTTCGTTGCTGGGAAAGCTCGGCGATGAAGCCGGCTTCGCTCCGGCCCGGCGAGCGCAGGCCTGATATCGCGCGCGAGGTCCGCGAAATGCTCCGCGTGCCGGCGGCGGAGCTCGTCCGCGAGCTCAGGGCGGCTGTTCAACCGCTCGCTCGCATACTCGCGGATGGTCTCCAGCATGGAGAACCACCGCTTGCCGCCGACGCCGTCGACGCTCCGCAGCAGGCTCTTGTCCACGAGCGACTGCATCCCGTCGACGACGTCCACTTCAGAAAGCGCGCGAATGGTCGCCGTCACCCGTTCGACGTCCTCGAGCCGCGCGCCGGCGAAGATAGCGAGAGCCTCGAACAGCAGACGCTCGTCGGGGCTAAGCAGCTCGTAGCTCCACTCGATCGTCCCGCGGAGCGTCCGCTGCCGGTCCGGGAGATCGCGCGCCCCTCCGCGGAGCAGATCAAGCCGGCGTTCTAGGCGTTCGTCGAGCTCCGCCGGCGAGAACAGCTTCAGTCGGGCGGCGGCCAGCTCGATCGCGAGCGGCAAACCGTCGACGCGGCGGCAGATGGATGCGATGGCGGCGACATTGTCGTTTGTGATCGCGAAATCGGGGCGCACTTCCACCGCGCGTTCGACGAACAGGCGAACCGCCGCCGACTGCAGGGCGGATTTCGACGCTTGGCGCGGCCGCGCCGGCCGGCGCCGGAAGCGACAACGCCGGTACCGTGAACAGCTGCTCGCCGCGCACGTGCAGCGCCTCGCGGCTCGTGACCAGCGCGGTGATGCCGGCGCACGCCCCCAGCAATTCCGCGAGTTCCGGGGCCGCAACGATCACCTGCTCGAAATTATCCAGCAGAAGCAGCATGTGCTTTCCGGCGAGTCCGGATTTCAGGGCATCGAGCGGCATTGCTTCGCCCACCCGCTCGAGGCCGATCGCGCGAACGATCGCGGAGAACACGCCGTTCGGGTCGCGCTCCGCCGTCAGATCGACGAAGAACAATCCGTCATCGAAACGGTCGAGCTGATCGGCGGCTGCCTGCAGGGCCAATCGCGTCTTTCCCATTCCGCCCGGGCCGATCAGCGTGATCAGCCTGGTCTCGTCGTCGATGAGCGTCCGCAGGTCACGCAGTTCGGCGTCCCGCCCGAGGAAAACGGAAACCTGTGTCGGCAAATTGTTGGGGCGCTGGTCGAGAGTCGAAAGCGGCGGAAAAGTCTCGGCAAGTCCCGGAGCGACGACCTGGAACAGTCGCAGCGGCTCGGCGAGATCCTTGAGGCGATGCTGGCCGAGGTCGCGCAGCTGCATCTCCGACGGCAGTCGTCCGCTGACCGCTTCGGCCACGGCGCTCGACAGCAAAATTTGACCGCCGTGTCCGGCCGACATGACGCGCGCCGTGCGGTTAACCGCCGGACCGAAATAATCGCCGCCCCGTTGCTGGGCGTCGCCAAGGTGCACGCCGATCCGGATGCGCAGCGGGCCGGTTTCCTCCCAGTTTTCGTCCTGCAGTTTCTGCTGGACGCGAACGCTCGCGAGCGCGGCGGCGACGGGTTGCTCGAACACCGCCATCATGCCGTCGCCGGTGGTCTTGACGATCGTGCCGCCGTTCTCTTCGACGCATCGCCGCAGGATCGCGTCGTGGCGCGCAACCGCCGCGCCCATCGCGACCGGATGCGCCTCCCACATCCGGGTGCTCGCTTCGATATCGGAAAACCAATAGCTTCGGGCAATCGTCGATTGAGCCATTGGGGCCAGACTACTTCATCGATGCGAGTTGTGGCACCGTAGCAAGGTACGGGACGGAGGCAGTCATGGGCGGTTGTCACGCGGCACGAATGGCGGCGATGGGTCTCGCCGCGCTCCTTGTCCTGGCATTGCCAGGTTCCGCTTCCGCGCAATTCAGCGAATTTTTCGAATCCCTGCTCCATCAGCGCCTTATCGCATCGATGCAAGCGGACCCTGAGCCGCTGACACCGTTGAAGAGCGACGGGTGCAGCGCGGGCATGTCAAAGGGCTGGGCCTTTTTTGCAGCGACCTTTCCCGTCTTCGCCAAGGTGCACGGCGAACGTCCGCCGTGGGAAAGCTGCTGCCTCGCGCACGACAAACGCTATCACGCGGGCCCGCCGCGCAACGCCGACGCAAGCACGAGCGTCAGCTTGCGCAAATCCGCGGACGAAGAAGCGCGCCAATGCATCATCGGGACCGCAGCCAGGCGCGAGCAAGCGCTCGCCGCCGCCTACCGCATCAACCGCCGCGAGGTGGCGCGCATCTACCGCGCGATCGCCGACACCACCTATAACGCGGTGCGCGCCGGGGGCGCGCCGTGCACGGGCCTCGACTGGCGCTGGGGTTTCGGCCTGCCGAACTGCTGAGGGGTGTCGCGCCGATTTCGCGGTCGGATCGCGCTAGCCGAGATCCCACGCTCCGCGAAGGAACTCTTTCCCGGTCGGCTGTAGACGCTGCTGCCCGCCTATAGAAGAATTGCTGAAGGATCGGCCCAGCAGCATCGGCACGATGAACGTACAGGCACAAAGCCGAGATCGACTTCCGCTCCCGACCGGGAACCTGCTCGCGATCGCATTGCTCGCCGAGGCGGCCCTGTCCTTCCTTTCGCTCGGCGTGCAGCCTCCGGCCGCGAGCTGGGGCGGCATGCTCGCGCGGGCCTACAACTACATCGAGCTCGCGCCCGAGCAGATGTATGCGCCAGGCTTCGCCATCCTGGTGACCGCGCTCGCATTCAACGCGCTCGGGGAGTCGATGCGCGTGGCGCTCGATCCGACCATGAAGCGACGCTGAGGGAACCCGGTGAAAGCGTTCGAGAACGCGATCGACTGCGACGTCCACCCGGCGCCCCCGACGATCGAGGAGCTCCTGCCCCATCTCGACGACTACTGGCGCGACCAATTCGTCGAGCGCCACATCGACCGGCTGAAATTCTCGCTGATGAGCTATCCGCCGACGTCCCCGCTGTCCGCCCGCCCGGATTGGCGGACCAACACCGGCGCTCCCGCCGGCAGTCTCGACGACCTGCGCCGTAACGTGCTCGATCATTTCGGCACGCAGATCGCGATCTGCAACGTGCTGCACGGCGCGGTCGCGCTGTTCAATCCTGACATGGCGGCGGCCCTCTGCTCCGCCGTGAACGACTGGACCGCCGCAAATCTGCTCGACAACGAACCGCGCCTGCGCGCCTCGATCCTCGTCCCCTCGCAGGACCCGGAGCTTTCCGCGCGGGAGATCGAACGCATCGCACACGACCAACGCTTCGTGCAGGTCCTGCTCATGGCGATGGGAGACAGGCTGCTCGGTCAGCGCGCCTTGTGGCCGATCTATGCGGCGGCTGAAAAGCACGGCCTGCCGGTCGGACTGCACGCCGGCAGCACCTATCGCGTCGCACCGACCGCAGCCGGCTGGCCTTCGTACCGGGTCGAGGATTACGTGGCCTACGCCTCGGGCTTTCAGAACCAGATCGTAAGCATGGTCGCGGAGGGCGTGTTCTCGAAATTCCCGCGATTGAAGGTCGTGCTGATCGAATCCGGCTTCACCTGGCTGCCGGCGGTCTTCTGGCGCATGGGAAAGGACTGGCGCGGAGCGCGGCCGGAAACCCCGTGGGTCGACCGCGCGCCTCCGGAAATCCTGCGCGACCACGTGCGGCTTACCTTGCAGCCGATCGACGCTCCGGGTTCCGAACCCGACGTGCTCCAACGCGTTATCGAGCATACGGGCTCCGACCGGCTGCTCCTGTTCTCGACCGATTATCCGCACTGGCACTTCGACGGCGACCGGGCGGTGCCGGAGGACCTGCCGGAGGATATGCTGCAAAGAATCCTGAGGGAGAACGCGCTCGAGACGTATCCCCGGTTGCGCGCGAGTCCCGCGGCCGGAACGGCCGCAAGGAAGGAGACCGCGTCATGAACGCACCCGCACGCGAAGCAAGAGCGGCGAAGAAGCTCGCGATCGTCGATTGCGACATTCATCCGGCGTTCCGCAGTCCGAGCGATCTGTTTCCGTTTCTTTCGGAGCGCTGGCGCCAGCACGTCGCCACCTTCGGGGAGCACATCCGTCAGGGAATCATCGGCCAGCTCCCGCATCCGCGCATGGTCGCCTACGGGATGCGGGTCGACGCATTGCCGGAGGATGGGGCTCCGGCGGGCTCCGATCTCGGCCTGATGCAGCGGCAGCATCTCGATACGAACGGCGTCGAGGTGGGCATGCTCATTTCGCTCGGCCGCGGCGGCATGGAAGAGCGCAATCCCGATTTCGCGCAGGCGCTCTCGCACGCGGTGAACGAATGGCAACTGGAGTCATGGGTCAAGAAAGAGCCGCGGCTCCGGGCCGGAATTGTCGTGCCGCAAGAGGATCCGGAATTTGCGGTCAGCGAAATCGAGCGCCGCGCGGACGATCCGCGTTTCGTCCAAGTGATCATGTCGCCGCGGGCGAACGAGCCGATCGGCCATCGGCGCTACTGGCCGATCTACGCTGCGGCGGAACAGGCCGGCAAGCCGATCGGCTTGCACACGGCGGGCTACAGCGGCGGCCATGCATCGACCGGCATCGGTTGGCCCAACTTCTACATCGAAGAGCATTTCGCGAACGCAACTTCGCTGCAGGGTGTGATGACGAGTTTCGTCTTCGAGGGCGTATTCGAGCGCTTTCCGAAGCTGAAGATCGCGCTGATCGAAGGCGGCTTCGCCTGGGTGCCGGCGCACTGCTGGCGCATGGACAAGCACTGGGAGCGAATGCGTGAGGAAGTGCCACACGTGAAGCGGAAGCCGTCCGAATACGTGCGCGAGCACTTCTGGTACACGACGCAGCCGATCGAAGAGCCGGAGAAGCCCGAGCACCTTACCGAGGTCATCGAGTGGATCGGCTGGGACCGCCTGATGTTCTCCACCGACTATCCGCATTGGGACTTCGACGATCCCCGCTTCGCGTTCAAGATCGCCCTGAGCGAGGAGCAGAAGAACAAGGTCTTCCGCGAGAACGCAAAGACGGTCTACGGAATCAAATGAGCCGCCACGTTGTCGCAAAAGCCGGTGACATCGCGCGCGGCACGAGCAAGATCGTCAAGGTAAAGGGCCGCGAGATCGGCATCTACAATCTCGGCGGCGAATTCTTCGCACTCTCGAACCGCTGCCCGCATCAGGGAGGCCCACTCTGCCTCGGGCGCATCGGCGGGCTCGTCCTGTCCGATGGACCCGGCGAGTATCGCGTCGTGCGGCCCGGCGATTTCGTCAAATGTCCGTGGCACGGTTGGGAATTCGACATCCGCACGGGCCAGTCCTGGTGCGACCCGAAGTCGACGAAGGTGCGCGCCTTTCAGGTGGCGGTCACGCCGGGCGAAGAGCTCGTGAAAGGCCCGTATGTGGCGGAATCGTTCCCCGTCCAGGTCGAGGACGAGTATCTCGTGATCGAGATGTGATTTTCTCGCGCGTTCTCTCCGCCACGCCCATTACAGAACTTCCCTCCCCCGACTAATCGATTCTACTGAGCGCTTCCGGCCGGCCACCCGCTATTGGTCCCCCAGTTGCTGGCACGACCATGCCGAAAACCAGGTTCGCAATGCCGACGTCCGCCGCCGCCTGGCTGCAGGCGCGGGAGTGCGACCGTCTCGCTTCCATTACGACACTCGCCAAAATCCAGGAACGCTTCCTCCGCCTGCGGGACTCGTGGATCATCGTCGCGACGGAACTGGAGTGGATTGAAGGGGAGAAGTTCTCGCCGACGGATGAGACGCCCAAAGACGGGGTTCCGGGCGATCGAAAAACAGCAAAAGCTCACTAAACTACCACCCAAACACCTGCTTCGGCTGAAAAGATGCTAAGAGCAGCGTCAACTTCAAACAGGCGGAACCATGTCGAAACAGGCGTTGCGCGAGGAAACGGAACGGTTGATCAAGGAGGCCATGGAGAAAAAGGCCCTCACCGTCAGGCAGGGCAAGACGCGCATCGATGCCACTTGCGGGAAATGCGGCGCGCCCAATCGCGTCAACGTGCCCATGGGAGAGCGCCGGGTACCGTTCACCTGCAACGAATGCGGACACGAGCAAAAGACCTTGTGAGACACGTCCGCAACTTCGCGACGATGCTTACTTTCCGCGAATTCGTCACGCGGAACTGAGAAGCCCCGGCAGATGCCGGGGCTTCGTCCGTGATCAGTTACTTTTTTGCGGGCTCCGCTTCGCTCTTCTTCGGCGCCGGTTTCGCCGGTGCCGCCTTCGCGGGTGCCGGTGCCGGCGCAGGCGCGCCGATCTTCTGCAACTCCTCCATGAACCCCTGCGAGAGCCGCTTTCCCTGCGGTGCCGGTGCCTGCGCCTGTGCGGACGCCAGGAAGATCGACACTGCCAGTGCTGTAACCGCCGCGAATACAAGACCAAGTTTCTTCATTTGCGTTCACTCCCTTTGGCCAACGACTTCATACTGCCACACCCGGCGACCGCTGTCGTCCTCCCGGCGTGCCGCGACTGCCTCACACGCCAACCGCGCCGCCAGCGCGAGGGGCGACCGAGCAAACCTAGTCGCGCTGCCGAATGTCTCTTAGCCGCTGGATGGCAACGGCGATGAGGATGAAGCTGCCGACGAAGGTTCCTTGCCAGAAGGTGCTGATCCCAAGCAGGATCAAGCTGTTGCGGATCACCTCGATGAGGGCCGCGCCGACTACGGCGCCGAACGCCGTGCCCGAGCCGCCGGCCAAGCTCGCGCCGCCGATGACGGCGGCGGCGATCACAGTCAATTCCATGCCCTGACCGAGGTTCGTTGTGACGCCGCCGAGCCAGCCCACCTCGAGGACGCCCGTCACGCCGGCGGTGAAGGCGGAGAACAGGTAAACCGACACTTTCATGCGGTCGACGCGAACACCCGTCATGCGCGCCGCCTCCTCGTTGCCGCCGATGGCGAAGAGATGCCGGCCCCACCGGCTCCAGCGGAAGGCAAAGCCCGTCACGAGCGCGAGCGCCACGAGGAAGTAAACGGGATTGGCGATGCCGAACATGCTGCCGCCGCCGAGCGCAAGCAGCAGGTCATGGTCGGGCCCGAACTGGTAGATCATCTTGTTGTCGGAAAAGACCATCGCAAGGCTGCGCGCGATCGCGAGCGTCCCAAGCGTGACGACGAACGGCTGCATGCCCGCGTAGGCGATGAGCACACCATTGACGAGCCCGACGCAAAGTGCGGCGAACATCGCAAACGGCACGGCGAGATAGATCGGATAGCCCTCCGCCATGGTCGCGCCGACGATGATTCCCGAAAGCACGACGATGGACCCGACGGACAAATCGATGCCGCCCGAGGCGATCACGGCCGTCATGCCGAGCGCAATGATCCCGACGAAGGCGAAATTCCGGGTGACGTTGAACAGGTTTCTTTCCGTCGCGAAAACGTCCGACGCCAGCGACAGCAGAATGCAGGCAATCGCCGCGGCAACGAAGATCCAGAACGTCTGGCGGCTCGCGAGCCAGGCGAAGACGCCGCGATGCTGACTCTGGCCGATGACTTCCTCGATCGACACCGCCATGGCGCGCACCTTAATCCCGAAACCGAATTATGCCACCTCGATCGCACCCGTGATCAGCCCCGTCACTTCCTGCGGCGAAGAATTGCCGGCAGGCTTGTCGGCGACCAATTTTCCTCGCCTCAGGACCACGATCCGGTCGCTGACGGCAAAGACGTCGGGCATGCGGTGGCTGATCAGCACGACCGCGATTCCGTGGTCGCGCAACCGGCGGATCTGATCCAGCACCTCGGCGACCTGCCGCACGCTGATCGCCGCCGTCGGCTCGTCCATCAGGACGATCTTCGGATCGGTGAG
The DNA here is from genome assembly GCA_963711595.1 of uncultured Alphaproteobacteria bacterium. Lineage (GTDB taxonomy): Bacteria > Pseudomonadota > Alphaproteobacteria > Rhizobiales > Xanthobacteraceae > JAUSIF01. The sequence continues at coordinate 21,149 of CAVQER010000009.1, forward strand.
CCGCGTGCGCGCAATCGCGACCGCCTGCCGCTGTCCGCCGGACATTCGCCGCACGAGGTCGCGCGGCCGCGTCTCGGACTTGAGCTGCGCGAACAGCTTCGCGGCTTGCGCCGCCATCGCGCGGTGATCGAGAACGGGAAATCCGGCGACGCGGCGCACGAGCTCGCGGCCGAGAAACACGTTGGCCGCAGCCGACAGATTGTCGCAAAGCGCCAGGTCCTGGTAGACGATCTCGATTCCCTCGCGCTGCGCGTCACGCGGCGAATTGATCTGGCGGACCTCGCCGCCGATCAGAATCTCGCCAGCGCTCGGCGGAAAGTTGCCGGCGATGATCTTCACCAGCGTCGACTTCCCCGCGCCGTTGTCGCCCATGAGTCCGACCACTTCGCCCCCTTCGATCGCGAAGGAGACGTCGGTCAACGCCTGGATTGCGCCGAAGTGTTTCGAGATGCTGCGAAGCTCGAGAGTGCGCATGCCCCGTGGGCCCTCCCCGCGCCCTAGACTTTTGCGTGGCGCATGTTCTTGACGGCGAACCGGCACCCACTTCGCCGGAACATGCGCTGCTTCCCCAAACTGATGAAATATCTCGTGGGTTGGACCCCACATTATCTTTCCACGCTAAATTAATGTACTCAGTCCGGCCCGGCAACAGATACGTGCCGCTCAGCATCTCGTCGTTGCGCTGAAGCTCGGCGCCGGTGTCGGCGGGAAGCCACGCGCAAATCTGCCGTGGAAGCGACAGCCCAAGATTGCGCGGCCCGGTTGCCGGAGATAGAAATACCCTATGATACCATAGTGTTAAAGCATACCAAGCGGCCGATCTTCGTGCTCCTTTCTGGTTGGGCAAAGCAGTTGCGAGCGGGTGCCGCACGTAATTCTGTCCGCGCCCGGAGGCGGACGCCGGAGGACAGACTCCGAGCCAGGCTGGATTCAGCCCTTGACATTGACAGGATGTCGCAGAAATAATTCAGGGAATGAACAAAGTTCCGCGAAGCGGACACTTGGGGAGGAAGTCCATGAAGAAAACCGTGTTGTTGGGGGCCCTCGCCTCCATCGTTGCGTTGTATGCCGTACCGGCCGACGCGCAGCAGAAGAAAGTCTTGGCGATCGTCGTGAAGGGTCTCGACAACCCCTTCTTCGAACAGATCAACCTCGGCTGCCAGAAATGGCAGAAGGAAAATCCGAGCTCGGAATACACCTGCTTGTATACCGGGCCGGCCTCGAGCGCCGATGAAGCCGGTCAGGTTCAGGTCGTCGACGATCTGCTGACCAAGGGCGTCGCTGCGATTGCGATCTCGCCGTCGAACGCCCCGGCCATGGGCAACCTGCTCAAGCGCCGCAACCCGACCATCCCCGTGATGACGATCGACGCCGATCTCTCCGCCGGCGACCGAAGCATGCGCAAGACGTACCTCGGCACGGACAACTACCTGATGGGCGTCAAGATGGCGGAGTACACGAAAAAGCTGAAGCCGTCCGGCGGTACCGTCTGCCTGCAGCTCGGCAACGTCGCCGCGGACAACATCAACGCCCGCGCGGCCGGCTTCCGCGACACGATCGCCGGTTCGAAGGGCGTGAACCGCCTGGCCGGCCAAGGCGGCTGGACCGAAATCCAGGGCTGCCCGGTCTTCACCAACGACCAGGCGGACCTCGCCAACAAGCAGATGGCGGACACGTTCCTGACGCAGCCCAAGCTCGATGCCTTCATCCTCGTCGGCGGATGGGCGCAGTTCGGACCGCAGGCCTATGCGCAAGTCACCGGCCAGGTCATGGACAAGCTGAAGAGCAAGCAGCTTGTCATCGTCGCGGGCGACACGCTGCCGCCGCAGATGGAAGCGCTCAAGGCAGGCCGCAGCCACGTCCAGGTCGGACAACGGCCGTTCGAGATGGGCTACCGGGCACCGACCGTCATGATCGAGCTGATCGGCGGGAAGAAGGTGGACGATCCGGTGTTCACCGGGCTCGATGAATGCACGCCCGAGAACGCGGGCAGCTGCCTGGCGAAATAGAAACCGAGTTCTACCTCCCGAGCGGGCCTGGAGCGACGCCGTAACGCCGGCGGATCTCCGGGCCCAATTTCGCAGGAGCCGACGAACGCATGAACTCATCGATGTTGCCGAGAATGGCGCCGCCCGAGAGAGATAGCAGCCGGGCGCGCCTGCTCCGCCAGCTTCGCCGCCATGGCTCGATGGCGCGCGTCGAACTCGGCCGGCGGATGGGACTGAGCGCTGCCGCAGTGTCCACCATCGCCTCCGACCTCATCGGCAACGGGGTCTTCGTCGAGTCCGCGGACGAGCCGACGATTGAGAATCTCCGCGGCCGGCCTCCGGTGAACCTACAGTTCAACGCGGACTACGCTCGCGTCGCCGCGGTATCTCTGCGCATGGACGTCGTCGATGCCGTGGTTGCCGATTTTTCCGGCCGGATCCTGGTACGCGAACAGTTTCCATGCTCGACCCGTTCCCTTACCGGCGACGAGGTCGTCGCTCAGTGTGCGACGGCCATCGACTCCGTTCTTTCCCGCGCGCCTGGGCCCGCGCCGAGTGCGATCGGCCTCGCGGTGCAAGGCATCATCAATCCCACCTTCGGTCGTCAGGTCTGGAGCCCGATCCTGTCCATACGCGACAAGGATTTCGTGTCGCCGCTGAGCGATCGTTTTGACGTTCCGATCGTCATGGAGAACGACGGCACAGCCACGGCGCTGGCTACTGCCCAGCTCGTGCCCGAGCTGCGCCAGGGTCTCGTTGGTGTGTTGATGGTCGGTCACGGCGTCGGCATGGGTCTGCTGGTCGACGGCGGACCGTTTCCCGGCACACGTGGCGCTTCTTCCGAAATCGGTCACGTCCGCCGACAGCCGGCCGGTGCGCAGTGCCGTTGCGGACAGCGCGGGTGCATCGAGGCGTACCTGGCGGACTACGCGCTCTACCGCGACGCCCGGACCATCGCGAACCTGTCGATGACCAGCCATCAACAACCCAGCGAAAAACAGATGAGCGAACTGGTGAAGCGCGCCGAGGAAGGCGAGGCCCACGTCGTCAGCTTGTTCAGAGAGGCCGGAGTCGCCCTTTCGGACGCGGTCCGTGTAGTGGCCTCGGTGCTCGGGCCCGATCGCATTGCCATCACGGGATCCGCGTTGCGCGGCTTTCACTTGATGCAGCCGACGTTCGAGCAGGGCCTGCAGGAATCCCGGGTCCCGACGCTCGAGCCGGCGCGGGACATCGTCATCGTGCCGGGCGGTACCGAGCTCATCGTGGCCGGCATCGTCCATCTAGCCCTGGAACAAGTCGACGTGTCGATCGCAGTCGAACCATCGGTGCAGGCCGCTTCCTGAGCCGCGAACCGACGTTGGAGGCAATCATGCTGGAGAGGAGTACTGCGGTGGCGGAGGCGATTGCTACCTATCCGAGTCTCAAGGATCGTGTCGTCCTCGTCACGGGCGGCGGCTCGGGCATCGGCGAGGAGATTGTCCGGCAGTTTGCGCGCCAGGGATCACGCGTCGCGTTTCTCGACATCGACGTGAAGGCGTCCGAGTCGCTCGCCAAGGCGCTCAAGGCCGAGGGGCGGACCGCCGTCTTCCACAAATGCGATCTGAAGGACATCGCCGCTCTCCGCGCCACCATCGCAACGATCCAGAAGGAAGTGGGGCCGATCACGATCCTGATCAACAACGCGGCGAACGATCAGCGGCATCCCATGGAGGATGTCACGTCCGAATACTGGGACGACCGCATGGCGGTGAACATCAAACACCAGTTCTTTGCCGCGCAGGCCATCGCTCCGGGCATGGCCGAAGCCGGCGGTGGCGTAATCGTCAACATGGGATCGGCGTCGTGGATGCTCGGGCAAGGCGGCATGCCGGCCTACACCACCGCCAAATCCGCCGTCATGGGGCTTACGCGCTCGCTCGCGACGGACCTCGGACCGAAAAACATCCGCTGCGTCTGCGTCGTTCCCGGCTGGATCATGACACAGCGCCAGATCGACAACTGGCTGACGCCGGAAGGCGAAGCCGAGTTGATGAAGAACCAGTGCCTGAAGCGGAAGCTATATCCGCTGGATATCGCGCGCCCAGTCCTCTTCTTCGCCTCGGAGGAGGCCCGCGGGTGCACGGCTCAGGCTTACGTCGTCGATGGAGGATGGCTCTGACCGCGCTCGGCGGCGACTACGAATCCGATTTTCACCAACGGGCACCGATCAGTGGCGGCAGTGCCCGAAAGAAGTCGAAGCCACACCATTGTGGAGGGAAGCAAACATGCACTGGAAACTGAGTCTGCTGGCTGCCGCCAGCATCAGCCTGCTCGCGACGGGCGCGCTGGCGCAATCGGGTAGCGTCTCCAAGGCCGTTGGCGGCTACAGCTTTGAAGATGCCGCCAAGGAGGCTGCCGAAACCAAGAACTTCAACTCGAAGGACGGACAACTGACGTTCGCCATCGTCACCCACACCGCCGGAAACGGTTTCTTCGACCCGGTCTACGTGGGCGCGCGCGTCGCCGCCAACATGATCGGCGCGAAGATCCTTCTGCTCGGATCGGAATCGCCGACCGACGATCCCGCCCGCGAGATCGAGATCCTGAACCAGATCGTGCGCGATCCGACCATCGACGGCATCATCATGACCACGCCGCAAGTCGGCGCCTACAACGACATCGTCAGGGCCGCCGAGGCGCGTAAAATCCCGGTCGCGACAACGAACTCGTTCGACGGCAGCATTCGCAACCGCAACGGCATCAGCCATACGGGCCAGGACGCGTCGGCCGCGGCTATTGCCGGCGAGGCGCTCGTAGCCTGTCTTGATCAGCGGGGCATCACAAAGGGCTCGATCATCCTTCCGAACGACACCGCGATGGGCAACATCGAGGTGAACAACCGCGTCACCGCCGCCTACAACGCGATCGTCGGCGCGCTGAAGAAGTCCGGCAAGCTCGCCAACTTCAAGGTCGATGCCGGTCCGGAAAGCGTCGGCGTTTCGGCAAACATGAACGATCCCGTGAACAGCATCATCTCGCTGATCGAATCCCGGCGTGACGTGGTCGGTGCCTTCGCGGGCAACAACGTCTTCACGCCCGCGCTTGCCAAGGCCGTCGCGCAGTCGGGCAACACGGGCAAGATGTGTGCGTACGGCTTCGACCTCGGCCCGGCGCAGCAGGAAGCGCTGCGTTCCGGCGCGCTCACGGGCGCGCTCGGCCAGCAACCCTTCCTGCAGGGATTCTGGCCGGTGATGCAGCTCTATCTGCAGATCGACCGCGGTATCTCCGCCGCGAACCTCGACACACGTGCGCAGCTCGTGACCAAGGAGACTGTCGAACAGGTCGGCAAGCGTTTCGAGAACTAGCGCGAACCACATCCCACGTCTCGGCCGCGGAAGTCCCGCGGTCGAGACGCGCGGCATCGGGTTTCAATCCATCGTGCACAGTCCTTCGGATAGCCCGCTCGGGCGCCCGCCTCCACAGTTGGCCGGGAACCTGGGAGATCGGCCTGCTCGGCATGATCTCCATCCTGTTTGCCGTGGGCGCGGCGATCAATCCGGCGTTCTTCGGCTCCGGCGACGCGCTGCACGCACTGCTGCGCAACTCGTCGCGTGTCGCCGTTATGGCGGTCGGCATGACCTTCGTCATCGCGAACAAGGATCTGGACCTGTCGGTCGGATCGACGCTCGGCGTGACGGCCGTCGTGTTCTCGCTCGCGTTCGACCCGAACCGGCTCGGCCTCGGCATCGGTCCCGCCATCGCGCTTACCGTTGCGGTCGGTGCGACGATCGGAATCGTCAATGGCGTTCTGGTCACCCTGCTTCGCGTGCCCGCGTTCATCGCGACACTGACAATGCTGCTCGTCGGCCGCGGCATCGTTCTCGGCCTGACCAGCGGCCGCTCGATCCACTATCCGGCCAAGGCAGATGCGTATCGCGACTTCTTTCAGTTCGGCGAAACCAACGCCTGGGGGTTCAACAACCAGATCGTCATCGCGGTGCTTTGCGTTGCCGTCGGCGCCTTCGTACTGGCCAAGACCCGCTGGGGGTATGAGACGCTCGCCACCGGCGGCAACGAGCAGGCGGCGTCCTACGCCGGAATTCCGACGGCATGGGTTCGCATCCGGGCCTACATCCTCTCCTCCTTGTGCGCGACGCTCGCGGGCCTGATGACGGTCGCGCAGGACAAGGGCGTCACCGCCCAGGCCGGCCTGTTGAGCGAGCTCATCGTGATCGCCGCGGTGATCATCGGCGGCGCCTCCATTCTCGGCGGACGCGGACGCGTGTTGGGCAGTTTCCTCGGCGCGCTCGTGATCGTGTTGATCGAAAAGGTGCTGCGCGAAGGATTGCCGATCACCCGGATCGTGGTCATCGGCGGCGAGAAGATCGAGGTGAACGCCATTTGGACGTTCCCCGCCGGCGCCGTGCCGGCGTTCATCGGGATATTGCTGATCGTTGCCGTGCTGATCGAGCCCTACATCATCCGGCAGCGGCTCTTCGCGCGCATGTGGGCGGCGATCCGCGGCCACCCGCCCCCACCCGATCTGGATAGCGGCGGGGTCGCGCTCGAAGGCGCGCGCACGATGGGATCGACAGCCTCTGACACTGCGATGGCCGCCCGGGGGATCGGGAAATTCCTCGCGCGGCGCGACGCGCTCGCGATCATCCTCGCCGTCGCACTTTGGTGCGTCGGGTTGGCGTTGCGTCCCGACTACTGGTGGAATCTGTCCAACACCTTCGCGATCCTGCTGAACTACACGGAGCTCGCGATCCTGACGGTCGGACTTACGTACGTCATCGCCTGTGGCGACATCGACCTGTCGGTTGGCGCCATCCTCGCCCTCGCCGGCGGCACGGCGGCATTCTGCCTGAAGGTGTTGGGCCTCGATCCGGTCGTCGCGCTCCTGGCAGGTCTTCTCGCCGGCACATTGGCAGGCGCCATCAACGCTCTCGTCACGGTCGGATTCGGGCTCCCGGCGTTCATCGCGACGCTCGGCATGTTCTACATCGCGCGCGGCGTCGCCGCGTGGATCGTCGCCGGGCAGCAGCTGACCGGTTGGCCCGAGGGCTACAATCTCATCGGCCGCAAGATCGACGACGTGCTCGAGTACTTCCGCATCAAACCGCCGTCGGGATTGCTGGGCGAGTTGGCCGAAGTCATCAGCGTTCAGACCCTGTGGTTGGTGGTGGTTGCCGTGCTGGCGGGATTGGTGCTCGGGCGCATGCGCTTTGGCCAGATGGTCTACGCGACCGGCGGCAATCGCAGAGCCGCGGACTATGCCGGTATCGATACCAACCGCGTCCGGGTACGGGCGCTTCTGTTAAGCGGGTTCTGCGCGGCGATGGCGGGCGTCATCAATGTCGCCTATTTCCGCAGCTTCAATCCCGTTGCCGGCCAGTTCCGGGAACTGGACGCCATCGCCTCCGTCATCATCGGCGGCGGATCGATCTTCGGCGGCTACGGGACCATCCTCGGCTCGCTCGCCGGCGCGGCCGTGATCACGCTTGTGCGCGCCATCCTACAGCTGAACATCATCACCAAGTCAGGCGCGTCGTTCGTTCTGCCGCAGCATTGGGTCAACGCGATCATCGGTCTCATACTGATCGTCGCGGTGCTGCTGGACATCTGGGTGCGCGAAGCGCGGTTGATCCAGCGCTTGCGATCCCGCTTCAAAGACCGAAAACTCGAGAACTGAGGCGAAGGGCATGACCGATATCACGGCCGAGAACCCCCGGTTCGTCGAGATGCGCGGGATCAGCAAGTCGTTCGGCGCGGTCAAGGCACTGATCGACGTCGACCTGACGATCCGGCCCGGCGAGATTCTCGGCCTCGTCGGCGACAACTCGGCGGGAAAGTCGACGCTGATGAAGATCCTGACCGGCGCCTATCAACGCGATTCCGGCGCGATAATGATTGATGGCAAGCGAGGCCCACTTCAAGACCCCGCACGAAAGCCGGGACGCGGGAATTGAAATGATCTACCAGGACTTCGCGCTGTGCGGGAACATGGACGTGGGCCAGAACATTTATCTGGGCCGGTGGCCGCGCAGGGGCTTCTTCGTCGACCGAAGAAAGATGTACGCCGATGCGGGCGACGTCCTCAAGCGGCTCAAGGTTGAGGTGAACTCCGTCTATCAGCGGGTCGAGAGCCTGTCCGGCGGTCGCCAACAATCGGTCGCCATCGCCCGGGCGATCTCGTTCCTGCCCAGATTGATGATCCTCGACGAACCGACGGCCAACCTCTCCGCCGTTGCCACCGAGCGGCTGCTCGAGACCATGCTGGAACTGCGCAAGCAGAATGTCGCGCAGATCATCATCTCGCACCGTCTGACCGACATCTTCAAGGTCGGAGATCGGGTGATGGTCCTGAAGCGCGGTCAGAATGTCGGTGAGCGGATGATAGCGGCATCGACCGAGCAGGAGGTGCTGCAAATCATCGTGTCGGGCACGCCGCAAGCGGCCGGAGCGAAGTGACCCGTGGGCGTTCGCATTCTGCCCTTCGGCGGATCGGCGCGCCTGTTCGAGCTCGAAGCCGGGGGCATCCGCGCGGCCGTGACCGACTTCGGCGCCGCGCTCGTCGCGCTTTACCATCCGGACGGCACGAATGTCGTGCTCGGGTTCCATGACGTTGCCGGCTATCGGGCGGACAGCCAGTTTGTCGGAGTGATCGTCGGTCGCTACGCGAACCGGATCGCCCGCGGTCGCTTCATCCTCGACGGCCAGACATGGACATTGCCTTGCAACGACGGGGCGAACCACCTGCATGGCGGGCCGGACGGATTTGGGCGCCGCGTCTGGACGGCGGAGGTGGACGCGAAGGACACAGCGGTCCAATTCTCCATCACGAGCCCGCACCTCGACCAGGGTTACCCGGGCGCGGTCGTCGCGACGGCGCTGTATCGGCTCGAGAACGACGGCCGCCTGGTGCTGACGCTGTCAGCGACCGCAGACCGCGCCACGATCGTGAATCTGGCGCCGCACGCGTACTTCAATCTCGCGGGATCCGGCGACATTCGCGGCCACCATCTGCGTCTCAACGCGTCGCGCTACACACCGGTCGACGACAGCCTGATCCCGACCGGGGAAGTCGTAACAGTGGAAGGCAGTCCTTTCGATTTCCGTGTCCCGCGTCCGTTTCCGCCGGACATCGACCTCAACTTTGCGATCGACGGCAGTCCGAAGGAATTGCGCGATGTTGCGACGGTCACACACGTGGACTCGCGACGACGCCTGACTGTCCGCGCCACGGCGCCCGGCGCTCAAAGGCGGTGGTGCGATGCGGTCCGTGACGATGTGGCAGGGCATCATCTCCGGGCGGACCGAAGTATTGATGCCGCCAAGACAGAGCACGCAGATGCCGTCGGTGGGTTCGGGATTGCGCTGTTGCACAGGTGACTCTTGCTCTTGGGCGAAGCTCGTCGGGACAGCAGATGCCGTCCATCGCGCTCAGGGACGCGAAGAGGACGAGCAGCACGGCGGCGCACAGCCTGCGCACGGCGCAATTATAAGGGAGTTGATCGAAGACGTCGGCAGCCAGATGAGCAGCCTTCGGTACGCACGATGGACCAGTGACTCGAGGACTGACGAGCCCAGCAATACGCTGAATTCGACGAGAAAGGCGTTTCAAAAACCCGATTCGCGATGTAGTGTCTGATGGCTCGGCCGACAGGCTCACGGCCGCTACGAAGGGGAACCGGAATGCCGATCAGCATGTCCTTTGAGAGTCTGGGCCAGCTCGCCCTGGCGAAGGGCGAGACAGTCCACATTGGCTGGGAGCTGTTCGCCAACGAATTTCCTCCCCTGATCAACCATACGTCAATGTTCGGCTTCGACAGCGGGCGGCATATCGTCCGCGTCAGCCTGGTGGATCACGAAGGTCCTGGACCGGGGACCAACAACAGTTCGTTTCACTACTCTCTCACGAACGTCAGCACCGGCCCGGCACCCGTTGTGACGTCACAGCGGTCCATCTTCTTCAAGGCGAAATGACCTTCATGCGGATCCAAGTTCTGCACGATAACGCGGGGACGATTTGCGGGATCTTTGCTCCTGTCGAAGCGAGCAGAAAAGGGTGATTCAATCGCCAGCCCCGACAGGACCGTTATCGAGATTGATGCGCCAGACATCACGCTGCCGACCGATGCTGACCAGCGTGACCGCGTCTCCGCCACGCTGAGCCATCTGATACAGCATTACGAGGTTTCATCGGGACGCCTGGTCGAACGGTCAGGGAAATCCGCCAGTTAGTTCCCCTTAGCTACTTCACACGCTTCAGCGTCAGAGGATCTGCGACGCCCTCAACGGTCAACTCGACGTCGTCCGTCGATAAGCCGCCCGCTGCATGTGACCGTCCGGCCTTCGATCGTCACTTTGAACGAGAACGACTTCTCGTCGGCCTTGCCCTCGGTGATCTCCGCGGTTTGCGGGCCGACCGTCAGCGTCCCTGTCAGCTCCTTGCCCTTGACTTTGAGGTCGAGCACGACTGGCCGCCCCGTCGCGGTCGCGCCCTGCCACTTTCCGGTGAATCCGGCCTGGGCGTGAACGACGACACACGGCCGCACAGACGACGCCGACGACGATAGAGTGAAATCGATTCATGCATTCTCCTTGTATGAACTCGCCTCTCGCCGTTGCCTACTCGTGCCGGAGCGCGACGAGCGGATCGACGCGCGAGGCGCGACGGGCCGGCAGCCAGCCGGCGAGGACCGCGGCGACCGCGAGGACCGACGCGGCGACGACGAACACGCCGGGATCGGTCGGCGTCAGCCCGAACAGGATCGTGCCGGCGAGGCCCGTCACCACCAGCGCGCCGCCGGCGCCGATCGACGACGCCGGCCACGACCATCACGACCACCTCGCGCAGCACGAGACCCATCATCGTCCGGCGGCTGGCGCCGAGCGCCATGCGCACGCCCAGCTCGTTCGTGCGCCGCGCGACCTGGAACGCCAGCACGCCGAACATGCCAAGCGCGGCGACGAGCAGCGCGAGCACGCCGAAGAAGCCGCCGAGCGTGGCCATGATCCGCTCGGTCGCGATCGATTGATCGACGATCGTCGCGTAGGTGCGCGCCGTCCGGACGCGCAGCGCCGGATCGGCCTCGCGGACCAGCACGATCGAGGCCTGGCGCGAGCCGCATGGGATCGCCGGCGCCGACGCGCGCCAGATAGCTGTAGCTCGACGGCTGCTCCCCTTCCCGCTGCATCCACGGGATGTACATCGTCTTGATGATGCCGTCGCGCAGGTCCTGGTACTTCGCGTCGCGCGACGACGCCGACGATCTCGTAGGTGACGTCGCGGAGGTCACGCGGCGTCCGAGCGCCGGATTCGTCCGCCGAAGAAGTCGCCGCGCAAAGCTCTCGTTGACGATGGCGACCTTCGGCGCCGTGGCGGTGTCGCGATCGTTGAACTCGCGGCCGGCGAGCGAGCGGCGTGCCCAGCGTCGCGAAGTAGTCGGGCGCAATCACGTTGAAGCCGACGCGTGTCGGATTCATCCGGTCGGAATGCGTAGCCCTCGACCTGAACCGCTCGATCCACGAGGCCGCCGCCGATCGGCAGGACCTGCGCGGCGCTCGCCGATCGAACACCCGGCACGGCCCGCAGCCGGTCGAGCAGCGCGCCCTGCACCGCCTTCGCGCGGGCGGCGGGATACGGCCGGCTGGTCCTGACGTTCACGACGAGCACGCCATCGCTGTCGAATCCGCGATCGACCGCATACAGCTTGACGAGCGTGCCGACGAACAGCGTCGCGCCGACGACCAGGACCATCGAGATCGCGAGCTGCGCGACGACGAGCGCCTGGCCGAGGCGGCCGATGGCCCTGCGCGCGCACCTCCTTCAGCGCGGGGTTCACGTTGACGCGGACCGCCTGAAGCGCCGGCGCGAGACCGGCGACGCACACAGGCCGACGAGCGACACAGCGCCGTGAACGCGAGCACGCGCCAGTCGGGCGCCACCGACAGCACGACGTCGCGGCCGTTGACGAAGAGCGTGAACAGCCTCGGCGCTGAGCCAGCGCGGCCATCGCGAGGCCGACGCCGCCGCCGATCGACGGCGAGCACCAGGCTCTCGGTCAGGAACTGACGCACGAGGCGTCCGCGGCCGGCGCCAATCGCGAGGCGAATCGAGATCTCGCGCTGCCTCGCCGCCGCCCGCGCGAGCAGCAGGCCCGACAGGTTCACGCACGCCAGCAGCAGGATGAGCCCGACGATGCCCATCAGGATGAGCAGCGGCTGCGCGATGGTCGTACGCGGAACGGGTTGAAGCCGTCGGGCGCCGGCCAGCACCACGGCGCGCTGGCCGCAGGATGTCGGCGCGCTCCTTCTCGGATGCCCGAGCCGCCTGCGACTGCAGGAACGCGCCGACAGAGCACCTGGACTTCGGCGTTCGCCTGCTCGACGGTCGCGCCCGGCTTCAGCCTGGCCAGCAGGTTCAGCCAGTTGAAGTCGGCATCGCGTGCGCTGCGACGTCGCTCATCATCATGCAGCAGCGGCAGCATGAGATCCGGCGCGTGCCCGGCCTGGCGCTCTGGTACGACGGCGGCGTCACGCCGACGATCGTGAAGATGCGATCGCGGATGGTGAACGTCTGTGCCGATGGCGGACGGGCTGCGGCCGAAGCGCCGCTGCCAGTAGCGGTCGCTGATGACGGCCGCCGGCGACGGCGGCGACAGCGCGTCGTCGGCCGGGCCCGAGCAGGCGCCCGGCCGCCGGCTCGAGCCCGAGGACGCGCGTAGTACGCGCCGGAGACGAGGTCGGCCGTCACGAACTCGTCCTCGCCGTCGATCACGATCGCCTGGTTCGGACGTCCCTTGCGCGAAGGCGCCCGAGATGGACTTGACGTTGTCGCGGAAGTGCTCGAACAGCGGATACGACACGAGGCCGCGGCCGCCCGTCGCAGCAGACGCGGGTGATCTGCACGAGCCGATCGGGCTCGCTGCACCGGCAGCGTCCGCAGCATCACGGCGTTGATCAGGCGTGAAGATGGCGGCGTTGGCGCCGATGCCGAGCGCGAGCGACAGCACGGCGACGGCGGAGAACCCGGGATTCCGCCGGAGCGTCCGCAGCGCGTAGCGCAGGTCCTTGGCGAGATCGTCGAGCCAGCGGCCGCGCACGTCGCGGACACGCTTCTTCGATCTGCGGCGACGTTGCCGAACTCCAGGAACGCGCGCCGCTCGGCCTCGCTGCGGTCCATCCCCGCGGCGATGTAGTCCTCGATCAGGCGGTCGCGATGGAATCGGAGCTCGTCGCGCAACACGCGGGTCACGCCGCTTGCTGAACCACATGACTCACTCCGCCGTGCTGAGGATGCCCGAGATCGCCGCCGACAGGCGATCCCAGTTCGCGCGCTGCTCGTCGAGCTGCTTGCCGGCCGAGCCTGGTGAGCGAGTAGAACCTCGCCTCGCGACCGGTGTCGGACGCGGCCCACTCCGCGCGAAGCCAGCGGCGCTTTTCGAGACGATGCAGCGCGGGATAGAGGGAGCCCTGCTGGACCTGGAGCACGGCGCCGGACATCTGCTGCAGCCGCTGCGCGATGCGCGTAGCCGTGGATCGGGCCGAGCGCGACGACCTTCAGGATGAGCACGTCGAGCGTGCCCTGGAGCAGGTCGGACTTCTGGCTGTCGGCCGCCATACCAAGACACTCTACACGTGCATATGTAGAACGTCAAGGCATCACCCGTAATGGGGGTGCCCGATGATTCCCAATTCATGTGCCGTCCCGATATCCTGGAACTGAAAGAGGCAGCCATCATGCATGGTTTGATGGCGTACTCGTGGTGGTGCTGAGATGCGAGGGTTCACTATTGTTGCCGTGATGTTGAGCTGTGCGACGTCGACTCCCGTCATCGGCCAGCAACGCGGCTCGACGCCGCAGTGTCGGCCGGGCGGACCGGCGCCGCAATTCCTGAGCTTAAGGAGGCGAGCGGCCTCGCGGTGAGCCGTAGTGTTGCCGGGGGGCTGTGGGCGCACAACGACTCGGGAAAGCCGATTCTCTTCGCGCTCGATGCGCGCGGCTCCGTGACGGGTCGTCTGCCGCTGACAGGCGTCAAGCTCGAGGACTGGGAGGCAATAGCCATTGGACCGTGTCCATCCGGCTCGTGCCTCTACGCGGGCGACATCGGGGACAATAATGCGCAGCGTGCACGGATCACCATCTACCGTGTCGAGGAACCTTCGGGCGACGAGGCATCCGTCCCGGTGAAAGACGTCTGCACGCGGCCTACCCTGACGGCGCGCACGATGCAGAAACGCTTCTCGTCACACGAGAGGGTCTGTTCATCGTCACCAAAGGTAATCCGGGCCCCGTGGCGCTGTATCGATTTCCTCGAGAGCTGCGGCCGGCACGACACATCAGCTTGAACGTGTCGGCCAACCGCGCGGATCGGGCAACCCGGCCGGCGTGAGCAAATCACCGACGGCACTGTGTCCGCCGACGGTGAATGGGTCGTGCTGCCACCGGCCAGCACCTGACGTTTCACCGGACGGCGGGTTTATTCGCGGGCAACTGGCGCGTGGTGACGACCGTCGACCTCGAGGGCGTCGGCAAAGCGCAGGGAGAGGGCGTCGCCATTGGCGCGGATGGC
>CAVQER010000010.1:0-364898 GCA_963711595.1 uncultured Alphaproteobacteria bacterium
CCGGCGCGGCCAAGGACATCGGCACCTACGCTGTGAGCGGCTTGCTCGACACCAAGATCGCCGACTGGCGGCTCTATCTTGCGGTCGTCAACGTCTCGGTCCTCGGCGTCAACCCCGACACGCCGTACAAGAACGCGGCCGACCTAGTCGCGGCCATGAAAGCGAAACCGGGGCAGGTTTCGGTAGCAACCGCCGGCGTCAACTCGTCCGGTCACGCCGCAGTCGAGACGTTCACGCGGGCCCTCAACCTCACTTACAAGCATGTCACCTATGATGGTGGAAACCCGGCGGTCAACGCGACCGTCTCCGGCGAGACCGAAGTCACGACGCAGCTCGCGGTCGAACAGGCCGGTATGTTGCGGGCGAAGCGCCTCCGCGCACTGGCAGTGCTTTCCGACAAGCCGCTCGAGTTGGAAGGCGTCGGGACCATTCCGCCCGTGACGGCGTCGGTGCAGGGCTTCAAGCCGGACGCCAACTACTTCGGCATCTTCGTACCGAAGAGCGTTCCGCCGGAAGTTCTGGCTACACTCGACAAGGTGTGGAGCGATGTGATCCTGAAGTCGGAAGCGCTCAAAGCCTATGCCGCAAAGAACGGCGCCCAGTTCTTGCCGGTCAGCGGCGATGAAGCGCTGAAGGCAGCGATGCCGGCGATCCAGGCATACGGCTGGCTATTGCACGACAGCGGCAAGTCGAAGGTGTCGCCTGACGCCGTCGGTATTCCGCGCAGCTGAAGACGGGTAGGACATTACGATCGGCCGCAGCGCCATGCAGTCGCGCAAACTCCTGACCAGCGATCGGGTCCAGGGGCTTGTGTGGTTCGCATTCGGCGCTGCGGTCCTTTACGGCTCCTGGGCGATGGATCGCCTGGAGTTGCTGAAGATCCCGGCAGCGACCGCGCCTGGTGTTCCGACCGGCCTGCTCGGCGTCAGCTTCATTGTGTTTGCTCTGGTCTTGCTGTTTCGCCGGGAGTTCAAGCCCAGCGCAACCGATGTAGCCTTGCAGCCAGCGGCGGATTCCGGTCACGACGCGGGCTTCGAATGGCGGCGCCTCGCGGTGAGCTGGATCCTTTGCATGACCTACGCCGGCGTTTTGCTTGGACGCGGCCTGCCGTATTGGTTGCTAACCACGGCGTTCCTGTTTCTGCACTTCATCTTGCTGGATGAATCCGAGCACGTGCCTGCGCGGCCAACGTTACGCCGGCTAATCCTCGCCGCGATCCTCGCCCCGACCGTTGCCTTGACAGCCAACTTCGTCTTTCAGCGCCTGTTCCTCGTTCGTCTACCCTGAGAGCCGCGCATGCTCGAAGGTCTCATCCTTTTCGGCAATGCGGTCCTCGGGTATCTCAACCCGCTGTCACTCGCGCTCGCCTTCGGCGCAACCTTGTTCGGCATCGTTGCCGGCTGCATGCCGGGCCTGAGCGCGACGCTCGTTATCACGCTGCTCACGACGTTGACGCTGACGATGGATCCGATCCAGGCGATCCTCGTGCTCGTGTGCGCGTACAACGGCGCGATCTACGGTGGCAGCCGCACCGCGATCCTGCTGAACATCCCGGGCACGGCGGCGAATGCCGCCGCCTGCCTCGACGGCTACGCGCTCGCGCGTCAGGGCCAGGCCGGACGCGCGATGGGCATCGCGACGACGAGTTCCGTCGTCGGCACATTGTTTGGTCTCGTCTGCCTTGCCTTGTTCACCCCACTGCTCGGCGAGGTGGCATTGAAATTCGGCGCGTTCGAATTCTTTTGGCTGGCCATGCTTGGCGTCGTCATGTCCGGAAACGTCGTCGCCGCAGATCCGCTCAAGGGCTGGATCGCGGGCTTCCTCGGACTGTTCGTCGCATGCATCGGCCAGGAGGGCATGTACGCCTATGAACGATTCACCTTCGGCAATCGCGATCTTTCGGGCGGCTTCTCGCTGATCCCGGTGCTCGTCGGCGCCTTTGGCTTTTCCGAAGTGCTGACGGTCATTAGCGAGCGAATGGCGCGACCGAAATTCATGGAATTCGGCTCGGCCTTACCGCGCATCCGCGACGTCGCCCAACACTGGTGGACGATTTTGCGTTCCGGCGTGATTGGCGTTTGGGTCGGCAT
Source organism: uncultured Alphaproteobacteria bacterium (assembly GCA_963711595.1). Classification (GTDB taxonomy): domain Bacteria; phylum Pseudomonadota; class Alphaproteobacteria; order Rhizobiales; family Xanthobacteraceae; genus JAUSIF01. The sequence continues at coordinate 2,091 of CAVQER010000010.1, forward strand.
CCTTCCCGGCGTCGGCGAGGATATGGCGGCCTGGTCGTCCTACATCACGGCAAAGCGTTTGAGCCGAGAACCGGAGAAGTACGGCAAGGGCTCGATCGAAGGTTTGATCGCGGCCGAAACCGGCGACAACGCGTCCGTCCCCGGTGGAATCATTCCGGCGCTCGCGCTTGCGATTCCGGGTTCGGCGCCGTGTGCCGTTCTGCTTGCCGCTATGATCATTCACGGCGTGCAGCCCGGCCCCATGTTGATGGTGGAGAACCCGCAGTTCGTCTACAGCGTGGTCGCGATGGTCTTGTTCTCCACGCTGGGCATCCTGTTTTTCGGATTGTTTTTCATCCGCCCGCTTCTCAAGATCACGCAAATTCCGCGCACGGTCATGATGCCGATCATCTTCGTGCTGTGCGTGGCCGGTTCCTACTCGCTGGCATCCCGACTGTTCGATGTCTGGACGATGCTCGGCTTCGGGACGCTCGTCTTCGTCATGCGGCGTTTCGGCTATCCGGCTGCTCCGTTTGTCATCGGCGTAGTGCTTGGCGATATTCTCGATAAGAGCCTGCGACGGGGTCTCGTGCTCAGCGACGGCGATATCCTGCCCTTCTTCACGCGTCCGATTTCCGCGCTGCTCGCGGCCTTCGTCCTCTGGACCTTCCTCACCAACGTTCCGGCCATCAACGCAGCGATGAAGCGCCAGCGCGACGCACTTTTCGCCCGTCTGTTCGGTCGCATACGGACATCGCGATGAACGACGCGCCTCGGCTGCGCCTGTCAGAAGCGCGGTTCTTCGAGCGGCCGGTACGCCTTCGCCTGCCGTTCCGCTTTGGCGTCGTCACCCTCACGGAAGCGCCGCAGGTCTTCGTGCGCGCGCACATCCGGCTGAGTGACGGGCGCGAAGTTGAGGGGGTGTCGGCCGAACTCATGGTGCCGAAGTGGTTCGACAAGTCGCCGGAGCTCTCCCATGAGCAGAACTTCGACCAGCTGCGTCGCGCACTCGCCATTGCCCGCGGTGCCTTGCTGGACGCAGGCGAGGGCACACCCTTCGGCCTCTCAGCCGCAGTCGAAGCGGCAGTCCACTTGGCATGCGCCCAGGAAAAACTCGGCGGTCTCATTGCGTCGTTTGGTTTGGCGCTGCTCGATCGCGCGATTCTCGACGCGCTCGGCCGCATCGAAGGGCAGAGCATATTTTCGGCAGTGAGAGCCAACCGGATCGGCTTGAACGCGACTACCGCCGGCGATCTGGCCGGTTTCGATCTCAACAAGTTCCTGGGCGCGATCGAGCCTGCCCAATCGATTCATGTACGGCATACCGTAGGGCTGCTCGATGCGCTTACTGAAGCAGAGCTGGAAACCAATCGCCTGAACGACGGGTTGCCCGAGAGCCTCGAAGGCGCGATCGCTGTCTACGGGCACACCTATTTCAAGCTGAAGGTCGCAGGCGACCTCGACGCGGACATTGAACGCCTGTCCCGAATCGCCGCCGTTCTTGACCGCTCGCCGGACAGCTATTTCGCGACACTCGACGGCAACGAGCAGTTCGACGACGTCGAAGCTGTGACCGCAATTTGGCGGAGGATCGAGGCCGAGCCTCGGCTGCGTCGTCTGAAAAGTTCGCTCCTGTTTGTCGAGCAGCCGATCACCCGCTCCCGCGCCCTCAGTGCCTCGGTTGCATCGCTCGCGAAGGAAGTATCCATCGAGATCGACGAGTTGGACACCCACATCGGCGCGTTTAACCAGGCGCGGGAACGTGGCTATGCCGGTGTGTCCTCGAAAGCTTGCAAAGGTTTCTACCGGGGGCTCCTGAACCGCGCACGCATGGCGAAGTGGAATGCGGAAGAAGGCAAGGATGCTTTCTTCATGTCCGCTGAGGACCTGACGACTCAGAGCGGCGTCGCGGTCCAGCAGGACTTTGCGCAGGCGCTTCTCGTTGGCGCGACGCACGTCGAGCGGAACGGCCACCACTATGTCGACGGCATGGCCGGCGCTCCGCTCGCGGAGCAGGAAGCGTTTCGCGCTGCGCATCCCGCACTTTATTCGCGTGTCGAAGGACGCGTACGGCTCGCGATCCGCGATGGCCGAGCTTCGCTGGCCTCGCTGCACGCCATGCCCGGTCTTGCGGTCGGCCCCATGCCGGATTTTGAAGCCATGACTGAGACAACGCCCTCGGAGTAAGTGCGATGAGGACCGACGGACTTTCCATCAACCTCGCGACCGTCCGCGAGCAAATGAATCTGCGCGAGGCGGTGGAAGCTTGCCGGCGGCTCGGCGTCTCCATGGTCGATCCCTGGCGCGATCAGGTGGCGAAGATCGGTCTCGACGAATCCGCGCGCGTCATCAAAGACAACGGCATGCAGATCACAGGTTATTGCCGCGGCGGGTTCTTCCCCGCGGCCGATGCCAAGGGACGCGCCGCCGCAGTCGATGACAACAAGCGCGCGCTCGATGAAGCCGCCACGATCGGGGCAAAATGCCTCGTTCTCGTTGTAGGCGGCCTACCCTCTGGTTCCCGCGATATCGCGGACACGCGCACAATGGTCGCCGAAGGTATCGACGCGTGCCGCGCCCACGCGCGCTCGGTCGGCGTGTCGCTCGGCATCGAGCCATTGCATCCGATGTATGCGGCAGATCGCTCCTGCGTGAACACGCTCGGTCAGGCGCTCGATATGTGTTTGGCGCTCGGGCCCGACGTTGGTGTCGTGATCGACGTCTATCACCTCTGGTGGGATCCCGAGTTCGAGGCGCAGATCGCACGGGCGGGGAGGGAAAAGAGAATTCTCGCCCACCACATCTGCGACTGGCTCGTGCCGACTAAGGATCTGCTGCTCGACCGCGGGATGATGGGTGACGGCGTGATCGACCTCCGCCGCATCCGCGGCGCGATCGAAGCGGCCGGCTACAACGGACCGCAGGAAGTCGAAATTCTCTCGACCGAGATTTGGAAGCGGCCCGGCGAGGAGGTCATCAAGACTTGCATCGAACGCTACAATACGCTTTGCCGGACGGACTTTGCCTAGTCCAGCAGGACCCGCGGCAGCCAGAGCGAAAGCGCCGGGATATAGGTCACGAGCAGCAGCACGATGATCATCGGGATATAGAAGACGAGGATGCTGCGCGACACAGCTTCCATCGAGACTTTGCCGATCGCGCAGCCAACGACCATGGTCGGGCCGACCGGTGGTGTCAGCAGGCCGATGCCGAGATTCAGGATCATGATGATGCCGAAATGAACCGGGTCGATGCCGAACACGGCAATGGCCGGAATGAAGATCGGCGTGCAGATCAACAGCATCGGCGCCAGGTCCATGAAGGTCCCGAGCGCCAGCAACAGAACATTGACGTAGAGCAGGAAACGTATATTTGTCGCTGAGACACTGATGAAGAACTCGGTGGCCATCGCCGGAATGCGCATGATCGCCATCATGTATCCGAACGCGATCGAGAATCCGATCATGATCATGACCATCCCGACCGTGCGCACGACCCGTGCGACAGAGTGGAAATTCGCGCCATTTGACGTCGCGGTAAACGAACATCGTGACGAGGAACGAGTAGATGACCGCGACCGCGGCCGATTCCGTCGGCGTAAAGACGCCGCAGAGAATTCCCCCGAGAATGATGACGATGGTGATAAGCCCCCAAACGCGTCCAACGCGATCCACAGCGCCTGCCGCGACGGAACGCCTCGCCTTTCGGGTAATTGTTCCGGTGCGCGATGATGAGGCAGAGAGTCATCAGCGACAGTCCAAGCATCAGCGCAGGAATGATGCCGCCACGAACAGATGCGCGATCGAGATCGTCCCACCGGCGGCAATCGAATAAATGATCATGTTGTGGGACGGGGGGACCAGCAGTGGCTGCAGCGAGCCGGAGATCGTGACGTTCACGGCGAACAGGCGCGGGTAGCCGTTCTTGATCATCTGCGGAATCATGACCGAACCGATCGCCGCAGTATCAGCAACTGAAGATCCCGAAAGGCAGCCGAACATCGTCGAGGCGACGATGTTCACAAGGGCCATCCCGCCTCGCACGAAGCCAACGAATATCTTGGCGAGATTGATCAGTCGCTCGGCCATTCCGCCGACCGCCATGATCGCGCCGGCAAGAATGAAGAAGGGAATCGCCAGAAGCGAGAAATTGTCCATGCCGTCGGAGGTCTTCAGCATGATCGCTTCAAGCGGAATTCCTACCCATAGGGCCGCGATGATGGACGCGAGCCCCAGCGCATAGGCGACCGGCATGCCCAGAGGCAGAAAACCGTGAAGCTGCCGATGAGGACGAACGCATCCATCGACGTGCTCGGCCTATTCACGTTGTACCGTGCTCGTCGTCTCGTCGGGCGCTCGAAAAACCACACTGCGTCAGAAGACGCTCGATCACGAAAAGGCATGACGAAGCCGCCAAGCGGGACGGGTACATAAGCGAACCCCGCCGAAACGATCGGAAACTCGGCGATGCTTTGGTACCAGGTCGTCTGTACGAGCTTGATGCCCCACCACAGCATGAACAGATTGGTGATGAGCATGCAGACTTCGATAAGGAAGCCGAGCGCGTATCGCGACGTGCCGGTCAGAAAGGCCGGGAGGATGCCGACTCCGATATGGAGGTACTCGCGATAGCAAACGCACGCAGACAGGAACGAAAGCCAGATCATCAGCAGCACGGCCATCGGCTCGGGCCAGGATGATGCGCTGTTCAGCACAAAACGCGTGAAGACGCCCCAAGGGATGATCAACGTGATCACGACGAGGCAGATGCCCGCGACCACCAGGCAGAGCGCGTGAATTGCGTTCATCAGCTGGATGTAGGGCTCTTCATCCGAAACCCCTTCGCAAAAAAAGAGACCGGCGCGCTCTTGCTTGCGCCGGCCTTCAGGTTCCGGAACGGACCGTATTTCACATCCTGGATGCGCTGGATCAATGCCTGATGCTGCGCACCGTACTTGTCCCACACCGGCTTGACCGCAGCCTGGAACGGCTTCTTATCGGCGATCTCGTTCACGATCGCCCCGGCTTCGACCATCTTCTTGAGCGACTCCTTCTCGCGGTCGTACCAGAGCTTGCGCTCCTCTAGCTGCGCCTCCTTGGCGAACTTCTTGATCAGCGCCTGATCTTCCTTCGGTAGCTCGTCCCACGTCCTCTTCGAGAAGACGAGGATCTCCGGGATCATCAGATGGCCGGTCTTCGAGTAGAACTTCGCGTAGCGATAGTGCTGCCCGCTCTCGTAAGTCGGGTAGTTGTTCTCCGCGCCGTCGACTACGCCGGTCTGCATGGCATTGATGAGCTGGTCGAAGCCCATCGAAACGCCGTTGCCGCCGAGGGAGTTCATCGTGTCGACGAACACGGGGTTCCCCATCATGCGGATCTTCAACCCCTTCAGGTCTTCGACAGACTGGATCGGCTTCTTGCTGTTGTAGACGTTACGGGTACCGGCATTCATCCAGCACAAGCCGACCAAGTTCGCTTTCGAATCGGTCAGCTTCTGGAGCATCTCGTCGCCGATCGGCCCGTCGATCACCTTCTCCATGTGCTGGTCGTCGCGGAACATGAACGGCAGGTTGAACACGTTCAATTCCGGCACGATCGGACCCATCGGGCCGACGCTGATGCGCGCGATGGCGAGCGCGCCGACCTGTGCCTGCTCGATCATTTCCTTTTCGCCGCCGAGTTGCATCGACGGGTACATCTGAATGCTGAGACGCCCCTTGGTCGCGTCCTCGAGCTTCTTGCCCATGCGCACGACTGCTTCCACCGTCGGATAGCCGAGCGGATGCACGTCGGTTGCCTTCAGCACGAGTTTCTGCTGTGCGAACGCGGTGGTTCCGACTCCGGTCAATGCGAGCGCCGCACCCGCGGCACCCATCTTCAGTACGTCACGCCTTTTCATTGAGTACCTCCCTGATTGCGCCTCGCGAGTGTTCGCGGTGCGAGTTGCTGCTTATTGTTGATCGATCCCCGAGCGCGTGATAGGCATCATATCATACTATGACTGTCGGGGAAGGTGGCATGTCGAGATCGGACTCGAAAGAATTGCCCCGCAAATTGGCGGCAATTCGTCCGTTGTCGCCACCCCGAAGTCTTGCCTCCGAACTGGTCGAACGGCTTACCGCCGACATCACGAACGGGAAGATCGCGGCGGGGTCGCGCCTGCCGACCGAACAGGAAATGATCGCAGCGACAGGGGTGAGCCGTACCGTGGTGCGGGAAGCGGTGGCGGCGTTGCGCGCCGAAGGTCTGGTCGTGACCCGCCAAGGCATCGGCACGATCGTTGCCGATGGGACCGATCGGCCGTTTCGCCTGGATATCGACGATGAACGGTCGCTGCTCGAAGTGCTGGAGGTGGCCGAGCTACGCACCGGCGTCGAGATCGAAGCGGCCGGGCTCGCCGCCGAGCGCGGGTCGGCCGAAAACCTGCGGAAGGTTGCCGACGCGTTCGCCGCGATCGAAAGCGCGATCCGCCGCGGCGAGGACGCGATTGAAGAGGATTTCGCCTTTCACCGCAGTATCGCTGAGGCGACCGGCAATCCGCAGTTTGCACGTTTCCTGGATTTTCTTGGCCGCTACATTATTCCGCGGCAGACGATCCGCGCCGAGTCGGGCGTGAGCGAAAACCGCCGTGCATATCTCGAGCACTTGCAGAAGGAGCACCGTGAGATCTTCGTCGCGATCCGCGCGCGCGAGGTCACGAAGGCGCGCGCCGCGATGCGGCGTCATCTTCTCAACAGTCGCAAGCGCTATCGTCAACTCGCGGAAAAGCTCGGCCGCACCTGAATCAAATCGTTCAACCCCGTCCACAAGAGAGCTTGCATGCAGACAGTGCTGATTACAGGCGCGGCAGGCAGCGTCGGTTCACGGTTGCGCCGACTCCTCAAGGGTGTCTATCCGCGAATTCGATTGAGTGACGTCCGTACACCCAAGGATCTGGCGCCCGGTGAGGAATTCATGGCGGCCGACCTTTCCGAAATGGCCGCCGTCGAGAAGATCGTCGACGGCGTGCAGGGCATCGTGCATCTCGGCGGTTTCTCCGTTGAAGGTCCTTGGGAAACGATCCTCAACGCGAATATCGTAGGCTGCTACAACCTCTTCGAGGCCGCGCGAAGGAAGAAGGTCGAGCGCGTCGTCTTTGCGACGTCCAACCATGCGGTCGGCTTTTATCCGCGCCAGCGGCGAATCGGCGTCGGCGAGCCCGTGCGTCCGGATTCACGTTACGGCGTGAGCAAAGCGTTCGGCGAGGCAGTCGGTGCGCTGTATGCGTTCAAACACGGTTTACGGGTGACCTGCATCCGCATCGGCAATGTCGATGATACGCCGGCGGACCGGCGGCGCCTCTCGATCTGGATCAAGCCCGAGGACCTCGTGCAATTGATCCGCATCGGCCTCGAGCACCCCGAGCTTCGTCACGAAATTTTCTACGGCGTTTCCGACAACGACCGCGGCTTCTGGGACAACAGTGCCGCGTTCCGCTACGGTTATCGGCCGGAGGGCCGCTCGGAGGACCATCGCGACACGGCACTCGCGGCGCAGGCAAAGCTTCCGTCCGATCCGATCGGCGACTGGTACGCAGGCGGGCCGTTCTGCAGCGACGAATTCGACAATGGAATCGAGCGCGCACCCTACTGAAAAGCGCGGGGAGGAATAATGGAAGCGACGCCAACCAGCGAGCCGAAGCTCAAGGCGCCTCCGGGCACCTGGGACACGCATATGCACATCTACGACACGCGCTATCCGCTCGCGGCGACGGCGAGGATCGTGCACGGCGACGCGCTCACTCCGGCATACGAAGCAATTCGAAAACGCCTCGGCATTGCGCACACGGTCGTGGTGCAGCCGACCGCCTATGGCACGGACAACTCCTGCACCCTCGATGCCATGAAAGCATTAGGGCCTGGATCGCGCGGGGTTGCGGTGGTGGACCAAACGGTGAGCGACGAAGAACTCGATCGGCTGACGAAGCTCGGCATTCGCGGAATTCGCTTCTTCATGCTGCCGGGCGGCGCGCTGCCTTGGGACATTCTCGAGACGATGGCCGCGCGCGTGCGCGAGTTCGGTTGGCACGTGCAACTGCAGCTCGACGGCCGGAATCTTCCGGAGCGCGAGGCGATCCTGAACCGGCTGCCCGGCACACTGGTCATCGACCATGTCGGGAAATTTCTCGAGCCGGTGCCAGTCAGCGATCCGGCTTTTGCGGTGCTGAAAAGGCTCGTCGAGAACGGACGGACATGGGTGAAGCTATCGGCCCCATACGAAGTCTCGAAGGTGGGCGCCCCGCAGTACGACGACGTGGGCGCGCTCGCGAAGGTGCTCGCGAAGCTCGCGCCCGAGCGCATGGTCTGGGCGACCAACTGGCCGCATCCCACGCCCCCCGCGAACAAGAAACCGGACGACGCGGTGCTCCTCGACATGCTGCTCGATTGGGTGCCTGACGAAGCAGCGCGCAAGAAGGTTCTCGTCGACAATCCGGCAAAGCTTTACGGCTAGCGAGCAAGCGATGCAGATCCCGAAAAATCGTTTCAAGCAGGCGATTCGCGCCGGCAAGCCGCAGATCGGGCTTTGGGGCAGCATCCCTTCGAACTACAGCGCGGAAGTCGTCGCCGGCGCAGGTTTCGACTGGCTTCTGATCGACACCGAGCACACGCCTGCGGACATCGAAACGGTGTTGCGCCAGCTGCAGGCGATCTCCGCCTACCAAACGACGCCGATCGTGCGCGTGCCATGGAACGACATGGTCACGATCAAGCGGATCCTCGATCTCGGCGTGCAGACACTGTTGATTCCACAGGTGACGACAGTCGAAGAGGCGAAGAATGCGGTCGCGTTCGCGCGTTACCCGGCCGCTGGCATGCGCGGCGTCGCAGGTACTACGCGCGCCACTGGCTTTGGCCGCATCAAGGATTACTTCAAGAACGCCGATGCGGAGATCTGCATCCTGATCCAGCTGGAGACGGAAACCGCGTTGAAGAATCTCGAGGCGGTGGCGGCTATCGACGGCGTGGATGGGATTTTCATTGGTCCCGCGGACCTGCATGCGTCGGTCGGCTACCTCGGCGAAGTGGCCCACGAGAAGGTCATGCCGATGATCGATCAGGCCCTGACCCGCATCGTCAAGGCCGGCAAGGCAGCAGGCATACTGACGAGCTCCGAAGAGAATGCACGGCGCTGGCTGAAGCTCGGTGCCACGTTCGTGGCCGTGGGCTCGGACGTTGGCGTTCTTGCGCGCGGCGCCGACGCACTGGTCGCGAAGTTCAGGTCCTGACTTTTTCTTTCCACCTCGCCACGGCTAAGCTGGCCTATGGCTGACGGTCCGCTGATCGGCGTCAAGGCGTGCCTGTTCGATGCATACGGCACGCTGTTCGATTTCGCGTCCGCCGCTCGCAATTGCCGTGACGTTCCGCCGGACCAGATCGGTCCGCTCACGAATCTCTGGCGCGACAAGCAATTACAGTACACTTGGCTGCGCGCGGTGCAGGGCCTGCATGCGGATTTCTGGCAGGTGACGCGCGACGCGCTCGATTACTCGCTCGAAACACTCGGTGTCGGCGGGCACGGCCTGAGCGACCGGCTGATGCAGCTTTACCTCGAGCTCGAACCGTTTCCGGAAGTGCCCGAAGTGCTGGCGCGGCTTAAACGGTCCGGCGTGCGCATGGCGGTTCTTTCCAACGGCTCGCCGAAAATGCTCGAAGCGGTGGTGAATTCGGCCAACCTTGGTCGCTACTTCGACGCCGTCCTTTCAGTCGAGGAGGTTGGAGTCTTCAAGCCGCATCCCAAGGTCTATCAGCTTGCTGTCGATCGGCTCGGCGTGGCCGCCGGCGCGATCTCATTTCAGTCCTCGAACGCTTGGGACGCTTATGCTGCGAGCGCTTTTGGGATGCAGGTGGTGTGGTGCAATCGCTATGGTCAGCGGCGGGAGCGCTTGCCTGGCGCACCTGACCGCGAAATCAAGACGCTCGCCGAATTGCCGCCGCTTGTCGGCGCTGCCTGAGCAAATCCGTTCTCCGTCATTCCGAGACGCGGGCCCGGAATCCATATTCCAGAGCCGTGGTCATGGATTCCGGGCTCGCGGGCTTCGCCCGCGCCCCGGAATGACGATGATGTGAAAACTATTCCCCCCGCAACAGAACCGCACCCTTTGCGAGCGGCCGCACGGTCCGCCGATAGATCGAAAGCCAGCCGCTGTCGTCCTTCGGCGGCGGCGCCTGGAACCGCGAGCGCCGGTCGGCGAGTTCGCTTTCGGGCACGTCCAGCGTCACCGATTTCTTCTCGACGTCGATCGAAATGATGTCGCCGTTTTGCACGAGGCCAAGCGGCCCGCCGGTCGCCGACTCGGGCGCGACTTCGCCGAGCACCAGCCCCTTGTTCACAAGACCGGACAATTGTCCGTCGGTGACGACCGCGACATCCGGTCCGAGGCCCGCGCCGTCGATCTGGAACACAAGGCGCGAGGCACCGCCCATGCCGGGACCGCCGCAAACACCCTGACCGCGCAGCACGACGGCGTCACCTTTCTTGATCTTGCCCGCCTTCAACGCGGCTTCGGCATCGGGCGAGTTCTCGAACACGTTGGCCTTACCGCGAAATTTGAGCGGCCGGCCTTCGCCGCGCAGGCCGATTTTCACGATCGCACCTTCGGGCGCGAGATTGCCGCGCAAGATCACGATGCCCGGTTTGCCCGCAAACGGCCGCTGCAGGGGGCGGATCACCTCGGGGTCGGCGACTTTCACGCCGGCAAGGTTCTCGGCGACGGTCCTACCCGTGACGGTCGTGGCTGCCGTATCGAGCATCGACTCGAGCTGCTTCATCACTCCGCGCGCGCCGCCGGCATCTTCGAACTGTTCGATCGTGTCCTTCCCGATCGGCATCACAGCGGAAAGAATCGGCACGCGGTCGGCGAGCGTCTCGAACAATTCGTAGACGTTCACGTCGACGCTCGCCTCCTGCGCGATCGCTTGCAGGTGCTTGATGCAGTTGATCGAGCCCGACACCGCGAGCACGACGGCCGCCGCGTTTAGGAACGCGCCCTTCGTCAGGATCGCGCGCGGCTTCAGGTCTTGCCACACCATCTCGACGATGCGCTCGCCGGATCGCTTCGCGTAGTCGAACATCTTCGGGCTGTTCGCCGCGACCGGAGCGCCGCCCGGCAGGCTCATGCCGAGCGCTTCCACCACGGAGTGCATGGAATTGGCGGTACCCATGCCTGCGCATACACCCGGACCGCGGATCGCGTTGTCGGCCATGCCTTTCAGGTCTTCGAAGCTGAGCGAGCCCGCCACGTGGTGACCGGCGCCAAGGAACACTTCCTCGATGTCCACGTGATGCCCGCGATACTGCCCCGCGCGCTGGTAGCCGCAGAGCACCGAGATCGATGGAATGTCGGTGCGCGCGGCGGCCATGAGATGGCCCGGCGGAGTCTTGTCGCACGACGACAGGAAAACCATGCCGTCGAGCTGCGCACCCTCGACCTGCACCTCGATGTCGTTGGTGATGAGATCGCGGCTTGGCAGCAAGAACGTGCCCGCGCGGCCTGCGCTGGTAATGAAGTCGCTTACCGCCATGGTGCGGATTTCGAATGGCATACCGCCGGCGGCGCGGATCGCGTCCTTCACCACCTTGGCGACGCCGTCGAGATGACTGAAGCAGATCGAAAGCTCCGAGGAGGAGTTCACGACCGCGATCTTCGGCTTCTCCATGTCCTCGTCGGTCAGTCCGAGCGCGCGCCACTGCGCGCGCCGCACCGCCCAGCGCGAGGTGCCGGGCTCGAAATTGCTCCGCAATTGACGCTTCATCACTCCCCCTGACGCCGGCCTATTCAGCCGCGACCGGTTTCGCACCGGCCTTCTTCGTCACTTCGACCACGCCCCGATCGGCATCGACCTTCACCCAGTCGCCGGTTTCGATGACCGAAAGTGGGTCCTTGTCGAAATCGCTCATCGCCGGGACGCGCGTGACGACCGCCCCAAGCGCCGCTTTCGTCGTCATCTTGTTGAACAGCATCGCCTTCGGCGCAGCGCCAGCGACGCGCGCGAGATGGAAATAATGCGAATAGCCGGACGATCCCTTCGCACCGGGAAACACGAGTACCTTGTCCTTGAAGCTCTGGCCCACGAGCTCGTGCCGGCGCTCGATGATCGTGCCCGTACCGGACTCGATGCCGCCCCAACCGGAGATCGTGTCCGTCGTCACGATGGCTTCGCCCTCGGCGACGCCACCGACGACCTTGCGCCCCCTGATGACGATCGTGTTCACGACAAGCCCCCGCGCCAACGACCTGTGAGCGCGGCGTCGACGCATTGCTCGACGGTGCCGAACCAGGTCTGACACTTCATGATCGCCGGCAGGTAGTGCGCCTGCTTCGCCGAATCCGTTGCCACGACCGTGGTGCCCTTGGGCATCACGCGTCCGATCGCCGGGCAAGTGTCGCTCATCAGATGGGCGCCCGCCTTGCGGATGATATCACCGTAGCCGTTGAGCTCGGCCGTGTCGCGCAGCGCTCGCGGGGTGAAGATCCAGAGCTGCGTGTTGGGCGAAAGCTTCTTGCCGTCGAGAAGCTTTGCGGCCGTCCACACCTGCTCGATGGAATTGTGCGGGCAACCGAGCATGACGAAATCGACGGCCGTATCCTTCGCCGAAGAATTCAGATTTTCATACGCAAGCTTGCGTTCGGCCTGGCCGTACTTGATCCGCTCAAGCGGCTTCCTCTTCCCGAATGCCTCCTCGATCGTGTCCGCCTCGGGCGTTACCCCGGGGATGTGATACATCTCGACTCCGCCGGACGACGCCGCGGCCGCGCCGAAGTGCTTGAGCTTGATCATGCTTGGCGTGTGGCGGATGCCGGCAAGCACCGGGATGTCTTCCTGCACGATCTCTCCGATGCCGTAGCCGAGCAAGCCCCAGTCCATCATGTCGTCGATGTCGACTTCGACGTCGACGTGGTGCGTCCCAAGCCGGTTCTCGTCGATGTGGAATCCCCAGTAGGGAATCTTGCCGGTGATGCTTGCGGCACCCGTGCTCTCGCGGCCCTCGGTGTTCGTGCGCGCACCAAGCACGCCGTTGCAATAAACCACCGCCGATGACTCCATCCACGCGCAATGCTCGCCCCGCACCGGCACGTTGCCCACTTGATAAGGTGTGCACGTATTGAACATCGCGACGCCGCGCCGCCCGAAATAGCTTTCGGCCTGCTTCTGCCGATTGATCGCTTCTTCCGCGACGCCGGTGACGTGACCGTTCTGCGTGTCGATGCCGTGGATGAGCTGGCAGGTGTAGACCTCGGCTTGCGGCGTCTCGACCACTTCATCGCTGTCGAGATTGAACTTCGAGAAGACCGCGTCCATTCCCTTCTCGGCGAATGGCTTCATCGCCGGCGACCCCGCATTCCAGGTGCCGGCGACGTTTTTCACGTCTACAAGTCGCTCGGCATTCAGCGCCTCGCCGTAGCGCACGAGCAGGTCCATCGCCTTCTGCTTCGCCTTGCCGTGCTTGCCGTCGAACATCGCCTTTTCGGCATCGGTGAGTTTCATGGCTGCCTCACCAGGGTTTGTCGGTTCGCTCGAGATTGTCGTGCAACCGCTTTGTCAGCGCGCCGACGTCGATCTGCTGCACGCTGCCCGAGCCCGCGAGATCGAGCGCATGCGCTGCCGCCGCGCCCATCGCGATACACGGCCCCATCACCCTAACGCTTGAGAGCGCCGCGGTATCCGCGTCGATGCAGCGGCCCGCCGCGACGATGTTATCGGCCTCGGCCGGAATGAGACTGCCGAGCGGCACGTAATGGACGTGATCTTCAGGAAACACGTGCCAGTGGTAGCCCGCGCCATGATCATGCAACTCGACCGGCCACGCCGTACGCGCGACGGCATCGGGAAAGCGTGTGCCGTTGCGCACGTCGTCGATCGAAAGCTGCTGCCGGCCAACGATCCAGCGCGTCTGCCGGACGCCGGGAAAACCGAACGCACGCACGCGCGCGTCGCCGAACACTTCGGGGAACTCGGTCTTGAGGAATTTCACCGCGCGTTCGGCTTGGTCCTTGCCCTCGAGTGCCTTCTGCGATGCCGCGAGCGGCTCGAGCGGCGTCTCGACGTGCGTGATGTTCATCGCCGCGATTCCGCGGCCGGGGATGATGAACGCAAGTCCGTCGCGTCGCACGAGCCCATATTCGTCGGCCTTGTCCTTGAGCTTCGCCGTGATGGTGTCGCGCGCGAGCGGTACGGATTTATTGATGTTCTCGAGCACGACCATCTGCGTGCCGTAGACGCGGTTCACCTCCGGTTCGCGGCAAGCAAAGCCCGCTTGCCAGGTGATCGTCGCGTCGCCGCTCGCGTCCACATAGCCCGTGGCCTTCACCGTCACGTCGCCGTACTTCGTCGCGAACTCGAGCGATTTCACGCGACGTCCGTCGACATTCACGTGCCGCAGCGTCGCACCGAGCAGCGGCGTGACGCCCGCGTCTTGCACGGATTTTTCCACCCACCGGCCGAGTGCGATCTCGTCGTAGTAGACGACGATCGTGTGCGGCCCGTGCCGATAGTGAAGCGCGTTTTCCTGCGCACCGAGCTCGCGCAAGAGATCGTCCGCAACGAGATGCGTGAACTGGTAGCCGTGCGAGCCGTTCGAGAACAGGCCGCAGAAGGTGCCGATGATCGAGTTCACCGCCTGGCCGCCGAGCGCCGGCAAGCTGTCGACGAGCACGACCTTGCGGCCGAGCCTTGCCGCTTCGAGTGCCGCGGAAACACCGGCGATGCCGGAGCCGACGACGCAGATGTCCGCGCCGATCTCCCACGCCGTCGCCGCGCCGTTGCGGCGTACGATTTTGGTTCCGGTCGCGGGCTCAGCCATCGCGTTTGATCCTTGTTCGGCCAATCGAAATTATTGCAATTCAGCGCGCGAAGTAACTCCAATTCTCGTGCGGTCAGCTATCGTAAATCGCGAACGATCGAATTTTCGCGATCAGGGCGTTTCCCAGGGCGGAGTTGGGGCGAACGCACCGCGGATGCAATTGAGCAACGCCTGCACGCGCGCGAGGCCGACTCGGCTTTGCGGAATGAATGCTTTCAGCCAGTGGTCCGGCAACGGATATTCCTTGAGCACCGGCACGAGCGTGCCGGATCGCAGTGCCTGCTTCGCGATGAGCTTCGACAGAATGGCGATGCCACTCCCGTCCTGCGCGGCGGCTACGATCACCTGAATGTCGTTCGAGCTGAATTTGGGCCGCACCGAAACGCTGATCGGCGCACGCCGGCTCTGGAACGTCCAGGTCGTGCCGGCCGGCTGAAACACGAGGCAGTCGTGGCTCGCGAGATCGCGTGGATGTTTTGGCTCGCCTCGCTGTTTGAGATACGCGGGTGACGCACAGGCGACGCGCGGATAGGCGAGCAACGCTTCTTCCGCCACTCCCTCGTAGGAGCTTGGCAGCACGCTCAGCACGACGTCGAAGCCCTCTTCGATCGGATTGACCGAGCGATCGATCAGGACCACCTCGAGCGTCACGCGCGCGTTCGCTTGCTGGAACGCGGTGAACACCTTGCCGAGGTGGAGACGCGTGAGCGCGCTCGGCGCTTTCACCCGGATGTGGCCTTCGAGTTCGCCGGGTGAGCGCTGGATGCCGGTGACGAGATCTTCGTACTCGGTGACGATGCCACGCACCGTCGGCAGGTACTGTTCGCCGACTTCGGTGAGGCGAACGCGCCGCGTCGTGCGTTCGAGCAGGCGCGCGCGCAATTGCCACTCCAGTTGATTGACGCGTTTGGAAACGACCGAAGGCGCGACCGACAGTTGGCGCGCCGCTTCGGAAAAACTGCCGCTCCGGGCCGTGGCCAGGAACGCCTTCATATTGAGGATCGTGTCCATTGGCGTTGCGATTATTATTCGCAGTTTGACGGCCAATATATCGCAATACCGGCGGTTTGGATCGTGTTTGGACGAAGTGCCGCTTGACGCGGGGGCGAGGAGGTGGAATTGATAGAACAAAACAAGAACATCACTGTTGGAACTCAGTTCTCTTTTCAGGACACCGAAAGAACGAGTTGTCGCCCCATGCGGGAAATAGGCCTCATGGAAACCACGGCGCCATGGAAACCGGCTTCGGTTCCGTTGGACGGGCTGCGACTCCTGCTGGAACGGTTGGCCCGTGGCAGCCGGCGCGGAGGGGACCCTTCTCCGCTTCCTTTTGACCTCCCGGAACTCGACTATGTGCTCGGTGGCGGTCTCCTCCGTACCGCACTCCATGAAGTGACGCCCGCCGCCGAAGGAGACGCGACTGCGGCCGCCGGTTTTTGCGCGGCTCTCCTCGCGCGCGCTCTGGCTTCCGGAAAAAAGCCCGTGCTCTGGGTGCGTCACGAGTTCGCGACACTCGAGGACGGCGCGCCCTATGGTCCGGGACTTGCCGCCTTCGGGTTGGATCCCGGCCGCGTCCTGTTCGTGCTCGCCGTCAATGCACGCGAAATGCTCGAGGCGATGGAGCAGGCATTGCGCTCCGGCACGCTCGCCGCCGTGCTCGGCGAATTGCGCGGCACATCGAAACACGATCTCCGCGCGACGCGCCGGCTTTCCCTTGCCGCCGCGCAGGGCGCAACGCCGGGCCTGCTCCTGCGGATGGGGGCGCGCGAAAAGCAACGTGCGCGTCCGATCTCTGCCGCGACGCGCTGGCGGATTGCAACGCTTGCTTCCGGCGAAGCGGCGGCAAACGGCATCGGCGCGCCGCGCTTCGCGGCCGAACTCGTGCGCAACCGCCGCGGCCCTGCAGCCAGTTTCTCTCTTGAGTGGCGTACCCATGACCGAACTTTCCTCCTCGTCCCGGCGCTACGCGAGCGTCTGGCTCCGGCGGCTGTCGACCGATCGGATCCTGCGTCGGCGCCGGCAAGGTTCCGCGCCTCCGCTTGACGTGCCGCTCGTCGTTGTCGGCGAGCGCAAGAGCGCGCTGCGTCTCCTCGCCATGGATGACGCAGCGGCTGCGCTCGGGCTCACCCATGGAACGGCGCTTGCCGAAGCACGGGCGCGCTATCCCTTGCTTGAAATCGCGCACGAGGACGCGGCTGCCGACGCCACACTCCTGGAGGCGGTTGCCGAATATTGCCGGCGCTGGACGCCGCTTGTCGCCTGCGATGCGCCGGACGGCATTTTTCTCGACATCACCGGCTGCACGCATCTATTCGGCGATGAAGCCGATCTCGCCGCCGACATGGGCGAACGCCTTACTCGGCAGGGCTTTCATGTGCGCGTCGCCATCGCATCGACGCCGGGTGCCGCTTCGGCATCGGCCCGTCATGGCGTTGAAAAAATCCTACCCCCCGGCGAGGAGCGCAAAGCGCTCGCAAAGCTTCCGCTTGCCGCGCTTCGCATCGATTTCGCGATCGTTGCCGCTCTTTCCCGCGTGGGCCTGAAAAAAATCGGCGACATCTACGATCTGCCGCGCGCGCCTCTTTCCGCGCGCTTCGGCAGGCACCTGCTCGACCAGCTCGATCGTGCGCTTGGCTTTTTGGAGGAAGCGGTCTCTCCGCATGACGAGGTCGCACCCTACATGGCCGAGCGGCCGTTTCCCGAGCCGATCGCACTCGCGGAAGACATCCTGCGCGTCATCGCCTGTCTCACGCGTCAGCTGTCCTTGATGCTGGAGCGGCGCGGGGAGGGTGCGCGCCGTCTCGAACTCACTTTATTCCGCGCCGACGGAGCAGTGTTTGCGATCGAAGCCGGCACCTCGCGCGCCTCGCGTGAAGCGGAAGCACTCGCGGCCTTGTTCGCGGAACGGCTCGATGTCCTGCGCGACGAGCTCGATCCCGGCTTCGGCTACGATCTCGTGCGGTTGTCGGTGCAAGCAGCCGAGCGTCTGGACCCCGCGCAATCCGATCTCGGCGGGCCCGATGACGTTGAAGAGCTGGCCCGCGTGCTCGATCACATCGGCGCGCGGCTCGGCCTTTCCAGCATCGTACGATTGCGCTCCTTCGAAAGTCATTTGCCCGAACGCGCTTCGCTTTCCGTGCCGGTCTATCGCGCCGATCCCGCCAAAATGTCCTGGGAGACGGCGGAACCTGACGTACCGCCGGTCCGGCCGCTGCGCCTCTTCTCGCGGCCGGAGGAGATCGTTGCCGTCGCCGCCGTGCCCGATGGACCGCCCATCCGCTTCCGCTGGCGCCGCGTGCTGCACGAGGTTGCGCGCGCCGAAGGGCCGGAGCGAATTGCCGACGAGTGGTGGCGCGCGGATGCGCCGACCCGCGACTATTACCGTGTGGAGGATAAGGAGGGCCGCCGCTTCTGGGTGTATCGCGAGGGCTTGTTCGAGCGTGAAACCTCGCAGCCACGCTGGTTTCTGCATGGGACCTTCGCATGAAATATTTCGAATTCGCCGTCGCCTCGAATTTCTCTTTTCTGCGCGGCGCATCGCACCCCGAAGAGCTGGCGCTGCAAGCCGCGAACATCGGCCTCGCCGGGTTCGGCCTGTGCGACCGCAACAATGTCGCCGGCGTCGTGCGCGCGCATCTGATCAAGCGCGAGCAGAATCTCACGCTGCGTTATCACCCGGGTGCCCGTCTCGTCTTTTCCGACGGCACGCCCGACATTCTCGCCTATCCGCGCGATCGCGGCGGGTGGGGAAAGCTTTGCCGTCTGCTTACGCGCGGAAATCTCCGCGCCGAGAAGGGCGAGTGCATTCTTTATCTCGATGATCTGCTCGAACA
The DNA here is from genome assembly GCA_963711595.1 of uncultured Alphaproteobacteria bacterium. Classification (GTDB taxonomy): domain Bacteria; phylum Pseudomonadota; class Alphaproteobacteria; order Rhizobiales; family Xanthobacteraceae; genus JAUSIF01. Next base: position 20,743 of record CAVQER010000010.1, read on the forward strand.
TGCCGACGGCCTCGAGCTGATCGCGATGCCGGAATGCACGCGCGACGAGGAGGCCGAGTTCCTTCACAAATCGAGAGCTTCCTTCGCAGACGGGAGACGCGCGGCTCCGGAAAGCGAAGGCACGGGGTTTCTTTCTCGCCTGCGCGAAGCGGCACCTGGCCGCGTACGGCTTGCCGCCGTCATGCTGCATCGGGGCCGCGACCGCGCGGGTCTCGCGCAGCGAACCGAGCTCGCGCACAGGAATCGAATACCGCTGATCGCGGTGAACGATGTTTTTTATCACCATCAGGACCGGCGCGAATTGCAGGACGTCGTCACCTGCATCCGCAAGCACGTGACGATCGATCGGGCCGGCCGGCTGCTCGCCGCAAATGCCGAACGCTATCTCAAGCCGCCTGAGGAAATGGCACGGCTGTTCCGCGGTTGCCCGGAAGCGATCGAAGAGACCAGCCGGCTCGATGCTGTGCTCGATTTTTCGCTCGACGAGCTGAAATACGAATATCCAGATGAGCGGCTCGAAGGCTTCGCCACAACCCAGGACGCGCTCGTCCATCTCGCGTGGGAAGGTGCTGCGAAACGCTATCCGAGCGGCATCCCCGACAAGATTCGCCATGCCCTCGACCATGAGCTGAAGCTGATCGCCGAACTGCAATACGCACCTTATTTCCTGACGGTTCACGAGATCGTCCGCTTTTCGCGGAGCAAAGGCATTCTCTGCCAGGGGCGCGGTTCCGCGGCCAATTCCGCGGTCTGCTTCTGTCTTGGGGTGACCGAGGTCGATCCCGATCGGATCGATCTGCTGTTCGAGCGGTTCATTTCCACGAACCGCCGCGAGCCACCCGATATCGACGTCGATTTCGAGCACGAGCGGCGGGAAGACGTCATTCAATACGTCTACGAACGCTACGGCCGCGATCGCGCCGGCATCGCGGCAACCGTGATTTCCTATCGCGGCCGCTCCGCGATTCGCGAGATCGGCAAGGTATTCGGGCTGTCCGAGGATACGATCGGTGCGCTGTCGTCGTGGATCTGGGGGATGGGCGGCGGCACCGTGCGTGAGAGCGATCTCGCCCGCGTCGGCCTCGATCTTTCCAGTCCGCGCATGCAGAAGCTGCGGGCGCTCGTGAAGGAAATCCGTTCCTTCCCGCGCCATCTCTCCCAGCATGTCGGTGGCTTCGTCATCACACGGAGCCGCCTCGACGAAGTCGTGCCGCTCATGAACGGCGGCATGGACAAGCGTACCCATGTGGAATGGGACAAGGACGATCTCGACGCGCTCGGAATCCTGAAGGTCGATGTGCTCGGCCTCGGCATGCTCACCTGCATCGAGAAGTCGTTGCGCCTCGTGGAGAAGCACTACGGCGAGACCCACACGATCGCGACCATTCCTGCCGAAGAACCCGAAGTCTATCGCATGCTCCAGCGTGCGGATTCGCTGGGCGTCTTCCAGGTCGAGAGTCGCGCGCAGATGACGATGCTGCCGCGGCTGAAGCCGAAGGAATTCTACGATCTCGTCATCGAGGTCGCGATCGTCCGGCCGGGTCCGATTCAGGGAAACATGGTGCATCCCTATCTGCGCCGGCGTCAGGGGATCGAGAAGGTTTCCTATCCGTCGAAGGAACTGGAGGCGGTGCTTTCCAAGACCATGGGCGTGCCGCTGTTTCAGGAACAGGCGATGAAAATTGCGATCGTCGCCGGCGGCTTCACACCCGCCGAAGCCGATAGATTACGCCGCGCCATGGCGACCTTCCGTCGCGTCGGCACCATCGGCACGTTCCGCGACAAGCTGATCAAGGGAATGGTCGAGCGCGGCTACGAGCGCGAATTCGCCGAACGCTGCTTCAGCCAGATCGAGGGCTTCGGCGAATACGGTTTCCCGGAAAGCCACGCTGCGAGCTTCGCGCTGCTCGTCTATGCGTCTTCCTGGCTGAAATGCCGCTATCCCGACGTCTTCGCGGCCGGGCTTCTGAACAGCCAGCCGCTCGGTTTCTACGCGACTTCGCAGATCGTACGCGACGCGCGTGAGCACGGTGTCGAGGTACGGCCCGTGGATGTGAATTTCTCCGACTACGACGCGACGCTTGAGCCCGGTCCGCGCGCGGCGGAGCGGCTGCATCCCTTGCATGGGGAAATGCGCGACGACATCCGCACGACGCACGCGCTTCGCCTTGGTCTGCGCGAGATCAAAGGCTTTTCCGAAGAGGACGCGAAGCTGATCGAGCGGCACCGCCGTGACGGCTACGATTCCGTTCGCGATCTCTGGCTGCGCACGGGCCTTGCTCCCGCGACGCTCACGCAACTCGCCGAAGCCGATGCGTTCGGCTCGCTCGGCCTTTCGCGACGCGATGCCTTATGGGCCTGCCAGGCCCTGCGCAGGGCAGGGGACAAGGACGATCTTCCGCTTTTTGCGCTTGCCGAGCCTCGCCCGCACGCGCGCGAGCCGGATGTTGCGCTTCCCGCCATGCCGCCCGGCGAGGAAGTCGTGCATGACTACCGCACCTTGCGTCTGTCGCTGCGTCAGCATCCGGTCGAGTTCGTGCGCGGCGAGCTCGACCGCGCGGGCGTGATCAAGAACGAGCGTCTGCGCATCCATCCGAATGGAAGACGCGCAACCGTCGCGGGACTCGTGCTGATCCGCCAGCGGCCAGGCTCGGCGAACGGCGTGATCTTCCTCACGCTGGAAGACGAGAGCGCGGTCGCGAACGTGATCGTCTGGCCGACGAAGTTCGAGCAGTATCGTCCCGAGGTTCTGGGCGGCCATCTGCTTCTCGTTCGCGGTCCAGTGCAGAACGAGCAGAACGTCATTCACGTGGTGGCGGAAGAAATCATCGATGCGACCGGCCTGCTCGCCCGTTTGGGCGAAGGCCCGCCGCCGGAGACGCTTTCGCCTGCGGATCACGTCAAGCATGGGGACGAGCGGCTCGATGTCCGCGCCAGAGGAGCGCGCCGGAAGCTGTTCATGGAGGAAATTTCGGCGCGTGTGGACGAAGCGGCCGACCTCGTGCAGGCCGCGCCGGGCAGCGCGCACAAGCCTGCTCGCAGAGGCAAAATACGCGCTGCCCATCCGCCGCAGCTCGATGTCGTGCAACAGCGCGAGCCCTGGTCCAAGGGGCGAAATTTCCGTTGAACTCATCCAACGACACCGCGGCTTTTACGTCATGGCCGGGGTTGTCCCGGCCATCCACGCCTTACGAACGCAAAAGCGTGGATGCCCGGCACAAGGTTTACGCTCGGGCCGGCCGAAGGCCGGACCCGGATGCCGGGCATGACAATGAACGAGGACACGGCCCCGAACTCCAAATGCGAATCTCTCTCTGCAATGAAGTGATCGCCGAGCTTCGCTTCGACAAGCAATGCGAACTCATCCGGAAACTCGGCTATGACGGCATCGAGATCGCGCCCGTCACGCTCAGCGACGAACCGCATCTTCTACCGGCCGCCCGGCGCAAGGAAATAAAGAAGATCGCCGCTGACGCGGATGTGCCGATCACGAGCCTTCACTACCTCATGGTCACACCCAAGGACCTCTCGATCACCGCGAAGGATCCGGCTGTTCGCACAAGCACGCTCGAAGTGATGCGTGGCCTCGTCGCGCTTGCCGCCGATCTCGGTGCAAGGCTTTTGATTCACGGCTCGCCGGCACAGCGGCAGCTCGAAGCGGGCGACGAAATCGATAGCGAGAAGCGCGGCATCGAATACTTCGCCGCCGCGGCTCAAGCCGCGCACGCGGCCGGCGTCACCTATCTGCTGGAGCCGCTCGCGCGCGACCACACCGGCTTCGTCAACACCCTCGAGCAAGCCGTCGCAATCGTGCGCTCGATCGACAACCCGGCACTTCGCACCATGCTTGATTGCTCAGCGGCGGCTCTGAGCGAATCCGAGCCGATCCCAACGATCCTGGAAAAGTGGCTGCCGAGCGGACTGATCGCTCATATTCATTTCAACGACCCCAACCGCCGCGGCCCGGGCGAGGGCAGTCTCGCCTTCGGCCCGATCGTTGCCGCGCTCCGCGCCGGTAACTATTCCGGCATCGCGGCGATCGAGCCGTTTATCTACGAGCCCGACGGTCCTTCCTGCGCTGCCCGTGCCATCGGTTACATGCGCGGCGTGCTGGAGTGCGAAGCCGCACGCTGATCGTGCCCACTGCTCGCTTGCGGGATGATTGTGGGAAAGACTGGAATCGCGTGCGGCAAAAGCGAGCGAATGCGAAACAGCGAAGCCCTTCTGCAGTCACGAAAATTGACCTGTTCCAGCCTTCATGATTACCCTTCGCCGACTTTCCACGCGCCACGCCGGCTCCAACAAACGAGCCGGTTTCCAACAAATGAGGGAGGATCTCATGCGTAAATTGTTACTTGGCATAGGCGGTGTTGCCGCCGCGCTGCTTATTTCCACGGCGGCGAACGCGCAGAACACCGTGAAGATCGGCGTAATCAGCGCCTTTTCCGGCCAGTTCGCCGATACGTCGGCGCAAATCGACAACGGCATCAAGCTCTACATGAAGCAAAAGGGCGACACCGTTGCCGGCAAGAAGATCGAAATTATTCGCAAGGACACCGGCGGCCCGAACCCGGATGTCGCCAAGCGCCTCGCTCAGGAATTGGTCACGCGCGACAACGCGGACATCCTTGCCGGCTTCGCCTTGACACCCGAAGCCCTTGCTGCGTCCGACGTGTCCGCCGAAGCCAAGAAGTTCATGGTGATCATGAATGCGGCGACGTCGATCATCACGACGAAGTCCGATTACTCTGCACGCACGTCCCTCACCCTGCCGATGATCGGCCAGACCATGGCCAATTGGGCTTACAAGAACGGCGTGCGCAAAGCGTACACGATGGTTTCGGATTTCGGCCCGGGACATGACGCCGAACAGTCATTCCAGGGCGCCTTCAAGGCGGCGGGCGGTGAGATCATCGGGTCCGTGCGCATGCCGGTCGCCAATCCGGACTTCTCCGCGTTCGTGCAGCGCGCGAAAGACCTCAATCCAGAATCAATCTTCGTGTTCATTCCCGGCGGTGCGCAGCCGGCCGCGCTCGGCAAGGCGTTCGCGGAACGCGGCATTGACCCGAACAAGATCAAGATCCTGAGCACGGGAGAGCCGGTCGACGAGGCGGCTCTGAAGAGCATGGGCGACATCGCCGTCGGTCGCATCAGCGCCTGGCACTACGACTACAATCTCAACAACCCGACGAATAAGGCGTTCGTCGCCGCTTTCAACGCGGAGTTCAAGCGCAATCCGGATTTCTTCGCGGTCGGCGGTTACGACGGCATGCATCTCATCTACGAGTCATTGAAGAAGACCGGCGGCAAGACCGACGGCGCGTCGTTGATCGCCGCGGCCAAGGGCATGAAATGGACGAGCCCGCGCGGCCCAATGTCGATCGATCCGGAGACGCGCGACGTCGTCGAGACCATCTACATCCGTCGCGTGCAGAAGGTTGGCAACGACCTGGTCAATGTCGAGTTCGACAAGGTCGAAAACGTCAAGGACCCTGTGAAAGCAGCGATGAAGAAGTGAGCGGTCGGGTCTGAACGACCCGATCCATCACCGAGGGCGGGGACTGCATGGGGCCGATCGTCGGCGTCCTGTTCGACGGCTTTGCGTACGGGATGCTGCTGTTCCTGCTGTCGGTAGGGCTGTCAGTGACGCTGGGTATGATGAATTTCGTCAACCTGGCTCACTGCGCCTTCGCGATGCTCGGCGGCTATGTGACGGTCACCCTGATGAATCAGTTCGGGTGGCCGTTCCTCGCCACACTTCCCGCGGCATTTCTCGCCGCGGCTGCCGTAAGCGTCGTGCTTGAACGGACGCTTTACCGCCGCCTCTATCGCGCGAGCGAACTCGACCAGGTGCTGTTCACGATCGGACTCGCTTTCATTTCCGTCGCGGTCGCGGCTTTTATTTTCGGTACCATTCAGCAGTCGGTCAACACGCCCTCATACCTGCGAGGGTCAATCCAGGTCATGGGCGTGACGGTCGCGATCTATCGCCTGTTCCTGGTGATTGCGGGTGCGGCGATCGCTCTTCTTTTGGTGTTGACGCTCGAGTACACGCGTTTTGGCGCACAAGTGCGCGCGGCGGTCGACAACCAGCGCATGGCGCGCGGCCTCGGCATCAATGTTGACGCGGCGTTTGCGATCACGTTCGCGCTCGGAAGCGGCCTTGCCGGCCTTGGCGGCGCGCTCGCGATCGAGATCGTTGGTCTCGATCCTTCGTTCGCGTTTCTGTTTCTCGTGTACGTGCTGATCATCGTTTCGGTGGGCGGCCTCGGCTCCATCTGGGGGTCGTTCGCCGCAGCCGTGGTGATCGGCACGAGCGACGTGGCGGGCAAGTACTACGTGCCGGAAATTGGGGCGTTTCTGATCTATCTCGTCATGGTGGCTGTGCTCATGTGGCGGCCGCAGGGCCTGTTCGGGAGGCGCTGAGATGGCCACCACCGACGGCGCGATCACGCCGCAAGCCTATCTGCAGCGGGAGGCGCGCTGGGGTGCGAACGAGATCATCTTTTGGCTCGCGACGCTGCTGCCGTTCTTGCTGTTTCCCAACTACCTCTCGCTCGCGAGCCAGATCGCGATCACCGCGCTATTCGCTCTGTCGCTCGATCTCATTCTTGGTTACGCCGGTATCGTATCGCTCGGCCACGCTGCCTTCTTCGGGCTCGGCGCCTATTCCGCCGGCATTTTTGCCAAGTACGTTTGGGGTGAACCGCTGACCGGTCTGCTCGCCGCCGCCCTTGCGGCCGGGACACTCGGATTTGCCACGAGCTTCATCATCGCTCGCTTCCGGCATTTGACACTCATCATGATCACCCTCGGCATCGGGTTTCTGATGCATGAGGTCGCAAACTCGGCACACTTCCTCACCGGCGGGGCCGACGGCCTCCAGGGCGTTCGCATCTGGCCGATCCTGAATTACTTTCGCTTCGATCTGTACGGCTACACCGCGTACAGCTACTCCTTGATCGTCCTATTCCTCACCTTTCTGCTGGCGCGTCGGTTGATCAATTCGCCGTTTGGCTTGTCGCTGCGCGGCATTCGCGAAAATTCGGTGCGCATGCCGGCGATCGGTGCGAACAGTCGCGCGCACATCCGAAAGATCTATACGATTTCCGCTGTGATCGCCGGCGTCGCCGGCGGGCTGCTCGCGCAGACGACGGAGACCGTCTCGCTCGGGTCGATCGACTTCCAGCGCTCCGCCGATGTGGTCGTGATGCTCGTGCTTGGCGGCGCAGGCCATCTTTATGGCGGACTGATCGGCGCCATCATCTTCATGGTCGCGCGCGACCAGTTTTCCGGCATCAATCCGCAGCTCTGGTATTTTCCGATGGGCATCCTGCTCGTCGCCGTCGTGATGTTCCTGCCGGGCGGCGTTCTCGGCGGGCTTTCGCGCTTGACCGCGCGCCTGCGGAGGAAGCAGGCGTGACGACGGTTCTTTCGACGCGCAAGTTGAACAAGCGCTTCGGCTCGCTCGTCGTGGCAAGCGACATCGAGATCAGGCTGCCGCGCGGAGTGCGCTATGCACTGATCGGTCCGAACGGTGCAGGGAAGACGACCCTCATCAACCTGATGACGGGAGCGCTTCGGCCGGACGGCGGTCAGATCCTGCTCGGCGAAGACGACATCACGCGGCTTGAGCCGCAGCACCGCGTAAAGCGCGGGCTGGTCCGTACGTTTCAGATCAACACATTGTTTCCCGATTTGAACGCACTCGAATCCGTGACACTCGCCGTGTGCGAGCGCCGCGGATACGCGCCGGTATTCTGGCGGGGCCTGTCGCAATATCGGGACGCAGCCGACGAAGCTTACGCGATCCTGAACTCGCTCGGGCTCGGCGGGGATTGCTATCGCCCGACACGCGAACTCCCGTATGGCAGACAGCGTCTGCTGGAAATCGCGCTCGCGCTCGCCACCAAGCCACACGTGCTTCTGCTGGACGAGCCCGCGGCCGGCGTTCCGAAGGATGAGAGCGAGGGGTTGTTCGCCGCGATCGCCGGGCTCTCCCAGGACATCACGATTCTGTTCATCGAGCACGACATGGACGTCGTATTCCGTTTCGCGAGTCGCATCATCGTCATGGTCGGCGGCCGCATCCTCGTCGAGGGAACGCCGGCAGAAATCTCCGCCAACCCGAAAGTCCGCGAGGTCTATCTCGGCGGAGCGCACCATGCCTGAACCGTTGCTCGTTTTGCAGGACGTGCGCGCGGGCTACGGCAACTCCGTCGTGCTCGACGATCTGTCACTTGAGATTCCGGAACGCGGAAGTCTCGCGGTCCTCGGGCGTAATGGTGTGGGCAAGTCGACTTTGCTGCTCACGATCATGGGCTACACCCAGGTTCGCCGCGGCAGCGTGATCTGGCGCGGGAAAGCGATAACGGGTCTGCCGCCGCACCGACGCGCCCGGGCCGGCATCGGCTGGGTCGCGCAGGAGCGCGAGATCTTTCCGTCGCTTACGGTGGAAGAAAATCTCACTGTCGCATCGCGGCCCGGCCGCTGGACCCTGAAGGCTGTGCACGAGCTGTTTCCCCGCCTTGCCGAGCGCAAGTATTCCAAGGGCAACCAGCTTTCCGGCGGCGAGCAGCAAATGCTCGCACTTGCCCGCGCGCTGATGACCAATCCGTCCCTCCTGCTGCTGGACGAGCCGATGGAAGGCCTTGCGCCGATCATCGTCGAAGAAGTGATGCGCGCAATCAGGCGCATGCTCGAGGACGACCAGACCGCCGTGATTCTTGTCGAGCAGCACGTTCAGGTCGCGCTCTCGCTGACCGAGCAAGCGGTGGTGCTCGAGCGAGGTCGCATCGTGCATCGCGCGAAATCCGCGGACTTGCTGAACGACCAAAAGACGCTCGATCGCTACATCGGCCTCAAAGTCGCGGCGTCGTCCGCCCGCTAGGCGCGAACAAATAAAAGCCGCCGCGAAAGCGATCGCGGCGGCTTGTCTTTTACATCGCCAGGATCAGGTGAGGCGAACGACGGACTGCTCGTAGACGCGCGAACCCATGTTGCCGTCGGTGAAGATGCCGTGGTCCTCGATCCACTTGAAGGTTTCCTCGAAGACCTCTTTGGTATACGGCTCGAACACGATCCGCTCGCCGGGCCCCCAGCGCCGCGTATCCATCATCGCGTGATAGCGCACCGGGAATTCGTTCTTGTAGTAGTGCGTATAGAGATCCGGCCGGAGGTCGATGTCGCGTTGCGCCCGCTTCAGTGCACGGAAGAACTTGCGCAGGTCCTCGGCGTCCGGATTGCCGGAGATCATCGTCGTGATCATGAATGTCGAAGTCGATGATCTTCCGGAAGCCGAGCTGCTCGGCGAAGTAGTAGGGCCCGCTGAACAAAGCCGCGGCCGGCACTTTCCTGTCGATCAAGAGCTCCATGCGCTTGAACAACATTCCGTCGTTGTACGACAAGTTGATCTTGTCGGTCGGCATGTATTGTTCGAGGGCCTGAATCGTCGAGTAATGGCTGCCTGACTGGTAGCCGACGGAGATCGGCACCCCGGCGAGATCTTCCGGCGTCTTGACCGGCAAGTCCGCAGGAACGAATACGCCCGAGGGCGCCACCGAATAGACGTCGGGATAGAGCTTACCGTGTCCGGTCGAGGCGGCGACGCCCACGGTCCAATGGCAGGCGCAACTCACGTCCGATTTGCGGCCTTCCTCCAGCGACTGATAGGCACCAACCTTTGCACCCTTGTCGTGGACCTTTCCGTCGGTCTTCTGCACTTCCTCGCGGAAGATGTACTCGAGCCCTTCATCCTTGAAGTAGCCCTTCTCTTCGGCAACCCATTCTTGCAGGCGGAAATGCGGTTGGATCACAAATTTCGGCATGGTTTCCTCCATCCATCCTTACTCTTGCCGAGTAGCCGGGCTGAGCCGGCAAATCAGCAGCATTGCTCTTCGCTTCCCAGATTTTCTCCGTGCTCGGCGACGCGCCGCGCGCGGATCATTTTCACATGGTCATCCATCAAATTTCGCGCACCGGCCGCGTCGCGCATGACGATGAGTTCGGCCAGCTGCTTGTGCACTTCTAGAATTCTTTGCGAAACCGCCGGCGTCAGCGTGCGGTTTTCGGAAGGCCACGATACGTGCTGCAGTGAAATGAGCTGCACCAGCAGCACCCGGTTATGCGACGCCTCGGCGATCGCGAGGTGAAAGTCACGGCATGAGCGCGTGTAGGCCTCGTTGTCGTGAATTTTGCTTTCCGCGTCGCGCAGGAGGTGCTGCAGCTTGGCGTGGTCGGCGGCGTTCGCGTTCTCGGCGGCGAGCTCGGCGGCAAGCGTCTCGATCGCGCGCTGCGCGTCCATGATTTCGCTCGCGCTTACGCCGGTGAGGTCGAGCTGAACGGCGAGGGCCTCGGCGAACAGACGCGGGTTGCCGCGTGCGATGCGTGCGCCGCCACCTTTTCCCATCTTGATGTCGACGATGCCGAGTGCCTGCAGCGTGCGCAGCGCGTCGCGCGCGACGATGCGGCTCACGCCGAAGCGTTCGGCGAGATCATTTTCCGTGCCGAGAAATTCGCCGGGCTTGAGCTTTTTCGCGAACAGCGCGTCGCGCACGTCTCCGACGATTTGCGAGGACAGCGATGCTGGCCGGCCGCCGAGGAAACTGCGTCCCGCGGCCGGGTCCCTTGCGAGCGATGGATGCACACCCATGCTTGGCTCCTCGCGTCCCATCAAAGTAGCTCGGAATTGAAAAGTAGTAAAGATATCAACTTTAAAAACGTGCCTCCGGCGGGCATTTTGTTCACTACGTGGCGGTCTCAGGCCAGGGCTGCTGGCAGATCGCAATCCGCCTGAGACAACACGCTTTGCGTCCCGATGGGCACGTCCAGGCCGGTCGACCGGTATTCCGTTGGTGCGGGTCCCAACTCTAGGCGACCCACTGCGCATTTGGGCCCCGCCATCCCAAAAACGCAACGTGCTGTCCGCTTCTTGACACGCCCGGCCGTGGTAACGTCTCCTGATCGCGCGAGCGAATGCGCTTTCGCTCGAAGAATTCTTTCAACGCCGGCGCGGTGGTTTTTCCCTTTTTCCGACACCAAGACCGGTCATCTGCAAATCGACATCGGAAACAATCCGGGCACCTACTGGGAGGAAATAGATGATGCACACCGCCAATCGGCGTTGGTTCCTGCGGCGCAGTGCGATGGCAACGGTTGCGGCCGCGTTCGCAGCCCTGCTCGTCGCGCCGGCACAGGCGCAGGAGCCGATCAAGATCGGGTTCAGCATGGCGTTGACCGGGCCGCTCGCCGGCGCCGGCCAGGGCGCGCTGCTCGCCATGAAGGTCTGGGAAGACGACATCAACAAGAAAGGCGGCCTGCTCGGCCGCAAGGTCCAGTTGATCTACTTCGACGACAAGAGCAATCCGTCGGAAGTCCCGGGGATCTACACGAAGCTCCTCGACGTCGACAAAGTCGACATCATCATGGGGCCCTACGCCTCAACCCAGATCGCACCGACGCTGCCGATCGCGATCCAGCGGAACAAGTTGCTCATCAGCCTGTTCGGCACCGGCATCAACGACAACTTCAAATACAACCGCTACTTCTCGATGATCCCGACGGGTCCAAGCCCGAAGCCGTCCTTCACCAAGGGCTTCTTCGACATCGCGATGGCGCAAAATCCGAAGCCGCAGACCATCGCAATCGTCGCGGCCGACGCCGAATTCGGCCGCAACGTCCAGGACGGTGCCCGGGAGAATGCGAAGGCCGCGGGTCTGAAGATCGTCTACGATCGGACCTATCCGCCGACCACGACGGATCTTGCGCCGATTGTGCGTGCGGTACAGGCAACCAATCCCGATATCGTCGTCGTCTGCTCGTATCCGCTCAACTCGGTCGGCTGGGTCCGCGCAGTCAACGAAATCGGCTTCGCTCCGAAAATGATCGGCGGCGGCATGGTCGGCCTGCAGTTCACGGCGATCAAGCAACAGCTTGGGCCGCTATTGAACGGCTGGGTGAACTACGAGACGTGGATTCCGGCGAAGACGATGCAGTACCCGGGCGTCCTCGACGTGGTCGCGAAGTATCAGGAGCGCGCGAAGACGGAGAAGGTGGACCCGCTCGGCTATTACCTGCCGCCCTGGGCGTACGCCTATCTGCAGGTGCTTGAGCAGGCCGTCACCGCGACGAAGAGCCTCGACGATACGAAGCTCGCCGATTACATCCGCGGCAACACCATCAAGACCATCGTCGGCGATGTGAAATTCGGCACGAACGGCGAATGGACCGAGCCACGCATGCTGCAGGTGCAGTATCAGGGCATCGGCGGGACCGACCTCAAGGAGTTCACGGACATGAACAAGCAGCCCGTGCTTACTCCAGGCAACCTGTCGACCGGCAAGGTCATCTATCCGTTCGCGAACGCGGCAAAGAAGTAATTTCCATCCGGCAGTGCCGGACATTGCACGCAGGCCGGTGGCGACACCGGCCTGCGTTTTGTTTTGGACCCGCGCATTGCTGAAATGCTGTCGCGATGAGCACGTTCGACGTCACCCGATTGAGCAAAACAAGTGGGTCCCAGCCCACAGGCGCAGCCTCATTCCGGGTAAGTCCTGGCAAGCACTGGCCGGTTGCCCAACCGAGAAGTGAGAAACCGGTCTTGAATGGTGCATTTGATGCAGTGGGAAAGTGCCCATGAGCAAATCCCACGTCCCACGTGGGCGAAACCGCGGTTGACGATATAGCCTTCGGGGCTTTACCGTTTGCGCCATCGCGCTCCAGACGATGGCTTCGCCATGAACACCGAACAGCTCCTGGAAGAGATCTCCTCGTTTTGCCGTCGCGCCGGCATGGCCGAGTCGACCTTCGGTCGCCGCGTCGTCAACGACGGCAAGCTTGTGCAGCGGCTGCGCCACGGCGGGCGGATCACCACCGACACGCTCGATCGCATCCGCTCATTTCTGTCCGTGCATCCGAACGGAGGCTCGCCGGCGTCACAGATCTTGGCCAATGCGAGATCGGTTCCCTCTGCGGCTGCCTTCTCGGGTATTCCGGTCGGCAATTCCGGGACGCATGCAAGCCCTGCGCGCAATTTCCGCTTCTTCGACAATCGCCAGAAGTATCTGCTGTTCGTCAGCACCTGCAGCGAGAAGCAGGTTGTCGCCGGCCGCGTCGCACTTGAGCTCGCGAACATTCATCCGCGTCCGCCTGCGGTGCGCGTATTCGATGCCGGCGTCGGTGATGGCACGGTGCTCGCGCGCACGCTCCGCGCCATGCACCGCCGCTTCACCAACATGCCGTTCTACGTCGCCGGCAAGGAAATCAGCCTGGAAGACGTTCGCCTCACGCTCGACAAGATGCCCGATCGCTTGTTCGAGCATCCGGCGACTGTTTTCGTCCTTACCAACATGTATTACTCGGAAGCGCCTTGGCTCACGGTCAAATCGCCGGCGGCCGCGAACAGCATGGTTTGGCACGAGGTTGCGCTCACCGGCAGCACCTCGCGCGAGTTCGAGGAGCAGATTGCCGACCTGCAACCGTTCCTGATCGAAAACTGGAAGGCGCGAGTCAGCGAAAAATCAGGAAACCCGGTATATGAGCGTCCGGTTGCGCTCGTCCTCTATCGCGACGACCACCGCTTTCTCCTCGACCCGATCATTCCGCATCCCGGTCGCGCCGAAGCGAATTTCGATCTTGTCATCGCTTCGCAGCCCTATCGCGCGAGTTCCTCCACGGACTTCAAGGCGAAGCGGGTGATTGCGCCGCTCGCGCGCGCGTTGCGGCCGGGCGGCCGCCTGATTGCCATTCACTCGCACGGTAACGACCCTGGAATGGAAATCATCCGAAAGGTCTGGCCGGGGGAGAACCCGTTTGTCAGCGACCGTCACGCGATCCTGCGCGCGGTTAAGCAGGAGCTGGGTGCGGCGGGCCGCGATCTTAATTTCAACGCCTACGCCGACAACCGATCGATCTTCCAATACAAGCTCGAGACGCTGCCGAACGAGGTCAGTGGTCCCCTCGGAACATCGACCCTGTTTGCCGCCTGGAATGCGGCGATTTACGTCGCCCAGATCGAAGACGGACGGTTGACCGATGCCGTCAGGGACGGCACATATCTTGAGGCCACCAGCGAAGTCCTCAAGACCCACGGTGGCCTTTGGTTTAATGACGAATCCTACGTGATTTCGCGGCAGCGCGACTGAGCGGCCGCCGATTGCGTTCCGATATATGAACACGGAGAGTGCGAAAGGCTTGCTGCATCGCGGGTGAAACTGGATCGGAAGAAAGACGACCGATCTGCTTCTCCGCCTTCGCTGCGCTCCGGCACTTTTCCTCAACCGCCACGAGAACCTCATGACAGCCGCAACGAAAGCCAAGTCGACGACCGCCACCGACTATGTCGTCAAGGACATCTCGCTCGCTGAGTGGGGCCGCAAGGAAATCGCGATCGCCGAGACCGAAATGCCGGGTCTCATGTCGACGCGCGAGGAATACGGCCCGAAGCAACCGCTCAAGGGGGCGCGCGTCGCCGGGTCGCTGCATATGACGATCCAGACGGCGGTGTTGATTGAGACGTTGCGCGCGCTCGGCGCCGACGTGCGCTGGGCCTCCTGCAACATTTATTCGACGCAGGACCACGCCGCAGCCGCGGTGGCTGCCAGTGGCACGCCGGTGTTCGCGGTCAAGGGCGAGACGCTCAAGGACTACTGGGATTACCAGGTCAAAATCTTCGAATGGGGCGACGGCGGAACGCCCAACATGATCCTCGACGATGGCGGCGACGCGACGCTGCTGATCCACCTCGGTTTGCGCGCCGAGAAAGGCGAGACGACCTTTCTCGACAAGGCCGCGAACGAGGAGGAGGAAATCCTGTTCGCGACGATCAAGAAACGGCTCAAGGAAAAGCCGGGCTGGTTCAAGAAGAACGCCGAAGGCATCCGCGGCGTGACCGAAGAGACGACCACCGGCGTGCACCGCCTCTACGAGATGCAGAAGAAGGGCTCGCTGCTCTGGCCCGCGATCAACGTGAACGACAGCGTCACCAAGTCGAAGTTCGACAATCTTTACGGCTGCCGCGAGTCGCTCGTCGACGGCATCCGTCGCGGCACCGACGTGATGATGGCGGGAAAGGTCGCCATGGTCGCGGGCTTCGGTGACGTCGGAAAAGGCTCAGCCGCGTCGCTGCGCCAGGCCGGCTGCCGCGTGCTTGTCTCCGAGGTCGATCCGATCTGCGCGCTGCAGGCGGCAATGGAGGGTTACGAAGTCACGACGATGGAGGACGCGGCGTTGCGCGCCGACATCTTCGTGACCGCGACCGGCAACCTCGACGTGATAACCGTCGACCACATGCGCGCGATGAAGGATCGCGCCATCGTCTGCAACATCGGTCACTTCGATTCCGAGATCCAGGTGAACGCGTTGCGGAATTTCAAATGGCACAACGTGAAGCCGCAGGTCGACGAGATCGAATTTTCCGACGGCAAGCGCATCATTCTCCTGTCGGAAGGCCGCCTGGTGAATCTTGGCAACGCGATGGGCCATCCGAGCTTCGTCATGTCCTCGAGCTTCACCAACCAGACGCTCGCGCAGATCGAACTGTTCACGAATCCCGGCAAGTACGAGAAGAAGGTGTACGTGCTGCCGAAGCACCTCGACGAGAAGGTCGCCCGTCTGCATCTCGACAAGATCGGCGCGAAGCTTACCAAGTTGTCGACGGCCCAATCCGAGTACATCGGCGTGCCGCAGCACGGACCCTACAAGCCGGATCACTACAGGTACTGATCGTGCAGAACCGAGCCGCAAAGCCGATTGCCGGCCGCAGCGCGCCCGCGACCGACGACATCGCGCGCGTATTGAGCGGCTTTTCGCTTGAAGCGACGTTTCCCGATCACGCGGAGCTCGAGGCCCTGAAGACGTCGACGCCCGCCGGCACGCACGTCTATCTGAGCTGCCCGCCCAACCAGGATCCCGCGCGGCTAGTCGACTACGCCCGTGCCGTTCGCGGCGCCGGCTTCGAGCCGGTGCCACACCTCACCGCTCGCGCGTATGCGGATGCGGGCCATGTGGAGCAAGTGCTTGCACGGCTGCACGGCGAAGCGGGTGTCACGTGCACACTCGTGATAGCCGGCGATCGCGATGCGGCTGCAGGCAAGTTCGAGGGTGCACTCGACCTGATCGAGAGCGACGTGTTGCAGAAACACGGCATTCGCGAGATCGGTATCTCGGGTTACGCCGACGGCCATCCGAAAATCGACGAGGCTACGATTGCGCGCGTGTTGTTGCAGAAACTCGAGGCAGCCGAGAAGCGCAATCTCGCCGTTCACATTGCCACGCAATTTTGCTTCGAGGCCGAACCGATCCTGAATTGGCTTCGCTGGCTGCGTGGGCAGGGGATAGGCGTTCCGGTTCGTATCGGCGTTGCCGGCCCGACGAGCATGCGTGCGCTTATGCGTTACGCGCTTCGTTGCGGCGTACGCGCTTCGTTGAAGGGAATGTTCAATCCGAAAGTGACGCAATTGCTCGGCGAGGCGGCGCCCGACGGCATCATCCGCGCAATCGGCGAGGCGGAGGATCGCGACCTGCTCGGTCCCCTCGCTATCCACTTCTTCTCGTTCGGCGGCCTTGCCGCGACGGCCGAATGGGCGAGAGGCGCCGCCCGCGGTCACGTCGAGTTTACGCCGCAGGGTTTCCGCGTACTGCGCTGAATCGCGCGCAATTGTCGCGCGCTCGTTGCGCCGCTACCAGCGTGGATTCTCACCCCAAAGTCGAAGCCGGAAGGGTTGCCTCATTGGGGCGGTTGCCCCAGTCTCCGTCACAAAAGTGACAGATGGCCGTGACGTGACGGCGGGGAGGGGAGTTGGCTGAGGTCGAACGTGCGACTCCTGGTGCGCTCGCGCCCGACGCACTGAGCAAAGCTGAAAGTTACGTCGAGGCCGAAGCGGGCGTCGCCAACCGACTGTCCGGGTGGGCAGGATACATCGTGACGGCGATCGCCGTCGCGATGAGCGCGTTTCATCTCTATGCCGTCTACGAGATCGTCCCGACGCAAGAGCTTCGATACACGCACGTCGCCTTCGTATTGTTGCTGGCATTCTTGGTGTATCCGGCGGCCCAACGCTTCCGCGACCGGATCCGCTGGTGGGACGTTGTCGCTGGCCTCACCGTCGTCGGCATCCTCATTTACGCGATTCAGGGCGGTGAAGATTTCACGGATCGCGCGACGCTGCCGACCCAGCTCGACACTGTCCTTGGTGTGATTTTCATCGTGCTGCTTCTCGATGCGGCGCGGCGCACGACCGGACTGATCATGCCGATCATTGCGATCCTGTTCATCGCCTACGCGATGCTGGGCCCCTATTTGCCGCAGCCGTGGACACATCGCGGCTACGATATCTCGCGTCTCGTCGGCCACCTCTTCATCACGCTTGAGGGAATTTTTGGCGTGCCCGTGGATGTGTCCGCGACGCTCATTATTCTATTTACGATCTACGGGGCTTTTCTCGCCCACTCCGGGGCCGGAAAGTTTTTCATCGATTTCTCGCTTGCAGCGATGGGAGGCAGACATAACAGCGCCGGCCGGGCCGTCGTGCTGTCGTCGTTCCTGCTTGGCGGGCCATCGGGCTCGGGCGTAGCGACCACCGTCATGGTCGGCTCCGTCGCCTATCCGATGATGAAGAAGGCCGGGTTTCGCCCCGATGCTGCGGGCGGTTTGCTTGCGGCCGCCGGGCTCGGCGCGATCATTTCGCCACCGGTGCTTGGCGCCGCCGCGTTCCTGATCGCCGAGTTTCTGAAGATCAGTTACCTCGACGTGATTGCCATGGCGATCATTCCGACCATCCTCTACTACTTGTCACTTTTCCTAATGGTCGAACTCGATTCACGCCGAATTCGGCGCGCACGATCTGATCTTCAAGTCGGAAATGTCGTTGTGGCAGATGACGCGCCGCTATGGTTTTCATTTCGTCTCATTGATCGCCGTCGTCATGTTCATGGTGGTCGGCTATTCGCCGATGACGTCGGTGTTCTATTCGATCTTGCTCGCCTTTGCGATGAGCTTCCTAACACGCGAAACGGCGCTCATGCCGACGAAGTTCGTGAATGCGATGGCCGACGGCTCGATCAGCGTACTCGGTGCCGCGACTACCTGTGCCACAGCGGGGATCATCGTCGGCGTCGTGACGTTGACCGGTCTCGGCCTCAAGTTCTCATCGATCGTCATTGGGTATGCCGGCGGCAGCCTAATTCTCACCGCGCTATACACGGCACTGATCGTCTGGATCATCGGCCTCGCAGTGCCGGTGACTGCCTCCTACATCATTTGTGCCGTAATCGCCGCACCCGCTTTGATCAAGCTCGGTGTGCCGGATTTTGCTGCGCACATGTTCATCTTCTATTACGCGGTGCTCTCGGAAGTGTCGCCGCCGACGGCGCTCTCCTGTTTTGCCGCGGCGGCAATCACCGGCGCCGACCCTTATCGGACCACGTTTCAGGCGTGGAAATATACGCTGCCAGCGTTCGTCGTTCCGTTCGCATTTATCCTCGACCCGCAGGGAGTCGGACTCTGCTGACGTTACCGAAAGGTGGAACCCCGTGGGACATCGGTTGGATTACGTTCAAGACTTGCGTGGGATTGCTCGCGTTCGCGGCTGCAGCGCAAAATTGGGCGCTGCGACAGAACACGGTTATCGAACGAATTCTGTTCGGATTAGCTGGAAGTTTGCTTGTGTTTCCTAGCCTGCTCGATGCTCCACTCGAGGCAATCGCGGGGGTCGATATTCCCGAACCTGCGCTGGTAGGATTGGTGATTGCGGTGGCCGCAATATTCATGCAGAAAATTGCCCCAAGCGCGCCGGCGTCCCCGTTGCGAAAATGACGATAGGGAGGAAGACCTTATGAAGCGAATGGCTTTTGCAATCGCGCCGGTAGCGCTCGCTGCCGCCGCGCTGTTTTTTGGCAGCCCCGGCATCGCCCAACAGCAGAAGACAATCTCGATCGGCACCGGCGGCACCGGCGGGGTTTACTACCCGCTTGGCGGTGGCATGGCGAACGTGTTGTCGAAGTACCTGCCGGGCGTGCAGGCGACCGCGGAAGTGACTGGCGGATCGGTCGACAATCTGAAGCTCATAGGCGCCGGACGCAGCGAAATTGGCCTTTCCATGGTTGATGCCGCGCTCGAGGCGATGCAGGGCACTGATAAGTTCAAGAGTGGCAAGGTGGAGGTTCGGACGTTGATGGTGCTCTATCCGAACCGCATGCACGTAGTTTCCACCGTCGCTCGCGGTGTAACGAAGATGTCCGACCTAAAAGGCAAGCGCGTCTCTACGGGGTCGCCCGGCAGCGCCACCGAAGTGATGGCGTTTCGTGTGATTGAGGCGGCGGGCTTGGATCGCGACAAAGACATGACGCGCGAGCGCCTGTCGGTCGCCGAATCCGGAAACGCGCTCAAGGACGGCAAGATCGACGCCTTCTTCTGGGTCGGCGGCTTGCCAACCGCAGCGGTCACAGACGTGGGCGCGACGCCGAATGTGAAGATCGCCTTGGTCGATACCGGCGATCTCGTCGACAAGATGAACGCGAAGTATAGCCCGATCTACTCGAAGGGCATGATCCCGGCGAAGACCTATCCGGGTCAGGAAAAGGACAATCCCGTCGCCGTCGTTCAAAACATCCTCGTCGCGAGTGCGAGCATGCCCGACGACGTCGCCTATGCCATCGTTAAGACGCTGATGGAAAAGAAGCCGGAGCTCGTCGCCGTCCATCGCGAGGCCGAGAACTTCGAAGTCAAGAACCAAACCAAGGAAGGGACGCCAGTCCCATTCCATCCGGGCGCGGCCAAATACTTCAACGAAAAGGGCGCCAAGCTCTGATCTGAGAATCCCCGAACAAGAAGAAAGGCCCCGCCATCAGCGGGGCCTTTTGCTTTTATGAATCGATGATTGCGACCGCTCGCGTCCATCCGGCCGAAGCTGCGCGCACTTTCACCGGAAAGCAGCTCACCGAGAAGCCTTTGGCCGGCAGCGCCTCGAGGTTGTGCAATTTCTCTATATGGCAATATCCGATCTCGCGGCCGGCCTTGTGTCCTTCCCAGATCAAGCTCGCGTCCTTCGTCTGCGCGTACTTCCGCATTGTGTGGATGAAGGGCGCATCCCAGCTCCAGCCATCCGTTCCGGTCACGCGCACGCCGCGCTCCAGCAGATAGAGTGTTGCTTCGCGTCCCATGCCGCAGCCGGTTGAGACATAGTCCGGTTGCCCATAGCGCGATCCGGCGCGCGTGTTTACGACGACGATCTCGAGCGGCGACAATGTGTGGCCGATGCGCTTCAGTTCCTGTTCGACGTCCTGCGCGGTCGCCACGTATCCATCCGCAAGATGGCGGAAGTCGAGCTTTACACCCGGCTGAAAGCACCATTCGAGCGGCACTTCATCGATGGTGATCGCCCGTTTGCCGCGATCCATCGTCGACGCGTAGTGCCAAGGGGCGTCGAGATGCGTCGTGTTGTGTGTCGAAAGTCGGATCGACTCGACGGCCCAACCTTCGCCATCAGGCAGATCCTCCGGCTTCAAGCCGGGAAAGAACTTCGCGATGTCACCGACCGTTTGCGCGTGCGTGAAATACTCGATCTGCGGCCCGAGACCCGGCGGATCCGCGGCAACCGTGTTTTCCAGCGGAACCGATATGTCGATAATCCTGCGCGGCATGCGATGGCCTCCGGCGCTCACATCCCGAGATAGAATTTTCGGATCAGATCGTTGTCGTTCATTTCCGCGGCCGAGCGCCCCTCGAACGCGATCTGGCCGTGCACGATCACATAGCCGCGGTCGGCAATGCGAATCGCTTGGGTAAAGTTCTGCTCGGACATCAGTACCGTGAGCTGGTAGCGATCCTTCAACTCCTTAATGGTGTCGATCGTGCGGCTGACGAGCAGGGGGCTCAGCCCCACGGAAGGTTCATCGACCAGCAGGATGCGCGGCGCGAGCATGAGTGCGCGTCCCAGTGCGAGCATCTGTTGCTCGCCTCCGGAGAGGCTCCCCGCCAGCTGACGCCGGCGGTCTGCCAGCACTGGAAACGTCGTGCAACAGAACTCATAATTCTGCTTCCGATGATCGCGCGCGCGCTTGCGCGATGCGCCAAGCATCAAATTCTCCTCGACGGTCAGCTTCGGAAACAGTCTCCGGCCTTCCGGCACGAGGGCGATGCCGAGGTCGACGATCTCCTCGGTGCTGCGGCCAACGAGTTCGTGTTTCTCGCCATCGATGTCGACAACGATGCTGCCGGCACGCGGCCGCAGGATGCCCATGATGCACTTCATGAGCGTACTCTTGCCGTTACCGTTGGTGCCGAGCAGCACGACGGTCTCGCCCGATCTGACGTCGAGCGAGACATCATCAAGAACGCGCACGGCGCCATAGGCCGCATGCATGTTCTTCACGGTGATGCTACTGACCAAGGTACGCCCTCACCACTTCGGGATCGCGCACGACCTCCGACGGCACGCCGTCGGCAACCTTGCGGCCGGACACGAGCACAACGAGTCTCTGCGAGAAGCTCATCACCGCGCTCATGATGTGCTCGATCAGGATGATCGTGACGCCATCATCGTTCAAGCGCCTGAGCAATTTCAGGATGTCTTCGATCTCCGAACGCGACAGGCCGGCCATGGATTCGTCTGCGATCAGGAGTTTCGGCTCCGCAGCCATCGCCCGGGCCAGCTCGAGCTTGCGCATGTCGACCTGGGTCAGATCCGCGGGGAACGCTCGCGCCTTGTCCTGCAAGCCGACCAGCCGAATGAGTTCCGCGCAACGGGCCTCGACCGCGTCGGCGGTCGCAGCCAAGCCGAGGCGCGCCTGAACCGTGTAGATGAGCGGGATCCTCAAGTTCTGCGTGACCGAAAGACTTGGGAACGGGCGCGGCAATTGAAAGCTGCGCGCAAGCCCGCGCCGAGTGCGCTTGTATGCGGGCAAGCCGTCGAGCGTCTCGCCCTCGAAGTGCACGGTCCCGGTGTCATTCGTCAGCGTGCCACAGATACAGTTCACGAGCGTGCTTTTCCCCGAGCCATTCGGCCCGATCAGGCCGAGGCGTTCGCCCTTGGCCACGGAAAGCTCGATGTCATCGAGCGCAACGAATCCACCGAAGCGCTTGCCCACTCTTTCAACGCGGAGCAACGGTTCCGCCATCACGGCACCTTCCGCGGAAACCAGCCTTGCACCAGGCCGACGATACCCTTCGGCGCGATCACCACGAAGGCGACGAGGACCAGCCCGACGATCAGCAAATTCACCGCCGATGAAATCGTCACGGTGGTTACCTGTTGAATCACGCCGAGGAGCACAGCGCCAATGACCGGCCCAATCCAGGTCGTGGTTCCGCCGATCATCGGCATCGCGATCGCGTTTACCGCGTAAGCGAGACTGAACGTGGACGCCGGATCGAGATAGCCGACGATATAGGGATACGGCGCGCCAGCCATGCCCATGAAAGCGCCGGAAATTGTCGTCGCGACGAGCTTGAGGCGCAAGGTCGGCACGCCGGATGCCTCCGCGGCCAGTTCGTCGTCCCGGATGGCGGCGAACCCGAACCCGAGGGACGAGCGTTCGATGGCCCGCGCTACAGCGACCGCGACCACCGCAAGCACGAGCATGAGCAGGAAGAGGTACTGCACGTAGCTTCCAAGCAGCGGGAACTCGTTAGGTCGCAGGAGATATGCACCGCGCGAGCCGCCCACGTAGTCCCAGTTGATGATCAACGTCTGCAGCACGACGGCGAGCGCGAGCGTTGCGATCGCAAAGAACACGCCTCGGAGCCGCAGGGTAAGATAGCCGGTGCCGAATCCAATGACGCCGGCGACAAGTCCGCCGATTACGATCAGCACTGGCAGCGGCATCGGAAAAAACTTGTGCACGGCGACCGTGGAATAGGCACCGGCCGCGAAGAAAGCAGCCGATCCGAAGTTCACGTAACCGACGTAGCCGCCGAGGATGTTCCAGGCGGTTGCGAGTACGACGTACTGCAGGACCACGTAGCCCGCGAAGAAATAATACTCGTTTCCGGCAAAGCGCAACGCGCCGAAAACAATCGCGGCGACGGCGAAAGCAGCGAACAGGAAAGCCGGCCAGCGCACGATCAGCGTCCCAAGATTCCCTGTGGCCGGAAAGCGAGCGTGAGCAGCAGAAAGCCGAACGAAACCGCGGGCGCCCAGGACGGGCCGTAGAAGGTCGCAGTGAAGCTCTCGACGATGCCGAGCAACATCGCCGCAATCAGCGTGCCCGGAAGGCTACCGAGCCCGCCGAGCACGGCAATCGCGAATACCCGGCCGATATACTCGCGTCCGACCGCGGGTTCGACTGGATGGATGATGATGAGGAGCGCGCCGGCGATCGCGGCTGTCGCGACCGAAATCGCGAAGGCGATCCGCTTGATGCGGATCGGATCGACGGCCATCAGTCGCAGCGCGAGCGCATCTTGCGACACGGCCATGATCGCGCGACCAAGGAAGGTCTTGGACAGAAACAGCTGCAGGACGCCGAACATGACGAGCGCGACCACGCACGGAACGACCAGGCGCAACGGAAAATCCGCGACGCCGATCCGATAGCTCGGCCCGATATAGGGGGCCTGCACGTAACGATAGTCGACGCCAAAGACGAGGATGAGTCCGACTTCGGTGATGAACATGAGGCCGAAGAAGAAAGCGAGTCCGCGCAGCGCTTCCTGCCCGCGGCGTTCGAACGAGACGTAATAGATCTGATAGACAATCGCCCCAAGCGCGTAAAACGCGGGCAGCATGATGATGCCGACGAGAATCGGATCGAGGCCGAGGTTGATGTTGACGATATAGGCGATGTACGCGCCGAGAATGATGAAGGCGACGTGGGCGATGTTGACGATGTCCAGAATACCGAACGCGATGGAGATGCCGATAGTTACCGCGACATAGAAGCCGCCAAGCATCACGCCCGCGATGATCGCGTTGATCAGAAGATCGAAGCTAATGATCATGCCGCCCCGTCCCGCCCCAGTTCAGCCGCCGATCGATTCGGCATTGTTCGCTCAGCGGTCGAACACTCGTATGCCGCTGATTTCTCGCGAGTTTGCAGGAAGCGCGCTGGCCTGACCAGCCTCGAAATTGTCGCGCCGCGCGTGGGCAGCGCTACGCCGCGCGTCCTCGGCGGACGCCAGCCATTGCCTCCAATACGGAGCAAACGGCAGCGGTGTCCTGCGCGCCGAGTCCCCGGGCCAAGGCACTGTCGTAGACCGGAACGGTGGCGTCGAAGATTGGCGTTGGGCAGCCCAGCGCTGAAGCAAATTCACGGATGATCGACATGTCCTTTTGCCATACGTCGATCTTCATGGTGGCATCGTCGTAGCGACCCTCCACCATCATCGGCCCTCGCAGTTCGAACACGCGCGAGTTTCCGGCGCCGCTCTTCACCAGGTCGAAGATTGCCGTGGGATCGAGCCCAGCCTTGATGCCAAGCACGAACGCTTCCGCTGTCGCCACGTTGTGAATGGCCACCAGCAGGTTCGCGACAAGCTTCATGCGCATGCCGTTTCCGAATGCGCCCAAGTCGCGCCACTCGCGCGCAAAATCGGAGAACAGAGGCTGGAGCGCCGCGATGCTCGCTGAATCGCCGCTCGCATACACGACCAGATCCTTGGTCTTTGCCTGCGCGCCCGTGCCGCTGAGCGGGCAATCGAGCAGGACGTGGTCGGCGGATCGCAGCGTCTGTTCCGCTTTCACCTTGTCCTCGATCGCGAACGTGCTGAGTTCGGCGACGATCCGCTTCGGTGCGCGCGCGGCGGCTATCTCGCCTGCGACCTTCTGCAATGCACCCGGATTCGGAAGACTCGTCAGCACGACCGGCGCGGAATTTACGAGCTCGCTGACATTCTTCGCGATTGTAACACCTGCGCCCGACAGCTCGCGCTGTTTAGCGTCATCGATATCGTGGCCGGTAACCTGCCAGCCGGCGGCCGCAAGATTTCGCGCGATCGCGCCGCCCATGATGCCGAGACCGACGACGCCGACCTTGCCCTTCGCGCTCTTTTGCATCTCGGCTCCCTCCATCCCTTATTCCGGAAACGGCTCCACCTCGCCGGCAGGTACCGGCACACGGAATGCGCAAATCGTCATGGAGATGAGACCGTAGTAGCCGAGGATCCCCACAAGCTCGACGACACCCAGGGCGCCCAGCACCGCCGTCGCCCGCTCGTACGTCGCGTCGCTGACGCGATGGGTCTCCAGAAGCTCGCGAGAGAAATCGTAGACCGCGGCTTCGTCGGCGCGCGCAAAACGCGGGCTGGTCCCGCCACGGATTGCGTCGACCGCGGCGGCGTCGAGCCCCGCCTTGATCGCCTCCGGCGCGTGCGCGAACCACTCAAATCCGGCTTTCCAATGCGCGCCCGTGACGAGGATCGCGAGCTCAGAAAGTCGCTTTGGCAGGCTTGTTCGGTAGCGGCAGAAGGCACCAAGCTCCTGCGCGCGCGCCGCAAGCTTCGGGCTATGCAGCCAGATCTGCAGCGGCCCCTGCACCTTGCCGCGCGGACCAGCGACGATCGCGTCGTGCACTTCACGCTGCTCGGGCGTCAGATGGTCGGGAGACAACTCGGGAATTCGAAGCATCGACGTCCTCACGATTCCAGCAGGAATCCCTGTACGGCATGGCCGCGCCCGACTCCAGCGGGCCGTTCATTCTTTCGCTACCAAGAAAACTTGCGCGCGATTCACCAGCACGGTGCCGATGCCTATTGTTTTATGAGTTGGATCAAGAAGTTGGAAAGGATGCAAATTCAGGCGTCCTTCAACATGAATCGAAAACCCCTTGTCCCATGCGGATTTCAACACTCTGAAAAAAGGCTTGCTCGCTAATCGTACGCGCACGAAGGAAGCAATGCCGGGAGTAAATCAGTGCGCGGAAGTACGATCGTGATGATCGCTGTCGCCGCCGTGTTTGGCGTGTTGGCAGTGTTTCTTGCGCAGTCGTGGCTCAATCGCCAGGCCGACATGCGCATGAAGACTCTCGAAGCGCGTAAGCCAGCCGCGACGCGCACCGTCGTAGTCGCTCGCTCGCCGCTCCGCTTCGGTGCCGCGCTGACCACGCAGAACCTTCGCGAAATCGAATGGCCGGGTGAGGCTGCGCCGCCAAACTCGTTCTCCTCCGTTGCGGAGCTGACGCGCGGTGACAAGCGCGTTGCACTTGCTTCGATCGAGCCGAACGAGGTGATCGTCGGCAACAAGATTACGGGTCCGGGACAGAAGGCCACGCTTTCCGCCGTCATCGAGGACGGCATGCGGGCGGTGACCATCCGCGTGAACGACGTCGAAGGCGTCGCCGGCTTTGTGTTGCCGGGCGACCGCGTCGATGTGCTGTTGACCCGTTCGGGTGAAAAGGAAACGGCGAGCAACGACGTCGTTCTTCAGAACACCAAGGTTCTGGCCATCGATCAGATCGCCGACGAGCGCGCTGAGAAGCCGGTCGTCGTGAAAGCGGTCACGCTCGAGGTCGACACCGTGTCAGCGCAGAAGCTGGCGCTCGCCGCTTCGGCGGGAAATCTTTCACTCGTGCTGCGCAAGGCCGGCGACTCGGCCCAGGAAGGCGTGCGGCGCGTAACCATTACCGACATCGGCAGCGGCAAGTCCGCGCCGGCGGGAACGTCGAACTTCGCAACGATCCGCGTCATGCGTGCGCAGAGCAGCGGTGAGTACAGCGTACCGGTCGAGAATTTCGCCCGGTCGAAAGTTAGCGGTGCGCCTTCTGGGGAAGCGCAGCCGTAAGCAAGCCTGAAGTAAGTGGGGAGGGTGTCTTGTTGAACTGGACTTTTACTGAGAACTTGGCCGCGCTACGGCCGGGCCTTCGGGCCATGTTGCTCACGGTGGCTGCGGTGGTCGTCACCAGCGCCATCATGATCGCGCCTTCGATGCCGGCGGAGTTGCAGCCGCGCACCGTGCAGCTTGGCCTCGGCAAGGCGACTGTGACCGTCAAGGTCCCGCTCTCCAAGTCGGAGACTTTGCGCACGGACACCGGCTTCGTCGACGTGGTGGTTGCGGATCCCGAAGTGGCTGACGTTCTGCCGCTCACCGACCGCTCGCTCTCCGTGCTCGGCAAGAAGATCGGGTCCACGCGGCTTTCGATCTACGCCGAAGGCAAGCAGTTGCTCGGCGTGTTCGATGTCGAGGTGTCTTATGACACTTCGCAGCTTGCCGCAGAGCTCGCGCGCCAGTTCCCGCACGCGAGTTTCCGCGTCTCCTCGGTCAATGGCCGGATCCTGCTCTCCGGCAGCGCGCCGGACGGTGTCACCCTCGACAAGGCGGTGATGATCGCCAAGCAGTTCGGTCCCGAAGTGATCAATTCAGTGAGGGTGTCGCAACCGCAGCAGGTTCTGCTCGAGGTCCGCTTTGTAGAAGCGGCCCGCACGGCAGGCCGTGAGCTCGGCATCAACTGGGACGTCGTCACGAGCAACCTAAACTTTAAGACGGGCGTCGGATTGCTCGGGCCGAGCGCACCCTTTGGCGTCATGGTCGGCAATTTGCTGAGCGGAGGTGTCGACGCCGAGTTCGATCATCCGTTCGCTCGAAGAGCGCGGCGTTGCTCGCCGTCTCGCCGAGCCGAACCTGGTCGCTTTGTCGGGCGATACCGCGAGCTTCCTCGCCGGCGGCGAGTTTCCGTTCCCGGTTCAGTCGACGAACAACACGATCTCGATCGAGTTCAAGAAGTTCGGTGTTGGCCTTGCGTTTACGCCCACGGTCGCGGCGGGCGGCGTCATCAACCTCAAGATCGAGCCCGAAGTCAGCCAGATCGATCCGACGAACTCCGTTCGGGTTGGTGGTGTCGAGATTCCGAGCCTGATCGTGCGTCGTG
Organism: uncultured Alphaproteobacteria bacterium; assembly: GCA_963711595.1. GTDB lineage: Bacteria > Pseudomonadota > Alphaproteobacteria > Rhizobiales > Xanthobacteraceae > JAUSIF01. The sequence continues at coordinate 48,538 of CAVQER010000010.1, forward strand.
CCAACACCACGATCGAGCTTCGCGACGGCCAGAGCTTCGCGGTTGCCGGCCTGTTGCAGAGCATCAACGAAACGAACCAGGCCCAGCTTCCCTGGATCGGCAATATCCCGATCCTCGGGGCGCTGTTCCGCAGTGCTCAGTACCAGAAGCGGGAAACCGACCTCGTCATCATCGTGACGCCGCGCCTCGTGCGGCCGATGCGACCCGGCGATTCCCTTCGCACGCCGCTCGACGGCGCTGTGGCTGCGAACGACGTGGACTTCTTCCTGCACGGCGTCTCCGAATGGACTCCGAGCATGCAGCGGCAGGCTCGCGCTCTGAGCGGGCAGCTCCCCGTGCAGCGGCCGTTCACCGGTCACGTCATCGATCTTCCGCAACCGATCGCGCTGGAGGGCGGCCATGTCATCGCGAAAAACTGATCGTCGTCTGCGCTGGGTAGCGCCGGCGCTTGTCCTGGCCGGCATGGTTGCCGGCTGCGCCGAGCCCGACCTCTATCTCGACCGGCGTGACTCCCTCAGTCTGGGTGCCGGTGATGCAGTCGCGTCAAACATCATCGTCCAGACGGGCGATCCATGGCCGCGGGCGGCGGGTAACCGCAACATCGCGTTCAATGGCGACCGCATGCAGGCGGCGGGTGAGCGCTATCGCACCGGCAAGGTGATCACTCCGCAAGGCATGAATACGAGTTCGGTCCAGTTTGAGGGGGGCGGGGGTGGTTCGCCGGGAGCCGCGGCGCAGTAGCGCCGCGGTCTCCGGCGGCAGTCCCGTGGGGGCGGGCGACTTAGGTTTCGAAGTACAGAAGTACGAGTGAGTAGTTCGCACCCATGCTTGACCGCCAGTCGAATCCTGTACCTGACAAGGTCCGCGTCATCGCCGTGACGGGCGATGCCGACCTTGAGCAATCGCTGCGCTCGACGTTCGGGTCGAACGGGAAGATCGATCTTTCGGTCGTTCAGGGCAGCTTGCTAGAGAACGAGGCGAAATTTGAAGCGGGAGATGCTTCGGTCGTCATCGTCGATCTTATTGCTTCTGACGAGGAGATGGCGGCCCTGCAGCGGCTGATGAATCGCATCGGCCGTTGGCCGCCGGTCATCGTGGTAACGCAGGCCTTCAGCGCCGAGGTCGCACGCCGGCTCGTGCATATGCGCGTTGCCGACTTCCTCGTGAAGCCGGTGAATCCGATCGACTTCGTACGCGCATGCGCGCGTGTCGCGCAGGGACCCGCAGATGAAGAAGTCCGCGAGGCCCAGATCTACACGTTTCTTCCGGCCGCGGGCGGCGTAGGCGTTACTACGATCGCCATTCAGACCGCCATGACTTTGCTCAACAGCGGTCCTCGCGGCAGCATCAAGACTTGCCTTGTCGATCTCGATTTCCAGCATGGCGCCTGCGCCGACTATCTCGATCTCGAGCCGCGCCTCGACCTTGGGGAAATCGAACCACGACCGGAGCGCCTCGATCGACAGCTGCTCGGCGTGATGCTCTCGCAGCATTCCACCGGGCTTTCTCTCATCGCGGCGCCCAACCGGCCGGCCGAAATGCGATCGTTCGATCCGAACGTGGTTACGCGGCTTCTCGACCTCGTGTCGTCGCATTTCGACTACGTCGTGATCGATATGCCGCGGACCTGGTTCTCCTGGACCGACAGCGTGCTTGTCGGCTCGAACAAGCTGTTCATCATCAGTGAAATGACGGTGCCGGGCCTTCGGCACGCAAAGCAGCTCGTCACCGCAGTATCCGAGCGGCTCGACCAAGGGCCGCATCCGCAGGTCATCGTGAACCGTTTCGAGCAGCGCATGTTCGCTTCCGGCCTGCGCCGCGGCGACATCAAGCAGGCACTGGGTCACGCGTTCGCCGGTACGCTTCCTAACAATTACGCGCTTGTGCGCGAGGCGATCGACCGGGGCATCCCGCTCGAGGAAGTCAAGAAGGGCAACAACGTCGTCACCGAGTTGAAGAAGATCGTCTTGCAGAAGCCCGCGAAGGATGGAGCAAAGACGGAAGCGGGTGAGAAAAAGAAGGAATGGAGCCTGTTCGGTGCACGTTGAGTGCGCGTGAGGCCAGCGTCAAAAGCTGAGGAATGAAAATGCTCGGTCGCTTTACGAAGCAACAGGTCGCGACACCGGAACTGGTGTTGGAGCGCGAAGAGCCCGCGCCTGTGCTTGTTGTTGATGCTGCCCCGGAAATCGTCCCGCCGCTGGCCGAGCCAATTCCGCCGATCAATCCGTTGCTCAGCGCAAAACTTCTGGACGCAAAGGTGCGGCTGCACCGGCGCCTGATCGAAGAAATCAATCTTTCCGCGCTGGAAAAGCTTCCGGAAGCGGAAATTCGCCGTCACGTCGCGGCGCTCGTATCGCAATACGTCGTGACGGAACGTCTCGCGCTGAACTCGGGCGAGCTGGACGATTTCGTCCTGGAAATTCTGGATGAAATGACCGGTCTCGGGCCGATCGAGCCGCTTCTGAAGGACCCGACCGTCAACGACATTCTGATCAACGGCCACGAATGCGTCTATGTCGAGCGACAAGGCATGCTGGAGCCGACGCTCGTGCGCTTCAAGGACGAGACGCACCTGTTGCGCATCATCAACAAGATCGTGAGTGCGGTCGGCCGTCGTGTCGACGAATCGCAGCCGCTTTGCGACGCGCGACTGCTCGATGGTTCCCGTATCAATATCGCTGTCCGGCCGATCGCAGTCGATGGTCCGTTGGTCTCGATCCGCAAATTCTCGAAGAAGCCGTTCAATCTCAAGAAGCTGATCGACATCGGTGCGATCAAGCCGCAAATGGGCGAGTTGCTCGCCGCCGCGGTCAAGGCTCGTGTCACGCTGATCATTTCTGGCGGCACCGGCTCCGGCAAGACGACGATGTTGAACGCGCTTTCCGCGTTCATTTCGGAAAAAGAACGGCTCGTCACGATCGAGGACGCGGCCGAGCTCCAGTTGCAGCAGCCACATGTCGGCCGCATGGAGACGCGGCCGCCCAACATTGAAGGCAAGGGCGAGATCCGCCAGCGCGAGCTCGTAAAGAACGCGCTACGCATGCGTCCGGATCGCGTGATTCTCGGCGAGTGCCGCGGCGAAGAAGCGTTCGATATGCTTCAGGCGATGAATACCGGCCACGAAGGTTCGATGGCCACGGTCCACGCGAACTCCCCGCGCGACGCGATCTCGCGGCTTGAGCAGATGATTGGCATGGCGGGCATGCCGATGACGATCGCGAGCATCCGCGGACAGATCGCGGCCGCCATTCGCGTCATCGTCCAGCTGCAACGAATGTCTGATGGCAAGCGGCGCGTGACGTCGATCTCGGAGATCACAGGTCTCGAGAGCGACATCATCCAGATGCAGGAAATCTACAAGTATGTTCGCACCGGCACCGCTGCCGATGGCGCGGTCGAAGGTCACTACCAGGCAACCGGCATCCGGCCCCGCTTCCTCGGCGACCTGATCGCGCAGGGGATAACGGTTCCTGGCACCTATTTCGATCCATCGAAACCGCTGTGACCGGCATGTCGTTCGAGTTCGACGAAGCAACGCTTTTCTACGTATGCGCGGCCGTGTCGGTCGTGCTCCTGGCGGAGGCTGCCTATCTTCTGTTCTTTTCGGCCGCCTCCTACCGTAGCCGGGTGAACCGCCGTCTGCGCCTGATGCAGGATCAGGTTGACCGCCAGTCGATCCTCATTCAGCTGCGTCGCGAGCGTGGGCTTACCGGCACGGGAGATTTTCGTCTGCCGTTGCTCTATCTCAACAGCCTTATTCTCCAGTCCGGACTGTCGCTCGGTATTGTCAAGTTCGCGATCTTCAGCGCGATCGGCGCCGCGGGCGTCTTCTTCGTGAGCCTCGTGATGCGTGGAAGCTTTTTCGACGCCGCAATGATCACGATTATTTCGACGCTCCTTTTGCCCTTCGCCATCCTGTTTTTCCTGCGCAAACGGCGCCAGCGGAAATTTGGCGAACAATTCCCCGACGCGATCGACATCATCGTTCGGAGTTTGCGCGCGGGGCATCCGATTCCGGTGGCGATCGCAATGGTCGGGCGCGAGCTCCCCGACCCCGTCGGTTCCGAATTCGGGATGGTCGCCGATGAAGTGACCTACGGCGCCGACATGGAAACCGCGATGCGCGCCATGTATCACCGCGTCGGGCAGGACGACTTGCCGCTGTTTGTGACCGCAGTCGCGATCCAGGGATCGACGGGTGGCAATCTGAGCGAGATCCTGAGCAATCTTTCGGGTGTGATCCGCCTGCGCTTCAAGATGCGCCGCAAGATCCGCGCGCTCGCCTCGGAAGGCCGTTTTTCGGCCTTGCTGCTGTCGGCGATGCCCATCGTGATGTTCCTGATCCTGCAGACCATCGCGCCGGATTTCTACGGGAAGGTCTGGCACGAGGACATCACGAAGGTTGGTCTCGTCTGCGCCGGTGGCTGGATGATGTTCGGCAATCTCATCATGTACCGCCTCGTGAACTTCAAGATCTGATCATGGACACCGTATTCGAGCCCCTGTTGCAGATGATGGACGCCAACGCCGGCGCCGTCGTCGGGGGTTTCGTGTTTCTCGCGACCTCGATGCTCACGTTCGCGGTGATGGCGACGGTACGGGTGCGGGGCTCGGTGAAACGCCGTGCTGCGGATATCTCTTCGCACGGCCCTCGTCGCGCCACTGAAAACCGGCGATCGCTCCGTTACGCCAGTGCAAAAGCAGCACAACGACTGATCGACTACACGACCAAGAACTATTCGGAGTCCAACGAGAAGCACGTGCGGATGCTGCGCCGGCAGCTCATGCAGGCGGGCTTCCTCGATCCGCGTGCGCCCGCGTTCTATTTTATCTCGCGGACCCTGCTTGCCGTCGGTCTCGCCGTCGCTGCATTTTTCCTGATTCCGGCCATTAGCCCGGAAACGAAGACCATGTTCTGGCCCGGCGTCGGCTTCAGCGGCCTCGTCGGCTATTTCGGGCCGGGCTTCTACCTCAGCCGGCGCATTAAAAAGCGGCAGACCGAGCACCGGGCAGGCTTCCCGGATTTCATGGACCTGCTCGTCGTCTGCGCGGACGCCGGCCTCAGCATGGAGGCGGCACTCGATCGCGTCGGCCGCGAAATCGCCGACGCCTATCCCTCGCTCGGCGCGAACATTCACATGACTACGCTGGAGATGCGGGCTGGCCGTTCATTGAGTGAGGCACTCGAGCATCTCGGCGACCGTCTCGGTCTCGAGGAGGCCCGCTCGTTTGCGACCCTCCTGCAGCAATCCGAGGAACTCGGATCCAGCATGACCGATGCGCTTCGCGTTTACAGCGATGACATGCGCCACAAGCGACTCTCGCGAGCGGAAGAAAAGGCCTACAGCCTGCCGGCCAAGCTCTCGGTTCCGCTCGTCCTGTGCGTGTTCCCGGTGCTCGTCGTCGTCATCATGCTGCCCGCCTACGTGCGGTTCAAACTCGGCGGCTTCTGAGCATATTCCTATTCATCGCTGCGAATTCCGTTGCGCGCCGGACTCCGATACCGCCGCGAGCGAGAGTTTTTTAACCACCCCATTCTAGGGTTCCACACGGGGCTGTCGGGAATAATCCGCGACGAATGGCCTGCCAAACTCGTCCGTGAGGACGGGCCGGTTTGTTCGACGCCTGGAGTTTGCCGATGCGTTTGAGTGTGGTGCGGCTGGTGTTGTTGGCCGCTTGCGCCGGGTGGGTCGCGGGGTGCGGAAGCACGCCGAACGGCGACACTACGGGTGCGCTCGGCGATGGCACCATCACCGCAATCGATCCTGGAGCCGGTGCAGAAGTCCTCGGGGTCGATCCGAAGGACGATCTCGGTCTCGGCAAACGGCACTACAAGGAACAGAACTACGGGCTCGCGGAGAAGCATTTCCGCAAGGCGGTCGAAGCGCAGCCGCGTTCCGCCGAAGCCTGGGTCGGTCTTGCGGCTTCATACGATCGCCTGCGCCGTTTCGATCTCGCGGACCGCGCCTACGATCAGGCAATCAATCTTCTCGGTCCGACGCCGGAGATTCTCAACAATCAGGGCTTCTCGTACATGCTGCGGGGCGACTACAAGCTCGCGCGCAAGAAGCTCGCCGCCGCGCAGTCCAAGGATCCGGACAGCGCTTACATTCAGAACAACATCAATTTGCTGAATGAGGTTGCGAGCGGCAAGAAGGGCATCAAGTCCCCCTAGCTCGGCCGACGCCTCACCGTTTCCGAAATACGACCGAGAAATTGTTCGCCGGCATCGGCACCGCCTCGCCGAACTCGAATCCGTGCGCGGCCGCAACGTCCGCCACAGCTTCAAGATCTCGAAGGCCCCACTCTGGATTGCGCGACCGCAGATCCGCGTCGAACGCTTCGTTACTTGGCGCAGTGTGTGCGCCGTATCGGCGGTAAGGTCCGTAGAGAAACAGGATGCCGCAGTTTCGCAGAAGCTGCGCTGAACCCTTCGTCAAGTCGACCGTCGCCTGCCAGGGCGAGATGTAAATCATGTTGCTGCAGATGACCGCGTCGGCGCGGTCGAGGGGCCATGGGTGTTTGCCGACGTCGAGCATGATCGGCGGATGCACGTTCGTCAGGTCTTCGAATTCGATCCAGGCGACGATCAAGTCGTGCCGGTCGACGTCCAGCTCCGTCGGCTGCCACGTGAGACCCGGCAAGGCTTTGGCGAAGTGCGCAACATGTTGACCGGTGCCGCTCGCGATTTCGACCACCATGCCCTCTGCCGGAAGCCAGCGCTTCAAGATTTCGAGGATCGGCCCCTTGTTCCGATCGGCCGCCGGCGCGTGACCGCGGCGGTCGCCCACGGCTACTCCGCCGCGGCGCGTGCGGGTTTCGTTGCTTCCGTGACGAGATAGTCCATCGCCGCCTGCACGCCGCCCTTCTTGTGCGGCACGCCGGCGAGGGCGAGTGACATCTCGGTCGCTGCCAATGCACCGATCAGCGTTGCGTCGTTGATATCGCCGAGATGCCCGATGCGGAACACCTTTCCCGTGATGCGGCCGAGCCCCATGCCGTATGAAATGTTGAACTGATCGAGCGCCACTTCGCGGAAGCGGTCGGCATTGTGCCCATCAGGCATGATGACCGCCGTGATTGTTGAGGAATACTGGCGGGGCTCGCGGCACAGGATCTCGAGGCCCCACGCCCGTACCGCGCGCCGCGTCGCTTCCGCAAAACGGTCGTGTCGCGCGAACACGTTGTCGAGGCCTTCCTCATGCAGCATGTCGATCGACTCTGCGAGCCCATAAAGGATGTTGGTCGCCGGGGTGTAGGGGAAATAATTATTCTTGTTGGTCGCGATCATTTCGTCCCACGACCAGAAGGATTTCGGCAGCTTCGCGGTCTTCGCCGCGGCGATCGCCTTGTCACTGACTGCGTTGAAGGAGACGCCGGGCGGGAGCATCAACCCTTTCTGCGCCCCGCCCACCGTGACGTCGACGCCCCATTCGTCGTGCCGGTAATCCATCGAGGCGAGCGAAGAGATCGTGTCCACCATGAGGAGCGCCGGATGCCCGGCAGCATCGATTGCCTTCCGGATTTCCGCCGGATGCGAGACGCAGCCCGTCGAGGTTTCGTTGTGCAGCACCGCGACCGCCTTGATCTTGCGGTCCTTGTCCTCGCGCAGCTTCGCCTCGATCGCTTTTGGGTCGGCGCCCACGCGCCAGTCGGACTCGATGAAGATCGGATTGAGGCCGAGCTTCGTCGCCATGTTCTTCCAGAGCGTTGCGAACTGCCCGGTCTCGAACATGAGCACGCCGTCGCCGGGCGACAGCGCATTCACGAGTGCCGCTTCCCATGCACCCGTCCCGGAGGACGGATAGATGATCACCGGGTTCTTCGTCTTGAAAATGGTCTTGATGCCATCGAGTACGCGGCGGGCAAGACGTGCGAACTCGGGACCCCGATGGTCGATGATCGGCATGTCCATCGCTCGCAGGATGCGATCGGGCAATGGCGTAGGTCCGGGAATCTGCAAAAAATGCCGGCCGGGCGTGCGCGAACGATTCGAAGCCATTGATCTCTCCCAAACTTCGGCTGCGCCACGCGCGTCGAAGGCTGCGATCCGATATAAGAGTGCTGTGAATTATACCCGCTTTCCGGTCAAGCGCCGCGCCGCGTTCGCCGCGGCCAAAATGTCGCCCCCGCGCCCGTCGGAGGAATCGCCATGGCGAAGCTGATGCCCGGGCTGGAGCGGCGGCTGCGGCGGGAAATCTCCGGCGAGGTGTTGTTCGACGGCTTTAGCCGCGGGCGGTACGCAACGGATGCATCCCACTATCAGATGATGCCCGTCGGCGTGGTTGTGCCGCGCACGATAGAAGATGCCGAACGGGCGATTGCACTTGCCGAACACGAGGGTGCGAGCGTGCTCGCGCGTGGCGGCGGCACGTCGCAATGCGGCCAGACCGTGAACGAATTTCTCGTCGTCGACTGCTCGAAGCACCTCACAAGCGTTTTAGAGCTGGACCCTGCAGGCAGACGCTGCGTGGTTGAGCCCGGCATCGTGCTCGACGAACTCAACCGCCAACTCAAGCCGCACGGACTCTGGTTTCCGGTGGATGTTTCGACCTCCTCGCGCGCAACAATCGGCGGCATGGCTGGCAACAACTCCTGTGGCGGCCGTTCGCTGCGCTACGGGACGATGCGCGACAACGTATTGTCGATCGATGCGGTGTTGGCCGGCGGCCGGGCTGTGCATTTCGGGCGCGCCAACGCCGATCTGTCCGACATTTCTGAAAGCTCGCCGCTGAAGCCGCTTGCACGTCAACTGCTGGCAATCAGCGCGCGCGAGGCCGGTGAAATCGAGGCGCGTTTTCCCAAGGTGCAGCGTCGCGTGGGCGGCTACAACCTCGATGCCCTGTTGCCAGGCAAAAACGACCTCAACCTCGCGCATATTCTCGTTGGCTCCGAGGGCACGCTCGCTTTCACGACCAAGGTAGAGCTCAAGCTCTGGCCGACGCTCGGCCGCCGCGCCGTCGGCGCGTGCCACTTTGGCAGTTTTTATGAGGCGATGAACGCGGCTCAGCACCTCGTGAAGCTCGGCCCGATCGCGGTCGAGCTTGTCGATCGCACCATGATCGCGCTCGCTCGCGACATCGCGATGTTTCGCCCGACGCTCGAGCATTTCGTGCGCGGCGAGCCGGAAGCGATCCTGCTCGTGGAGTTCGGCGAGGACGACCAAGAGGAGAATCTGCGCCGCCTGAAGCATCTGCATCAATCGATGGGTGACCTTGGCTTTGGCTGGGACCAGAGCGGCCAAAAGTGGGGCGGCGTTGTCGACGTGACCGACGCTGGGTTGCAGACGGCGATCGCTGACCTTCGCGCTTCCGGACTGAACGTCATGATGTCGATGAAAGAGCAGGGAAAACCCATCTCTTTCGTCGAAGACTGCGCGGTCCCGCTCGAGCATCTCGCCGACTACACATCGCGGCTCACGGAGATCTTCACGAAACACGGAACGCGCGGCACGTGGTACGCGCACGCTTCCGTCGGCTGTCTGCACGTCCGTCCGGTGCTGAACCTGCGCCAGGAAAAGGACGTGAAGGCGATGCGATCGATCGCCGAAGAGGCCTTTGCGATGGTGCGTGAGTACAAGGGATCGCACTCGGGCGAACATGGTGACGGCATCCTCCGCTCGGAGTTTCATAAGCCGATGTTCGGCGAGCGCCTTGTGCGAGCCTTCGAAGAGGTGAAGGACGATTTCGATCCGAACGGGGTCTTCAATCCCGGCAAGATTGTGCGGGCCCCGAAGTTCGATGATCGCAGCAAGTTTCGCTACTCGCCTGACTATCGCGTCGAGGAAATTCGCCCAGCGCTCGACTGGTCGGAATACTCCGGCGCTGGTCGCGGATTCCAGGGCGCAGTCGAAATGTGCAACAACAACGGGGCCTGCCTGAAGCACGCAGGGGGCGTGATGTGTCCGAGCTTTCGCGTCACGCACAACGAGCGCGACGTTACGCGCGGCCGGGCGAACACGCTGCGCCTCGCGATCTCCGGTCAGCTCGGCTCCGACGCGTTCACGTCCGATGAAATGCTCGAGACAATGAGCCTTTGCGTTTCATGCAAGGGCTGCCGTCGCGAATGTCCGACCGGCGTCGACATGGCTCGCATGAAGATTGAGGTGCTGGCGGCGCGCGCCGCCAAGCGCGGCTACTCGCTGCGCGACCGGCTTGTCGGCTGGCTGCCACGCTACGCACCGTACGCGTCGAAAGCACCGTGGCTTTTCAACTTGCGGGATGCGATGCCGGCATTGGCCAGGCTTTCCGAAGCAGCGGCCGGTTTCACGGCGCGGCGCAAGCTGCCGCGCTGGCGCAAGGACATTTTTCGCGAACCCTCGGCGGCGCCGGGGCAGGGAAGGGAGGTCGTTCTCTTCGCCGACACCTTCAATCGCTATTTCGAGCGCGAAAATCTTGACGCCGCCGTCGCCGTGCTGGAGGCGGGAGGGTATCGAGTCCAGTTCGCGAAACCAGCGAATGGTGGGCATGCGCTGTGCTGCGGCCGGACGTTTCTCGCAATCGGTGCGGTGAAGGAAGCGAAAGATGAAGCCGAACGCACGCTGGCTGCGCTCGCACCTTTCCTCGAGCGTGGCGTGCCTGTCGTCGGCCTCGAGCCGAGCTGCATATTCGGCTTTCGGGACGAGATCCCGGCACTTCTGCAATCCGACACCGCAGTGCGTTTCGCCGGCCAGTTTCTGTTGTTCGAAGAATTTCTCGCGCGCGAAGCCAAGACGGGGCGTTTCGCTCCGGCGATGAAAGCGCCGGCGCACCGCGCGCTCCTTCATGGTCACTGCCACCAAAAGGCATTCGACACGATGAGCCCGGTGCTTCAGGTATTGAAGCTGGTGCCGGGCTTGACCGTTGAGACCGTGGAGTCGAGCTGTTGTGGGATGGCGGGAAGCTTTGGCTACGGTGCCGACACCATCGATGTCTCGCTCGCGATGGGTGAGCTTTCATTGCTGCCCGCTGTGCGCAAGGCCACACCGGACACGATTATCGTCGCCGATGGCACGTCGTGCCGGGAGCAGATCGCCCATGGCACGGGGCGGGAGGCCGTCCACGTCGCGCGCGTGCTCGCTGCGAGCGTCGCCGCGCATTGAGGAGAAACCGATGCTGCCGATTCTGCCGACTTCGCTTGTCGGCTCCTACGCCCAGCCTGACTGGCTGATCGACCGCCAGAATCTCGCTGGCCGCTTTCCCCCGCGCGTACGTGCGCGAGAGCTTTGGCGCGTGCCGTCCGCGTTTCTCGAGCAGGCGCAGGACGACGCGACACTGATCGCGATCCGCGACCAAGAGCGCGCCGGTCTCGACATCGTCACGGACGGTGAGATGCGGCGCGAAAGCTATTCCAATCGCTTTGCCACGGCGCTCGAAGGCGTCGACATCGACAATCCCGGCACTGCGCTCGATCGCTCCGGCCACCCAAATCCGGTGCCCCGCATCGTGGGCCCGGTGCGGCGCAGGCATCCGATCGAGGTGCGCGACGTACAATTCCTGCGCGCCAATACAAACCGGGCAATCAAGATGACCGTGCCCGGTCCCTTCACGATGTCGCAGCAGGCTCAGGACGATTTCTACGGCGACCCGGAGAAGGCCGCGCTCGATTATGCCGCGGCCGTAAACGACGAGATTAAGGATCTGTTCGCGGCCGGCGCTGACATCGTGCAGATCGACGAGCCCTACATGCAAGCGCGCCCGGAGAAGGCGCGCCAATACGGCCTCAAGGCACTCAATCGCGCGCTCGAAGGCGTCAAGGGAACGACGGCGGTGCACATCTGCTTCGGCTATGCCGCCATCATCCATCAGCGGCCGTCCGGTTACTCATTTCTTCCTGAGCTGGAAGGCTCGCTCGCGCATCAAGTGTCGGTCGAGACCGCGCAGGCCTCGCTCGACACGTCCGTCTTGAAGCAACTCCCGTCCAAGACGATCATGCTCGGCGTGCTCGATCTTTCCGATATGAAAATCGAGTCGCCCGAGACAGTCGCTGCGCGTATCCGCCGCGCGCTGCCGCATGTGCCGGCCGATCGCATCGTCGTCGCACCCGACTGCGGCCTTAAGTATCTGCCACGCGAAGTCGCTTTCGGAAAAATGCAGGCTATGGTGGAAGGCACCAAAATCGTGCGCCGCGAGATTGCGTAAGCGCAGTTACCGGTAGAATGACTCAGCGAGAACCACGGCACGGGACGGGAAGAAGTTCACGTCGCGCGTGTGCTCGCTGCGAGCGTCGTCGCGCGTCGAGCACTTCCGCACTGAAGCAGTTTCCCCTCAAGAGGGGTTCGTTCGGGGCGAAGCGACGGCGCTCGATCTGCCGCGGATTATCGGTAGAAGAACTCGACTAGACCCATCGCCGTGAACGGTACGTAGGTCACAAGCAGCAGCACGAACAGCAGCGCGCCAATGAACCAGACGTTGACCTTCGTAACCTCCCAGATGTCGGCCTTGGCGATGGCGCAGGTCGCGATCAGCACGCTCGCGACCGGCGGCGTCTGCTGGCCGATGGCGAGGTTGAGTGTGACGATGATGCCGAAATGCACCGGGTCGATCCCGATCTGCGTGATCAGCGGAAGCACGATGGGCACAACGAGGATGATCGCCGCTGCCGAATGCAGGAACAGGCCGATGATCAGGAAGAAGATGTTGAGGATCGCGAGCACGGCATACTGATTTTTCGTCAGTGAAAGCAGCGATTCGGCGAGCTGCTGCGGCACCTGCTGCTCCGTGAGGTAGACGCCTAGCAGCGCCGAGGTCGCGATCAGGATCATCACCACCGCGGTCTGGACCGCACCGTCGATCGCCGCCCGGTAGAGGTGCGCGAAATCGAGATCGCGGTGGATCACGCCGGCTACGAACAGTGCGGCGACCACGGCAAGCCCCGCGCCTTCGGTCGCCGTGACGAAGCCGCCGAAGATGCCGCCGAGAATGATGAGCGGCAGGAGCAGCGCCCAGGCCGACGCTTTGAAGGTCTCCCACACCCGGCAGAGGTTGAACTTGTCCTCGACCGGCCAGCCCAACTTGCGTGCGAGATAGTAGGAGATCGCCATCATCGTAAAGCCGCCGAGGATGCCCGGGATGATGCCCGCGACGAACAGCTGCACGACCGAGACGTTCCCCATGACCGCGTAGAGAATCATGGGGATCGACGGTGGAATGATGATCGCAAGGCTCGCCGATGAGGAGGTGACGGCCGCGGTGAACTCGCGCGAGTAGCCGCGTTTTATCATCGCGGGCATGATGATCGGGCCGGTCGCGGCAACGTCGGCGACCGCAGATCCGGAAATCTCCGCGAAGAACATGGACTGAACGATGTTCACATGCGCGAGTCCGCCCCGGATAAATCCGACTAGAGCCATGCACAGATCCATGAGCCGCTGCGTGATCGAGGATGAGTTCATGATCGCGCCGGCGAGAATGAACATCGGGATCGCGAGCAGCGGAAAGCTCGTGGCGCCTTCGAACATGACGAGTGCAAGGTTTGGAAGCATGTGCGTGCCCTGCGTGAGCACGATGGCGCCGATCGCCATGACGCCAAGCGCGATGGCGATCGGTACGTTGAGCATCACGAGGACGGCCAACGCGACGAGCATACCGAGAAGGATGGCGGTCATAGCGTGCCCTCCTTGTTGCCGGAGGGGAGTGCGCCGGCCTCTTCCAGGACCTCCTTGATCTCGGGATCGATCAAAGGCCCACGCCGCGCTTCCGCCAGTGCCTCGGGCAGACGCAGCAGCTCGGCAACGACGAACAGCGCCGAGCCAATCGGGATCGCCGACGAGGCCCAGCTCTGCTGCGCCCCCGGCAGCGAGACAAGCGTGAGCCCGGAAATCACCTGCATGACGTGATAACCGGCGATGCCCAGCACCGCAAAAAAGCCGATCGAGATGAGCGAGCCCGCGAAGGTGGCGATCACACGCCATCGCGGAGGCAGCGAATTCACGAATCCTGAGAAGCCGAGATGGCTTCCACGCAGCGCGGCGAGCGCCGCAACATAGTAGGTGAGCCAAGCCAACGAGATCGCTGCGATCTCGTCGTACCAGACGAGCGCGTGTCCCAACCAACGGAAGGTGAAACCCGCGACGACGATTAGGGTCACCAAGGTCATGAGGATGAAGGCGATCACCTCAAGCAGGCGATCGAAAAAGCGTCGGAAGGACCTCATTAAGACGTCTGCCCCGTTAGGCGTAGGTAAGAAAAGCGTGCCGGGACGCGGAGGCCCGACACGCGTGTGATTGGGTCAGGAACTCTTCGCGAGGGCGAGCGACTTGTCGATCAGCGTCTGGCCGCCCTTCACTTCCTTCGAAAATTCCTCGTAGATCGCCTTGCTGGCTTTCACGAATGCGTCCTTGTCGGCCTGGTTTACGGCGATGCCAGCGGTCTTCATCTTGTCGACGAGTTCGTTGTCGAGCTTTTCGGCGAGCTTCAGCACATCGGCTTCGACCGCCTTGGCCGTGTCCTCGAGGATTTTACGCACGTCCGCAGGAAAGCGCTCCCAGCTGGCACCGGCAGTCACGAACGCCGGTGTATAGACGTGACCCGTCATCGATAGATACTTCTGCACTTCCTGGAACTTCTGCGAGAAGATCTGCGTAAGGGGATTTTCCTGACCGTCCATGACGCCGGTCTGCAGCGCGACGAACACTTCTTTGAGCTCCATTGGGCTCGGTTGCGCGCCGTAGGCTTGGAACATCTTCACGCGCCAAACGCCACCCGGCACTCGCAGTTTCACACCCTGCAGGTCCTCCGGTTTCACGATTGCCTTCTTGTTGTTGGTGATATGACGGTAGCCGTTCTCCCAGACGCCGATGATCTTGTAGCCCTGCTTCTCCGCAATCGGGCTGAGATCCGTGCGAATGACCTTCTCTGCGATACGCGCCGCGTGTCCCCGGTCCTTAACGAGATAGGGCATCTCGAAAACGCCGAATTCCGGCGCGACCGAAGTCATCACGGTCGAAGGCAACGCCAGGTCGACGGTGCCGAGCTTGAGTTTCTTCAGCAATTCGCCGTCGCTGCCGAGCTGGCTCGAGCCGTAGACCACGACCTTGGCCTTGTCGCCGAGCTTCGCGTTCGCGGCTTTGGCGTAAAGTTCGGCGGATTCGGCGAATAGGGAGCCCGGCGCGCCGACATGGCCGAACTTGATTTCGGTCTGCGCGGAGACGTTCCCGGCAAAAAGGATGACGCCGGCGGCAAGCGAAAATAGCGCCTTCAGTTTCGACATTGTCTTCCTCCCGATCGATAGGGTTACGTTGGCCGGTCTGTCGCCGGCTTTTCCTTGGTATACATTGTGGCAGCGGCAGGCGCGGATCACAATCAAAACGGATCGACCGCCCTAGGAGATTCTTGGAGGAGGAACATGCACGATCTCACACTGGAGGCGGCGCAAACCGTCGTTTCTGCCGCGCTCAAGCACGCGCGCGGCGCGAAGATGAAGCCGCTCGGCGTTTGCGTGCTCGACGCACGCGGCGCGCTCAAGGCATACGGCGCCGAGGATGGCACGAGCCTCAAGCGCTTTGAGATTGCGCATGGCAAGGCGTTTGCCTGTCTTTCCGTAGGGCAAGGCTCGCGCAACCTGAACAAGATGGTGACCGAACGGCCGCACTTCGGTGCCGCGCTCGCGCACGTGGTCGGCGGCACGTTCATTCCGGTGCCCGGCGGCGCGCTCATCCGTGACGCGTCAGGCGATGTCATCGGTGCGGTCGGCGTTTCCGGCGACACCTCAGACAACGATGAGCTTGCCGGGGTCGCGGGCGTCAAGGCAGCGGGGCTTACCGCGGACGTTGGGACGGGGTGATTCGCTTGTGCGTCATGCCCGGCCCTGTGCCGGGCATCCACGCCTTAAGACATTTCAGTAACGGAAGGCGTGGATGGCCGGGACAAGCCCGGCCATGACAAGGGATTATGCGCGGCCCCAAACTTCCTCCGCCACCTCGCGCACGAGCGCGATTTTCTTCCACTGCTCGTCCTCGGAGAGGACATTGCCCTCCTCGGTTGAGGAGAAGCCGCATTGCGGGCTGAGACAAAGTTGCTCGAGCGGTACGAACTTCGCGGCTTCGTCGATGCGTCGCTTGAGCTCGTCTTTTGACTCAAGCTTGCCGGTCTTGGACGTGATCAGCCCCAACACGACGATTTTGTCCTTCGGCACGAAGCGCAGGGGTTCGAACCCCCCTGCGCGCTCGGTATCGTATTCCATGAAATAGGCGTGCACCTTGATCGTGTTGAACAGGATCTCCGCCACGGGCTCGTAACCGCCCGATGCGACGAACGTTGAGCGAAAATTTCCGCGGCACAAATGCATGCCGATCGTCATGTCCGCCGGCGCGCCGGAGATCGCATCGTTGATCAGCTTGGCGTAGGTCGCCGGCAGTGTGACGGGATTCTCCCCGCGCGAGCGCACGTCCTCGCGCTGCTCCGGGTCGCAGAGATACGCTAGATAAACTTCATCGAGCTGCAGGTAGCGGCAGCCGGCGTCGGCAAATCCGCGGATCGCCTTGGCGTAGGACATGCCGAGATCCCGATAGAAATCGGCCATATCCGGGTAGATCGACGGCAGCACGCATTCGCGGCCAAAACGGAAATGAAGTGCGGTCGGTGACGGGATCGTCATCTTTGGCGTGCGTTGCGTATGCGCTTTCACGAACCGGAAATGATCGATCATCGGGTGGCCGGAGAAGCTGCCCAACTTCCCATTCAGTCGCAGCTTCAACGGCTTTAGCGCCACGCCGCCCTTGAACGCGAAACCGGTGCGGCCCTCGACATAGGACTCGACGCCGTCGAGCCGTTCGAGAAAATCGTAGTGCCAGAAGGCGCGGCGGAATTCGCCGTCGGTGATGCTCTGCAGGCCGGCATTCTCCTGTTGCTTGATCACGCGCTCGATCGCCTTGTCTTCGATCGCTCTCAGCGTCGCGTCGTCAGTCTCACCGCGCTCATGCTTCGCGCGCGCCTCTTTCAGTTCGGCGGGCCGCAACAGGCTGCCGACGTGCTCCGCGCGAAAGGGAGGATTGAATCTCATCGAATTTCCTTGGGGAGTCGCTCAGCGCGCCACGATCGGCTGCGCCTCGAGCACCGGTGCGCGAACGTCGCAGCCTTCGAAAACGGTGCCTTCCTCGAACCAGGTTTTCGGTGCCGGGTGGCCCCAAAGCGTCTGCCGCTGCGGGTCGCGCAGCGTCCAGCGAAGCGGCTCGTGGTCGTGGTCGACCGTGAGGTAGTCGCTCGTGAACATCTCGACGCGATGCCCGTCCGGATCGCGTACATAGAGAAAGAACGCGTTGGAGATGCCGTGCCGGCCGGGACCGCGCTCCATGTTCGGCAGGTAGCCGGTCGACGCCATCACGTCGCATACGTTCAGAACGTCCACGGCGCTGGCCGTCCACACCCCGACGTGATGCAGCCGCGGTCCGCGCCCGTTCGTGAACGCGATGTCGTGCACGTTTCCCTTGCGCTGCATCCACACCGCCCAGAACTGCGGCGGCTTGTCTTCGGTCTCCGTGTATTCGGTCAGCCGGAAGCCGAGATCGTTGTAAAAGTCGTAACTCGATTGGACGTCGTCGGTGAAACAATTGAGATGGTCGATGCGCTGGATGCGCGCGCCACGATGCAGACCGTACTTCTGCAAGGCGCTCGGCTTCTGCGCCATCTTTGCGTACAATTCGAGCGGCATGCCGCGAACGTCGCGGGCGCGCAACGTGCGTCCTTGATGCGGCACCTCGCGGAATTCCGCAGGCAGCCCTTTCGACTTGAACCACTTGGCGGCGAGATCGAGATTCTTCTCGTCGGCTACCTTGTAGCCGAGCGCATAGCAAAGGGGCTTTCCCGTCTCGCGCAGCACGATCGAGTGGTGGTTACGCTCCTCGATCCCGCGCAGATAGATAGCATCCTTCGTTTCTTCGGCGACCAGGAGACCCAGGCAATCGACGTAGAAAGCGCGCGAGGCGGCAAGGTCCGTCACGCCAAGCTCGACGTGGCTCACGCGCAGTATGTTGAACGGGGGGTCGTAGACGGGCGGCTTTAGGGGCATGGCTCTTCCGACCTCGTCATTCCGGGGCGCCGCGAAGCGGCGAGCCCGGAATCCATGACCACGACTCTGCAATATGGATTCCGGGCCCGGCCCACCCAAGTCGGCTATAGCCGACTTGGGCATTTTTGATTGCCGATCTCGGGCAAGCCCGAGATCGGTGGGCCGTCCCGGAATGACGCCGTAAAATTCTCCCGCGATTCACCTCAACCACCGATCTTCGGGATCTTGTGATCCTCGACCGCGATCGCGATGTTCTTGGTTTCCATGTAAAAATCGAAGCTGTAGTCGCCGCCGTCGCGGCCGATACCGGACGCCTTTACCCCGCCGAACGGCGTCGGCAGGTGCCGGACGTTCTCGGAATTCACCCACACCATGCCGGCTTCCACGCCTTGCGCCATGCGATGTGCGCGTCCGACATCGCGCGTCCAGATGTACGCCGTGAGCCCGTAGCGCACGTCGTTTGCGATCGAAAGCGCTTCCGCCTCGTCGGCAAACGGGATCGCGGTGAGCACCGGACCGAAGATCTCTTCCTGCGCGATCTTCATGCTGTTCTTCGCATTTGTGTAGAGCGTCGGCTCGACATAGTTGCCATCGCCCTTCACCCGGCCGCCGCCGATCGCGACCTTGGCGCCGTCTTTGCGCGCCGCGTCTACGTAAGAAAGCACTTTCTCGACGTGCTTCGGATGAATGAGCGGGCCGATCTCCGTCAACGGGTCGAGCGGATGGCCCACTTTGATCTTCTTCACCCGCTCCACGGCGCGCTTGATGAATTCGTCGTAGATCGTTGCCTGCACGAGTGCGCGACTCGAGGAGGTGCAGCGCTCGCCGTTCAACGAGTAGATCATAAACAGCGCCGCATCGAGCGCTCGGTCGATGTCGGCGTCGTCGAACACGATGACGGGGTTTTTGCCCCCAAGCTCGAAGTGTAAGCGCTTCAGCGTGCCAGACCCTTGCGCCATGATTGCGCTGCCGGTAGCGGATTCGCCGACGAAGCCGATCGCCTTGATGTCGGGATGCTCGGTGAGTGCGCGCCCGGCATCCTCGCCGAATCCATGGACGGTATTGAGCACGCCCGCGGGGAGGCCCGCCTCGTGCGCGATTTCCACGAGCAGCGACGCCGTGAGGGGGCTCCATTCCGCGGGCTTGTGTACGACCGTGCAGCCGGCGGCGAGCGCCGGCGCGATCTTCCAGGTCGAGAGCATGAACGGCGTATTCCACGGCGTGATGACGCCTATGGGTCCGATCGGCTGACGGATTGTGTAGTTGAGCTGGCCGAGCGCCAGCAGCGACAGGCCGTCCTGCGCACTCGGCGCACGGTCAGCGAAAAAGCGGAAATTCTCCGCCCCGCGTAATGCGGCCTTCGACATGTAGCGAATGGGCTGGCCGGTATCCATGCACTCGACGAGCGCAATCTCGTCGGCGCGCGCTTCGATCGCGTTCGCGATCTTGTGCAGAATCTTCCGGCGCTCGTCTCCGCCCGTCCTGCTCCAGCTCGCGAACGCCCGTTTCGCCGCCTTCGCCGCGCGGTCGATATCGGCGGCCGTGCCACGGGCGACCTTTGCCAGCACGGAATTATCGACCGGCGAGAGTGACTCGAACGTCTTGCCGCCGCCTTTGTCCGCTTTGCCGTCGATAAAGTGCGCGACCTCACCCTGCCGAAAGCGGGCAAGGTACTTCTCGGCGCGCGCGAGACTTTGATCGAACGGTGCGTTCACGCCGCGTCCCCGCGCTTCTCCTTGGCGGCGATGCGCTCGTGCAGATTGTTCTTGCGGAAAGTGAGCTGGTCGTCGAGCTCCTGGACTTCCACCGAGAGTGACAGCCCGCGCGATTTGAACACAGGATCAAGTCGCTTCGAAGCTGTTGCCAGCAATGCTTCGCCAAGCGCCTTGCGCTTTTCGATCGGACGGCCCGGCGCGATACGTGCCACCACGAACACGAATGCATTCATCGGATCGCCGTCCGCGACGATGTACACGTCTCGCTTCTTGGCGCGGGAGCGGATGCCGCCGACCTGAAAGAGCCCGCTTGCGATCGCGGTCTCGTGCAATTCCGTCACGAGCCGCGGGATGTCGACGACGCCGTCGAGATTTGCCGAATATTCCGTGATTACGTGCGGCATGGGGCTGTTTCCTCCGCTGCGGCCCGCGTTGACGCGTCTCCGCGCAAAACCTAACGTGTTGGCGAACATGCGCTTTCGCCGCGACGAGCGTCAAGACCGCGGCGCGAACGCGAGCAACCGGGATATCGCCATGCCGCTTTCCCTCGACCGCCTCAAGGGTTCGATTCCCCCGCTTCTGACCCCCTTCAAGAAGGGCGAGGTCGACTACGAAACCTACGTTCGCCTCGTAGAGATGCAGATTGCCGAGGGTTCGCACGGCATCCTGGTGAACGGCACCACGTCGGAGCCCGCGTCGCTGACGACGGAGGAGCGCAACAAGCTTGTCGACGTCGCGATCAAGACCGCGAAAGGTCGCATTCCCGTTGTCGCGGCCACCGGTTCGCAATCGCTGTGGGAAACGAAAATTCTCACCGAGCATGCGGCCAAGGCCGGCGCCGATGCGCTGCTCATCGTGACGCCGTACTACACCCGGCCCCAGCAGCGGGGGATGGTGGACTACTATCTCGAGGTGGTGCGCGGAATCGACGTGCCGTGGATGATCTATCACATACCCGGCCGCACCGCGATCAGCGTTACGGTCGACACGATCAAACAGCTCAGGGACAAATCGAAGAATTTCGTCGGCATGAAGCACGCGGTGAACGATCTCGACTTCGTCACGGAGTGCCTCGCCGCGGTTGGCCGCGACTTCCGTATTTTCGTGGGCCTCGAGGACCTTTCGTTTCCGATGATGACGGTCGGCGCCTGCGGGCTGATGAACGCGGTCGGAAACTTGCGGCCGAAGATGCTCGCGGAGATGTGCGAGGCCGTGTGGCGCGGCGATCTCAAGAGCGCACAGAAACTGCACTACCAGCTGCACGAACTGAACAAGGCTGTCTTCTTCGAGACCAATCCGACGCCGATGAAGTACATGGCCAAACGGCTCGGCATCATCCCGAACAACGAGCACCGCCTGCCTATGGCGCCGGCAACGTCCGAGCTGGAAAAGAAGCTTGACGGCGTACTGCAGCGCTCCGGCCTGCTTCCCGCGCGCGAGGCCGCGGAGTGACTGCCTTTTCTTTCCCTCCCCCTGAAAGGGGGAGGGTGGCCGCCAAAGGCGGCCGGCTGGGGGTCGCTGCCGCGGAAAGAGACCCCCTCCCGGTTCGCCTTCGCTTCGCTCCGGCTCGCCGACCTCCCCCTGTCAGGGGGAGGTGAATCCGGGTCTTGGGATGAAAATCATCACATACACAACCGGCGGCGAGCCTTCGTTCGGCGCGGTCGTGGATGGCGGGGTCCTTGATCTCGTCCAGCGAACGAAATTCAAAAGTTTGTTCGACGTCCTGCGCGCCGGCGCGCTTGGAGAACTCTCGACCAAGGCGGCCAAGGCCGACTTGCCCCTCGACGCAATCACGTATTTGCCGCCGGTACTGACGCCGGAGAAGATCATTTGCGTCGGCGTCAACTATGCGAACCGGAATGCCGAGTACAAGGACGGATCCGACGATCAGAAGTACCCAAGCTTGTTTTATCGCGCGCCTAATTCGCTTGTCGGCCATGGCCAGCCCGTCGTCCGGCCGAAGGAATCAAACCAGCTCGACTACGAAGGCGAGATCGTGCTCGTGATCGGCAGGGAAGGGCGTCGCATCCCACGCGCCCGTGCGCTCGAATACGTCGCCGGCGTCACGCTCTGCAACGAGGGCACGCTGCGCGACTGGGTGCGGCACGCGAAGTTCAACACAACCCAAGGCAAGAACTTCGACGCGTCTGGAAGTATCGGGCCCTGGCTCGTCACCCCCGATGAAATCGACTGGAAACAGCCATTCGAACTCACTACGCGCGTGAATGGCGAGGTGCGGCAGCACGACACCACCGCGAACATGATCTTCGACTTCAGCTATCTGCTCGAATACATCTCGACTTTCGCGACCCTGAAGCCGGGCGACGTAATCGTCACCGGCACGCCTACCGGCGCCGGTGCTCGGTTCGACCCTCCACGCTGGCTTGTGCCCGGCGACGTCGTCGAGGTGGATGTGCCGCGGATCGGGTTGTTGCGGAACGCCGTTACGGACGAGGCGTGAGCGAAAAAGTCTGCGGTTGCAGGCTCACTCCTTCCCCCTCGTGAACGGCACGAACATCACGGGCCCGACCGCGCGCGTCTCGATTTTTCCCGCGGCGGTCTTTGTCACTACGGTGAGCTGCTGCCCGCCGCGCGTGGGACCCACGGGCATCACGAGCCGGCCTCCGATCTTCAACTGCTCGGTCAGCGGAGGCGGCACATGACCGAGCGCGGCGGTAACAATGATCGCGTCGAACGGTCCGCACTCGGGCCAGCCCGCATAGCCGTCACCAATGTGGACGCTCGCGTTGTCATGGCCAAGATCCTTGAGAAGTTTTGCCGCTGCCTCGCCGAGCGGCCGAACGATCTCGATGGTGCACACTTTGCGCACGATCTGCGCAAGGATGGCCGCCTGATAACCCGAGCCGGTGCCGATCTCGAGCACAGTGTGGTCGCTTTCGACCTCCGCCAACTGCGTCATCGCGGCGACGATGAACGGCTGCGAGATCGTCTGGTTGTGGCCGATCGGCGCGGGACCATCGCGGTAGGCGTGCGAGCGATAGGACTCAGGGACGAACAGGTGCCGCGGCGTGCGCGCCATCACGTCCAGAATTTTGTCGGCGCGGGGTCCTGGTTCGAACAGGCCGCCAATCCGCGCGTGCACGCGAATCGTGTCCACCATTGCCGCGCGGGCGCGGGCGTAATCGACTTGCGCCGCCGTCACCGGACACGCGACAACGCAGGCGATCGTCAAGAGAGCTGCGCGCCAATCCATGTTGCGGCGCCTCGCTGCAACTATCGGCTCGATTTTGCCACGGCGCCTCTTGGCCCGACAGGAGCGCTTGGTGCGGCTCCCCGGTACGGGAACTCTTTCGTGCCCGCCACAGTTTATGGCCGTTCGGGAACCCAACTGCAGGGAGCGAAATCATGGCGGAGCGCACGATTACCCCCGCAAACGACGTATTTCTCATTTGGACGGGTATTGTCGCGTCACTCACGACGCAATTCATCTTCATTTTGGTCGGGCTCGGTGCCGGTATTATCGCCGTGCGCTACGCACCGACCGCGAACAGCACGGTCGCCTGGTACGCGTTCGCCTGGTGGGCCGCGACAGGCGTATTTGCGGCGGCGGTCGGCGGCGTCGTGATCGGGGCGCTTGGCCAGGGTATCGACGACGCCAAATTGACCGTGCTCGCGCTCATCGCCTGGGCCAGCGCTCTCCTCATCGTTGCCTTCGCGATTGCACTCGCCGCCGGCGCCGGGACGTCGGTACTTTCCGCGTTCGGCGGACCGCTCGGAGCCGCGCTCGATCGTATGGCGGAAGGCAAGGTCACACCGGAATTGCAACGCCAGGTCGCCGCCCTTTCGATCAGCTCCGTGGTGGCGCTGATGCTGGGAGCGGCCGCGTCCGTTGCCGGAGCGGTCTACGCACCGGAAGCGCCAGTACGTACCTCCAAGCGCGCGTGAAAGAGTGTCGCGACTTCCGCGACGCCGCGGCTTGGCTTGGTATCCGGCTGGGCCGCTGATCGAAAGGATGAGGGGTGCGTAAGATTTCCGATTACGTCAGACACGCCGAAGAGTGCCGTAGGTTGGCGCTAACCGCCGACACAGCGGAACACAAGCAAACTCTCCTTGCTATGGCGGAGACTTGGTTTGAGCTGGCAGAGGCGCGAAAGGGCGAGATCGCACGGCAGGAGCGGGTCGCGCAAATCCAGGTTAGATCGCGGCGCGCCTAGGGGGTCCCCCCGCCCGCCTTGGACCGGCCATCTTCCTCACAAACCATCGCGGTGCCAGCAACAGGGAGGCATCCATGAGGGCGGCCGTTATCGCGATCCTGCTTTCGTTCGCAGCCAGCAGTGCACACGCGGCGTCGTGTTCGGTTGAAGCCAAGAACAAGAATCTCGCCGGCGCGGCAAAGACTAGCTTCCTGACGAAGTGCGAAACCGACGCTAAGGCGACTTGCGACAAGCAGGCTACTGACAAGAAGCTCGCGGGTGCTGCCCAGACCAGCTTCACCACGAAGTGCGTGAAGGACGCCGTCGGCGGCTGATCGCACGCGGCTCACCAAGCTGATGACGCCGCCGCGGTAACGCGGCGGCGGTCATACTTGTTTGCGGCGACACATCACTTGTTGAGAGTAATCGACACGTTGGTGACTTCGGCGGCGAGCGACTGGATGGCCACCGCCTGCCGATTGCCGCGCGTCGTCAGGGAGAGATTGACGGAGAAGGTGTCACCCTTCGCGTTCGCTTCGATGTGGTCGCCGTTGGCGCGCCCGGAAATGGTCCCGGAAGCCTTACGGCTGGCTTCGGTCCAGGAGCCGGAGATCGCTCCGTTCCGATGGTCGACATCCCCGGCTAGGTCGAAATTGTAGCTGTCGCTGGCGCAGCGAAGCGATATGCGAACGTGATCGCCATCTTCGGCGGCCCGGTATGTCGCGCGGCAGCGCAAGCGCTCGCGCAATCCGCCGGAGGTAGTGATGTTGCCTTCGCCCGACCAGTTACCCTCGAGGACGGCGAACGGACCAGCCTCGGCCCTTGCGACCGGAGCGAACGCTACTAGCGAGGCGAGGACCAACAGCCCGACGGTCCCGAATCTGAACGTGGCGGTCATGAACGTCTCCCTCCGAAACCTCTGTTTAACTCCTCTCCGCGCCCTTTGTTCGATCCGGAATAGCACTGAGGGACCGCACGCCGTTGCCGTATCGGCCGCTCCATGCTCAATAGCGCCCGACAAAAGGAATTCACGGACGGGAGACAGGAATGGCGCAGAACACCCAGAAGGTCGGCTGGATCGGCATGGGCCGCATGGGCTTTCCCATGGCCGAGCGCCTGATCAAGGCGGGCTATGACGTTTCCGTCTGGAATCGGACCCGCGCCAAGGCCGAACCGCTCGCTGGAAAGGGTGCGAAGGTCGTCGACCGCCTCGCCGATCTCGCCGACCGCGAAATCGTGTTCTCGATCGTGTCGACCGGCAAGGACCTGAAAGAAGTCTATTTCGGCAAGGACGGGGTGCTCGCCGGCAAGAACGGGAAAGTGCCCGGTATTTTCGTCGATTGCTCGACAATCTCCGTGGAGGAGTCTGCCGAAATCCGGAAAAAGCTGTCGGATGCCGGCGCCGATTTCATCGCCGCTCCCGTGAGCGGTAACGCCAAGGTTATCAAGGCAGGCAAGCTTTCCGCCGTCGCGTCCGGTGCCGAGCCCGCCTTTCGCAAAGTTGAGGACCTGATCAAGGCGATCGCTCCGAATGGCGTTTCCTATGTCGGCGACGGTGAACTCGCACGCATCTGCAAGATCGCGCACAACGTAATGCTCGGCGTCGTGATCGAGAACCTTCTTGAGATCACGCTACTGGCAAACAAGATGGGAATTCCGCGTCACGCCTTCCTTGCGTTCATGAACAATTCCGTCATGGGCTCGATGTTCACGCGCTACAAGTCGCCCGCACTAGTCAACCTCGATTGGACCACGACCTTCACGCCGGAGCTGCTGCGTAAGGACGTCGATCTCGGCCTTGCGCTCGGCCGGAAATTCGACGTGCCGATGCCGGTGACCGCGGCGACGCGCGAGGTGCTGCAGAGCCATTTCGGCGCGGCGATTCTGCAGAAGGATCCGCAGGCTTACCTCGAGAAGGATTTTGCATCCTTGATGGAGACCATGGCGCTTGCGGCAGGGATGAAGCTGGAAAGCGAGAACAAGAGCGTGCCCACCGGGCTCGAGAGCTAGTCAGTCTCGGGCGATACGCCGATGCCGAAAGCCGAAACCACCAAGGCCAGGCAACGCGTGCCGACGCGGCCTGCGCGCAGCCAGGGTTTCCAGCGCGCGATCGACGCGACCGGCAATACCTTTGACGGCCTGATCGCCGCATGGTCCAGCGAAGAGGCGTTCCGGATCGAGGTGATACTGCTCGTTCTCGCGATCCCGTTGGGATGGGTGATCGCGCCAAGCTTTGCTTGGTACGTGGCGATGATCGGCAGCTTCCTTTTGATCCTGGCGGTGGAACTCTTGAACACCGCGATCGAAAAGCTTGCCGATCACCTCGCTCCGGCGCAGCACCCGGCCGTCGGTCGAGTGAAGGATTTGGGATCCGCCGCCGTCTTTTGTGCACTGCTTCTAGGAGGTGTCGTCTGGCTCGCGGCGTTGGTTCTGCGCGTCGGGCTGCTTTGACGACACAGCTCCCGTTTACCTGACAGGAAATTAATGCGCGGGCGGCGGGCGCCGCTCCTTGCCTATTTTTACGGTTGTGCGACAGAATGATGACAGTTCGCTGGAGCCCGAGCCGGCGAATGTCAGTTGTCGGGCGCGTACGCTGGCCATGTTGCCCGTTGCCTACCTTCCATTATTTCGGCGCCTCGGCGCCTCCGTAGCGGTCCGCCAGGCCGCAGCAATCGCTCTGACCGCCGGGCTTCACCTCGTTGCAATCGTCATCATGCTCTGGTCCGAGACCGATTTCTGGTCGAAGGCCGCGTTCATATTCACGTGGGGCCTGCTGAACTTTGCGTGGCTTCTCGTCTTGCGCCGTCCGTCGCTCGCCGCCGGGCTGTCGCTGGTCATGGTCACAATCCTGATCCTCCTGTCGCGCTTCAAGTTCGAGGCGCTGTTCATGACGGCGAACTTCGTCGACGTGATGATCCTCGACGAGGATACGATCAGTTTCCTGCTGATGGTCACGCCGGGATTGCAGCTCTCCGTCGCGATCTTCAGTCTCTGCGCCCTTGCCTTTCTGGTGGTGGCGTGGCGGTTGGACCACTACCGCGTCGGCCTGCGCGCGGCTTCGGTGGGCTGCGTCGCGTGCCTCGCGGCGCTGACCGGGATCTCGTTCGCCGTGCCGACGGATATCGACGACAAGTGGCTGGACGAAAATTACGTCTCGAAGTTCGCACGCTCGGCGTCGGTCGCCCTGACCGACTACTTTACGCGCGGAATCATCGAGTCCGACGCGACGGTCACCGAGCGCCTGCGGATGACGGCCGACGAGACGTGTCGCCCGCTGCGCCGCGCGCCGCATATCGTCATGATTCTCGACGAGTTCGAGCTTCGATCTGCGCACGGTGCCCGGCGTGAATCTTCCCGCCGGTTACGGCCGGCACTTTCGCTCGCTCGACGGCAAGACGCGGACTTTCCTGGCCGAAGGCGCCGGCGGTCCGACCTGGTTCACCGAGTACAACGTGTTGACCGGGCTGTCGTCGCGCTCGTACGGGCGCTTCGCCGAACTCGGTGACGCGTTTCGCTGCCGGTCGCGTCGAGCGCGGACTACCACACGCACTCGCCCGCTGCGGCTATCGCACCTACAGCCTGTATCCGTGGCACGGGAATTTTCTCGGCGCCCGCGACTTTCAGACAAGCACGGGCATCCAGAATTTTCTCGACGCGAAGCACTTGCGCACGCTCGATAGCGAGCCGGACAGCTTCTATTATGATGCCGCGCGCCGCCTGATCGATCGCGAGCATCGCAGTGGTCCGATGTTCGTATTCGTCTACACGATGGCGAACCATTTTCCCTGGCACGCGCCCTACCGCCCGGAGCTGACCCCGGATTGGCGCGGCTATGGCAATACGCCCGAAGTAGATGAGTTTCTGCGGCGCCAGGTCATGAGCGAAACGGACTACAATCAGTTTCGCTTGCGCCTCGAGCGCGAGTTCAAGGGCGAGCCGTTCCTGATCGTGCGTTTCGGCGACCATCAGCCGCTGTTCGCGAAGCACATCATCGACCCAAAGGCCGACGGCGCGACGCTCGCCAAGCGTCTGGCAGAATACGACCGGCGCTACTACGCGACGTATTACGCGATCGACGCCATCAACTTCCGTCCCGCGAGCCTCGCTTCGGCCGCGGACAACCTCGACGCGCCCTATCTTCCGCTCGTCGTGCTGGAAGCGGCGGGCGTGCCGCTCGACGCGACATTTGCCGAACAGAAGAGGATCTTTCAACGTTGCGAAGGGCTCTTCTACCAGTGCGGCAGCCGGCGCCGAAGCGCGCCGGTTCAACCGTCTCTTGATCGACGCCGGTTTGATCAAGAACCTCTAGCCGCGACTTCTTTGCCGGTCGGCGCGGAGCGCTATATCGTGGCGCCATGGCATTCACGCTCTACAATGCGCCGCAATCGACCTGCAGCCAACGCGTCCGCTTCGTACTGAACGCAAAAGGATTGCCGTTCGACGAGATCAAGCTCGACCTGCTCGAGGGCGATCAACTCAAGCCTGACTATCTGAAACTCAATCCGAACGGTGTCGTGCCGACGATCGTGCACGAGGGCGCCGTCGTGATCGATTCCGCCGTTATCATGGAGTATCTCGAGGAGGTCGTTCCTCCGCGCTTCACGCCGGAAGTGCCGGCCGAGCGCGCGACGATGCGCTCGCACATGCGTTTCATCGACGAGATGCCGACGCCCGCCGTTCGCATTCCGACCTTCAATATCGCGTTCCTGCCTCGCTTCCAGGCGATGAGTGAGGACGAGTTCATTGCGTTCGCGAACTCGAAGCCGCTGCGCAGGGAGATGATGCTGCGCATGGGCCGCAAGGGTTTTCCCGATTCCGACATGAAGGAAGCAATGGACCGGCTGAGCCGGACGATCGTCCGCATGGACGAGGCGATCGCAAGTAGCGGCGGGCCCTGGCTGATGGGAAAAGACCTGACCCTTGCCGATATCGCTGTGATGCCGGTGATCGTTCGCCTCGCCGACATCAAACTCGAGCGATTGTGGCAGGGGCGCTCAACGGTCGCGCGCTGGTTCGAGGCGATTCAGGCACAGCCCGCATTCAAGCCGACCTACTATTTCGGCTCGTTGCTGACTGAGAAGTTTTCCTGGCTCAAGGAGAAGCTTGCCGCGCGCGCTTGACGCGCTTGCCGGCGCTGGAATTTCGCTACAATCGGCGAAAGCGAACAGGGAGCTGACGCATGGAAGTCTTCAAGGGCGGCGCACGACCGACGCGGCGCGCACCGAAGGAATACTTCACCGGCACGGTCTGGCAGGATCCGATCATCGAGGCGCCTGAGCCCGCGCGGCTCCGATCAAGCCGCGTGACGTTCGAGCCCGGAGCCCGCACCGCGTGGCACACCCACCCGTTCGGTCAAACCCTCTATGTCGTTGCCGGCGCCGGCCGCGCCCAGAGTTGGGGCGGAGCGGTCCGCGAGATTCGAGCAGGCGACGTCGTCTGGTTCGCGCCCGGCGAGAAGCACTGGCACGGCGCCGCACCGACGACCACGATGGTCCATGTCGCCATGCAGGAGGCGAAGGACGGCAAATACGTCGAGTGGCAGGAGTATGTGAGCGACGAGGACTACGCGAAGCCGGTCAGCGGCTAGAAACCCTTCAGGATCAACAATCCGCGAGCGGTGCGGTCGAATTTCTCGGCCGGGCATATATATTGCATTCGTCTGGGGCGAATCAGTTCGGGCCGACGAGTCAATTCGGAGGCAGGATGATGAATGGGCTGGGCACATCGCACTTCGGTATCCTGAGTCTGTTTGCTGGGGCGGCACTGGCGTTGCTGCTTCAGCCGCCGGCGGCTGCACAATCCGACGGCAAATTGGAAATGTCGAAGGAGATGCCGAAGCTCGAGCAACTCCTTTCCGGCGTCGTCCGCATCAAGACCTTCATCAATCCCGATGGTCGCACCATCGAGAATCTGGGCCGCGAGCGTAGCGGCTCCGGCGTCGTCATCGACAACAGCGGGCTCATCGTCACCATCGGCTATTTGATGGTCGAAGCGCATTCCGCCGAGATTGAGACCCAGGACGGGCGCAAGATTTAAGCCGAGGTGCTGGGCTACGACAACGAAACCGGCTTCGGACTGCTCAAGGCAACGCAGCCGCTCAAGGTGCGCCCCTTCGTGATCGGCAAGTCTTCGGAACTGCGGGTGAAGGACCCGGTTCTTGCCGCAAGCCACGGCGGCATCAACGGCGTGGCGCCTGCTCAGGTCGCCGTGCGCCGCGAGTTCGCGGGCAACTGGGAATATCTGATCGACGGCGCAATCTTCACGGCTCCGCCGCATACGGACTGGAGCGGCGCCGCACTCATCGACAAGGACGGGAAGCTCGTCGGTGTCGGCTCGCTGATCGTGAACGACGTGACCGGCAAGGGCGTGAACGCCCCCGGCAACATGTACGTGCCAATCGACCTGCTGACGCCCGTGCTTGCCGATCTCATCGCCGGCGCGAGCGGATCAGGAAAATCGCGGCCTTGGATCGGCGTGACCACGGAAGAAGTGCGTGGACGCTTGTTTGTCGCGCGAGCGACGGCGGGCGCTCCCGCTGAAAAGGCGGGCCTGCGCAAGGGCGACATCATCATGGGCGTCAATGGCGAGCCGATCTCCGGGCTGGCGGACTTCTATCGCAAGATCTGGAAGCAGGGAGAGGCGGGCGCCGTGGTCCCGCTCGACATCCTGGCCGACAACGGCGTCAAGCGCGTCGAGATCAAGTCGATGAATCGCAACGATCATTTGCGATTGAAGTCGACGTTCTAAGTTCGTTACGTCACAAGCTCGAAGCGGTCCACGTCGAACAGCCCGAAGTCCGTGATTTTCAGATGCGGAATCACGGGCAGTGGTAGGAACGCGGCCTGCAGGAACGGTTCCTTCAGCGTGATGCCGAGCGACTTTGCCGCCGCGCGCAGCGGCAGCAGCGCTGCGTGAAGTTCTTCGAACGTTAGCGTCGACATCAGTCCCGCGATCGGCAGCGCGACTTCGGCGCGCACTTCGCCCCCTTCCGCGACCGCGAAGCCACCCTGTATTGCGATCAACCGGTTCACGGCGACAGCCATGTCGGCGTCGTTCGTTCCGACGACGCATATGTTGTGGCTGTCGTGACCGACCGAGGATGCGATCGCGCCGCGTTGCATGCCAAAGCCCTTCACGAACCCACGGCCGATATTGCGGTTCTTGCCGTGCCGCGCGACCACCGCGACCTTGAGCGCGTCCTTGCCGGTGTCCGCGTGCTTTTCACCGCCGCGCACGGGCAGGTCCATCGAGAGCCGTTCGGTGATGATCCGTCCTGGAACGACGCCAATCACCTGCGTCGACGCGCTGGATGCGGGCACGCGAAAATCTTCAGCATTCACTGGCTCCCGCTTCACTGATTTCAGGCCCACCGGCGCGATGGACTTACGTGCTGCAAACAACTCCGGCTCAACGAGCCTGCCGCCCGCGATCACGCTTTTGACGGAGCAGGACTGGAGATCATCGAGCAGCACGATGTCCGCGCGCCAGCCAGGCGCAATCAGTCCGCGGTCGCGTAGTCCGAAAGCGTTTGCCCCCGACCAGCTCGCCATCCGGAAGACGTGATGCAGCGGCGCGCCGAGCTTGATCGCCGCCCGGACCATGAAGTCAATATGGCCTTCCTCCGCGATCTCGAGCGGATTCCGGTCGTCGGTGCAAAATGCAAGAAAGGCCGATGTATCGGCGGAAATCAGCGGTGCGAGTGCATGCAGATCCTTGCTCACCGAACCCTCGCGGATCAGCACGGTCATGCCCTTGGCGAGCTTTTCACGGCCTTCTTCGAGCTTCGTGGTCTCGTGATCCGTGCGAATGCCGGCTGCGAGATAGGCGTTGAGATCGCGGCCCGAAAGCAACGGCGCGTGGCCATCGATATGGCCGTCGGAAAAGGCCGCGAGCTTGTCGAGCGCGGGAGGCTCCTTCGCGAGCACGCCGGGAAAGTTCATGAATTCAGCAAGTCCGATCACTTTCGGGTGGCTGCGAAACGGCAGGAGATCAGCGGCAAGCAGCTCGGCGCCGGACGTCTCGAACTTCGTCGAGGGAACGCAAGAGGACAGCTGCACGCGCAGGTCCATCGCGGTCGCAAGCGAGCAATCGAGAAAGTAGCGGACGCCGTCGAGCCCGAGTACGTTCGCGATCTCATGCGGATCGCAGATCGCCGTCGTCACCCCGTGCGGGAGAACGCAACGGTCGAACTCGAGCGGCGTCATCAATGATGACTCGACATGCATGTGCGTGTCGATGAAGCCGGGCGCCGCGAACGCGCCTTTCGCGTCGATCTCACGCTTGCCGCGGTAGCTGTCGTGAGTCCCGACGATAAGATCGCCGCAGATCGCAATGTCGGTCTTGGTGATCGCGCCGGTGATGACGTCGAGCAGGCGCACGTCCTTGACGACGAGATCGGCCTCGGCGCGGCCCGTGCCCTGATCGATTGCCCGCGCGAGTTCTGTCTGGCTGCGAGGTGGGCGCTTCATCAGCCCAAGTCTAGAGCGCGGCTTTCATTTTGGAAAAGTGCGCTAGTTGCGCGGGTCGAGCAGCGACCACACCAGCGAGCCCAACATCCCGTCGACCTCGATCGTCGCCCGCCGGAGCCAGGTGGGCGCGAGATCGCTGTAGCCGACGGCCATCAAGCCGAAGACGGCGAACGGGATCGCCGCGATCCAGATGATCGCCTTGATCCGCCAGGCGCGGATTTCCGCGGCCTGTTTCGGTGTGGGCGGCGGCACGTACTTGCGCATCATTCGTCCTTGAGTTCGACACCCATTTCCTGCTCGACGAAGCGGACGATCTCGGTCGTGACCGCGCCCGGTCCAAGCGCTTCCACCGCGCGTCTCCAGCGCTCGCGTCCTAGCTCCATCATCGGCGCGGGCAGGCGATGCGCTTCGGCGAGCTCGCGGGCAATTCCCATGTCTTTCAGCATCAGGTCCAGCTTGAACTGGTCTTCAAACTTCCGGGTGATGACATCCTGCAGGAAACGGTTCTGCGTCGCAAAGCTGTAGCCGGTCGAGACGTTCATCACATCGAGCATCGCGCGCGCATTGAGTCCGTACGACTTGCCGATCAGAAGCGCTTCTGCCGTGCATAGAAAGCTCAGCGCGGTGGTGACGTTGTTGATTGCCTTCATCGTGTGACCGGCACCGATCGGCCCCACATGAAAAATGTGCTTACCCATGAGTTCAAGCAAAGGCCTTGCGCGCGCAACTGCCGCGTCGCTTCCACCGCACATGAAGACCAGCGCCGCGGTACGCGCGCCTTCTTCCGCGCCGGAGACCGGGGCGTCGACCATCTCGACTTTCTGCTTTGCGAGCCTTTCTGCGATTTCGCGCGTGATCCAGGGCTCCGCCGACGAGCAGTCGAGCAGGAGCGCGCCCGGCTTGAGGCCATCCGCGAGACCGTTTCGCCCGAACGTCGCCTCGCGCACGATCTCGCCGTTCGGCAGCATCGTGATGACGGTCTCGGCAGCAGCAGCCGCGGCGCGCGGGGTCGCTGCGATCTTCGCGCCGGACTCGGCGGAAAGCTTCGTCGCGGCGACTGTGTCGATGTCGAAGATCGTGGCCTCGTGCCCACTGTTTACGAGATGGCGCAGCATGCGGCTGCCCATCACGCCGAGCCCAATGAAGCCGATGTTCATGCTGAGATCGCCGCCGCGAGCCTTTGCATCGCGGCAGCGCCCCCAATTAATACTTCGCGCTGATCGGCAAGTCTTCCGCGGGGAACAGCGAGATCACGACGCCGCCCTTGTTGGTGACGACGATCTCTTCCTCGATGCGCGCGGCGGAGTAGCCGTCCTTGGCCGGGCAGTAGGTTTCAAGCGCGAACACCATCCCTTCCTTGATCTCCATCGGATGATCCAGGGAGACCACGCGTGAGATGATCGGTCGCTCGTGCAGCGCAAGCCCGAGCCCGTGGCCGAACTGCAAGCCGAACGCAGCAAGCTCGTTCGGGAATCCGAAGTCCTGCGCCTTCGGCCAGACGCCCGCGACCTTGTCGGTCGAGACCCCGGGTTTGATCAGCGCGATCGCGTTGTCGAGCCATTCGCGGCAGAGCTTGTAAGCGTCGCGTTGCACGTCGGTGGCGCGGCCCACATTGAACGTCCGGTAATAGCAAGTGCGATAACCGTTGTAGGACTGCAGCACGTCGAAGAACGCCTGGTCGCCGGGGCGGATCATGCGGTCGGTGAAGTTGTGCGGATGCGGGTTGCAGCGCTCGCCCGAGATCGCGTTGATCGCTTCCACGTCGTCGGAACCGTTTTCGTAGAGAAATCGGTTCGCGTTCGCGACGATCGTTGACTCTTTCACGCCCGGTTTCAGCTCTTCGTAGATCTGGTGATAGACGCCGTCGACCATGGCGGCCGCGCGCGTGAGCAGCGCGACCTCGTCGATGTTCTTGATCTCGCGGGCTTCCAGCATGATCTGCTGGCCGTCGACGATCTTCAGTCCCGCCTTCTCGAGTTCGAACATCATCGGCGGCTCGATGATGTCGACGCCGACCGGCTGCTTGTGCACGCCTGCTTCTTTCAGCAGCGAGGCGATTTCCTCGGCGTGATGCTTCATCAGCCCAAAGCTTGGCGGCACCGTGCCGCGCAGGCCGACAAGACCGGCCTTGCAGTGCTCCTTCAGCAGCCACGGCGAATAGAGCCGGTGATGCACTGCGGCGGAGCCGAAGTCCCAGAGGATGGGCTCCTGGCCTTTCGCAAGCAGGGCGAAGCGCGCGAGCTTGTCGCGTTCCCATTCGCCAATCTTGGTCGCGGTCGTGTAACGGATGTTGTTGACATCGAAGAGGAGCAGCGCGCCGCATTCGGATCGCTCGAGCGCTTGTTTCGCGCGCGCGATGCGGTAGCGACGCATGCGGTCGAACTCGACGCGGCTCTCGAAGTCGACGCCCATTGTGCCCCAGGCGGGCAGGTGGCGGTCCCAGCGATACTGCGGGTCGAGATCGTCAGGTTCCGTGCGGCGCTTGCCAACGATCTGGTCCATGGGGGCCCTCCTCAACGCGGATTTTTCGTTGCTTCAATAGCCATGTTAGGACCTTTTCGCCAAGACGGCGACTGGGCCGGGCATCACCGGATTTTCACGAAATAGTTGCGCGGCGTCGCGGCCCACCCGGGGCCCAACGACGCCGCGCGGACTGGATGACGCAGCTGGCTACTTGGCCTCGGCAGGCTTTTCCGTACTTGGCCGGCTTGCGTGCTGACTATTGTCCTGGCTCGAGAAGAACGTCGGGATCGTGATCGCCGACAGGTTCACGTTGTTGACCGCCCATAGCCCGCCGAGCGCCACTAGTCCGGCGAGCAGGATCGCGGGCAACGTCGACACAAGAACGACGAGCAGGCCTGCGAAGGCGCCGAGCACGCGAACGGCCGAGGCCCAGAGCCGCATCGCGGCCGTGAACAGGATCCAGACCACCACCACGGCGATGATCACAAACAAGAGCTGCTTCCAGAGCGGCCAATTCTCCCAAGGCGCGTTGAACAGTCGCGCGATTTCGGTGCTCGACCAGCTCCAAACGAGCCTGACGAAACGGAAAATCGCTGCAATGCCGTCCTGCAGAAACTGCAGGATCTGATCGATGATCTTTTGCATGTGCGAGCCGGCGGGTGCCGCCTCCAGCTGGTTGCCCAGCGCCCGCGACTACAACGCGCACCCTTACGGTGAGTTCCGGAATTTACGCCGCGCTTTTGCCCCAGAGTCGCTGCGAGGCGATGTCGGCGCCTTCGCGGATCGACTTCAGCTTCAGCCAAACCGCCGGCTCGATGACCCACTCGCGCGAGGTGAATGTGCCGAAGCCGCAGTCGGTGGATGCGATCACGCGCTCGCGGTCGCCGACGACCGAAACGGCTTCCTGGATCCGCCGCGCGACGACTTCGGGGTGCTCGACGAAGTTCGACGTCGATTCCACCACGCCCGGAATAAGGATCATGTCCTTCGGAAACGGTACTTTCTTCAATGCATCGTATTCGTGGGCATGGCGCGGGTTGGAGAACTCGATCGAGAGCGCGCCGACTTTCGCCTGATAAAGCGCAGGCAGAATCTTCGCGAGCGGGATGTCGTGGATGTGCGGGCCTTCCCAGTTGCCGTAGCAGATGTGCAGGCGGACACGGTCGCGCGGAATTCCTTCGATTCCCTTGTTGATCGCGGCGACGTGACGCTCGACGTTCTTGGCGAACTGATCGTCGGTGTCGTCGCGATAGAACATGGTGCGGTCCATCGCCAGGTCTGGCGCATCGATCTGCAGGATCAGGCCCGCACCATGGATCGCCTGATATTCCTTTTTCATCTCGCGCGCGATTGCGTCGAGATAGGCGTCGTGGCTGTCGTAGTAGGCGTTGTACATTGTCGTCGATACGATGCCGGGTGAAGCCGCCGTCATGAACAGTTCGCTGAAAGCGCCGGCTTCGCGCGCGATCGCCTGAAAGCGTTTCACCTCGCTCTCAATCGGTCCGGTATCGACGTATTTGAGTTCTGCCTGTGCCTCGGGTGCAGCGTGCTGCCCTTTGGTCTGCACCGGGAAGCGGCGCATCAGATACTTCATCAGATCGGGGAATTCCTCGAATTCTCGGCCGCGGCGCCGCTTGGAGACGCCGCCGAAACCAGTCATTCGCTGCGGTACGTAGGTCTGGAAGCCCACGCGTTGCTGTTCGCCGTCGTTGCCGATGTCGATGCCGGCTTCCTTTTGCTTTTCGACGACATGCCGCACGGCCTTGTCCATTTCGGCGTCGAACTGCTTCCGCTCGACCGGTTCGCCGGCCTCACGCTTGATGAGCAATTCGGACAGCGCCTCATTGCGCGGCAGGCTCCCGACATGGGTCGTGAGAATGCGGTCGCGGCTTGTGATCATGGCCGAAGTCCTTTTTGGGAATTTTGCGCTCGTCGAACTCTGAAGGGCACAAAAGGAGCGACGTGATCAAGTGCGTTCTGTTGTGGGCCGGCGATTGGGCCGGGAGGATTTTGCGAAGGCCTTACTGGGCGCCGTCCGCGCCTTCGCTGCATTGCGGCGACGCATTCGCACCGCGAACGGTGCCGGTCACGCGAATTTTTAGAACATTGCCAGTCTGAATTTATTGGAATCCGGCCCACAACTTGGTATGCGTAATAATAGACCTAACGAAAAACGCGTGGGCATTACGGAGACAGAGGCACAAAGCCCGCTCCAACCGCGCAAAGAACCGGACCAGACCGGCGCTGCTTGCCACAAAACTCAGGGAGGAAAACGAATGTCTCGCCCATTCAATATTTGCAGCATTGCCATGGCGGCTGGCGTTGGTGCCGTCCTCACGCTTGCTTTCGCGACCCCGTCCCAAGCCGCGTGGGAACCGACCCGCCCGGTTGAGTTCATCATTCCGGCCGGCACTGGCGGCGGCGCCGACATCATGGCCCGCACGATCCAGGGCATCGTCAGCAAACACAATCTGATGAAGCAGCCGCTCCTGCCCATCAACAAGGCGGAAGGTGCGGGCGGCGTCGGGTTCCTCGACATGAAGGGCTCGAAGGATCCGCACAAGATCATCATCACGTTGTCGAACCTCTTCACCACTCCGCTCGCCACGGGCATTCCGTTCAACTGGAAGGAACTCACGCCCGTCGCGATGCTCGCCCTCGACGAGTTCGTGCTCTGGGTCAATGCCGAGAAGCCGTACAAGAACGTCAAGGAGTTCATCGATGCCGCCAAGGCCGCGAACGGCGGCTTCAAGATGGCCGGCACCGGCTCCAAGCAGGAAGATGAAATCATCACGCAGGCGATCCAGAAAAGTTCTGGCGCGAAGTTCATCTACATTCCGGAGAAGGGCGGCGGCGCGGTCGCCGTTCAGCTCGTCGGCAATCACGTCGAACTCGACGGTGAACAATCCGAACGAAGCCGTTTCGCATTGGCGCGGCGGCAAGCTCCGTCCGCTCTGCGTGTTCGACGGCAAAGCGATGCCGTACAAAGAGCCGATCGCGGACGGCAAGTCCTGGGCGGATATTCCAACCTGCAAGTCGCAGGGGCTCAACATGGAATATCTGATGCTCCGCGGCATCTTCACGACGCCGGGCGCCAGCAAGGATGTGGTCGACTACTACATCGACGTCTTCAAGAAGGTCCGTGAAACCCCCGAGTGGACGGACTTCATGAAGAATGGCGCCTTCAACACCAGCTTCATGACAGGCCCTGAATACGTGAAGTGGGTGGACGCCGCGGAGAAGGAGCACCAAGCCCTGATGAAGGACGCAGGCTTCCTCGCCAAGTAAGCGAATTGTCGAGACCGCCGCCGGCGGCATCGAGCTGCCGGTGGCGGTCGACGATTGCGCTCGGAGCTATCGATGACTGAAAAATCAGGGATGACCGCCGCCCGGGGACCGACACATCGGTCGATCGAGGCGGGTGTCGCGATCGCGATGATTATTTTCGCGCTGATCGTGATCTCCGGAAGCATTCAAGTGGGAATCGGTTGGGTCGGCGGGGGGCCGCGTCCGGGATTCTTCCCATTCTATTGCGGGTTGTTTGTCCTCGTGGCGAGCGCATTGAACTTGTTCGCCGCGTTGTCCGAACCGCGCGGCCGATTGTTTGCGGAGTGGGGCCAACTCGGACGAGTCATGTCGGTCGTGATTCCGGCCGGCATCTACGTCGCGCTCGTTCCAAATATCGGAATGTACGCGGCGTCCACGCTGTTGATCATCGTCTTCATGAAATGGCTCGGTCGCTACAACTGGGCGATGACCGTCGGCATCGCCATCGGCGTGATGATCGGAACATTCCTCGTCTTCGAGAGGTGGTTCCTGGTGCCGCTGCCGAAGGGGCCGATCGAAACGTATCTCGGGTTCTAGTGACTTCCGGAGTGATGCCGGAGCAGGGGCGGGGACAGAAGTAAAATGGAAGATATCGGCCATCTGTTTCAGGGCTTCGCCACCGTCCTGCAGCCGTTCAACATCATGCTGATGTGTATCGGCATTATCCTCGGAGTCATCATCGGGGTATTGCCCGGCCTTGGCGGCGCCAACGGTGTTGCAATTCTGCTCCCGCTCACTTTCTCCATGTCGCCGACATCCGCGATCATCATGCTGTCTTGCATCTACTGGGGTGCACTGTTCGGCGGTGCGATCACATCGATTCTGTTCAATATTCCTGGCGAACCATGGTCTGTCGCGACGACCTTCGACGGCCATCCCATGGCGCAGCAAGGCCGCGCCGGCGAAGCCCTCACGGCGGCGTTCACGTCCTCCTTTGTCGGCGCGTTGTTCGCAGTGATCGTGATCACGCTCGTGGCGCCGCTCGTCGCGTCGTTCGCCCTGCGCTTCGGTCCGGCCGAGAAGTTCGGCGTCTATTTTCTCGCGTTCTGCAGTTTCGTCGGCTTGAGCAAAGAGCCACCGATGAAAACGGTGGCGGCGATGATGATGGGCTTCGCGCTCGGTGCCGTTGGTCTCGACCAGATGACGGGTCAGCTCCGGCTTACGTTTGGGTTCACTCCGCTGCTCAGCGGCTTCGACTTCCTGATCGCCGTCATCGGCCTGTTCGGAATCGGTGAGATTCTGCTGACCATGGAAGAGGGTCTCACCTTCAAGGGTCGCACCGCGAAGATGAATCTGCGGGTCGTCTTCCAGACCTGGGCTGAATTGCCGAAATACTGGATGACCTCGCTTCGCTCTTCCGTGATCGGCTGCTGGATGGGCATCACGCCCGCCGGCGCGACGCCTGCATCGTTCATGAGTTACGGAATCGCCAAGCGCATGTCGAGGCGCGGCAACAACTTCGGCAACGGCGAAATCGAAGGGGTCGTCGCCCCCGAAACTGCCGCGCACGCCGCCGGCACCGCGGCACTCCTGCCGATGCTTGCGCTCGGCGTCCCCGGGTCGCCGACGGCAGCGGTGTTGCTTGGCGGATTGTTGATCTGGGGCCTTCAGCCGGGGCCGATGCTGTTCGTCGAAAACGCGGACTTTGTATGGGGCCTGATCGCCAGCATGTACCTCGGCAACGTGTTCGGCCTGATCATCGTGCTGACCTGCGTGCCGCTGTTCTCCGCAATTTTGCGCATTCCGTTCTCCATCATCGCGCCGATCATTCTCGTGTTCTGCGCGATTGGTGCGTACTCCGTGCACAACAGCACGTTCGACGTGATGCTGATGATGGTGTTCGGCGTGCTCGGTTACTTCCTCAAGAAGTGCAACTATCCGCTCGCGCCGCTCGTCCTCGCGATCGTGCTCGGGGACAAAGCCGAGGAAGCGTTCCGGCAGTCGCTACTCGCTTCGCAGGGCAGCCTCTCGATCTTCTGGTCCAACGGGCTTGTCAGCACGATCATGGCGCTCGGCCTGATCGCGCTGTTCTGGTCGGTTATCGGCGAGGCCTGGAGCCGGGTCAGAGCTGCAATGGCGACCTGACATCTACTTCCGTTGAATAGGGGCGCCTCGTGTTGTACAAGGAATTATGTATGCCAGACGGCAGCGGCGGCCGTTTGCCGCCGAGAAAGACGCCATGAGCACCACCCCACCGCTTCGCAGTCGTGAGCCGGCCGCGCCCATGCGAGTGGCTTTGGCCCCACTCGACGATACGTCCACTTTTAAGGACCGCGCTTACGCGTCACTTCGCGACGTGATCGTGTCGATCAACGTCTACGACCAGCCCGGCGAGGTTCGCCTCGACGAGCGCCGCCTCGCTCAGGATCTCGGCATCTCGCGCACGCCCGTGCGCGAGGCCATGGCTCAGCTCGAGCGCGAAGGTTTCGTCCGCTCGGTCCCCCGCCGCGGCATCTACGTCGTTCGCAAGACAAAGACGGAAGTGATCGAGATGATCACAGCCTGGGCCGCACTCGAGAGCATGGCGGCGCGTCTCATCACGTCGAACAGCACGGACGAGGAAATCGGGCAGCTGCGGAAGATGTTCGCGCGTTTCGAGAATGGGACACTGCACGCGAAGCTCGACGAGTACTCCGAAGTCAACATCGAGTTTCACCAGACCATCATCCGCATGGGCCAGAACAGCGTGATCATCGACCTCGCGGAAAACCTGTTCACGCATATGCGCATGATCCGCCGCAAGACGATCGGCGAGCAGGATCGTGCGGACCGCTCGATCCACGATCACTTGACCATTATCGAGGCGATCGAGGCGCGCGACGCCGAGCGCGCCGGGGATCTCGTACGCGATCACGCGCTTGGTCTTGCGGAGCACGTGCGCCGGTACGCGGACTATCTGGATTGAAGCGTAAAAAACAACTCGAGGGAGGTTTTGTCCATGGCTGATGCTGCAATGAAAATTCCTCAAGCGGCGGAAGCACAGCAAGAGCTGACGGATGGCTTCCACCTGATTATTGATGCGCTCAAGCTCAACGGCGTTAAAACCATTTACGGCGTCCCCGGCATCCCGATCACCGACTTCGGCCGCATGGCGCAGGCTGAAGGCATTAGGGTCATCTCGTTTCGTCATGAGCAGAATGCAGGCTATGCCGCCTCGATCGCCGGCTTTCTCACCCAGCAGCCGGGCGTCTGCCTCACGGTGTCGGCGCCGGGCTTCCTCAACGGTCTGACGG
The DNA here is from genome assembly GCA_963711595.1 of uncultured Alphaproteobacteria bacterium. GTDB lineage: Bacteria > Pseudomonadota > Alphaproteobacteria > Rhizobiales > Xanthobacteraceae > JAUSIF01. The sequence continues at coordinate 89,883 of CAVQER010000010.1, forward strand.
CGCTCGCCCACGCCACCACCAACTGCTTCCCGATGATCCTTATCTCGGGCTCCTCGGAGCGCGAAGTCGTCGACCTTCAGCAGGGCGACTACGAAGAAATGGATCAGCTCGCCGTCGCCAAGACAATGTGCAAGGCCGCCTACCGCCTCCTCCACGCACAGGACATAGGCATCGGCGTCGCCCGCGCGATCCGTGCCGCGGTCTCGGGGCGTCCGGGCGGCGTCTATCTCGATCTACCGGCGAAGCTGTTCGGCCAAGCGGTGCCCGCCGACGCTGGCAAGAAATCGCTCGTGAAGGTGATCGACCCGGCGCCTGCTCAGATTCCGGCCGCGGACGCCGTGAAGCGCGCGCTTGAGGTTCTGAAGTCGGCGAAGCGGCCGCTCATAATTCTCGGCAAGGGTGCCGCTTACGCGCAGGCCGATGACGCGATCAAGGCACTGGTTGAAAAGACAGGCGCTCCGTTCCTGCCGATGAGCATGGCTAAGGGACTTCTGCCCGACACGCACGCACAGTGCGCTGGTGCCGCCCGTTCGACCGTGCTCAAGGATTCCGACGTCGTCGTGATGGTCGGCGCGCGTCTGAACTGGCTGCTCTCGCACGGCAAGGGGAAGAACTGGGGCGACGCGCCCAAGAAGTTTATCCAAATCGATATCGAGCCGAAGGAGATGGACTCGAACGTCGAGATCGCCGCGCCGGTCGTCGGTGACATCGGCTCCTGCGTCAAGGCCCTTCTGAATGCGATGGGTGAGAAATGGGCTCTGGCGCCGGCTGAATGGGTCGATGCGGTCAAGACGAGGAAAGACGAGAACATCGCCAAGATGGCGCCCAAACTGATGAACAACAACTCGCCGATGGACTATCACGGCGCGCTTGGCGTTCTCCGCCAGGTCATCAAGGAGCGCCCCGACGCGATCCTGGTCAACGAAGGCGCCAACACGCTCGATCTCGCGCGCGGCATCATCGATATGTACCAGCCGCGCAAGCGCCTCGATGTCGGCACCTGGGGCATCATGGGCATCGGCATGGGTTACTCTATCGCCGCTGCCATCGAGACCGGAAAGCCCGTGCTCGCGGTCGAAGGCGACTCGGCCTTCGGCTTCTCCGGCATGGAGATCGAGACGATCTGCCGCTACAAGCTGCCGGTCTGCATTGTCGTCTTTAACAACGACGGCATCTATCGCGGCACCGACGTCAATGCCGCCGGATCGGACCCGGCGACCACCGTCTTCGTCAAGGGTGCGCGCTACGACAAGATGATCGAGGCCTTCGGCGGCGTTGGAGTCAATGCCACGAGCCCCGACGAACTGCGTCGCGCCGTCAACGAAGCGATGGATAGCGGCAAGCCGACCCTCATCAACGCGGTGATTGACCCGGCGGCCGGCAGCGAAAGCGGCCGCATCGGCAACCTCAACCCGCAAAGCGTCGTGAAGAAGAGAATAATCCAACCGATCCGCATTTGGAGAGAGACATGGCCCGCAAGAAAGCCAAATCGAAGCCGGCAAAGAAGACCGCTTCGAAAAAGGCGAACGGCAACGGATTGCCGAGACCCTCGACAAAACCTTTCGGCCAGGCCGGCAAGGCACTCGAGGGCGTGAAGATTCTCGACTTCACGCACGTGCAGTCAGGCCCGACATGCACCCAGCTCCTCGGCTACATGGGCGCCGACGTGATCAAGATTGAGCGGCCGGGCGAAGGAGACATCACGCGCGGGCAATTGCGCGACGTGAAGGGTGCCGACAGCCTGTATTTCACGATGCTGAACGGCAACAAGCGTTCGATCACGATCGATTCCAAGAATCCCAAAGGCAAGGAGATTATCGAGCGGCTGATCAAGCATTGTGACGTACTCGTCGAGAATTTCGCGCCGGGCGCGCTCGATCGCATGGGTTTCACCTGGGAGCACATCCACAAGCTCAATCCGCGCATGATCGTCGCATCGGTGAAGGGATTTGGCCCGGGACCCTATGAGGAATGCAAGGTCTATGAAAACGTCGCGCAATGCGCGGGTGGCTCTGCTTCGACCACCGGCTTTCGTGAGGGCCCGCCGCTCGTGACCGGCGCGCAGATTGGTGACAGCGGGACGGGCCTGCATCTTGCTTTCGGCATTGTCAGCGCGCTGTACCAGCGTATTCGCACCGGCCGCGGCCAGAAGGTGCTCTGCGCGATGCAGGACGGCGTTCTCAATCTCGCGCGTGTGAAGCTGCGCGATCAGCAGCGGCTCGCTCACGGGCCGCTCACTGAGTACCGTCAGTATGGTGAAGGCATCGCATTCGGTAAGGCGGTGCCGCGCTCCGGCAACGATTCCGGTGGTGGCCAGCCCGGCTGGATTCTCAAGTGCAGGGGCTGGGAGACGGATCCCGACTCCTACATCTATTTCATCACCCAGGCTCCGGTCTGGGAGGCGATCTGCGACCTGATCGGCAAGCCGGAATGGAAGACCGACCCCGACTATGCGAAGCCGCCAGCGCGGCTGCCGCGGCTGGGACAGATCTTCGCGACGATCGAGCAATGGACCATGACCAAGACCAAGTTCGAGATCATGGAAATCTGCAACGAGCACGACATTCCGGTCGGCCCGATCCTATCGATGAAGGAAATCGCTGACGAGCCTTCGCTGCGCAAGACCGGCACGGTCGTGGAAGTCGATCACCCGGTGCGCGGCAAATATCTCACCGTCGGCAATCCGGTGAAGATGTCGGACAGCATCACCGAGGTGAAACGTTCGCCTCTCTTGGGCGAGCACACCGAGGAAATTCTCACGAAGGTCCTCGGTTATTCGGCCAAGGAAGTCGCGACAATTCAGGCGTCTGGCGCGACCACTCCGGTAGAGAAGAAGAAGGCCGCAGCCTGAGGAGCGTCATCGGTCGAGGCGCGCGCCGCTGTGCGATGCCTCGGGTGACGGAGTGAGGGGAGGGGTTCATGCGTATCGTCGTCCACGGCCAGCAGGCCTTCGGAAAGGCTGTGCTGGAAGCGCTCATGAAGCGCGGCGAGAACGTGGTCGCCGTCTATGTCGCGCCCGAGCGTGCCGGACAGAAAGCCGATCCGCTGAAGGAAGCAGCGCTCGCGGCCAATCTTCCCGTGTACCAGCCCGCTTCCTACAAGAAGCCCGAGGTGTGGGAAGAATTCAAAGCGTTGAAGCCGGACCTGCAGGTCATGGCTTTCGTGACGCTGTTCGTGCCGGAGGATTTCCTCAAGATTCCAACGCACGGTTCAATTCAATATCACCCCTCGTTGCTGCCGAAATTTCGCGGCCCAAGCTCGATCAACTGGCCCATCATCAAGGGTGAGAAGGAAACGGGGCTTTCGATTTTCTGGCCCGACAACGGGCTCGATACCGGCGACATCCTGATCCAGAAGAAGACGCCGATCAGTAACGACGACACGCTCGGCACCGTGTACTTCGACCGGCTCTTTCCGATGGGCGTCGAAGCGATTTGCGAGGGCGTCGATCTCGTGAAGGCCGGCAAGGCGCCGCGCGTCAAGCAGGACGTTTCCAAGGCGACTTACGAAGGCTGGTGCGCCGCCGAGAACGCGAAAATAGATTGGGCGAAGCCGTGGGAGCAGATCCACAATCTGGTGCGCGGCTGCAATCCCGCGCCCGGCGCCTGGACGACGCTCGACGGAAAGAAACTACAGATCTTCGACACAAAACCGCTTCCTGCCCACGATCCCAAGGGGATCGGTGGGAAGATGGGTGAAGTTGTCGCGATCGATGCCGACAGTTTTACGGTAGCGTGCGCCGACGGACGAATTAGAGTCGGCCGCGTCAAGCCAGCCGAGGGAGCGAAGGTTGGTGCCGGCGAATTCGCCGCCAGCACGAAGCTCGTTCTTGGTACCCGCCTTACCTGAAAATCAAAACTCGCAAATAGAAAGCAGTCGTCGCGATGCCCGCTTCGCAGCATAAGAGTCCGAAATCCGACATCGAAATCTCACAGGCCGCGAAGAAACGGCGGATCCTCGACATCGCCAAGGAGAAGCTCGGCATCGCCGCCGAGAACCTCGAGCCATACGGCCACTACAAGGCCAAGGTCTCGATGGATTACGTCAAGTCATTGAACGGCAAGCCGAATGGAAAGCTCATTTTGGTCACCGCGATCTCACCGACGCCCGCGGGCGAGGGTAAAACGACGACGACCGTGGGCCTGACCGACGCGCTCAATCACATCGGCAAAAAGGCGATGCTGTGCCTGCGCGAGCCATCGCTCGGCCCGTCATTCGGCATGAAGGGTGGCGCCGCCGGCGGCGGCTACGCCCAGGTCGTGCCGATGGAGGACATCAACCTCCACTTCACCGGTGACTTCCACGCCATTACGTCCGCGCACAACCTCCTGTCCGCGCTGGTCGACAATCACATCTACTGGGGCAACGAACTCGGCATCGACAGCCGCCGCGTCGTCTGGCGCCGCGTAATGGACATGAATGACCGCGCGCTGCGCGAGATCGTCTGCTCGCTCGGCGGCGTCGCCAACGGCTATCCGCGCGAGGCCGGTTTCGACATCACCGTTGCCTCCGAAGTTATGGCGATTTTCTGCCTGGCCAAGGACCTCAAGGATCTGAAAGAGCGCCTTGGCAACATCATCGTCGGTTACACGCGCGACCGGAAGCCGGTGCGGGCGCGCGACCTCAAGGCGCATGGGGCGATGGCCGCGCTGCTCAAGGAAGCGATCGCGCCGAACCTCGTGCAGACGCTCGAGGGCACGCCCGCCTTCATCCACGGCGGGCCGTTTGCCAATATCGCACACGGCTGTAATTCGGTGGTGGCGACGACGACCGCACTCAAGCTCGCGGACTATGTGGTGACCGAAGCCGGCTTCGGCGCCGACCTCGGTGCCGAGAAATTCTTGGACATCAAGTGCCGCAAGGCCGGGCTCACGCCGGACTGCGTCGTGATCGTCGCGACGATCCGCGCGCTGAAGATGCACGGTGGGGTGAAGAAGGAAGACCTCAAGTCGGAGAATCTAAAGGCGCTGGAGGCGGGAATGGCCAATCTCCAGCGTCACATCGAGAACGTTCAGAAATTCGGCCTTCAACCGGTGGTCTCGATCAATCGTTTCTCCGCGGATACCGACGCCGAGATCGCGCTCGTGAAAGAAGCCTGCAAGAAGCTCGGCGTCGAGGCGCTGATGGCCGATCACTGGGCAATGGGCGGCGAGGGCGCGGCCGACGTCGCCAAGGCGGTCGTCAAGGTGATCGACAGCGGCAAGAGCAAGCTCAAGCTGCTCTATCCCGACGATATGCCGTTGCTGGAGAAAATCCGCGCAATCGCCAAGGAAATCTATCGTGCCAAGGATATTTCCGCGGACAAGGCTCTGCGTGATCAGCTCACCGCCTGGGAAGGAATGGGCTTCGGCAAGCTGCCCGTCTGTATCGCCAAGACTCAATACAGCTTCACGACCAATCCCGATCTCAAGGGCGCGCCGAACGACTTCACGATTCCGATTCGCGAGGTGCGCCTCTCCGCCGGCGCGGAGTTCGTCGTGGTCATCTGCGGTGAGATCATGACGATGCCGGGCCTGCCAAAGGTACCGGCCGCGGACAGCATCGACGTGGACGGCGAGGGCCGGATCGTCGGGTTGTTCTGAATTTGTCATTCCGGGGCGGCGTCCCGGAATGACGAAGAACTAATTTCCCTCCAAACGTTTCGCCACTAGCCGCGCCTCGGCAACGAGAGCGGCGGTGAGCGGAGTCATCGGCTCCCGCTCGGGGATCACGAGCCCGATTGTGTGGACTTCATCCGGCTCGGTGATCGGAATCGCACGGATCGTTTCCGTAAGGCCGAGCGTCTCCGCGAGCTTCGCCGGCATCACGCTGGCCCAGCGGCCCGTACGCACGTGCGCGAACAATAGAATCATCGAATCCAATTCCAGCATCGGCCGCAACTCGGCGCCCGAGGTTTTCAGCAGGCGATCGATGATGCGGCGGTTCTGCATGTCGGGCGTGAGCAAACACAGCGGAACGTTCGCGAGCTCGGCCCAGGTAACCGAGTCGCGGTTGCCGAGCGGGGCATCGGCCGACGTGAGCAGCCGATAGCTCTCTCGATAAAGCGGTACCGAATTCACGCGGCCGAGCGGTTCGTTGTCGAGATAGGTGAAGTCCTGCATCGATCTCGAGATTTTCCAGGAGCGCGAGGACGTCCGCCGACGTGCGCGACCACACGGTGAACTGAACATTGGGGTGCCGCTCCCGGAACGGCGTCGTGAGCGCTGCAACCATGGCAAGCGCCGTGGGGATCGCGGCGAGCCGCAACCGTCCGGTGAGGCCGTGGCGCAACGAATTGATTTCCTGATGCATGTTGCGCGTGTCGCCGACGATGCGCCGCGCCCAGTCGAGCACTCGTTCGCCTTCGGGCGTCAGTCCATGGAAGCGCGAGCCGCGACTGACGAGCAGGACACCCATGGATTCTTCGAGTTGCTTGATTCCGGCCGACAGCGTCGGCTGCGTAACGCCGCAGGCCTCGGCGGCGCGACCAAAGTGCTGCTCGCGAGCCAACGCCATGAGAAATTCAAGCTTATCGATCAATGGCTTACCCTTGGTGACGGGGTCATTTCGAGGCTCAATACCTCAATAGAAGGTCTCTATCAATAGATTGAAGTTACGGGGTTGTTTTATATCGTCCCGTACCGCTTGTTGTCCCGATGAACGTTCGCCCGAGCCAGCATCCGCCAGCCGGAGGGAGCGGCCGCCGCCGCCCGCCGAAGACGCCGAAGGGACGCCAGGTCGACCCGCAGGCGCAGGACGACGTGCGCGCGCTGCTCGGTGATCGCTCGCTTCAACGCGATCTGCTGATCGAGCATTTGCATCTCATCCAGGACAAGTACGGGCATCTCTCAGCGCCGCATCTCGTTGCGCTCGCGGCCGAAATGAAATTAGCGCTCACCGAGGTCTATGAGGTCGCGACGTTCTACGCGCACTTCGACGTGGTGAAGGAGGGCGACACGCCGCCGCCCGCGGTCACCGTCCGAGTCTGCGACTCGCTTTCCTGCGCCATGCGCGGCGCGGAAAAATTGCTCGACGAACTTCCGAAGAAACTCGGCAAGGATGTCCGCGTACTGCGCGCGCCCTGCATGGGCGCCTGCGATCGCGCACCTGTCGTCGCGGTCGGCCATGTGCAGACATTCGAAGCGACCGCGGGCAAAATCGCGGCAGCGATAAAGAAGGGCGCGCATGCGCACGCCTGGCATGATCACGTCGGCTTCGATGCTTACACAAAGGAAGGCGGCTACAAGCTTTTGAAGGACTGCCTCGACGGCAAGCGCACGCGCGAGGAAATGATCCAGATCGTGAGCGACGCCGGCCTGCGCGGTCTCGGCGGCGCCGGATTTCCGACCGGTCGCAAGTGGACCTTCGTGCGAGCCGAGCCCGCGCCACGCATGATGGCGGTGAACGGCGACGAGGGCGAGCCGGGCACGTTCAAGGATCGCTTCTATCTCGAGAAGGATCCGCACCGCTTTATCGAAGGCACGCTGATCGCAGCTTGGGTGGTGGAAGCGGAAGGCGTCTACATTTATCTGCGCGACGAATATCCCGAGGTGCGGTTGATGCTCGAAGCCGAGCTCGCCAAAGTCGAGAAGGCGGGGCTCGCGAAACATACGAAGCTGCATATGCGCCGTGGCGCGGGCGCGTACATCTGCGGTGAAGAATCGGCGATGATCGAGAGCATCGAAGGAAAGCGCGGCTTGCCGCGCCACCGCCCGCCTTACGTGGCGCAGGTCGGCCTGTTCGGGCGCCCGACGCTCGAGCAGAACGTCGAGACGATGTTCTGGATCCGCGACATCATCGAGAAGGGTGCGGGCTGGTTCAATTCCTACGGCCGTCGCGAACGCAAGGGATTCCGCAGCTTCTCCGTTTCCGGGCGCGTCAAGGAGCCGGGCGTCAAGGTGGCGCCGGCCGGTGTCACTGTGCGTGAGCTGATCGACGAACATTGCGGGGGCATGGAGCCGGGACACACCTTCAAGGGTTATCTCCCCGGCGGCGCTTCCGGTGGAATCTTGCCGGCCTCGATGGGCGACCTGCCGCTCGATTTCGGAACCCTCGAGCAGTACGGCTGCTTCGTCGGTTCGCACGCGGTTGTCATCCTCTCCGAGCAGGACGACATGAAAGCCGTGGCGCTGAATCTCATGCGTTTCTTCGAGGACGAAAGCTGCGGCCAGTGCACGCCCTGCCGGGTGGGTACCGAGAAAGCGGTAAAGCTGATGAAGCACGGACCGTGGAACGAGGAACTGCTGAACGAGCTGTCGACCGCGATGCGCGACGCTTCGATTTGCGGCCTCGGCCAGGCGGCGCCGAATCCACTTCAGTCCGTGTTCAAGTATTTCCGCGACGATCTCACGAAGCCGCTCGGCACTTGGGCAGGCAAGGCGTGACGATGGCAAAGAGCAACGGCTCCGCTCCCGCGATCAAGTTCTTCCTCGACGGCCAGGAGGTCGAGGCGCGAGACGGCGAGACCATTTGGCAGGTCGCGAGCCGTCTTGGCAACGAGATTCCGCATCTTTGCTACTTGCCCGAGCCCGGCTACCGGCCCGACGGCAATTGCCGCGCATGCATGGTCGAGGTGGAAGGCGAGCGCGTGCTCGCGGCGAGCTGCATCCGGACGCCAGCCCCGGGCATGAAGGTGAAGACGGCGTCCGAGCGCGCCAAGGCCTCGCGCCAGATGGTGTTCGAACTGCTCATCGCCGATCAGCCCGACCGCGAGACCGAAGCGCACGACCCGCAATCGAAATTCTGGGCGTGGGCCGACCGCATGGACATCGCGGTCAGCCGCTTTCCCGAGCGGATAAAGCCGGCGCCCGACCGCTCGCATCCGGCCATGGCAGTGAACCTCGACGCGTGCATTCAGTGCAATCTGTGTGTCCGCGCCTGCCGCGAGGTGCAGGTGAACGACGTGATCGGCATGGCCGGTCGCGGCATGAACGAAAAGATTGTCTTCGATTTCGACGATCCGATGGGCAATTCGACCTGCGTGGCCTGCGGCGAGTGCGTGCAGGCATGCCCGACCGGCGCGCTGATGCCCTCGTCGCTGGTGAACGACAAGAACGTCCGCACCGAATTTCCTGATCGAACCGTGGATAGCGTCTGCCCGTATTGCGGGGTCGGCTGTCAGCTCGCCTACAACATCAAGAACGACAAGCTGATTTCGGTCACCGGCCGCAACGGTCCGGCAAACGAGAACCGGCTCTGCGTGAAAGGCCGTTTCGGTTTCGATTACGTCAGCAATCCGGAGCGCCTGCGCCAGCCAATGATCCGCAAGGACGGCGTCCCGAAGCGTGCGGACGATCTCGTCAACCCCGCCAACCCGTGGACGCATTTCCGTCCGGCGACTTGGGAAGAGGCGCTCGATCGCGCCGCCAAGGGGTTAGTGAAGATTCGCGACCGTGATGGTCCCCAAGCGCTCGCCGGCTTCGGTTCGGCGAAGGGATCGAACGAAGAGGCATATCTGTTCCAGAAGCTCGTACGCACCGGCTTCGGGACGAACAACGTCGACCACTGCACGCGCCTTTGCCACGCCTCGTCGGTCGCCGCGTTGCTGGAAGGCGTCGGCTCGGCTGCCGTCACGGCAACCTTCAACGAATGCAAGAACTCCGATGTAATCGTGGTGATCGGCGCCAACCCGACCGACAACCACCCTGTCGCCGCGACTTTCTTCAAGCAGGCAGCGAAGCGCGGCGCCAAGCTCATCGTGATGGATCCGCGTGGAAATGGGCTCAAGCGCTACGCGTGGCAGATGATGCAGTTCAAGAACGGCACGGACGTCGCAATGCTGAACGGCATGCTGAACGTCATCATCGAGGAAGGTCTTTACGACCGCCAGTACGTGCAGACCTACACCGAAGACTTCGACAAGCTCGCCGCGAGCGTGAAGCCGTTCACGCCGGAAGAGATGTCGCCGATTTGCGGCATCGAGCCGGACGTGCTGCGCGAGGTCGCGCGCACGTTCGCGCGTGCTGAAAGCGCGATCATCTTCTGGGGCATGGGCATCTCACAGCACACGCACGGCACCGACAATGCACGCTGCCTGATCGCGCTCTCGCTGATCTGCGGGCAGGTCGGCCGCCCGGGCACCGGGCTGCATCCGCTGCGCGGCCAGAACAACGTGCAGGGCGCCTCCGACGCGGGGCTGATTCCGATGTTCTTCCCCGACTACAAGTCGGTTGAGAACGCGGAGACTCGCGCGAAGTATGAGGCCGCCTGGGGCGTCACGCTCGATCCCAAGCGCGGCAAGACCGTCGTCGAGATCATGGACGCGGTCCACAACGACGAGATCAAGGGCATGTACATCATGGGTGAGAACCCCGCGATGTCAGACCCCGACCTCAACCATGCGCGGGGCGCGCTAGCGCACCTCGAGCATCTCGTCGTGCAGGACATCTTCGTGACGGAGACCGCCTCCTACGCGGACGTAATCCTTCCGGCTTCTGCGTGGCCGGAGAAGGACGGCACCGTCACCAATACGAACCGCCAGGTGCAGATGGGCCGCATGGCGCTGCCGTTGCCGGGTGAGGCGCGACAGGATCTGTGGATCATCCAGGACCTGGCGCAACGCATGGGCTGCAAGTGGAGCTATGAGCACGTGAGCGAAGTGTTCACCGAAATGGCTTCGATGATGCCCGCGCTCGAGCACATCACTTGGGAGCGCGTTGAGCGTGAGCACCACGTGACTTATCCTGTTGACGGGCCCGACGTGCCCGGCCGCGACGTCGTGTTCGACAAGGGCTTCCCGCGTGCCGGCGGGCTTGCAAAACTTGTCGCGACAAAATTTAGAGCGCCGGACGAAATGCCGGACGCCGACTATCCGTTCGTTCTCACGACGGGCCGGCAGCTCGAGCATTGGCATACGGGCGCAATGACGCGCCGCTCCGTGACGCTCGACGCGTTGGAGCCGGGGCCGGTGGCCTCGCTCTCGCGGGCTGAAATCGCGAAACTCGGCATTGCGCCCGGCGACATGGTGCGCGTGGCGACACGACGCGGATCGATCGAGCTCGCCGTGCGTCAGGACGACGGGGTGCCTGACGGCGTGATCTTCATCCCATTCGCCTTCGTCGAGGCAGCGGCAAACCTGCTCACCAATCCGCAACTCGACCCGTTCGGCAAGATTCCCGAATTCAAGTACTGCGCGGCACGCGTCGAGCGCGCCGGCGCGGTGCGGGAAGCGGCGGAGTAGCCGATCTGTCATTCGGGGACGGCGCGAAGCGCCGGGCCCGGAATCCATGAACACCGAGCATCGATGCGGCCAAGTGGTCATGGATTCCGGGCTCGCGCCACCCAAGTCGGCCTTGGCCGACTTGGGCAGTATTAGCTGCCGATCTCGGGTAAACCCGAGATCGGTGTCGCGCCCCGGAATGACAAGGATTTAGCCCAGCGTGAACGCTTCGTGCACGGCGCTTTGCACGCCGCCGCCCATGATCGGGCCGCCCCCGGCGACATGAATGAAGTCGCCGATCGCGACTGCGCCAAGGCCATGCCTCGGCGTCGTCATCGGTGCGTACGATTGCCAGCGATCTGCTTTCGGATCGTACGCTTCGTTCTGGCCGTAAACGCGGTTCGACCCTTCGCCGCCCATGATGAAAATCTGATCGCGGTAGAGCACCGCGCCGTGGCCCGAGCGCGCGGTCGGCAACGGATTGCGCATGGTCCACTTGTCTTCCTTCGGATCGTAGGAGTGATGCAGATTTGAGTTGGTGAGGAAGCTGTCCACGCGGCCGCCGACCACGTGGATGAGTCCGTTGACGGCAAGCGTTCCCGTGTGGTCGCGGCCGAGCGGCATCGGCGCACGCTCGGCCCAGCGGTTTTCCTTCGGATCATAGGCAAGGTGCCAGTCCACCGACTTCTTTGTCGGGAACGTGTCGCCGATCGCGCCACCGACGGCATGCAGCACGCCGTTGACGGTCACGCATGCGATTGCGCCGCAAGCGCGCGGCAACGGGGCGATCGCTCTCCATTCCTTGCCGTCGAGCACGTAGCAGAGCGTGTCGGGCTTTCGGTTCTGCTCTACGAACCCGCCGATCGCGTAGAGCTTGCCGTCCAGCACCTCGACCCCCACATGGTTCGCCCCGCGTGGCAGGAACGGCGCGTCAAACCATTTATCGGAAGCCGGGTCGTAGACGTGGTGATATGGACGGTCGACGCGCTGCTCGCCATAACCGCCGACGATGTGCATCTTGTTATCGAGCACCGTCGCCCACGCCATCTCGCTGCGAGGCAAGGGAAGCGGCGCGCGCGCGATCCATTTTCCCTGGATCGCCGCCCTCGGCGCCGGACTGTCGGTGACCCACTGATCCTTCGTGATCTCCGGAACGTCCACGCGGCCCGCTTTATCGAGACGCTCATAGAGCGGCCCGTGACCTGCGTGTTGCGCAAGGGCGGGTGAGGCGGCTCCAGCCAACAGGCCGGAGACGAACAAGCGGCGCGAAAGCATGGATGGACTCCGTTGGCGCGGTCGCATGATCCAACGCGAAAACAGCGTCCGCAATCAGGCCACTATCAATTGCCCGTCACTTAGCCGAAAACCCGTACAGTCGCGCCGGATTGTCGACGAGCAGCCGTTTCTGCTGGGCCGGGTCGGGTGCAAAAAGTGAAATTAAATCAATAAGCTCAGCCTCATCCGCTTCGTGCGTCGGATTCGGGTGCGGGAAATCCGTACCCCAAAGGCTGCGGTCCGGACTAGCCGCAACGAGAGCACGTGCAAACGGAAGTGCAGCGTCATAGGGCGGAAACGAAATGCGCTCCGACCCGCTGACTTTGATCCAGCAATCGTCGCGGCGGACAACTTCGAGGAGCGCATGGAATGCCGGCTGCTCAATTCCGTCCGCCGACGGAACGCGGCCCATGTGATCGATCACGAAGGGGAGCGTGAGCTTGCCGATCACCTCTTCTCTGATCCGTTCGATATCGACCGCGTCCATGTGCAAGACCACGTGCCAGCCGAGTGGGCTTACGCGCTCGAGCAGGCGCCAGAACATGTGCATGTCCGGCGCGCCGCCCAAGTGCTTGACGAAATTGAAGCGCACGCCCCGCACGCCCGCATCGTGCAGTTCCTCAAAATCGCGGTCGGTGAAACTGTCGTCGGCGTTGCATACGCCGCGAAACCGTTCAGGCGCCCAGCGAAGCGCGTCGATGAGGGCGCGGCTGTCCGTTCCGTGCGCACTCGCATGCACGATCACCGCGCGTTCGATGCCGAGAAAATCGTGCAACGCCGCAAGCGTTTCCTTCGGCGTGTCCGCCGGCGTGTAGCGCCGTCCCGGCGCATAGGGAAATTTTTCGCCCGGCCCGAACACGTGGCAGTGGGCATCGCAGCTGAGTGGCGGCAGCTTGAAGTTCGGCTTGCGGCGGGTGTTGAGCTTCAGATCGACCGCGGTCATTCGGCCGCGTCTCGCTTCTTCGATTGCGCGAGTTTCGCCTCCAGCACCTGCAACACCTCTTCATAGGTTTGCGGTGTGCCTTTCACCCACTTTGCGCCCTTCAGCTGCTCGTGCGCCCACGCGATCCGTTTGGCGATGCCTTCGGTGACAAAAGGCTCCAAGCCGAGTTCGGCGACGGTCGCTGCCGACTCCTGCATTTCTGCCGCACGGCGCGCGCCGTGCGCCACGGTACGCTCGAGATTGTAGGTCGCGAGCTTCCGCCAATCGATGCCCGGGATCGTCTTCTGCACGGAATCCAGAATGCGCTCTTCGATACCGGCATGCCGCGCGGCGACGAGACTTTCCAGCATCAGCGCCTCGATTCCCTTGATGAAGATCGAGCGCAGCATTTTCGAAAGCGACGCATCACCGATGCGGTCGCCGACGACGTCGATCTTCATGCCGATTGCGTTGAGCCGCTCGGCGACAGCGCTGGCGTCCGGCGCGGAAGCGATCACATGGACCTTGTGGTCCGGACCTGGGACCGGCGCCATGATCGCCGCTTCGACAAAGCCTGCCGGCGCGATAGCCTCGCCAACCGCGCGCTTCGTCATGGGCGAGACCGAATTGAAGTCGATGTAAACCTGCTCGGACTTCAGATGGGGCGCTGCCGATCGTGCGGCGTCGACGGCAGAGGAAGCAGTGACGAGGGAGAAAACAAAGTCGGCACCCTCAAGCGCGGCCGCAGCGGAGTCCTTCAGCGCGACGTTCGCCGTTCCCGCGGCATCGATCAGCGAACGTTCGGCATGACGGATATCGTATGCGGTGACTCGCGCCTTACCCTCGGCAACAAGCCCGCGCCCGATGTGCTGGCCCGCCTCGCCGAATCCGATGATGGCGATTTTCTCTGCCATGGCAGCATCTTAGCGTAAATCACGGCCCGGTCTAATCGCGATCACTTCAGTTCGTCGAGGCTGTCGACGTAGACGAGGCCGGCCTTCGCGAGCGGCTCGCGCATCTTATAGAGGTCGAGCCCGAGCACACCGGACGCGAGTTGCTTGCGCTTGTCGTCCTCGTTCGCTTCACGTGCCTCGCCGGCTTTGGCCGTGGCTTCCGCCTGTGCGCGCGGGATGACACATACGCCGTCGTCATCCGCCACAATCACATCGCCTGGATTGACGATAGCGCCGCCACAAACGATCGGAATGTTGACCGAGCCGGGCGTCGCCTTGACCGTTCCTTTGGCAGAGATCGCTTTCGACCAGACCGGAAACTTCAATTCCGTGATGGGCCGCACGTCGCGACAGCCCGCGTCGATGACGAGCCCGAGCACCCCTCGAGCTTTCAACGACGTCGCGAGCAGATCGCCGAACATCCCGTCATCGTTCTCACTCGCAATGCCAACCACAAGGACGTCGCCCTTCTGGCATTGCTCCGCGGCGACATGGATCATCCAGTTGTCGCCGGGCTGGGCGAGGGCGGTGACTGCGGGTCCGGCGATCTGCGCGCCAGCATAGATGGGCCGCAGGTACGGACGCATCAGCCCGCTGCGGCCGAGCGCCTCGTGCGCCGTGGCGACGCCGATCTTTGCAAGCCGAGCGCATACTGCTGCGCTGGTGCGTTGAATCTTCCGAACGACGACGGGTTTCATACGAACTCCTCTCCGACCGACGGGAATACCCGCTGGTACGCCTCGCCGTATTTCATCTGCTTGCGCTCGGAATTGCGCGCACCTTGGATCCCGCGGTTGAGCGCGACGCGCGTGTAGTACTCCCAAAGATACTCTTGCGCGACCAGACACTCGAACGCCTTGCGCTTCTGATCGAACACTTCGGAGATGTCGAGGATCATGTCCGGACTGAAATTACACTGTTCCGGCTGGTGCGGCTCGAACAGAAAGACGGGCGGCGCGCCGAGCACGCCTTCACCCGGCTTGTGGCCGTGCGCCTGCGCGATGATGCGCGTCTCCTGGGCGATCCGGTTCGCGTAAGGGTGGTCGAAATTGTAAGGATCCTGGTGTGAGTGCGTGAGCACGAACTGCGGCTTGAGCTTGCGATAGATGTCGACAAGCTTCTCGAACGCCGTGTCCGGCACACGCAGTGGATAATCGCCGAGATCGAAGAATTCGATATCGCCGCCGAGGATCTTTGCGGCTTTCTCGGCCTCGGCGAGGCGCGCCGACTTCACTTTATCCAGCGTCATGCCGGATTCGCGCCACATCTTCGCGCTTTCGCCGCGCTCGCCGAAGGAGAGGCACACGATCTTCATGCGCCAGCCGCGTTTTGCGTAGAGCGCGATCGCGCCGCCCGCCCGCCAGACGAAATCGCCGGTGTGCGCGACGACCACGAGGCCGCACTTGCCGGCTTCAGACTTGCTCATCGACATTTTCTCCTTGGGAAACTTGCGTCAGGCTGCGGCGCGGCTTGCCGGCACAGCGAGCGCGGACTCGGGAACGAAAATCTGCCCATCGAACAAGAGCCGTGCCGTACGCAGAAGGCCGGCGCGCTCGACGACGGGCTTTTCCTCGGTACCGCCGATCTCGAGCCGCACCGAGAACTCTCCGGTCGGATGCTCGACGGAAAGCGTCTTCACCTTACCGGGCGGAAGCTTCGCGACCTCATGCGCGGGCGATCCCGGGAGCACGGCGGCGGTGCCGACACTGACGGCCCCGAACACGCCGATCGCCTCGTGCGCCTCGTGCGGGATGAAGCTGCGCGTGCAGATCGCGCCGCCCGCGCGCGGCACGGCAACCAGGCACATCTTCGGGACCACCTTGCTGGTCACATCGCCGAGGTTCATGCGCGGCCCGACCTTGAGACGGATCGCTTCGAGGCGCTTGCGGAATTCGGTATCGGCCATCAGTTCCTTCGGCGTTTCGTAGCCGGTCTTGCCGAGGGCTTGCGCCTTCATGACGACGACCGGCATGCCGTTGTCGATGCAGGTCACCTTCACGCCGTCGACTTCGTCGACCACGTTGCCGGTCGGCAGGAGTGAGCCGCAGACGGACCCTGCCGCGTCGAGGAAATTGATCGGAATCGGCGCGTGGGTCCCGGGCACGCCGTCGATGCGCGCGTTGCCCTCGTAGTTGACGCGTCCTTTCGGCGTCTCGATCAGGAGCTCGGCGACGGTGCCGGTATTCACGGTCCGCACGACCACCTTCGTCACTGGGTCGTTCGCCTTGATCAATCCGCGTTCGATCGCGAACGGCGCGGTGCCAGCGAGAATGTTGCCGCAGTTCGGCGTCGTATCGACGAGCGCCTTGTCGACCGACACCTGCGCGAAGAGAAAATCCACGTCGATCCCGACCTCTTTCGAGCGCGAGATGATCGCCACCTTGCTGGTCAACGGATGTGCGCCGCCAACTCCGTCGATCTGGCGCGGATCCGGCGAGCCGAGCGCCGCGAGCAGAAAGCGGTCGCGCGCGGCCGGGTCGGAAGGAAGGTCTTCCGCCAGAAAATACGCGCCCTTCGACGTGCCGCCTCGCATGAGCATGCAACGAATGCCGACCTGCATGTAAACCTCCTGCGCTCCTTCCGGATTTTACTCCCTCGCGATGTGAGACGCCAATTTCGCAGGTGCCGGAACGCGTTGGGCAAAGCAAAACGCCCGCCCCGGAGACCGGAGCGGGCGTTGGGATCGACGCGCGCGGGATCAGAACGCGCGCTTGAGTTCGTCGACGAGGTCGGTTTTCTCCCAGGAGAAGCCGCCGTCCTTCTCCGATTTCCGGCCGAAGTGGCCGTAGGCGGAGGTGCGCTCGTAGATCGGCTTGTTGAGGCTGAGATGCGTGCGGATGCCGCGTGGTGTCAGGTTCACGAGATCCTGCAGCACCTGTGAAAGCTTCTGCTCGTCCACCTTTCCGGTGCCGTCGGTGTTCACGTAGACCGACAAAGGATGCGCGACGCCGATCGCGTAGGAGAGCTGGATCGTGCAGCGGTCGGCGAGGCCGGCGGCAACCACGTTCTTCGCGAGGTAGCGCGCCGCGTAGGCAGCCGAGCGGTCAACCTTCGACGGATCCTTGCCGGAAAACGCACCGCCGCCATGCGGGGCGGCACCGCCGTAGGTGTCGACGATGATCTTGCGCCCGGTGAGCCCGCTGTCGCCGTCCGGTCCGCCGATGACGAAGCGGCCGGTCGGATTCACATAGAAGTGCTCCTCCGGTGGCATCCAGCCTTCCGGCAACACGCTCTTCACGAACGGGCGGACGATCTCTTTGATGTCGCCCAACTCGAGCACGCGCTTGCCGTCCTTTTCCTTGTGTTGCGTCGACACGACGATCGCGGTCGCGCGCACCGGCTTGCCGTCGACGTACTGCAGCGTGACCTGGCTCTTCGCGTCCGGCTCGAGCAGCGGCTGCTTGCCGGAGTGCCGCGCGTCGGCCATCGACTTCAGGATGTTGTGCGAATACTGGAGTGGCGCCGGCATCAGCTCCGGCGTCTCGTTCGTCGCGTAGCCGAACATGATGCCTTGGTCGCCCGCGCCCTCGTCCTTATTGCCGGCCGCGTCGACGCCCTGCGCGATGTCGGCGGACTGGCCGTGCAGGAGCACCATGCACTTCGCTTTCTTCCAGTGAAATCCTTTTTGCGCGTAGCCGATCTCTTTGACGGCCTTGCGCGCGAGCGACTCGACGAGCTTCTTGTTGACTTTGCCCGACTTGCTCATGATCGCCTTCGGGCTCGCCTTATCCTTCGCCATGCGTACCTCGCCGGCGACGACGATGGTGTTCGTCGTCACGAGCGTTTCACACGCGACCTTCGCCATCGGATCCGAGCCGAGAAAAGCATCGACGACCGCGTCGGAAATCCGGTCACACACTTTGTCGGGATGCCCCTCCGATACGGACTCGCTTGTGAACAGATAATTCCCGCGCATTACCGAACTCTCCCCTCGATGGCTTGGGCCGCCCCCGGCGCGTCCAGCGCGCGAGATGACTTCAGAAGCACGTGGTAGAACCAGAGACGGTCCCGGGCGTCAACATCAATCGGACCCACGCGCAATGTGGGGTCGTCGCCTGGCGCCTTCCCAACGGCGGAAACGAGGAGAACGATTGAAACCGTGAAATACCTGCGGCTCTGCCCACGCGTTCTCGTGGGGTAAAACCCACCCGGCGGCAACGTGCGCATGCTAGGTCGTCCGTGCGACCGAATGGCTCAGACATGATGCTCTCCAAAGAACCGATCTTCCGAATTCACGCTGATCTCGGGGAAATCGTTGAGGCGGGCGTGACGCCCTATGGCGGCCGCCGAGTGATCGAGATCCTGCGCGGTTCTGTCCACGGACGCATCGAGGGCCGCATCCTCTCCGGCGGAGCGGATTGGCAGATCATCCGCAGTGACAGCGTCGCCGACATCCAGGCGCGTTACGTCATCGAAACCGATTCCGGCGCGCGCGTGCTCGTGCGCAGCGACGGACTGAGGCACGGACCGGCCGACGTGCTCACCCGCGTCGCGAAAGGCGAGGCAGTCGATCCCTCTCTTTACTATTTCCGGACCGTGATGCGCTTCGAGGCGTCGGACCGTTCGCTCGACTGGCTCAACCGGATCATCGCCATCGCCCGCGGCACGCGCGAACGGCTCGCGGTCAAGCTCGACGTCTACGAACTGCTCTAGTGCGTTTGACAAGCCGCAGGCGCAAATGTCCCATTTGCAGGGCGGATTCATGCATGCTTGATCCCGTCGCCGGAAATAGTTATTTCACATAACAAATACCCACAGGACGAGGCACATGGAAGTCGCGCGCCCCAAGGGCTTTCCGGCCAAGCTGCCCGCTTCGGTGACCGCCGAGTTGCGCGGCGATATCGCGCTCGTTTGCCTGTCGCGGCCACAGAAGCGCAACGCGCTCGACGACCAAACGGTGCATGGTCTCGAGACGTTCTTCCAGGAACTGCCGACGACCGTGAAAGCGGTCGTGCTGCACGGTGAGGGCGATCATTTCTCCGCCGGACTCGATCTCAACGAGCTGACCGATCGCGATTTCGCGAACGCCGTCGGCCACTCGCGCAACTGGCATCGCATCTTCGAGCAGATCGAGTTCGGCCGCGTCCCCGTGGTTTCCGTCTTGCATGGCGCCGTCGTAGGCGGAGGACTCGAGCTTGCCTGCGCGACGCACGTGCGTGTCGCCGACCGATCCGCCTATTACGGATTGCCGGAAGGCACGCGCGGCATCTTCGTCGGCGGCGGCGGATCGGTTCGCATTCCGCGCGTGATCGGCGTGTCGCGCATGATGGACATGATGCTTACCGGCCGCACCTACGGCGCGGAGGAGGGGTTGGCGATGGGCCTCTCGCACTATCTCGTCGAGAAGGGCGAGGGCCTGAAGAAGGGCATCGAGCTCGCCGAGAAAATCGCGACCAATACCGAGCGCACCAATTTTGCAATCATCCAGGCGCTGCCGCGCATCGCCGAGTCCGATCGCGCCGCGGGCTATCTCATGGAGTCGCTGACTGCCTCCCTGACCCAGAGCGGCGGCGAGGCGAAGGCGCGTCTCAAGGCATTCCTGGAGAAGCGCGCCCCGAAGGTCGTACGAGATTGATCTGCACGCAAAACGCTGCCGATCGCGTAGTATAGAAAGAGTGCCTCCAAGGCGCCGGTTCACGGGTAGGAAGATGTCGAAGGCCCTGCGAGAGGAGCGCAAAGGTCAGGCGGCCGCGCCATTCCGGCCGGTACGCCTTGGACCGCGCGACTATCTCATCGACCGCCGCCCCGACGGCACGATCTACATGCGCTCGCCGCATCCGCTCGGGCCGTATCCGACGAAGCTCACCGAAAGACTGGAGCACTGGGCGGACAAGACGCCCGACCGCATCTTCCTCGCGCAGCGAGACGAACGCGGTGAATGGCGCAAGTTGACTTACGCCCAAGCCCGTGACGCAGCGCGTTCGCTAGGCCAAGCGCTTCTGGCGCGCGACGTCTCTCCCGAGCGGCCGCTCGCGATTCTCTCCGGCAACGACATCGAGCACGGGATGCTTTCGCTCGGCGCGATGTACGCCGGCGTCCCGTACGTTCCGATCTCCCCGGCCTATTCGCTGATCTCGCAGGATTACGGAAAGCTGCGTCACGTCTTCGAGCTGCTGACGCCCGGACTTGTGTTCGCATCGGACGGCAAGGCGTTCGGACGCGCGATTGAGTCCGTGATGCCGGCGAGCATGGAAGTGATCGTTACGCGCAACCCGGTTGCTGGTCGCAAGTCGGCACTTTTCTCTGAACTCCTTGCCACGAAGCCGACGTCCGCCGTCAATTCTGCGCATGCGAAGGTCGGCCCCGACACAATCGCGAAGGTGTTGTTCACCTCGGGCTCGACCGGCATGCCGAAGGGCGTGATCAACACGCAGCGCATGTGGTGCTCGAACCAGAAGATGGTCCTGAGCCAGCTCGCCTATTTCGAGGACGAGCCGCCGGTGATCCTCGATTGGTCGCCCTGGCATCACACCGCGAGCGGCAATCACAACTTCGGCTTCATCATTTACAATGGCGGCACCTGTTACATCGATGAGGGCAAGCCCGCCATCGGTGCGATCGAAACGACTGTGAAGAATCTGCGTGAGATTGCGACCACCTGGTACTTCACGGTCCCGAAGGGTTACGAAGCGCTACTTCCTTATTTCCACGCGGATGCCGAGCTGCGCCGCATCTTCTTCAGCAAGCTGAAGGTGCTCTGGTTCGCCGGCGCCGCGTTGTCCCAGACGCTGTTTGACGAAATGCAGCGGCTCGCGGTCGAAACCTGCGGCGAACGCATCCCGTTTCTCACCGGTCTTGGGTCGACGGAGACCGCGCCGATGGCGATCGCCCGCATGTGGCAGAGCAAGGATTCCACCAACATGGGCGTGCCTGTGCCGGGCGTCGAGCTGAAGCTCGTCCCGAACGGCGGCAAGCTCGAGGCCCGGGTGAAAGGGCCGAACATCACGCCGGGTTACTGGCGCCAGCCGGACCTGACGGCGAAATCCTTCGACGAAGAAGGCTTCTACAAGCTTGGCGATGCCGTGAAGTTCGAGGATCCGAACGATCCGGGCGCCGGCTTGCTGTTCGACGGGCGCGTCGCCGAGGATTTCAAGTTATCGACCGGCACCTGGGTGAGCGTCGGTCCGCTGCGTGCGCGCTTCCTCAGCCATTTCGAGCCTTACGTGCGGGACGTCGTCATCGCCGGCGGCGACCGCGAGGAGATCGCGGCGCTGATCTTTCCGAATTTCGATGCATGCAGGGGCCTCGCGAAGGATCTAGCCAAGGACGCGACGGCCGCGGAAGTGATCGCACACTCCGATGTCGTGAAAGAATTTCGTGCGCGTTTGAACTCGTTCGCCAGGACGAGCACGGGGAGCTCGAACCGTATTTGTCGCGCGATCCTGCTCGAGGAGCTGCCGTCGCTCGACGCCGGCGAAATGACCGACAAAGGATCGATCAACCAGCGTGCCGTGCTCTCGCGCCGCACGGCGCAAGTCGGCGAACTCTACGCGAAGGATCCGTCGGCCAAAGTCATCGTCATTGAAAAGAAGAGCTGACCCATGGACTGCAAAGGACACGCCGCGATCGTCACCGGCGGAGGCTCGGGCCTTGGCGCTGCCACGGCGGCGGCACTCGTCGCCGCGGGTGCAAAAGTTGCGTTGCTCGACGTCAACCTGGATGGCGCCAAGTCGGTGGCTGCGAAGATCGGCGGACTCGCAGTCCGTTGCGATGTCACCGATTCCGATGGGGCAGCTGCGGCAGTAAAAGAGGCGCGCGACAAGCACGGCGTTGCGCGCATCCTGATCAATTGCGCCGGTATTGGCACGCCGCGGCGGATCGTCGGCCGCGACGGTCCGATGCCGCTCGCCGAGTTCGAGAAGGTGATCAAGGTCAATCTCATCGGCACCTTCAACCTGATGCGGCTGTTCGCGGCCGACCTGCAGGGGCAACCGGCGCTCGACGACGGAGAGCGGGGCGTGATCATCTCCACCGCCTCCGTCGCAGCCTACGAAGGCCAGATCGGACAGGCAGCATACTCGGCCTCAAAGGGCGGCGTCGTGGCGCTCACCATGCCGGCGGCGCGAGAGTTCTCACAGTTTGGCATTCGCGTGAACGCGATCGCCCCGGGCATCTTCGCGACGCCGATGCTCGCGTCCTTGCCGGACGAAGCGCAGCAAAGCCTCGCCGCGCAGGTGCCGTTCCCCAAGTTGCTCGGCAAGCCCGAGCAGTATGCCGAGCTCGCCATGCATATCATTGGCAATCGTTATCTCAACGGCGAAACGATCCGGATCGACGGCGCGATGCGCATGGGACCGCGCTGAGGATGCTCGCCGTTAAGCGCGGGGTCCGGATCGAGTGGGGCGATTGCGATCCCGCGGGCATCGTCTTCTATCCGCGCTATTTCGAAATGTTCGACAGCAACACGAGCGCGCTGATCGAGCAGGCGCTTGGTATGAACAAGTTCGAGGCGCAACGGAAGCTCGACTTCGCCGGCTTTCCGTTGGTGTCGACGCGGGCCAAGTTTCTCATTCCGAACCGGTACGGCGACGATGTCGTGATCGAGACATCAGTTCACGAAGTGCGCCGTTCGAGCTTCGACATCGTGCATCGTCTGCTGAAAAACGGCGATCTTTCCGTGGACGCGTCCGAGACGAGAGTTTGGGTCGGCCCGTTCGCGGCGCCGCGCGGCGAGTTCAAGTCACAGCCGATCCCGCCGCAGGTCGTCGACCGGTTCAAGTCGGCGGAAAAATCGCCGACCTGAGCATCAGGTTTCGTCGTCGTCCGAAGGTGTCGGACCGACAGCGTCGACGATCCCGTGCAGCAGTTTGAGAAGCTCGCGTCTGCCGCTCTCGCCGATCTTCGCGCTCACACGCTTTTCATGCGCCGCATTGATGTCGGCGAGCTTTCCCATCAGGGCCGTACCCGCGTCGGTCAGGTGCAGCGCGTAGGAGCGCCGGTCGGTAGCGACCGGAACCCGCTTGGCCAGGCCGCGGCTCTCCAGCGAATCGAGGAGCGCCACGAGATTCGCGCGCTTGATGCCGAGTGCCGTGCTGACTTGCGATTGCTTCAGGCCGGGATTGCGCTCGATCACGGTCAGCACCGCGTACTGCGCCGGGCGAATTTCGGCTTCCGCGTAGCTGCGGAGAAAGTCCTGGAATGCCGCGAGTTGCGCCCGCCGGAGCATGTAGCCGACGATCTGCGGCAGGCGCCCAAGGTCGATCGCGGCGTCGCCATTCGCTCCCGTCTCCGGACGGCGTGCGGCACGCTTTGGCCGGACGTTCGCTGTCTTGCTCATCAAGTCACCGATAGCGAAAAAGACCTCAGTGCGAAAGCGTGGGGCCCGCGCGAGCCTTAAATCGACGTGGAAGCTTAGGACTTGCCCCAGACCGCGCCAGCGACGTTCACCACCATCGCGAGCTTCGCCCATTGTTCGTCCTCGGCGAGGAGGTTGCCTTCCTCGGTCGAGGCGAAACCGCATTGCGGGGAGAGGCAAAGTTGATTGAGCGCGATGTACTGCGCGGCCTCGTCGATGCGCCGCTTGATATCGTCCGCCCGCTCGAGCGTGCCCGATTTTGACGTGACGACCCCGGCGACGATCCGCTTCTTACCCTTTGGAACGAAACGCAACGGCTCGAAGCCGCCCGCGCGATCCGTGTCGTACTCAAGAAAATAGCCGTCGTAGTTCACGCCGCCGAACAGGAGCTCGGCAACGGGCTCGTATCCGCCTTCCGAAATCCAGGTAGAGCGAAAATTTCCGCGGCACACGTGTGTCGTCACCACCATGTCGGCCGGCTTCTCGGCGAGCGCGTAGTTGATGACGTCGGCGTAGACGCCCGGCAGCTTTCCGACGTCCTCGCCGCGTTCCCGCGCCCGCTGCAATTGCTCCGGAGAACAGAGATAGGCCCAGACCGTGTCGTCGAGCTGCAGGTAGCGGCAGCCCGCCCCGTAAAATGCCTTCACTGCCTTGCGGTACGTCTTGCCGAGATCGTCGAAGAACTCCTCGATATCCGGATAGGCCTCTTCGCTGATGCTTTTTCTGCCGCCGCGAAAGTGCAGCACTGGCGGCGCCGGTATTGTCATTTTTGCCGTGCCGGTGGTGTGGTCTTTCACGAACCGGAAATGATCGAGGAACGGATGGTCTGACGGAAAATCGAGCTTGCCCGTCACGCGAACACTTTCCGACTTCGTCTGCACCCCCTGAAACTGGATGCCCTGGCCGGTCTCATACAGTTCGGCGCCCTCGAGAAAATCGAAGAAATCGAAGTGCCACCACGACCGGCGATACTCGCCGTCGGTAATTGCTTGAAGGCCCACATTCTCCTGCTTCTTGATGAGAATACGGATTTCCTCGTCTTCGATCACCTTGAGTTGGTGCGGGGTGAGCTCGTTGTTTTCTCGTACGGCGCGCGCTGCCGCGAGTTTGGGCGACCGCAACAGGCTGCCGACATGGTCGGCACGAAATGGCGGAACGGTTCTGGCCATTGAGGTCATTTTCCCGGCAGTTTTCGGTTGGGCTTGATCCCATGCAATGCAATCTGAGACGTGCCCGGTCAACGTCTGCTTCCTATCCCCGAGGCGTTGGGCTAGGTTGCGCCCGACATCCCTTGAGAATTGGTCACGTGAGGAGGTTACGAGGAGCTATGGCGTACAAAAATTTGGAAGAGAAGCTCAAGGCTTCGGGCAACCCGGTCGACATGCTGCGCAACTCGCAGATTGGCGCCTATGTTTATCCGGTGGTCGCCCCCGAATTCACGAATTGGCGCGACGAGCAGCGCGCGTGGGCGGAAACCTGCGTCCTCTTCGATCAGTCGCACCATATGGTGAACCTGTTCGTGCGCGGCAAAGACGCGCTCAAGCTGCTACAGCACCTCGCTACCAATTCCTTCAAGAATTTCACTGTCAACAAGGCGAAACAGTTCGCGCCCGTCACCTACGATGGTTACGTCATCGGCGACGGCATTCTCTTCTACCTTGCAGAGAACGAACTCGTTTACGTGGGTCGCAATCCGGCGGCGAACTGGATCGAGTTCCATGCGAAGACCGGCGGCTACGACGTGCAGACGGAATACGACGACCGCTCGCCGTCGCGCCCGATGGGCAAGCCCGTTTTCCGCAAATTCTATCGCTATCAGATTCAAGGACCGAACGCCGAGCAGGTGATCAAGAAGCTCAACGGCGGCCCGTTCCCGGACATCAAGTTCTTCAACATGGGCGAGATCAAGATCGCCGGCCGCACGGTGCGTGCGCTTCGTCACGGCATGGCCGGAGCGCCCGGTCTCGAAGTGTGGGGACCCTACGCCGAGGCCGATGAAATTCGCGCGGCGATTCTCGACGCCGGCAAGGATTTCGGCATCGTCCAGGTAGGCGCGCGCGCCTATGCGACCAACACGCTTGAATCCGGCTGGATCCCATCACCTGTGCCGGCGATCTACACCGGCGACAAGCTGAAGGCTTATCGGGAGTGGCTGCCGATCACGAGCTACGAGGCGAACGCCGGACTGGGTGGCAGCTTCGTCTCGAAAAAGATCGAGGACTACTACACCTCGCCACAGGAACTCGGCTACGCCGGATTCACCAAGTTCGACCACGACTTCATCGGCAAGGAAGCGCTGCAGGCGAAGGAAGGCAAGGTGAAGCGCACCAAGGTTACGTTCGCCTGGGACAACAAAGACGTCGTCAAGATCCTCGAGTCGATGTTCGCGCCGGCCGGCGAGAACTACAAGTTCATCGACTTCCCGCTTTCCAACTACGCGTCCAGTTCGTTCGACGCGGTCATGCAAGGCGGAAAGGCCGTCGGCGCGTCGATGTTCAGCGGTTACAGCTATAACGAGCGCAAGATGCTCTCGCTCGGCTTCGTCGATGACCAGTATGCAAAACCCGGCACGCAACTCACGCTCGTCTGGGGCGAGGAAAACGGCGGCACCAAGAAGACGACCGTCGAGCGCCACAAGCAGACTGAGCTGAAGGTGGTCGTCGGCCCAACGCCTTACGCACAGCAGGCGCGTGAGACCTATCACCAAGGTTGGCGCACGGCCGCGAACCAGTAACCGCTGATTACATTAACGTTCTCAAGGGTCGGCTGCAGGGCCGACCCTTCGCTTTTCGCCTATTTTTCGCACTCTCATTGTGTAACGAAGTCGTGGCCCGCGACGTATCCGCTTGCAGCGGCGGAAAATCGTGCGTTTCGGAACCGTCTGCGGGGGCCGCCGTTCTGCTGAAGCATGCTGTCAGTAGCGTATTGCCGCGAGGTTGTCCGCTGCTGGATCGGTGACTAAGTCATTCGCACCGCAGAACGGGTGTCTCCGCGCAAGTCGGGAGGGAAGTGATGGGCGTCTCTCAATTGGTAACCTCCGCGCTCTCGGAATCTGCGCGCGATCCGCGCGGAAGCTGGCTCGAAGCGTTCCGTGCGGTGCGCAGCGAAACCGAGCGGCGCGCAGCGTCGCTCTCTCCCGAAGATCAGCAGATCCAGTCCATGCCCGACGCGAGTCCGACCAAGTGGCATCGGGCGCACACCACATGGTTCTTTGAGCAGTTCCTGCTCGCACCGAACGTGCCCGGGTATAAGGTGTTCGACGAGCGCTTCGCCTTCCTCTTCAACTCCTATTATGTAGCAGCAGGACCGCGCCACGCACGGCCGCAGCGCGGTCTCATTACCCGGCCGACCTGCGATGATGTCGCGGCGTTCCGAGCGCATGTGGATGCCGGCGTGGAGGAGCTGATCGCGAATGCGCCGCGGGCGACATTCGAGAAGCTCGCACCCGTGCTCGAGATCGGCCTGCATCACGAGCAGCAACACCAAGAGCTGATCACCACCGATACCCTGCACGCCTTCGCACAGAATCCGACAGATCCCGTTTACGACGCGACGTGGCGTATGCCGCATGCGGCCGGCAAGCAGGGATTCATCGACCTTCCTGCCGGCGTTCATTTTATCGGCCACAAGGGCGATGGCTTCTGTTTCGACAACGAGCAGCCGTCACATCGCGAGTTGATCGAGCCGGTGAAGATTTCGCGCACGCTCGTCACGAACGCCGAATGGATCGACTTCATCAAGGACGGCGGCTATTCGACGGCCTCGCTCTGGCTCTCCGACGCCTGGGCGATGATCGGCGCGGAAGAGTGGAGCGCACCCGCCTATTGGCGTGAGCAGGATGGCAAGTGGTTTCGTTTCACGCTCGCCGGTCTTCAACCCGTCGATCCGGCGGAGCCTGTCTGTCACGTGAGTTACTATGAGGCCGACGCGTTCGCGCGCTGGTCCGGAAAGCATCTGCCGACGGAATCGGAGTGGGAAGTGGCGGCACGCCACGAGCTCATCGACGACGCGTTCGGCATTGTGTGGCAATGGACGCGCAGTGCGTATCTTCCGTATCCCGGCTATCGGGCGCCCGAAGGTGCGATCGGCGAGTACAACGGCAAATTCATGGTCAACCAGATGGTATTGCGCGGGTCTTCACTCGCGACGCCGGATGGCCATGCGCGCCTGACGTATCGAAACTTCTTTTATCCGCCGCATCGTTGGCAGTTCACCGGGCTTCGTCTCGCCCAATACGGCGGTTGATCCATTCCGCGTGGCGGATTGCAGGGAGCAGGAGATTTTTATGGTCTCGCTCGCACATAGTTTGCTTCGCTCCGACACTGAGGAAGATGCGCGCGCAGCGTTTGCGCGCGACGTGGTCTCGGGCTTGACCGCGTCGCGCAAGACGCTCCGCCCGAAATACTTCTATGACGAAGAGGGATCGCGCCTGTTCGAGGAGATTACCAAGGTCCCCGAGTATTACCCGACGCGCACCGAGATCGGCATTCTCGAAAAGTACGGGAGGGACATCGCCCAGCTCATTCCCGCCGGCGGTGCGCTCGTCGAATTCGGCAGCGGTTCGAGCGTAAAGATCCGGACGATCCTGCGGGCGCTCGACAAGCTCGAAGTCTACGTGCCTGTCGACATCTCGGCGGATTTCCTTGCCGGCGAAGCGGCCGAGCTACAGAACGATTTTCCCCGCGTCCGCGTCCTGCCCGTTGCCGCCGATTTTACGCGGCCTTTCGCGCTCCCCGCCGCCGCTCAGAAGCGCCCGCGCGTCGGCTTCTTTCCAGGTTCGACGATTGGAAATTTCGAGCCGGGCGAGGCCGAGAATTTCCTGCGTCACGCCGCGCAAATCCTGGGCCAGCGTGCGCATCTCATCGTCGGTGTCGACCTCGTCAAGGATCCCGACGTCCTGCATGCCGCGTACAACGATGCAGCCGGCGTCACCGCGCGCTTCAATCTGAATTTGCTCGCCCGGATCAACCGGGAGCTTGGCGCGAATTTCGTTCTCGACGCATTCGAGCATTGCGCCCTCTTCGACGACAAACGCTCGCGGATCGAGATGCACCTCGTAAGCCGCGCGCGCCAGCGTGTGTCGGTTTGTGGGCGCAAGATCGAGTTCGAGGCGGGCGAAACGATCCACACCGAGTGCAGCTACAAGTACACGCTGCCGAGTTTCGGCACGCTCGCTCGTCGCACCGGCTGGACCCCGGTGCAAAGTTGGACCGACGAACTCGGATACTTCTCTGTCCACGCCCTCGCACTGCGCGACCGCCCGCACTGAGACGCCTTGGCGCGCCATTTCACCCGACGCCCCGGATGACATCCGGCCCGCGACCTTCTAGAAACGCGCCAGAAACAACGGGGGCGCGGGCTCATGAAGATCGTTGGATTTGAAGCGAAGGAAGGCTTGCGGCTTGGCGTCGTCGAAGGCGATCAGGTGATCGACCTGCAAGCCGTCGATCCGAACTTACCCACCGACCTTCGACAGGTTCTCGCGAAAAGCAGCGATCTGAAACCGCTCGGTGAGCTTGCCAAGCGCGCGCCGGCCTCGGCCCGCAAGCCCTTGAAGGGCTTGAAATACGCGTTGCCGGTCGCCAATCCCGGCAAGGTTGTCTGCCTCGGCTTGAACTATCTCGAACACGTCAAGGAGGGGGTGAATCGCGACAACATCCCGAAGTTTCCGACGATCTTCATGCGCTGCAACACCTCGCTCGTGGCGCATGAGCGGTCGATGATCCGCCCACGGGTATCCGAGACATTCGACTACGAGGCGGAGCTTGTACTCGTCGTCGGCAAGCGGGCACGCCATCTGACGATGAGCAACGCCTACTCCTGCATCGTCGGCTATTCGTGCTTCAACGATGGGTCGATCCGCGAGTTTCAGCGCCGCACGACGCAATGGGACATGGGCAAGAATTTCGACGCCACCGGTGGCTTCGGTCCGTGGATGGTGACGGCGGACGAGGTGCCCGCCGGCGCCAAAGGCCTCAAGATCGAGAGCCGGCTCAACGGCCAGGTCATGCAGTCCGACAACACGGACAACATGATGTTCCCGATCGCCGAGACGCTCGTGGACATCACCCAGGGCATGACGCTCGAGCCCGGCGATCTCGTCGTAACCGGGACACCTTCCGGCGTCGGCTTCGCCCGCAAACCGCCGGTATGGATGAAAGGCGGCGACACGATCGAGATCGAGATTGAGAAGGTCGGCCTTCTCAGGAATCCGATCGAGAACGAAAAGTAGCTACCTCGGCCGACGAGTTCCCTCGTGAAGTTGCGCGGAAGTCTGCGGCTTTCCCGGGGGATGGGGGCGTAGTACGCCTCCGGCATGACGGTCGACGTCTCCGGGAGACTTCAAAGGGGCCGCGAGTTGTATGGTCGGCGAAGCTGGGCCGAGGCCTTTCGGGCGCTTTCGCAGATCGATGCTTGTGGTCCACTTGGCGTGGAAGACCTCGAGCGACTGGCTACCTCCGCATATTTGATCGGTCGCGACGACGACTATCTGAAGACGCTCGAACGCGTGCATCACGCGCATCTTGAGACCGATAATAATGAGCGAGCCGCACGCACCGCCTTCTGGCTTGGGTTGCGACTGATATTCCGCGGCGAGATGGGTCCGGCAACTGGCTGGTTCGGCCGGGCGCGGCGCTTGCTCGACGAGCATGCGCGCGACTGCGTCGAGAAGGGCTACCTGATGCTGCCCCTTGTCGAGCAGCAGCTCCGGGGCGGCAACTGGGCGGAGGCATCCGACCTCGCGGCGCAGGCGGCCGCGATCGGCAGCCGCTTCCGCGATCCCGAGCTCGTGTCCATCGCTCTGCATTTGCAGGGGCGCGCGCTGTTGCGTTCGCAGAAGGTCGAGCAGGGACTGGCGCTGCTGGACGAGTCAATGGTGTCGGTGACCGCCGGCGAGCTGTCCCCTATCGTGACCGGGCTGGTGTACTGCAGCGTGATCGACGCTTGTCAGCAGGTGTACGCATTTCGCCGCGCCGGTGAATGGACGGCTGCGTTGGCGCGCTGGTGCGCCGAGCAGCCGGAGCTTGTCGCCTTCACCGACCAGTGCTTGGTGCATCGCTCTGAGATTTTGCAGCTGCACGGTTCCTGGAACGATGCGATCGAGGAGGCGAGGCGCGCCTGCACGCGATTCGCGAACCGGGACGATCAGCGGATCTCGGCCGCAGCCTATTATCAGCAGGGAGAGGTTCATCGGCTGCGCGGGGAATTCGCGGAAGCCGAGGCCGCCTACCGGAACGCGAGTCAATGGGGTTGGGAGCCGCAGCCCGGACTCGCGCTGCTGCGGCTGGCGCAGGATCGGCTCGATGCTGCCGCCGCCGCGCTCCGCCGCGCGCTCGACGCGACCACGGATCCGCTGAAGCGGGCGAAGTTGTTGCCCGCGCAGGTCGAGGTCATGCTCGCCGCACGCGACGCCGGCGAAGCGCACGCCGCATGCAGCGAACTGGAGACGATTGCGGAGGGCTACGGCGCTGATGTCCTGCGCGCTTCCGCCGCTTACGCCCGGGCTGCGATCGAGCTCGACGAGGGCAAGCCGCGTGACGCGCTCAGTACGTTGCAGCGCGCCCGCGAGGCATGGCAGGAGGCGCCCCATTTTGCCGCGTGCATCCGTGTCGGAGTCGCGCGCGCGTGCCGCGCGCTCGGCGACGAGGAGGGTGCCGAGATGGAGCTGGAGGCCGCCAGAGCTGCGTTCGAGCGGCTTGGCGCCGTGCCGGACATCGCTCGCATCGATGGCATCGCTGCGGCCGATGAGCGGGAGCCGTCTCACGGTCTGAGCGCGCGTGAACTGCAGGTCCTGCGGCTACTGGCTTCGGGCAAGACGAATAAGGCGATCGCCGCCGACCTGTCCCTGAGCGAAAGAACCGTCGATCGGCACGTGAGCAACATTTTCAACAAGCTCGACGTTCCGACGCGAACTGCGGCGACGGCTTACGCCTACCAGCACAAGCTCATTTGAGTCCGATCGCCGCCGATAGGTGAAATTACCCACGCCAGGTTCCGGCGGCGGATGGGGGCTTCCTCCGATGCGCCGTGCTGCCCCGCGCGATAGCAAAGGCGTACCACAGATCAGGGAGCACTCGTCTCTTACCGGGTGAATGTTGGTCATGTCACACACCGATACAGCGATGCGAGTCGTGGGCGCCTGGCTCGCTCTTGCATCAGTCATACTTGCACTAGCGCTGGTCTTTCACGGTCCTCCGTCGCCCGACCTCGGGATGCAGATGCAACATATAGCCGATGGCTCGCTGCGCTGGTCGATCGTGCACTGGGGCGCCGCGGCATCGCTGGCGTGTTTTGCCATCGCCGGCCTGATCGCGCTTACCGCAGGATCGCGCCTCACGCAGGAATGGTGGACCACGTCGGCCTGGGCGGTGCTGCCGATCGGCGCGCTTATGACCATGAACACTGCGATTTCAGAAGCCACGGTGATCTTCGAAGCCGCGGTTACCGGAAACCGGGCGACGTTCGAAGCGTGGTGGATGTTCGCGGAGGGGATGGGCAACGGCTTCGCCGCGATGGCAATCGCATTCACTCTTATTGCCGCTAACGAAGCGCGCCAGCCGCACGGCACGATCTTTCACTGGACCGCGCGGGTCGCCACCGTCGTGGGCGTCGCGTCCTTTGCTGGCTGGGTCCTCGGCAGCTGGCTCAATTTTCCGTTTGGCGGTCCGATCTGGCTTATCTCGTCGCTCGTGATGTGCCTATGGCTGGCATGGTTTGGCATTTCACTGGCGCGCAGCGAGTCCACCCTGGCGACGCATCAGCGCGACGTGCCCTCCCGGGTTTAGATCAGCCACCCGCGTCCGCGACAGCTTTGAGCAGCTCCTTCGTGTGCTCTTCGTTCAGCGCGTCGAGCGGCGGCCGCACGCGCGCCCAGTCCGGTGTGCCCTCGCGCGCGGCGAGAATTGCCTTTACGCCCGGAATCCAGCCGTAGGGCTGAATCGCCTCGCGGATGCCGGAAGCCATGTCATGAAACGCCTGTGCGTCCGGACCTTGCCAGCCGTCGTAAAGCCAGCGGATTCCCGTCACGTGGGTGTTTGCCGTCGCTGAGATGCAACCGGCGGCGCCCTTGCGCAGGGCGCGCAACAGCAAAGACTCGCTCGAAGGAAAAACCGCGAAGCCAGGGTTCTGCTCGAGCAGCGTTTCCACGTAGTGCACCTGCCCGGAGCTGTCCTTCAATCCAAGCACGGTGTCGGGAAAATCGTGGGTCAGCAGTCCGACGAGCACCGGGGACCAGCTGATCGTGGTCATCTGCGGAAAATTATAGAGATAGACCGCGAGTCGCTTGTCGTTCACGCGCCGGATCACTTCGGCCACAAACGCGTAGAGTCCCTCGTCTGAAACGTTCTTGTAGTAGTAGGGCGGCAGGAGCAGCACGCCGCGCACCCCAAGTGCGACCGCATGGCGGGTAAGCCGAACCGTGTCGCCGATCGAGGGCGCCCCGGTGCCCGGCAGCAACTGGTTCGCCGAAATCCCGGATTTGACGAGGCGCTCCAGCACAGCTTCGCGCTCACCGAGATCGAGCGAATTCGCTTCGCTCGTCGTACCGAGCACGGCGAGGCCGTGGGCACCGTCGTCGAGCAGTTTGATGCAATGTTCTATATAGCGGTCGTAATCGATCGCAAGATTCGCGCGAAACGGAGTCGCCGCCGGCACCCAGATGCCGGCCGCCTTCTCCGGCCGCTTTGCTTCACCTTCCGTAGCCGGTGATCCCCGCGTCAGCTCAAGCAATGTTCACTCCTCAATCTACTCGGCGCGGCCCAAAGAGCCGCTCAGCGTTCTCGTGCGCAATGCGCCGCGCCTGGTCCGGCGGCAGCTGCGCGAGCCATCCGCGGAATTCGTTCATGAGACTTTCGTACTGCGCCCATCGTGGATGGATCCACGTGTCTGAACCGAGCAGGAAGCGATCCGAGTAACGCGCGAACAATTTCCGCCACTCGGGGGTCAAGCTGCCCGCTCCCTCGGTAATCCCGCCCCGGAATGAAAGCTCTCCCCAGAGCGCGGGATATTTTTCGAACAGCTCCGTCAGCCGCTCAGGCGACGTGGAGAAGCCCGTATGCGCCCAGATGATCTTGGCCTTGCGATCGTGCGCGAAAAGAAGCTCGAGCGCGACTTCGTCGCAATGCGCGTGCACATACAGATCTCGCGCGACGGCGAAACGCACGATCTTGCCGGCAACCTCGCTCGATGCCGTGTTGCCGTAGATATGGAATTCGCCGACGCCGCGATAATAGCCGCGCTTGTATTCGCTCTCGACGAGTTCATAAATGATCGGATCGTTGAACCAGGTCTGAATGTCGGCGCGCGTACGATACGGCCGGATGAAGGGAACGACCCAGACGTCCTTCTGCTTTGTCTCCATAAGCGCGTGCGTGCCGTCGTTCGGTCGGCTCGTCGCGAGAATGCCGGTCACCCCGTTCTTGCGCAGCAGCTCGATGATCTGATCAGGGGGAAGGTACGGCGTCGGTTCCCAGTTGTAATGCAGATGTGCATCGAAGATCGGGATTTGCTGCTGGGCGCTTGCGGAAAGCGGCACGAGCGCAGCAGCTGCCGCGAATACGACTGAACGAAAAGTTCTCAACGAGGATCCTCCAGCGAGTGATGCCTATTTTTTTCGAATTCGAAAAACGATCAAGTGCGGGTTCTTCTGGGTTGCGAGCAGTGCGTCGCCGGTTTCGCGCAGCAGATTGGGAATGTCGACGCCGGCCAACGGGTCCGTGCATTCCACCACGAGTTCGTCCCCGGAAGCGAGACGGGTAAGGGCCTTACGCGTCTTCAGGGCAGGGAGCGGGCATTTCAGGCCCCGCAGGTTCAGGTTGGTCTTGGTCATTTCGTGGATATAGCAGAATCGGCCATTTTTCCCGCTCCTACCGGGACTTGGCCGGTTCGGCTAGAGAAGGGACCATGAGCCCCCCGACCGAAGCTCTGCAGCGGATTTCGCGGTTCGCGCCGCTCACCGAAGTGTTCGCCCGGCTGGACGCCGTCGCCCGCCCGATCCCTGCGAAAAGCCTCGAGCCGGCTGCTGCCGTTGGCGCCACTCTCGCGGCCGACGTCACGGCTGCCGCCAACTCGCCTTCCGGGCCGATCGCGATGCGGGATGGCTGGGCCGTCGCGGCCGATCTGGTTGCGGATGCCGGCCCATATGCGCCGGTCGCATTGTCGCCCGCGCCCGCCTGGGTCGAAACCGGACAACCATTGCCTGCCGGCACTGACGCAGTGCTGCCGCTCGATGCGGTGACCGTCGCGAAATCGGGTGCGGAGACGCACGCGCCGGCCGCGGCCGGCGAGGGTGTTGTACTGGCGGGCGCCGACGTGCTGAAAGGCACGATCCTCCGCCGGGCAGGCGAGCGGCTTCGGTCGGGCGACGTCGCCATTCTGCGCGCAGCGGGAATTGCATTCGTGTCAGCGCGCGCTCCGCGCATCAAGATTTTCACAACCAGCGTGCCGCCGCGCAGCAAGGCCGACACGCTATCACCGTTGATCGCCCGCGCGGTCGAAGGAGAAGGCGGAGTTGCGGAAGTTGCGCAGGCGTCGTCTCTCAAATCTGTCTTGATCGATCGAGCATGCGACGCCGTGATCGCGATTGGCGGGACCGGCACCGGGCGGCGCGATGCCAGCGTCAAGACGCTCGCGCGATTGGGTCACGTCGAGATCCACGGTTTTGGAATCGCACCGGGTGAGACCGCCGCGATTGGAGTCGCTCACTCGAAGCCCGTTCTCTTGCTGCCGGGCCGATTGGACGCCGCACTCGCAGCGTTCCTTATCGTCGGGCGTCGACTGATCGCCCGCCTCGCCGGACGTGACGGCGCAGAGCCGGGAGCGGCAGTGAAACTCACGCGCAAAATCGCTTCGACGGTCGGCCTTGCGGAGATCGCTCTTGTCCGGCGAGATCAAGACGGCGTTGAGCCACTCGCGTCGGGTGCATTCGCCTGGAGCGCGCTCACGCGCGCTGATGGCTGGGTGCTTGTGCCACCCGACAGCGAAGGTTACGCGCCGGGCGCGACGGTCGAGATGAAATCCTTGCCATGAGCAGCGATCGCACCGAAAAATTTCCGATGCCGCCCGCCGCGCTACTCGATGCGGTGCGCGCCGCCGCGCGTCAGGAGCAATTCCTCGAAGTCGTATCGGCGGAAGAGGCGAGGGCGCGTTTCCAGCGTCAGCTCGACCTCGCACCTCTCGCCGCAGAACCGGTTGCGCTTGCCGACGCACTCGGCCGCGTGCTCGCCCATGACCTCGCGGCTCCGATCGACACGCCCCCGTTCGACCGCTCTAATGTCGACGGCTTTGCGGTGAGCGCCGCTGATACCGTTGGCGCCAGCGATGCGAGCCCGCGCCGCTTCTTGTTGAACGCAGAAGTTCTGGCATGCGGCGTGGACCCAAAGCTGACCGTAGCGCCGCGCACTGCGACGGCGATTGCGACGGGCGGCGTGCTGCCGCGCGGCGCTGATGCGGTCGCGATGATCGAGTGGACCGACCTCACCGAGTCCGCGAAGGGACCGTCCATCGACTTGCGCCGATCAGTCACGCCCGGCCAGTTTGTTTCGTTCGCGGGCTCCGACATCGCCCGTGGCGAAACATTGCTTCGTCGCGGGACGCTTATCGGCTCGCGCGAAATCGGAATGATCGCCGCTTGCGGGATCGCGTCGATCGATGCTGTGCGCAGGCCCAAGGTTGCCGTGCTCTCGACGGGCGACGAGCTTATCGAGCCCGGAAAACCGCTGAAGCCGGGCGCTGTATATGACAGCAACGGTCCGATCATCGCTGCTGCTGTCGCTGAGGCCGGTGGCGTTCCGGTCGCTTTCGGCTCGTTCCCGGACGACGAAGCCGCTCTCGACAAAGCCGTCCGCAAGGCGCTCGAAACGGCCGACATCGTCGTTCTATCCGGCGGCACCTCCAAGGGCGCGGGCGACCTCTCACACCGCATCGTGTCACAGCTCGGCAAGCCCGGCATTCTCGTGCATGGCGTGGCGCTCAAGCCGGGCAAGCCGCTCTGTCTCGCGGTGATCGGCAAGAAACCGGTGGTAGTCCTTCCAGGTTTCCCGACCTCGGCAATCTTCACGTTCCACGCCTACGTGGCGCCGGTCCTGCGCGCGCTTGCCGGCCTACCGCCCGAGGCCGCGGACACGATCGAGGCGACGGTGCCCGTCCGGCTACCGTCGGAAATGGGACGCACGGAATTCGTGCTCGTCGCGCTCGTGGCCGGCGAACGCGGCCCGATCGCCTTTCCGATCGGCAAGGGCTCGGGATCGGTTACCACCTTTTCTGAGGCCGATGGTTTCGTCGAGGTCGACGCGCTCGCGGGCGCACTCGATCCCGGAAAAGCGACGGTCACGCTGCTCGGCAAAGCTGTGCGCGTATCGGACCTTGTCCTCACGGGAAGCCATTGCGTTGCGCTCGACGTCGTCCTCAGCAGGCTCGCGGAGCAAGGCATCGTGACGCGCCGCATCGCGGTCGGCAGCCAGGGCGGAGTCGCCGCTGCAAAGCGTGGCGAGTGCGATATCGCGCCCGTGCATCTCATGGATCCGGTGAGTGGAAAATATAACGAGCACCTGCTCGAGGACGGTTTGTCGCTAGTACGCGGCTGGGAACGGATGCAGGGCGTCGTCTACCGGCGCGGTGACGAACGCTTCGAAGGAAGGCGGGCGACCGACGCCGTGAAGGCGGCGCTCGCCGATCCGACCTGCCTGATGGTGAACCGCAACGCCGGCGCCGGAACGCGCATTCTCATCGACCAGCTGCTTGGCGGTGCGCGTCCCTCCGGTTATGGCAACCAGCCGCGCTCGCACAACGCAGTCGCGGCCGCGGTGAGCCAGGGCCGGGCCGACTGGGGCGTCGCGATCGCCTCCGTCGCGCGCCTCTACGATCTCGGCTTTCTCGAGCTGGGACCCGAGCACTACGACTTTCTCCTCGTGGAGTCGCGACGGAAAAGTCCGGCCGTTCAAGCCTTCCTCGCAGCATTGCGCGAACCGGAGGTACGCGAGAAAATCGCGGCGCTCGGCATGCGGCCGGTCGGCGCCTGAGTAAATCTTCGTTGCGTGGTTCTGGAATCTGAATGTCTCTGACGACCCGGCTTTTACTCACGCTTCTTGCGATCGTAACCGCCACCGGCGCGGCCAATGCGCAGTTGCGTGGCCACGGCGGGCCGGTGCGTTCGTTGGCGATATCCTCGGATGGAAAGAACGCAATCTCCGGCAGCTTCGATACTTCGGCGATCGTCTGGTCGATGACGCGCAACGCCGCCGACCAAGTGCTCCAATTCCACGAAAGCGCGGTGAATGCGGTCGCGATCCTGCCCGACGGACGCTACGTCACCGGCGGCGAAGACGGAAAGATCGCGATCTGGTCGGCGGGCGAAGCGAAGCCACAGCGCACGTTCGAAGGGCACACCGCGCCGATCGTGAACGTTGCGGTTTCGCCGGACGGCTCCACGATCGCGTCGGCCTCATGGGATCGCACGATCCGCCTGTGGCCGGTCGCCGGCGGAGAAGCGCGTGTCCTCAGTGGTCACGACCAGAACGTCAACGGAGTCGCTTTCACGCCTGACGGAAAAACTCTTGTGAGCGCCGGCTATGACGCGACCGTGCGCATCTGGCCGCTTGGTGGTGGCGCCGCGACGATCGTGACTTTGCCGACGCCGCTGAACGCAGTCGCGATTGCATTGGATGGAGAGATCGTAGTCGCCGGCGCCGATCGCAACGTCTGGTTCCTTTCGCCCACCGGCGAGCAGCGCGGCAACGTCGATGCGGGCGAGACGCCGATGATTTCGATTGCGGTTTCAAGCGACGGCGAATTGGTTGCCGCGGCCGGCATTCGCGGCTCGGTCGGCATCGTCGATCGAAAAAGCCGCAAGCTCGTGCACACGCTGGTGGGCCCCGGCCTGCCGGTGTGGTCGGTCGCGTTCTTCTCGGACAACCGCACGCTGCTCACGGGCGGCGCCGATCGCATAGTGCGGCGCTGGGATGCGCGAACCGGAGATCACATCGGCGCGGTCGCAATGGGCGGTAACGACGATCCGCTCGCGGCCTTCGCCGGAGACCGGGGTGCCGAAGTGTACAAGGCGTGCGTCGCCTGCCACACGCTTTCGCCAGATGAAGGAAACCGCGCCGGACCGACCCTGCACGGTATCCTCGGTCGCAGGATCGCGACGTTGCCCGGATACGATTTCTCGCCTGCGCTGAAGAAGCTCGACATTGTCTGGACCAAGGAAACGGTGGCTGCGCTGTTCGACATTGGTCCGATGAAGTACACGCCAGGCACCAAGATGCCCGAGCAGCGGATCACGTTGCCCGAAGATCGCCAGGCGCTCGTCGATTTTCTCGAGAAGGCGACGAAGGCGAAGTAGCGCTAGCTCTTCTGCCCGCGCTGCTGTTCTTCGCGCTCGCGCAGATAATCCTCGGTCGTGCGCACGTTCGGCCGCTCAGGCGCGCCGTAGGGATCGACCGAAGCCTCGGTCATCGCGATCGCCCGGCAGTCCTCACACATCTTCAGCACATCGAGCCGCTGCGGTTGGCCCTTGAACATCCAGTGCTTGCCTTCGAGTTTCGCGGTCACGCGCTCGATCGTGCTCCGCGTGCCGAACGGCTTGTTGCAACGAATGCAGTGGAACGGCTCTTCCTGCTTGATCAGGCGCGCGGGTGCGGTGACCGCGGTGAAGTCCATCTGCGGCACGAGGCTGATCACTTTCTCGGGGCAAGTCGCCGCGCATAGCCCGCATTGCACGCACGCGTCTTCCGCGAAGCGCAGCATCGGCCGCTCGGGATCGTCCATCATCGCGCCGGTCGGACAAGCGGACACGCAAGCGAGACAAAGCGTGCAGCCCTCGACATTGACTTCGACCTTGCCGAACGGCGCGCCTTGCGGGAGAGCAATGACGTCGACGGGCGTGGGCGCAGCGCGGTGCAACTCGCGCAGCGCGAGCTTCATCACGTCGCGCTTCGCGCCGACAGCCTGGAAGCCGGCCGGCGCCTTGGGCGGCACACCCGGCCTGATCGCGCGCAGCGCCGTGCCAAGCGCGTCGGGGTCGTCGGTCTCGATCGTGGCAACGAGACCCCTGCCGAAGCCGAGACCCGCGAGCATCGGCTCAAGATATGAGATCGTTCGCGCGATCCCGCTCACGTCGTGACGCGGCCTTGCGCGCATCAGCAGCCGAACCGCCGACGCACCGTAGGCAAATGCGCCCGCAATCGCCTCAAGGCCGATTTGCGTGACTTCATTGACGGCAAGCGGAAGTGCGTTCGCCGGCAGACCGTCGCCGTGGCGCGCGAGCGCATCGATCAATTCCTCGCCATGCGGCGCGTCATGCAGAAGGATGATGGGATCCTTGCCGCCGGCCTCGCGATAGCTAGAAATCAACGTGCGAAGTTTCCGCATGAGTGCGTCCGCGGGCGGCATCGCGTAGGACGCGGCACCCGTCGGGCAAACCGAGGCGCACGCGCCGCAGCCGGCGCAGATGTGTTCGTCGATCCTCACATGGTCGCCGTTCGGTGTGATCGCGCCGGTCGGGCACAGATCCAGGCAGCGGCGGCAGCCGACGATCTTCGAGCGCGAATGCGCGCAGAGATGCTCCGTGAAATTCACGTAGCGCGGCTTGTCGAACGTGCCGACAAGATCGCCGGCCTTCAACACCGCGCGCAGTACGGCCGCCGGGTCGCCAGGATCGGCACGCAAGTAGCCGTCGCGCAGGTCGTGCGCCAGAAACAGCGGCGCGGCACCGGAGATATCGAGAACGATGTCGCAATTCGAGGTGGCGCCGTTGCGTGCCTCGCCCCACAAGACTTTGCCGCGCGATGAGGGAAGCGGCGAGGCGAAATCGTCGATGGTCAACTCGAATGCCCCGAGATAGCCCCTGGCCGAGCGGACCGTGCCCTTCACCACGGGAAACTCGGTGACGCGTCGCGGGGCGAGGTCGCCGGGCTTCGTGATCATCACCGTGACGTCGAGCCGATCCTTCAGCAACTGCGCGGCTTCGATCGCGCTTTCGTCGCGCCCATAGATCAGAACCACGCCGTCGCTTGTAAAGCTGGCAAGCGGAAAATCCGGAAGGGGCTCGGCCGCCGCCGCCAGGAGAGCGGCCATCTTGGGACCGGCGGCCTTCGCGTCCTTCGACCAGCCTGCAGTTTCACGCACATTGACGAACGCAATTTCTCGCTCGCTCGCGGACTCAGCGGCGACTTCCGAGAACAAGGGAGCTTCCTGCGTACAAGCGACCGTGAGCGGGTCGCTTCCCGCCAGCTCAGCCTTGAATTTTTCGAGCTCGACGCGGCAAAGATGCCGCGCTGTCTTGAGCTTCGCGCCCTTGCATCCGCGTTCGATCGCGGTCTCGTCTAACGGCATCGTGTCTTCACACGAACAGACGAGAAGGGTGCGCTTCCGCTCCGTCATTCATCCTCCGGCCGGCGTTAACCGCCGTTCTGGCGGGTATGGCCAGCAGCGGGCGCAGGCTATAATTGTACCAATGAAAATGTAAGGCCCTGATAGCTCAAGCATTTGGGACCGTAAATGCCCACCGAGTTGCGTAGCCGAATTCACACGCCCCACACGCCGGATCTCGATTTGCCGCCGGCGTTCCGCGTCATTTCCCTGCGCGAAGCGGGCGATGCCTTCGCGCACGCATGCAAGGTCGCCCGCAAGGAAGGGGCCGGCACGCTGGTATGGGCGCGGCGTTTCGACCTCGTCGAGTTCGCGGTCGTGCTGGAACCCGAAGAACCGCTCGCTGTGGCGCGCCGCTCACTATACATGGCGCAGTGCGCGCTCCACGACAGCCTCGCCGTGCACGCGCCGCCAGAAAAATTGATTCAATTCGTATGGCCCGATGTGGTCCTGGTCGAGGGTGGGCTGGCGGCCGGCGTGCGTCTCGGCTGGCCAAAGAACGCCAGTGAGAAAGAACCGGCGCCGTGGCTGGTATTCGGCGCGATGGTGCGCACGGCGATCATGGGAGCGGGCGAGCCCGGTACGCGTCCAGACTCGGTGGCTCTCGAGGACGAAGGTTTCGATGAACTGGGCTCCGGCCGCCTCATCGAGACGTTCACGCGCCACCTCATGGTTTGGGTCGATATTCTCCAGCAGGACGGCTTCCGCCCGATCGCCGAACACTATCTGAAGCGTCTCTCCTCTGAGGCGGCCGAAGAGCGATCGATCGACGGTACCGGCGATCTTCTAGCGCGGCCGAAGGGCAAGCTCGACACGCGCAAGCAGAAACTGGTTACGGCGCTCGACAAGCTCGCCTGGTACGATCCGGAAACGCGCGGGCTCAAGCTGTGAAGCTGCTGCGAACCATTCGGCTCGATCCTTCGGACACATTCGTATTCGAGCGTGCTGCCGAGCCCGGCGAGTTCGCCGTGTCGGGTGCATTTGTGTTCTGGGAAGACGATGTCGCGGCGCTGACCGGAAAACGGCGGAGCGCTTTTCGTTCGGGCTTTCTCGGCGTCGAGTCGCTCGGCTGGTCCACGCTTGTCCAGATCGTCGAGGCGAAGACGGAGGACCGAGCTTCGATCGTCGACACGCTGGCGCGTCGGCTCGTCGAGCATTTCGGCGCTCCCGATATCACAACCGCAAGCAAGGCGGCAGAAGAAGAAGTTTCGTTTGCCGAGTCCCTTTGCGGTCATCCGGCCGACACGCTTGTCGCTATCCACCGCACGGTGGAGGACGGAGAAATCCGCGAGGCATTCCGCACGCTTCGCCCGCGCGGCGGCCCGAAGCCCCTTCGCGCATTCTCCTTCCTTGAGGTCGAAGGTGACGAGGCGCCGGCCGACGAGGTGGATCTCGTCGGTCTAGCGAAAGACAGCCGCAAATGAAGGACTTCTGGCTCTCGTGCGGACATCATCTTCTTGACCGCGACCCCGGCGGAGGGCTCGTCGTCACCGAGGAGTTCCTCAAGGTGTATCTGGCGCGCCCAGAGCTGACGCCCCCGCCGGACGCGTGCGTGGTGGAAAATACATTGCATGCGGCACTGATGTCCGAACCACAGCGACCCGTGGACGCCGATGAAATCGCCGCGATTGCGGATTCCGACGCGCGCGAGAACTGGACCGCCATGATCGCGTTCCGTGATCATCTCTTGCGCCATCCAACGCTGGAAGCTGCCTATCTCGCTCTCGTACGGGGTGGCGTCGGCTCGACGCCACCCCTGTTTGTCAACCAGCTCGTGCACGTGATTCTGCGCAACATTCTCGATGAATGCGAGGATCCCTGGATCCTGCGCGCTGCGGAAATGTTCTTCCGGCCGCAGCGGATCACAGTGCACGAAGGCGCATTGATTTCCGCCGATGAGGAACTGATCGCGGGCGACAACCCCGCCCCGGTTTCTCCGCTCGTCAGTATGCTTGGCATCGAGAAATCTTCGGAAATCGATGTTCTCGTCGACGAAAACGCAGACAGCTACTTCGAGCGCAGCGATCGCCACGACATGGCACTGGATCTGACCGCTGGCCGCCGCGGCCACCATGCGCTTGCGCGGGTGATCGAGCGGTGGGTCAGGCATCTCCTGAATGTCGACGTCGAGGTCGAGGCGCTGACCGAAGTGCAGGACGCGAATCTGACCTGGTATGTCGGACTCGACGCCGAGGGAACCAGGATCGGTGATCTGCTGTGGAACGGGGAGCCGTTGGACGAGCCCACGAGCGCGCGAGTCGCGGCGCTCTATCGCTTGCGCTTTCTCGATCCGGCGGAGGCAGCGGAAGCCACGAAAGGCGAGCCGGTTTATCTCATTCTCGCGACGACGCAGGACAAGGTGCTGCGAGTAAAGCCGCAGAACCTGGCGACCGGTCTTCCGATCCGTCATTTGGAGGCAGTGAGTTGAGCGCCGCAAAGCCGCTGAAAAGCGTTTCCGTCGGCGTTGTCGTGGAGCGCGCCCGCGCGACGAGCCAGTGGATCGACTATCTGTGGCGCCCGGTGACTGTGCTTCCCGGCGTTCCCGACGCGGAGCCTTGGACCAAGCTCACCGACGACGGGGAGCGCGCGACGTTCTACGTCGGCTCCGCCGAAATCGAACTGCATCCGTCGGATACGACGCAGTATCGCGACAATTTGCAGTCCGGCTCCCCTTCACTCTGGGTCGCGCTGCGTCCGACGGGTCGTGAGCCGCCCTATTCGCTGCATGCGGTCACGGCCGATTCCGCCGAGGGCGAAGCGCTCACCGAGGTGGCAGGCGATATCATCGAAACTGTGCCGATGCCCGACGAAGTTGCCGACGTAGTTGCGCAGTTCGTGACCGAGCACCACATCGAACGGGTGTTCTTCAAGCGCAA
This sequence comes from uncultured Alphaproteobacteria bacterium, assembly GCA_963711595.1. Lineage (GTDB taxonomy): Bacteria > Pseudomonadota > Alphaproteobacteria > Rhizobiales > Xanthobacteraceae > JAUSIF01. Next base: position 133,708 of record CAVQER010000010.1, read on the forward strand.
GCGCAAGGAAGCGGACCCGGAGTCGCTCGCGCGGCGCTCGCCGTTGGATAAGGGTCGCCGATGAACGATCCGGAGAATTTCCTTTCTCGTTGGTCGCGTCGCAAGCGCACTGCGGCGGAAGAGACCGAGCACGTCGAACCGGCGTCGCCTGAAACGGCCGCGAAGGACCAGCCCCCCGCAGACACTCAGGAGAGTTCTCCCGAGATCGAGAGCGTCGACGAGAAAAAGGAAAAGGCGGCCGAACCCGCCTTCGATCTATCGAAGTTGCCGTCGATCGAGTCGATCACGGCGGAAACCGACATTCGCGCGTTTCTCGCGCCGGGAGTTCCGACGGAACTCACCCGCGCGGCGCTTCGCCGGGCATGGGTCATCGATCCGAAAATCCGCGACTTCATCGAAATCGCCGAAAATCAATGGGACTTCACGGCACCCGGTGTCCCGGGCTTTGATCTGTCGCCGCCGACCGGCGACATCAAGCAGATGCTGGCGCAGATTCTTCCGAAATCGCTGGGCGGCGAATTGCCCGCCGAGGAAGGCGTGAAAGGGCCCGACGCCGCGACGTCGTCGATCGAAAGTCCGTCTCACCGTAACGTGACCGAGGCGCCTCCGGAGAGCCGTGAGTCCTCGGAACCGGAACAAGAGAAAATTGCGCAGCATGCTCCAGCGCTAAGCGCCTACAACTCCGTGACGGAGAATGGTGCGCCGCAAAAAGTTTCTGCACTGCAAGAGGAGCGGCCGACTCCAAAGCGCGGTCATGGCGGGGCAATGCCACGCTAAATTCGGCACTCCTATAGCCTCAAGCTATTGACTCGGAAGGCCCAGAGAATAGGCTTTTTCAGAACTGCTCTGAAGAGCAGTTGTTTGGAGCCGTTTCGAACAATTTTGCGATGAGAGACCACGGGTTAAGCCAGGCTATTCGCGTCGCGGGCGGCGTCAGCGAACTCGCGCGCCGCCTTGGAATTTCGCAGCCGTCCGTATCGAATTGGAACCGCGTTCCCGCCGAGCGCGTGCTCGAGGTCGAGACCGTGACAGGCGTCGAGCGGATGGTGCTGCGGCCGGACCTCTACGAAAGAGCTGCGGAGCCGGCGGCCGAGATCAGTGAAATCGATTCAGCTCGCGCGCAAGAGTATGCGCTGCTCGCCGCGCTGCTGGTCCGAGCGCCGGATGCCGGCTTGCTTGATCGTCTCGCGCAATTGCGCGGCGACGCGTCACCGCTGGGGCTTGCGCATTCCTCGCTCGCCCAGGCGGCGGCCGACACGAGCGCGGACAGGGCCGAGCACGAGTACTTCAATCTCTTCATCGGGGTGGGACGTGGCGAGCTGCTCCCATACGGCTCCTACTATCTCACCGGCTTCCTGCATGAACGGCCGCTGGCCCGCTTGCGCTCGGATCTTAATGACCTTGGCGTTGAGCGCGCTGCTGGCGTCGCGGAACCCGAAGACCACGTCGCGATCCTGTGCGAAGTCATGGCCGGGATCCTGAGCGGTAAGTTCCCCGCGGGGCAGGGCGCGGATCGTGAGTTCTTTGAAAAGCACATGCGTCCCTGGTTCGGGCGCTTCTTCTCTGACCTCGAGCAGGCTGAGGGCGCGACCTTCTATCGCCGCGTCGGCACGCTCGGGCGTTTGTTCGTCGAGATCGAAACTGAGGCCTTCACTTTGCCGGCGTGAAACGGCGAAGGGATCAATGCGTTCTAGGGAATGGAATTTACGGAGGGATACGGCGATGAAACGGAATGACAAGGCGACGGTCGGCCGTCGCGAATTCCTTCGCACCCTCGGTGCAGGTGCGGGTTTGGCGGCGACAGCTGCCGTGCCACTCGCAACCAAAGCCGAGGCCGCCGAGTCGGACGCGGACAAGAAGAAGTCACGTTACCGGGAAACCGAGCACGTGAAGACTTTCTATCGCGTCAATGGCTATCCAACGAGCTGAGGGGAGGCGCCCGTGCTGATCAAGAGAACAGAACGCGAGGCACGCCGCGGTACGCTTGCCGCCGCGCTCGCCCAGAAATCCGGCGGCGGTTTCGATCGCCGCACCTTCCTGCGCCGGTCAGGGATCGCAGCAGGTGGTCTTGCCGCGCTGGGATCGTTGCCCCTCGGCGCTGTACGCAGGGCTGAGGCTGGTCCGCCCGCGGCGCCCGGCGCCAAGGTGACCACGACCAAGGCGATCTGCACGCACTGCTCGGTCGGCTGCACCGTGATCGCGGAAGTCGCGAACGGCGTGTGGATCGGCCAGGAGCCCGGATGGGACAGCCCGCTCAATCGCGGCTCGCACTGTGCCAAGGGCGCGTCGGTGCGCGAGATCGTGCACGGCGATCGCCGTCTCAAGTACCCGATCAAGATGGAAAACGGGCAGTGGAAACGGATCTCGTGGGATCAGGCGATCAGCGAGATCGGCGACAAGATGGAAGCGATCCGCCAGAAGTCCGGCCCGGATTCGGTCTACTGGCTCGGTTCCGCCAAGAGCTCGAACGAAGGCGCGTTTATGAACCGCAAGTTCGCTGCCTATTGGGGCACGAACAACGTCGACCATCAGGCGCGCATCTGCCATTCGACGACGGTCGCCGGCGTAGCCAACACCTGGGGCTACGGCGCGATGACCAACAGCTACAATGACATCCGCACGGCCAAGACAGTCATCGTGATGGGCGGCAATCCGGCCGAGGCGCACCCGGTGTCGTTGCAGCACCTGCTCGAAGGCAAGGAGCTACAGCGGCAAAATTTCATCGTGATCGAGCCGCGCCTCACGCGGACTGCGGCGCACGCAAACGAGTTCGTGCGCATCCGCTCGGGTACGGATATCCCGATCATCTGGGGCATGCTGCATCACATCTTCAAGAATGGTTGGGAAGACAAAGAGTTCATCCGTCAGCGCGTCTATGGCATGGACGACATCCGCAAGGAGGTCGAGAAGTGGACGCCCGAGGAAGTCGAACGCGTGACGGGCGTGCCCGAATCGCAGTTGAAACGCGTAGCCGAGAAGTTCGCTAAGGAGCGTCCATCCACGCTCGTCTGGTGCATGGGCGCGACCCAGCACACTGTGGGCACGGCGAACGTGCGTGCGTTCTGCACGCTCCTGCTCGCCACCGGCAACGTAGGCCATGGCTCCGGCAATGGCGCCAACATCTTCCGTGGCCACTGCAATGTGCAGGGCGCGACCGACCTTGGTCTCGATATCGTTACCCTACCGCTCTACTACGGGATCGCCGAGCCCGCGTGGCGGCACTGGTCACGCGTCTGGGAGACCGACTACGACTGGTTCGTTTCACGCTTCGCCGACCCGAAGATCATGACCACCGCGGGCATTCCTTCCACGCGCTGGTTCGATGCGACGACGTTGCCGAAGGACCAGGTCGCGCAGAAGGACGTGCTGAAGGCGATGATCATCTTCGGTCACGGCGGCAATACGGTCACCCGTATGCCGAAGGCGGCCGAAGGAATCGCCGCTCTCGAGCTGCTCGTTGTCGCCGACCCGCATCCGACCACGTGGGCGGTGCTGGGAGACCGAAAGAACGATACCTATCTCTTGCCGGCGGCGACTCAATTCGAGAGTGCGGGTTCTCGCACTGCATCGAACCGTTCGCTGCAATGGTACGAAAAGGTCGTCGATCCGATTTTCGAGGCGAAGGACGACCTCGAGATCATGTATCTGCTCGCGAAGAAGCTCGGCCTTGCCGACAGGATGTTCAAGAACATCAAGGTCACGAACAATCTTCCGTCGGCGGAAGACGTGCTGCGCGAGATCAACCGTGGCGGCTTCTCGACCGGCTATTGCGGCCAGTCGCCGGAGCGTCTCAAGGCGCACATGCGTAATCAGGACAAGTTCGATCTGGTGACGTTGCGCGCACCGAAGGACGCATCGGAAGTCGGCGGCGACTACTACGGCCTGCCTTGGCCCTGCTGGGGAACGCCGGATCTCAAACATCCGGGCACTCACCGCCTGTACAACACGTCGGACCACACGATGGACGGAGGAAGCACCTTCCGTGCCCGGTTCGGCGTGGAGCGCGAGGAGAAACTGCCCGACGGCTCGACCCGCAAGGTCAGCCTGCTGGCCGACGGCTCTTATTCCAAGGACTCCGAACTCAAGGACGGCTATCCCGAGTTCAACTACGGGGTGCTCAAGAAGCTCGGCTGGGATACCGATCTCACCGACGCGGAGCGCGCGACGATCGAGAAGATCGGTGGCGCTAATCCGGATGCAGTGTCATGGGCCATCGACTTTTCCGGCGGCATTCAGCGTGTCTGCCTCAAGGTGCACGGCGTGATGCACTACGGAAACGCGAAGGCACGGGCCAATGCGTTCGGTCTCCCCGACGCAATTCCGGTCCATCGGGAACCGATCTACACGCCGCGGCCCGATCTCGTCGCGAAGTATCCCACCTTGCCCGACGTGAAGGCGCAATTCCGCGTCCCGAACCTCGGCTTCTCGGCTCAGAAGGCGGCAGTGGACAACGGAATTGCCAAGCAATTCCCGCTCATCTGCACCTCCGGCCGTCTCGTTGAATACGAAGGTGGCGGCGAGGAAACGCGCTCGAACAAGTGGCTGGCCGAATTGCAGCAGGACAGCTTCATCGAAATCAATCCTGCCGATGCCGCCGATCGCGGCCTCACGGACGGTCAGTGGTGCCTGGTTTCGGGTCCCGAAATGCCGTCCGGCAAAGCCTGCCGCGTCAAGGCGCTGGTTACCGAGCGTGTTGGCAAGGGCACGACGTGGATGCCCTTCCACTTCGCTGGCTGGTTCATGAACGTGGATCAGCGGTCGAAATACCCGCAGGGCACCGACCCGATCGTGCTCGGCGAAAGCGTGAATACGGTGACCGGTTACGGTTACGACCCGGTGACCGGCATGCAGGAACCCAAAGCGATGCTCTGCCAAGTCAGGGCAGCGTAAGGAGGCGTCATCATGGCTCGAATGAAATTCCTTTGTGACGCCGACCGTTGCATCGAGTGCAACGCTTGCGTCACCGCATGTAAGAACGAGCACGAAGTACCGTGGGGCATCAACCGTCGGCGCGTCGTCACCATCAATGACGGCAAGCCGGGCGAGCGCTCGATCTCCATGGCGTGCATGCACTGCACCGACGCGCCCTGCGCGGCGGTGTGCCCGGTGAACTGCTTCTACACCACCGCCGACGGCGTGGTCCTGCACTCCAAGGACCTGTGCATTGGCTGCGGCTACTGCTTCTATGCGTGCCCGTTCGGCGCGCCGCAGTATCCGCGGGTGGGCAACTTCGGCTCGCGCGGCAAGATGGACAAGTGCACCTTCTGCGCCGGCGGTCCGGAAGCGGACAACACCGCGGTCGAATACGCCCAGTACGGCACCAACCGTCTGGCGGAAGGCAAGCTCCCGCTCTGCGCTGAGATGTGCTCGACGAAGTCCCTGCTCGCGGGCGACGGCGACATCATCGCGAAGATCTACAAGGAGCGGGTGGCCAAGCGCGGCTATGGCTCCGGCGCGTGGGGCTGGAAGACTGCGTATCGCGAAACGATCGCGACCTGAGACACGGATGCGGCGCGCGGCGTCAACAAACGCCGCGCGCCCGTATTCGCAAGCCGAAGGAAAAAATTAGGGAGGTTGGCATGGCGAAGGTTTTCGCGCCTGTCCGTTACATCGTCGGAGCCGCATTGCTCCTCTTCATCCTCGCCGTCGCGGCATCCGTCAGTGCGCAGCAACCAGGTCAGGTCAATCCGACCGCGCAATCCGTGCAGGAAGAGCAATTGTTCCGCGAGATGCAGCGGCTCGAAGGCCGCATCACCATTCCCGATCGCAGATTGGGCGTGCTGGAGCAGCCGGCGGGCCGCGACTGGCGGCAGTTTAGTCAGGTGACGCTACGCTGGATCGGCGGCATCGCGATCCTCGGCGCACTGCTCGGTCTCGTCGCCTTCTATCTCTGGCGCGGCATGGTCAAGCTGCAGAGCGGCCGCTCGGGCCGCACGATCACGCGTTTCAACGCGTTCGAGCGGTTCGTCCACTGGATGACCGCGGTCTGCTTCATCATCCTCGCGATCTCCGGTCTAAACGTCACCTTCGGCAAGGCATTGCTGCTTCCGTTGATGAGCCCGGAAGCCTTCACCGGCTGGTCGCAATGGGCGAAGTACGCGCACAATTATCTGAGCTTCCCCTTCACAATCGGAGTCGTGCTCATTTTGCTGATGTGGCTCGGCGGCAATATTCCGAACCGGGACGACGTCGTGTGGGTACGCGAGGGCATGGGCGGAATTCTCGATCCGAACAAGCATCCGCCTGCGCATCGCTTCAACGCCGGCCAGAAGGCGATCTACTGGATCGTCGTGCTCGGCGGCGCCGCCGTTGCGATCACCGGCTATCTGCTCATGTTTCCCTTCTACGGCACCACGATTGTCGGGATGCAATGGGCACAGATTATCCACGGCGTAGTGGCGGTGCTGTTCATCGCGGCCATGCTCGCGCACATCTACATCGGCACGATCGGGATGGAGGGCGCGTTCGAGGCCATGGGCACGGGTGAGGTCGACCTGAACTGGGCGGAAGAGCACCACAAGCTTTGGGTCGACGAGGAGTTGGAGCGGGCCGGAATCGCGCACCACGGGGCACGCAAACCCGCGACGGCACGCACTTAACCGTCACTGCCGCTGCAAGTTTGCGCCCGGCGCTCCGCGCCGGGCGCTTTGCTATAAGGGGTCATGCGCATCATCGGCCTCGCCGGCTGGAGCGGCTCCGGAAAGACCACGCTCCTTGCCCGTGTGATCCCCGTACTCGCGACGCGCGGCCTTCGCGTGTCGACGGTGAAGCACGCCCACCACGGCTTTGACGTCGACATCCCCGGCAAGGATTCGCACACCCATCGCAGCGCCGGCGCGACCGAGGTGTTTGTCTCGTCGGCGCGGCGCTGGGCGCACATCCATGAACTGCGCGGCGAGGACGAGCCGCCTCTGACGATGATCCTGGCGCGACTTGCTCCGGTCGATCTCGTCGTGGTCGAGGGCTACAAGCGGCATCCGCATCCGAAGCTTGAGGTCTATCGCGCCGAGGTCGGCAAGCCGCTCCTCCACCCGGACGATGACTGGATTGTCGCAGTCGCCTCCGACGCCCCGGTGCCGAACGCGCGCGTTCCGGTGTTGGATCTCGGCGATGCAGAGAAGATTGCCGACGTACTCATGATCGAGTCGGTCCCCGTCGATCGGCTTACGGCCGAGGCGGAGCGCGTCTGATGGCGCAGCTCTCCGACGACTGTTTCGCTTTCGGCGGCGCGCTGCTCCCGGTCGAAGAAGCCGGCCGGCTCATGGCGGAACAGGTGCCGCCGGTCTCGGAAACGGAAACTGTCGCGACTGCCCAAGCACTCGGCCGTGTCGTTGCGCGCGACGTGATATCTCCAATCGCGTTGCCCCCGTTCGACAATTCCGCCGTCGACGGCTACGCGGTGCGCCACGCGGACATCGCGGGCGCCGGCGAGACACGCCTCGAGGTGGCGGGCCGCCTGCAAGCGGGTGCGCGAGCAGCAACCGCGCTCGGAAAGGGACAGGCGACCCGCATTTTCACCGGCGCGCCGATGCCGGAAGGCGCAGATACGATTTACATGCAGGAAGACGTCCGTACCGAGGGCGATGCGGTCGTCGTACCCGGAGGCTTGAAGCCTGGCGCGAACCGCCGTCTCGCCGGCGAAGATTTGAAACAGGGCGCAGTCGCGCTGCCGGCGGGCCGGCGCCTCGGGCCGCAAGATCTCGCGCTGGCCGCCGCGATTGGTCTCACCGAAATCGAAGCTCGCCGCCGCCTGCGCGTCGCGGTTTTCTCCACGGGTGACGAGATCGTCGAGCCGGGCACGCCGCTCGGCGCGGCTTCACTGTACGACGCCAATCGCTTCCTTCTACTCGCGTTGCTTCGCGAACTCGGTGCCGACGCGGACGACCTCGGCATCGTGCGTGACGACGCCGACGCGCTCGCGTCCGCGATTGAAGCAGCCGCGAGAACCCACGACCTAGTACTCACTTCCGGCGGCGTGTCGACCGGCGAGGCTGACCACGTGAAGAGGGCGGTGGAACGGATCGGCAAGCTTGTGTTCTGGCGGCTCGCGATCAAGCCGGGCCGGCCGGTGGCCATGGGCGTGGTGCACGGCGCGGCCTTCGCGGGGCTTCCGGGCAATCCGGTCGCCGCATTCGTGACCTTCGTGCACGTCGTGCGGCCGTTGCTTCTGCGCTTGTCGGGCGCCGACCCAACGCCGCTCGCCGCGCTGCCCGTCCGCGCCGCTTTCAAATACAAGAAGAAGAAAGGCCGCCGCGAGTATGTTCGCGTCGGCCTGCGTCGTGCTGCCGATGGCGTGATCGAGGCAGTGAAGCACCCCCAGGAAGGGGCGGGCGTGCTTACCTCATTGACCGAGACCGACGGGCTCGCCGAGCTTGCCGAGGATCGCGTCGAAGTCGAGCTAGGTTCGACCGTCGGTTTTCTGCCTTACGCGGCCTTGGTCGGTTAGCCGCAGCTCACAAACGCACGCCGGACGGTGAGGAGTACGCGACCGAAGCAGGCTTCTGGTACATGTCGAGCGCGTAGACCGAAATGACCCCGACGGCGACGGCCGCCACGACCGCAATGATGAACTCTTTCATTTGATCCTCCCCGAGACCCGCGACAGCATTTCGCTCGGCACAACGTAGGGGACCTGACCCCTTCCAAGCAAGCGTTTCAGGCGTCCGGGTATTGCGCTGCGATACGCTCGGCCTCGGCCAGGTCCTCGGGGCGGTTGACATTGAAGAACGGATCGACCGGCCGATCGGGGTATTCCGCGAGCCCGACGCCGTGCCGGCCCGTCCACACCTCGATCTTGTGAAGTCCTTCGTCGGTTAAGGCCCGGCGCAGGTCCGCGCGCAGGGACACCGGCCAGAGGCCGGCTACCGGATGACGCCACTCTCCGGACTTGGCGCAGGCGAGCGGGGTACCGGCGGCGACGCGCGCCGCGTACAATCGAGGTACGAGATCGCGTGGCACGAACGGGCAATCGCCCGGCACGCTCGCCACCCATTCCACCGAGGTGTTGGCGGCGGCCCAGTCGAGTCCGGCGAGAATTCCTGCAAGCGGCCCCGCGAAATCGGGGATGTCGTCTGGAACGACGGTCAGACCGAAACGCGCAAAACGCTTCGGATCGCCATTCGCGTTGAGAATCACGTCGGTGCAATGCGGTGTCAGCCGCGCCAGCACGCGGTCGAGGATCGCCTCATGGCCGATGTTCAGGAGCGCCTTGTCGCCGCCGCCCATTCGCCGCGCGAGACCGCCGGCGAGCACCAGCCCAAGCGTCGGCGGAAACTCAGTCGTCATGCACCGCGGCTTTGCGACGGTGCTTGGCGCTCTCTTCCTCGACGTAGCGCAGGTCCTGATCGTAAACGATGCGGTCCTCGCCCGAGAGCACCACGAAGCGCTTGCCGCGTGCGCGACCGATCAACGTGAGGCCCGCCTTCTTCGCGAGTTCGACGCCCCAGGCCGTGAAGCCCGAGCGTGACACGAGAATCGGGATACCCATGCGCACCGTCTTGATCACCATCTCCGAGGTAAGCCGGCCGGTCGTGTAGAAAATCTTGTCGCCGGCCTTGATCTTCTTCCTGAACATCCAGCCTGCGATCTTGTCGACGGCGTTGTGCCGGCCCACGTCTTCCATGTAGACGAGCGGCCGATCCTCCTGGCAGAGCACGCAACCATGGATCGCGCCCGCCTCGAGATAGAGCGAAGGCGTCGTGTTGATCTTGTGCGTGAGCGTATAGAGCCAGGACGTCTGCAGTTTCGTCTTCGGCAGCCGCGCGTTGTCGATCGCTTCCATCAGGTCGCCGAACACGGTGCCCTGCGCACAGCCCGACGTCTGCACCTTCTTCTTCAGCTTCTTCTCGTAGTTGGTCGCGCGTTTCGTGCGAACGACGACCACGTCGAGGTCGTCGTCGTAGTCGATGCCCGTGATCGTGTCGTCCGGCCGTAACATATTCTGATTCAACAGGAATCCGAGCGCGAGGTATTCGGGATAGTCGCCGATCGTCATCGCCGTGACGATCTCCTGCTTGTTCAAGAAGATCGTGAGCGGCCGTTCCACGACGACGCCGGTTTCGATCGGCTTCCCGCTTTCATCCACGCCGGTGACGCGTACCGTGAGCCGCGGGTCGGCCGGATCGGGACGCAGCAGATACTCGTCCTCGGGCTCGGGAACGATCTTAGCCTTGCTCATCGAAGCATCACTCCGCAGCAATCCGCCGCTCGGATGGCAGCTCCCGTACCGAGTCAATGACCGCGCCGAGGCGTGCACCTTCCGGGTCGGCGAGCGCCGCGAGGCGGCTCTGCAGCACGGCGTCGGCGAACTGCGCCGACGGCAACTGTCCGGCGAGGAAGGGTTCGATCACTTCGCCCGCGATCCGGTTCCAGTTGGCATTGCCGCGCTTGTAGGTCTCGCCATAACCCTTCACAAGCCGTGCGGTCTCGACGACTTCGCGCGCGACGTTCACGTCGACGTCAATCGCTCGCTCGACGAGATCTAGCCAGCGATCGATCCAGGCCTGCTCCTCCGCATAGCGCAAAGTGCGCGGCCGCCAGCCTCGCAACCCCGCGAGCATCTTGAGCCGCAGGAAGCCGCCGACGCGCGTCGTGCGCACCTTCATGGGCCAGGATTTTTCGCTCCAGCCGACGCGATGAATGCCTTGCAGCACCGCGCGCCCGAGGCCAGGTGGCAATAGCGAGAAAATTTCCTCCGGTCCCGGTTTCAGGAATTCCGTGACGTCGATCAGGTCCTTGTCACGCACGTTGGATTCGCTGCGCAGCCGATCGACGCGACCTTCCTTGATCTTCAGCTGCGCGACGCGGATCGTGTCCTCAAAGCTCATGCGCACCGCAAGGTGACGCGCGAGCTCGCGGATGAACGGACCGTCGGCGCCCGGCTTCCCGGCAAAGCGCTGCAGCCGATCTAGATAGAGCGACGCGTACTCCGGACCCTGGTAATCGACGAGCCGCCGCACACCTTCGGTCGCGATTCCGGCAGCCACGACGGGGAGCACTTGCTTCGCCTTCGCTTCCAGATCGGAGTCGCTTGCGGCCTTGGCCGAAGAGGGGGCAGGCGTTTGATCCTTCACGCTCGGCCCTTCGCCGCCGTCGGCTGCGAGCTTCAATCCAGCATCGAACCCCCGCAGATTGGCATCGACCGCCTTGCCTTCATCTTCGATTGCGGCACGGAATGCCTCGACGGAGATCGGCAACGCGCCGGAGCCGGCGAGGACACCGAGGATCACCGCGTTCTGCTGCGCGCTCGCCTTTGCGGCGGCCGCCGCGAAATCGGCGAGCATCACCTTGTGCGCGAATTTCTTCGCGACGTTCGCCATCCGCTCCGGATCAAGCCGGCCGTCGCCCATCGCGGACTTTTCGTCCACCGTGTAAACCCGCCCGGTGGAGGCAATCAGTAATGTCCTGTCCGGGCTCACGAATCCGGCCTGAATTGCGCGGACGGCTTCGAGTAACTCGCTTGCGACCATCACGTCGACTTCGCCCGGTGCCGCGTTGAGCGCAAGGACGGGACGTCTGTCCTTGGCGCCCTTTTTGCGCGGTAGGATCTCCAGATAGTAAGTGGTGGCGCCGGTGCGCTGTGCGACGCCCGGGATCGAAGTGCGCTGCCCAAAATGGCCGCTCGCGATCGCCGCGTTCGAGATCCAGCCCGCGAGCACGCCGCCGCCTTCGCCGCCGAGCGCGGCGATGAGCAAGCGAATGGGTTTCGTCTCGCTCATGGCATCACTCCGCGGGAACCATGGTCGGCGCGGGTGCCGCTTCGGGCGCCCCGCCGAACCAGCGAATGAGGGTGGTCGAGACCTTGTGGCGTGCGCGATCCCACAACGACGGATTCTCGATCACGTTGATCTCGGCAAACGACGGACATAGCTGTGCGGCGTGGCTCACCTCGCCGCACAGCCCGCAGCCAACGCAATCATTGTTCACGTGCGCCACCGGATCCGTCCGCAGCGGATCCTCGTTCGGCTTCACCGTCAGGGACGGACAGCCCGATAGACGAATGCAGGAGTGGTCGCCGGTGCAGACGTCTGGGTCGACCCAGAAACGCTGACGCTCGACCCGTCTTCCGGCGGCTGATAACCGCGCGCGTTCCGGTCGGATACGGCGCTGGCGCGCAAGCTGGCATTCGCCGTCGGCGATGATGACCTTCAGGCCTTCGTCCGGCGTCTGTGCCGCTTCGCGCAGCGTCTTCACTACGTCCGCGACCCCGTAGGTGCGCACCCGTTTGATCCAGCCGACGCCGAGCCCCTTCATCGCTCCTTCGATGTCGACTCCCCTGCCGCGGCCGTCGTCTTCCGGCGCGCTCGAAGGCAGGTCCTGTTGCCCGGTCGCGCTGGAATAACCGTTGTTCATCACGATCAGGACCGAGTCATTCTTGTTCAGGACGGCACTCGCGACACCAGTGAGCATTCCGTTGTGCCAGAAGCCGCCGTCACCCATGATTGAGATCGGCCGCTTCTCCTGGGTTTCGGAAACTGCCGCAGCGGACGCCAGCGACATGCCGTAGCCGAGAATCGAATTGCCTTGGCTGAACGGCGGGAAGGTCGCGAGCGCGTGACAGCCGATGTCCACCGCGACATGCACCGGGCCCATTTCCTTCTTCAGGATTTTCATTGCCGAGAAAACCGGCCGCTCCGGACAGCCCGTGCAAAATGTCGGTGGCCGCGGCGGCAGTGCGGTGGTGAGTGCCTTGGTCGCTTCCGTCTTGCGCCCGTCGACGCCGGCAACCCAGTCCTCCAACGCATCATTCTTGCGCCCGTAGGCGGCGAGGAACTGGGCGAGGCCGCGCCCCAGAACGAACGGCGTGTACTCGCCCGCCATGGCGAGAAAATCCTTGCCATGCAGCTTCGTATTGAGGTCAGCCTTTCGCAGCAGCTGACCGACAGCCTGCTCGATGAAATCCGGCGCGCCTTCCTCGACCAGAAGCACCGCACGCTTACCGGCGCAAAAGCCTGAAACCTCCTCCGGAACGAGCGGGTGGGTGACATTCAGGACGAGCGTCGGAATCTGCACGTCACCATAGACGTCGCTCAGGCCCGCGAGTGCGAGGCGCGAATTGAGCGCATTGAACAGGCCGCCCTGCACGATGATGCCAAGGTCGCCGCGCTCCGGTCCGAGCCGCTCGTTCAGCTTGTGCTCTTGAATGAATTTGCGTGCGGCCGGCAGGCGCTTCTCAAATTTCGCGATTTCCTGCGGGAAGATGACCGGCGGATGCGAAAGCCGGTCGTAGTTGAACTTCGCCGGTGCAAGCCGGTGCTTTGCCGAGAACCGCGGCGCAACATTGTCCTTTGCCTCGAATGCGCCGAACACATGACAGGCCCGCACCCGTAGCTCGAGGATCACCGGTGTATTGGATACTTCGGAAAGCTCGAAGCCTTTCTCGACCATCCGCACGATGCTCGGCAACTCCGGTCGCGGATCGAGCAGCCACAGCGACGACTTCAACGCCATCGCATGCGTGCGTTCCTGAATGACGCTGGCACCTTCGCCGTAGTCCTCGCCGACGATGATCATCGCCCCGCCCATGACGCCGGCGGAGGCAAGGTTGGAGAGTGCGTCGGCTGCAACGTTTGTGCCGACGATCGACTTCCACGTCACGGCGCCGCGCAGCGGGTAGTTGATCGAAGCGCCGAGCATCGCGGCGGCCGCCGCCTCGCTCGTGCAGGTCTCGAGGTGAATGCCGAGCTCCTCCAGCATCTCGCCGGACTGCACGAGCACGTCGAGCAGGTGAGTGACCGGCGCGCCCTGATATCCGCCGACATAGGCGACGCCCGATTGCAGCAGCGCCTTGGTCACGCCGAGAATGCCTTCGCCATAAAACGTATCGCCGTCGCCGAGCCGCAGGCTCTGGATCTCGGAGTGGAACGAGACTTCAGCCATGATGACGCTCCCACACTTGCTTCACCGGGAATGACCGGTGCCGTTCGCCGGGACGTCGGCGATCAGACGCTTGAGAATTTGCAGGAACCGAGCGCGATCGCCCGGGCCCAAGACGTCGTCGAGATGCCGCTCGTGCCGCGCCGCGCACGCGGTGAGCTTGGCGAGCAATGCTTCACCGGCGCTCGTCAGCATCAGCCGGTAGCTGCGGCGGTCGTCCTTCGCGCGCACCCGCTTCACGAGCTTGCGCCGCACGAGATCGTTGAGCACCGGCGTGAGCGAGGACTTGTCCCTCGCGTTGGCGCGGCTCAGCGCGGTCTGCGAGATGCCCGGGTTGCGCCCGATGATCATCAACGTCGCGAACCGACCCGGTCGCAGGTCGATGCCGCTCGCCTCGCGCGCGAACGACTGAAACGAGGCGTTCTGCGCGAGCCGGAGATGAAAGCCGATCCAGTTTGCGAGCGGGCCAAAATCGACAGCCGCGGCTGCAGCTGCCGGAATCGGCACGCGCACGCCGTTCGTCTCGCGCACCGCAATGTTCGGCTGGACCATGCTGTTCCCTAACTGCCGGGCCTGCTTGGCTTTTCCGTTCCCCGAGTTCCCGCCTTTATACCAAAGCGGCTGGCCGCACAGAATAGTTTTATGCCAAACTGTTGTGGCCGAATAAGCGCAGCCGTAGGGCTGATGCACGAAGAGCGATAAATCGCCTTAGAAATCAACGCCTGAGGAGGAACCAGGATGGTGTCCACGAAGTACAGGACCGGTGCGCCGTTCGCTGCGGCGTCGCTTCTCGCCGCGCTCGCGTTCGCGCCCGCCGCGCACGCGCAAGACAAGACGATCGAACTGAAGCTGTCCCACTGGGTGCCGCCGAGTCATCCGCTGCAAAAGGCGCTCGAGGACTGGGGCAGCTCGATCGAGAAGGCGTCGGGTGGGACGATCAAGTACAAGATTTTTCCGTCCCAACAACTCGGCAAGGCATTCGACCACTACGACATGGCGCGCGACGGCATCGCCGACGTGACCTACGTGAGCCCGGGTTACCAACCCGGCCGCTTCCCGATCATTGACGCCGGCAATCTTCCCTTCATGGTGTCGAACGCGAAGGAAGGCACGGGTGCGCTCGACGAGTGGTACCGGAAGTTTGCCGCGAAAGAGATGGGCGACGTCAAGTTCTGCTTCGCGTTCCTGCATGACCCCGGCACGTTTCACTCGCGCTCGAAAAAGATCGTAGTGCCCGGCGATGTGAAGGGGCTGAAGATTCGTCCGGCGCATGCCACGATGGCGACCTGGGTCACCGAGCTTGGCGGCACCAACGTCCAGGCGTCGGCACCTGAGGTGCGCGACATCATCGAGAAGGGTGTTGCCGAAGCCGTCACCTTCCCCTGGGGCTCGATCCCACTGTTCGGCATAGACAAGGTTACGAAGTACCACATGGACGCGCCGCTCTATGCGACGAGCTTCGTCTGGGTGATGAACAAGGGACGCTACGACGGGATGTCGGCGGCCCAGAAGAAGGTGATCGACGATCACTGCAACAGCCAGTGGGCCGTGCGTGCCGCCTCGCCATGGGCGGACTTCGAACATGCGGGTATCGCCAAGCTCAAGGCCGACCCGGCGCACGAGGTCTACACCATTACGTCTGCGCAACTGGATGAGTGGAAAAAGGCGGCAGCGCCCGTCGTGAAAGTGTGGGCCGACAGCGTAAAGAAGGCCGGCAACGATCCCGATGCGGTGCTGAAGGACCTTCGCTCGACGCTCGCCAAGCACAACTCGGCCTACTGAGCGCCGGGCCTTCAACCAAGGTATGACGGCGGCGACATCCTCGCCGCCGTCTTTTAATCCGCTTGCAGGTACTGCTCCGCGCAGCCACTATTTCGCAGCGCGGAAGGGGCGGGGAGGACACGACGTGAAGCGAAACGTAATGGATCGCTTCATCAACTCGATCGAGTGGATCGCAGCGCTGTTCGTCGGCATTGTCGCGGCCGACGTCTTCATTTCGATCGTGCTGCGCTACTTCTTCAGCATCCAGATTCCCGATTCCTACAGTTTCGGCCAGCTCTTGCTCGGCATCCTGATTTTCTGGGGCATTGCAGCCACTTCGTATCGCGGCACGCACATCACGGTCGATCTCCTCTACGCGAACATCAACCCGCGGTGGCAGCGTTACATGGACGTGTTTGCCACGCTGGTTCTGCTGTTCGTTGTCACCGTGCAAACGTACACGCTGTTCGACAAAGTCGTCACGACGCGCGCGGACAATCTGCAGACATTCGACCTTCGCATCCCGGTGTGGCCGTTCTTCGCCGTCGCTTGGATCGGCGACGTGGCCGCGGTGTTGCTAATTGCCGTGCGCACGTATCGGCTGATTTTCCATCCGGAGCTCATGACCCGGCCGGATCCTCTCGCTAGGCCTGTTGAGTAAGCAATGAGCACCGACGCGGTCGCCGTAATCGGGTTTGTTGTCCTGTTCGTGCTGATGCTGCTGCGCGTGCCTGTCGGCATGGCGATGGGCCTCGTCGGCGTGACGGGTTTCGGCTACCTCACCGCCGGTGCGCCAGCCTTGAAGATCGTCGGCCACACGACGATGCGCACGGTGACCGATTTCAATTTCGCGGTGGTGCCGCTCTTCCTCCTGATGGGTGCGTTCGCGACCACGTCGGGCATGAGCCGCGAGCTGTTTCGAGCGGCGAATGCGTTTCTTGGCCACTTGCGCGGCGGCCTCGGCATCGCGACGATCGTCGCCTGCGGCGGCTTTGCAGCGATCTGCGGCTCGTCGGTCGCGACGGCTGCCACCTTCTCCAAGGTCGCCTATCCGGAAATGCGCCGCTTCGGCTATCCGCAGTCGTTCGCAACCGGTGTCATTGCCGCGGGCGGGACGCTCGGCATCATGATCCCGCCGTCCACCGTGTTCGCGATCTACGGCCTGATCACCGAGCAGGACGTAGGCAAGTTGTTCGTCGCGGGCATCATCCCGGGAATCCTCGCGACCCTGATGTACGTCAACACGATCACGCTCATCGGTTGGTACCGGCCTGATTTTTTCCCCCGCGGCGCGCGCGCTCCCTGGAAGGAACGGCTCGGTGCCCTTCGGGAGGTGTGGGCGACCTTGCTGCTGTTCGTGTTCGTGATCGGCGGAATTTATGGCGGCGTTTTCACCGCAACCGAAGCTGCCGGTGCATGGCGCGGGCGGCGCCTTCCTCATCGGGCTCCTGCGCGGCAAACTTTCCGGGCCCGACATACTGCGCTCGCTGCTCGAAACCACGCGTACGACCGCTGCGGTGTTCACGATCCTGATCGGCGCGTTGCTGTTCGGATACTTCCTGACCATCACGCAGACGCCGCAGAAACTGACCGAGTTCCTCACCGGCCTCGGCATCGGCCGCTACGGCGTCCTGACGCTCATCCTCCTCATGTATCTCGTGTTGGGATGTCTCATGGACGCGCTTGCGATGATCATCCTCACGGTCCCGATCATCTTCCCGGTGATCAAGGAGCTCGGGTTCGATCCGATCTGGTTCGGCGTCATCATCGTCATGACGGTCGAGCTCGGTCTAATTCACCCGCCCGTCGGCATGAATATCTTCGTCATAAAAAGTGTGATCGAAGACGTGAAGATATCGACGATATTTTACGGCGTAGCACCGTTCATTGTCACCGACCTCGTGCGCCTCTGCATTCTCGTCGTGTTTCCGATCCTGTCCACGTGGCTGCCATCGCATATGTAGCGATCAGGGCAGGGCAATCCTGAACCCTTTGGAGAGGCCGTAGACCGCAAGCATGATCGCCGCCGCATACGGTACGATCAGCAGCCGCAGGTTCGAGCGACTCCAAAGCATCGCGACGAGATATGCGCCGAGCGCTGGAAAGAATCCCGCGAACGGGATTGCGGCGAGCCCCGCGCCGAGCAATCCGATTTGCTTCGTCTCTTCGTATTTCGGCCACAGGGTGGCGGCAACGGACCCGCGTAAGCGCATGGCGATCAGGGCGACCGCGGCAAACAGGCCGGGGATTGCGGCAAGCATCGGCACGAGCAGGCTGTCGAAGGCAAGCTTGAGACTCATGGCGATGCCGCCGGCGAAAAGCGCCGCCGCGCCTACTGCCAGCAGCAAGCCGAGATCGATGCGCGGATCGCCGGCAGCCAAAGAGGCTGTTGCCGGGGGAGATTGTGCTGCGCTCCGCGAGGCCGCGGCACGGCGAATTGTCAACGCGACGTGGACGCCAACGATAACGATCAGCCCGATGACGATTGGGCTCTTCAGCCAATTCCAGCCGTGCAATTGATAGGCTAGCCAGAAATTGCGCTCGATTGGATCGGTGAGGACGAAGCCGACCAATAGCGGGGCGCGCGGCCATTGGGCGCGCTTCATCAGCCAGCCGAGCATGCCGAATCCGAACAGCGTGGCGAAGTCCAGCACGCTCTTCTTCGCTTCGAAGGTCCCGAGCAGGATCACGGCGATCAGCGGAGCTGCGACGAGCGCGAAGTCCACCCTTGTGATCCGTGCGATCCATGGGCTTGCCGCAAAGCAAAGTGCCGCGCCAAGCACCGCCGAAAGCGCGCTCGACCAGACGATCAGAAACATCAGGTCGAGGTTCATCTGCACGAAGCGCGGCCCCGGGTAATAGCCGTAGACGAACAGCGCGCCGAGCACGACCGCGGCTGCCGGTCCGCCCGGCACGGCGAACAGGAGCGTTGGCACGAGATCGGTCGTGATCGTCGCGTTGTTCGCGCCCTCGGCGGAAAGCATGCCGCGCGGGTCACCTTTGCCTACCATCGACTTGTCCTTTGCCGTGGAAACCGCCTGGCCGTAGGCGATCCACGTCGATGCGGACGCACCGACCGCTGGAATCACGCCGAAGATCACGCCGATTACCGAGCCGGAAGCGACGACTTTCCAGTGCCGGACCACGTCGCGCACGCCTTGCGTCCAGCCGGAGAGCTTGAACTGCTGTTGCGCGATTGCGCCGCCCTGGCCGAGCATCACGATTACTTCGGCGACGCCGAACAGGCCGAGTGCGAGAATCGTCAGCGCGAATCCGTCGAGAAGGTAGGGCGCGCCGAACGTGAAGCGCAGCTCCGGGGCGGACGGCGCGACGCCCACCGTGCCGAGAAAAAGACCGAGCGCCGCGGACAATATCCCCTTGATTGGGCTGTCGCCGACGAGGCCGCTCGCATAGGCAAGTCCGACGATCGCGAGCATCAAAAGCTCGCCCGTTCCCAGCGCGAGCACCAGCGGTCCTGCAATCGGAATCGATAAGGTGAGAACGATCGCGCCGATCAAGCCGCCGATCATGGAGGCGAGGAACGCGCCGCCAAGCGCGCGGCCGGCCTCGCCGCGCTGCGCCATGGCGAACCCTTCGATCGCGGTCGGGCCTGATGACGCGGACGTGGGGGTACCGAACAGGATCGCGGCGATCGTATCCGACGTGTAGACGACGCCGGTGGCGCCGAGCAGCACTGCCAGTCCCGAAAACGGATCAAGCGTGAGCGCGAATGGCAGAAGAATGGAGACCGCGCCGATGCCGCCAAGCCCCGGCATCATGCCGATAATGCCGCCGGCAAGAAGGCCGATGAGCAGCATCGACATGCGATAGGGATCGGCGAAAGAAAACAGCGCCGAGGCGGCCGCTTCCAGCATTTGTGCGAATCTCGCCCGTGCGCGGAAAGTCGGGCGGCGGCGTCGCCGCCGCCCGGAACTCAGAGCTTCACGTTGTATTTCTTCGTGAGCAGGTCGCGCAGATATTCGGTGACCTGCGGGCTCGGTGCGAGCGCCTTCTTCACGCTCGCCCCGACCTTCGAGCCCGGCTGCAACGGGTAGCCGCCGGTCACCTGTTGGCCCTTGGCGATGAAATCGGGATCGGCATTCGCCTTCCCGATACCGGCTGCGAATGCGTCGATCGCTTCCTGCGGCGTGCCTTGCGGCATCCACCCGGTTACCCCGTATTCGAAGGTGAGGGCCGACGCCGCCTGGAATGCGTCCCAGACCGCGCCCGACGGCTCTTTCTTATGCAACTCTTTGTAGATCTCGTAAGCGGAAGGGAGATCCTTCACGACCGGATCTCGGGCGACGAAGTTGCCGTTCGCGTCGGACGATCCGCCGGTGTAAAGCGCGACGGCCTTCTTCGCTTCGACGAGAGCCTTCACTTGCGTGAGATAGACCGAGGTGAACTGGAAATCGAAGTTGGTCTCGCCGCGCTCGAACGCGATGCGGATCGGGCCGCGTCCCGTGAATCCGAGCACAGACTTCACGGTCAGACCGAGAAGTTCGAACGAGAGCAGAATGGGAAGGTCGCTGCCCGTCGCGGCGATCCCGCCATAGATGAGGGGTGTCTTCGGCTTCAAGAGATCCGCTGGCTTCTCTACGCCCGTTTCCGGCGAAGCGTAGACGACGGGGCCGATCGCGATCGTGTAGCCGATGGCTTTGTTCGCAAGGTTGTAGTCGACGCCCTGCTGTTTGAACATGAACGGAAACGCGGACGATGAGGTGGTCGACAGGATCGTCAGTCCGTCGGCCTTGCCTTGCTTCTCGAACTGGTTCGCGCCGAGGATTGAGCCGCCGCCTGGAATCGTCGTGATGTTGAATGTCGGATTCCCCGGTATGTGCTTTGAGAGAAAGGGCGCGATAAAACGCGTCGTTACGTCCGCCGCGCCACCCGGCGCGAATGGGACAATGACGTCGATCGTCTTGCCAGCATAAAAGTCTGCGGCGCGCGCGTAATGTGCGGGGCCCAGGGCGGCGACGGTCGTCGCGGCTCCGTAGGCGAGCACGTCGCGGCGGCTCGGATATCGGCTCATGGATCGTCCTCCCTCGCGTATTTTTGTTACCGATTGGCGTCGGTTGCCCGTCGTACAACCGTCCGGGCGCGCTGCAGCGTAGCCTCTTTTCCGCAGTTTCGGCCAGCGAGACTTTGCTTAAATCCGCCCGTGGCCCGGGCTTTATTGCGTTGGGCTCACGGGGAGCCCGCCATCGAGTAGCAGATCGTTATGGACGCGCTTCCGGAACGGAGCAGTCGCTCGGAAGCCTCGCCCACTTTGTTGTCGGTCGAGGACCTCCACGTTCAATTCACGACGTCGCGCGGCGTCGTGCGCGCGGTCGAGGGCATCTCCTACACGGTTAATCGCGGGGAAGCCGTCGCGATCGTCGGCGAGTCGGGCTGCGGCAAGTCCGTGTCGTCGCTCGCGATCATGCGGCTCCTGCCGCGCGCCACCGCGCAGATCACGCGCGGGCGCATCATGCTCGATGGCCGGAATCTTCTCGACCTTAGCGATGACGACATGCGCGCCGTCCGCGGCCGCGACGTATCCATGATCTTCCAAGAGCCGATGACGTCGCTCAACCCGGTGCTCCCCATCGGCCTGCAAATCATGGAGCCGCTGTTCATCCACTTGAAGATGACCGATGAGCAGGCTCGCGCTCGAGCAATCGAGTTGCTCGAGCTCGTCGGCATCACCGATGCCAAGCGCCGCCTCGATCAGTATCCGCACCAGTTCTCCGGCGGCATGCGCCAACGCGTCATGATCGCGATCGGGCTCGCCTGCAATCCGAAGCTGATCATCGCCGACGAGCCGACCACCGCGCTCGACGTCACCATTCAGGCGCAGATCCTCGAATTGATGAAGGATCTCTCGCGCCGGCTCGGCATTGCCCTAGTCATCATCACGCACAACCTCGGCATCGTCGCGCGCTACGCCGACCGCGTGAACGTCATGTATGCGGCGAGGATCATCGAGCAGGGTAGTGCCGACGACATCTTTCTGAAGTCCGCGCATCCCTACACGGTCGGCCTCATGCGCTCGGTGCCGCGCCTCGATGAGCCGCGCGGTACGCGCCTCGAGACGATCGAAGGGTTGCCGCCGGACCTATTGTCACCGCCCGCCGGTTGCCGCTTCGCCCCGCGCTGTCCGCACCGCATCGAGATCTGCGGGCAGCCGATCGAGTTGAGAAAAGTGACGCCGGTCCACGCCGCGGCCTGTCACCGCGTCGAAGAGATGGTCGCTGGCAAGCTCGCGCTCCCGCAGCATCGCAGCCTCCATCACGCTGCGGACGCGGTCGATCGCAGCCGCGCCATCCTCGAAGTCGACCATCTGAAAAAGCACTTCTCGGTCAAGCTGCAACGGCGCAACTGGTTCTCTTCCGAGACCGCAACCGTACGGGCAGTTGACGATATTTCCTTCGCCGTCTCGCCGGGTGAAACGCTCGGTCTGGTCGGCGAGTTCGGGCTGCGGCAAGACCACGGTTGGCCGCGTTGTCCTCAAACTCGACGATCCTACGGCCGGCACCATCCGCTTCGACGGCGTGGATATCGCTCGCCTGAAGGCCGGCGAAATGCGCGACCTGCGGCGCAAGATCCAGGTGATCTTCCAGGATCCGTATTCCTCGCTCAATCCGCGCATGACGGTCGGCGAGATCATCGGCGAGCCGCTGCATGTCTATAAGCTCGTCCCGGACAACAAGCGTGCGGCCGAACGTGTCGCGGAGTTGCTCCAGCAGGTCGGTCTTTTCCCGTACATGGCCGAACGTTATCCTCATGAACTATCGGGCGGACAACGCCAGCGCGTCGGCATCGCGCGTGCGCTCGCCCTCGAACCGACTTTCATCGTCTGCGACGAGCCGGTGTCCGCCCTCGACGTCTCGATCCAAGGTCAGATCATCAATCTCTTGGAGGACCTGCAGGCGAGACTCGGCCTAAGCTACCTGTTCATCGCGCACGATCTTGCTGTGGTGCGGCATATTTCTGATCGCGTAGCTGTGATGTATCTCGGCCGCGTTATGGAACTGGCCGATCGCGACGAGCTCTACGCCCGGCCGCTTCATCCCTACACAAAAGCGCTACTCGACGCGGCGCCGATCCCTGATCCGAAAGTCGAACGATCGCGCGCACCACGTGCACTGCGTGGTGAGATACCGTCGCCCTTGACCCCGCCGTCCGGCTGCGTGTTCCATACTCGGTGTCCAATAGCCGAAGACGTCTGTCGGCGGGAAATCCCGCAAGTGCGGGAGCTGCAACCAGGCCACCTCGTGGCCTGTCATAAAGCGTGACAACGCCGCAGCCCAGCTGGGTAAGCGGCGGCGATTCAACAAAACTGGGAGGACTACAGATGAAGTCAGCGATTCTTGGATTTGCGGGCGGTCTCGCGTTTGTTTTCGCGGTCGCAGGCTTGACTGCCGACGCGAACGCCCAACAGCCCAAGCGCGGCGGCACGCTTCAATTCGCGATCAGCGCCGAAGCGCCGCACTACGATCCGCACAACAGCGATACTTATGCGACATTGCATTTCTCGGGACCGTTCTACTCGACGTTGCTTCGTTACAATCTTGCGAAGTTTCCCGAAATCGAGGGTGACCTGGCTAAATCCTGGACGGCCTCGCCCGACAAGAAGACCTACACCTTCGTCCTGCAGGAAGGCGTTAAGTTTCACGACGGTCAGACGCTGACGTCCGAGGACATCAAGGCCACTTACGATCGCCTGCGCAATCCGCCGCAGGGCGTCGTATCGAACCGCAGGGCGTTGTTCGCCGACATCGACACGATCGAGACGCCGAATCCCACCACGGTCGTCTTCAAGATGAAGGCGGTGAATGCCTCGATGCTCGACCACTTCGCGAGCCCCTGGAACGTGGTCTATTCGGCGAAGGATCTGGCCGCCGATCCGGCCGCGCCGCGCACCAAGATCAACGGCACCGGTCCGTTCACGTTCGTTGAGCACGTAAAGGGCGGCCACGTCTCCGGCAAACGCAACGACAACTACTTCAAGAAGGGCTTGCCCTATCTCGACGGATACCGCGGCGTGTTCACGCTTCAGGCCGCCGCGATGTTGAACGCCTTACAGGGCGGCCAGGTGTTCGCCGAATACCGCGGCATTTCGCCGGCCGAGCGCGATCGTTTGGTCTCCGCCATGGGCGACAAGGTGCGCATCGAGGAATCGAGCTGGACACTGAACCTGCTCGTCGCCTTCAACGTCGAAAAGCCGCCATTCGACGATGTGCGCGTGCGTAAGGCGTTGCTGATGGCGATCGACCGCTGGGGCGGCAGCCAAGGCTTGTCAAAAATCTCGACGCTTCGCGCGGTCGGCGGCGTCATCCGGCCGGGATCGCCGCTGGCGACGCCCGAGGCGGAACTTGTGAAGCTCCCGGGCTTCGGCAAGGACATCAAGGCGGCCCGCGCGGAAGCGCGCAAGTTGCTGAAGGAAGCGGGGCAGGAGAACCTCAAATTCGTTCTCTGGAACCGCAACCTCGCGATGCCCTACACACCGGCGGGAATTTTCCTCGTCGACCAGTGGCGGCAGATCGGCGTTGAAGTCGAACACAAACAGTCCGACACCGGGCCGTACACCGCGGCCCTCAGCGCCGGCAACTTCGAGGTGGCGATCGACTTCTCGAATCTGTTCAACGACGATCCGACGCTGTCGCTCACCAAGTTCCTCTCGCGCAAGAATAATCCGCTCAACATGACGCGGGCGAACGACGAGGAAATTGACAAGCTGTACGAGCAGCAGCTGCGTGAGGGCGACGTGGAAAAGCGCAAGGGCTACATCCGGGCGCTCGAGAAGCGGCTGTTCGAGCAGGGGTACCAGCAACCGCTCTTGTGGTGGCACCGGATCGTGCCGAGCCACAAGGTCGTGATGGGTTGGCAGATGTCGCCGAGTCACAATCTTGGCTCCGATCTCGCTGGGGTCTGGCTGAATCAGTAACCGCTGCTTCCGCGACCCGGCGCGACGGCCGGGTCGCGGAGAGGTCCTTCATGCTTCGCTACACCGTCAACCGCATTCTCCTGATGATTCCGACGCTGATCGGCGTCGCGGTGCTAGTCTTCTTTATGCTCCGCGTGGTGCCGGGAGACATCGTCGAGGTGAAGCTGCGCGGTGACGGGGGGAACATTACGCAGGAAGTTGTCGACCAGGAGCGAAAGCGGCTAGGCCTCGACCGACCGGTGCTCATTCAATTCAAGGACTGGGCGCTCGGACTCCTGCGGCTCGACCTGGGCATTTCCATGTGGACCGAGCGGCCGGTGATCGAGGAGATATCGCTTCGTCTGCAGCTCTCGATGGAGGTCGCGATTCTCGCGACTTTGATAGCGGTCTTACTCGCGGTGCCTTTAGGGACGATCGCGGCGCTGATGCGTGACACCTGGGTGGATTACGCTGTCCGCATCATCACGATTGGCGGACTGTCGATCCCATCGTTCTGGTTCGGGATGCTTATCATATTGACCTTATTGACGTTTTTTAACTGGCTTCCGCCGATCACGTTCACGCCGATTTACGTTGATCCGGTTGCGAACCTCACTCAGCTGATTTGGCCCGCGATGGCGGTGGGTTATCGCTACTGCGCGGTGACCGCGCGCATGATTCGTTCGTCGCTCCTGGAAGTGATGACCGAGGATTACATCCGCACCGCGCGCGCAAAGGGCTTGTTCGAGAAATTGGTTGTGGGACGCCATGCGCTGCGCAACGCGTTGTTGCCGGCGATCACCGTCATCGGTCTAGAGTTCGCGTTCCTCATCGGCGGCCTAGTCGTCACCGAGCAGGTGTTCAATCTGAACGGGATCGGTCAGCTGTTCGTGCAAAGCGTGGCACGCAACGACTTCATGCTGATCCAGGGCATGGTGATGATGATTGCCGTGTTCTACGTGTTCGTGAACCTTGTCGTCGACCTGCTGTACGCGGTCTTCGATCCGCGCATCCGGTACCAGTGACAATGGCAAGCATCGCACCAGCGTTTCCCGGCTCGGTTCCGGTCCTCAAGCGGCGCAGCACGGTTGCCGAATTCTGCCGCCAACAGCCGCTCGGGGCCGTGAGTTTCGTCGTCATTGCCGTGATGATGTTCGCGGGAATCTTTTCGGAGCTCGTCGCGCCCTACGACCCGCTCGACATCGATTTCACCTCGATCCTCGCTGCGCCGTCGTGGGAACACTGGATGGGCACCGACGCCTATGGCCGTGACATCTTCTCCCGCATCATTCACGGTTCGCGCACCGCGCTCGTGATTGGCTTTGCGTCGTCGTTTATCGGTTCCTCACTAGGCGCCATCCTTGGTGTTGCGTCGGCCTATTTCGGCGGCAAGATTGACGATTGGATTCAGCGCTTCGTCGACGTGCTTCTGGCGTTCCCGATCATCGTGCTAGCGCTCGTAGTCGTCGCCGCTTTGCGCAAAACCGTGGTCGCCGGCGTTGACGTCAACCTGATCTTCGCGATCGCGATTCCGATCTTGCCGCGCGTCGCTCGCGTGGTCCGCGCCGCCGCCCTGTCGGTCCGCGTCATGCCATATGTCGACGCCGCGCGCGCCGCCGGCTACTCATCGCGCCGCATCATCTTCCGCCACATGGCCCCGAACGTGGTCGCGCCGTATCTCATCATGTTCACGGCCTTCATTGCCCAAGCGATCCTGCTCGAAGCCTCGCTCTCGTTCCTCGGCCTCGGCGTGACCGAGCCGACGGCCGCCTGGGGCCTGATGCTTTCCGGCAATGCCGCCGATTTCTATCGCGAAGCGCCCTGGATGATCCTGTTTCCGGGCATTGCCATCAGCCTCGCCGTGTTCGCCTTCAATCTCTTTGGCGACAGCCTGCGCGATTACTTGGATCCGCGTTTCAAGGTCTGACCGTCAAGCCGCGCCGCGCGCGAACGTCTGTCCGTAAGTTTCGCGCAGTGCGTTCTTCTGCACCTTCCCCATCGCGTTGCGCGGCAGTTCATCGACGAAAAATACCCGCTTCGGTTGCTTGAATTTTGCAAGTCGCTCACTGAGTGAGGCGATGACGTCCTGCTCGGAAAGCGTTGACGACTCGGCGCGCACGATCACGGCGACCACACCTTCGCCGAAATCCGGATGCGGTAGGCCGATCACGGCCGACTCGCTGACGCCAGGAATCGCGTCGATCTCCGTCTCCACTTCCTTCGGGTAGACGTTGTAGCCGCCGGTAATGACGAGATCCTTTGCGCGGCCGACGATGTGCACGTATCCGCGCTCGTCGATCTTCGCGACGTCGCCGGTGATGAAAAATCGGTCCGGCCGGAATTCGGCTTGCGTCTTCTCCGGCATGCGCCAGTAGCCGGGAAACACGTTGGGTCCACGCACCTCGAGGATGCCGACTTCCCCCTGCGGCAGCACCCGGCCGCTTTCCGCATCGGCCACGCGGAGCTCGACGCCCGGCAGTGCCGGCCCGACCGTGCCCGCGATCCGCGCGCCGTCGTATGGATTCGACGTGTTCATGTTGGTCTCGGTCATGCCGTAGCGTTCGAGAATCGCGTGCCCGGTGCGCCCAGAAAACGCCCGATGGGTTTCCGCGAGAAGCGGCGCCGATCCGGAGGTGAACAACCGAACGTGTCTTGTCGCCTCGCGCGTGAGGCCCGGGTGTTCCAGTAGCCGCACGTAGAAGGTGGGCACGCCCATCATGCTGGTCGCCTTTGGAAGCAGCCGCATGACTTCGTCGGCATCGAATTTGGGCAGGAAAATCATCGCGCCGCCCGCTAGCAGCAGCACGTTGCAGGCGACGAACAGCCCGTGGGTATGGAAGATCGGCAGTGCGTGCAGGAGCACGTCGTCGCGCGTGAAACGCCACGAATCCTTCAATACACTCGCGTTGGAAAGCAGATTGTCATGGGTCAGCGTCGCTCCCTTGGAGCGGCCGGTCGTACCCGAAGTGTAGAGGATTGCGGCGAGGTCATCCGAACCGCGGTTGCTCGCCGGCAGGACGGGTGCGTCCGCAGCGGCCGCTAGCAACGTGCCGTCGCCATTCACGCCAAGACTTTCCACGATCCCCTGTCCGCGCTTGCCGCAAAGCTCGCGCGCGCCGTCGATTGTGCCCGGTTGCGCCACGACAAAGCTCGGCTGGGCGTCACCGATGAAATAGTCGAGCTCGGCGAGCGGATAGGCCGTGTTCAGCGGCAGGAATACAGCGCCCGCGCGCACGCAGGCCAGGTAGAGTGCAAGATTCTGCCAGGACTTCTCGACCTGCACGGCGACCCGGTCGCCGGGATGTACGCCGCGCCGCACCAGATGCGAGCCCAGCCGCTCCGCGAGGCCGAAGAATTGCCCGTACGAGACCCGCCCTCCGTCGGAAAGATGGATGGCGGTGCTGTCGCTGCCGGGGGCGGCCGCGACGAAGGCGTCGTAAAGGTGATTGCTCATTGCGCGGCTACGGCACGTACTGAACGCTCCGGACGCAGCATACGCTTCGCCGCGGCGCTTGCCACGACTTCTCCCGCCTCGGCATACACCTCGTGGTTCTTCTCGATATCGGCGAGCACATATTGGTAGTTGACCATGATGCCTGCCGATTGGGCGATCCCCTTCGGCGATAGATCCGCCATGAGATTGATCCGCTCGAGGCGCGCACCGTTGCCGAGGTGAAAGCGCGCCACCGGATCGATCGGCCTTCCGTGCGCGGTGCGTTCACTGAGGAAATAGTGCGCGGCGAGCGCGCTCAGGATCGGTTTCAGCGCGGCAGTCTTTGCAGGATCCTCGTGCCAATCGGGCTGCGTGAGCAGCGCGAGTGTGTTGCGATCGCTGGGATCGATCGCGACCGAGTTGGGCTCAGCTATTTCGCCGTCCAGCCATTCGCGAAACATGGGGACCGGCGACAGCGTCGCGAAAGTCGTGAGATTCGGCAACTCGCGTGAAATCTCCTCGGCTACCTGCTTGATCAGGAAGCTGCCGAAAGTGACTCCGGTGAGTCCGCGCTGGGTGTTGGAAATCGAGTAGAACGTGGCCGTCGTTGCTTCGTGCGGATCGAGTGGCGCGCGATCGCGGGAAAGAATCGGCGCGATCGCGTCGGGCATCTCCTTGGTGAGCGCGATCTCGACGAAGATGAGCGGCTCGTCGACGAGCGCGGGATGAAAGAACGCGTAGCAGCGGCGGTCGGTGGAATCGATGCGCGCGCGCAAATCGTTCCAGTCCTGGATTTCATGCACCGCCTCGTAGCGGATGATCTTCTCCAGCACGTTAGCGGGCGAGGACCAGTCGATTCTGCGCAGCACCAGGAACCCCCTGTTGAACCAGGACGAGAGCAGATGCACGAAATCGTGGTCAACAGGCGCGAGGTCGCTACGCCGCTCGAGCGCTTCGAGCAGGTGCTCGCGCATCGCCACGAGGGCCTCGGTAGCGCCGGGCGCGAGATTGAGCCGGCGGATCAGCTCCTGTCGGCGCGGCTCGGCGGCCTCGTGCAACTCGGCCGCTGCGTCATCGGTTTGGTCCTTGGCGTAAGCCGCGCAGGCCTTGCCGAGCCGCTCGCGGTCGGGCCCGTAGGTTTGCGCCAGCGCCTCGAAGAAGGCGATGCGTTCGCCGGTCTTCATCTCCCGGAATTCGTTCAGGATGTCGCGCGCGAGTGCGGCGCCCGAGGCCTCGCCGCGGCCGGAAAGAAGATGCTCGCAGAACTCGATGAGTGTGGCGGTACGCGCCTCGCCGGCCGGGCGGCGAGGGCGGCCGGCGAGGAGCGCGCGGCCGCGGTCTGCGATCGTCTGCAACATTTCGCCGAAAAAGCTCGTGTTCATGTATGGGCGCCCCGCCGATCCGGCTTGCGCAATGAGGGTCCGGAGGCCACGAACGTGGCCAGCAGAAGCCTGCGAGTCAATCGACCGCGGCCGGAAGATTACGCTGCAATTGCAACAAGTTACCGAGCCGCGACGCGCTTCAGATCTTCACCAGAATCGCGGTGAGGTACATGAGCCCTGCGCCGGCGACGATGCCCGCAAGTGTGCTGAACGACAGCCAATTCTCTCCGCGTCGTTCGGCGTGGCGCATCAGGTAGGCGCCGACCTCGACAATGACCTGCAGAATCGCTCCTGCGCCGATTGCGAGGGCGAGCGCCGCCCAGTGCGGGCCCAACGAGATGCTGCCAAGCCAAAGCCCCGGGATTGCAGGCGCACCAGCGACGAGCGCAAGTCCAACGAACACCCAAAGCGGCGGTCGTTTGTCGACGAGCGGCGCAACGATGCCGATACCCTCGGTCACATTGTGCAGCGTGAAGCCAAGCACGAGAAATGTTCCGAGTCCGGCGATGCCGGCGGCAAATGCGGCACCGATCGCGAGTCCTTCGCCGAAATTATGCAGCCCGATGCCGAGCGCAATGTAGGTCGCAAGTGCCAGGCCGCTCGGCGTCCCGTTTCGCCTTCCTATGATCATCAACACGAGGAACGCAATCGCAGCCGTCGCCAGCACCATCGCCGTGCCCTGGAACGCCTCGGCGGCCTTGCCACCCATCTCGAGGCCCTCTTCCAGAGTGTCGATGAACAGAAAGCCCAACAAACCGATCGTAAGTGCCAGCACGAAATTCATCCCGCGCCCGCCCAGGCTCGCGAGCAGCGGGAAGAACAGCATGCCGATCGCGACCGGCACGATGCCGACGAATGCGCCAAGCAGCGCCTGCGGCTGCAGGTGGCCGAGCTGCGTCTTCGGCGTTGCGACCGCGACTTCGATCGTCTTGGTGAAAGCGACGCCCGTATTGGTACGCGCCTTGACTTCATGCGCCTCACCGAGCACCCACGGGTATGGAATATGCAGCCACGCCGCCGAGAGGCGGTTGAGCGGGCCGGGCGGATCCTGTGTGTACATCCAGAATGCGTCGTCCACCGTCACCTGTGCGATCGTCACAGAATCCGAGCCGCCCGCGCGCACGTAGAGATGGATTCCGTCCGCGTCGAGCACCGTGCGCTCGAATGTGAGCTTCTCCACCGGTGGCGCCCCTACGTTGAATGCTCGAAGCCAATCGCTCGCGACCAGCCAAAACGCGGCGAGCACCAGCGCGAGTAGCGGCAGACCGAACCACAGATAGTTGAGCGCGTGGTTGCCCGGCTTCTCGACGCCTGGGGCCGGAGCTACGCGCTTGCTCATGCCGTCGCCTCGACCACATCGAACATGCCCATCCAGCCCAGCTCCGCAAACTCAGACTGGTGCGCATGAAACATGTAGAGCCCGGTCTCATGCTCCTTGAACGTGAACTCGAGGATTCCCCGCTGCGCCTGGCACTGCATGATCGTGTCGACGGTTCTGAGCGTCGGAGTGAGCGTCGTGCCGTGGTCGTAGTAGTTGAAGAAGTTAGCGTGCAGGTGGAATGAATTGATGAGGTCGAACTCGAGCGTGTTCACGAGATAGATGCGCACCGGCCGCTGTCGCTCGATCTTGATCGGGTGTTTTGCGAAATGGTGCGCGACCGTGTTGACCGCATAAATGTCGTTCTCGTTGTCGAAGTCGGTATCGAAGCCGTTCATCACCATCACGAACTCTTGCCACTCCTTGTTCTCAGGCGTGCCGAGGAGCCGCGACCGCGCGACGGCTGCCTGCTCGGGATGACGCGCC
Organism: uncultured Alphaproteobacteria bacterium; assembly: GCA_963711595.1. GTDB lineage: Bacteria > Pseudomonadota > Alphaproteobacteria > Rhizobiales > Xanthobacteraceae > JAUSIF01. The sequence continues at coordinate 164,871 of CAVQER010000010.1, forward strand.
GGGTCCGGGTCGATGATGAACGCGGCGTACATTCCCTTGTGAATGTGCCGTTTCAGCGGAAGCCAGTGGCAATGATAGAGGTGACAGCCGAACGGCAATGCGTCGAATTCGTATACGAACTCGCCGCCCGGCAGTGCTTCGCCGGCGCCGGGAATGCCGTCCATGCGCGCCGAATGGATCCCGTGAAAGTGCATCGTGTGGGTATGTGCACTGTTGTTCTGGAACACGATGCGGATGCGATCTCCCTCCGTCGCGCGCAGCGCAGGACCCGGCACGCGGCCTTCGAAGGTCCACGCAGGAAAGAACACGCCCGGCGCGATTTCGATCTCCTTGTCCACCGCCGTGACTTCGAACGTGCGCAGCGTGCGCCCGTCGGGTAGTCGTGAAACCTCTCCAGTCGTCCAGTCGGTGAGCATGGCCGCCGGATCGAACCCGTTGCGCGCGTTGTCGACGTCGCCGACTGAGATCATCGGCCCGTGTGCCTGCGCGTGCGGGGGCGCGTCGGGTGAAGCGACATAGTGCGGGTGATGTTGAGGGGCGCCGTGCGTTCCGTGCTCGGCGGATGATTGTGCGCCCGCGCGCTTTCCCGCCACGGCGGCGAGCAGAGCGCCGCCCGCGGCAAATACCCCGCCGGACAGTACTCCGCGTCGGCTCATGCGATCGCGAATCCAGTCGTGCATCTCGTACCCCGCGAGGCGGCGCCAGCCACGCCGCGCTTGTTGCGAACTGTTCGCAACCAAACTCACACGCACCCCAAGCGCCGTCAACCAACTTGCGAATTACTCGCAACGCCGGAAGGCGCGTCGTCAGGTCATGCGGCTGGTAAGGCGCTAGCCAGCGACGCCTTACCGTACGTAAGGCAAAGGTAAGGAGTAACTAAAAGCCGTGTGCAACAAGGGTTTTCCCAGCGGATGACCGCCACTCGGAAATGATGGCAACGAGCGCATGGAGCCCGTCAGTCAGCGCCGCGGGGCCGGGCTGGAGGATCAGCGGTGACTTGATTTCGCGCAGCCAGCCACCCTGGACGGCCGGAATCGCCCCGAACCCCGGACGGGCCGCGAACCGGGCGGGCTGGAATTTCTTGCCGCACCAGGAGCCGACCACGATGTCCGGCTGCGCGGCGATCACCCGCTCAGCCGTGACGATGCGGTCGCGAGCAGAGTCGTGCTGGGCGAGGTCGGGAAACACCTCCGAGCCGCCTGCCGCTTCGACGAGCTCCGAGACCCAATGGATGCCGGAAATCATCGGCTCGTCCCACTCTTCGAAATAAACCCGCGGACGCGGTCCTTCACCCGAGCGCTCGGCGATACCCTCGACGTGTGCGCGCAATTTGCTGGCGAGGCTAGCGCCTTTCTCCGGCACGCCCACGAGCGCCGCGAGCGTCTCGATCATCGCGTAGATGCCCGCGAGGTCGCGCTGGTTGAAGGCATGCACCGCGATCCCGCGGCGTACGAGATCGGCGACGATGTCGGCTTGCAGGTCCGAGAAGGTGAGAACGAGGTCGGGTTCGAGCGCGACAATCTTGCCGATGTCGGCGCTTGTGAAAGCGGAGACACGCGGCTTCTCTCGCCGCACGCGCGCGGGGCGCACGGCGTAACCGGATACGCCCACGATCCGTTCCTCCTCACCGAGGAGGTACAGTGTCTCCACCGTTTCTTCCGTGAGACACACGATCCGACGCGGCGGAAAGATTCTCATGGGAGCACTTTACCCCGATTGGCGAGGCCGGGGAATTTCGCGTCCGGTGCCGCTTGCGTGAAAGCGTCGTTTCGGGGATCGTCCCCGCGCTGCCGGGGAAACGCATGCAGACCGCCGAGAATGCGGAGTTCGACTACATCATTGTCGGCGCGGGCTCGGCCGGCTGCGTGCTCGCGAACCGCCTTTCCGCCGACCCGCGCAATCGCGTTCTGCTGTTGGAAGCGGGAGGCAGCGACAACTGGATCTGGCTTCACATTCCGGTCGGCTACCTGTTCGCGATCGGCAATCCGCGCTCCGACTGGATGTTCAGGACCGAACCCGAGCCGGGTTTGAACGGCCGCGCGCTGAACTATCCACGCGGCAAGGCGATCGGCGGGTCATCTGCGATCAACGCCATGATCTACATGCGGGGGCAGGCGGCCGACTACGATCATTGGCGCCAGCTCGGGCTTGTCGGTTGGGGCTGGAACGATGTGCTGCCGTTCTTCAAGCGCCACGAAAATCATTTCCTAGGAGCGAGCGAGCACCACGGCGTGGGTGGCGAATGGCGCATCGAGTTTCCCCGCGTGAAGTGGGAGATTTTGGAGAAGGTGCGCGAAGCCGCGGCCGATGCCGGCATTCGGCCCGTGAACGATTTCAACTGCGGCGACAACGAAGGCTCCTGCTATTTCCACGTAAACCAGCAGCGCGGCCGGCGTTGGAGTGCGGCACGTGGATTTCTGAAGCCGGTCCTGCATCGGCAGAACCTGCAACTGGAAACCGGCGTTCTCGTCGAACGCGTGCTGTTCGATGGTCAGCGTGCGGTCGGGGTCACCTATCGCCAGGACGGCGTGGAAAAAACAGCGCAGGCGAGGGGAGAGATCATTCTATCTGCAGGCGCGATCGGTTCACCGCAGATTCTCATGCAGTCGGGTGTCGGTCCCGCCTCGCACCTTTCCCAGCACGGAATTCCAGTCATTTTGGACAGGCCTGGCGTTGGCGAAAATCTGCAGGATCATCTGCAGTTGCGCCTCATTTTCCGCATTGAGGGCGTGCCGACGCTGAACGAGCGCTACCATTCGCTTCCCCGCCGCGCGTGGATGGGGATCGAGTACGCTCTGTTTCGATCCGGGCCGCTTAGCATGGCCCCCTCGCAACTCGGCTTCTTCACACGCTCGGATCCCCGCCAGGAGCGCGCCAATATCCAGTTTCACGTGCAGCCTCTTTCGCTCGATAAGTTCGGCGATCCCCTCCACACGTTCCCCGCCTTCACCATGAGCGTGTGCAATCTCCAACCCGCGAGCCGCGGCACGGTACGGCTGAAGGGGCCGAATCCAGGCACGCCCCCGGAAATCAAGCCGAACTACCTGTCGACCGAGGCCGATCGCCATGTCGCGGCCGATTCGATTCGCGTCGCGCGCCGTGTCGTCGCGCAACCTGCGCTGAAGAAGCATCGGCCCGAGGAGATCCTTCCCGGGCCGAAGGTGAGCGATGACGACGAAGCCGCACTGGTGAAAGCTGCCGGCGACATCGGCACGACGATTTTTCACCCCGTCGGCACAGCAAAGATGGGGCGCGAAACGGACCCGTCCGCGGTCGTCGACGCGCGGCTGAAGTTCATCGGACTGGATCGGTTGCGCGTGATCGACGCCTCAGTGATGCCGACGATCACCTCCGGCAACACGAATTCGCCGACGATCATGATCGCCGAGAAAGGTGCGGCGATGGTTCTTGAGGACGCAAAAGCGGGCTGAAGCGTCGCGTCCTCTGGTCAGCGTGCGATCAGCACCTGACGACAGGCAGCCGGCAGGTCGCCCATCGTGAGCGGTGGCTTCGGCTTCGGGGGCTCCTTCGGGGGCGGCGGATTCAGGATCGCCTCCTGGAACCAGTAATCGAGGTCCGCACCGCAGCCGTCGCCGTTCCCGACGGGATCCTGCGGCTTGCAGTCCGTGTTTCCGTCCGGGCAACGAATGCGGATGTGCATGTGGTAGTCGTGCCCCCAGTAGGGCCGCACCTTCTCGAGCCAGCCCCGATCATTGCCGGCTTCCCGGCACAACGCCTTCTTGATTGCGGCATTGACGAAGATGCGCTCGACGATTTTCTCCTCCGCCGCGGCCCTGATCATTTGCAGGTGGCCCGGCGTCCAGACGTTTGCGTCGACGTCGCGCCGGTCGGGACGCACGATCATGGTCGCCGACAGGCTCTCGCGCTCTTCCCTCGAAAGCTTGCGGTCCGGCATCGGCGTGAGCCAGACGTCCGCGTCGAGCCCAAGCTGGTGCGACGCGTGACCGGTGAGCATCGGTCCGCCGCGCGGCTGCGCGAGGTCGCCGACGAGGATGCCGTTCCAGCCTGCGATCTTCGGTGCCTTCGCCGACAGACGTTCCAACAGTCTGACCAGATTGGGGTGGCCCCAATTGCGGTTGCGCGAGAGGCGCATCACCTGCCAGGTCGCTCCATCGACCGGCAGGGCCACTGCACCCGCGAGGCAGCCTTTTGAATAGAAGCCGATCGCCCGCGCAGCCATCGGCGCGGCCTCGCGCACACCTCCGAACAGCTCCTTGGCCGGTCTTGGCTTCTCATCCGGAGCAGGTTTGACCGGCTCAGCCTCGGGCTTCGCTGCTGTTTTCGCAGGCCCGTCGATTGCTGGGCGCGGCACGGGCAGCGGCACCGTTGCCGCCGCGGCGAGCGACGAAGCCAAAAGCACGATCGTCAGCGTGATTCCGAAGCGCATGGCGCGATGGTAACGCGTCTCAATGAATCGAAGAAATGGCTGCGGCAGGCGGTTTCCCTTTCGTGATCGGTCGATGAACACAACAATGCGCAAGTTCCGGTTTGCGAAGTCTTAGCGGACGCAGCCTATACTTAAGACGAGGCTGGAAAATCTCGATGACACGGTTCGCGTTGTTTGTATTGGCCCTCGCGCTGGTCGCGGTGTTTGGGTTGCGCGCCGCGCATGCCGAAATCGTCGCGCAGATCAGTATCTCGCAGCAGACCCTGACGCTCACGGTCGACGGCGAGAGGCAGCATGTCTGGCCCGTTTCGACCGCTCGCCGCGGCTTCGTCACCCCGAAAGGCGCCTTCAAGGTGCAGAGCATGCACAAGATGGTCTATTCGTCGTTTTTCAACAATGCACCGATGCCGCATTCAATTTTCTACGACGGTCACTACGCGATCCACGGCACGACCGCTATGAACAAGCTCGGACGTCCTGCTTCGGCGGGCTGCGTGCGCCTCCACCCGGACAACGCAAAACTCCTGTTCGATCTCGTCAAGGAACGTGGCGCGACAAGCCTTCAGGTCGTCGTCGAAGGCTGACAACGTGGGTTAGCCGGCCCTGCGTTTGCGCGTGCGCGCGGCCTTGCGCGCCGAGCGCGATTTTGCGGCCCGCGGCCGTTTCGCCGAGGCACGTCCGCCTTTGCGGCCGCCCTTGCGCGAGGGCGCCGGATTGCGCCGCTTGCCGCGACCCGACCCGCTCTTCTTCCCGCCGCCAGTCTCCGCGTTGACGGTGGCCCACGCGCGCCGCTCCGCCTCTTCATGCGAAATGCCTCGCTGCTCGTATCCCTCCTCGATGTGCTCGGCCTGACGCTTCTGCTTGCCCGTGTAACTCGACTTGTCTCCGCGCGGCATGGCTCGCTCCTGTGGAAAATGTCCGGACCGTGAGGCCAACGCCGCGCCCATTGCGCAGTTCCTGGAACCAGCGGGGGCTCCTCACGTTAGCCTAGCCAGGGGTCCAGCAAACGGAGCAACACACATGAGCCGCGCAGCAACGCTCGCGCCCGCACAGGAGCGCCGCTTCACTCACGATTTAATCGAAAGCGACAAGGTCGTGGGTACCAACGTCTACCGTTCCAACGGCGAAAAAATCGGGAAGATCGAACGCCTGATGATCGACAAGTTCAGCGGCCAGGTGGCTTACGCCGTGATGTCGTTCGGCGGTTTCCTCGGCCTTGGCCACGAGCACTATCCGGTTCCGTGGCCACGTCTTGACTACGAGAAGAAGCACGGAGGCTTCGTCGTCAACATCAGCGACGAGGAACTGAAGAATGCGCCGAAGTTCGACCCCGGCGAGGAATGGGATTGGTCGGACACGAAGCGCGGCGAGACGATTTACGGGTACTATCGGGTTCCGCCGTATTGGGTGTGACCTTCATTCCGCTCATCCGCGAAAGCAGGAATCCAGCTAGCCTTTGCGCTGGGTCCCCGCTTGTGCGGAGACGAACGGGAACATCGCGAGTCATTCGACGACGATCTCGCCGACCATGCCGTGATCGGCGTGTGACTTCTCGTCCTTGCCGACGATGCCACAGCGCAGGTCGGTCACACGCCCGGCCGCAACCGGCACGAACCACCATTCGGCGGAGTGGCCCGGATAGACTTCGATCTCCCGGATCGTGCCCTTGAACTCGGCGAGCGTTACGTTCTTGCCGTCGCGCATCTGCGTCACTTGCACCTTGCGGGTGAAGATGAGCTGCGTGAACGCGTGCGACGTGAAGTAGTGGGGATCGTCGCTCGCGATTCTTCAGATACGAGTTTGTAGAGCTTTCCCGTTTCGAAGCGCAGCTTGTTCGGGAAGAATCCGTGCGTGCCCGGTTTGCCGAGCTCGACCACGACCTCGATCGGCGTCTGTCGCGAGAGGTCGCCGGCGGCTCGCGCCAGAGGGGAAAGGAAACTCAAGATGGAGAGGCCAACAACCACCCAGGCCGCCAGCCATCGCAATGAATTGATTCTGTTCATAGTTGCCCCCGAAATTCCTGATCGAAACGACGGAAGCTTATTGCAATTGCGAATTATTCGCAACTATGGATTCTGTGAAATCGGCAGTCCGCGGATAAGCTATTCAACTCTGGCTTGCTTGATGCGGAGGCCTCCGTGGCAAACCCAGAAAAAATCAATTTCGAAGAAATCAAGCCCGACGACATCAAGAGTATTCCGACGTTCCGCGCCGCGTATTCCGATCGCACGGCGCTGCTCATGGCGAAGCTCGCCCTTCGTGCTTATCAGGCCTTTGACGACGAGAAATCATTCGTCGGCTTCAGAAAGGGGTTTGAGACGCTAGGGCTGCGTGACGTCGCAAAGCTCGTGTGTCCTGACACCGGCACAGCCGGCTACGTCGTTTCGAACGAGGATCTCGTCGCCGTAGCTTTTCGAGGCACGGAAAACGAGCTCGACTGGAAAACGAATTTCCGCTTCCAGTTCGTGGTGCTGAAAGGCGGCGTTCAGGTGCATGCCGGCTTCTTCCGGGCGTACCGGGGAATTCGCGAAGACTTGTTCAAGGTGATCGCGGGTCTGATGCAGAACAAGCCGCGCCCGGTCTACCTCACCGGGCACTCGCTCGGCGGCGCGCTCGCGATGATGGCGACGGCGGAATTATCGAACCACGAAGACGACAAGCTGCGCGATAGTATTGCCGCCTGCTACACCTTCGGCTCGCCAAAGGTCGGCAACCGGTCCTTCGATCAGTTCGTAAAGGTACCGCTTTATCGCGTGACGAACGGCATCGACCTCGTACCCGCCGTGCCGCTCTGGTTCGGCTACCGCCAGGTGGGCGACACGCGTTACTTCGGACGGCTGGGGGTCGCGCCTTTGCGCCGTTCGCCGCGCTTTGTCCGCCAGGCCATTCGCAGCTTCCGCGGGTTGACCGGTCTGCTCTGGTCCGGGGAGCTGCGCAGCATCTCCGATCACAAGATGCAGATTTACATAGAGAAGCTCACAAATTGGATCGAAGCAAACATCGCCGAGGCGGAGGAGCGCCGGAAGGCCACGGTGAATCCGAAAATGACGTCCTATTGAAGCTGCGGCCGGCGGCAATCGAAGATCTTCCGCTGCTGAAACGTTGGGACAGTCAGCCGCACGTCATCGCCGCGACGGGTGATAACGACTTCTTCGATTGGGAAACCGAACTTCCCCGCAGTGTGGACTGGCGCGAGCTGCTTATTGCTGAGCTAGACGGGCGTCCGATCGGCTTCGTCCAAATCATCGACCCCGCTCGGGAGGAGACGCACTACTGGGGCGATGCTGAAGAAAATCTCCGTGCGATCGACATCTGGATCGGCGAAGCGGCGGATCTCGGCAAGGGTTACGGAACGCAGATGATGCGGCTCGCTCTGGATCGCTGCTTTTCGGATCAGGCGGTCACGGCTGTTCTCATTGACCCGCTATTAAGCAACGTCAGTGCGCGCCGCTTCTACGAGCGGATCGGCTTCCGTCCGGTCGGGCGCCGCAGGTTCGGGAGCGACGACTGTATGGTCTATCGGATCGATCGACCGTAACGCGTTCACGATGACGCTCAAGAAGCGTATCGAACCGCACAGCGCCGGGCGCAGATGTGCCGCGAGAAGACGGCGAGGCTGAAGTTGAAGTAAGATTTCACCCCCATCAGGGATGGCAAGGCAGGGACGGGAGGACGTATCTTTTGTGGCGCTTCACTGAGCGATTTATGGAGGACTGCGTATCGGAAAGTCCTTCTGCATTCGTCGGTCGCCAAGTAGCGGTTACTCATCGCCAGGCGAACATTGAGGGCTTCATTCCGGATCTAATACTTACGTGTAGCGACGGAAAGGAAATCGTTCTCGAAATTCAGCAGCGCGCACTGGACAGATACCACCTGTACAAGTCGCTCGAGTATCGCGATTTATATGCCGACAAGTTTTCTCGCGAAAAGCCAGACGTTTACTTGCTGTGCGAAATGATCGATGATCGTTTTAGGAAGCTGCTTCAAACTCACAACATTAAGCTGATCGAGCTTAATAGAGAAAAATTCATTGAGCTCGCGGTCGCGCATTCTCCCAATGCGATCGTCAAGCACCTCAGTAGCGACGGGGACGAGCCTGATGAGAAGCCTGCCCTGGTCGCGGTCGACCGGTTTCAATTCAATCCACTTAAATGGGGTGCAGGCACAAAGCCTACTGACGTGTTGGGCCATCTGTACCGCGAATTTGGCCGATTGAACGTAGACCTCCACAAACTGCCGCGAAAGTATTATGGCCAGATCTTTTATGATATCTGCGATCTGCTGGATGAAGATCTTGAGCGTGTACTCGGAAGCATTTGGATTCCCGGCGCGTGGAATCTGAATCGACTGCGACAACGCCAGCCAGTGATACAGGAATGGCGCCCAATCGATAAACTTGCAAAACCAAGAATCGATGTGATTCCGCACATTACCAAAAAGGGAAATCTTAGCGTTATCTGGCGACCCGGCGAGAATGACGAAGAAAATGAAACGGATTGGCTTTGGTGGCCAGGTGACGGAACTTATGGATGGGGCCGACCGAACAATGAGCTGATCTTTATTCGCGAAGTGTCCCACTTGCATCCCGGTCTGTTCTTCCATCAATGGGACGACAGGGTTAACTACGACGTACTGGATGGAATTTTCATCGGACTGATCAAAGCTTGCTTCGACCATTTCATTTCGGTGCTGCGAGTTCCTTTCGACGTGAATCTTGTCAACGATATCGAACTCGACTTGGTGCCGGCGGAAAAAGACGAAGAGCCATTTCGGCAAAAGGTCATTGTAGGTTGGCGGATTTTCAGTATCGAAGAGAGAGCGCGCCAAGCAAGCGACCAGTGGGTTGCAGAGTTTGAAAGCACGCACGGTTTGTCATTGCAATTATTCGCAAAAATGGCGCGGCTAAGTACCATCGGGCCGAAGGCCGAGCGGGTCCCGATCAGCGAAAGAAAAATGACCGCTGAACTACGGAAATTAGGTCTCAAGTTTACCGAGTCCGAGGTCAGACAAATACTGCTGCAGTTCAAAGATCATCATGAACCGAATATTCGTGATTTGCTCCGCTGAATATTCTTACCGATCCACTTCGCGCGACGGAAGGCCTGCTGCGGAGTAATCTGCCTTTGTACTGAACGCGTCTGCCCTGCTGTTGTCCGCTACATCAAGCGATCCCGTGACTGGACGCCCGGATTCGTGCTGATCCACGCCGGCAGTCTTTCGCTGGCATACCGGTATCCGATGTCGACCAATTCGTAGATCGCCTTCCACTCGAGCCAGTCGAACGACTCGATCGGCGGTGTGAGAAGAAGATCGATTCCATCCACCAGCTCCTTCGCACCTCGCGAACTGTCCAGCGTCGTCGTTTGGATCAAAAGGCTGCTCAACGTAGGTAGATTGATGTGTTCCTCGCGTCCCGTCATGCGGGAGTGCAGATATTGGAGCGTTGTGGGGAACGACTCGACAGGAACTAAATATTCCTCGGTCACGGAGGCGCTGACGGCAATCGTGTTACCGCCGACGAAACGCTTCATCACTCCGACCGGGAGATTGTCCATCACGCCGCCGTCGACATGAAGTTCGCCTTCCTTGATGATCGGCGGCAGAATGCCGGGCAAGGTCGCGCTCGCCTGCACCGCCCGCCAAAGCGATCCCGAGTAATGGGCCTCCATTCGGCTGCGCGACAAGTTGGTCGATACGCAGAAGTACGGCAGCCATAGATCGACGATATCGGCGTCGCCGATGTAGCGCCTGAGCGTCTGCCCGAGCTTCTCGCCACGCAGCAACGCAAACAGCGGAAAGGTGTAATCGTCGAGCGGACGGTCATCGACGAACGCGCGCTTGCACGAGCGTAGAATGCGCTCGTCGTCCCAGCCGAGTGCCACCAATGCGCCGATGATCGCCCCGATGCTCGTGCCTCCGACCGCGTCGATTGGAATCCCCGCCTCGCGAATTGCGCGGATGACGCCTATCTGGGCGAAGCCGCGAGCGCCGCCGCCGCCGAGCACGAGCGTAACCGCATGGCCTGACAGCAACCGGGCCAGCCGGCTGAAGTCGCGATCGCCCTCCCAGGCAATGTTGGAGTGTCGGGAAACGTCCCGTGCAGCGAGCCACTCTGCGGTGGCCGACGGAGCGGCATCGCGAGCTGATCGTAGCAAAATCAGCTCTTTCTCGGCCAGAACCGACCTCGCTGTGTCGCCGAACAATGCCCGCTCGATCGCGGTGATCTCCGTCGACTGCGTGGCATCGGCCAGCAGCAGCACGCGATCCGCCTGCGTCACGCACTTGCGAGTCCAAGCAGTGTCTTCATCATCGGCTTGATAGACGACAAAGCGGCGCGTGCTTTCCGCGACATCCAACATTGACTGCGTGCGGAAGCGTTCCGCCTCGTCGCCCTCGGGCCGGCTTCCGTTTATTCGCCTGCGCATCGTCTTCGCGTCGAGATGGAGCGCGCTGCCAAATCGCATGAGCGCGAGCTCGAGCCGCCGCGCGAAATCCGCAATCGCAATTCCTCGGTGCAGCGGAACGATAGCGATGTTGGTAACTCGGGGAATCAAACGCTTCGGCCCGGAGCTCAAGGTGCGCAGGGCGAAGCGCGCGATATTGAGTCCTGCCTCGGGATGGCTGCGGACGATCGCCTCGTAGTCCTGCTTGGTGAGACGCGCAACGGAGGCGTCGCGGATCGCAACGACGTCCGCAGCCCTGGGATTGCCGGTCAACAGCGACAGCTCGCCGACCGAGTCTCCCCGGACAGATGGGCAACCGCGTACGGCCGTCCGTTCTCGTCGCGCAGCCGTACTTCGAGACGGCCGGTCAGCACGAAGTGCATGCAATCACCGGCATCGCCCTGGCGGTAAAGAAAATCTCCGCTGGAAATCTCCTCGCGCCTCAATCGCGCAGTGATCTCCTTCACTTGTTCCGGCGGTAGGTCTCCGAGATAGCGCGGAAGCCACGCCAGGAGGTCAGGCTGCGAGTGATCGTCGATCGACGCCTGCGGAACACCTGAGCGCGATGGGACCTCAGGCGGCACGTTTCCCCACTTTGTAGAAAACCAAGTTGGAGTCGCCGGTTCCGCGAACGTCGCCGGCTGCGGTCCACGTGAACCCTTCGCCGGCTGCCCGGCGTGCCGCGTCCGAGATCACGACCTGTCCGCCCGGCGCTTCCCTAACCAGCTGCAGCAACACCTTGATCGAGTCTCCCCAGACGTCGAACGACATCTTCTCCGTCCGCACGACGCCGCCGACGACGCTTCCGGCGTGGACTGCGATACGCGCTTCCAGAGCGAATTTTCCGTCGGCGCGACGCGACTCGTTCAGGTCCTCGAGGAACTGGTGCACCTCGAGCGCGGCATTGATCGCTGCCGCGGCGTCGCCGCTGCTTCTTTTCGATACCCCGGCAATGGCGACGTAGACATCGCCCATGGTCTTCAACTTCTCGAATCCGTATCGGCCGGTGATCGCATCAAACGCTTCAAAGCAATGCATGAGGTGGGCTAGCGCCTCGGACGAGCCGTGGGTTTCCAACGCTCGAGTGAAGCCGCAGAAGTCGACAGCCAGCAACGCCACTGGCTCGAACGCGGCCGGCTCGACATGCCTCGAATTCTTCCATTCCGCCGCGATATCGGCAGGCATCAGGTCCAGCAGCAGCGCGTCCGAGCGCTGCTTTTCGATTTCCAGAACAGCTTTCTGCTCGCGCAGCTCGGATCGCGATCGGGCGAGCAACGCGTTGCTGTTGTAGACAGAGAAGCCGAAGAAGGTGAAATAGATGAACAGAAACACGGAAACCGCCACGTCGAGCGCGACGATGTTCTTGGGCGCGAAGTTGACCCCGCCGAAGAGCATTGAAATCGCGATCCCGGCGACAATCGCGAGCGCCGAGAGGAACATCTGCCCGAAGCCATTCACGGCAAGTGCGTTCACCAAACTGACCGTGATCAGGACGAACGACGGCAGTGGCGTAAATCCGGTAAGATGCACGACAAGACCGATGATGAAGGAGTCGATTGAGAACGAGCGCAGCTCGATCTTCAGCCGGTCATGCGGATATCGCCATCCCAGGTAGCGGACGACATGCGGATAGATAAGCAGAACGCCGATCAGGAAGATTCGCTGCAGGGTGAGCCCGTCGAACTGCAGGGAATAGATCGCCGTAATAAGAATTATGAAACATGCCCCCACGATCCGCAGCGGGTAGAAGAGGGCGAAGCGGTCTAGGCGAATGGCCATCATGCGGACTTGGGTTACCGGGATGGTCCGTTAGAGCGAAATGCCTGTCAACTTACCCGCGAACGGTCGCCCGGGGCAGCGCATCAAATCGCGCCACAGGGCATGCACAACCCGTCCACCTTCAACGCGGCCCTCATGGCACGATCGCGAGGAACAAGAACACGGCAAAGATAACGAGATGCACAATACCTTGAAGCACGGTGGTCCGGCCCGTGCCCAAGGTGATCACTCCCACCAGCAGCGTGAGCGCAAGCAACACGATATCCTTCGTCCCGAGCCCAAGCTCGAGCTGCTGCCCGAGCGCGATCGAAACGACGGCAACTGCCGGAATCGTCAGACCGATGCTCGCGAGTGCTGATCCCAGGGCGAGGTTCAAGCTCGTCTGCAGGCGGTTCGCACGGGCTGCTCTGAGCGCGGCCACCCCCTCGGGTAACAGTACAAGCGTTGCAATGATGATGCCGACGATGGCTGCCGAACCCCCAAACTTCATGACTGCGGTCTCGATTGCCGGCGTAAGTGTTTTGGCGAGACCAACGATTGCCACCAGCGCGGCCACAAGCAGCGCGGTGCTGATGAGGGTGGTCGAGTTAGAGGGTGGCGCTGCGTGTATTTCGTCGCCGCTGACGCCGACGGGGAGAAAGTAATCGCGATGCCGAATTGTTTGAATGAAAACAAATGACCCGTAGAGAACGAGAGAGACCACCCCGGCGAAAACGAGTTGCGACTTGCTGAACTCCGGCCCTGGACCACTCGTGGTTACGCTCGGGAGAACCAGTGTGAGCGTGGTCAGCGCGGCGAGGACAGCAAGGGCAGCACTTGCGCCCTGAACATGGAACCCTTGCTCATGATGCCGTACGCCACCGGCGAGTAGGCACAGGCCGACAACGCCGTTGCAGACGATCATCACGGCGGCAAAGACCGTGTCACGGGCTAGTCCCGGTTTGTCGCCGACACCAATCATGACGGCGACAATCAATGCCACCTCGATGATTGTCACGGCGACCGCGAGGACGAGCGTACCGAAAGGCTCGCCCACGCGGTGCGCGATCACTTCGGCGTGGTGAACGGCGGCAAACACGGTTGCGATCAGGATCGCGCCTGCGACGGCCCCGAGAATGCCCGAGGCGTTCGCTACGCTGGCGATCACCAAAACGACCCACGCCAGCAACGGCCATGCCCATGCCCACCAGGGAGTCCGTGTCGGCGCCGCCATACTGATGCTCGCCCTCTACCCGTCCACCTTCAGCGCCGCGATGAAGGCTTCCTGCGGGATGTCGACCTTGCCGTACTGGCGCATCCGCTTTTTGCCCTTCTTCTGCTTCTCAAGCAGTTTGCGTTTGCGCGTGGCGTCGCCGCCATAGCACTTCGCGGTGACGTCCTTGCGCAACGCTCGGATCGTCTCGCGCGCGATGATCTTGCCGCCGATCGCCGCCTGGATCGGGATCTGGAACATGTGCGGCGGGATCAGCTCCTTCAGTTTCTCGCACATGGCGCGACCGCGGATCTCCGCACGCGCGCGATGCACGAGCATGGCGAGCGCGTCCACGGGCTCCTCGTTCACGAGGATTGAGAGCCGCACGAGGTCCGCCGGCCGCCGGTCGGTGAGGTGATAGTCGAACGACGCGTAGCCGCGCGAGACCGACTTCAGCCGGTCGTAAAAGTCGAACACGACTTCGTTAAGCGGAAGGTCATAGGTCACCATTGCGCGCGAGCCGACGTAGGTGAGTTCGACCTGGCTGCCGCGCCGGTCCTGGCACAGCTTCAGGATCGCCCCGAGATGCTCATCGGGAGAAATGATGACCGCGCGGATCCATGGCTCGCGGATTTCCTTGATCCGCGTCACTTCCGGCATGTCGACCGGGTTGTGGATCTCGATCGTCTCGCCGGACGTCAGCTCGATCTCGTAGATCACCGAAGGCGCCGTCGCGATCAGCTCGATGTCGAATTCGCGCTCGAGCCGCTCCTCGATGATCTCGAGGTGGAGAAGCCCGAGGAAACCGCAGCGAAAGCCAAAACCCAGCGCAGCCGAGGTTTCCATCTCGAAGGTGAAGCTCGCGTCGTTCAGCCGGAGCCGTGCCATCGCCGCCCGCAGCTGCTCGAACTTTGCGGCGTCCACTGGAAACAGGCCGCAAAAGACGACCGGTTGCACGGGCCGGAAGCCGGGGAGGGCGGCGGCCGTCGGCTTGCGGTCGTCGGTGATCGTGTCGCCGACCCGCGTGTCCGCGACCTCCTTGATCGACGCCGTGATGAAGCCGATTTCGCCCGGTCCGAGCGCATCGACCTCGACGTTTTTCGGTGTGAACACGCCGACGCGCTCCACGTCGTAAGCCGCGTCCGTCCCCATCATGCGGATGCGCAGGCCTTTGGTGAGCCTGCCGTCCACGATACGCACGAGCACCACGACGCCGAGATAGGCGTCGTACCAGCTGTCGACGAGAAGCGCCTTGAGCGTCGCATCCGCGTCGCCTGTGGGCGGCGGCAGGCGCGCGACGATCGCTTCCAGCACCTCCGGTACGTTTTGTCCGGTCTTGGCGGAAATTTCGATCGCGTTGGAGGCGTCGATTCCGATCACCTCCTCGATTTGTGTCCTGACTTTATCAGGCTCGGCCGCCGGCAGGTCGACCTTGTTCAGGACCGGTACGATCTCGTGATTGTTGTCGATCGCTTGGTAGACGTTCGCCAGTGTCTGTGCCTCCACGCCCTGGCTCGCGTCCACGACGAGTAGCGACCCTTCGCAGGCGGCAAGTGAGCGGTTCACCTCATAGGCGAAGTCTACGTGGCCCGGCGTGTCGATCAGGTTCAGCACGTAGTCCTTGCCGTCGCGCGCCCGGTAATTCAGCCGCACTGTCTGTGCCTTGATCGTGATGCCGCGCTCCCGCTCGATATCCATGGAATCGAGCACCTGCTCCTTCATTTCGCGCTCCGTCAGCCCGCCCGTGAGCTGGATCAGTCGGTCGGCAAGGGTCGACTTGCCGTGATCGATATGCGCGATGATCGCAAAGTTGCGGATGTTGGCACGGGGACCGGTGGTCATGGCGCGCGGCATAGCACCGCTCAGCACAGAGGTACAACGCGGCACGGAGCCCACGACATGCTAAAAACCGTACCGGGGAAGAGCATGATCCGCGCCGCCACTGAGGCCGACCTTCCGGCAATTTTAGCGATCTACAACGATGCGGTTCTCAACACGACCGCGATATGGAACGAGACGCCCGTCGATCTCGACAACCGCCGTGCGTGGATGCTCGCGCGGGCCGCTGCCGGTTTTCCCGTATTCGTCGCCGACGAAGCTGGCCGCGTGCTCGGCTACGGCAGCTTCGGTGATTTTCGTCCGTTCGAAGGCTATCGCGTCACCGTGGAGCACTCTCTCTACGTCGAAGCGGCGGCGCGGGGCAGGGGCCTCGGCAAGAGTCTCCTCACGGCGCTTGTGGACGAGGCACGCCGTCTCGGCAAGCGCGCCATGATCGGCGGGATCGACGGTGCGAACGGCCCATCCATCGCTCTGCATGTGAAATTCGGCTTCGTGGAAGCCGGACGCCTACCGGGCGTCGGCACGAAATTCGGCAGGCCGCTCGATCTCGTCCTGATGCAGAAGACGCTTTAGGCCCACCCATGACGAATCAAACGCGAGGCGGGCGAAATTACTCCGCCGCGAGGCGCGTTCCGAACGGGAACGGCTCGAGCGAAACCGGACGGCCGTCGCCGGCGACGATGTAATGGCCGGGCGGCACGGGCTTCCAGTGCGAGCGGTCCTGGTCGAGGGGCTCGGAAACGACTACGACGTGGTCGCCCGCATCCCAATAGTAGAGCGACGTCGCCGTGTCGTCGGTGGCGAAGCGGAATGCGTAGAGCCGCTTCCCGTCCGAAAGTGCTGCTGTGAAGCGCACGGGCTCTTTCGTTCCGCTCGACCGCACGATGTCGGCGATCGTCGCGAGCGTACGCGATGTCGCGCCGATCACGTCCTTGTCGGCGCCCGCGCCGAGGATCGAGAGAAACACCGCCTCCGAATCCGTCGTTCCGAGACGGCATGAGTAAAAGGCGTCGGGAATGAGCGCCTCCACTTTGCGCCGCACGCAACTCCAGTCGCCGATCTGGCCGTTGTGCATGAACAGCCATTTGCCGAATGCGAACGGGTGGCAATTCGGCCGCGTGATTTGCGTTCCGGTGGATGCGCGCACGTGCCCGAAGAAAAGGTGCGAGTGGATGTGGCGCGCGAGGTGGCGGAGATTCTCATCCGACCACGCGGGTCGGATTTCGCGATAGACGCCCGGCTCGGCCATGTCGCCGTACCAGCCGAGGCCGAAGCCATCGCCGTTGAGGCTGTCTGTGGATTCGCGCGCGCGACGGCTCTGCTCGATCAGCGAGTGGACCGGCGCCGTCACATAGTGCTCAAGCGCGATCGGCTTTCCGCGATAGGCAATCCAGCGGCACATGGGATTTCGATAGCCAGCTCCCGTAACACTTGTAGCAGTTTCGATCGGACAAATGAACAATTTGCTAGGGAACCCGGTTGTCTCGATTGATCGATGGAAAGGCCCCCGAACCGCCGGAACCGTTAATGCCAGCCGCTGCGATCACGAGCCTCCGCCGTCTGCACAAAGCCGAAGCCGCGTGCACGCGCTGTCCGCTCTATGCCAAAGCGACGCAGGTAGTCTCCGGCGAAGGGCCCGCGCGTGCGCACATCATGCTGGTCGGTGAGCAGCCGGGCGACCAGGAGGACAAGCAGGGCAGGCCGTTCGTGGGGCCGGCGGGACGCGTGCTCGACCGGGCGATCGCGCAGGCGCGCATCGAGCGCAGCGAAGTATTCGTCACGAATGCTGTCAAGCACTTCAAGCATGACATGCGCGGCAAGCGCCGGCTGCACAAGCGGCCGAACGCATACGAAATCGAGCGCTGTAGGTGGTGGCTTGACCACGAACGCGCGATCGTCCGGCCTGAGGTAGTTGTTGCTCTCGGCGCCACAGCCGCTCGCAGCCTGTTTGGACGTCCCGTTCCGGTCGCGAAGTCGCGTGGCGCGGAAATGAAGCTCGAAGACGGAACGCTAGCGTTTGTGACCCAGCATCCCTCCGCACTTTTGCGGATCGACGACGACGCACAGAAACGCCGCCAATATCTGAGAATGGTAGATGACCTGCGCCGGGCGGCGCGAAGTGTCGGCTAGGGTTTCTTCGGCTGCGCCGATTGGCTGATTGCGGCGGCCATCTGCTGCAAACGATTGACCATTTCAAGCGCGGCCGAACGTGTCAGCACCATTCTTGTCGCCGGATACCGGCGCCCGGACGTCGGCTTCTGCGCAGCCGCCTGGTCGAAGCGCGTCACGCCGAACTCGATGCGCAGGGTTTGCCCGTCGAACGAAATCGAGTTGACTGAGTCTGCAAAAGTTTCGGCCATTTCGGGTAGGTCGATGTACTTGATCGTCAACGGAGCGCGCGCGGCACCCGTCACCCCGGCGGCTGTCGACGACCGCTCCACCGGTTTAATTGGGCCCTCACGCGGATCTTTTGCCATGGGTGGCTCCCTGTATTTCTTTCTCTTCACAACGCGAGTTCGTGGACGCTTCGTCATTATAACCCTAGGTGACAGTAGCGTGCCGAGTTATTCCCCCTCGCCGAACTTGTCCGCGCAGAGCCGGGCGATCGCGTCGAGCGCGGCCGCGGCTTCGCGTCCCTTAGCCGTTACGCGAATTGAGCTTCCGATACCAGCGGACAGCATCAGAATGCCCATGATCGAGGTACCGCCAACGGTTTCCCCGCAGCGGGACACCGATACGTCGGCGTCGAACTTCTCCACCGTCTGGACAAACCGAGCAGCCGCCCGTGCATGCAGACCACGTTGATTGATGATGGGGATCTCTCGTACGAGCGCCCCGGCGGGGGCATCCGCGTCCGATGCGTAGTCGTCGTCGCCCTTGCTCGCGGGCATCGCCGGTTTCACTTGCCAGCGAGCACGTGGCTCGCGATGTTGATGTACTTGCGTCCGGCTTCCTGGGCGCACGCCACCGCTTCGGCCAACGGTTTCTCGTCGCGCACGCTCGCGAGTTTCACGAGCATCGGCAGATTGATCCCCGCGACTACTTCGACGTTGGGCGCGTTCATCACCGAAATCGCGAGATTGGACGGCGTCCCGCCGAACATGTCGGTCAGGATCGCGACGCCTTCGCCGCTATCGACCCGATGAACTGCATCGATGATCTCCTGACGGCGACTCTCGATATCGTCCTCCGGTGCAATCGCCACGGTTTCGACCTGGCGCTGCGGGCCGACGACATGCTCGAGCGCCGC
Organism: uncultured Alphaproteobacteria bacterium; assembly: GCA_963711595.1. Classification (GTDB taxonomy): domain Bacteria; phylum Pseudomonadota; class Alphaproteobacteria; order Rhizobiales; family Xanthobacteraceae; genus JAUSIF01. The sequence goes on from CAVQER010000010.1 coordinate 183,782, forward strand.
GCGAAATTCCGCGGCAAGCCGGCCATGGGTGACGAGAACGAGTCCGATCATGAGGTCTCTGCGGGGCTCGCCGTCGGCCGGACAACCGCCGGTGACGGCGAGGGCGCACATATTCCTTGGGCGACCATGGGAAGGCAAGCGCGAACGTTCACGCGTCCGTGACGGCGGCCACCGCCGCGAGAATTGCCGGTAAAGCGTCCTCGCCGGATGCAACTGGAAGGCGCGACAACTTGACGCCCGAGATTTCGACTTCCCGCGCCGTCGCGTCAGGCATGCGTGCCGAATCGCTTGCGTCCAGGTCGACGACGAGCCGAACGAGCGCGACCGGTTCGTAGGCAACCTCGCGGATTCCGTTTCCACGCACCTCGATTTTTCCCTTGATCGCTTCCGGCGCCGACGCGAGCAGGCGACCGTGCGCGACGGCTAGCTCTACGCGATCATCGGCAACGAGACGCGCGAACGGGAGCGTTCCATTTGCGCCGGCTTCGATCAACGCGAGCGCAAGCTGCGACTTCCCGCTTCCAGACGCGCCGCGGATCAACACGGCGGCTCGTCCCACGAGTACACAACTCGCGTGGAACGTCGCGGCGTTTGCAGCAGGCATCTGTTACGCAGCAGGTAGGCAGGCGACAAAGCGCGCGCCGTCGACCTTCGGTTGCCCTCCGGGCAGGCGGGAGACGCGATTCTCGGCCCAAATGCGCCCACCGTGTCCCTCGACGATTTGACGCGAGATCGAAAGGCCGAGACCGGAATTTTGGCCGAAGCCTTGTTCTGGGCGGTCCGTGTAGAAGCGCTCGAAGATGCGATCGAGCGCGTCCGGCCGGACACCAGGCCCGCTGTCGTCCACGATGATTTCCACCTGTGTCTTGAGGCGGCGGCAATTGACGCGGACGATTCCGTTCGGCGGCGAGAACGAACGAGCGTTCTCGAGAAGGTTGTCGATCACCTGGCCCAGTCGCGAGTCGTGGCCGGGGATGATGTAGCTCTGCGGCGCACCGGCGGCGCGCGTGAGCGCCAGCATGATGCGGACGCCATCGTCGCGCGGGACTTCGTTCGCGATCTTTACGACCGCCGTGAGCAGCTTCTCCATGTCGACCGGCGCCGTCTCCTGCCGCTGCATTTCGGCGTCGAGCCGGCTCGCATCCGAGATGTCCGAGATCAGCCGGTCGAGCCGACGGATATCGTGCTGGATCACGGCCAACAGCCGGTCACGCAACTCCGGCGTCTTCACGAGCGGCAGCGTTTCCACCGCCGAACGCAGGGAGGTGAGTGGGTTCTTCAGCTCGTGCGCGACGTCGGCGGCAAAGCTTTCGATCGCCTCGATGCGACTGTAGAGCGCGTCCGTCATGTCGCGGATCGCGCCCGACAGATGGCCGATCTCGTCGGAGCGGGTCGTGAAATCCGGAATTTCGACGCGCGAACGCGTCCGACGCCGCACATGTTCGGCGGCCGCAGCAAGTCGGCGCACCGGGCCGCCGATCGTTCCCGCGAGCAGGAGCGAGAGCACAACCATCACCGACGCGGCGATGCCGAACACGCCGAGGACGACGAGCCGCTCAGCCTCCACCGCATCATCGATCTCGCCGCCCTGCGTGGACAGCAAGAGCGCCCCATGGATCGCGCGGAAACGCTGCACCGGCACGGCCACGGAGACGATGACCTCACCGCGGTCGTTCGCGCGCACCATGCTTGCTTTCAGTCCGTTGAGCGCGCCGCCGACCTCTTCGTACCCGCGGCCGTTGCCGGGACCGAGGTCCCGGTAGAGCGGGAGCTCGCCTCGCGTGACGCGCTTGTAGATCGAATTCCATTGGCGCTGGAAAAATCCGGGCTTCGGTGCTTGCGGTGCCGGCAGGTCGAATTGCAGGATGTCGCCGCGCCCGTAGAGCGTGCTCGAGTCGAGCAACAGCCTCCCGTCGCGATCGTAGATGCGGGCGCGCGTATCCGTCGGAGTTACGAGCCGGCGGAGCAACGGCGCAACGCGCTCCGGATTGATCGGAAAATCGAGCGGCGCGAGAATTTCCTCGTCGGGTCCGTAGCTCTCGCCCTGTCGCAATTCGAGCAGTCGATTTGGATCGATCGTGATCGAATGCGTGTCGGCAGTAGCCGACGCCGCAATCGCACCGGCGATGATCTCGCTCTGGATCAGCAGACTCTGGACCCGCGCGTCGACGAGACCGGCGCGGTATTCCGAAAGATAAAGAATTCCCGAAACCAGTGCGACCAGGCCGGCAAGATTGAGCAAAACGATGCGGCGGCTGATGCTGGAAAGGCCGCGGTTCGCCGCCTGTTGCCGCCATCGTTCGAGCGCGCCAAGGGCTCGCGCGAAGATATTCGGACGCGCCGGCACAATGATGGGTTCGGGTTCCGCCGTCTGCGCCGGGGCCTCCGCTGGACGATCGAGCGTCTCCGCCCTCGCGACTACCTCCGACAGGTTCTCGTATGAGCTGCGCAGCTTGCCGGCCGGAATCGACGTCCACGCGCCCGGATCGCGACGCGGGTGGACTTCGGCTGCGGTATTGGTGTCGGCTTTCATCGGCGCAGCTCCGGCGCTCCCGGCTTACGCTGACGCCGCTTCCTTAAAGCGATAGCCAACGCCGTACAACGTCTCGATCATTTCGAAGTCGTCGTCCGCCTGCTTGAACTTCTTGCGCAGCCGCTTGATGTGGCTGTCGATCGTGCGATCGTCGACATAAACCTGGTCGTCGTAGGCCGCGTCCATTAGCGCGTTTCGGCTCTTGACGACACCGGGCCGTGTGGCGAGCGCCTGCAGGATCAAGAACTCGGTGACCGTGAGCGTTACCGGCTCGCCCTTCCACGTACAGGTATGACGCTCTGGGTCCATGCGCAGCAGACCGCGCTCGAGAACCTTCGCGTCGATTTCCTTGGTGGGTTGCCCGTCTTTCGGCGTTACCCGGCGGAGCACGGCCTTGACGCGCTCGACGAGGAGCCGCTGCGAAAATGGTTTGCGGATGAAATCGTCCGCACCCATCTTGAGTTCCGAACAGTTCGTCGATTTCCTCGTCCTTCGAGGTGAGGAATATCACCGGTAGGTCGGTCTTCTGGCGCAGGCGACGCAGCAATTCCATTCCGTCCATTCGCGGCATCTTGATATCGAGAATGGCGAGATCCGGTGCCTGGCTCTTGAATCCATCGAGCGCAGACGCTCCATCCGTGTAGGTGAGGATGCGATACCCCTCCGCCTCGAGCGCCATTGAAACAGATGTGAGAATGTTACGGTCGTCGTCGACCAATGCGATCGTTGGCATGCAGTCTCCTTGCCGCCGTGAAGGCGGGAATCCCCAACGGTTTGAAACCCGTGGCCGGGGCCGAAATGTGACGGCCTCGGTTATTTGTGCCCCCGATCGGGCGAAAACTAGCCTTTTGTGGTGATTAGCGCCACGCCCATGCGGCAATATGATTGATGTGCGCAATTGCGCCGATATCGCCCTAATGGGCGCCCAATAACGATCAAATCACGAGCGATCCGGTAATTATGCGTGATCGAGCCGATTTCGACCCGATTCGCACCGCGCGACACCTCCTGTTTGAAGCGCGCAGCGCGACGCTCGCGACGTTGCTGCCGGGCGGAGCGCCTTACGCATCTCTCGTGACCGTTGGGACCGGTATCGACTCGGCACCCCTCCTCCTGCTCTCCCGCCTCGCGCGGCACACCACCAATATTCTCGCTGAGCCACGCGTTTCGCTGCTCATCGCCGACCGAATCAACGGCGAGCCCCTCGAAAGCGCCCGGTTAAGTTTGACCGGTTCGATCGCGCGGAGCGACGACCCCGCGTTGCGGCGCCGCTTCATCGCGCGCCACCCTTCCGCGTCCGAGTACGCGCAATTCACCGACTTCGCGTTCTGGCGCATGGAAGTAGCGGGCGCGCATCTCGTCGCCGGCTTCGGCCACATCGCCGATCTCGCGCCGGCCGATCTCACGACCAAGATCGACGATGCGGGCGGACTGATTGCGGGCGAGGCGGACGCGCTTGCGCATATGAATGCGGACCATCAGGACGCGATCGAGCTTTACGCAACCCGGCTACTGGGCGAAGTGCCGGGAGCGTGGCGCATGGTTGGGATCGATCCCGCCGGTTGCGAGTTGGTATTGGGCAAGACTGTTCGACGCCTTGATTTTCCGCACCGCGTCACAACTCCTGATGCACTGCGCAAGACGCTCGTGGACCTTGCTCAAAAGGCGCGCTCCGCGTGAACAAGGTTAAGATCGCATATCCGCCCATCAGATTAATTGCGACCGAAGGTTACGGAAAATCCCGAGCTCGCACACTTCACAACGGCCGGGTCGGTTATTATGGTGCCGCCCCTTCAAGAGGCCCGTCCCCGTCGATCGGAAATGAGGGCGGGAAGAAAGATGTGCCCGGCAAAAGCCGGGACGCATTCCTGGGAGGAAGTCCGTGAAGGAGACCGGCATCCGCAACGGTGCTTTTGGCGCCGACAAGTTCGGCTTGAAAGACCTTGCGGCCGCTCATTGGAATCTGACCGCGCCCGCGCTCTACGAGCATGCGATCGCGCGCGGCGAGGCCGAGATCGTCGCCGGTGGCGCGTTGTGCGCCGAGACCGGTGTTCACACCGGACGCAGCCCCAAGGACAAGCACACCGTTGTCGACACGCTCACTGAAAAGAGCGTGTGGTGGGAGGGCAACCGCAAGCTCTCGCAGGAGCACTTCCAGATTCTCTACAACGACTTTATCGAACACGCGAAAGGCAAGGAGCTCTTCGCGCAGGATCTCTATGGCGGCGCCGACCCGAAATACCGGATAAAAACGCGCGTCTTCACCGAACTCGCCTGGCATTCGCTGTTCATCCGCACATTGCTGATCCGCCCCGAGCGCGCCGAGCTCGCACAATTTGCACCCGACCTCACGATCATCGATCTCCCATCCTTCAAAGCCGATCCCAAGCGCCACGGCTGCCGCACCGAGACAATTATTGCGATCGACTTCACGAAAAAGATCGTTCTGATCGGCGGCACGTCTTACGCCGGCGAAATGAAGAAGTCCGTATTCACCACGCTGAACTTCTATCTCCCGGCGCAGAACGTCATGCCGATGCATTGCTCCGCAAACGTCGGTGTGGATGGCGACGTCGCATTGTTCTTCGGTCTTTCCGGCACCGGAAAGACCACGCTCTCCGCCGATCCGAATCGCACGCTCATCGGCGACGACGAGCATGGCTGGGGACCGAATGGCGTGTTCAATTTCGAGGGCGGCTGCTACGCGAAATGCATCAAGCTGTCGGCGGAAGCCGAGCCGGAAATCTATGCGGCCACGAACCGCTTCGGCGCGGTGCTCGAGAACGTCGTGTTCGATCCCGACACGCGCATCCCCGACTTCGATGACGCCTCCAAGACCGAGAACACGCGTTCGGCGTATCCCCTCGACTTCATTCCGAACGCGTCGCGCACTGCCCGCGCGGGCCATCCGAAGAACATCATCATGTTGACGGCCGATGCGTTCGGCGTGATGCCGCCGATCGCGAAGCTCACGCCCGCGCAGGCGATGTATCACTTCCTTTCCGGCTACACCGCAAAGGTCGCGGGCACCGAGAAGGGCCTCGTCGGCGTGCAACCGGAGTTCTCCACCTGCTTCGGCGCGCCGTTCCTGCCGCGTCCGCCGTCGGAATACGGAAACTTGCTGCGAGACTACATCGCGAAGCACGAGGTCGACTGCTGGCTCGTCAATTCGGGATGGACGAGCGGCAAATACGGCATCGGCCGCCGCATGCCGATCAAGGCGACCCGCACGCTGCTCACAGCCGCGCTCAACGGTTCACTCAAGAATGCGCGCTTCCGCACCGATCCATACTTCGGTTTCTCGGTCCCGACGTCGGTACCCGGCGTGGAGCCGCACTTGCTCAGCCCGGAGAAGACCTGGAAGGATAAAGCCGAATTCGACAAGACCGCTCGCGGTCTCGTGAAGATGTTCCAGGACAATTTCGTGAAGTTCGAAGGTCAGGTCGACGCCGACGTGCGCGCGGCCGCACCGGAAGTCCGCATCGCCGCCGAATAGCGGGCTAGTCCAAGCGCCAGATCCCGCGAATGCCAGGATCCCGTGCCGGAGCAAACCCCTGCGCGGGGTCTTGTCCCGCACGAGCGGTGTGCGCTCCGTTCGCGCGCCCGACTTCTTCGGCTCGGCTCGAGTGCTCACGGCACGCGTCTCCGAGACTCCTCGCGCTTTTCTGTCGTCGCCCGTCGGTACGAACGCGCCGGTCTGATGTGGCGGGCGCGAATCTCCCCTGAACACGGCGCGGCCTTCCTTGGTCACCACGATATCGCCCGGCCGCAGGGTCGGGTCGGATCGAACGTCGATTCTTGCCAGTCCGAGTGATCCGCTGCCGGTGCAGGAGCAATCGTCCGCGAGTCGCTCGCGATACGCGAAGGCGTTGGGCAGACTTGCGTACGGCTTCCCGCGTGAAGAAACGGCTTGGTCGATACCGGAGCCGGTGTACACCTCGGTTTTCGTCGCCGGGCACATGGAGCTGCACAATTCCAGCGGCGAGGATGACGGCGCGCCCGCGTTCACCGGGAGCGGGAAATAGCGCCCGTCGCACAGCCGGACGCAGTAGGCAGCGTAGGTTCCGTCGGCCTTCCTCGGCGTCTCACTCATCTCGCGATCGGACGGGAGCGGCGGCCCGATTTGTTGTTGCGGTGGCGGCGGCCGATACCCGCCGAACAAGCCGCGCAGGAAGTCGAAGAAACCCTGGGCGTGCGCGCTTCCGGCGATCCGGCGACCGCAAGCGCGATGCTGAGGGCAAATGAAAGACGCGCAAGGCGGCGCGTTCTGCCGAAACTGGCGGCCACGGCGCTCTCCCTGTTCGATGGGACCGCCGGACGGGAACCGCGGTCGCCTCGGGTCAACGTCGCGACTCAAAGGTGGGGGTGGCGCGCGGCGCGCCGGATCGATGCTTCTCGGGGCTCGGCAGAAGGTTTTGCCCGACCGCGACAGCGGTGGTCACTGTAGGAACGGGCGTTCCACTGGAGGCTTAGTTCTGCGGATTGAATCCGCGCATGGTCCAGAGGCTTTCCGGCATGAAGCCGAGTGCGGTACCGGATTCAGAAGCTGGGCTCGACGCGCTGGCCGTGCTGGTCTTCGCGCCTGCCGTCATGGCCGGGGTGTTGACTGTACCGGTCGTCGCAGGGCTGGCGTTCGTGTTCACCGTTGGGGCCGGCACTTTTACTGTCCCGGCGGTCGCAGGGCTGGATTTCGTGTTTGCCGCCGCGACGGGCGCAGCCGGGACCTCACTCTTTACATTCGCCGGCCCGATGGGCTCGGCGACCCGCATGCGCGACAGCTCCTGCCGGAGCTGCGACGACAGCCGCTTGTCTTCATTGACCGGCACGAAATCGCTCGACTTCCGCGATCCGCGGCGGTCGCCCTTGAACACGACAGGCCCGTCCTCGGTCACGACGATGTCTCCGGGCCTCAGCGTGGGGTCGGACTGAACATCGATCTGAGCGACTCCGGTCGGATCCTTGCCCGTGCACGTGCAATTGCTTACGAGCCGATCGCGATAGACGAACGCGTTTGGCAGTGCCGAGTACGGTTTCCCGTTCGAACTCGCCGCGCGTTCGATTCCCGAGCCAGAATAGATGTCCGTCTTCGTGGCTGGGCACATCGCGCTGCATAGCTGCTGCGGAGATTGAGACCCTGAGCCTGTGGGAATCGGAAAGTAACGGCCATCGCACAGTCGCACGCAGTAGTGCGCGCGCGGTCCGCCGGCATCGCCGGGGATGCGAATGTCGTCGGGACCGCCGCCGCGCGGGAAATCCTCAAGCAGCATTGGCGGAGCCGCGCGCTCGGGCGGCGGACGTCCGCCTCCGAAAATTCCGCGCAGCACGTCGAACAAACCCTGCGCACGCGCAGTCTCGGGCGCGCTGATCGCGATCGCCGCGAACAACCCGGCCACGACCCAGGTAAAACGCAAGACCGTTCGAGCGGAAACACGTCCGCGCACGGCAAACCCTCCGCATTGCTAAGGACCGCCGGGCGAGACACTCGGCTGTGTACCCAACGCAATGCAGGCAAAAAAGTTGCCTCCAAAGCGATCCGACGTCGGTGTCGCGGCCATTGGCCGACCACGCCAAATTCGGTAACAATTGCTCTCGGGAGTTGTCGCCTGCTCCCCGAGTGCTACGGCGGCGTTCGAGATGGGGGTAACTCTATGCGCGCGGTCAGCCTGACCGGCTTTCTCTTCGCGTTTTGGCTCGCGCTTTCCGGGCACTACACGCCAGTGCTGATTGTCGCGGGTCTCACTTGCGCAACGCTATGCGCTTATGCGGTGACACGTGCGGGCCTCCTCGACGTCGAAGCACATCCGATCCGATTGCTGAAGGGGGCGGTCACGTATTTCCCGTGGCTTGCCTGGGAGATCGCTAAGGCCGCCTGGACCGTCACCAAGATCGTTCTGAACCCGCGGCTGCCGATCTCGCCGACGATCACAGTGGTCAGAGCAAGTCAGCGGACTCCGGCTGGCGTGGCGACCTATGCGAATTCGATCACGCTCACCCCGGGCACAATCACGGTCGGAGTCAGCGGAGACGCGCTCACCGTGCACGCTTTGGTGCGGGAGGGAGCGGACGATCTTGAGGCCGGCGGAATGGACCGTCGCGTATCACGCTTCGAAGCGGCAGCCTGATGTTCATCGTCGCCGCTTTAGCCGTCCTTACCGCCCTTGCGCTCGTGATCGTCCGCGCACTCAAGGGTCCGACCGTTTTCGACCGCGTGCTTGCAGGCAACTCGGTCGGCAGCCTTGCGATCATCTTGCTCGCGGTATTCGGGTTTCTTACCGGGCGCCCGGAGTTTCTCGACATCGGCCTGACTTATGGCCTGCTCAATCTGATCAGCACCCTCGCGGTGCTAAAGTTCTTCCGCCATGGCGATCTCGCGTACGACCTCGACGAGGAAGGACGTTGATGCCGCACCTCGTCGGCGACATAGCGAGCTGGTTCCTCATCGTTGCGGGTAGTTTCTTCACCGTAGTCGGGGCGCTGGGCCTGCTGCGTATGCCGGAAGTATTCACCCGCATGCATGCGGCGAGCGTCATAGACACGCTAGGCGTGGGCTTTCTGATTTTTGGGATGATCCTTCAGGCGGGGTTCAGCCTCGTGACGCTCAAGCTTCTCATTTTGCTTGCACTCTTCTTCTTTACCGCGCCGGTCGTCACGCATGCTCTCGCGAGGGCGTGTCTGCACGAGCGCATTCATCCGCTGCTCGCCGAGGATCGGCGGCCTCGTGCCAACCAGCCGCGCGGCCGCGGTAAGGGGAGGCAACCATAGAATCGATCATCAATGCGATTTTGCTCACGCTGCTCGCGGTCGTGACGGTCGGGATCGTGCGCCAGCGCAGCCTGTTCGGCATTGTGATCCTCGCGGGCATTTACAGTTTCCTCATGGCTAGCGTCCTGATCGTGCTCGACGCGGTGGATGTCGCGATGACAGAGGCTTCGGTAGGTGCGGGCGTATCGACCGTATTGCTGCTCGCGACGCTGAATTTGACCAAGACAACGGAGAATCCGCCAGCGCATCGAAATCTGATTCCGTTGTTCGTGTCGGCGGTGATGGGTGTCGCACTCATCTGGGGGACGTTCGTGCTGCCGCCATTCGGGGCGGCGGATGCGCCGATCCACAGGCATGTGGCGCCTCGCTATCTCGCGCAAACAGTTCAGGAGACCAATGTCCCAAACGCCGTCACCTCGGTGCTTGCAGACTACCGCGGTTACGACACCCTGGGCGAAACAGTCGTTATCTTCACCGCGGGCATCGGCGTGATGTTGCTGCTCCACGGTCGCCGCAAATTGCAGCGCACGGCACGGAAGTCGGGGAAGGGTTCATGAGCGCCGATCTGATCCTGCGGATAGGCGCAAAGCTGATCCTCCCGTTCATCTTGCTGTTCGCGCTCTACGTCCAGTTCCACGGCGATTTTGGACCGGGCGGTGGCTTCCAAGCTGGCGTCATCGCCGCCGGGGCGGTGATCCTGATTGCAATCACCTTCGGACTCGAGACAGCGAAGCGCCTTGCACCGCAGGCCATGGTCGAGCGCATGGTGCCGCTCGGTGTCCTTATCTATGCGGGAACCGGACTTGTCGGCTTGCTTCTCGGCCAAAACTTCCTCGACTACTCGGTTCTTTCCCGCGATGCCGCGCACGGCCACGAACTCGGGATCTTTTTCGTCGAAGTTGGCGTGCTGGTCACAGTCTCCGGAACAATGACCGCGCTGTTCTACGCGTTCGCCGAAAGAGCACGCCGATGACGGCGCTTCAGTCGTTCGCGGATCATTACAACTACGCGATCACCATCTTCCTCATGGTGGCGGGGCTCTACGTCGTAATCGCACGCAGCAACATGGTGAAGAAGCTGGTCGGCCTCTCGGTATTCCAGACTTCTGTTTATCTACTTTACATCGAGCCGGGAAAAATCATCGGTGGCACAGCGCCCATCATCGACCCTTCATTCACCGTCTATTCCAACCCGCTTCCGCATGTGTTGATCCTGACCGCAATCGTCGTCGGCGTTGCCACGTTGGCGCTTGGTCTTGCGCTCGTCGTTCGCATCAACGAGGCCTACGGAACGATCGAGGAGGATGAGATCTTCAAGAAGGACAGCGGGTGATGAGGGCACTCTCACCGCACTTGCCGATTCTTCAAGTCATCATTCCACTGCTTGGCGCCTTTGTCGCCGCCCTCCTGCGCCGTGGGTCGGCCGCGTTCGCCGTCGCCCTCATCGTCAGCTCGATCATGCCGCTGATTTCGGCGGCGCTACTTTGGCAGGCGCTCACGTCTGGACCGATCTCTTACGCGATGGGCGGTTGGGCGCCTCCCTGGGGTATCGAATATCGCGTCGACGCTCTCAACGGATTTGTCTTGCTTCTTGTCTCCACCGTCGGCGCGGTGATCATGCCGTTCGCATACAAGAGCGTCGCAGCGGAAATCGAGCCGCGGCGTCAGGCTTGGTTCTACTGCATGTACTTGCTTTGCCTGGGCGGTCTGCTCGGCATCACAGTCACCGGCGATGCCTTTAACGCATTCGTTTTTCTCGAGATTTCATCGCTCGCCACCTACGTGCTGATCGCGCTTGGTCGCGACCGCCGCGCGTTGTTGGCGGCCTTTCAGTACCTGATCCTCGGCACCATCGGCGCCACGTTTTACGTGATTGGCATCGGCTTCATCTATCTCATCACCGGCAGCCTGAACATGGTTGACATCGCCGAGCGGCTCGGACCCGTGGCGGGAGAGCAATGGCGCGCGATTATCGCCGGACTCGCCTTCGTGACGGTGGGCATGAGCCTGAAGCTCGCGCTATTTCCGCTGCATGTCTGGCTGCCGAACGCCTACGCCTACGCGCCGTCGGTGGTGACGGCCTTCCTCGCGGGCACTGCGACGAAAGTCGCCATGTACTTGCTCATTCGCTTCTTCTTCTCAGTGTTCGGTGTCGCGATCGACTTCCGCGCGCTCCCGGTCACCGAAGTGCTGCTCATTCTGTCGATAGCGGCCATCTTCATCGCCTCGATCATTGCCGTGTTTGAGAACGACCTCAAGCGCATGCTCGCGTACTCTTCGGTCGCACAGATCGGCTACATCACACTTGGTATTGCGATTGCCAACGAGGCGGGCCTCACCGCCTCGCTGGTGCATCTGTTCAATCACGCGGTGATGAAGGCCGGGCTGTTTCTCGCACTCGGTGCGGTTTTCTTCCGCGTCGGCGCCGTGCAACTCGATCAGCTCGCCGGGCTCGGGCAAAAGATGCCGCTTACAATGCTGGCATTCGCGGTCGCCGGATTCGGTCTCGTCGGCACACCCGGGACGGCCGGCTTCATCTCGAAGTGGTATCTCGCGATCGGTGCTCTCGACCGCGGATGGTGGTGGTTGGTTCTGCTGATCGTTGCGAGCTCGTTGATCGCGCTCGTCTACATCGGTCGCGTCGTCGAGGTTGTCTGGTTCCGTCCTACAGCGGCCGCACTGGACAAGGCGGCTGATCCGCCACCATCGATGTTGCTACCTGTTCTCGTCCTCGCGGCCGCGACTGTTTATTTTGGCTTCGACACGCGGTTGACCGCGGGCGTTGCCGAAACTGCGGCGCAGATGCTGCTCGGGGGTCTCAAATGATCGGTCTTGGCGCGCCAGGACTGATTCTTTTGGCCTTGCTGCTGCCGGCCTTGGCCGCCGGTGTGATCCCACTGTTCGACAAACATCCAAATCGTCGCGAGGTAGTGACACTCGTAACGGCGCCAGTTCTTTTTCTTGTCGTCCTTGCTCTGCTTCCGCGCGTGCTCGCCGGGGAGCGGCCGGAGCTGGCCGTCGTCAACGTTGTACCGGGACTTGCAATCGCGTTCCAAGTCGAGCCGCTGGGAATGCTGTTCGCGCTCGTCGCCTCGGGACTTTGGATCGTCAATTCGATCTACTCGATCGGCTATATGCGTGCGAACGATGAACCGCGCCAAACGAGCTTCTATGTTTATTTCGCGATCGCAATCGGCAGCACGATCGGGGTTGCCTTCGCGAAAAACCTGTTCACGTTTTTTCTCTTCTACGAAGCGCTCACACTGTCGACCTATCCACTCGTAACGCACAGGCGCGACCCGGAGGCCATGCGTTCCGGAAGGATCTATCTCGCTCTGCTGCTTGGAACGTCGACGGTGCTGCTACTACCCGCGATCGTCGCGACATGGGTGCTCGCTGGTACGCTCGACTTCACGCCGGGGGGAGTGCTCGGCGGCAAAGCGAGTGGCACAGTCATTTGCATCCTCCTCGGCCTTTATGTGTTTGGGATCGGGAAGGCCGCACTGATGCCGTTGCACTTTTGGCTCCCCGCCGCGATGGTGGCTCCGACGCCGGTGAGCGCGCTCCTGCACGCGGTGGCCGTAGTTAAGGCCGGCGTGTTCGCGATCTTGAAGGTTGCAATCCTGATTTTCGGTCTCGACACGTTAGCGAGCGCCGGTCAATCCACTTGGCTGACGGTTGTCGCCGGGACGACCGTGATCGCCGCGTCGATCGTTGCCTTGCGTCAGGACAACCTAAAGCGACGGTTGGCCTATTCGACGATTTCACAACTTTCCTACGTTGTGCTTGGCGTGGCGATCCTCACGCCGATCTCCGCGATTGGTGCAGCGATGCACATCGCAGCCCACGCCCTTGGAAAGATAACCTTGTTTTTCGCCGCGGGTTCAATCCACACCGCCGCGCACCTGACGCAGGTCAGCGAGCTTGACGGAATCGGGCGGCGCATGCCGTGGACGATGGGAGCATTCGCTGTCGGCGCGGTCAGCATGATTGGGATTCCGCCGACTGCGGGATTCCTCGGAAAATGGTTTCTGCTTGGCGGGGCCGTGCAGACAGCGAATTGGCTTGCGGTCTCTGTCATCGTCGTCAGCACGGTTTTGAATGCCACGTACTTGCTGCCGATCGTTTATCGCGCTTTTTTCCGCGAGGCGCGCGGCAGAGCAGCAAGAGGACGGATCGCCGAGGCTCCTTGGCCAGTCGTACTTGCCCTGACTGCCACTGCAGCTGGGACACTATTGTTGTTCCTGCTACCCGGCACGCCGCTGGCGCTATCGAACTTGATGCTCACACGGTGAAGCGATGAGAGATCATTGGCTCGTTAGAAGGCGGACGATCAAGGGGCTCTGGATCGCCTTCATCTTCGTTCTCAGCATCACGGTGCTACTCGATCTCTTTGTACGCCATGACACGCACTTCTGGCTCGACGGTACGTACGCATTTGGCGCTTGGTTTGGTTTCGCAAGCTGCGTTGCGCTGATCTTGCTCGCGAAGGCTCTCGGCACATTTCTGAAGCGGCCGGATACTTATTATGACCGCTAGCCTAGTGATATCGCCGGCGATCGTGCTGATCGCTGGAGGCCTTCTACTTCCCCTTCTTCGCGTGAGCCTTCGCGGCGTCGCGCTGATCTTGTTTCCACTGTGGGCGCTCTACCTAACCTGGCAGATGCCGGAGGGAATTTCGCTGACGGTCTCGTTCCTTGGGTTCGAGCTTGCCCTCGTGAGAGCCGACGCGTTGTCGCGGTTATTCGCTTCCATCTTCGCAGTGATGGCGTTGGCCGGCGGCGTTTTTGCGCTCAATCAATCTCGCGTGGCCGAATTGGCGGCCGCCCTCTGCTACGCAGGCAGCGCAATCGGCGTCGCCTTCGCCGGCGATCTGATTTCGATGTTCATCTTCTGGGAAGTCATGGCGATCGCTTCGACCATCATTATTTGGAGCGCCGGGCCGTCGGCGCGTGGGGCAGGACTTCGCTATGCCGCGATACATTTGCTCGGAGGCGCATTGCTGATGACGGGGATCGCGGGCGAGGTTGTCACGACCGGCTCGCTCGCGTTCGAGAAGATGACCCTCGACTCTGCGCCGCGTTGGCTGATCTTGATCGGCTTCTTGATCAACGCCGGTTCGTTGCCGCTGGCCGCTTGGCTCCCGGACGCTTACCCCGAGAGTTCTTGGAGCGGGATGGTGTTCTTGTCCGCCTTCACGACGAAGGCCGCAGTCTATGTCTTGATGCGCGGCTTCCCGGGGTCAGAAATACTGATCTACGTCGGTCTCTTCATGGTTTTCTACGGAATTATCTACGCAATTCTCGAAAACGACATGCGTCGCATTCTTGCCTACAGCATCGTAAATCAAGTCGGCTTCATGGTGACTGGCATCGGGATTGGCACCGAAATGGCGCTGAATGGCGCGGCCTCTCACGCCTTCACGCACATTATTTACAAAGCGCTGTTGCTCATGTCCGCCGGCTCGGTCCTGTATATGACCGGCAAGCGCAAGTGCACGGAACTTGGTGGATTGTTTCGCACAATGCCGCTCACGACGATCTGCGGCATCATCGGTGCGCTTTCGATCTCCGCGTTCCCGCTGACATCTGGCTTCGTCTCCAAGTCGATGATTTCCGACGGGGCGGCCGATCAGCATCTGGCTCTGGTCTGGTTCTTGCTCGCAGCCGGATCGGCGGGAGTGTTTCTCCACGCTGGTATCAAGTTCCCATGGTTCGTATTCTTTTACAAAAGACTCCGGGATGCGTCGTGGCGACCCGCCATGGAATATGCGCGCCGCGATGGTCTTCTTCTCTGCGCTTTGTATCTGGATTGGAGTCGCGCCGGACACGCTCTACGCGATGCTCCCGTTCAAGGTTGATTTTGTGCCGTACACGGCTCCGCATGTCGTGTTTCAGTTGCAGTTGCTTCTGTTTTCGGGTCTTGCCTTTTTTGCGATGCTCGATTGGCTTGCCCGGACGCGCACGATTACCCTTGACTTCGATTGGTTCTACCGCCGCCTCGGTCCAAGAATTCTGTCGCCGATGGACCGTTGGTTTGAGTCCGCCTGGGACGACCTTGTGCGATCGATCAGGAACGGGGTGGACCTCGCGATCCGGCGCATTCGCGGACTTTACGGGCCCGAAGGTATCTTCGGCCGCACCTGGCCGACGGGCAGCATGGCATTCTGGACCACTGTGATGCTCGCTGCGTATCTGCTCCTGTCGTACCTCTGACGCGCTGCCGCGCGCAGCGAATTGCGAGCCTCCGATGACCGAACCGGTATTCGCGCCACTCGATTTCCAATTTCACGATGAGCGCGCCACGCGCGAGCGCGCGAATGCATTTCTCGCGTCGATGCGCCGGCGGCGCACGGTGCGGGAGTTTTCTACGCGTCCCGTTCCGCGGGAGATCATCGAGGCGGCGGTGATGACGGCTGCTACTGCGCCTTCTGGCGCGAACCAGCAGCCTTGGACTTTCGTGTGCATCTCCGACGCGGAAGCGAAAGCGAAGATCCGCGTCGCGGCGGAAGAGGAAGAGCGCGCCTTCTATGAGGGGCGCGCCGGCGATGAGTGGCTCGCCGCGCTAAAGCGTCTTGGCACCGACTGGCGCAAGCCCTTTCTCGAGACCGCGCCCTGGCTCATCGCCTGCTTCGGGCAGCGTTACGGCATCGCGCCGGACGGCAGCCACATCAAGCATTACTACGTGCCGGAGTTGGTCGGCATCGCGATGGGGTTTCTCATCGTGGCGTTGCATGAGGCTGGACTGGCGACGCTGACGCACACGCCGTCGCCGATGGGGTTCCTGAATGAGATTTGCGGACGACCGGCGCACGAAAAGGCCTACGTGCTGCTCGTCGCCGGCTATCCCATCGACGACTGCACTGTGCCGGTGATCGAGAAAAAGAAGCTCGACGAAGTCAGCGCGTGGATTTAAGCGTCGTCCCGGAACCTCGCGAAGCGAGGTATCCGGGACCGTCCGATGAGGATGCCGCGCACGGTCCCGGGTCTCGACCGGCCGGTGCCGGTCTCGCCCGGGACACGATCTAGTGCGCCTCTTCCCAGTTGTCCGCGGCCTTCGCGTCCACGTGCAACGGCACCGTGAGCGACACCGCGGGTAGCGGCGCGTCGGTCATCACTCTCGTGACGAGGGGCAACGTATCCGCCACCTCGGTCTCCGGCACCTCGAACACGAGTTCGTCGTGCACCTGCAGCAGCATGCGCGCGTTGAGCTTGGCCTGGGCGAGCGCGTCCTCCATCCGGATCATGGCGCGGCGGATGATGTCGGCGGCGGTGCCTTGCAGCCGCGCGTTGATCGACGCGCGTTCCATGAAGCCGCGCACCGATGGGTTGCTCGACTTGATCTCAGGGTAGTGGACCTTGCGCCCGAACAACGTCGTCACATAGCCGTGCTTCCGGGAGAAGTCCTTGGTCTCTTCCATGTAGTCGCGGATGCCGGGGAAACGCTCGAAATACTTCTTGATGTACGCGCCGGCCTCCTCGCGCGGAATGCTGAGCTGGTTGGCGAGCCCGAATGCGGAGATGCCGTAGATGATCCCGAAGTTGATCGCCTTCGCCCGGCGCCGCACTTCGCCGGGCATGTCCTTGATCGGCACGCCGAACATTTCCGACGCGGTCATCGCGTGAATGTCGAGCCCATCGCGGAACGCTTTCTTCAGCACCGGGATATCGGCGATCTCGGCGAGCAGCCGCAGTTCGATCTGCGAATAGTCGGCCGAGACAAGCTTCATGCCCTTCTCGGCGACGAAGGCGCGGCGGATCTTGCGGCCTTCTTCGGTACGGATCGGGATATTCTGCAAGTTCGGATCGGAGGATGAAAGGCGTCCGGTCGGCGTCGCCGCGAGCGCGTACGACGTATGCACACGATGCGTCTCGGCGTTGACGAACTGCGGGAGCGCGTCCGTGTAAGTGGAACGGAGCTTCGTCAGCTGCCGCCATTCGAGAATTTTCTGCGGCAGCTCGTGGCCTTCCTCGGCAAGCTCCTCGAGCACGTTCGCCTTCGTCGACCAGGCTCCGGTCGAAGTCTTGGTGCCGCCGGGCAGCTGCATCTTGCCGAACAGGATATCGCCGAGTTGCTTCGCGCTGCCCGGATTGAAGCTCGCGCCGGCGAGTTCCTTGATCTCTTCCTCCAGGCGCCCGATGACTTGGGCAAACTCGCCGGACAGCCGCGAAAGAATGCTGCGGTCGATGGAGATTCCGCGCCGCTCCATGCGCGCAAGCACCTGCACCATCGGCCGTTCCAGTGTCTCGTAAACGGTGTTCATGCGCTCGGCTGTGAGCCGCGGCTTCAACACTTGCCATAGCCGCAACGTCACGTCCGCGTCTTCGGCGCGCATACGTGGTGGCCTTATCGATCGGGACTCGCGCAAACCCGACATGCATCCGGCCTTTCCCGGCCACTTGTTCGTAGGCGATGCAGGTATGGTTGAGGTGCTGCTTCGCGAGCTCGTTCATGCCGTGATCCGAGCGGCCGGCGTCCAGCACGTACGAGATCAGCATCGTGTCGTCGTAGGGCGCGATGTCGATGCCGTGCCGCGCGAGCAGAAGCCAATCGAATTTGAGGTTCTGCCCGACCTTCAGCACGCTCGCATCTTCAAGTAGCGGCTTCAACCGGGCGACGGCCTCCCGTACCGGAATTTGGCCCGGCAGCACGCCTTCATTGAACAGGCCATGGCCCTCGCCGGTATGCGCGATCGGGACGTAACAAGCCTCGTTCGGCGAGGTCGCGAGCGACACACCGACCAGATCGCCGGACATGGGATCGAGCGAGGAGGTCTCGGTATCGATCGCAACAAGGCGAGCCTCTTTCGCCTTCGCGATCCAGACATCGAGCAGTTTCAGATCCGTGACCGTCTCGTAGCGCGAGCGGTCGCACTTGCTCGACTTCGCTTCCTGCGCGCGTGCCGCGGCCAGCGCGGCGGGGGTCGTCATCCCCTCCGGGGACGTTGTGGCCGCGAGCCGGGCGTGGGGTCGGGGTTTGTCGTCCTTGGCCCCGCTTGGGCGGGTTGCGTCGGAAACGACCGCCTTTGCCCCGGCGCCACCCGGTGCGAGGCGGGCATCCGGCATGATCTCTTCCGCATTCGCCTCGCAGGCTTCGGCCACCCGCTTCGTCAGCGAGTTGAACTCCATCGCCTTCAGAAAGGCGATCAGTTGCTTCGCGTCGATCGTATGATCGACGACGAAGTCGTCGAGCTTGAGCTGCACGGGAGCCTTGTCGTCGAGCAGCACAAGCCGCTTGGATACGCGTGCCTGCTCGGCGAACTCGATCAGCGACTGCCGCCGCTTGTCCTGCTTGATCTCGCTCGCGCGCTTGAGAAGCGTTTCGAGGTCGCCGTACTCGTTGATAAGCTGCGCGGCGGTCTTCACCCCGATGCCGGGAACTCCCGGCACGTTGTCGGTCGAGTTGCCCGCGAGCGATTGCACCTCGGCTACTTTTTCCGGAGGTACGCCGAACTTTTCCTCGACTTCCTTCGATCCGATCCATCGCTCGCGGCCCGGCATCGGATCGTACATTTTCACGCCGGGCCGGATCAGCTGCATAAGATCCTTGTCGCCGGCAACGATCGTCACGTCCGCGTCCGCCGCAAGTGCCGCGCCTGCGTAGGTCGCGATCAGGTCGTCCGCCTCGTAGTTCGCAAGTTCGATCGGCATGAGGCCGAACGCCTTGACCGCCTCGCGCATCAGCGGGAACTGCGGGATCAGGTCGTCGGGCGCGTCGTCGCGGTTGGCTTTGTATTCCGGATAGATCTCGTTGCGAAAACCGTCGCCCGCTGCGTCGAACACAACCGCGATATGCGACGGCTTCACGCCGTCGATCCCCTCGCGCATGAGCTTCCACAGCATGTTGCAGAACGTCATCACCGCGCCGACCGGCAAGCCGTCGGAGCGGGTGAACGCGCGGCCGCGCGACTGTGCGGCTTTGAACATCGCGAAATAGGCGCGGAAGATGTACGAGGAGCCGTCGACCAGGAACACGTGGTCGCGTGCTTTCGTCGCCTTCGCGGGCTTCGCTGCGCTCTTGTTCGCTTGTTTGGCTGCTGTCTTCGACATGGGGCCTCGGGGCCACGATGCCCCAAGGCGCGCCGCAACTACAAGCCCGAATTGCCGCCGCAGCTGTGACTTATTCCGCGGGCTGCAGGGCCAGCCGGCGTGGACGATCGATGTGGAAGAAGGCGGGACGCTTGAACAGGAAGTCGAGCCGCGTCCCTTGCACGAACCAGTACAGGACCAAAGGAACCACGACACCCATTACAGTCACGATCAGCGCCACCGCGCCGAGATCCGCGACGATCCCCGTCTTCAGCAGAGCGATACGCGTGGCAGCCATTGGCAGGAAGAACGCGAGATAGACGACGATCGAGTGTTCGCCTGCGAACCGCAGCAGGTCGAGCACGTTCGCGCGCGACAGTAGCGCCGCCGCCGCGATGACGGCCGAAGCTCCCGCGAAACCAAGGACGAGTGAGAGTGCCGGCAAGCCCGCGTAACCGCCGAACACAAGAACCCCGTTGATGAGGGCCCAACCGGCGATCGCTGCAAGCGCGAGGACGGCGTGCTGCTGTACCAAACGCGCGAGCCAGAAGAAATTCGCTGCCAACCAGTAGCCTGCAAAGAAATAGACGAAACGCGCAGCGAACTCGTCGATCATGATCCAGCCGGTTTCGATCGGTGCGGCTTCGAGTGCGATTCCCACGAGAAAGATCAGGACCGGGGGAACGCGTCGCGTCAGCTTCGTCACAACGAAGAAAACGGGCAACAGATAGATGAACCAGAGGGTGCCGAACGGCTCGAGATATGAAAGCAGATAGAACTTGGCGACACCCGCCGCACCGAGTTCACCGGCAAGACCCGGTGCCTTGAACGCGAACTGAATGGTCACCCACAAGACGTAGAAGTAGAGGAAGTGGACGACCTTGCGGTCGAGGTAGCGGCGCCAGTCGCGATCGATCACGCGCGCGAGGAACAGACCCGAGATCAGGAAGAAGTCGGGCATGCGGAACGGCTTCGCAAATTCGACGAGCGCGTGCATCCAGCTTTGCGCATCGGCGGCCGCCTCGACGCCGAGCGTGGAGTGCATCATCACGACCATGACGATGCAGATGCCCTTGGCGTAGTCGACCCAGTCGACCCGTCCGCTCGTCACTTGGGCACTCATTGCGCCTCCGAATCCAGCCTGTCCCGTTTCGGGACCTTCCCGCTGCCGCGCGATCACCGTCGCAAGGGCCGTGCCCGGCTTTGACCGCACCGGGCCCGCCCGCTATGCCGCCCGCGGGTTCCGCCTGTTCAAACACGGGACGATGACCAATCCGTTTCGCGATCCGCTCCCCGTAGACGCGGCACTGCCGGCCCTGCGCCAGGCGCTCGCCGCAGGTCGCGCAGCGGTGCTCGTGGCGCCTCCCGGCGCGGGAAAGACCACCCGCGTACCGCTTGTCTTGCGGGATGCGGCTTGGGTTGCGGGCCGCCGCATCCTGGTCCTCGAACCCCGCCGGCTTGCTGCCCGCGCAGCCGCTGCGCGCATGGCAGCGACCCTCGGTGAGCAGATCGGCGACACCGTCGGTCTTCGCATCCGCTTCGGCTCCAAGGTCTCGCGGCGCACCCGGATCGAAGTCGTCACCGAGGGCGTGTTCACTCGCCTCGTGCTCGACGATCCGGAGCTGCAGGGAGTCGCCGCCGTCCTGTTCGATGAATTCCACGAACGGTCGCTCGACGCCGACCTTGGCCTTGCGCTCGCGCTCGACGCGCAGCGCGGCCTGCGCGAGGACCTGCGAATTCTTGCAATGTCCGCGACAATCGATGGAGCCCGTGTCGCTGCGCTGCTTGGCAATGCGCCAGTGATCGAAAGCAAAGGACGCGCGTTCGACGTTGAGACGCGCTATCTCGGACGTGAACGAACGCCCGTTGAGCGGCAGATGGTCGTCGCGCTGGAACGCGCTCTCGCCGAGCGCGGGTCGGTCCTCGCCTTCCTGCCCGGCGCGGCTGAAATCCGCCGCACGGCCGATCAGCTTGCCGATCGCGTCCGCGATCCCGCAGTCGACATCGTCCAGCTCTACGGAGCACTCGATGCGGACACGCAGGACCGCGCGATCGCCCCTTCGCCCGTCGGTCGCCGCAAAGTCGTCCTCGCGACTTCGATTGCCGAGACGTCGCTGACGATCGAAGGCGTCCGCATAGTCGTCGATTCGGGGCTCGCGCGCGTCCCGCGATACGAGCCCGCGGTTGGACTGACGCGATTGGAAACGGTGCGCGTGTCGCGAGCGTCCGCAGATCAGCGCCGTGGCCGCGCAGGGCGGACCGAGCCGGGCCTCTGCTACCGGCTGTGGGACGAGCCGGAAACCATGAGTCTCGCTCCATTCGCCACGCCGGAAATTCTCGCATCCGACCTGTCAGGATTCGTGCTCGACCTCGCGATCTGGGGCGTGAGCGATCCCGGTTCGCTCGCCTGGCTCGATCCACCGCCGGCGGCAGCCCTCGCCGAGGCCCGTGCTCTACTCACCGAACTCGATGCGCTCGATCCCGGCGGCCGGATCACGGCCCTCGGTAAACGCCTCGCCCGTTTGCGCCTGCCGCCCCGCCTGGCGGCGATGATCGTTCGCGCCGCAGATGAAGATGAGGCGCCGCTTGCTGCCGAGGTCGCGGTGGTCGTGTCCGAGCGCGGTCTCGGCGGCGACGATGTGGATCTATCGCATCGTATCGAGAACTTCCGGCGCGACCGCTCGCGCCGTGCCGAGGAAGCACGCGGACTTGCCCGCCGCTGGGCGGAGGAAGCCGGCGGAGAGCAGCGTCGGTCTCTGGCAAGTCGCGCCGGTTCCCTGCTCTCTCTTGCATTCCCGGACCGCGTTGCAAAGGCGCGCGCGGGAAAGCGAGGAGAATTCCTGCTGGAGAACGGCCGTGGTGCGCGCGTCGATCCGGCACTTTCCTTCGCCGGCGAAAAATATCTCGCCGTGGCTGAGGTTGCCGGGAGCGCGGGAGAAGCGCGCATTCTTCTTGCCGCAAGGATCGATGAAGCGGAAATCGTCCGGCGGTTTTCGTCACACATCGTGGACCGCGCGGAGTCATCATTCGACGAAAAATCTGCGGCGCTGCGCGGAAGGGCCATTCGTCGACTGGGCGCGCTCATCCTCGATGAACGACCATTGCCCGTCGCACCCGACGAGGACTCCGCTCGCTTGCTCGCCGCGGGTGTCGCACGTCTCGGGCTGGGGCGGCTTCCTTGGAGCGCGGACCAGCGACGCTTGCTCGATCGCGCCCGCTTCATGCGAACACATGAAGGAAGCCCTTGGCCTGATCTGTCCGAGACGCGCCTTGCCGCTACCATCGGCGAATGGCTCGCGCCCTCGCTCATCGGGCGTACTGCGCTCTCGCAAGTGACTGCCGACGATCTTGCGCAGGCGCTGCGTACGCTGCTTCCCTCGGTTCTCCTGCGCCGGCTCGAGAAGGAAATGCCATCACACTTCACGGCGCCAACGGGCTCGCGTCTGCCGATCGACTACGACGCGGAAAGCGGGCCGACCGTCTCGATCCGCGTGCAGGAGCTTTTCGGGCTCGACGTCCATCCGCGGATCGCCGGCGGCAAGGTGCCACTCACGCTGGCGCTGACATCACCGGCCGGACGCCCGATCCAGGTGACGCGGGACCTGCCCGCCTTCTGGCGCGGGTCCTGGGCCGACGTTCGGCGCGAGATGCGCGGACGCTATCCGAAGCATCCCTGGCCCGAGGATCCGCGCGTCGCGGCCCCGACCCGGCGGGCAAAGCCTCGCCCGCGCTGATCGTTTGCATTTCCGGCACGATGATCAAGGTCCGTTTACCAGTCGCGCCTTTCGACACATTTACCCGGTATTCGTGCCCGGCAGGTAGCTTGCCGCAATGTTCAAGATCGTTCTGCTTCTCGCCGCGCTTATCGCTGCTCTCGCGTACGCAGCGCCCGACTATCTTTCTCAGTTGGTCGGCAAGCGCGAGACCCCGACGGCGGCGTCCACCGAAGTGGCGCCTGCGCCGGCTGAGCACGGCGGAATCGTCCGGGTCGCTGCCAACCGCAACGGTCACTACGTGTCGAAAATCGAGGTCAACAACCGACCGGTGACCGCCATGGTCGATACCGGCGCCACGGTCGTTGCCCTGCGCTACGAAGATGCGCGTGCGCTTGGACTGGTCTCCCCTGGCGACAAGTTCGATAGCCGCGTGCGCACCGCGAATGGCGAAGGTCGCGCCAAGCGCGTCCAGCTTCGTTCGGTGACGTTCGGGACGATCACCATCCGGGACGTCGACGCGCTCGTGCTCGAGCAAGGCGCGCTCGCCACCAATCTGCTCGGCATGAGCTTCCTTCGGCGCCTTTCGCGCTTCGAAGTCCAGCGTGGCGTGCTGGTCCTGGAGCGCTAGGCCGCAGCGCCGAACTTTCTGCTCGCTACAGATTTCATGCTATGTCGCCGCGGGGTCGAGACCTGGCCCCCGGATTTTCTGCAGATGTTCCCGCCTCCGAAGTCAGCGCTTGCGCCCAATACTTTCGCATTCGAATCGGAGCCCATGGTCAAGCCCACGGGCTTCCGCGAATACGACGCGCGCTGGCTGTTCGAAAAAGAATTGAATCTCGTCGGCGTCCAGGCACTCGGCCTCGGTCTCGGCACGCTTTATCACGAGCTCGGCGTGCGCCCCGACGCGGCGGTCGGCCACGATTTTCGCTCATATTCCGCTTCCATCAAGATGGCGCTCGTAACCGGGCTCATGGCGGCCGGCGTGCGCGTGCACGACGTCGGTCTCGCAGTCACGCCGATGGCCTACTTCGCCCAATTCGCTCTTGACCTGCCCTGCGTCGCAATGGTCACCGCCTCGCACAACGAGAACGGCTGGACCGGTGTGAAGATGGGCGCCGCCCGCCCGCTCACCTTCGGTCCCGACGAGATGAGCCGTCTGAAGGAGATCGTCCTGGGCGGGCATTTCAAACCGCGTGACGGCGGTGCGTACAAGTACGTCGCGGGCTTTGCCGAGCGGTACATGGCCGATCTGATGGATCGCCCGAAATTGAAGCGCAGGCTCAAAGTGGTCGCTGCCTGCGGCAACGGTACCGCCGGCGCGTTCGCGCCAAAGGTGCTCGCCGGCATCGGCTGCGAGGTCGTTCCGCTCGACTGCGACCTCGACTGGACGTTTCCGCGCTACAACCCGAACACCGAAGACTTGAAGATGCTGCACGCGCTGCGCGACGAAGTGCTGCGCACGAAGGCCGACGTGGGGCTCGCTTTCGATGGCGACGGTGATCGTTGCGGCGTGGTCGATGATACGGGCGAAGAGATTTTTGCGGACAAAGTCGGAGTCATGCTCGCGCGCGACCTCTCGGCGCGGCTCGGCGGCGGCACGTTCGTCGTGGATGTGAAGTCGACCGGCCTCTTCCTCACGGATCCCGTCCTGAAGCAGAACGGCGCGAAAGCCGAGTTCTGGAAGACCGGCCATTCCTACATCAAGCGCCGTGTCTCCGAATTGAACGCCGTTGCCGGTTTCGAGAAATCAGGCCACTTCTTCTTCAACCCGCCGATTGGGCGCGGCTATGACGACGGCCTCGTCGCTGCGCTCGCGATCGGCGACATGCTCGATCGCAACCCGCAGAAAAAAATGTCGGATCTACGCAAGGCGTTGCCGCGCACCTGGGGCTCGCCCACCATGTCCCCGCATTGCGCCGACGAAGAGAAATACGGCGTCGTCGACAAGGTTGTTCGGCGTTTCGAGGAAGCACGCCAGGCAAATCAGCCGGTCGCCGGTCAGAAAATTAGCGACCTCGTGACCGTCAATGGCGTGCGGATCACGGTCGAGGACGGCACGTGGGGTCTCGTGCGTGCTTCATCCAACAAGCCCGAGCTCGTGGTGGTCGTCGAAAGTCCGGTGAGCGAGGCGCGCATGCGGGAGATGTTCAAGGCAATCGACGGCGTGCTACGCGAGCATCCGCAGGTCGGCGAATACAATCAAACGATTTAGCGGGACTTCGCGTTCAGCAGACCGGCGTGCCGACGCCTGTATCCCGGCAAACCTTCGCGACGAGGCGCGGACGCATGTACATGTGATCGCCGAGGGTCATATTGCCCGTGATCAACCAGCCGACGGCCGGAGTGTAAACGTACTCGGCTTCGGTCCAGATCACGGTGGTGTTCGGGAAGGCGTTGAGTCCGGTCGGCAAAGTCACCGACGTGCCCGGCGTCTTTGCCGTCCCATTCGCCGTCGCATCGCTCCAGACGACGGTCGCGTTGTTGGCCGCGTCGATGCCGACGCTCGTGACAACGATCTTCAGGTTGCCCTGCGCATAGGGCGACACGACTGCCTTTGTCGCGTTCATGATGTTCAGCATCTGCGCGTTGTTGATCGTGCTGCTCTGAGCAACGAAGTCGCCGATGGTGCGCGTCACGATCGTCGTCTTGCGCTTGATGGTGATCGCCTGCGTGATCTCAGTGCCTCCGAGATAGAGCGTGAGCATGAACGGAAGCAGCAGCGCGAACTCCACCGCAGAGACGCCGCGGCGTTCCCGGATAAGGCGGCGGACGGTGGTCAGAAATCCGGAATTGAGTTTGTTACGCATGACTATGGATTGTTGCTGTAAGGCTCGTTGCGAAATGCCGCCGTCGACATGAGCAGGCGCTTGCCGCTCGGAAGCGTTGCAAGATCAAATCCGTAGATGCCCATGAGCATCGGCCACTCGTACACGACCTTGATGACGACGATGTCGCCCTGGACGCCGGGCGTATAGGCAAAGTCATCGGTATCGAGGTTTCCGTCCTCATCGAGAGGCGCCTGCAAATTGGCATTTGCGAACTGCGCAATCGGATCCGTGCCCGACGCCCACGCGTACTTTCTGACGTCGATCTTGACGCCGGTCGCGCAATTGAAGAGCGCGTCGAGACGGCTGCACAGCTGAAGTCTTGAACTCAGCCTCGTTCAAACCCTGTTTTTGCGCCTGACCTGTCATGATGAGACGCGCGGCGTCGGCAGTGGCCGTCTCCAGCACCTGACCGGCGTAGAACACCACCGCGGTCTGTATGATCGCGAACAGGAGCAGGAGGAAGGGCGGCAATAGGAATGCAAATTCGATGACCGTCGCACCATCCTTGCGGCGGCCGAAGCTCAGCGCTCGGCGCGCAAGCGAACGGTTCGACAAGAGGCTCAGGATGCGACTGCTCATCTGGGACTTCCCGGCAGCCGGCGGACAATCGCCGTATGTGGGCGTACTTCTAGTCGCCACGATTTGACGAAGCGTTGCGGCGGCGGTTCCCTGCCGCTGCCATCGATTTACCAATCGTAAACGGTAAGGGCGCGCGCCGCTCACTTGGACGGGGCGGCGGGAGCCGCACCGGCTGCATGCCCGTTGCGGGACGCGGTCTGGCCAATGACGCCTCCAAAGAAGTCCGCACCATCGCCGAGCATGACCGACCGTTCGCACCTAGGCTCGCAGCTCCAGGTCTCGCGATCAGCACCCCGCCATACCGTAAGGGTGCCGTCGCTTGGCGCGCCAACCGTGACCGTATGCTCGGCCAGGACCTCGCCGCGCGAATCGAGCGCGATGACGTTGGTGCTGCCGTATCCCTTCCCGGTTACGACGAGCAGGCCGCCGTTCTGAAGCGTCCCGTCAGCGACCGATGGGTTGCCGATAACGAGTGTCGCGACGCGGTCGGGGAGGCGAATGACCTGCGCGCGATCGAGCACGACACTGATGTTATCGGCTGCAGCGGAAGTGATGGCTGTTACGGTAAGGCAGAGCGTGACGAGAAGATTTTTGACCACGTGAACTCCCGAGCTGCATCCGTGGCGTTCTGCGACGATGCGGCGACTGTGGCGGCAATCGGCTCACTCGCTGCGAATTTCCACCAAATAGGTGAACGATTTACGAACGGCCGGCGCGGCCCGGCAGACGGGTGCGTAAAAGTCGAAAATGACTGCGACTACGCCGCCAATTTGCGCTGGTGAACGGTCCGTTTACCGAAACACTTAACTGCTGGGAAATGGGTCGCTCTTTACGGTTATGGCGATCGGAGACAGGTGTATGCGTACCTTTGCGCGCTTCGTTCGAGACGAATCCGGGACGACTTCGGTCAAGTACGGCCTCATTGCCGTCTGCATTTCCGCAGCGATAGCAACGGTTCTCACCGGCATCGGCTACAAGCTTAACGAAGTGCTATTTTCCGGGCCGCAAGACTATCACTGACCGAAGCTCGGCCGGCTCCTCCCCGATTACCTAAAATTGCGAATATCCGATCAATTCGATCGCAAGCGGTTCGCCTTATATCCAATCGCTGCCGGAAAAAAATTCCGGCTTCGTAGGGAGAAGTCGAAAATGATCTTGCGCAAGTTCGTTCGCGACGAGTCCGGGGCGACGGCCATCGAGTATGGTCTTATTGCCGCGTGTATTGCGATCGCCATCATTGTCGCCGCCCAGGGCGTCGGCACCCAGCTCAACGCGACCTTCAATAAGGTCAAGACGGACCTCGACGCCGCCAACGGCTAATCGTAGTTCTAAGCGTGTTGCTGAAAATCGAAGGGCTCGTGCTCCGGCACGGGCCCTTCGTACTTTGTGGATGCGGATACCAATGCGTTGGACCTGAATACCGTGTGTCTTCTTTGAATAAAAAACGAAGCAGACTGCCGCGTTTCTGACCCTAAAATTGATGGAACTCGATCAACCCGATCGCAAGCCGCGGCCCGTAAATCCACTCGGCCGGGAAGATCCGGTTTTCTTAGGGAGAAGTCGAAAATGATTTTGCGCAAGTTCCTTCGTGACGAGTCCGGGGCAACGGCCATCGAGTATGGTCTCATCGCCGCGTGCATTGCGATCGCCATTATTGTCGCCGCACAGGGCGTCGGCACCCAGCTGAACGCCACCTTCGAGAAGGTGAAGACGGACCTCGACGCCGCCAACGGCTAAATAGGTATCGCTCAAGACGTTTTGCTGAAATCAAAGGGCTCGTGCCTCCGCACGGGCCCTTTGTACCTAGTGGGCGCCCGCGCCAATATTCACGGTTGCTCAGTATATCGGCGTTAGAACTGGGTTACCGAGGATCTCTTTGAAGCGAAGATGATACAGACCATCGTTCTATTGGGTCTCTTTCCGGCGATCATGGCCTTCGCCGCGGCGAGCGACCTCTTCACAATGACGATCTCCAACCGGCTTTCGCTAGTGCTCGCCGGCGGCTTCTT
This sequence comes from uncultured Alphaproteobacteria bacterium, assembly GCA_963711595.1. Lineage (GTDB taxonomy): Bacteria > Pseudomonadota > Alphaproteobacteria > Rhizobiales > Xanthobacteraceae > JAUSIF01. The sequence goes on from CAVQER010000010.1 coordinate 212,236, forward strand.
CCTGGCCGCGTCACTCGTAGGCATGCCGCTCGCAGACGTCGGCAGCCACGTGCTCGCGGGCATGCTCGTACTCGCGATTTCGTTCGGACTTTTTGCCTTCGGCTGGATCGGCGGCGGCGACGCCAAACTCGCTGCGGCGACTTCGTTGTGGTTCGGCTTCGGCTATTTGTTTGATTACTTTTTTCTTGCATCGATACTCGGTGGGGCCATGGCGCTCTTTCTTCTCGCCGCCCGCCGCTACCCGCTGCCGATCTCTCTGGTAGGCACTCACTGGATTGAGCGGCTTCATTCCGCCAAGACCGGGATCCCCTACGGCATCGCCCTCGCAGCGGCCGCCCTGTTCATTTATCCGCACACTGTGTTCATGCGCGCGCTTGCCGGCTGATGTTGCTGCGTTGAGCGGCGATTAAATAAAGTCAGATACGCCTCATTAACCATAATTTGACGTTTGGCTGCTGCAATCGGCCATAACGAGCGGCCCAGTCGTCACGATTCTTGGGAAGTGAGCGTATGCGAGCAGCACGTATTGCAGTTTTCGGAATCGCCCTCGCTGCAGGAGGGCTCGCCTTCATGTTGTCCCGCGGAGAAGCTCCGGCGCCGGTCGCCAAGGTCGTGCAGCCGCAGTCGGACACCGTGGACATTCTCGTGGCCAAGACCGACATCGCAGTCGGTCGCTCGGTCACACCAGAAAATCTTTCCTGGCAGCCGTGGCCGGTAAAGGCCGCGGGGCCGCTTTTCATCAAACGAGCCGCGCGTCCGAATGCCATCGAGGAGTTAAAGGGCTCCGTTGCGCGTTCGCCCTTCATCGTCGGCGAGCCGATCCGTGAGCAGAAACTCGTCAAAGCGGATGGCTCCGGATTCATGTCGGCGATCTTGCCCGCGGGTATGCGCGCAGTGTCGACCGAAATTTCCGCCGAGACCGGAGCGGGCGGTTTCATCTTGCCGAACGACTCCGTCGACGTGATTCTCACGCGTGAGCACAACGACGAGTTCGTCAGCGAGACAGTGCTGCGCAACGCGCGCGTTCTTGCGATTGACCAGACGATCGAAGAAAAGGACGGCCAGAAGGTAGTAATCGGCCGCACCACGACGCTCGCGCTTTCACCACGTCAGGCTGAGACGCTTGCAGTGTCTCGCAAGCGTGGAACCCTTTCACTCGCCTTGCGCAGTCTTGCCGACGCGCGCCCTGCCAAGGATGGCCTCGAGGAAGTCGAGGATCGGACTGGCAACGTCAATTTTGTTCGCTACGGCGTAACCACCGTTCAGACACCACGATAACCGCGCGACGCCGGGGGTCTCACAAAAATGTCAACTCTGCTCGCGACGATCGCCCGTTTGTCGGCCGTCGTCGTCGTCTTCGCAGTGCTTTCCGGAACGGTAGCTCCGCCAGCGTGGGCGGCGGAGCAAGCGACAAGGACGAGTTCGCAGACCGGGGCGCGATTCCTCGCGCTCGGCATCGGCAGGTCAACGGTGATCGACTTGCCGCGCGATGCGAAGGACGTGCTGGTCGCAAATCCGGCGATCGCCAACGCGGTCGTCCGATCGGCACGCCGCGCCTACCTGATCGGCGTCGCCGCCGGTCAGACCAACGTTATTTTCTTCGACGGCGATGGGCGGCAGATCGCGGCATACGATATCGAGGTCGGCCGCGACGCGTCCGGCGTTCAGGAAGCATTGCGCAAAGTCATTCGCGGAAATATTCGCGTCGATGCAGTGAATGACAGCGTCGTTCTTTCGGGCGATGTCGCGAACTCTGCGGACGCGACGCACGCTGTCGATGCGGCTGCGCGCTTGGTTGGAGGCACCGACAAAGTCGTGAACGGGCTGACGATCCGCGACCGCGAGCAGGTCTTGCTGAAGGTCACGGTGGCTGAGGTCCAGCGCAACGTCTTGAAGCAACTCGGCATTGATCTGAGCGGCCACGTGGGCATCGGCTCCGCGGTGATCGGTTTCAATTCAAACAACCCGTTCTCGCTGACGAACCAGCCGATCTCCAACACAAATTTCCGGCCGCGCGTTGAGTTTGGCCCCGACATGATCGACCCGCTGACCGGGGGGACGATTCCGCGCTATCGCATCGATGCGCAGCTGCGCGCCATGGAGCAGGCCGGCGTCTTGCGTACGCTCGCCGAGCCAAATCTCACCGCGGTCTCCGGCGAATCCGCGAAATTTCTCGCGGGCGGCGAGTTTCCTATTCCCGCGGGCCAGACCTGCGACAACGGCCTCTGTCAAGTTTCGATCCAGTTCAAGCAGTTCGGCGTCGCGCTCGAGTTCACGCCGGTTGTCCTCGCCGAGGGTCGCATCAGCCTGCGCGTTGCGACCGAGGTCAGCGAGCTTTCGACCGAAGGCGCGATCAATATGCAGACCATCAACATTCCAGCGTTGCGCGTCCGCCGCGCGAGCTCGGCCGTCGAACTGCCTTCGGGTGGCGCCTTGGTTATGGCGGGCCTCCTCCAGGAGCAGACGCGTCAGAACATCACGGGCGTTCCCGGACTGATGAATGTGCCGGTGCTCGGCACGCTGTTCCGCAGCCGCGACTATCAAACCGGCCAGACCGAACTGATGATCATGGTCACGCCGTACGTCGTGCGCCCGCGTGCGCGCCAGGATCTCGCGCGGCCCGATGACGGCTTCGCCAATCCGAGCGACCCGGCGACCATCCTGCTCGGGCAGCTAACAAGAATCTACGCGACGTCCGCCAAGCCTGGTCCGCGCCGCGCCTATCACGGAAGCTACGGATTCATTCTCGATTGAGCTGCCGAGGAGTACGCGAATGTTGAAATTTTCCAGGCGTCGATTCGAGTATGTCGCTCCTTTAGCGACACTCGCGCTGACGCTCGTGGTCTTCGGCTGCAATACCGGCAAGGAAGTGACCGGCACGATACCGGTCGACTTTACCGAACGTCATCCCATCCGCCTGACAGAAGGCGAGGAGGCCGTTCAACTCCTGATCGGGACCGGCCGCGGAGATCTCACTGCCCCGCAACGTGCGCAAGTCACACAGATGGCGCGCTCGTGGCACCGCGAAGCCACTGGCGTATTTGTCATCGAGATTCCGACCGGCACGCCGAACGCGCGTGCGGCGAAGTACGCCAGCCGCGAAGTGCAGAGCTTGCTGCGGGCTTCGGGCGTTTCGGCGCGGGGAATTACGACCCGCACCTATGCTTCGCCGGCTCCGGATTCGCTCGGCGCGCTCCGTGTGTCCTATTCACGCATCATTGCGGAGGCCGGTCCGTGCGGGGAATGGCCGGAGGACCTCGGCGCAATGCCGTACCCGAGTCTTACGCCGAATCCGGCTGGGTGGGACAACCGCCCGTATTGGAATCTAGGCTGCGCGACGCAGGCCAACCTCGCGGCTGCAGTGGCCAATCCGGAAGATCTCGTGCAACCGCGCGCGGAAACGCCGCCCCTCGCCGCACGGCGGCAGAAGGTCATCGATCAGTATCGCAAAGGCGCGAACCCGTCCGGCACTTATGACACCGACGAGGCAACACTGAGTGACGTGCAATGAGCAAGTTAGCACTGGCATTGACGTCCGATCCGGCCGCTGCCGCTCCTGTAGGCGAGCCGCACATCGCGCCAATTCCGCGGGTGTCCGTCCAGGCATTCTGCGAGACAGAGCAGCTGGCCAACTCGGTGCAGGCCGCCGCCGGCGACCGGCGCATGGCCAAAGCGCACGTGAAAACGCAAATGGGCGGCCTCGCAGGCGCGGTCGAAGCCTACCGCGGCTCGGCAACTCCCAACGTCATCATGGTCGAGCATAATGGCGGCGGCATCGAGTTGATCGAAGGGCTCGACCGTCTTGCCGAGTGCTGTGACGCGGGTACGAAGGTCCTCGTCGTCGGCCGCTTGAACGACATCGTTCTCTATCGAGAGCTGGTTCGCCGCGGCATCAGCGACTACCTCATTTCACCGCTCGCTCCGGTCGATGTCGTCCGCGCGGTCTCCGGCCTGTTCACTTCGCCGCAGGCGCAGCCGGTCGGCCGGGTTATCGCCGTCATCGGTGCGAAAGGCGGCGTCGGCGCTTCGATGATTGCGCACAATGTCGCCTTCTCGATCGCCCGCGATCTGTCGCTCGACACCGTGATCGCCGACCTCGACCTGGCGTTTGGCACGGCGGGCCTCGACTTCAACCAGGATCCGCCGCAGGGCGTCGCCGACGCGGTGTTCGCGCCTGAGCGCATCGACAACAATTTCATCGACCGCCTGCTTTCCAAATGCACCGATCACTTGAGCCTGCTCGCGGCCCCGGCGACGCTCGATCGTGAGTACGACTTTGGCACCGAAACCTTCGACCCCATCGTCGACTCAATGCGTTCGACGGTCCCATATATCGTGCTCGACCTGCCGCACGTATGGACCGGTTGGTCCAAGCACGCGCTGGTCAGCGCGGATGAGGTCTTGCTGGTCGCCGCACCCGACCTCGCCAATCTGCGCAACGCCAAGAACCTGTTTGACTTCGTCCGCGGCGCGCGGCCGAACGACCGCCCGCCGTTCTACCTGCTGAACCAAATCGGCATGCCGAAGCGGCCGGAAGTGAAGCCCGCCGACTTTGCCAAGGCGCTGGAGGCGCAACCGATCGCTGCGATTTCGTTCGAGCCGCAGCTGTTCGGAACGGCAGCGAACAACGGGCAGATGATCGCCGAAGTATCGCCGAAGCATAAGACCGCCGAGACCTTTCTGATGGTCGCTCAGGCGCTCACCGGCCGCATCGAAGTGAAAAAGCAGAGGCGCGACCTGCTGTCGCCGCTGCTCGCAAAAATGCGGGCCGGCTTCAAGTAAACGGTCGCGCGCAGAGGTAGCGTATGTTCGGCAAACGGAGCGCTGGGGTCGAAACGCAGGTGCAGCAGCCGCAGCCCACACCGGCTGCGCGCGCACCGGCGCCGCGCATGCCCGAACCCCCGCGTCAGCCCGCTGCAAAGCCGCAAAACGGCGGCGGCGATTTCCAGCCGACCGGACTCGCCGATCAACCCTCCATCGATTCGCCCCCGACCGCGCCGGCGCGGCCGGCAATCATGGAGGGTCGACGCTCGGAGAGTTTCTACGAGACGAAAGGGCAGATCTTCGGCGCGCTGATCGAGGCGATCGACCTCACGCAGCTCGCAAAACTGGACCCGCTCGCCGCACGCGAGGAAATTCGCGACATCGTAAACGAGATCATCGCGATCAAGAACGTCGCGATGTCGATTTCCGATCAGGAAGAGCTGCTCGAAGACATCTGCAACGACGTGCTCGGCTACGGTCCGCTCGAGCCGCTTCTTGCCCGCGACGACATCGCCGACATCATGGTGAACGGCTCGAATACCGTCTACATCGAGGTCCAGGGTAAGATTCAGCAGACCGGAATCCGTTTCCGCGACAACCAGCAGCTTCACAACATCTGTCAGCGCATTGTGAGTCAGATTGGCCGGCGCGTCGACGAGTCAAGCCCGATCTGCGACGCGCGCCTTCCGGATGGCTCGCGCGTCAACGTGATCGTTCCGCCGTTGTCGATCGACGGACCTGCGCTCACCATCCGCAAGTTCAAGAGAGACAAGCTCACGCTCGAACAGCTCGTGCGCTTCGGCACGATCTCGCCGATGGGGGCGCAGCTGCTGCAGGTTATCGGCCGTTGCCGCGTGAATACGCTGATATCGGGCGGCACCGGCTCGGGCAAGACGACCTTGCTCAACTGTCTCACCCGCTACATCGACAATGACGAGCGCATCATCACATGCGAAGACGCGGCGGAGCTTCAGCTCCAGCAGCCGCATGTCGTGCGCCTTGAGTCCCCGCCCGCCCAACCTCGAGGGAGAAGGCGAGGTGAAGATGCGCGACCTCGTCCGCAACTGCCTTCGTATGCGTCCGGAACGCATCATCGTCGGCGAGGTTCGCGGACCGGAGGCCTTCGACCTCTTGCAGGCGATGAATACCGGCCACGACGGCTCGATGGGCACGCTGCACGCGAATAGCCCGCGTGAAGCGCTCTCCCGTCTCGAATCCATGATCACGATGGGCGGCTTCCAACTGCCGTCGCGCACCATCCGCGAGATGGTCGTCGCTTCGATCGACGTGATCGTCCAAGTCGCCCGCTTGCGCGACGGAACACGTCGCATCACGCATGTCACTGAAGTGGTGGGAATGGAAGGCGACGTCGTCACGACACAGGATCTTTTCCTCTACGATTATCTCGGCGAGGACCAGAACGGAAAAATTCTTGGTCGCCATCGTTCGACCGGCATCGGCCACCCCCGCTTCTGGGAGCGTGCGCGATACTTCGGCGAGGAACAACGCCTTGCCGCGGCTCTCGACGCCTCGGAAGACGAAGAGCCGGCTCGCGGGTAGCTCATGTCGCCGTCACTCATGATCGCCATACTCGCCACGGTGTCCGTCGGCGGCGTCGCCTACGCGCTGCTTTACCCGTTCATTTCTGGAAGCGCCCGCGCTGAACAACGCACACGCGAAATCACGACGACCGAAGTCGAAACGCGTCGCGCGCGCAAGGTCCACGATGCCGCCGCATCCCGGCGGCAGCAGATCGAGGAGTCGCTCAAGAAAGTCGAGGAGCGCCAGCGCTCGCGCAAGCGCCCGCCTTTGTCGACGCAACTGCAGCAGGCGGGCCTGAACTGGTCGAAGCGGCAGTTCTACATTCTCAGCGGTGTGCTCGGCGCCTTCGCCGCCGGCGTCCCGCTCCTGTTCGGGCAGGCCTGGTACATCGCCCTCGGCGCAGCGTTCGTCGCAGGCATCGGCGTGCCGCGCTGGGTGGTCGGCTATCTCAAGAAGCGGCGCGAACGCCGCTTCATTGAGGAACTGCCCAACGCGATCGACGTGATCGTCCGCGGTGTGAAGGCTGGCCTTCCGGTCGGCGATTGCCTGCGCATTATCGCAAGCGAGACGCAGGATCCGGTCAAGACCGAATTTCGCACGATCGTGGAGAGCGCGTCGCTCGGCATCCCGTTGCCGGACGCCTGCGCGAAACTCTATGATCGGATTCCGTTGCCGGAAGCGAATTTCTTTGCGATCGTGATCACGATTCAGCAAAAGGCGGGCGGTAGCCTTGCCGAAGCGCTCGGCAATCTTTCGCGCGTGCTGCGCGACCGCAGGAAAATGCGGGCAAAAATCAATGCGATGAGCCAGGAGGCCAAGGCTTCGGCCGCGATCATCGCAGCCTTGCCTCCGTCAGTCATGATTCTCCGTCTACCTCACGAGCCCCGGCTATATCGAACTTCTTTGGATTACGCCGTTCGGCCGGATGATGCTTGCAGCTTCTGCCGGGTGGATGATGGTCGGCACATACGTGATGCGCCGCATGATCCAGTTTGATTTCTAGGGGTAAGCGGCATGGTCGAGTTCATCATCGATCGGTTGCACGACACCCGCTTCATGGTGACTTTGCTCACGGCTGTCGCTGCGGCCGCAACCGTGATCACGTTGGCGATGCCCTATGTCTTCGGCGACAACCTCGAGCGCCGCATGCGGGCGGTGTCAGTTGAGCGCAGTCAAATCCGCGCACGCGAACGCGAACGGCTCGCGCGCGGGGACCGCATAAACCTGCGGCCGTCACCACGCGCCTACATGCAGTCGATTGTCGACCAGCTGAACTTGCGTAAGTGGCTGGGCGAAGACCATGTCCGCTCGACCCTGATTCAGGCCGGCTACCGTGGGCACGGACCCTACGTCACCTTTCTGTTTTTCCGGCTGATCATGCCGATCGCGACGTTGCTGGTCTCCGCGCTCTATGTGTTTGTGATCGGCGATATCAAGCAGCCCACGCTGATCAAGTTCGCCATCGTATTGGGCTCGGTCTGGGTCGGCATGCGCGCCCCATCGCTCTTCCTCAAGAATCTGATTAAACGGCGTCAGCTTTCGGTCCGCCGCGCATTTCCCGACGCTCTCGATCTCATGCTGATTTGCGTCGAGTTGGGCATGTCGATTGACGCCGCCTTCAGAAAGGTCAGCGAGGAAATCGGCAGCCAATCGATTCCGCTGGCCGAAGAGCTGGCGCTAACGACGGCCGAACTGTCGTATCTGCAGGACCGCAGGTCGGCCTACGAAAACCTCGCCAAGCGCACCAACATGGAAGGCGTGCGGTCGGTCTGTACGGCGCTCATCCAGGCAGAACGATACGGTACGCCGCTCGGGACGGCGCTTCGCGTGCTCGCACAAGAGAACCGCGACATGCGCATGTCGGAAGCGGAGAAGAAGGCGGCGGGCTTGCCGCCGAAGCTCACCGTTCCGATGATCCTGTTTTTTCTGCCGGTGCTGTTCATCGTCATCATGGGCCCGGCGGCGATCCGCGTGATGAATCTGCCGCCGTGACGGTGGCGCCCGCAAGCCAATCGATACTGGTTGGTGACGAGCGCTCAGCCGGCTGAAGCGGTCTTCGGCCCGACCGCGGGCTTCGCGCGTTTTTGCTCGCTCATCAATTCGCGGAAGTACGCGACGTTCGAGCGGGCCTCGTCGGGCGACAGCACGCTTTTCGAAATGCTCTCCGCCTCGTCGAATTTCGACCGCAACGCGAGAACGACGCCCAGGTTCTGCTTCACCTTCGGCTCGGCACGTGGATCCGCCGCGGCTTGCCGCAATGTCGTTTCCGCGCGCTCGAGATCCTTCGAGAGTGCGTAGGAAAGGCCGAGATTGGAGAGCACCGACGGCTCGTTGGGTACGATCTTGAGGGCGGTTTCGTAGTAGCCGCGCGCTTCGGTGTTGCGCCCCAGCTGATCCAGCACGGCACCCTGAGCATTCAATATTCGCCAGTCCGGCTGATCCGGCGTGTGGGCACGGCCCAGCACCTCGAACGCCTCGTCGAACCGGCCCGTGTCCGCAAGCGCCCTTCCGTAGGCGCCTAGCACCGTCCCGTCCTTCGGGTTGCGGATGGAAGCCTGCTGCAGGACGGCTGTGGCTTGTGCGCGCTGTCCGCTTGCGCGCAACGCCCGGGCGTAGGCGATTGCCGTATTCGGCTCGTTCGGCTCCTCGCGGTACTTCGCTGCAAAGGTGTTGAGTTGACCGCGCCACTCCTTGTCGGAAAGCTGCACGTTCGGTGCAGGGATTGATCCGGTGACTTCCGGACGCTGTGCCGCGCATCCGGCCAGCACGGCTGCCAATGCTACCGCCATCGCCAGGCGCGACGCACTTGCGCGAAGAGAGGGAAGGGGATGGACTCGCAGCAGGCCCATGGCGCGCTCCGCAAGGTGAGACGTTCGAACGCTTGCGTCTCAATAGAGAGTTAACCCTAATGTCCGGTTAAGGGCGGGCTCTCGCCTGACCGCAAACCCTTGGCAAAGCTGGATTTCCCTTGCCCGAACCGCTCCACCGACTGCTCGCCCCGCCCGGCACCGCGGATGCGAAGCCGATCTGGTGTGTCGACGCGGACTCTTGGCCGGCGGTTCGGGAACGCCTCCCGTCGGCCGCCCAGAAGTTTGCTGACGCCGCGGGCTTCGAGCCGAAGCCCGGCGATCATCTCTTGCTGGCGGGAGCCGGTGGGACGGTCGGCGGCGTTCTCCTCGCCCTCGACAAGATGGGGGATCGTGCGCGCGACCCCTTCTTGCCTGGCAAGATCACGCAACTCCTGCCTGCTGGGATCTGGCGCTTCGAGGCACCACCGGCAGATCCGCGTCTGGGCGCGCTCGCGTTTCTGCTCGGCGCTTATCGTTTCACACGCTATCGCAAGTCTGAGGCGAAGGAAGTCCGGCTTGAGGTGCCGGAGGGAGTCGACGGCCGCGAACTCACACGGCTCGTCGAGGCGGTGTTCCTGGTCCGCGATCTTGTCAACACGCCGTCGAACGATTGCGGGCCGGCGGAGATCGAAACGGCCGTACGCTCGGTCGCCGACCGATTCGGTGCCGCGATCCGGTCGATTGTCGGCGACGACCTGCTGCGCGAAAATTTTCCTTTGGTGCATGCGGTGGGCCGTGCCTCGGCACGCGCTCCGCGCCTGATCGATCTCACTTGGGGCGACGCGAAACATCCCAAGGTCGCGCTCGTCGGCAAGGGCGTCTGCTTCGATACCGGCGGACTCGATATCAAGTCCGATGCCGGCATGCTGCTCATGAAGAAGGACATGGGCGGAGCCGCGAGCGCGCTCGGGCTCGCACAGATGATCATGGACGCGAAATTACCGGTGCGGCTGCGGCTCGTCATTCCTGCAGTGGAGAATTCGATTTCCGGAGATGCGTTTCGTCCCGGCGACGTCCTGAATAGCCGAAAGGGACTTTCCGTCGAGATCGGCAACACCGACGCAGAAGGCCGGTTGATTCTGGCGGATGCGCTGTCGTTTGCCGACGAGGATGCGCCGGACCTGATCGTCGACTTTGCCACGCTGACGGGTTCAGCGCGTGTAGCGCTTGGTCCCGAACTGCCCGCGATGTTTACGGAGGATGAAAAGCTCGCCGACGAGATCGCGCGAAATGCATACGCGCAGTCCGATCCTTGCTGGCGCATGCCGATGTGGCGGCCCTACCAGTCGATGCTGGAATCGAAGATTGCCGACACCAATAACGTCGCCTCCGGCAACTTTGCCGGCGCAATCACCGCCGCGCTGTTTCTCGCGCGCTTCGTCGAGCGGGCGCGCTCTTGGGCGCACTTCGACCTGTTCGCGTGGAACCCCACGACCAAGCCCGGCAGGCCGGAAGGCGGCGAGGCGCAGTCCATCCGCGCGCTCCACGCGTTGCTCACCGCTCGATATGGCTAAGCGCTTGCGAAATCGGCCGCTTCGGAGAACAATACGCCTCCGAAACGAATTCGGACGGCTTGGCCTTGATTGAACTGCGCCCCGCTCAGGCACTTCGGCTGCTGCACGACCTTTCGTTCGCTCTGGTGCGCGACGGCGAACCGGATCTGTCCGCGCGGCAAATCACGGTGCTGCTGACCGTCTACCTGGAGTCGCCGCCGCACACCGTGCGGGGGCTTGCGTCGAAACTTGGCGTGACGAAACCGGTAATCACGCGCGCACTCGACACCATGGGCCGGCTCGGATTGCTTTCACGTCGCCGCGATGAAGCCGACCGACGCAACGTCGTCGTGCAGCGTACGGTCAAGGGCGCGCTGTACGTCGAGAAAATTGGCGATCTGATCGTCGACAAGGCAAAAGAACTCCCGCGATGAATTCGCCGGCCGGATTCGATCCACGGCTGACACCGGCGCGACCTGACTTGGCGGCCTCACATCTCAAGGGAAAGGTCGAAGCAGCGCGCTTCGTGGAAGGCGTTCGCATGCGCGTAACGGCGCCGAAGGCGCCGCTCCGCCGAAATCCGGCGCCGGATGCACCGCTCGATACCGAAGCACTGCATGGCGAGCGGGTGACTGTCTACGAAACAACCGAGGAAGGTTGGTGTTGGGGCCAGCTCGAAGCGGATTCGTACGTCGGATGGATTCCCGCCTCCGCGCTCAGTGCGCCCGGCCAAGAGGTGACGCATCGCGTCGATGCATTGCGCACGCTTGTCTTCGCCGGGCCGAACATCAAGCGTCCACCGCTCATGGCCCTCCCGTTTCTCAGTCGCGTCGTTGTGGTCAGGCAGGAAGGCGATTTTGCTGTCAGCGACGACGGCGGGTTCGTCTCTGCGTCGCATCTCGTTCCAGTTGATGCCGTAGTTCCCGATTTCGTCGGCACGGCACGCCAATTCATGGGCGCGCCCTATCTCTGGGGCGGCCGCACCAATCTCGGGCTCGATTGCTCGGGTCTCGTGCAGATCGCGCTCCAGGCCGCAGGCTATGCTTGTCCACGCGACAGCGACATGCAGGCGGGCTTTGGCTCGCAGGTCGACGTGAGCGGCGGTCTCGGCGAACTGCGTTCGGGCGATCTGGTCTACTGGAAAGGGCACATCGGCATCGTCTCGGAGCCCGGGCGGCTGCTGCATGCCAACGGTTTCCACATGGCCGTTGCGGAAGAACCGCTGGATGACGCGGTCAAGCGCATTCGCAATTCCGGCTCGGAAGTATTGGCTGTTCGCCGCGTCACTCAATAGCCGAGACGGCGGTCAACGACGTTCTCAAGCGGCAACCCCCGCTCGTCGCGCTCGATCTGTGCGATCACGTACTTTGTAAGCGCGTGCGGGTCGCTCTGAGCCGCGTTATGCGGCGTCAGGTAAATCTTCGGGTGGTCCCACATTGGACTTCGCGTCGGCAGCGGCTCGACCTCAAAGACGTCGAGGCTGGCGCCTGTGAGCGTCTCATCCTCGAGTGCGCGCAGAATATCGGCCTCGACCTGCAGGCCCCCGCGTCCCGCGTTGATCAACGCGGGCCCACCCAGCGCGCCATCGCGCGCGAGTGCGCGCAGCAGATCGTAGCGGAGGATTCCGTGCGTCGCTTCGGTAAGTGGCAGCAGGCAAACAAGAATATCGGTGCGGGCGAGAAAGGGACCAAGCCCGGCCTCTCCCGCGAACGTTTCGACCCCTTCGACTTTCCTCGGGGATCTGCTCCAGCCAGCCAGCTGAAACCCAAGCGGCGCGAGCGCCGCCGCGGCGGCGACGCCGAGAACGCCGAGCCCCATGATGCCGACGCGCACTTTACTCGCTGGCGGGTCCGCGTTTTCACGCCAGACACGGTCGAGACGCTGCGCCTCGTAGAGTTTCATGCGCCGGTGATGGAGTAGCACGTGCAACACGACATACTCCGACATCCGCATGGTGAGATCGGGATCGACGATACGGACGATCGGAACGTCAGGCAGCGAAGGATCGCGCATCAGGTGGTCGACGCCGGCGCCAAGCGAGAAGATTGCGCGCAAGTTTGGCAGGGTACTCAGCAAGCCGGCCGCCGGTCTCCACGCGCAGGCATAACGGACAGCCGCAGGGTCGCCGATGTCGGGCGCGAGCCGAACCTCGCGTTTTCCCGCCTGGGCGCGAAAGCGTTCGAGCCAGGCATCGGGCTCCCAGCCGCCGATCGCAAGCAGAATGGACATTGCTATTGTGCGACGACGCCTTCCGGCGCGGTCTCGAGCGAGAACGCCGCCGCGAACAGCGCGCGCGTGTAGGGAGATTGCGGTCGCGCGAATACGTCCGGCGCTGGTCCTTGTTCCACGACCTTGCCCTCGCGCATGACAAGCACGTGGCTTGCAAGTGCCGCCACAACTTTCAAGTCGTGGCTGATGAACATGTAGGTCAGATCACGCTTGCGCTGCAGTTCGCGTAGCAGATCGACGATTTGCGCCTGGATCATCATGTCGAGGGCGCTGGTCGGTTCGTCGAGCACAACGAACGAGGGTTCGAGAACGGTCGCACGCGCGACCGCAATGCGCTGGCGTTGTCCGCCCGAGAATTCGTGCGGATAGCGATGCCGCGTCGCTGGATCGAGACCGACTTCCCGGAGCGCCTTCACGACACGCGCATCGCGTTGATCGGCAGTCAGGTTGGGGTCGTGCACGCGCAATCCTTCGCCCACGATTTCCGCGATGGACATGCGCGGGCTGAGGGATCCATACGGATCCTGAAACACAACCTGCATGTCGCGCCGGAACGGGCGCAGCGCGCGGAATTTCAGGCCCTGCAGCGGCTTGCCCATGAACACGATCGGGCCGTCACTCGAGATAAGTCGCAGCAGCGCGAGTCCTAGCGTCGTCTTGCCGGAGCCGGATTCGCCGACCACGCCGAGCGTCTCGCCGCGCCGGATCGAAAGCGAGACGCCGTCGACCGCCTTGATGTGCCCGACCGTGCGCCGCAGAAACCCGCGCCGGATCGGAAACCAGATTTTGAGATTGTCGGTGGAGACAACCACGGGAGCCGCAGGCTGCGGCTTCGCCGGCTCGCCCTTCGGTTCCGCTGCGATCAGCGCGCGCGTGTACTCATGCTTCGGCGCGGCGAAGACGTCCGCAACCTTGCCCTGCTCGACAATCCGGCCACCGCGCATCACGCAGACGCGCTCGGCGATTTTGCCCACGATCCCGAGGTCATGCGTGATGAACAGCATCGCCATACCTAGCCGGCTCTGCAAGTCCTTTAAAAGCTTGAGGATTTGGGCCTGGACGGTGACGTCAAGCGCGGTCGTTGGCTCGTCGGCGATGAACAGGTCCGGCTCGTTCGCGAGCGCCAGTGCGATCATCACGCGTTGGCGTTGCCCGCCGGAAAGCTGGTGCGGGTAGGACCGGAGCCGCGTTTTCGGCTCGGGGATACCAACCTCGGAAAGAAGTTCGACGACGCGCTTTTCTGCCGCGGCTCCGGTCATGCCGTGGTGGATCTCAAGCACCTCGGAAATCTGCCGCTCGACCGTATGCAGCGGATTGAGCGAGGTCATCGGCTCCTGAAATACCATGGTGATGTCGTTGCCCCGGACGTCGCGGATTTCGTGCTCGGACATCGTGAGGAGATCGCGGTCCTTGAACAAAATGCGCCCGGACGGATGATGCGCGGCCGGATAGGGCAGGAGCCTCAGCACGGAAAGGGCGGTCACCGATTTGCCCGACCCGGATTCGCCAACGAGTGCAACCGTTTCGCGCGGCTTGATGTCGAACGAGATGCGATCGACAGCGAGCGTCTCGCGGCCCGCCTGCCGGAACACGACCGAAAGATCCTCCACCTTCAGGAGTGGGCCGTCGGTCATGCAAAGGCCTTTCGCGGGTCGAAGGCATCGCGCACTGCTTCACCGATGAAGATCAGAAGCGAAAGCAGGATCGCAAGCGTGAAGAAGCCGGTGAGCCCGAGCCAGGGCGCCTGCACATTCGACTTTCCTTGGGAGAGCAGCTCGCCGAGCGACGGCGACCCGGGCGGAAGGCCGAAGCCGAGAAAGTCGAGCGCCGTGAGCGTCATTACCGATCCGGACAGGATGAAGGGAAGAAAGGTGAGGGTCGCCACCATCGCGTTCGGCAGGAGATGCCGGAACATGAGAACGATGTTCGAAACGCCGAGCGCGCGGGCGGCCATCACGTACTCGAAGTTGCGCGCTCGCAAAAACTCCGCGCGCACGAGCCCGACGAGGGCGACCCACGAGAACAACAGAAGGATGCCGAGCAGCACGAAGAAGCCGGGGACGAGGACGGATGAAATGATCAGCAATAAATAGAGGGACGGAATTGAAGTCCAGATTTCGATAAATCGCTGAAACAGCAGGTCAGTCCACCCGCCGAGGTAACCCTGGACCGCGCCCGCCGCGATGCCGATGACCGACGAAACAATGCTTAGCGTGAGCCCGAACAGCACCGAAAGCCGAAAGCCGTAGATGATGCGCGCGAGCACATCGCGACCCTGGTCGTCGGTCCCGAGCCAGTTCTGCTCGAGGTCGCGGCAACTCTCCAGGCCTTTTCGTTCGACAACGGACTTGCATTGCTCTTCCGTCAGCGTCCACGTGGGCGGGGAGGGTGCGGGCGTCGGCAGATCGAGGTTATGCGTGTTGTAGCTGTAGCGGATCGGGGGCCAGATCATGAAGCCGCCGCTCTTCTCGATCAGCTCCTTCAGAAACGGGTCGCGATAATCCGCCTCGGTCTCGAAGTCGCCGCCGAACGTCGTTTCCGCGTAACGCACGATAGCCGGAAAGTACCAGCGCCCCTCGTAGGAAACGAGGAACGGCTTGTCGTTGGCGATCACCTCGGCGAACAGGCTCGCGGTGAACAGGACCAGAAAAATCCAAAATGACCACCAACCACGCTTGTGGGAGCGGAAATTCGTCCAACGTCGTTTGTTGATCGGCGACAGCACAAACCGTCCCTGCACCGGCGGCGCGACGACACCAACCGGAGAGACGGCCGTGATGTCGGTGATCTTCGGTGCGGGCGCGTCCAATCACGCCTCCCGAGTTTCGAAATCGATCCGCGGATCGACCCAAGTGTAAGTCAGGTCGGAGATCAGGCCGACGACAAGCCCGACGAGAGAGAAGATATAGAGCGTCGCGAAAACCACCGGATAGTCGCGGTTCAGCACGCTTTCGAAGCCCAGCAGCCCGAGCCCGTCGAGCGAAAAGATCGTCTCGATCAGGAGCGCGCCCGAGAAGAAAGCGCCGATGAAGGCGCCGGGGAAGCCCGCGATGATGATGAGCATCGCGTTCCGGAAGACGTGGCCATACAGCACGCGACGCTCGGGCAGGCCCTTCATGCGGGCCGTCACCACGTACTGCTTGCGGATTTCGTCAAGAAACGAATTCTTGGTCAGCAGCGTCATTGTCGCGAACGCGCCGAGCGCCATCGATGTGATCGGCAACACGAGATGCCAGAAGTAGTCGAAAATCTTTTCGTACCAGAACAACAACTTGAATCCGTCCGAGGTCAGCCCCCGGAGCGGAAAGATGGAGAAGAATGAACCGCCTGCGAACAACACGATCAAGAGAATCGCAAAGAGGAACCCTGGAATCGCGTAGCCGATCACGACGACGCCGGAGGTCCATACGTCGAAGCGTGATCCGTCGCGTACCGCCTTGCTGACGCCGAGCGGGATCGAGATCAGATAGGTGATCAATGTCATCCACAGTCCGAGCGAGATCGAGACAGGCAGTTTCTCGATAATAAGGTTGATGACGCTCGTGTCGCGGAAGTAGCTCTTCCCGAAATCGAAGCGCGCGAAGTTCCAGAGCATGAGCAGGAAGCGTTCATGCGCCGGTTTGTCGAAGCCGAACTGCTTCTCAAGCTCCTTGATGAACTGCGGGTCGAGTCCTTGCGCGCCGCGGTACTTGGAGACAACGGGATCCGCGGGACCTGTCGTCTGCATGCCCGGCCGCGCGATTTCGCTGCCGCCGCCGGAAATGCGCGCCGTCGCCGAGACGTCGTCGCCGGTGAGTTGCGCGATCACGCGTTCTACCGGGCCGCCAGGGGCGAACTGAACGACCACGAACGATACAAAGAGAATCCCGAGCAATGTCGGGATCATCAGCAGAAGGCGGCGCAGGATGTAGGCGGTCATGCTCGCAGCATCAACTCCGGAAGGCCGCCCCCTCGATCACTTGGAACATCCACTATTTCGGGTCAAGGCTGGGCAGAACTGAGCGCCAAACTGCGGGCCTTCGCAGGCAGGGTCAACCGGCGCGCTTCGCTTTTTCCGGTTCGGTCCACCAGGTTTCCGGAATGCCGCGACCGTAGCGCGGCTTGTTCTTGGGACGGCCATACACGTCCCAATACGCGATCCAATGCGTGCCCTTGTACCAATGCGGCACCCAATAGCGGCCCGCACGCAGTACCCGATCGAGGGCGCGGCAGGCCGTCGTGAGCTCGGAACGGTTCTTTGCCTCGACGATTCGTTCGACGAGTGCATCCACAACCGGGTCGGCAATCCCCGAGAGATTCTGCGAGCCCTTTATGGCGGCGGCTTGCGAAGTGAAATACGTCCGCAGGGACTCGCCCGGCGTCGCAGAGAAGCTGAAACGTTGGATGGTCACGTCGAAATCAAAGTCGTCGACGCGCGCACGCAGTTGAACGGGATCCACGATCCGCAGCGTTGCCTCGACGCCGATCGTCGCAAGGTTCTTGATATACGGCATATGATGGGGCTGGAAACTTGGCTCCTCGATGAGGAATTCGATCTGGATGCGCTCGCCATTCGCATTGACGCGCCTGCCGTCCTTGATCGAAAAGCCCGCGGACTGAAGCAGCTGCGACGCCTGACGCAGTAACTTTCGGTCCTGGCCGGACCCATCTGAGATCGGCGGCACGAAGGGCTCCCCGAACACCTCTGAGGGCACCTGGTCGCGATAAGGTTCGAGCATCGCGAGCTCTTCCGCAGACGGCTTTCCTTCCGCCATCATCTCCGAATTCTGGAAATACGAGTGCGTGCGGTCGTACGATCCGTACATGATCTGCTTGTTGGTCCACTCGAAATCGAAGGCAAGAATGAGCGCTTCGCGCACGCGCGCGTCCTTAAATTTCTCGCGACGCAGGTTCATGAACCAGCCCTGCGCGCCCGACGGCGTCTGGTCGGGCAGGATGTCCTTCTTTACCCGGCCGTCCTTGATCGCTGGGAAATCGTAGCGCGTCGCCCATATGCGCGAAGTGAACTCCTCGCGGAACAGATAAGAGCGCGCGGTGAAGCCCTCGAAGGCGACGTCGCGGTCGCGGTAGTACTCGTAGCGTATGATGTCGAAGTTGTTCTGGCCTCGGTTGACCGGAAGTTCGGCGCCCCACCAGTCCTTCACCCGCTCGTATTCGATATTGCGGCCTGCCTCGAACCGGCCGACCTTGTAGCCGCCCGAGCCAAGCGGAACCTCGAGCGTGGAGTCTTCGAAATTGCGCTTCGAATAGTAGGCACGGGAAAAAATCGGCAATCCGGCGACGACCAGCGGTGTCTCGCGGCCGCGCTTGGCATCGAAGAGCACGACGAGCGTTGCATCGTCTTCGGCTGTCGCACTCTCCATGTCGCGCAGGAGCTGGCGGAGGATAGGGTGCCCCTTCTCCTTCAGCGTGGTGAACGACCATGCAGCATCGTGGGCTGTCAGCTTCGATCCGTCGTGGAAACGCGCTTCCGGCCTGATCGAGAATTTGTACGTCCGTCCATCGGATGAGATGCGCACGCTCCGCGCCGCCGCTCCATACATCGCATCCGGCTCGTCGAGTGCTCGTGCCATGAGCGTCGCGAAAGTGATCTGTATCCCCTGTGCCGCGTCACCCTTGAGCACGTAGCTGTTAAGCGAATTGAAGGTGAGGAAGGATTGATTGAATTGTCGCGTCGAGCCGATGTGTGAAAAAGTGCCGCCCTTCGGTGCGTCCGGATTCACATACTCGAAATGCCGGAAATCTGCGGGATACCGCAGATCGCCGAACGCCGAAACCCCGTGGCTTTCGCGCTCTTCGGCACGAGCCGCTCCAGAAAGAAGAGCACTGGCTCCAGCCCCCGCACCAATGACAAGAACCGAGCGGCGCGAAAGCTTCACTGCCTCACTCCGACCTTGGCCGCGCGCGCTTTGTCGAACCACCAGATATCCGGAAAGCCGTACGAGTAGTCGGGCAGTTTTTCCGGCCGGCCGTAACGATCCCAGCGCGCGGTGCGCGTCGAATTGATTGTCCAGGTCGGCACGACAAAATGGTTCCAGAGAAGCACGCGGTCGAGCGCCCAGGTTGCGGCCTTCAGTTCTTCGCGATCGGTCGCGAAGATGACGCGCTTGATCATCTCATCGACGGCTGGATCCTTGATCCCGCCGTAGTTGCGCGATCCCTCGCGATCCGCCGCGTCTGATCCCCAGAAATCAAGCTGCTCGTTGCCGGGCGACAGCGACTGGCCCCAGCCCGCGACCACCATGTCGAAATCGCGGGCGCGCAGCCGGTTCACATACTGCGAGCTGTCGACGACCCGCATCGTCACCTCGATGCCGAGCCGTTCGAGGGCGGGCTTGTAGAAGAGAACGATCCGTTCGAACGCCGGGCTCACGAGCAGAAAGTCGATCGTAAACGGCTCGCCGGTTTTCGTGTTGACGAGCTTTCGGTCGCGCACCTCGAAGCCTGCTTCGCGCAGCAGCCGCGTCGCTTCCCGGAGGTTCGCGCGTCTTGCATCCTCGCTGCCGCCGACCGGGTTCTTGAATTCTTTCGCGAACACTTCCGCCGGCACCTTGCCGCGCACGGTTTCGAGAATTTCCAGCTCCTTGTCCCTCGGGAGCCCGGACGAGGCGAGTTCCGTGCCGCTGAAGTAGGAATCGATCGGCTTGTACTGACCGAAGAACAGCGTGCGGTTCATGTCCTCGACATCCAGCGCATAACGCAGCGCCAGCCGCACGCGAGCGTCCTTGAACTTGTCGCGGCGCAGGTTCGGCACGAATGCCTGCATCACGCCGCGCGCGCGCTCCGGGAAGGTTTCCAGTACAACGCGTCCTTCTCGCTGCGCCGGGAAATCATAAGCGGTCGCCCAGTTGCGCGCGGACAACTCGACACGGAAATCGTATTGATCCGCCTTGAACGCCTCGAGCTCGACGGTGTCGTCGCGGAAGTACTCGAAACGGATCTCGTCGAAATTGTCCTTGCCGACTTTCGACGGAATCTTGGCACCCCAATATTCCGGGACGCGCTCGTAGGCGATCGTACGCCCCGGCACGACGTTCTTGATCCGATACGGACCGCTGCCGAGCGGCGGCTCGAGCGTTCCGGCGTTGATGTCCCGCTGGCGGCCCTGCGCGTCGGTGCCGGTCCAATAGTGCTTGGGAAGTACGGAGAGCTGGCCGACGATCTGCGGCAGCTCGCGGTTGCCCGGCCCGTCGAAGGTGAAGGTGACCTCGCGATCACCCGTCTGTTCCGCCTTCTTCACGTGTCGGTAATAGAAGCCTTGATTGGGATTGAGCTTCACAAGAGTTTGGAAGCTCCAGACGACGTCTTCCGGCGTGACCGGCTTTCCGTCATGCCAACGTGCCTCCTTGCGCAGACGGTACGTCACCGAAGACCAGTCGGGAGGATGGCTCACGGCTTCCGCGAGCAACCCGTACTCGGTCGCGACTTCGTCGAGCGCGGACGTCATCAGCGTATCGTAGATGAGCGTGATGCCGGCCGCGGCCGTACCGCGCGGGATGACGAAGTT
The DNA here is from genome assembly GCA_963711595.1 of uncultured Alphaproteobacteria bacterium. Classification (GTDB taxonomy): domain Bacteria; phylum Pseudomonadota; class Alphaproteobacteria; order Rhizobiales; family Xanthobacteraceae; genus JAUSIF01. The sequence goes on from CAVQER010000010.1 coordinate 232,620, forward strand.
CAGCGTGTCGAAGGTTCCGTCCTGGCCGAGGCGCACGAGGCCTCCCTTCGGCGCGTTCGGATTGACGTAATTGAAATGCTTGAAGTCCGCCGGATACTTCGGCGATCCCATCAGGGAGAGGCCGTGCTGCCATTCGCCTTCGGCGATGGCCGCCGAGGGGATCGTGAGCAGTACCAGCGAAGCGAGGGCGATTCCGCGGAAGAGGGCGGCGGGCTGAGACTGACGCTGCAAGCGAGGCTCCGTTGGCGATCCGCCCCCTAGGCGAAATTCAACGGTGATTATGCCGTATTTGCGCTGGGCCGCCAGCGCAACGACGCGGCTAACGCACTCTTGAATAGCCGCACGAAACTACTTCTTTTGCGCACCAGGAGCGGCCTTCTGCGCACCCGCGTCCGGCTTCGCAGTGGCTTCGGGCTTCGCGCCGGCTTCGGGCTTCGGCAGTGGCTTCGGGCTGTCGGAGAGCGAATTCAGGTACGCGATTACGTCGGCGCGCTCTTCAGGTCGGCGAATTCCGACGAAGGTCATGGAAGTGTTCTTCACTTCGGCTTTCGGATTCGCGAGGAATTTGTCGAGGTTCTCGAAATCCCATTGTCCGCCCGCCTGCTTCATTCCGCCGGAGTAGGAGAAGCCTTGCGCGTGCGCGCGCGGACCGCCGACGACGCCGTAAAGATTCGGGCCAACCTTGTTCGCGCCGCCCTTCTCGAAGGAGTGGCACGCCAGGCACTTCTTCGCGGCGAGTTCGCCCTTCTTCGGGTCCGCGTTTGCGAGCCGGTTCGCGATCGGCTCGGCCGGCGGGATTGCCGCCTGCGCGCCGCCCGCCGGCGCGTCGGGAACGGCGATTTCGTAGCCGGGTTTTGCCGGAGCATGCGGGGCGAAGATTCCGCCGGCGATAATATTCAGCGATAGGGTGAACAGGCAGGTCGCGAGTACCGCGCCGAGGATCTTATTGATCTCGAATCCGTCCATTTTCGGCAGCGCTCCCGTACCCGAATGCGGCAGACCTATCGCTTTGCCCCCACCCAGGCAACCCGTATAAGGCTCCGGTCCGCTGCTACTTGTTGCCGCTCCGCCGGCGTTACCTCATGACTCGCCCCGCATCCGCCGCCAACGTCATCGTGTTGATTCCCGCGCGCATGGCCGCGACCCGTCTGCCGGGTAAGCCACTGGCCGACATCAACGGAAAGCCGATGATCGCGCATGTAGCCGCGCGCGCCGCTGAGGCCCGTGTCGGGCCAGTATGGGTGGCCACCGATGCGTCCGAGATTGCGAAGGCCGCGGAGGCTGCGGGATGCGAATCGGTGCTGACGCGCGCCGATCACCCGTCCGGCTCGGATCGCATTTTCGAGGCGCTCGGCAAGATCGACCCGGCGGGCGCGGTCGATCTCATCGTCAATCTCCAGGCCGACCTTCCGACCGTCGATCCGGAATCGATTCGTGCAGCGATCGCCCTTCTCAACGATCCCGCTGTCGACGTGGCGACGGTCGCCGCTGAAATCAGCGAGCCTCGCGAACGGACCGATCCGAATGTGGTGAAGGTCATTGGCACGCCGATCGCCGATCGTCGCCTCCGGGCTCTTTATTTCACGCGTGCAACCGCACCCGCCGGAGAAGGCCCGCTTTACCATCACATCGGACTTTATGCTTACCGGCGCGCAGCACTCGAAAAATTCGTATCGCTAAAACCTTCGGCGCTCGAGGTGCGTGAGCGGCTCGAGCAATTGCGCGGGCTGGAAGCGGGACTTCGCATCGATGTCGCAATCGTTGACGCGGTGCCCCTCGGTGTCGATACTCCCGCCGACTTGGAAACTGCCCGCGCGCTTCTTCGCGGGCAATCAAAAAATCCATGAGCAAGAAACGCAAGACCATCGTCTTTCAGGGCGAGCCGGGTGCCAACTCGCACATCGCCGGTCGCGAGGCCTATCCGGATCTCGAAGCCGTGCCGTGCCCGACGTTCGAGGACGCCTTCGCGGCGGTCAATTCCGGCGAGGCCAGCCTCGCGATGATTCCGATCGAGAATTCCGTCGCTGGGCGCGTCGCCGATATTCATCACCTGATGCCGGACTCGGGCCTGAACATCGTCGCCGAGCATTTTCTGCCGATCCGCCACCAGCTAATGGCGCGCAAGGGCGCGACGCTGAAGACGATCAAGACCGTGCAGAGCCACATCCACGCGCTCGGACAATGCCGCAACATGATCCGCAAGCTCGGCCTGAAGACAGTGGTTGGCGCCGACACCGCGGGCTCGGCGCGCCAGATCGCCGAGTCGGGAGACAACACGCACGCTGCGATCGCCTCGCGTCTCGCTGCGGAGATTTACGGTCTCGAGATCCTCGCTGAAGACGTCGAGGATGAAACCCACAACACCACCCGATTCATCGTGCTCTCGCGCGAGACGGACTGGGTGCAGCACGGAAACGGCCCATCCGTCACCACGTTCATATTCCGCGTGCGCAACGTGCCCGCTGCGCTCTACAAGGCGCTCGGGGGATTTGCCACGAACGGCGTGAACATGACGAAGCTCGAGTCGTACCAGCTGGGCGGCAGCTTCCTCGCTACCTTGTTCTATGCCGACGTCGAGGGTCATCCCGACGATCGCCCCGTCAAGCTCGCGCTCGAGGAACTCGCCTTCTACTCCAAGGAGTTCAAGATTCTCGGCGTGTACCCGGCGCATCCGTTCCGCCGGCAAGCACCGGAAGCAAGCAGCTAGCGACGTCCAAGCACGTCCGTCCCGTGCTCAACGTATGCGCGGATGATGTGGTGCGCGATCGCGGCCGGTGGCGGCGTCGCGAGCCCATCCTTGTGCTTGCGTTCGAGCATGAGCGCTGCTTCTCCGCGCGAAATCCAGCGCGCATCTTCGATTTCGTTCGGATCGACGCGCAAGTCGGTGCGCGTGGCTTCGGCGTGGCAGCCGATCATGATCGACATCGGAAACGGCCATGGCTGCGAGGCGAAGTACACAACGCGCCCGACCTCCACACCGGCCTCCTCGCGCGTTTCCCGCCGCACCGCGTCTTCCAGCGTTTCGCCCGGCTCGACGAAACCGGCCAGGCACGACCACATTCCCGGCGGAAATCGTGCAGAACGGGCGAGAAGGCAGCGGTCACCGTCGATCGCCAACATGATCACGCACGGGTCGGTGCGCGGAAAATGCTGCGATCCGCATGAAGGGCAGTCGCGCCGCCACCCCGCCTCCGTCGTTTGCGTCGGGGCGCCACAATTGGCGCAAAAGCGATGCCTTGCGTGCCAGGTGAGCAGGGCTTTGGCGATCGCGATCGGTTGCAGATGGTTCTGCGCGAGCAAGCCCTGGAAGACGATCGAGCGTAGGTCGATGACGAGCAAGTCGCCCGACGTTTTGAGCTGATCGGCAGCATCAGACGGGATCGCACAGCCGAAGCGCGCGCGGCCTTCCTCGATGCCGAGAAAGACCACCTCGGGGTCCGCGCCGAACCCACGCGCCTCCGCGATCGTGAAGAGCGGGTCGAAGGCCGCTCCGGATTTGCGAAGGATCACGCGTTCACCGGAAATGACGACGGCACGAGATTTCGCGTCGCTTAGAAGCGACGCAATGAACTCGTCATCGGTACGCCGGTCGCTCGCGCGATCCATGCGCGACGTGACGTATGCGAGCGAGGGCCAGGGACCGAAGTCAGTTGCTTGAGTCATGAGAAATCTTTGCGGCGGGGCGAAACGCTGGCACGCTGGTTTCGTTAGCGCAACCGCGGATCGCTAGTCAAAAAATGCAGTACGCAGCTTGTCCGCCCGTTCGGCGAGCGTGACGGGTTTGTATGGCACGCGTTCGCCGCGTCCCCACACCGGCGACGGCCAGGCTGGGTCGTTCGGAAAGCGGGCGATGACGTGGACGTGCAACTGCCGCACCGCGTTACCGAGTGCTGCGACGTTGAGCTTGTAGGGCGCGGTAACTTCCTTGAGTGCGTCCATCGCCGCGCCGATCTCATCGAGAAGAACATGCCGGTCGGCGTGCGGCAGGTCCGTCATTTCCACGAGGCCCGGACGTCTTGGAACGAGCACAATCCACGGAAATCGCGCGTCGTCGAACAGCAGCACCCGGCAAAGCGCAAGCTCGCCAAGCGCGTGCGACTCCGCGGCAAGCCTTGCATCGAGCGTGAAATTGTCCGCCATTCGGCGCGTCCTCTCGTTGGCAGGATGGAGTGACCGAAATGCATGTGCAACCTGGCGAAATTGCCCGTCCGCAATGCTTGCCTTCACCGGCGGGAGGTCCGATATAGGGGCGGGAGGTTGGCGGTGGACGAGCCACTCGCCAACCGGGTCAGGTCCGGAAGGAAGCAGCCCTAACGAGACCGGTTCGGGTTACCGGTCCAACCTCCCACTCTTTCATCGGATTGACGGGCCGGGAAGAAACCGCGCACCTTGGCCGCAATCAGAGGCCATTGAGTGCAGGCATGAGCAGGCCGCCCGAGAAAACCGCCAAGGCCGCGAACGGTCCCTCCGACGCGCCGCGTTCCGGCGCGAAGGGCGGGAGCGGCTACCGCGTGCTCGCGCGCAAATACCGACCCGACCACGTTTGACGATCTGATCGGTCAGGACGCGATGGTGCGAACACTGTCGAATGCGTTCGACAGCGGCCGCATCGCGCAAGCCTACATGCTCTCCGGCGTGCGCGGCGTGGGGAAGACCACGACCGCAAGAATTCTCGCGCGCGCGCTGAACTATGAGCCGGCGGAAGGCGGCGGTGGACCGACCCTGCACATGCCGGTGTTCGGTCGCCACTGCGCGGCGATCATGGAAAGCCGCCACATCGACGTGCTCGAGATGGACGCTGCCTCTCACACCGGCATCGACGATGTGCGCGAGATTCTCGACGGCGTTCGCTACGCGCCGGCGGACGCGCGTTACAAGGTCTACATCATCGACGAAGTTCACATGCTCTCCGACAAGGCGTTCAACGCGTTCTTGAAGACCTTGGAAGAGCCACCGCCGCACGTGAAGTTCGTCTTCGCGACGACCGAGATCCGCAAGGTCCCAGTCACGGTACTTTCGCGCTGCCAGCGCTTCGACCTGCGCCGTGTCGACGCCGGCTTGATTGTGAAGCACCTGGCAGAAATCTGCGCGAAGGAAAGTGTCGCGGTCGAGCCGGAAGTGCTCGGCATCATCGCCCGCGCGGCGGAAGGATCGGTGCGCGATGCGCTGTCACTGCTTGATCAGGCGATCGCGCACGGCAATGCCGACTTGAAGTCAGATGAGGTTCGCGCCCAACTGGGCCTTGCGGACCGTGCCCGCGTGATCGATCTGTTCGAGGCGCTGATGAAGGGCGATATCGGCGCGGCGCTTGCCGACTTCCGCGATCTTTACGACATCGGCGCGGACCCCGCCGTGATCATCGCCGATCTCGCCGAGTTCACGCATCTCGTGACGCGCTTCAAGCTTGTTCCGTCTGCTGCGGACGATCGAAGCCTCGTCGAAGCCGAGCGCAATCGCGGACGGGAATTCGCGGAGAAGCTTTCGGTCCGCGTTCTTTCTCGTGCCTGGCAAATCCTGTCGAAGGGTCTGCAGGAGGTTCAATCGGCGGAAAAGGGCGCGCAAGCGGCCGAGATGATTCTTGTGCGCCTCGCCTTCGCAGCCGACCTGCCGACGCCGGACGAGGCACTGCGCGCGCTCGAGGATGGCGGGAGCAGCGCCGCCGGTTCAACTGGCGGCTCGGCCGGTTCAGGTGCCGGAGCGCGAATGCAGATGGCCGCCGAGGGGGGCGCCCGGACGAGTGCCGCACCGCGGCGCGATCCCTTGCCGCGCGCGAGCACGCCAACCGCGCCTCAACTCGCGAAGTTCGAGGAAATCGTTGCGCTTGCCGGAGCCAAACGGGACCTTCAGACGAAACATGCAATCGAGACGTTCGTGCGTCCGGTCAGCATGCAGGAGGGCCGTCTCGAGATCTCGCTTGCGGAAGGTGCCCCTGCAGGGCTTGTCCAATCGCTCTCAGCGAAGCTTCTGGAATGGACCGGAAAGCGCTGGTTTGTGACCCTTTCCGCGGAAGGCGGCGCGCCGACCGTCGGAGAACAGAAGGCAGCGACGCAGAGTGCGCTCGAACGCGACGCGCGCAAGGACCCACTGGTGGAAGCGGTTCTGCAGCGTTTCCCCGGGGCCGAAATCGTCAGCGTCCGCAAACGTGACGACGCCACGACGAAAAGCGAATCCGATCTCGCCGACAACGACACGCCGCCCGATCCGCCCGACGAAAACCCGCGCGATTGAGGAGCCGGTAATGCGTGATCTCATGGGAATGATGGGCCAGATCAAGCAGTTGCAGGAGAAGATGCAGCAGCTCCAGGCCGAGCTCGAAGCGACGGAAGTCACCGGCAGCTCCGGCGGAGGCCTTGTGTCGGTGACGCTGACGGCCAAGGGCGCAATGAAGAAGGTCTCGATTGATCCGAGCCTGATGAAGGCAGATGAACGCGAAATCCTCGAAGATCTTGTTACGGCCGCCCATACCGACGCTCGTACGAAGGCGGAGCGTCTGGTCGAGGAAAAGGCGCGCGGACTGACGGGCGGCCTTCCGCTGCCGCCGGGAATGAAGTTGTTCTGAGGCTGCTTTGACCCAATGCCCCGCGCCGTCGCCGGACCTGAGATCGAGCGCCTGATTCAGCTGCTCGCACGACTGCCCGGCCTTGGGCCGCGCTCGGCGCGCCGGGCCGCGCTGCATCTCGTTCGCCGGCGAGCCGACCTGATGGAGCCGCTTGCTTCTGCGCTCGGCGATGCACTGGAGAAAATTGTCGTCTGTCGCACCTGCGGCAACATCGACACGCGCGATCCTTGCACCGTTTGCGCCGACCCGACCCGCGACCGTTCGATCCTGATCGTCGTGGAGAACGTCGCCGATCTCTGGGCGCTCGAGCGCGCGGGTGCGGCTCCCGGCCGTTACCACGTGCTCGGCGGCACGCTCTCGCCGTTGGATGGTGTCGGACCGGACGATCTCAATATCGCGGGCTTGATCAAGCGTGCGCACGATGGGGAGGCGAAGGAAGTCGTGCTGGCGTTGAATGCGACGGTGGATGGCCAGACGACCGCCCACTACATCACCGACTTGCTGCGCGACGCGAACGTGAAGGTGACCCGTCTCGCGCACGGCGTGCCGGTGGGCGGCGAGCTCGACTACCTGGATGAAGGCACGCTCTCGGCGGCGATCCGCAGTCGCACGCCGTTCTAGTTCTTCCGTTCGAGACTGGCGAAATGGCCGCGCGACTGCAGCCATGCGAGCAGGATCAGGCTCGGGATCGCTGCGAGCGCCGTGATCGTGAAGAACACCGCCCAACCGGCTGCCTCCGCGACGAAGCCGCCGCCGGACGCGAGGGTTGTGCGGCCGACTGCGGCGAGCGCCGTAAGCAGCGCGAACTGCGTTGCCGTGTGCGCACGGTCGTGACAGAGCGCAGACAGATACGCGACGAAGATCACGGTGCCGATCGCGCCGGTGAAATTTTCCACGATGATCGTCGCCGTCAGCGCGGCGTGATTCACGCCGACCCACGCCTGCCAGACAAACACGAAGTTGGACGCCATCTGCAGGAATGCGGCAATCCACAGACTCGTCACGAGCGGCAACGCGCGCGCGACGACGCCACCGGCGATGCCGCCGACGAGCAATGCGGCGAGACCGACGCCCTTGACGATCCCGGCGTACGCCGCCTTGTCGAAGCCGATCGAGATCACGAACGGGCCCGTGAGCACGCCCGCGAAGGCGTCACAGAACTTGAACAGCACCACGAACAGAAGCACCGCGATCGCTGTATCTCGCGTCAGGAATTCGCGGAACGCTTCGAAGGCCGTCGAGAGCACGCGGCTCAGGGCGTCACCGCGCGGCCTGCCGGCCTGCAGGTTCGCGGGTGCGTCGGGCTCGCGCGCCATGAGCGCGGCAAACAGACCGATCGATACGAACGCGGCTGCTGCGATGTAACCCCACGTCCAAACCTCGTCGCGGGGGACGCCAATCAGCTCGAGCCAGGCCACGAGCGCGATCACGCCGGCACCGGAAACGAGCATCCCGATGCGGTAGGCGAACACATAGGACGCCATACCGGCGGCCTGTTCGCTCGTATCGAGGCTTTCCACGCGGAAAGCGTCGATCACGATGTCCTGCGTTGCGGAGGCCGCCGCAACCATGAGGGCCGCGAACGCCAGCGCGAACGGCGCGGCGACCGGATCGAGGAATCCGAGAAAAATGATCGTCGCCGCGAGCACGAGCTGGCTGAAGACGAGCCATCCGCGGCGCCGTCCAAGCGCGCGTGACAGAAACGGAACATCCAGCGCGTCAACGACGGGCGCCCAGATGAACTTGAACGTGTAGGGAAGGCCGACGAGCGAGAACAGCCCGATCGTTCCGAGATCCACCCCGCGGTCCGTCATCCAGATCGCAAGTGTCGCGCCCGAAAGGGCGAGCGGCAGCCCCGATGAGAATCCCAGCAGCAGCACGATCAGCACGCGCGGCCGCAGATAGACGGCTAACGCGGAGAAAAAGTTCTCACGGCGGGCGGTGATTGCGCGCGCTGTTTCGGCCATATCTTGTTGTCTCACGAATCCGTTTGCGCGTCATGCCCGGCAATTCACGCCGGACCTGACACAGCGACTACTCCGCCGCGCCAAGCTTGAGATTGAGAGGAACCTGAACGGGGATCCGATCGTCGCGCGCGGTGTCCGCTTCATCGAGTTCCAATGCCTCGATCCTGGCGCCGCGCTTCGCCACCTTGTCGGCCGAGATCAGCACCTGGCCGACATCGTCGGATGCCTGCGCAAAATGCTTTTGCAGGTTGAGCGCGCGATCGCGCAGCCGGCCGACATCATCCATGAGCTTGCCGACTTCCGCGCGGATCAATTCGGTGGCCTCGCGCATGCGCGCGTCCCTCACGATGGCTTGCATCACCTGAATGGCGAGCATCAGCAACGACGGAGAGACGAGAAGTACCCGGGCACGAAACGCTTTTTGCACGAGGTCGTCGAAGTGTTCGTGCAATTCGGCGTAGACGGACTCCGACGGGACGAACATCATCGCGACGTCCTGCGTTTCGCCAGGCAGGAAGTACCGGGTTTCAATGTCGGAGACGTGTTTGGAGATGTCCTGGCGCAGACGTTGTCCCGCGGCGCGACGGGCCTCGTCGGTTTGCGCCTCGCGAAACGCAGTGATCGATTCGAGGGGAAATTTCGCATCCACGAGCAGCGGACGAACGTCGCCGGGCAGAAAAATAGCGCAGTCCGGCCGCTTCCCGTTCGATAGCGTGTACTGGAAAGCGTACGAATCTTTCGGAAGCCCGTCGGCGACGATCGCTTCCATACGTCCTTGGCCGAACGCTCCGCGCGCCTGCTTGTTCGAGAGGACGTCCTTGAGCGTGACCATGTGCGAGGACAGTTCGGCAAGTCGCGCCTGCGCGGCATCGACGACGGCAAGACGCTCGTTCAACTGCAAGAGACTTTCGTTCGTCACGCGCGCGGTATTCGTCATGCTCTCACCGAGCCGGTGCGACACGGTATCGAGGCGCTCACTGACCACGCGCGCAAGCTCTGCCTGCCGGCCGCCGAGCATCGTGGCGAACGACTGCAGGCTGCCGGCCGTCTCCGACTGCGTGCGGACAAGCTCTCCGATACGTTCCTCTAGGTCGGAGGTGTGTTGGACTTGCTGGGCGGCCTCATTCGCGCGCGAACGCGCGGAGCGCCACAGTGCGATCGCAAGCACCACGAGTAGAATGATCGCGCCGGCGAGGAGGACTTCCGTCGCACTCACCGGCATTGATCCAATGGAAAACAGAACGCCGCTCATGGATCCCTTCTAACTCGATTCGGAGGGTAAGAACGAATAGTGAACATCTAATTACGGCCGAATTCAAGATCCCGTGGAATCAGGGGATTTGACCCCCTGCGGCCGGCATCCTATTTCGCGCTCATGGCCATTCGCCCGATCATCGCGCTCCCCGACAAGCGTCTTCGTCTCGTGTCGGAACCTGTCGCGCGCGTCGACGACGACGTGCGCAAGCTCGTAGCCGACATGTTCGAGACCATGTACGAGGCGCCGGGGGTCGGTCTGGCCGCCATCCAGGTTGGCGTGCCGAAACGCGTCGTCACGATCGACGCGACCCGGGGCGAGGAAGAAAAGCAGCCGATCGCTTTGATCAACCCCGAGATCGTCTGGTCATCCGAGGAAAAGATCGCGCACGAGGAGGGCTGCCTTTCGATCCCCGAGTACCTCGACGAAGTGGAGCGCCCGGAGCGCGTGAAGGTGCGCTTTCTCGACCTCGAAGGCCGCGCGCACGAGCTCGAAGCGGATGGACTCCTAGCGCGCGTCGTTCAGCATGAGATCGATCACATCAATGGCGTGCTGTTCATTGACCATCTTTCGAAGCTCAAGCGTGACCGCGTGATCAAGAAATACGCGAAGGCCGCCAAGCGCGAAGCGGCAGAGTAATGTATTTTTCAGAATCAGATCCGTCATCCTGAGGCGGCCGCGCAGCGGCCCTCGAAGGATGACGCCCCGACTTCGCACATCATCCTTTGAGGCTCGCGCTTCGCGCTCGCACCTCAGGATGACGTGCGCATAGAGGACTGACAATTGCGCATCGTCTTTATGGGTACTCCCGAGTTCGCGGTCCCGACGCTCGTCGAGCTCGCGGGCCGAGGACACGAGATCGTTGCCGCGTACACGCGTCCTCCCGCGCGCGCGGGGCGAGGGATGGAGGAACGCCGCTCCCCGGTGCACGAGACGGCCGCGCGCCTCAAAATTCCTGTTCTGCATCCGCAAAGCCTGAAGGGCGAAGCGGACACGTTTCGCGCCCATGCAGTGGACGTCGCTGTCGTCGTCGCGTATGGCCTGTTGTTACCAACACCGATCCTCGAGACGCCTCGCTTCGGCTGTCTCAATCTGCATGCATCGCTCTTGCCGCGCTGGCGCGGCGCGGCGCCGATCGCTCGCGCGATCATGGCGGGCGATTCTGAAACTGGCGCAATGGTGATGCATATGGAGGAAGGGCTCGACACGGGTGCAATCGGCCTTGCCGAGCGCATGCCGATTCCACCGGACGCAACGGCGGGTGAAATGCACGACAGGCTTTCCGCCGTCGGCGCGGACCTCATGGCGCGTGCGCTCGCAGCCCTCGAGCGCGGTACATTGAAGTTCGAGCCGCAGCCTGCGAGCGGCGCCACCTATGCGAAGAAGATCGAGAAATCCGAGACCCGCATCGATTGGTCGAAGGATTGGAAGTCGGTCCACGACCACATCCGCGGTCTCTCGCCGTTTCCCGGCGCCTGGTTCGAGTTACCAAGCGGCGACCGAATTAAGGTGCTGCGGTCCACGCGCGGCGAGGGGGGCGGCCAGGCGGGAACTGTGCTCGACACGGGACTGACGATCGCGTGCGGGAAAGGCGCTGTGCGCCTTCTCGAGGTGCAGCGTGCCGGCGCCAAGACAATGAGCGCCGAGGAATTCCTGCGCGGCAACATCCTTCCCGCCGCCACCGTGCTGAAATGACCCCTGACGTTGTCAATATTCGCGCCGAGCAGGTCACGGACGCGCGTGCGATCCACGCGCTGCATCGCGCAGCGTTCGGCGGGGCGACCGAAGCCGATCTCGTCGATGCCCTGCGCAGCGAAGGGTCCATAGTTCTGTCGCTGGTGGCCGAAGACGACGAATGCATCGTTGGCCACGTACTTTACTCCAGAGTCGCGATTGAAGTGGGTGCCGCGCTGGTGCCGGCTCTCGCTCTTGCGCCGCTTGCAGTGGCGCCGACGCGGCAGCGGAATGACATCGGTACTCGCCTAGTGCAGGAGGCACACCGGCGGCTCGCCGCACAGGCCGAGGAAATGGTGTTCGTTGTTGGCGACCCTGGTTACTACGACCGCTTCGGCTTTTCGACTGCGGCGGCCCTTCCATTCGAGACGCCTTATGACGGAGCGTACGTCATGGCGCTCGCCCTCAATCCGAGTGGCGCGAAAGGCGGGGCCGTGCGCTATCCGACCCCGTTCGCGCACCTTGGTTGAGCGTCGCCATGCCGCGCTACAAGCTCACGATCGAGTACGACGGGACCCCGTTCGTCGGCTGGCAGGTGCAGGACAATGGGCCGTCGATCGCAGGCGCGATTGCCGAGGCGTTCGGAAAGTTCGCGGGCGAGCAGCCGAAAATTTCCGGGGCGGGCCGTACCGACGCGGGCGTGCATGCCCTCGGCCAGGTCGCGCATGTCGATTTAGCGAAGGAGGTCGGCACGGACACGATCCGCAACGCGCTGAACGCGCATCTACGTCCGCATCCGGTGGCAATCCTGAACGTGGAGCGCGTTGCCGACGATTTCGACGCCCGGTTCTCGGCGCGTGCGCGCCACTACCTGTATCGCGTCACCAATCGCCGCGCTGATCTCGCGCTTGATCGCGACCGCACGTGGCAAATCGTCAAGGCACTTGACGCGTCCGCCATGCATAATGCCGCGCAACAACTCGTCGGCAATCATGACTTCACGACCTTTCGGTCGGTCGAATGTCAGGCCAAAACGCCGGTGAAGACGCTCGACCAACTCGATGTAACGCGCGATGGCGATGAGATTGGCATACGCGCAAGCGCGCGCTCGTTCCTGCATCACCAGGTGCGCTCGATGGTTGGATCGCTTGCGCTCGTAGGAGAGGGCAAGTGGACTGCTGACGGGCTCGCCAACGCGCTTGCAGCGAAAAATCGTGCCGCGTGCGGTCCCGTAGCTCCCGCATGCGGACTCTACCTCGTCCGCGTCGATTACTGACGGCTTAAGCGAAATACTTCTCGAGTACGCGGCGATAGATCGCCGTCAGGCGCTGCAAGTCGTCGACCGGCACGTTCTCGTCGATCCCGTGCATGGTCTGCCCGACCAGCCCCACGTCGACGACGGGGCAATAGTCCTTGATGAAGCGCGCGTCGGACGTGCCGCCCGACGTGGAAAGCGCCGGCTTCTTCCCGGTGACCTCCGCAACCGCCGAGGACAGCAGGTCGACGAACGGTCCGGGCTTCGTGATGAAGCTGTCGCTTGCTGGCTCCCAGTCGAAGCGGAAACGCCCAGCCGGTGCGGCGTCGCGGCACCGACGCTCGACAAGCGCCTTCAGGCTCTGTGGCGTGTGTTTGTCGTTGAAGCGGATGTTGAAGCGCGCCTTCGCTTCGGCCGGGATCACATTGAAAGCCTCATTTCCGACATCGACCGAAACCACTTCGAAATGTGATTTGTCGAAATGCCAGGAGCCGTCGTCGAGCGGCTCGTGCAGCTTGTTCAGCATGCCGACGAGCGTGCGGATCGGGTTGTCCGCATTCTGCGGATACGCGGCGTGCCCGGATTTGCCGCTCACGGAGAGCGTGCCGGAAAGGCTGCCGCGCCGGCCGATCTTGATCGTGTCGCCCACGGCAGCGATGCTTGTTGGTTCACCGACGACGCAAACGTCGAATTTCTCGCCGCGCTCCGCGGCCCATTTCAACAGCTTCGCGGTGCCGTTGATGGCGACACTCTCTTCGTCGCCGGTGATCAAGAGTGAAATCGAGCCCTTTGGGTTGCCCTTGGCGGTTGGAAGAAATTCGAGCGACGCGGCGACGAAGGACGCGATCGCTCCCTTCATATCCACGGCGCCGCGGCCATAGAGAGAGTCGCCCGCGATTTCGCCGGCGAAAGGCTTATGCCGCCAGTGACCCTCGTCGCCGGCGGGGACAACATCGGTATGTCCTGCAAAGGCGAAGTTCGGTCCTGCGCTGCCAATCCGGGCGAAAAAATTCTCGACCGGCAACGTATTCGGCTCAGCGAAGGTTACCCGATGCACCTCGAAGCCTGCTTCCTTGAGTAGTTCTTCGAGGACTCCGAGCGCGCCGCCCTCTTCGGGCGTCACAGAGCGACAGCGGATCAGCTTTTGTGCGATCGCGATCGGATCGTGTGTCGCTCGCGGGGTCGGCATCGCTTCTCCGTCGTCTTCAGCGTCCCGCGAGCGGATCAGGACCGTATCAATTCGTGCCGGGCGTGCCGCGCAGGAAGCCGAGTTCGATCGTTAGCCAGATCATCACGATGACCAAGATTCCGTTGAGCACGAGAAATAGGGTGCGGGGCTGATCGCCGTCCATGTCCAACCCCATGGCGTTCATCACGAAGACTACCGCCGCGGGCACGTAGAAAAGCAAGAGCATCCAAGCCGAACGATTCCGATCGTGTGCACGCTTCGCGCCAATGGCAAAGCCCGGAAGGAGAAAGATCAGTCCCGCGATAAGTCCTGCGGTCTCGCCTGCCATGGAGGCGACGACAAGTTGGATGAGGGCACCGATCACGAGTACTGCCAGCGTACCGATCCAGTACGTCTTTCGTCCGATCCGGCCTTCGACGGTCGTCAACAAGTATTTCCAGTCGATCGGGGCTTTCGTGTCGGCGTGGGTGCTGTGAGCCATGTCAGTCCCTCAGCAGCTCGTTAATCGACGTCTTCGCACGTGTCTTCTCATCGACGCGCTTCACAATCACGGCGCAATAGAGTGAGGGCGCGGGTTCGTTCGCAGGTCCGGATCGGCCCGGCAGCGATCCCGGTACGACCACGGAATAGGGTGGCACCTCGCCGGTGAAGATCTTGCCGCTTTCGCGGTCGACGATTTTGGTCGATGCGCCGAGATAGACGCCCATCGAGAGCACCGAGCCCTTCCGTACGATCACGCCTTCGGCGACTTCAGCCCGCGCGCCGATAAAACAGTCGTCCTCGATCACGACCGGCCCCGCTTGCACGGGCTCGAGTACCCCGCCGATGCCCGCGCCGCCGGAGATATGACAGTTCTTCCCGATCTGCGCGCACGAGCCCACGGTCGCCCAGGTGTCCACCATTGTCGCCTCACCTACATAGGCACCTATGTTGACGAAGCTTGGCATGAGCACGACGTTCGGCGCGATGAATGCCCCGCGCCGTACGACGCACGAAGGGACGGCGCGGAATCCCGCCCTTTTGAACTTGGCAGCGTTCCAGCCGTCGAACTTCGACGGCACCTTGTCCCACCAGGCGGCACGGCCCGGTCCGCCCTTGATCACCGCCATGTCGTTCAGGCGGAACGAGAGCAGCACCGCCTTCTTCAACCACTGATGAACCTGCCAACGGCCGTCCGGCTGCCGTTCGGCCACGCGCGCCTTGCCGGCGTCGAGAAGTTCGAGCGCACCTTGTACTGCCTTGCGCACCGGGCCCTTGGTCTTCGGGCTGATATCCGAACGGCGCTCCCAGGCGTCGTCGACCGTGCGGGCAAGACTATCGGTGGACATGCGGACTCTCCTTGGCGGCCGGACTTGTCGGGCGAGCGTGCGTTCGTGTCAACGGGCACGTCATACCTTCAGGAAGCGGCCGTAATGTTTTTGAGGAAGCCGACGAGATCATCAGTGACATGATCGACGTGGGGCGCGTCGCGCCCCTGCAATTCCCAATCCTCGCGAAACACTTCCCTTGTGTGCTCCGGCACGACCAAGACCGTCGTCATGCCAAGGCGATGGGGCACCTCGAGATTGCGGGCAAGATCTTCGAACATGGCCGCGCGCCCTGGATTGACTCCGTGCTGTGCAAGAAATCGATCGTAAACCTGCGGCAAGGGTTTCGGATCGAGTTCGGCCGCAACGATGTCGAATACGTCCTCGAAGTGCGTATCGATCGCCAGCCGCCTCATCACGGCGTCAGCGTGCTTTCGCGTGCCGTTGGTGAGTATGAGCTTGCGCCCGGTGAGCTTTTCCAAGACGTCGCCGAGCGCGACATTGGGTTCGAGCGGGGAATGGTCGATCTCGTGCACGAACTCGAGAAACTCGTCCGGCTTCAAGCCATGCTCGATCATCAGCCCGCGCATCGAGGTCCCATAGCGGCGGTAGTAATCCTTCTGAACGCGAAACGCCTCCTCGTGCGCGACCCTGAGAAAATTTGCGATGTAGTCGCGGATGCGGTCATCTACCTGCTGCCACAGGTTCAGGTGATGCGGGTAGAGCGTGTTGTCGAGATCGAACACCCAGGTATCGATCTCGCGAAAGTCGCGCGGCATGAATCTCCTACGGCTCGCGGAAGCGCAGCGTCGCACCGCGCCGGCCCCCGAGCTCCACCATTGCAAATCCCTGCACGGTCAGGCCGCGCGCATCGCAATCGTTGTGCTCGCGGATCTCGAAGCGCGTATTGCGTACGCAGAGCTTCGTCGCTCCGCCCCACGCAAGTGACATCCCTTTGCGTTCGATGACCGCTCCGGCTTGGTCGATAGCTTCAGCAAAGCTGAACAAGCGTGGAGGTTCGCGGCGTTGTACGCTCGGCCGCACGCACGCGCCCGGCTCGACGCGCCACCAGCCACGCGCGACAATGCCGCCTTCTTCTTCGACGCCGAGCGCAGCCATGACCGTGTACGGGGTCTGATTGCACCACAGCAATCCGGGGCCTTCAGCCTCGCGAACTGCGTCCACAAGAAGATCGAGAAGATTAGGGGAAGTAGCTGTTTCAGCAGGCAGGTTACGCTCGCGCAGGAATAGCCCGGTTGCGGCGTCCGTGCGTCTGCCGGCGACACCATCGATCGGTTCGGCATCGTACCCCGCGAGCGCAAGGAGGCGTTGAACTGCCGCCAAACGAGCCTGGTCCGGACCATAATCGGCCGGCTCGGCAAGGTAGACCGCGGTGCCGTTGTCGCTCGCGCGCGGACTCATCTGACCGAACGCCACCAAGCGTTGTTTGTCGTTGGCGCAGCGACGCGCGCCAGCGATGAGAAACTCTCCTTCGCCGACGCACAGTTCGCTTTCTGACGCATGCAGCGGCTTCACGGGGCCGTACAGCGGAAGCGTGCGCGCATGCACGAAAAGGCGGTCGGTCGTCAGATCGCCGCGCAGAACAGTCCTGCACGCCCCGGGATCGACCCGAAACCACCCGCGCGTCGCCGTCACACCTTGTTCCTCGATACCAATCGCGCTTTCGACGATGAAGCTCGTGCGATTACAGACCTCGAGATCGGCGCGGGCAGGGGACGCGAACGCGGCGAGGGCAAGCGCGAACGCTGTCGGCAGAATGCGCATCAGCGGTGGATCAGCGTTCCCGCACCGAGGTCGGTGAGAAGTTCGAGCAGGACGGCATGCTGTACCTGGCCGTCAAGGATCACGACGCCCTCGACACCCTGGTCCAGCGCCTGAATGCAGGTCTCGACCTTCGGGATCATTCCGCCCGAGATCGTTCCGTCGGCGATCAGCTTGCGCGCGTCCTTCAGCGAAAGCTCTTTGATGAGCTTTTTCGATTTGTCGAGCACGCCGGGAACGTCGGTGAGCAGCAGCAGCCGCTTGGCCTTCAATGCGCCCGCGATCGCGCCGGCGAAGGTATCCGCGTTGACATTGAACGTGCCGCCCTTCTCGCCGGAAGCAACAGGGGCGAGCACAGGAATCAGCTCGCGGCCAAGGATTTGGTCGAGCACCATCGTGTCGACTTTCACTGGCTCACCGACATAGCCGAGGTCGATCGCCTTCTCGATGTTCGATCCGGGATCGGCGACCTTGCGTGTAACTTTCTTTGCAAGGACCATGTTGCCGTCCTTGCCGCAGAGTCCGACGGCGCGTCCGCCTGCCTCGTTGATGAATCCGACGATCTGCTTGTTGATCGAGCCGCACAGCACCATTTCGACGATTTCGACAGTTGCGGCGTCGGTCACACGCAGCCCGCCCCTGAACTCGGATTTGATCCCGAGTTTCTCGAGCATGGCGCCGATCTGCGGTCCGCCGCCGTGCACGACGACCGGATTGATCGCGGTTTGCTCGAGCAGAACGACGTCCTTGGCGAAGTTGCGGGCCGTTGCCTCATCGCCCATCGCGTGGCCGCCGTACTTCACCACGACGATCTCATCGTCGTAGCGCTGCATGTGCGGCAGCGCTTCCGACAGCACGCGCGCCTGCAGCAGCGCTTCCGCGATCTCGGGCTTCAGCTCGGTCTTCGGATCGGATTTAGCCATGGAATCGTTCGCGCTCGCACGATGGGACGCGCACTTCTAGCCGAAGCTTGGCGCTGCCTCAAACGGCTATTGGCTCTGGCGCTCAGCGAAAACGCGCGCGATCGCGGCACGCAACTCCGGCAAACCCGCACCCGTGCGAGATGAGGTGGGAAACACGACCGGAAACGCGGCGTGGCGCCGCGCGATGCCGGCCGTCGCGGCGTCCACGCTCTCTGCAAGCGCGGCAGGCTTAGGTTCGTCGGCCTTGGTTAAGACGATTCCGTAGCTGACCGCGGCCTTGTCCAGGCGCGTCATCACCTCTTCGTCCACTTCCTTCAGGCCGTGGCGGCTGTCGATCAGCACGAATACGCGCGCGAGATTCGCACGGCCCGCGAGGTAGGCGCTGACGAGGCCTGTCCAGGCAGTCACCTTTTCGCGCGGCGCGCGGGCATATCCATAGCCCGGCAGGTCGGTCAGCAGCAGCCCCGCACCGCTTTCGAAAAAGTTGATCTCCTGTGTGCGACCCGGGGTGCCGGAAACGCGCGCGAGCGCATTCCGGGAAGTGAGCGCGTTCACCAGGCTCGATTTGCCCACGTTCGAACGCCCGGCGAAGGCGACCTCGATGCCCTGCATCGTTGGCAGCGATTCGACTGATCCGGCGCCCGCAACGAAGCGCCACTCGCGCGCAAAGAGCTTGCGGCCGGTCTCGATTTCCGCGGGCGAGAACGCCGCGTCCGCGCTCAAGCGCTCAACTCCTCGCGCCGCGCGCTCGCGGCGAGCCATTCTTCCTCCGCCTGCGCGAGCCGGTCGGATTTCCGCGCTCGATCTCGGCCGAGTTGCGCGATCTTTGCAGCGTTGCCCGAGAGCGAGGTGGAGTCGGCGAGCTTGATGTCGATCTCGGCGATTTCCTTTTCCAGCTTCTCGATCTCGCTTTCCAGTGCCGCGATCCGCTTGCGCAACGGCCCGAGCTCCGAGCGCTTTGCCGCTCCGCGCTGCTTTTCGTCGGCAGGGGCCGCGCGACCGCCCATGCGTTGCGCGCCGGCGCGCCCCAAGACGTCACGGCGATATTGGTCGATGTCCCCTTCGTATGGCCGCACGGTGCCGTTTGCGACCAGCCAAAGCCGCTCGGCGCAGGCGTCCAGCAGATGGCGGTCGTGCGTGACGAGGAGGACCGCCCCCTCATATTCGTTCACCGCCTCGATGAGCGCCTCGCGCGCTTCGATATCGAGGTGGTTGGTGGGCTCGTCGAGGATCAGGAGATGCGGACCGCGGAACGCCGCGAGGCCGAGCAGCAATCGTGCTTTCTCGCCTCCGGACAGGGAGACGACCTTCGTGTCGGCGGCTGCGCCGGAAAATCCCATCTCCGCCGCGCGTGAGCGCACCTTCGGCTCCGGCGCGCTGGGCATGAGACGGCGCACGTGCTCGTACGGCGACTCATCGGCATGCAATTCGTCGAGCTGGTGCTGTGCGAAATAGGCGACCTCGAGCTTGGATGCGCGCACCATCCGGCCGCGTTCCGGCTTCAACCGCTCGGCCAGCAGCTTCGCAAAGGTCGATTTGCCGTTTCCGTTCGGGCCGAGCAGGGCGATGCGGTCGTCGTCGTCGATGCGCAGATCGAGCCCGCCCAGCACCGGCCTGTCCGGTTCGTAACCGACTGCGATGCCGTCGAGCACGATGATCGGCGGCGACAGCTGCTTGTCGGGCGAGCGGATCGAGATCGCAGCCGGGGCTTCGCCGGGCGGTGCTGCGATCGGCTCCATTTTTTCCAGGGCCTTCAGGCGCGACTGCGCCTGTCGCGCCTTGGATGCCTTGGCGCGGAAGCGATTCACGAAGTCCATCATGTGTGCGCGCTTGGCTTCCTGCCGTTCGCGTGCGCGCTGATTGACCACCAGTTGCTCCCGCCGCTGCCGATCAAACTGCGAGAAGCCGCCGCGATAGAGCTTCAGCTTCCGTTCCTCGAAATGCAGGATGAACGAGACGGAGGTATCGAGCAGGTCGCGGTCGTGGCTGATCAGCAAGATTGTCCGCGGATAGCGCGCGATGAAGTCCTGCAGCCAAAGGGTGCCTTCGAGGTCGAGATAGTTCGTCGGCTCGTCGAGGAGAAGCAGATCGGGCTCGGCGAAGAGGAGGGCGGCGAGCGCAACGCGCATGCGCCAGCCGCCGGAAAACTCCGCGCACGGCCGCTGTTGCGCCACTTCGTCAAAACCAAGTCCGGCGAGTATGCGCGCGGCACGCGCCGGAGCGGAATGCGCGTCGATGTCGACGAGCCGGTGCTCGATCTCGGCGATGCGCAACGGATCGTTTGCGGTTTCCCGCTCCGCGATCAGCGCGGCCCGCTCGGTGTCCGCCGCGAGTACGATCTCGATGAGCGATTCCGGCCCGCCGGGCGCTTCCTGCGCGACGCGGCCGATGCGCGCGCGCGTGGGTACGCGAATGCGGCCTGTTTCCGTATCAAACTCGCCCGCGATCGCGTGAAACAGCGTCGTCTTGCCGGTGCCGTTGCGCCCGACCACGCCGACACGCGCGCGGTCCGGGATCGACACGGAGGCGTGTTCGAGCAGGAGCTTGCCTGCGATGCGCAACGAGATGTCGTCGAGAACGATCATGCGCGCCTTTTCGCAGGCGCCACGAAAGAGGGCAAGGCCGCGAGGAAATTGCTCAGCAAGAACGGCTTCTGCCGAACAAATCCTTATTCGTTTGCGTCTTCTTTTTCTTTGTCAGACTCTTGCTTCTCTTTCTTGTGCTCTTCCTTCGACTTCGGCTTCTTGGCGTCCTCTTTGCTCTTCACTTCGTCCTTTTTCGGGTCATTCTCCCCCTTCTTCGGGAACATGCCTTTGAAATTGTCCCAAAGTTCAATTTTGACTCCGTGTCGCCGCATGATTGCGCCCTGCTGGAGCACCGAGAGCGTGTTGTTCCAGGCCCAGTAGATCACGAGCCCCGCAGGGAACGACCCAAGCAGGAACGTGAAGAACACCGGCATCCAGTCGAAGATCATCTTCTGCGTAGGATCGGGCGGCGCAGGGTTCATCTTCATCTGCACGAACATCGTCACGCCCATGATCAGCGGCCAGACGCCAAGCATGAGGAAAGGCCCAAGCACGGGTACGATCGAGGGATCCCACGGGATCAGGCCGAACAGATTGAAGATGGTCGTCGGATCCGGGGCTGAAAGGTCCTTGATCCAGCCGAAGAAGGGCGCGTGACGCATCTCGATCGTGACGAACAGCACCTTATAGAGAGCGAAGAACACAGGGATCTGCACGACGATCGGCAGACAGCCGGACAGCGGATTGATCTTCTCCTGCTTGTAGAGCTCCATCATCGCCTGTTGCTGCTTGACCTTGTCGTCCGGGAAGCGGTCGCGGATTGCGAGCATCTGCGGCTGCACGGCCTTCATGCGCGCCATCGAGGCATAGGACTTGTTCGCAAGCGGGAAGAAAAAGATCTTGATGATCACGGTGACGATAAGAATCGCGACGCCGAAATTGGCCGTGAGGCGGAAGAAGTAGTCGAGCGCAAAGAACAGCGGCTTGGTTATGAAGTAGAACCAGCCCCAATCGATCAGCAGCTCGAAATTCTTGATGCCGTGCAGCTTCTCGTAGCCGTCGACGACCGCGACTTCCTTGGCGCCGGCGAACAGTCGCGACTGCACCGTGGTCTTGCCGCCGGGCGCGACCGTCGTCGCGTCGAGCAGGTAATCGGTCTGGTAGGTATCTACAGTGCCGACTTTCGAAGAAGCGAACCGCCCTTGCAGGTTTGCCGTCTGATCGGGAACGAGGGTCGCGGCCCAATACTTGTCGGTAATGCCAAGCCAGCCGCCCGTCGACTTCACGACCCGCGGCGGTTCGCCCTGAATCGAGCTGTAGCTGATCTCGTGAAGCTTACCGTCGCCGAGCACGCCGACGAGGCCTTCATGCAAAATGTAGAAGCCCTCCACCTTCGGCGTGCCGTGGCGCGAGACGAGTCCGTACCCGTAGATCGTCGCGGCGCTTCCGCCGGTGTTCTCCACCTCGTCGGCCAGCGTGAACATGTAATTGTTGTCGACGGTGATCGTGCGGCGGAATTGCAAACCGTCGCCGTTGTTCCAGTTGAGAACGAGCGGGCTGCTCGGTGTCAGCGGCCCAGGGGTGGCCGCGGTCCAGACCGTGTCTGTTCCCGGTAGCTTGAGGCTGGCGTTCGCTGGAGCGACCCAGCCGAATTCCGCGTAGAAGGGATGCGCGCTGCCGGACGGCGAGAGCAAAACGATGTTCGGGCTCTTCGGATCGACCGTCTCGCGATAATCCTTCAATGCGACGTCGTCGATGCGGGCGCCGCGCAACGCAATCGAGCCGCGCAGGCGGGGCGTGTCGATCGCAATGCGGGGTGCGGCTGCGAGAACGTCTTCCCGTGTGGTGACGCCGGGACGAGCCATCGGCGCGCCGGGCGTCGGCGCAGCGCCGGGCACCGGGCGTCCATCGGGTCCCGGCGTGGGCGCGCCACCGGGTTGAGTCTGCTGCGATTGCGTCTGCTTCTGCGCTTCCTGCGTGGTCTTTTGTTTTTCGAGCTGCGGGATGCCGACGAAATACTGCCAGGCGATCAGCACGACCACCGAGAGCAGGATCGCGAGAATGGTGTTGCGGTTGTCTTCCATCGGAATCTCCGTCGCCCGCTAGGCCTTCGGCCCTGCAGAGCGGCCCGGGCCTTGCCCGGCCTTGTCGGCGTGGACGCGCACGATGGCTCGTTCGAGGTCGCGCAGCATGGCATCGAACGGCGCTACCAATGCGGCGCGCCTCGCTATCACTACATAGTCGAACCCTTGGCGTCCCGCCCGCGTCACGACGTCATCGGCCGCCGACCGCAGTCGCCTGCGAATGCGATTGCGCTCCACGGCGTTGCCGGACTTCTTTGTGACGGTCAACCCGACCCTCGGACTTCCGCGATCGCCGCGGTCTCGCGCCTGGACGAGAAAAGGTGTCGCATGCGCCCGCGCGCCGCCTGCCGCAGCGAGGAAATCCGCGCGTCGTTTGAGGCGATCCATGGCCGCTGCGCGCAGCGATTCTCAGGCTGACAGGCGCTTGCGTCCGCGTGCGCGGCGGGCGGCGAGCACCTTTCGCCCGCTCTTCGTGCCCATCCGGGCACGGAAGCCATGGCGGCGCTTGCGGACGAGTTTGCTCGGTTGATAGGTCCGTTTCACGGTCCGTATTCCGGAGTGATTTCACTGGATGCGCCGACAAAACAAGGGGCTAGCGCCGCGCCTCGTCGGCTGGCGGCTTATATGAGCGCACCCCCATGAAGTCAATGAGATGGGCCCGCCGCGACGGCTCGAGAACCGCTCGCTCGTGTTCGGCGCGCCGTATCGTCGTGAAGGCGAGTCCGGTTGGCGAAATTGATCGAGAGGGTAAAGGAAGGTCGAACCCTGTGCGCGGGCGGCGGCAAGTAGACGCTCATCCCGCACTCGACAGAGTGGCAGGAACCGAGTGCCGGTGCGGGCCGTTTCGCCGACGCATGAGCGCGCCACAATCCTTTCTTATCTGCTGATAGCCGACGCCAACGCCGGCCAGGCGGCGCTTGGCGAGGTTTGACGAGGCCGCATGTGCGTCGCATCATGACTACATGCGTCGCTTTGAGCGACGCAATCAGCCCACGGACAGCGTGTAATGACCGACGAACGGTCTGAAATGGAGCGTCCGACCGAAGATCCGATGCGCCGCGTTCGGCTCGGATTGTCGGGCAAACTTCTGTTGCTCACGGTCCTGTTCGTGATGCTGGCCGAAGTTCTGATTTATGTCCCGTCGATCGCGAATTTCCGTCTCGCCTGGCTCTCCGACCGCATCGCCGCCGCCCATACTGCGGCGCTAGTGCTCGACGCCGCGCCCGACGGTCTGATTTCGGACGATCTCACTCGACAGTTGCTCGACAGCGTGGGTGCGAAATCGGTCGCCATGAAGAAGGGCGACTCTCGCCGGCTGCTCGCATTTTCCGAGATGCCGCCGAAGACCGATCACGAGGTGGACCTTCGCGATATCTCCACCTTCCAGTCGATGGTGGACGCGTTCGAAACGCTATTCAATGCGGCGCAGTATGACGCCGTGCGCGTCGTCGGACCCGCACCGCGCGGCGGCGAGTTCGTCGAGATCATCATCGACGAGCGTCCCCTGCGCGCGGCCATGCTTCGCTTCTCTGCCAACATCCTGCTCGTGTCGCTCGCGATCTCGGCGATCTCCGGCACGCTCGTTTATATGAGCCTGTTGTGGCTGTTCGTGCGCCCGATGCGCCACATCACGGCGAAGATGGTCGCCTTCGGCCACGCGCCGGAGGATCCGGACCGCATCCTGGTGCCTTCGTCCCGCAACGACGAGATTGGGGTCGCGGAACGTGAGCTCGCCGGAATGCAGCGCGAGCTTGCCGGCACCCTGCAACAGAAGAACCGGCTCGCTTCGCTGGGTCTCGCGGTCTCCAAGATCAATCACGACCTGCGCAATCTCTTGTCGCCGGCGCAGCTCCTCTCCGACCGGCTCGCGAATTTTGCGGACCCGGCGGTGCGCCGCCTCGCGCCGAAATTGCTTGCGACGCTCAATCGCGCCATCGCCTATTGCGAACAGACTCTCGCCTACGGCCGCGCGCAGGAGCCGCCGCCGAAGCGCAGACCCGTCGATATCGCAAAGCTGCTCGAGGAAGTGCGCGACTCGCTTGATCTCAGCGACGACCCGAAGATCGGATGGGTCCCCTCGGTGGAGCGGGAACTCACCGCGGACGCGGACCCCGATCAGTTGCTGCGTGTCCTGATCAATCTGGTACGCAACAGCGTGCAGGCACTGACTGCGCGCGCTCCGAACGATCCGCAGCGCGACCAAATTCGCATTGTCGGTCGTCGCGAGGGGTCGGTGGTGATCTTGCAGGTCGCGGACACGGGACCCGGTTTGCCCGAACGGGCCCGCACACATCTGTTCGAAGCATTTCAGGGCGCCGCTCGCCGCGGCGGCACCGGCCTTGGCCTCGTGATCGCGGCGGAGTTGATCCGCGCGCACGGCGGCGAGATTCGGCTAATCGAAGGCACGATCGGTGCTTCCTTCCGCCTTGTGATCCCCGACCGGCCGGTTGCGCTCGAGGAGCGGCGCGCGATCCGCGCAAGCGCCTGACGGAACAAAGCCAACTCCGGCAGGGTTCACGATCGTATGCGCGAGGTCTCGCTACTCTCGCTCGCGACCGCTGTGCCCCGGCATGTGATCGAGCAAGCCGAGGTCGCCGCGCTTGCGCCGAAGGTTTTCCCGGAAATGTTCGAGCGCTATCCGGTCATGCTCGACATCTTCCAGAATTCCGGAATCGAGCGGCGGCGCGCCGTACGTCCTTTGGAATGGTACTTGGCCGCGCGCGACTGGACCGATCGCTCGGAAGTATTTCATGAGGAAGGACTAGCGCTGTTCGAGCGCGTCGCAGCGCAGGCGATCGACGAAGCCGGCATTGATCCAAGCGAAGTCGATGCGGTTGTGACGATTTGTTCGAGCGGGGTCGCGACTCCGACGTTGGAGGCGCGCGCGCTGCCGCGACTCGGGCTGCGGTCAGACGTACGGCGGGTGCCGGTGTTCGGTCTCGGTTGTGCCGGCGGCGTTTCGGGATTGTCGATCGCTTCCCGCCTTGCCTCGGTCGAAGCGGGCTGCACGGTCCTGGTCGTCGTGCTCGAACTCTGCTCATTGGCTTTCCGGCTCGATCGTCGCACCAAGGAAGACGCGGTGGCGGCGGCGCTGTTCGCCGATGGCGCCGCGGCACTCGTTTTGCGTACCGCGCCGGACGGACCCGTGCGCGTGCGCGGCTCCGCCGAATACATCTGGCCGGATACGCTCGACATCATGGGATGGACCTTCGATCCTGTCGGCTTCGGCGTGGTGCTGTCTCGCTCGGTGCCGATCTTTGTCGAGCGCCGCTTTCCGGCCGTCGCGAAGCGTCTCCTTTCCGCGGTGCAGCTGCCGCGCGACGAAGTCGCCCGGTTCGTTTGCCATCCGGGCGGGGGAAAGGTGGTTGATGCCGTCGAGCGCGCGCTGACCCTGCCGCGCGGGACACTCGATCACGAGCGTGACGTGCTGCGCGAGTTCGGCAATATGTCCGCGCCGACGGTTCTCTTCGCGCTTCGGCGCGTGCTCGACGCCGCGCCGAAGGGAGCACTTGCCTTGTCCGCGCTCGGACCCGGCTTTACCGCGTGTCTCCTCGCCCTCGATGTTTTCTGAAGCTGTTCCGATCCTCGCGCTTGTGACGGCACAGCGGCTGGTCGAACTCTGGCATTCGGCTCGCAACGAACGGCGGCTGCGCACACAGGGCGCACACGAAATCGGTGCAACACACTATCCGGTGATGGTGGCGCTACATGCGACGTGGCTCGTCGGCCTCTGGCTGCTCGCATGGGATCGGCCGGCCAACTGGTGGCTCGTCGGTCTCTACGCCGCGCTGCAGGTCGCACGCTACTGGATCATCACAACCCTCGGCGAGCGATGGACCACGCGCATTCTGGTCCTGCCCGGCACACCACGGGTGAAAAGCGGACCCTACGCGCTTCTGCGCCATCCCAACTATGCAGTCGTCGCGCTGGAGATTGCCTTGCTGCCGCTCGTCTTTGGTCTTGTCACCTATGCGGCGATCTTCTCTGCAGCGAACGCGGTGCTGCTGGCCTGGCGCATTCACGTCGAGGAACGAGCGCTGGGACCGCTGACTTGACACGCCGGTCAGTCGGCCTTGTCATTCGCGATCCGAGCCGATAGCTATCCGTAACCGCGCCACTGGCGCGGCTCGCGCTTACACGATCAGCGCCCGTAGCTCAGCTGGATAGAGCACCAGACTACGAATCTGGGGGTCGGAGGTTCGAATCCTTCCGGGCGCGCCACTCCTTCTAGAAACCTCGATAAACCAAGTGCTTCTTTTTTGCTTACGGGGGTCTGCATGATGCGCGCAATGCAATCCGCCTTGGCAATCGTCCTACTCTCCGTTTCCGCTTTCGGAGCCGATAATTCTCCTGGAGAGGATGCGATTAGGAGCCTACTCACCAAGCCGAAGACCTGGACGATGTACTTGGAATTCACGGACGCGGCCACGCCCAGCGACCGAGCCCAGAAGATGATCTGGGAGTATTCCCAGCGTGATAAGAAAGTGGTGGGACGCCGGGCCGACCTCGCATTTGGAGGCTGCGATTATGAAGTCTCGTTGCGAAGCGACGGGTTCAGTTTTCGTTGGTGCCCGCCCCTCGACAGCAGCGGGCCATCACTAGTTTACGATCCGAGTGATCCACAGTACCCCTTCAAGAACCACAGTCCGCAGAAGGTTTGGCTCAAGGCAAACGAATGAAGGAGGGTCGGCGCGACGGTGGTGCTAGGGCGGAAAAGTCGCACATTTAAGTTCGTGATGACCGTTGAGGCTAACTGTGAACGCCCCCAAGTGCGTGGGAAGCCGGTCGGAATTGGTTTCAGAAGCGAAAGGACAAGCAATGGCGATTGCCAAGAACACGATCTGCGTGTGGTACGACAAGGACGCCGAGGCTGCAGCCCGCTTCTACGCCGAGACGTTTCCTAACAGCTCGGTGAGTGCCGTCCACCGCGCTCCGAGCGACTACCCGTCCGGCAAGGCGGGCGACGTGCTGACGGTCGAATTCAAAGTCGCCGGCGTCCCCTGCCTCGGCCTCAATGGCGGACCCGCGTTCAAACATAACGAAGCCTTCTCGTTCCAGATCGCCACTGACGACCAGCAAGAGACCGATCGTTACTGGAATGCTATCGTTGGAAATGGCGGTCAGGAAAGTGCGTGCGGTTGGTGCAAGGATAAATGGGGCGTCTCCTGGCAAATCACGCCGCGCGTGCTGACCGAGGCGCTGGCTGCCGGCGGCGGTGAAGCAAAACGCGCGTTTGACGCAATGATGGATATGAAGAAGATCGACGTCGCCGCGATCGAAGCGGCTCGGCGCGGCTAACGGTCCTAGGTTGACCCAACCCGGACCTTCGGCTTCGGGTGAGCAACAACAGAGATACGTGGAAACGGTCGTTTGCGGATCAGTCCGCTACGACGAGCTCTACGAGGCTTGCCTCAATGGAAAGACGTTCGATGTTTCCCGACAACGAACGCTCTTCGAACAGCCGCCGCAATTTTTTGAAACATGCCGCGGTGTTAGGAGCAGCAATGCTGAGCGCGCGTTCAGCTGCCGCGCAGACGAATCCAGTTGCGGTCGGACCTGGAGCAAAAATGATCAACGACATGACATTCGAGGACGTGCGGAAGCACCTCGACCTCTCGCCGAATGCCACCTGCGGCTATGTTCGTGTGACCTTCGTGAGCAAACAGAAAATTGCGCCAGGAGGTATGCAGGCCCCGTTCGCGGATGGCAGGCCGGTAGGATCGGCGCTTTATTTCATGCTGACGCCGGAGGAACCGGTGAAACTCCACCGCATCCGCAATGATCAGCTCTATCACTATTATCTCGGCGACCCCATCGAAGTGCTGATGATGCTGGAAGATGGGTCCGCCGAATTTCATATCGTCGGTCCCGATCTGCGCAAGGGTCATAAGGTGCAGCTCTATATTCCAGGCGGCACCTTTCACACCGCGCGCATAGTTGGCGATCGACGTTGGTTCCTCGGCGCTTCAACCGAATGGCCAGGTGTGGAGCCCGCGGACGTCGAGCTCGGCAACGCGGATACGCTGGTGACCAAGTATCCGACCGTTGCCGCCGAAATCCGGAGCTTCCCAATGCCGGCGAAGCGATAGAGTGGTAGCTGCGATCACTGACACGCACTGAAATTCGGTGTACGACGCTCTATCTTCGTCTTACGCAACGGCGCGCCGGTAGCTCAGCTGGATAGAGCATCAGACTTCGAATCTGAGGGTCAGGGGTTCAAATCCTCTCCGGCGCACCACTTACCCATTGCGATCAAATCGGATTTTCGCGCCGCCGGGCCGAGCTAGTTATTTGGGATCGGTCGAAATAACTTCCTAATAACTGAGAGGGCTGGGGGCACATCGATGCAGCACTACGACCGTCCGGCAAAGTTGCTGATGGCATCTCATCGTCACCGCCAGAAGGGAAATGGTTGCCGGTAAGGTTGCTGATACGGCCTGTAGTATTGGTACTGGTTGTATCGATCGTTGGGGCCGCCGCGAAGGCGCCGGTCGCGGAAAAACGGATCATAGCCGCCGTCGCGCCAATCGTCGCCCGCCATGATCATATCGGACGGCGTGCGCTCGCGCGTGATGAAGCCGCCCTGCGGGTGGTTGCTCAGCACCGCGACGAATTCGGTGCGGTAGTTGGTCTCCTCGCTGAGTGGCTCGTCCGAGATGATGATTGAGGATCTCGGCAAGGCCGTCGGCGCGACGCGGTCCAGCACGTCCTGCGGGATGGTGATGCGGTCGAGTGCGCTTTTGGCATCGTCGCCTTCGTCGATCGTCACCACGCTCCAGCGCAAGCCGGAGTTGCTCTTCGCCATCGCGGTGAAGACATGCGTGCCGATGCGCTTTCCGGGATTGCTGATCTTGACCGGCACCTCGATGGTCGCATCGAAATGTTCGCCACCGTCGCGCACGGGCTTGCTTGTCGAGCGCCGCACGTAAAGCTTCTGCGTTGCGCGGCTGATATAGATGGAGACCGGCGCGAGCGCGAGCCTGGCGTCATCTGCGGCTTTCACCGCCGCCGTCTTTTTTGCATCTGCCAACTTGGCATTGTCCTTTGCGGCCGCGAGTGCTGCGAGTTTGTCCTTCGCCTCGGTCGTGGCGGTCTCAAATTGTGCCAGCACAGCCGCAGCCTTTTGTGCAGCTTTTTTCTGCAACTCCTCGGCGCGCAATCTGCCCTGATCCGTCTTTGCGTTGGCGACCGCCTTGTCGGCGGCTGCAAGCTCCGCACTTGCGCGCTTGCTCGCCTGTTCGAGCTTGCGCAAGGATGCCGTCAGCGCGGCGCTCTCGCGTGTTGAGGTTTTAGCAGTTCGCGCCGCTTCATCAGCCGCTCCGACGGCCTCTGCGGCCGCGCGCATGAGCGGTTCCGCACGCGCCGGAGCCGCTTTCAGGGCATCCGTGTTCGGCACCAGTAGCGCCGGGTGGGAAATCTCCACTGGTACTGCATCGTTCGGCGCGACGATCACCCGCATGCCGATCCGCGTCTTGTCGAACAGCCTCTCCGCAAAGCCGAAGGGCAACCGCACGCAGCCGTGCGACGCCGCATAGCCGGGAAGCGGGCCGCCATGCAGCGCGATGCCGTTCCAGGTGAGGCGCTGCATATGCGGCATATGGGCATCGTCATACATGTTCGAGCGGTGATCCCGCTTCTTCTCGACGACAGCGAAGATTCCGGCCGGCGTCTCGCGTTCGGTGGTGCCGGTCGAGACCGGCGCGCGCAGGATCCAGCCTTCGGCGTCGTAGAGCGTGACCCGCTGGGTCTTAGTCGACACGATGGCCATGATCGGCTCGCCGGTCTGGCGCTGCGCCGTTTCCTCGGCGGCCTGCGCGCGGCGCGGCTCTCGCTGGGCGGCAGCGGTGGTGGACACCGTCAGCACGGCCATTGCGGCAAGCATTGCCGTGACGGAAGAGTTCCAAAGCCGCATCTCTGCGCCGCCCGTGAATCGAATTACCATTCCATGGTCTGGTTTGAGCGCCTGTGGGACGCGTGTCGATGTCGTGTGAGATCGCGATTTATTGGACAATGCCGAAACCTAGCAGAGTTTCGCCGCCGCCAACGTCAAATTTGCGAAACCGAACCGCTCGATTCAGCCGCCGCTTGGCTGCGGGCGAGAACCTATGCGCAACAAGCCGAGCAGACGCAAGACGCAGAGCGCCGCCAGTCGCTCCTTCGCCTACGCAACTCGTGGATTGAAATTGCGAACGAGCTTCAGTTGCTTGAGAAGGGGGACGGCGCGCGGCGAAACCCAACCGAATTTTAATTCCGTTCTTATTTCATTCTGTGCAAACCGTTGACAGCTAGCCACAACCTTCCAACTCGCTCTCGGCCAAATTAGGCGCAGCTCCGCGAGCGTCGGGATTGGGCCGGGCTCGTCTTGCTGCTTCCGTTTTGTTGTTGCTTCCGTTTCGGTGGGGTCGTCGTGCGGGTCGCGGAAACGCATCGCACAATTTAACGGGGTCGTGACCGGGTTCCGTCACGATACCCGGAACGAACTCCCGCGGGCGCGTATTGTCATTGTACGTAAACGTACAAAGATGGGTTCTGTAAAATGACAACCCAAACCGACACATGGAACGATTGGACGCTATGGTCGGCGAAGGACACGGCGAACCTTAAACATGAAGTTGCGGATGGTGCCTCTTTGGAAGAAGCAGCATCGCACTTGGGCCGGAGTGGCACCCAAAGCGAAGTCGCCGCGAAGGCAAGGGAACTCGGTCTAAGGTTTCACTCGGCCGCCCGCGCGGGCTCTGTCCGCTGCGGGACCGGCGGTTAGTCGTTACGAAGGTCGGTCACGCTTCGTGTCTTGCTCGTAAGCTTTCAGTTCGAGCCGCCGGGCACCCGCGAGGTCGCGCCACGTCTGCGCCATCTGCCGAAGCGTCGCTCTGTGCTGGGGACTAATAGTGATACCGGCCAGCCGATCGCACTCGTCGGCGTGAGTAAGGTATTCGGAGACCTTGAGCATTGGCGTCTCCCAAGAAAAAGCCCTCACCAGCAGGGGAGCACTGGTGCGGGCTAGTCGAAATGCGCGCACAGTTGGGCACCATGCTCGGCTGAGAATAAAACTCGGATCATCCATCGCGGGTTCCATCACAGGGAAATCATGCACTTGCTCATGCAGGAAAGGTTCGCGATATCGCGCGTCATGAGTAAGCGTGCGCGTGTGTTTTTGATCTAGGAGGTGATGAAATTTTCCGGGCGCAAGATTTGGATGCGCGTTGGCGTGAAGCGCCCCGCGACCGCGCTAGGAATTGATGCTCTTCGCTAGTTGATCACGGTTGTCTTCGAGAACACGTTGCGCCTGTAAGAGCCTGGTCAGGATTGCTACGGTTTCGTACTGATGATCCAGACCGGACGCGACCTGGTTCTTGATAAGCAAGCGTTGCTCTTCGATGGCGCGCTTGCCGTTTTCAATCTCACGCTCGATCAGCACGAGATACTGCTTGAGGTCGTCGCGATTCACAGCGCACCCGCCCAGCCAGACCTGGGCAGAATAGCAAGAACCCGGCGGCCGCAAGCGCCCCCAGCCGACAAAACACATAATCCCCGCCCGTACGATTTCGTACCAACTTTGTTGCTGAGAGCGGTTTGCGTTGAGAATAAAATCGCCAGGGCGGGTGTGAGGCTAAGTCATGCCGGCCGAGAAACGCGGACCGAGAAGTGCAGCGAATGCCTGGGCGCAAGCAGCAGCCTGCGCCGAACTGGCAGCGAGCGCTTCAGGCCCAGAGCGGCGCGAGTTGTTTCTCCGCCTCCGCGACTCCTGGATCGTGATCGCGAACGACCTTCAGTGCTTCCAAGCAACGAGGGACGACAAGCGCATCCGCATGAAGAGGCTTCGCGCCTACCTCGGCTCGAACACCCACTGACGTCGTGGCGGCGCTCGTTGCGGCCCTAGCGCAACCTGAGTGCCAGCCGCAATAGTCGGCTGAACCTCTGCCGAGGGTGCCGTGGATGGTGAATGTGTCAGGCCGCCAATTGGCGAAGCGGGTAACCCGGCCCGACACCATTAGAAGTCCTACGCGCGCCGGTCCGTTCCGAAGCAGCACGATCGTTGGAACCAACAAGCCATTCACGGAATTTCATTGGCCACTGGGCAGCTGTCACCCCCAGCCCCCGCTGTCAGCTGCCTGGTCTTAGTAAGACCCCGCCTCGCGACCCCATCCGAGGCGGGGTTCTATTTTGCCGCAACATGTCAGGCACGGCGTCAAGTGACCTTAAGCGAACATAACTTCGAATCTGAGGGTTAGGGGTTCAAATCCTCTCCGGCACCACCGCTCCCGGCAAGGCCGGCGAACGGACCGACAATCGCGATGACGCCGCGGCTTAGTTCGAAGGCGGCACAGGTTGCGTATCTGCGGCCTCGGCGTTCGAATCTTCCTTCGCTCGCCATTCAGGCGCACGGTCCGCGTCAAGCCACGCCACGTCCTTCGTCAGTGACTCCAGCAGCCTCGCGCGCTTGACGAAGAATTCGCGGGTTGCTTCGGATTTGGCTGAGCCAGCGGCACGCAACAGGCTTTCGCCGGTCGCGCGCAGTTCGTGCATCCTGATTCGCATTGTTGGCCTCACGAGTCGTGAGGCTAAGGCGCGATTGTCCGGAAACAAGAAGCATCGCGTCGCCGCGGGGTCTTTTCCCCAGTTCCCACAGGCCAGTCAGTTGCAGTCGCGAAGCCAGGCCCGCGATTGAAACCCGATCAGTCGGGCACGCCGCGTTCCAGCGAAATGCACTCCTGCAGGAATTCGGCCTTCAGTTCTGCGTTCGTCAGGAACTCGCCGTAGAAGGCATTGTTCACGAGCCGGCTGTTCATGCGTGCGCGCACACCGCGGTGCGTCCTGCACATATGCACTGCGTTGATTCGCACGGCGATACCGCGCGGCTTCGTCGTGTCGACGATGTATCTGCCGATCTGGCCGACCAGTTCTTCCTGAATCTGCGGCCGCGCTGAAAAATACTGAACGATACGATCGTACTTCGACAGGCCAATGATCTTGCCGTCGGCAAAAGGAAGAATACCAACGAAGGCGTGGCCATAGATCGGCATCAAGTGATGCGCGCAAATCGAGCGCACCTCGATCGGTCCGCTGACGATCAACTGGTCGTAGCGTTCGACGTTCTCGAATTCCGTGATCTCTGGCGGCGCGTTGTAGCAACCGTGCAGCAGCTCCTGCACGAGCATTCGTGCAACGCGCTGCGGAGTCTCCTGCATGTTGTGATCGTTCTTGTAGTCGAGACGAAGGACGTCGAACAATTCCGCGATCTTCTTCGCGGCGTCGTCCGTCATCTGCGCGCGGGTGGCAGGATCGAAGCCTTTCGCGGCATCGTTGCATAGACGCGCGGTCGGTAGCCGGTGGACGTTGTCGCTCATGGATCCTCGCTGGCGCAGGCTTATAGCAGTGGGGACCGACCGCGGGAACGGCGCACCCCCTTGGTTGGAAGACCCTTAACCGAGCGGAAATCCGCGGCGAATCGTCAACCTTCCGTCAGCGCCGGTGTGCCACAATATGGATAGGTAGCCAGGGAGTCGCGCCCAATCGGGCCCTCTGCTACGCCTGAATTGCCCGGAACGTCTGCCGTTCCGGGCGATTGTCGGAAGGATGGTTATGCTGAACGTGGTGCGCAGTTTTGCCAACTTCTTGCGCGGAAAGCTGGCGTGGCATCACGTGGGCATGGCGGTCGGCATCGCGATCACTCTGATCGCGCTGTTTGTGCTTTATCGGATGTTGCGCGGCATTGATCCCGCCGAAGTTTTGGCGGCGATCCGAGCCACCGATCCGGTCAACATCCTGCTCGCCGCACTCTTCGTCGCGGCCGGTTATCTCACGCTCACCGTCTATGATTACTTCGCTTTGCGCACGATTGGTCGCAATGAGGTTCCGTATCGCGTCGCAGCGATCGCCGGCTTCACGAGCTACTCCATTGGTCACAATGTCGGCTTCACCGCATTCAGCGGCGGAACGGTTCGCTATCGAATTTATTCCACGACGAGTGGACTAAGCGCGATCGAAGTCGCCAAGATCTGCTTCATCGCGGGTCTGACGTTCTGGCTCGGCAATATTGCGGTACTGGGGCTCGGATTCATCATTCATCCGGAAGCGGCGTCTGCCGTTGACCTGCTGGCGCCACAGGTGAATCGCTTCCTGGGATTTGCGTTGCTCGCGGCGCTCGTCGCCTACACGATTTGGGTCAGTGTCGCGTCGCGAACCTTCGGCCGCGGCACATGGTCGGTAACGTTGCCGTCCGGCAACCTGACGCTCCTCCAAATCTTGATCGGCGTTATTGATCTGACGTGCTGCGCTGCTGCGATGTACATGCTCATGCCGGCCACTCCGGAGATCGACTTCATCTCCGTGATGGTCATCTTCATCACCGCGACACTGCTCGGATTTGCCGCGCATACGCCGGGTGGCATTGGTGTGTTCGACGCGACCATGCTGTTTGCGTTGAGTCAATTCGATCGCGAGGACCTGGTCGGCTCGCTGCTCCTGATCCGGTTGCTCTACTACATCATTCCGTTCGCCATCGCGCTCAGCATCGTGGCGTTCCGCGAACTTGTGCTCGACATCAAGCCGTTGGTTGCGGGCGAAGCAAAAGCGCCGCCGGACGAAGCACCAAGCTCTGAACCGGCGACGAAGGAAGCTGCCGCGTCGCCCCGCACGCCGAGCCGCCGCCGTGCGCGCCGCCGCGCGTCTTCCACGGCAGCCTGAGCTGGATCGTTCTACTTGTTGAACTGAGGCAGCATGCCCTTTGGCACGCGCATCGGCTTCAGGTTGGCCGGTGGCGTGAGCAGCTTCGGATCCTGCGGGCCGCGGCTGAACTCGACGACCTCGAATACGACTTCACGCTTCCCGCTGACGTTCGCTTCCATGCGCAACGGAATAGAATCCGAAGTGATGCAGACGACCGCTTCGGCTTTCTTGATGTCTCTGCGGTCGCCCTCGACTTCCCACAGTTCGCACGACTCGCCGGCGACGGTCGCGCTGCCGACCCGGTTTCCGCGACCGACCGCGACGCCGTATTCCTCGCCGTCGCCAACGTCGATTTCCATCGCCATGTTCCCCATGCCGGGTACGGACATGACGGTAACGCCCTTCTTCGCGTGAAGATCAATGTAGGCGACCATGCCCTGCGGCATGCCCGGGACCTGCATTTCCACCCGTAGTTTCCCGTTTGAATGGCGGCTCGACATCGTGATGCCGCCGGTCATTTTCGCCTTGCTGGCATAGTCGACTTTCGGGATTGGCAGCGGGTCGGCAACGGCGCCGCTGGCACAAGATATCGAGATCAACGCCACAACGAGGTGCCGCAGCAAATGCATGGCCAGCTCCGAATCGCACGGCAATCGATGGGTGCTCAATGTCACCCGCGTGTGGCGCACGCAAGGCGAGGGGCCATTAAGGATCAAACGGCTCGACGGTGAACTTGCATGGCGCCGATTGGCGCGCGGCGTTAAATTGCTGCGAGGATGGCAATTAATGAGTGAAACAGCAGAAACGGCGAACGCCGCCCGGGTCAGGAGGCCGAGTCTGGTCGCGCGCCTAGCGGAAGCACGTTGGGTCTTGGGCGTGGCAGCGGCCGTACTCTTCGTGCTGACGCTTCTCGACCGACTGTCTCCACTCGACGCGTTCATCGCGATGGCCGCGCTCCTCGCAACGGCCGCGATACGCCTTCCGCCGATTCCGGCACCTGCCGACACTCGTCCCGCGCCGCCGCCGCCGCCCGTCTCGTCACGCATACCCTTTGTGGTCGACCCGCAGCTGGGGGCGGTGATCGGCGCTTTGCCGGCGCCGACGCTCCTTGTCGATCGCCGCGGGACAATCCTCGTCGGCAATGACGCGGTGGTTGCGACGCTGGGTCCGGTCCGGCGCGGCGAACCGATTTCCTTCACCGTCCGCGCTCCCGAGGTCATCGAAGCGCTCCGATCGTCTTCGAACGACGGTGCGACACGGCGGGTCGAGTTCACCGAGCGTGTCCCGCTCGAGCGTACGTTCGAAGCGCATGTGGTGCCGGTTTCCTTCAGTCGCGGGAGCGACGACATTGCATTGCCGGATGCCTTCCTGCTCACCTTCCAGGAGCTGACGCAGCAGCGGCGTATCGAACAGATGCGTGCCGACTTCGTCGCCCACGCGAGCCATGAGCTGCGCACGCCGCTTGCTTCGTTGTCCGGCTTCGTCGAAACGCTGCAGGGATCGGCGCGCAACGACCCGGTGGCACGCGATCGCTTCCTGGGCATCATGGCCGATCAGGCGCGGCGCATGTCGCGATTGATCGACGATCTTCTTTCGTTATCGCGCATCGAAATCAGCGAGCACCTGCATCCGCAGCACATCGTCGACCTTGTTCCGATCGTCGGTCACGTGTGCGATACGCTTTCCCCGCTCGCACGCGAACGCGGCGTCGAGCTTGCCGTCTTGCGCAACGCCGATCAGTTGTGGGTGCTCGGTGAACGGGACGATCTCATTCGGCTGTTCGAAAATTTGGTCGAGAACGGGCTGAAATATGGTGCGTCAGGCAAGCGCGTGGAAGTAACGATCGGCAAGGCGCCGTCCGCCGAAACCGGTGAGGCGGTGATCACCGTCCGGGATTTCGGACCTGGGATCGCGCCGGAACACCTTCCTCGTCTTACCGAGCGTTTCTATCGGGTAGATGTTGAGACCAGCCGGGCAGAGGGCGGAACCGGTCTCGGCCTTGCAATCGTGAAGCACATCGTGGCGCGGCATCGCGGGCGGCTCGCAATCACGAGCGAAATTGGCAATGGAGCCACCTTCACCGTCGCCATCCCGCTCTCCACAGCCATCGTCGAATTAAATCAATAAAAATCAGGCGCTTAGTCTGTCATCGGGCTGTCGTCGATCGGTCATAGAAGTTTGTTCGAGCACTCTTAGGACTCGCGAAGTTCCGGCTTATCTCATTGGCCGCAGGCCGAATGTCCGGACGCTCCGTCACACGAAGGAGAATCCCGTGAAACTCGCGACTGCCCTTTTCTCGGCGGCGTCGATTGCCGTTTCGGCATCGTACGTATCGCCTTCACACGCCCAAAGCATCGTGCAAATCGATGGCTCGTCCACCGTATTCCCGATCACCGAGGCGATGGCCGAGGAATTTCAGAAAGCCAACTCCAAGATCAAGGTTACAGTCGGGCTTTCCGGCACAGGCGGCGGCTTCAAGAAGTTCTGCCGCGGCGAGACGGATGCCTCCGGCGCTTCCCGCCCAATTCGCAAGTCGGAAGCTGACGACTGCAAGAAGAACGGCATCGAGTACATCGAACTGCCGGTCGCGCTCGACGCGCTCGCTGTCATCGTCAATCCGAAGAACACCTGGGCAACCGAATTGACGGTCGCCGAACTGAAGAAGATGTGGGAGCCCGACGCGCAGGGCAAGATCACCAGCTGGAAGCAAATCCGAGCGGACTTCCCGGATGCGCCGCTCAAGCTGTTTGGCGCGGGCACGGACTCCGGAACTTACGACTATTTCACCGCCGCGATCGTTGGGAAGGAGCACTCCAGCCGTGGCGACTTCACGGCATCCGAGGACGACAACGTACTTGTCCAAGGCGTCGCCGGCGACGTGAATGCGGTCGGCTTCTTCGGCCTCGCCTACTATCTCGAGAACAAGGGCAAGCTGAAGGCGGTAGCAATCAAGTTGAATGAGGAATCGAAGGGGGTCCTACCATCCGTCGAGAGCGCCAAGTCCGGCGCGTATCAGCCGCTCTCGCGTCCGATCTTCATGTATTTTGCCAAAAAGTCTCTCGACACCAAGCCGGACGTCCTCAAGTTCGCCGAGTTCTACATGGACCCGAAGCACTCGAGCAAGCTGGTCGCAGAAGTTGGCTATGTGCCGCTGCCAGAAGAGGCGCTCAAGGCTTTCGCGCAGCGCGTCACAAAACGTGAGATCGGCACCGGCTTTACTGGATCAAAGATCGGCGTCTCTGTCGAAGATCTGATCAAGGAAAAGTTAGTGTACTGAGCTGAGTCCGCGCGTGCGGAGGGCGGCAACAGCGTCGCCCTCCGATGTTCCCAAAGACGGCGGGTCAGGTTGGGGCGAAGAAACTCGACGGCAGCCGTTTGGTCGGCGCACTTTCCGGGGAATCGTATGGTGACTGCAGGGGACTTGGCTGATCGGTCCGGACCTCGTGACCGGTTGCGGCTCGATGCAAGCGACGCCTTCCTTCAGCGCCGCCGCATCGTCGCTCTCGTAATGCAAGCCATCCTGTTCTCGGCGGCCGCACTTTCGGTGCTGGTAACCGTCGGAATCGTCTACGTGCTCGTGAGCGAAAGCGCGAAATTCTTTGCGCATATCTCGATCTTTGACTTTCTGTTCGACACGCAATGGACGCCGGTGTTCGAGAATCCGCGCTTCGGGATCATCACCCTAGTGTCCGGCACAGTCGTGAGCTCGCTGATCGCACTGCTTGTCGCCGTTCCGCTCGGAACGATTCTCGCGATTTATCTGTCCGAATATTCGAGTTCGCGCGTGCGCGAGATCGTCAAACCGATACTGGAATTGCTAGCGGGCATTCCCACGGTCGCTTTTGGATATTTTGCGCTCCTCTTTCTCACGCCGATCTTCCAGGTCTTCATCCCCGGGCTTTCCGGTTTCAATCTGCTCGTGCCCGGCATCGTTATGGGCGTGATGATCCTTCCGTACATCGTGTCCGTGAGCGAGGACGCGATGCGAGCGGTGCCTGCCAGCCTCCGCGAAGGCGCCTATGCGCTCGGGTTCACCAAGCTGCAAACCGCGCTGCGCGTGATCATCCCCGGAGCATTTTCCGGAGTCACCGCGGCCTATATCCTTGGCATGTCGCGCGCAGTCGGAGAGACGATGGTGGTCGCGATTGCGGCTGGCCAGCAGGCGAAGCTTGCCTACAACCCGCTCGAAGGCGCAGCGACGATCACCGCCTACATCGTGCAAATGAGTCTCGGCGACCTCCCACACGGCTCGCTCGCCTATCTCACGATCTTCGCGGCCGGCCTGACGCTCTTTCTGATGACGTTCGTCTTCAACATCGTCGCCTTCTGGCTGCGTCGCAAGTACCGGGAGGTCTACTGATGATCGATCACTCCGCGCACGTTGCCGCGCCGGAAATGCTGCGAGTCGACGCGGAGGCGCTCGTGCGCAAGGCGAAGCGCTCCGACGGCCGCTTTGAGATTATCGGGCTGGGTGTGCTGGTCGTCACGATGGTCGTTCTCCTGTCGCTGATCCTCGACTTCATGGTTGACGGGTTGGGGCGGATCAACGTCGATTTTCTGATCAACTATCCGTCGCGACGGCCGGAACAGGCTGGAATTCTCTCGGCGTGGATCGGCACAGTGATGTTGATGGTCACGACCGCTTTTCTAGCGGTTCCGCTTGGGGTTGGAGCCGGCGTGTACCTCGAGGAATACGCGCCGAAGAATCTCGTCACCAATCTGATCGAGATCAACGTGACGAATCTCGCCGGCGTCCCTTCGATCATTTATGGACTCCTTGCGCTTGGACTATTCGTACAAACCTTTCGCATGGGTCAGACGGTGCTCGTCGCGGGCATTACCCTCGCGCTTTTGATACTTCCCATTATCATCGTCGCGACACGCGAGGCGCTGCGCTCGATCCCGATCGAAACCCGCGAGGCTGCTTACGGGCTTGGCGCAGACAAGTGGCAGACGATCTGGATGTACCTCCTGCCATCTGCTCGGCCGGGCATCCTCACCGGCGCGATCGTCGGCATGTCGCGTGCGATCGGTGAGACCGCACCGTTGATCACGATCGGCGCACTGACGTTCATCGCCTTCCTGCCGCCGCCTCCGGTTCAGCTGGAATTTCCCTTCCTCAATTTCGACTGGCTGTTCTCGCCGTTCACGGCGATGCCGATCCAGATGTTCAACTGGATCTCGCGGCCACAGGCGGGCTTCCACATTAACGCCGCGGCGACGGGCATCATCCTGCTCGCCATGACCCTCCTCATGAATGGATTGGCGATATGGCTCCGCTACAGAATTCGCTCAAGACACTAAATCCGGGCGCCCGCGTGCATTCAGGGGATTTGACCATGGAAGACCTGACCGTGCAGGATTCCCGTGCGATCCAACCGCGCGAGGCCGACGCATTGACCACGAAGCCAGCGCCCCAGGACGGACAAGCCGCGCAAGCGCCGCTGCGTGCCAAAGTGAAGGACTTGAACTTCTTCTACGGCGAGAAACAGGCACTGAAACGGGTGAATTTTCCGGTAGTCGACCGCAAGGTGACAGCGCTGATCGGACCCTCCGGGTGCGGCAAGAGTACCTTGTTGCGCTGCTTCAACCGCATGCACGATCTCTATCCGGGCAATCGCTATGAAGGGGAAATTCGGCTGTTTCCGGAGGACATCAATATCGTCGGCAGGGAAGTAGATCCAATGTACGTGCGGCTGCGCATTGGCATGGTCTTTCAAAAGCCGAATCCATTTCCGAAATCCGTCTATGAAAACGTGGCCGCCGGGCTGTGGGTCCGCGGTGTGCGGCGCAAGTCGATTGTGGACGAGCGCGTCGAGCTCGCGCTGCAACGCGCGGCGCTCTGGGACGAGGTGAAGGATCGCCTCCACGAATCCGCGTACGGTCTCTCAGGCGGCCAGCAGCAGCGGCTCTGTATCGCGCGTGCGCTCGCGCCCGATCCGGAAATCATCCTGCTCGACGAGCCGACCTCTGCGTTGGACCCGATCGCCACCTCGAAGATCGAGGACCTGATTTCGGTGCTCGGCGAGACGGTGACGATCGTTATCGTGACGCACAACATGCAACAGGCTGCCCGTATCTCCAATTTTACGGCATTCATGCATCTCGGCGTGATGGCTGAATACGGCCAAACCGAAAAGATTTTCACCAATCCGTCCGAAAAGCGCACCCTGGACTACATCACCGGGCGCTTCGGATGAGCGGGGTCAGGCGCGCTCAGCGCGAAAGGACAAGCAGATGACCGAACACATCCTCAAGGCTTTCGACGAGGATCTTCGCGAAATTTCCTCGCGGCTCGCGGAGATGGGCGGCATTGCCGAGCAACTCGTGGCCGAGTCCGTCGACGCGCTGGTCAAGCGCGACACCCTTCTCGCGCAACGCGTCATCGCGGCCGACGACTCGGTGGACCAACTTCAGCGGGAAATCGAGGAAAAGTCGATCCTCACGATCGCCCGCAGGCAGCCGATGGCAATCGATTTGCGCGAGATCGTATCGGCCCTGCGCATCGCAAACGATCTTGAACGTGTGGGCGATCTCGCAAAAAACACCGCCAAGCGTGTGCTTGCGCTCGACGGCGAGTATCACGCCCAGAAACAGCTGCGCGGCGTCAAGCACATGTCCGACATGGTGCAGCAGCGCCTCAAGCAGGTGCTCGATGCCTACGGCGCACGCGACGAGGAGCGGGCGATGGACGTGTGGCGGCGTGACGGCGAGATCGACGCCATGTACACGTCGCTGTTTCGCGAGCTCCTCACCTACATGATGGAGGATCCGCGGCACATTACGCTTTGCATCCACCTCTTGTTCGCAGCCAAGAATATCGAGCGTATCGGCGATCACGCCACCAACATTGCGGAAACGATCTACTATCTCGTCGAGGGCGAACCGCTCACTGACGAGCGTCCGAAGCTCGACACGACGAGCTTCACAAAGGTGAGTCTGAAGAGCTGATTGCATCAAACCAGCCTACGGATAATGCCATGAACCCACGCGTTCTGATCGTCGAGGACGAGCAAGCGTTGAACCTGCTGCTTCGCTATAACCTCGAAAGCGAAGGGTTCGACGTCGACATCGTCGAGCGCGGCGATGATGCGGAGACGCGCATCCGCGAGAACCAGCCGGATCTTTTGATCCTCGACTGGATGTTGCCGGGCGTCTCCGGCATCGAGATCTGCCGTCGGCTGCGTGCGCGTCCGGAAACCAAGCAACTGCCGATCCTGATGCTCACCGCGCGCGGCGAGGAAACCGAGCGCATCCGCGGCCTCGCCACCGGGGCCGACGACTATGTGGTGAAACCCTTCTCGCTGCCTGAGCTTCTTGCGCGCGTGCATGCATTGTTGCGGCGGGCGAAGCCAGAGCAAACCATGAAGATCCTGAAGTCGGGCGATCTCGAACTCGACCGGGAAAAAAAGCGCGTGCAGCGCGCCGGGCGCGAGCTACATCTCGGGCCGACCGAATTTCGCCTGCTCGAGTTCCTGATGCTGAGCCCTGGCCGTGTATTCACGCGTGAGCAACTGCTCGACGGTGTGTGGGGGCGGGAGGCGTACATCGACGAGCGCACCGTCGACGTCCATGTCGGCCGGCTGCGCAAGGTGCTCTCGCGCGGCCGCGAGATCGACCCCATCCGCACCGTGCGCGGCTCCGGCTATTCGTTCAATGAGCGCTTCGCCGAGGTGAGTTAGCCTCGCGCAGCCGCGCGTTGCCGCCGCCGTTCGGCGAGAGGCTGATAGGCGATGCGCGAATGATAGGGGCAGTAGGGAAGCTCCGCCTTCGTCTGTGACCCGCAATAGGCAAAGCCCTCGGTGCCCGGATCGCCGATCGGCCAACGGCAAGTGGCCTCGGTGAGCTCTAGGATCGAAACTCGGGGCCCCATCGGCACGATGTTGGCGAGGGGATCGAGGTCGAGATCGGTTTCGTAATGCGGAGCAAGGGCCGTGTTGCCATTGAACCGGAGACGGGGGCGCATCGAAGCCGAACGGGGCTTGCGCACACGGGGAACGGCAGAAGACGGGGTCTTGGCGCGGCCCGACAGGCCGAGACGGTGAACCTTGCCGATCACCGCATTGCGTGTGACGCCGCCCAGCTGGGCGGCGATCTGGCTTGCCGAAAGCCCATCCGCCCAAAGCTTTTTCAGGAGTTCGACCCGTTCGTCCGTCCAACCCATCGCCGATCCTCCACTTTTGACCGGCGGAATCCTTCCTCGTTCCCGGAATCGAGCTGAACCCGCCCCCGGAGACGCAAAACAACGCTGAACTAGAAGGTCGTCCGCCGCACGAAATGTCGTACTTAACGAGGGAAAGGCTACAATAGGCAAACTCGCCGCGACAAGGGCCACAAGCGTTGTCCCCAACATCTAGGGGGTCGGAGCGCGTTTTATTCCTAGGGCTGCCAAAGTTGACACAGGTTGCCGCTCAAATAAATTCATCCCGGTGCCGCTCGCGAAGCTGGGCGGCACATTTCGTTTCGGGGCCGGTTGGCGGCCCGGGCGGCGCAAGTGACCCTTCGGCTTTGCCGCCGGGGGCGCACGCCGACAGAATAGGTCGAATGGGTCCAGACCTGCCTCGTCGTGGTCGGCACGTTGCCGGCGCCGACGGCAATGGGACTCCGCTATGGGGAGGCGAGCCTTGATTGCGCCGCTGATGCCCACCTATGCGCGGGCCGACCTCGCTTTTGAGCGGGGCGAGGGCGCGTGGCTGGTCGGCACCGATGGCGTCCGTTACCTGGACTTCGCCGGCGGCGTTGCCGTGAACTCACTTGGCCACGCGCACCCCAAGCTGCTGGCCGCGATCACGGAGCAGGCCGCGAAGGTCTGGCATGTCTCCAATCTGTTTCGCATTCCCGAGGCAGAGCGGCTCGCTGAGCGGCTCACCGCGACGAGTTTCGCCGACACGGTGTTCTTCGCAAATTCCGGCGCCGAGGCGATGGAGTGCGCGATCAAAATGGCGCGCAAGTATCAGGCCGTAAGCGGCAAGCCGGAGAAGAACCGGATGATTGCGTTCGAGGGCGCGTTTCATGGGCGCACGCTCGCAACGCTGGCAGCTGCGGGCACGCAGAAATATCTCGAGGGTTTCGGCCCGCCGCTCGAAGGCTTCGATCACGTTCCTTTCGGCAACCTCGCGGCGGTGAAAAAGGCGATCACGCCTGAAACCGGCGCGATCATCGTCGAGCCGATACAGGGCGAGGGCGGCGTGCGCGTGCCGCCGGCGGGATTTCTCAAGGCGCTTCGGGAGATCTGCGACCAGAACGGGTTGTTGCTCGTGCTTGATGAAGTGCAGACCGGCGTCGGCCGCACCGGAAAATTTTTCGCCTATGAGTGGGCTGGGATCGAGCCGGACATCGTGGCGATTGCAAAGGGTCTTGGCGGCGGGTTTCCAATCGGCGCGTGTCTTGCCACTGCAGAAGCGGCCAAAGGCATGACAGCCGGTACGCACGGTTCCACGTTCGGCGGAAATCCTCTCGCCACGGCCGTGTCGGGTGCAGTGCTGGATGTCGTACTGGCGCGGGGCTTTCTCGACGCGGTAAAAAAGACCGGCCTCTTGTTCAAGCAGCGGCTCGCCGAGATGAAGGACCGCCACCCGGCCGTGATCGCGGAAGTGCGCGGCGAGGGACTGTTGCTCGGTCTTCGCACCATCGTCCCGAACGGCGACGTCGTGAATGCATGCCGCGCTGAGGGATT
This sequence comes from uncultured Alphaproteobacteria bacterium, assembly GCA_963711595.1. Taxonomy (GTDB): domain Bacteria; phylum Pseudomonadota; class Alphaproteobacteria; order Rhizobiales; family Xanthobacteraceae; genus JAUSIF01. The sequence continues at coordinate 277,485 of CAVQER010000010.1, forward strand.
GCTCACGGCCGCTGCCGGCGAAAATGTCGTTCGTCTGCTGCCGCCGCTGATCGCGCGCGAGGCCGAAGTGAGCGAGGCCATGCAACGGCTGGATGCGGCGTGTACGCGCATCGAGGAGTCGCTCGAACAAGTTCGTCGCGGAGCCGCCGAATGAGCACGAACGGCGTCCGCCACTTTCTCGATCTCGCCGACCTCTCCTCGCAGGAGTTGCGTCGGATGATCGAGCTTGCGCGCGACCTTAAGCAGCGCCGCCGCACGGCAAGGTCCTCCGCGCCGCTGTCCGGTCGTACGCTCGCCATGATCTTCGAGCGCCCGTCGACCCGCACGCGGGTCTCGTTCGACGTCGCGATGTACGAACTCGGCGGGCACGTCGTCATGCTCACGGGCGAAGAAATGCAGCTGAAGCGCGGGGAGTCGATCGGGGACACCGCGCGCGTCCTGTCGCGCTATGTCGATGCGATCATGATCCGGCTGCTCGACCACGACGTTCTGCTGGAACTTGCGCAGTTCGCAACCGTCCCGGTGATCAACGGCCTGACCAAATTCTCTCATCCGTGCCAAGTACTTACCGACGTGATGACTTTCGAGGAGAAGAAGGGGTCAATCCGCGGCCGCACCGTCGCCTGGACCGGCGACGCGAACAACGTGCTTACGTCGTGGGTGCAAGCCGCGGCGCGCTTCGAGTTCGCGCTGCGCGTCGCGACGCCGAAAGAATTTGCTCCGCGGCCAGCGTTGCGGGAGTGGGCGAAATCTTCTCGCGCAGCCATTACTTTCACGCGCGATCCCGAGGAAGCGGTCGCGGGCGCCGATTGCATCGTCACCGACACGTGGGTCTCGATGGGCGACAGGGAAGGAAAGAAGCGGCACAACATTTTCAAGCCGTACCAGGTCAATCGCAGCCTCTTGAAGCTCGCCAAGCGTGACGCCATCTTTATGCATTGCCTGCCGGCCCACCGCGGCGAAGAAGTCACCGACGAGGTGATGGACGGTCCGCAGTCGGTGGTGTTCGACGAGGCCGAGAACCGGCTCCACGCGCAGAAGGGAATTCTCGCCTGGTGCCTCGAGGCGTGAGTCCATGAATATCCAAATTCCGGAACGTCGTCCGAGCGATCAGGTAGAGGACGACGCGGTCCAAGCTTTTCAGGTCGACGCACTCGACGTGCGTGGCCGCGTTGCTCGCATTGGTCCGGCGGTGGACCAGGTTCTTGCCAATCACGACTATCCGGCGCCGGTCGCTCGGCTGCTCGCCGAGGCAACCGTGCTCGCGGTGTTGCTGGGTTCCACGCTCAAGCAGATGGGCCGCTTCACCCTGCAGACCCAGACCGACGGCCCAGTCGACATGCTGGTCGTCGACATCACAGCGCCGGATCGCGTGCGCGCGTATGCACGGTTCAACGCGGAACGCGTCGCAGCCGTTTCCGAGACCGGGAACGTCTCCGGTGCGCTGGTCGGCCACGGCCATCTCGCCATGACGATCGAACCCGGCGGCGATCAGAATCGCTATCAGGGCATCGTGACGCTGGAAGGCGAACCGCTCGAAGCCGCGGCGCATCGCTACTTCGTGCAGTCGGAACAAATCCCGACGCGGCTGAAGCTCGCGGTCGGCGAGGAAATCCGTGCAGGCGAGCCCAAGCCAAGCTGGCGCGCGGGCGCGCTGCTCGTGCAATTCTTGCCGCACGATTCCGCGCGCGCGGCGAAGTCGGATCTCGATCCGGGCGACGCCCCGGCCGGTCACCGCCATCACCGTGTCGCGGAAGACGATGCTTGGGTCGAGGCGCAATCCCTCGTCGATACCGTCGAGGACCACGAACTCCTCGATCCCAAGCTTTCGAGCGAGCAACTCTTGTGGCGCCTGTTCAACGAGCGCGGCGTTCGCGTGTTTCGATCGCAGCCCGTCACGGCGCAGTGCACTTGCTCGCGCGAGCGCGTCGCTTCCGTACTGAAGCGGTTTCCCGAATCCGATCGTGCCGAGATGGTGGACGACGGCCGGGTCGTGGTGACGTGCGAGTTCTGCGGTCGGCGCTATCCATTCGAACCCGCTGAAATCGGGCTCTAATGTTGTCATGGCCGGGCTTGTCCCGGCCATCCACGCCTATGCAGCGAACGAAGGCGTGGATGCCCGCGACAAGCGCGGGCATGACGATTTAAGGCACGATCCCAGCCGCCCGCTGCTGTGTCGGTCCGGACAGCGCAAGGATGAAGAGTCCCACGACCGAGCCGATCGCCAGCGCCAGGTAAGGCACCGTGTATCCCCCCGACGCTTCGTAAAGAAAACCGGCCAGCGCCGGCCCAAGCCCATAGCCAAACACGCCGACAAGCTGGCTCAACGAATAGATGCGACCGTAGTCGCGTACGCCGAACGCTTCGGCGAGCAACAGAGGCTGCATCATCAGCAGACTGCCGGACGTTAGGCCGAACATTGTCGACATCGCCAGGATGAAGGCCGATCCCGTCGTGAAGGCGAGAACAGCGAGCGTTGTCGTCTGCACTGCGATGATCGCGAATGTCATCGTCCGCGAACTTATCCTGACGAGCAGCCAGCCGACGATCAGCCGGCCGAAAAGGCTCGCGATCGCGAGCAGAGCCAGCGCGATGGTCGCGGTCTGCACGTCGGCACGCGTGTTCGCGAAGCGGTAGATGTGTGCGATCCCTCCGACCTGTGAGCCGAGGGAAAAGAGAAACGTACCGGCAACTGCGATGAAGAACCAACTCTTCAGCACTTCAGCAAATGGCAAGCTGAATGCGGCTCTTCGGTCGGGTGACCCGTCGGCATGCGGCGCACGTTCGGGCTCGAGCCCCATCGATTGTGGGGTGGCGCGCACGATCCAGATCGTGGCGGGAACGACGCCGAGAAAGAATGCCAAAGCGATCCAGGGGGCGGCGCCGGCAAGACCGAACTTCAGGATGAGTAGGGCGGCGAATGGCGTGAACACAACGCCGCCGATTGAAAGTCCGGTAGACGCGATGGACAGCGCGAGCGGGCGCCTCGATTCAAACCATCGAGCCACGATCGTCGTCGTCGGTACGAGGCCGCAACCACCGTACGAGATCCCAAACACGAAGTAGAAGGCGAATAGCTGCCACGTCTCGCGCAGGAAGCCGACTGACAGAAGCGCGAGCGAGGCGAGAGTCGCGCTGCCGATGATCACGTAACGCGCGTCGAACCGGTCCACGAGGTAGCCGGCGGCCACTCCGGCGAACCCCGCCGCAACGAAAAAGATCGCCGTCGCGGCGCTCGCAAGCGAAACGGGAAACGCGCGCTCCGTAACGAACGCATCCAGCAAGACCGGCAGATTATAGAACGCCAGGCCCGCGGTCGTCGTCATCACGAGACCGATCGCGTAAACGACGTACCAGCCGTAGAACACACGGCGCGAAGCGGAGCCGTCCGAATTCATCTTGACCTGGCCGGGAAGGGAGAGCGGGTGCTGATCTATTTCAGACTGCACCCGTGAGTTCAATGGCCGATGTGCTTGGTGCGCGTAGCTGCGCCGCGCTCAGTGCAATACTCGCGCGACATGTGGGCTATCGAGGGAGAACGCCGGCACTTCCACGTCGAAACGCTCGCCGTCGTCCGCGACCATGAGATACGTGCCTGCCATAAGTCCAGTCGGCGTTGTAAGCGGTACACCGCTCGTGTACTCGAATCGCTCGCCCGGCTTCAGCACGGGTTGCTCGCCCACAACTCCCGGTCCTCGCACCTCCTGTACGTGGCCGCGCGCGTCGGTGATCTTCCAGTGCCGGGTCTTGAGCTGCACCGTAATCTTGCCGAGGTTCACGATCTCGATCTTGTAGGCCCAGAAGTAGCGGTCGTCCTCGACCGACGAGCGATCCGGAAGGTAGCTCGGCGTCACCGTCACCTGAATTCCGCGAGTCACGGCACGGTACATGCCACACCCCGCTTTCCTTTCACGCCCCCGAGTCACGGGAGCGATTATATAGGGCCTGCCGCACCCGCCCAATAACGCCTGCCAGTCCGCAAAACCAGGGATCGCTAATGGCTCCGCCACTCACCAAGAACTCGCTGATGCTGGGCAATTTCGTCACCGGCATCGCCGTGCTGGCACCGGCCGGCATGCTCAATGAGCTGTCGGCGGGACTCGGCGTGTCGATCCAGCAGGCTGGGTGGCTCGTAACGTTCGGGGCGATCGTGATGTGTTTCGGCTCGCCGCTGATGGCCTGGGCCACGACGCACATCGACCGGCGTACACTGCTCACTGGTACGCTGGCGGTCATCGCGCTCGGTCATATCGCATCGGCCATCGCACCGAATTACGCGGTCCTCCTCGCCGCTCGTCTCGCGCTGCTCGTTGTCGCGGCGGTCTATACGCCGCAAGCGGCAAGCGCCGTCGGACTGATCGTGTCCGAGAAGGAGCGACCGGGCGCGATCGCATATGTATTCCTCGGCTGGTCGCTCGCGGTCGCGATCGGTCTCCCGCTGGTCACGTTCCTTGCGGTGCAAATTGGCTGGCAAGCGGCCTACGCCGGGGTCGCCGCGGTGGCGGTCGTAGCCGCCTGCCTCAACGCGATCGGCCTGCCCAGCGGCCTGCGCGGGGCGCCGCTATCGATCGCGAGTTGGATCGAAATCGCGCGAAACCGGCAGATCGTTCTTCTGCTTCTGGTCACCATTCTGGTCTTGTCGGGCACGTTTCAGCTTTTTGTCTTCATCGGTCCCTTGTTCTCGATCTTGGCGGCTGCCGGTCCGCAGATGATCGGCATCACTGTAGCGGTCATGGGCGTGATCGGGTTGGTCGGCAACGTGGTCACGACAAAAATGGTGGGAAGGCTCGGTGCGTTCCACATGTCCGTGATGCTGGTCTCGACCATGGTGGCGGGCACCGCAATCTGGGCGGTCGGTGCCGGATTTTTGCCCGCGATGTTTCTTGGAGCCGCGATCAGCAGCGTCGGCTTCGCCGCCTCGAATTCGATTCAGCAGGCGCGGCTTTCCGCGGCCGCGCCCGCACTTTCCAGCGCCTCGATCGCGCTCAACACATCCGCGATCTATGTCGGGCAAGCGGCTGGCTCTGCGATTGGTGGCGTCTTGATCGCGCAAGGTCTTGCGGTCGCCGTCGGCTACGCGGCCACCGCACTTACAGCATCGGCCCTGATCGTAGTGTTCCTGACGCGCAACGAAGACGCGAAGATCAAATCGCCTTGAGGCCGCGCGCAAGATCGTCGGCGAGATCGTCCGGATGCTCGAGCCCGACGGAAAAACGCAACAGCCCGTCGCCGATCCCCATCTCCGCCCGCGCTTCCGGCGTGAAGCGTTGATGCGTCGTCGTGGCCGGGTGCACGATCAGGCTCTTTGCATCCCCCAGATTGTTGGAGATACGGATCAAGCGGAGTGCGTTCGAGAAGCGAAACGCGCCCGCCTTGCCGCCCTCGACTTCGAAGGAAACGAGCGTGCCGCCCCCCTTCATCTGCTTCTTGGCAAGCGCTGCCTGCGGGTGATCGGGCCGGCCGGGGTAGAGAACCTTCCTGATTCCCTTTGTGCCCACGAGCAGATCTGCGATCTTCGCCGCGTTCGCCTGCATGCGCTCGACGCGGATTGCCAGCGTCTCCAGTCCCTTCAGCAGTACCCACGCATTGAACGGCGCGAGCGACGGTCCCGTCTGCCGCATGAAATTGTGGAGGTGGTCCATGATGAACTGCTCGGTCGAAAGTACGACCCCGCCGAGACAGCGCCCCTGTCCGTCGATGTGCTTGGTCGCCGAGTAGACGACGATGTCGGCCCCGAGCTTGAGCGGGCTCTGCAGCATCGGCGTCGCGAACACGTTGTCGACGATCAGCTTCGCCTTCGCCTGTTTCGCGAGTTTCGCGATTTCTGCGATGTCGAGCACGTCGAGCGTAGGATTCGTCGGACTCTCCAGAAAGAAGGCGCGCGTTTCCGGCCGGATCGCCGCCTTCCATTGCTTCAGGTCGATTCCGTCGACGAGGGTGCAGGGTACGCCGAAGCGCGGCAGAAAATCCTCGATCACCCAGCGGCACGATCCGAACAGCGCGCGTGCTGCGACAACATGATCGCCCGCCTTCAGGAAACAGAGGAGGGAAGAAGTGACAGCCGCCATGCCGGTCGCCGTGCCACGGCAGGCCTCGGCCCCTTCGACCGCAGCCATGCGCTGCTCGAACATCGCAAGCGTCGGATTGGCGTAGCGCGAGTACACGAACCCCGGCTCCTTACCGGAGAAGCGCGCTTCGGCCGTCTCTGCTTCGTCATAGACGAAGCCCTGCGTGAGATAGAGCGCTTCGGCGTTTTCGCCGTATTGGGAGCGAAGAATTCCGGAATGAACGAGCCGGGTCTCGGGCCGCAATTCCTCCGGAGCGAGGACCGGGCGCGGAATGCGATTCATCACGTGCCTCCTAACAATAAACCCGGCCGGGGGACGACCCGGGCCGGGCTGGCACGTCCCCGGCCTTTTAGCGAGTTGTTTTACGTGGCTGCAAGCCGGCCGGCTCAAATGACCACGAACCAAAGTGGAATACTCCCCGTGTGCGCTTGGCGTCAAGCATTCCGTCCGCTACTCGATACAGCATGGTTGCTGCATTGAAGCGTGAACAGGCAACGCTCGGCGCGGGCATCTTGCCGGGCCAGGAAATCGGCGCGCTCGCGGAAGGCGGCGCGATTGCGGCCCAACGGCCGGTGGGCAGTGACCAACTGCAGCCTGCGAGCCTCGACCTGCGCCTCGGTGCGCGAGCATGGCGCGTGCGCGCAAGCTTTCTCCCGTCGGTGCGCACGGGCATCGACGAGCGGCTGCGCGAGCTCGCGCTGCACCAGATCGAATTGTCGGACGCCGGCTCAGTACTCGAGACGGGCTGCGTTTATCTCGTCGAGTTGGAAGAGCGGCTGAAACTTCCAAACGATCTCGCCGCGGCGACCAATCCGAAAAGTTCGACCGGCCGTCTCGACGTGTTCACGCGCGTCATCGGCAACCGCGTCGCTTCGTTTGACGCGCTGCCGGCGGGCTACGACGGCCCGCTCTATCTCGAAGTGAGTCCGCGTACTTTTCCCATTCTTGTGCGGCGCGGATCGCGCCTTGCGCAGATCCGCTTCCGCCGCGGCACGGCCAAGCTCGACGGCAACGCGCTCGCCGCCCTCCACGCGCGCGAACAATTGGTCGATACGGCGAGTGCCGATCTCGGCGGGGGCGCGGTCGCGGTGAGCGTGGATCTCTCCGGGCACTATTCCGGCCTCGCCGGATTTCGTGCGAAGCGGCACACCGGTCTGATCGACGTCGACAAGCGCGGCGGCTACGACGTGCTCGATTTCTGGGAGCCGTTGGAGGCGCGTGGGCAGACGGGCCTCGTGCTCGATCCGGACGCGTTCTACATCTTGTCGTCGAAGGAAGCGGTGCACGTGCCGCCGGATCACGCTGCCGAGATGGTAGCGTTCGACCCCTTGGTCGGCGAGTTCCGCGTACACTATGCCGGCTTTTTCGATCCAGGATTCGGTCATGCTGCCGCCGGAGGCCAAGGCGCGCGTGCCGTGCTCGAGGTCCGCTCGCGCGAGGTGCCGTTCATTCTGGAACACGGTCAGATCGTTGGCCGTCTTGTGTACGAGCGGATGACCGCGCGGCCAACGACACTGTACGGGGAGGGGCTTGGCTCGAACTACCAGGCGCAGGGCCTGAAGCTCTCCAAGCACTTCAAGCCGTTCGTGCGCTGAGACTACGCCCGGCCTTTTCCCTTCTTGCCTTTCACCGCCGCACCAAGCGCCTTCACCTCGGCGCGTAACGCGCGGACCTCCGCGAGCACATCCTCTTCGGTAGCGGTGATCTTGCCGAGCTTTCTCTGTTCCTCGGCATACTGCCGCTCCTCCTCCTTGCGCGCGGCTTCGTGTTCCGTCTGCATCGCGTTCACAATGACCGCAATGAAGAGATTCAACACGGCGAACGTCGTGATCAGGATGTACGGAATGAAGAACATCCAGGCATAGGGATACTTCTCCATCACCGGCTTCACGACGCCGTCCACCCAGGTTTCCAGCGTCATTACCGCGAACAGCGTGAACGCGGACCGCCCGAGATTGCCGAAAAGCTCCGGGAAGTCGTCGCCGAAGAGCTGAGTCGCCATCACCGCAAACACATAGAAGACGAGAAGCAGCAACAGCGCGATCGAACCCATGCCCGGGAGAGCCCCGATGAGCCCTCCGACCACGCGCCGTAGTGCCGGAACAACCGTGATCAATCGCAGCACGCGCAGCACGCGCAGCGCGCGCAAGACCGACAAGTTTTCGGTCGCGGGTACGAGCGCGATGCCAACGACCAGGAAGTCGAACACACTCCAGGGATCGCGGAAGAAGGCGAGCCGGTGCACGATCATGCGCGACCCGATCTCGATCACAAAAATCGTCAGGATCACGGCATCAACGAACCTCAGTGCCGGGCCGACGGCGTTCATGACGGTCGGGCTGGTCTCGAGCCCAAGGATGACCGCGTTCACAAGAATAAGAGCGAGAACGACCCACTCCGTACGAGGGTCAGCCAGGATGGTGCGCAGGCGTGCGATCACGGAGGTCCCCCAAGGCGCGGATATCTCGGCCGCCACCCCACATAGCCCAAAGTATAGAGACTTCGATTTGATTCCGGTATGACTGCGGCGTCGCTTTCATTGCGAAAGAAACTCGTGGCAAACCTGATCCATCGGCGCCGGTTCACGATCGAGTGGGGCGATTGCGACCCTGCCGGCATCGTCTTCAACAGCAACTTCTTCGTGTTTTTCGATTCAAGCACCTGGGACATGTTCGAAAAGGTGCTCGGCGTGAACCGCGCCGAGATCGGCAAGACCTACGACATGGTCGGATTTCCACTGGTTGACGTCCGCGGGCGGTTTTTGAAACCGGCAAAGTTCGGCGAACTCGTCGAGGTCGAAAGCGAAGTGAGCGAGTTTCGCCGCTCCAGTTTCGACGTGCAGCACAAACTGACCGTCAGGGGCGAAGCGGCTGCCGAAGGAACGGAAACGCGCGTCTGGGCTGGTGCTGGATCCGGACAATCCGGGAAAGATAAAGGCGAAGCCGATTCCGCAAGCGGTGATCGACGCCTTCGCTGGCCGCTAGAGCCGCTCGACCGCGTCCAATCTTTGTCATGGCCGGGCTTGTCCCGGCCATCCACGTCTTAAGAGCCGAAAGGCGTGGATGCCCGCGACAAGCGCGGGCATGACGGCACATGGCTGGAGCCGCGAAATCCTGATTTTGTTCTATGGAAGATTTCCGGGCCTGTGTTGTCCTAGCTTGAATGACATATGTCGTGAACGAAAACTGCATTCGCTGCAAATACATGGATTGCGTCGAAGTATGCCCCGTGGACTGCTTCTACGAGGGCGAGAACATGCTGGTGATCCATCCGGATGAATGCATCGACTGCGGCGTGTGCGAGCCGGAATGCCCGATCGAGGCGATCAAGCCCGATACGGAACCCGGCATGGAAAAGTGGGTCGAGCTGAACACGAAGTACGCCTCGATCTGGCCGAACATCACGGTCAAGCGGGACGCGCCCGGCCATGCCAAGGAGTGGGAGCGCGTGCCGAACAAGTTCGCCGACCATTTTTCGTCCAGCCCAGGTTTGGGAGACTGAGCGATGCGGGCTCGCGCGGTGCTGCTATGGTCCGGCAGTGAATCGACTTATAATTGCCCCGCTTTGCTTCTTACGCGTTCCTGATCGGAGGATCGCATGGCAACAGCCCTTGAAATCGTCGTGAATGGCCGCAAGCGCGTCGACGCGGTCCCCGACAATTTGCTGTTGCTCGATTATCTGCGCGAGATCGTCGGCCTCACCGGAACGAAGACCGGCTGCGACGGCGGCGAGTGCGGCGCGTGCACGGTTCTCGTGGACGATGCACCGAGGTTGTCCTGTCTAACGCTTGCGTCGAGCATGCATGGCAAGCGCATTGACACGATCGAGTCGCTTGCAAAGGACGGGCAACTGTCTGCGGTGCAGCGCGGCTTCCATGAAAAACTTGGATCACAGTGCGGTTACTGCACGCCGGGCTTCATCATGGCCTCGGCTGGACTCCTCCGCCGCAACCCCAATCCGACCGACGAGGAGATCCTCGAGGCCATGGGCAGCAACATTTGCCGTTGCACGGGCTACGTGAAGATCATCGAGGCCGTGCGCCATGCCGTCGAGTTGCGTGCCGGGGGACTCACGCCATGAACGAAATGCAGCAGGCCTTTCTTTCCGTTCGTCCCCGCGAAAGCGGGGACCCAGAAATCGTTACGCTGGATGCCCGCTTACGCAGGCATGAGCGGAGGAAGGTCGCGTTGCCATGAACGAGATCCGCCCGACCCACACGATCGGCGCCTACGTGCCGATGGTCGACGGCCCGGAGAAGGTTTCGGGTCGCGCGAAATACACGGCCGACTTCATTCATCCGCAGACACTTGCCGGTCGCATCTTCCGCAGCCCTTATGCCCATGCGGAGATTTTAGAAGTCGACACCTCGGAAGCGGCAAAACTGCCCGGCGTGCTCGCAATCGTTACGGGGAAGGACTGCGACAGGACGTTCGGCGTACTGCCGATCGCGCGCTCCGAGCACCCGCTCGCCCGCGACAAGGTGCGATACAAGGGCGAACCGGTCGCGGCGGTCGCCGCGATCGACGACGCGACGGCCGCAAAGGCGATCCGTCTCATCAAGATGAAGGTGAGGGAGCTCGCCGGCCATTTCACCGCGAAATCGGCATTGGCCGCCGACGCCGCGCAATTGCACGAAAAGAAGTCCGGCAACATAGAACGCGACGTCCTGTTCGAGCTCGGCAATGTCGAGGACGGCTTCTCCAAGGCCGACCTGGTGCGCGAGGACACCTACAACTGCGCCGAGGTCTGCCAGAACCAGATGGAGATGCATGCGGCGCTCGCCGAATACGACGCCGTGCGGGACCGGATGACGGTCTACGCCAGCACGCAGGTTCCTTACTACGTGCACCTCATGCTATCGCAGATCCTCGATATGGAGATGTCGAAGATCCGCGTGATCAAGCCTCATGTCGGTGGCGGCTTCGGTGCTCGTACCGAATGCCTGAATGTCGAGCTGATTTCGGCTCTGCTCGCGCGTAAGGTCGGCGGCGCGGTGCGCATGATGATCACGCGCGAGGACACCTTCATCACCCATCGTGGGCGTCCCGAGACCGACATTCGCTTGAAGATCGGGATGAAAAAGGATGGCCGCATCACCGCCGTCGAATGCGAGTGCGACCAGCGCGGCGGCGCGCACAGCGGCTACGGCGTCGTCACCATCCTGTATGCCGGGTCCATGCTTTACGCGATCTACGACCTTCACAACGTGAAATATGTCGGACGGCGCGTGCTCACGAACACGCCGCCCTGCGGCGCGTTTCGCGGCCACGGCACCGTCAACATCCGTTTCGCCTTCGAGAGCCTCATCGACAGCATGGCGAGCGAGCTCGGGCTCGATCCGTTCGCCGTGCGTCGGGCAAATTTCCTGAACGCGCCGACCTTCACCGACAACGACCTGATGGTGAACAGCTACGGCCTTCCGGAATGCATCGATTGGGCCGAGGAGCAGAGCGGCTGGAAGAAGCGCAAGGGCAAGATGGCGAAGGGCAAGGGCCTTGGCATGGCCTGCTCGCACTACATCAGTGGCGCGTCGAAGCCCGTCAATTGGACCGGCGAACCGCACGCGACCGTCAAGCTCAAGGTCGATTTCGACGGCTCGATCGTGTTGCTCACCGGCGCACCGGAAATTGGGCAGGGATCTTCGACCGTCCTCGTGCAGAGCGTGGCCGAGGTGCTGGGACTGGACCTTTCGCGCATCCGCATCGTCACCGGCGACAGCGAAGTGGTGCCGAAGGACAACGGCGCCTACTCCTCGCGTGTCACCTACATGGTCGGTAACGCAGCGATCGACGCGGCGCAAAACCTGAAACGACTTTTCGTCGCGGCTGCGGCACGCAAGCTCGACGCGAAGCCGGACGAGATCGAGTGCTTGGGCGAGCTCTATCGCGCCGGCGCGCAGGACAAGGGCCTCAGCTTCAATGAAGTCGTGACTGAAGCGCTGAAGGATTCCGGCACGATCACCGTCACTGGCAACTACTCGACGATCCCGGACTCGCACGGTGGCAAGAAATATCGCGGCGCCGCGATCGGCGGGACCATGGCTTACAGCTACTCGGCCCAGGTCGTGGAAGTGACGGTCGACGAGGAAACCGGCGTCGTCACCGTGGATAAGGTCTGGGTCGCACACGACTGCGGCAAGGCGCTCAATCGGCTCACCGTCGAAGGCCAGGTGCAGGGCTCGGTCTGGATGGGCATGGGCCAGGCCATGAGCGAGGAAACCGCCTATCACGACGGGCTGCTCGTCACCGGGAATATGCTCGACTACCGGGTGCCGACGATCCAGGACTCACCACCGATCGAGGTCGGCATCGTCGAGAGCAACGATCCGCACGGCCCGTTCGGCGCCAAGGAGGCGGGCGAGGGCTCGCTCGCAGCCTTCCTGCCCGCGCTCACGAACGCCATCGCCGATGCGATCGGCATTCGCTTCAACAACTTGCCGGTCACGCCCGACCGCGTGTTCGAGGCGATCGAGAAGCGGCGGCGCGCACTGTCTCGCGGCAAGGACGCGTGATGGACGCGCTTCCCGAGGTCCAGCTGCTGCGACCGAAGAGTGTGACCGAAGTGCTCGCCGCGCGCGCCGCGCATCCGCAAAGCCAGCTTCTCGGCGGTGGCACCGATCTCGTCGTCAACATCCGGCGCGGCATCGTTGCCCCGCCGGTGCTGATTGACATGAATGACGTAGCAGAGCTGCGCGCGGTCAAAGCCGACGAGCGCGGCATCGAACTCGGTGCTTCGGCGACCTTGACCGAGGTCGCCCGGCACGCCGGCGTGCTGAAACACTACCCGGTCGTGGCGCAGGCGGCCGGGATCGTCGCGGGTCCGACCCAGCGCAACATGGGAACGGTCGGTGGCAATCTCTGTCTCGACACGCGCTGCATCTTCTACAACCAGAGCGAATGGTGGCGCTCCGCCAACGATCACTGTCTCAAGACCACGGGCGATATATGCCACGTCGCACCGAAAAGCCGCGGCGTATGCTTCGCGACCTTCAGCGGCGACCTCGCGCCGGCGCTGCTCGCGCTCGGCGCCGAAGTCGATCTTGCAGGGCCGCAAGGCCACCGTACCGTGCCGCTTAACAGCATCTATATCGGCTTTGCACGCCAGGACGTTCCGGTCACCGAGACCATGGGCGACGGGAAATATTTTCTCTCCCTGCGTCCCGGTGAGTTCGTCACCGCGACGCGCGCGAAGAACACGCCGGGCCTTCGCTCGGCCTACGATAAGATCCGCATCCGCCGGTCCATCGAGTATCCGGTTGCAGGAGTTGCCGTGGCGCTGCGGCGCGACGGCAAGAAGCTCGCCGATTTGCGGGTCGCCTTCACCGGCACCAATCCGCGCCCGGTCTTGCTGGAAGGCACCACCGAACTGTGCGGCGGGCCGCTCGACGAAAAAGTTCTGAAAAACCTGGACGATCTGGTTCGCGACCAGGTGATGGCGATGAAGACGACATTCACGCCCGGCCACTATCGCCGCCGCGTCGCCGGCGTGCTCGCACGCCGGCTCGTCGTGCGTCTATTCGGGGACTGAACGAGGGCGTAGACCCTCGATTCGCTGTTGCGCCGGCCGAGGGAGGGGTGGCTTGACTGAGGAGTTTTCGCGCCGCCGGCCGTACAATGCGGCCAGCGAGTTCATCGATGCGAACGTCGCCCGCGGCCTTGGTAGCAAGCTCGCATTCGCGGATGGCGAACGCACGTTGACCTATGGCGAACTGCAAACCCGTTCTTGCCGTTTCGCGCGCGGCTTGGCCCGGCTCGGCATCCATTCCGAACAGCGCATCGCGATGCTGCTCTACGATACGGTGGACTTTCCCGTCGTATTTTGGGGCGCCGTCCGCACGGGCGTGATCGTGCTGCCGCTCAACACGCTGCTTACGCACGAACAATACGCTTACATGCTGGGGGACAGCCGGGCGACCGCGCTCGTCGTCTCCGCGTCCCTCATTCCCAGTATTCTTCCCGTGCTCGATCGGCTGCCGCGCATTCGCACAATTGTGTTGGTCGGGGCAGGAAAGGTCGACAAGGCCGCCTTTGGGGATCGCGCCGTGCATCAGTTCGAGGCGCTTCTGTCCGCCGAGGATCCGGAAGCTTTTTGTGCGCCGACGATCTCCGATGAGGTCGCGTTTTGGCTTTACACCTCGGGCTCAACGGGGGACCCGAAGGCCGTGCGGCACGTTCACACAAGCCTCATGGCGACCGCGAAGTTCATGGGCCAGGGCACGCTCGGCATCGCCGAGAACGACATCATCTTTTCCGCGGCCAAGCTCTATTTTGCTTACGGCCTCGGTAACGCGATGACCTTTCCGATGTCGGTCGGGGCCACAAGCGTGCTGCTGCCCGGCCGCGCCACGCCCGACACGGTGCTGGCGTTGATGCGGGAGCACCGCCCGACGATCTTCTACGGCGTGCCGACGCTTTACGCGGCGCTCCTCGCGCAGCCCGATCTGCGTCGCGGCGCGGGCTCGGACCGGCTGCGGATCTGTGTCTCCGCCGGCGAAGCATTGCCCGCGCCGATCGCCGAACGCTGGCGCGAACAGGTCGGCGTCGACATCCTCGACGGCATCGGCTCGACCGAGATGCTGCAGACCTATCTCAGCAATCGTCCCGACGACGTTCGTCCGGGTTCAACCGGCAGGCCGGTTGCCGGCTACGACATGAAGGTCGTTGACGAGGACGGAAACGAGTTGCCCGATGGGCAGATCGGCGAACTGGTCGTGCGGGGTCCGTCGGCCGGCGACGGATACTGGAATCAGCGCGCGAAGAGCCGCCGCACCTTCGTAGGCGAGTGGACGCACACGGGCGACAAGTTCTATCGCGACGCGGAAGGATACTTCTATTACTGCGGCCGCACCGACGACATGTTCAAGGTGAGCGGCATGTGGGTGTCGCCGTTCGAGGTAGAGGCCGCACTGATTTCACACGAAGCGGTGCTGGAAGCCGCCGTCATCGGCAAGGAGGATCGTGACGGGTTGATTAAGCCAAAGGCGTTCGTGGTGCTGCGCAACGGTGCGGCACCCGACGACCGCCTGCTCGAGGCGTTGCGCCTGCACGTGAAGGAACGTGCCGGTCCATGGAAGTACCCGCGTTGGATCGACTTCCGTGCCGATCTTCCGAAGACCTCGACCGGAAAGATCCAGCGCTTCAAGCTGCGCGATCAGGAATCCGCGCCAAACAGCTGATTACGGGTGAAACGACACCGCCTTTGCCTGCAGCTCGTTGAGCAGCTCGGTCGATCCCTGCACCGCGACACGCTGGTGATAGAGGCGGAGTCCATTCAGTCCCCCGAGCTCCTCACCATTGCCGGCGCGTCCGGGTCCGCCGTGGTGGCACTGCGGCATGACGATGCCGTGTCCCGTGTGCGCGGTCGCGATGCTCGGATCGACGGCGAGCACGCGGCCATGGAACGGTCCGATCTCGTTCACGGCCTTCGCCAGGAACGCCAGATCGTCCCCAAACACGGACGCGACCAGCGATCCGCCCCCGCGCGACACGAGCGCGAACAGCTCGTTTTCGTTGCCATACGGGATCACGGTCGAAACCGGACCGAACACCTCGATTTCGTGGACGGCGCGCGCATCCTTCGCGTCGCCGATCTTGAGCAACGTCGGTGACACGAACGAAGACTTCGACGGGTCAATGCCGTCGAGTTTCGGCGCATCGGCTCCGCCGCTGACGAACTTTGCTTCTTTCGCGAGTCCGCCGATGCCCTTGAGCGCGGCTGCTTGCTGCGCCTTCGTGACCACGGGGCCCATGCGCACGTCCTCGCGCTTCGGATCGCCGACGGTCGTCTTGCCAAGCTGCGCCTTGATCGCCTCACTCACGGCGTCGGCGCGATCGGCCGGCACGAACACACGACGGATCGCCGTGCACTTTTGGCCGGCCTTGACTGTCATCTCGCGCGCGACTTCCTTCACGAATGCGGCGAATGCAGCGCTGTCCGCGGCGACCCCGGGCGCGAGCAGCGCCGCGTTCACGCTGTCCGCCTCGACGTTCACGAGTACGCCGCGCGCGAGCACATTGGGATGACTACGGATGGAATTGCCCGTCTCGGACGAGCCGGTGAACGCAATCACATCATCGCTACCCGCTTGATCGAGTAAGTTGCCCGCGCTGCCGCAGAGCAGGCTGAGCGCGCCTTCCGGCAGAATGTTCGCTGCGATTACGTCGCGCACCATTTGATGGGTAAGAAGGGCGGTCGAAGAGGCGGGCTTGGCGAGCACGGGAACGCCTGCCAGCAGCGCGACCGCTGCCTTCTCCCAAAGGCCCCAGCTCGGAAAGTTGAACGCGTTGATGTGGATCGCGACGCCGCGACGTGGCGCAAGCATATGGATTGCTTGATAATTTTCAGCCTTCGACAGTCGCACCGGCTTGTCGTCCACGACGTGCCGCGCGTCGCCGAGGGCGCTCCCAAGCTTGGAATAGAACTTCAGCGTGCCGATGCCGCCGTCGATATCGATTGCCGCATCGATCTTCGTGTTTCCCGAATTAGCGATCGCGATCTCCTCGTAGCGCGCGCGGTTCGCGATCAACGCGTCCGCGATGCCGTTGAGGAGCTTTGCTCGCTCGGCGAACGAGAGTGCGCGCAGTGCTGCGCCACCTTTAGTGCGCGCGTGGGTGAGCGCCGCGCCAAGGTCGATTCCCTTCGCGCTCACTGTCGCCAGCACTTCGCCCGTGACCGGATTGACGAGCTCGGTTTCGACGCCGCTCCCGCGCGTCCATTTTCCGCTGAGATAGCCTTCGAGTGATTCCGTCGCGGCCATGGTTTCCTCCCCGACTGTTCTTTATTGCTCGTCATGCCCGGCCTCGTGCCGGGCATCCACGCCTTCCTTCCTAAGGATAAAGACGTGGATCGCCGGGACAAGGCCGGCCATGACTTGGAAAACGCTCATCCGCGCCGCCTAGACGATCTTCACGTACTCGAAGTTGCCCGGCTTATTGTCGATGCCGGTCTTCGGCGGCGCAATCCACCCGGCAAACTTGCCCGGTGTCGCTTCCGGCTTCATCAGCCCCTCGATGTAGCTGCGGTCCGAGGAGGAAGGCAGAAAGTCGTCCTTCCGCTTCTCCCATTCGGCATCGCTCAGCATCTTGCCGTCGATATCCGCCTTGATCCCGGAGAACTCGCCGATGTGGCGGTGGAACGCGACGTGCGGCAACTTGATCTCGAACGGGATGCCGAAGGTCTCGATCACGCGATTCCAACGGCCCACGCCTACATTGGCGTCTGCGACGTAGTCGTCGCGCAGCCGCATGTTGAGCCCGGAGAGCGCGGGGACGTTCTCGTTCTGGATCTTGCCGCCGATCAGCCGCATCACGGGATAGGTGCCGCTTTCAAGCTTGTGGTCGTCGTCGAGCCGCTCTTCGCGGAAGCGCCCCTTGAGGCCCGCGTGGAACGCGTTCGCCGCGTTCGTCGAAATCTCGTTGCCGAACAGGTCGAGCGTCAGCGAGAAGTGCAGATTCGCCTTCTTCTGCAGCGTCGGCAGGTCGATCACGCCGAGCTTTCGCACGGCCGCGACATCGTTCGGATCATCGATCTTCGCTTCCTTCATCGCCTGGCAGGTGCGCTCGACGACGCGGCCGACGCCGGTCTCGCCCACGAACATGTGGTGCGCCTCCTCGGTCAGCATGAAGCGGCAGGTGCGGGAAAGCGGATCGAAGCCCGATTGGGCGAGCGCTTCCAACTGCATCTTTCCGTCGCGATCGGTGAAATAGGTGAACATGAAGAAGGAGAGCCAGTCCGGCGTCTCTTCGTTGAAAGCGCCGAGCATGCGCGGCGTGTCCGCATCGCCCGAGCGGCGCTGCAGGAGCGCTTCAGCCTCGTCGCGTCCGTCGGTGCCGAAGTACTTCTGCAACAGATAGACCATCGCCCAGAGGTGACGGCCTTCCTCGACGTTCACTTGGAACAGGTTGCGCATGTCGTAGAGCGACGGCGCGGTCTTGCCGAGAAAGCGCTGTTGCTCGACGGACGCAGGTTCCGTGTCGCCCTGGATCACGATCAGGCGGCGCAGCATCGCGCGATACTCGCCCGGCACTTCCTGCCAGGCAGGCTCGCCCTTGTGCGCGCCGAAATTGACCTTCCGGTCCGGCACCTGCGGTGCAAGCAGGATGCCCCATTTGTAGTCCGGCATGCGCACGTAATCGAACTTTGCCCAGCCTTTCGGATCGACGCTGACGGCGGTGCGCAGGTAAACGAGCGACTGCTGGAAGCCCTCCGGCCCCATGTCCTGCCACCAGTTGATGTAGCCGGGGTGCCACTTCTCCAGGGCACGTTTCACGCGGCTGTCGCCGGCGAGATCGACGTTGTTCGGAATCAGCCCGTCATAGTCGACATTGATGACGTTCATGATCACACCCTTTCCCTGTCGAAATTCGGCTGAATGCCGCTGCCATAAAGCTTCAGCGCTCCCTGCTCGCCGACCGAGTTCGGCCGCTGGAAGATCCAGTTCTGCCAGGCGGTGAGTCGGCCGAAGATCTTCGTCTCCATCGTCTCAGGACCCGCGAAGCGAAGGTTGGCTTCCATGCCGGTAAGGGCGTCCGGCGAGAAGCTCGTGCGCTCCTCGAGCATCACGCGCAGTTCCTCGTCGTAGTCGATGTCGTCGTAGGCAAGCGTCACGAGCCCGAGCTTGATGGCTTCCTCGCCCTCGATCGGATCGCCGCTTTTCTTCTCGGCTCGGCCGATGTTTTCCGGCTCGCCGAGGAACCTGGTTTGCAATCGCGTGATCCCGTTTCCCATCGGATACGCGCCGAAATTGGCGGGTCCGAGCACGATCGCGGCCGGCGGACGATTGTCGCCCTCGCGCGTGCCGATGAACATGATCGACCGGTCGGCCGCGAACGCGAGTTCTGCGAGCGTTCCCGCAAAGCAGGAGCCCGGCTCAACGAGCGCCATCGTCGTCTTTGCGGTCACGTCGACGCGCTTCAGGACGCGCTTGAGGTAGTGGTGGATCTCGCGCATCAGCCAGTCGCCACTGCCGTTCAGCACGAGCGCGTCGTGCGCGAGCGCAGCTTTCGCGTCGCCTTCGGTGCGGAACAGAATCACGCCGATCGTGGGTTCGTTGAGGCGAAGATGCAGGATCGAATCCTCCAACTCGCGCGCCATCGCGAGCGGCCAAAATGCTGCACCGAGCGCATGCGCCTTCTCGACCGACGCCGGTACGGGCTCCGACGGTCCACGCACTGTCACGTTCGCAACCCCGCGCTCACGATCGATCTCGACGGCGACGTGCTTGTACGAGACGCGATCGCCTTCGATCTTTCGATCGATCGGCGTGAGCTTGATACCCTTCGCGCCCGCCGGGCGATCCGAGCGCTTCGCAAGTTCCTTTGCGCGCGCCGCGACGGACTCTTTCCATTTCGAGTTCGGGACGACTTCATCGACGAGCCGCCATTCGACCGCTTTCGTGCCGCGCACGCCTTCTTCCACCGAGCAGAAAACGTCGGCGCGGTCACGCCGCACCTTGCGCTTGTCGGTAAGGCGGGTGAGGCCGCCCGTACCTGGCAGCACCGCGAGCAGCGGCGTCTCGGGCAGCGACACGGCGGTCTTGCGGTCGTCGACCAGCATGATGTGGTCGGCCGCGAGCGCGAGCTCGTAGCCTCCGCCGGCCGCCGTGCCGTTCACCGCGCACATGTAAATCTGCTTGGAATTTTCCGTCGCGTCCTCGATGCCGAGCCGCGTCTCATTCGTGAATTTGCAGAAGTTCACCTTGTGTCCGTGCGTCGCCTTGCCGAGCATCCGGATATTCGCGCCGGCGCAGAACACATTGTCCTTGCCCGACTTGATGATGACCACTTTTACTTCCGGATGTTCGAACCGAAGGCGCTGGACCGCGTCGTTCAGCTCGATGTCGACTGCGAGGTCATAGGAGTTGAGCTTCAACTCATATTGGTCGGAGAGGCCGCCGCCCGCATCCACGTCCATGACGAGGCTAGCGACTTCGCCCTCGACCTCGATGCGCCAGTGACGATAGCGGGAGGGGTCGGTCTGAAAATCGATGATTTTCATGGCGTCACCTTCGCGCGAGGGCCAGCGCCGGCTCGGCAGGGATGTGTATTATCTTGCATATTCATAGCAATGATCTTAAGGGTACACAACGCTCCTATGAATTAAAGTGCATGGAGTGACCGTTACGGCTGGCGTGTCAGTGGGTTGGTCGCGAGATAGCGAAATAGAAAGCGACCGCGGCTCCGGCCGCGGGGGAGCGACGGATGAGTGAGACGATCAAGACCGACGCGCTCATTGTCGGCGCGGGCCCTGTGGGCCTGTTCGCCGTCTTCGAACTCGGTCTTCTCGACATCAAGGCGCACCTCGTCGACATCCTCGACAAGGTCGGGGGCCAGTGCGGCGAGCTCTATCCGGAAAAGCCGATCTACGACATCCCGGCCGTCCCTTACATCACTGGTCAGGGCCTCACCGACGCGTTGATGGAGCAGATCAAGCCGTTCCATCCGACATTTCACCTTGGCGAGATGGTGACATCCGTCGAGAAGATCGGCGAGCCGCTGTTTCGCTTGACGACCGACGGCGGAAAGATCTTCGAGACGAAGGTGATCGTGATTGCAGCGGGCGGCGGTTCGTTTCAGCCGAAGCGTCCGCCGATCCAGGGCATCGAGCCGTACGAAGGCAAGTCTGTTTTCTACTCCGTGCGGCAGATGGAGGCCTTCCGCGGGAAGCGCCTGCTCATCGTCGGCGGCGGTGACAGCGCACTCGACTGGACGCTCAATCTTCAGCCGCTCGCGAAGCGCCTGACGCTCATTCATCGGCGCGACGATTTTCGCGCGGCGCCCGACAGCGTGAACAAGATGCGCGTGCTTGTGAGCGGCGGCGGAATGGAACTGAGCATCGGCCAGGTGACCAGGCTCGAAGGCGAGGGCGGCCAGCTCACAGCCGCGCACGTCAAGGACAATGCCGGGGCAACGACCAGGATCGAATGCGATACGATGCTCCCGTTCTTCGGGCTCACCATGAAGCTCGGGCCGGTCGCGAACTGGGGTCTCGACCTGCAAAGCGAGCTCGTGCCGGTCGACACGGAAAAATTCGAGACCAGCGTGCCGGGCATCTTTGCTGTCGGCGACATCAACACGTATCCGGGAAAGCTGAAGCTGATCCTCTCCGGCTTTCACGAAGTCGCGCTGATGTCACAGCGGGCGCATCGCTACGTTTATCCCGACAAGCGGCTCGTGTTTCAGTACACGACTTCGTCCACGAGCTTGCAAAAGAAACTTGGCGTCGCCTGATGCCGAAGATCACCTTCATTGAATACGACGACACTGTTCATACGATCGACGCCGAAGTTGGCGCGACCGTGATGGAAACGGCGATCAGGGGCGGCGTCACCAGCATCGTCGCAGAGTGCGGCGGCTCCTGCACGTGCTCCACCTGCCACGTCTATGTCGACGAGGAATGGCGTTCCAAGATTCCGCCGGCCACGGCTGAGGAAGAGAACCAGCTGGATTTCGCCTTCGACGTCCGGCCGAACTCGCGGCTCTCCTGCCAGATCAAGGTGACGGAGGAGCTCGACGGATTGACGGTGCACACGCCGACCTATCAGGGGCGCTAGGTTCAACGCGCAGCCCCCCGTGTCGCGGAACCCTGCCGCGCTACCCGCCGGACGGCACCGGTTCTCACTGCGCTGGATACGTGAAACAACCGATACCTGTCGCCGCAATGGCAACCAAATCGCATGCATGGATGTTTAGGGACCGGGTTTGGCGCCGGGAGTTCGCATGCGTGTGCTGGTCGCCGTGGTTATGGCCACATTTGTCGCGGGTGCAGTCGCACCAGCGGAAGCCAAAGTCCTCGTCACCATCAACAAGTCCGCGCAGCGCTTGAGCGTCTCGGTCGACGGCGAGCCGCGCTATGATTGGGCGGTTTCCACCGGCAGGGCGGGTCGCGACACACCAAGCGGGACGTACCGCGCGTTCCGCATGGAGAAAGACCACTACTCAAAGGAATGGGATGATGCACCAATGCCGCATTCCATTTTCTTCACGCAAACCGGCCACGCAATTCACGGTAGCTTCGAGACGGCGAAAATCGGCTCGCCGGCCTCTGCTGGCTGCGTGCGGCTTGCTCCTGAGAACGCCGAAAAGCTGTTTGCCCTTGTTGAAGAGCAGGGCGTGCTCAACACGACCGTCGAGGTCACCGGGGACCTGCGTGTAGCGCTTGCCCGGCGCACCCCGCAGTCCGCTGCAACCGAAGAGGACGGCAATGTCACCCCGCAGCGCGGGTACGGCGCGCCGCCCCGATACGTCGAGCCGGCGCGGCCACGTTACGGTGAAGCGCCTTGGCCGTACTACACGCAGCCGTACGGGGAGCCTTACTACGCGCGCCGAACACCATCGCCCTACGCGCCGCCGCCCGGCTACTACTACGAGCCGCAACCTTATCCGCGCTATTATCGCTGGTGACGTGCGGCGGCGGCGAGCGTCAAATCGCTTGACGCGGGCCACCGGACAGCCAAATTGAAAGAGCCAAGTTCGGGGCTTCGCGGGTGTAGTTCAGTGGTAGAACGACAGCTTCCCAAGCTGTATGTCGTGGGTTCGATTCCCATCGCCCGCTCCACTACTTAGCAGCTCGCAGTTTTGCAGGTTCTGTTCAATCATCGTTCTCTGCCGTGTCGGTTGAGTTTGGCAATCAGTTCCTTCGTCGCGGCCGAGCGGCCCACGTAGCGACGGATGATCTTGCTCACGTATTCCTCCTCCCACGCCATGATCTCAGCGATATCGCGCAACTTGAGATCAGCTAGGTAGAATCTCGTAGCCGCGGTGCCGCGTAGATCATGGAAGCGCACCGTGGTGATGCCGGCGCGTCGCTTCGCTCGATTGAATGCGGTCTCGAAACCGTTGCGTGTCCAGGGCCGATTCCGGCTGTTCGTGAGTATTATGGTCGAACGCTTCGGAATGCGCCCCAGGACATCGCCACGCTCATGGATTCGGGCGTGGAGTTCATTGCAGTGGACAATCCGCACGCTAACAAACTGACCATTCATATCCTTGCGGCCGTGGCACAGCACGAGCGCGAGATGATCGGGGAACGAACAAAGGCGGCTTTGCATGCTGCGAAGGCGCGAGGCACTAGGCTGGGACGCAACGGCGCTGAACGCTTGGCTCCTGCTTACCGAAAAGCAGCGATAGCACGCGCGGCCGAACTCGCTCCGATCGTGAGCCCGTTGATTGGCGCAGGCCTTTCGGCCCGGCAAGTTAACAGCCCGCGGAGTGCCGACCCCGTCCGGTGGTAAATGGCACGCACAAACCGTCCTTCGCGCAATCGCCCGCTTTCCTTCCACGTCCGTGGAGTCCCTATCGCCAATAGCGGGTTCTATTTCGCTCTAGTTTAAACTCCTAAAGTGACGTGCAGGCGATTACACATCCAGCGACCAGGCCCGTTACATCGCCGAGACATTGCTCATTCTCCGATCCATCCGGGCCCCAGCATTCGCTTTGCCTCCTCGCGGGTCTTCTCCCAGCTGGGGCATTGTTGAAACCACTGATACACTGGATCGTCGGCGTTACGCCTGCACGCTTCGAGCAATATTGGATGCATCTTTTTCTCAGCCGGCCCCGCTGTTCCGGCGGGGAGCGGGACCGGCGCTTGGCAACAAGCCGGGTCAACGGGGATTGCCACGGCTCGCAAAAATAAGCCCGACCGTCACCGAAACGTTCCGCGAATGATCGTCGTACACAATGCCGCAGCGTTTCTCTCCGAGCGCTTTGTGCCCGGGGGCAATCGGCACGGCGCGGAGTGCGGCACGGACTTATTTTTGCCCGTTGCCGTTCCCGTCCGTGGCCAGCGCCGCTATCCGCGCTTGCCGCGCAAGCTCAGCTTCCCGCTGCTCCGCCAGCATGTCCCAAGTGTCAGCCATTCGGAGAAGTTGATCGCGATGCTCGGGCAGGGCCGCGCTGCTCGCAAGCGCGCGGCATTCTTGGGCATGCCTTTTGTAATCTTCGGCCTTCTTCATGGTTGAAACCCGCACAAGATAGCCCCGCCCCGAGGGTGAAACGGGGCGGGGTTGGTCCTGCGCCCGACATCTGGCACAGCGGGGAGGCTGTTGGGGCAAAGCCAAGACGCGCCGGGCAATCCGCTTAATTCGGGTGGGGAGATTCGGTTCCGCCAAGAACACACGCCGAATCAGAGCTAACGTTCCCCGCGTGCGCACCCGGCCGTTAGCGAATTCGATTCCGCCAGCCTCGAATGTCGCACGGAGATCAACTATAGATCAGGCCCGACGATATCGCGCGCCGCTAACCGACTTCTTTCAACAGCTGCCGGTACTGCTCCGCCAACCCCTGCCGAGCTTCTACCAACGATACCAGGGTGGCTTCTGCTTCTGGCCGTTCCACATCGGCTGCTGTTAGACTTCCGACGCGCTCCCGCTGTTGGACGATTGCCGACGCGAGCCACTTCAGCTGAAGCTGGACCTCGTCCAATTTGTTTCTGGTTGCCGTTTTCGCGAACGGTTTCTGCGCCTTAGGGCAAAAGAAGCCTTCTGTTAGATGGGGACTTGCTGTCTGCGAGCGTCAGGCGTTCGATATTGCCCTAGGCCCATCCGGGGGAGTGGCCGTGGAACGCGAAGACCTGAAGCAGTATCTCACGCTGATCGAGATCGAGATCGAAAGCGCGACGCTCGCCATTGAGAAGCAGCGCGTGGTTATCGAGAAGCAGGCGTTGTCGGGGGAAGATCATTGCCAAGCCCTCGAAGCACTTGAAAAGTTGCGACAGGCGCAGCGGGATCTCGAAACTAACCGCGATGAGCTTTTGAAGAGCATCAATTCTTAGCGCCGGGCGACTTTACATCAATCTTATCTGCACGCTCCAGGCATCCAGCCGCGCACGCTTGCAGTCGGCGCTTTTCCTGAGAATTATGGGATTCCAGTTGTGCCAAGCGCGTCCAGACGGCTGCCAGCGTTCGATAATAGTGCGGCGTCACTGGCCTCACCCGGTCCCTGTGCCCAGCCGAAGCATCTACGCGCCTTTTTAGTTGAGAGGGCAAGTCGCGAAAAATTCAGTACGAATCCGTACCAGTATTACGATCAGGCGCCGCGAGGTTTAGCTGGCCCGCCGTCGGCCTTAGTCAGCGCGTCCGCCCTTGCTGCACGCAGGATCAATTCTCTAATCGCGGCCGCCCTGGTGGGTATCCGTTCCCGGAATTTGAACTCTTCGATTGCTTCGAGCAAAGCCCGCTCGACTTCGACTTGGAGGCGTATGGTGCGCCGCTTCATGGTTCATTCTAACGCTAAAGTCCGAGTTTGAATGTCCGCAGATCCAGCATCTGTGCGGCGTTGCGCAGGCATGCGAGCAGGTATTTGCAGGCATGACAAAATTGCGCGTGCGGTCGCGAACCTCGCGGCGGTATGGGGGCGCGCCATGCCTGATCCCGCATATACATATTGGTACGTCGGCGAGTTCGTCGCCGTGATGCTCGGCTTGTGGGCGATGATGTTCGTTCTCGATTGGATTTGGCCCTCGAACATCGAGCGCGAACGGGCGGAGAAAGCTAAGAACGAAAAGTCGTACGACGCCACTCGGCCATATAAACCGAATCTTCCCTAAACGTTGGCAAATCGAGGCATTAGATCCTCGTACACTATGCCGCAACGCTCGCCCATCTCTCTGTGCTTCGGGCAATTCGCGATGGCCACGAGCAAGTCAGGGCCGGCCAGATCCCCGTATCGCTCGATCAGCGTCTCCTTCCGATACTGCCCGCGCCGGCCGCATTGGTCGCAGACCAGGCGAACCGGATCGAATGGAAAAGCCGAGATCGGCGGCGAGCTGTAGCGCATGACGTGAATTTAAAGACAGCCAGTCGCGCTCCGCAACTGGGTGTCGTGGCTAGTCCAGCGGCTCAAGATGTTGCTGTGCACCGTCGTCTGCGCATCAGCATCACTCACCGTCAACGCCGCAAATGCGGTGATAGCTTGAAGAAGTCGCATGGTGCCCTCCTGAACCCGTCGAGCGTTTCTTCGAGGCAGTGTTCGTCTCGCTTCACAAGTTCCTGCAGACGATCGCCTGAACGAAAAGAGAAGCCCCGGCCACGTCAGTTGCGTGAACGGGGGGATGACAAGCGCCCCCTTCTTGGACGGCGCAAGGCTGACCCGCCGTACGCTGAAACGGGCCGCCTGGGTCCCGGCGATCTAAGGCGCTGGGAAAAAACCAGAGAAGCCGATCGAGATTGTCGGCTGAAATTTCCTTCCGAAGGAACGGAGCGGGACGGCTGCTGCTTTTCAAAGAGGGCGAGGCGTTAGGCCGCCTTGCCCGTGGCAATACCATCGTTCGATTTAGCAGAGCGCAGAGCACCGGCCCCGGGGAATTTCGGTGCAGGTGGATCGGGCTCGCGCCGAAAATCCACCCGCAGCACATTGCCTTCCCGCGCCGTGATGTACCGATCAATCCTCATGGCGTATTCGTTCAAAGGTGGGCCGAGCCTTGGCCACCACCAAATTGATCGCGTCTGCGACGTCTCTCGAGTTGGCGGTGAGATATATCGTCAAGTACCGGGCGTTGCCGGTCGAGCGTGCGTAGAGCATCGATGATGTCACCGAAGCGCACATATCGGCCCGCGCCAGCTTCATACAACTCCGGTGCAGCCTCAACAGCGCAGGCGTCCGAAGCCCAAGAAGCGAGGATCGCGCGTTTCTCGTTCCACGTCAGATCGGGATCATTGACCACCTCAGAGGGGTGGTCGAAAGCTTGCGCGGGATGCAGAAGTTCGTCGAGATCGAGAGCCAAGGCTGATCTGTCCGTCATGTCCTTTCTCCTGGTCGCTCCTTCCCTACGGGGCGACGGCAAAGGCTCATCACCCCTGACGGTTCGTCGATTTGGGAAACGTTTTTTTCTCTGTCAAGAGGTGCTTCCAAAAACCTACTTATAGAGCGGCCCCGTCCCCAACGGGGTCGAGGGGACGGGGCCTGGCGATCCGCAGCAGCGGGGGATGGAGGAAACGCCACGGATCGCATCTCCCAGCGACCTGTGATCTCGCCCCCTGGCCGCTCGACCTCCTCGACCGATCAAGCCGCCTTATGATCGATAATTTGCGGTCGATCTTTCGTAGCGCCGCTCCTGATATCGATCTGACGCGGTTTCATTTTCTCTGGGAGCTCGCGGACGAGATCCACTTGCAGGAGACCCGCATCAAACGAAGCGCCCTTCACCTCGACATATTCGGCTAGGTTGAACACGCGCCGGAACGAGCGACCGGAAATCCCCTGGTAGAGGAAATTTTTATCTTCTTTCTCGGTTTTCCGTCCCTCGACCGTTAGCGTGTTCTGCTCTGCCGTCACGGTGATTCCGTTCGGCTGGAACCCGGCCAGGGCTAGCGAGATCCGGTAGCTGTTTTCGCCGGTCCGCTCGATATTGTACGGCGGGTAATTGTTCTCGTCGGTCCAACGAGTTGGCTGCTCGAGCATATCGAACAGCTGGTCGAAGCCGATGGTCGATCGCCACAAGGGCGTAAGATCGTAGTTCATTTCCACATCCTCCTTTTGAGCAACATGGGAACTGCTGCGTCGGACTACGCTCCGGCGCTGCATTGCCGAGCCTGATGGCCCCGGCGACTGACCGATTTAGAAACGAGTCGATTTCCGTCAAGGGGCACTCGCCGATGGGACTAATCTTTTTGCGGCGCAAAACGCGCGATCGACATAGGACGAAGTGATTGGCTTGGGCCCCGCGACAATTAAGATGGGCGGGAAGCGCCAGCGCCAGTAGCATCCAAAAGATGTCGTCGCTCTCCGGCGGAAAGTTTCCCGCGGCCGGCGCGGGCAGTATCGAAAGAAAACCCTATCGACCGCTGAGGTGATTTGGTAGGCCCCGATCTATTGGTAGCGGTCGCCCCATGCCCGCCGGCGCAAAATCGGAGCGGCTAGACCAATCGTCCTAGCGATCGACGAACTAAGGGCACATGAAAAAAGCCCCGGCGATTAGCCGGGGCCAAAGTACGCGACGATTTCTCTTACTTGCACACAGTAATTGTTTTCAGGGCGCCCTCGGCCTCGGTCTGGCTCTTGAACACCTTGCCGTCACCCACCACGACCGTCGTAGTTGTGGTCGGCCTCTGCGAAACCACGGTGCATTTCTTCGTGGCTGTATCTTGCACCACATAGAACTCTTGGGCCAAGGCAGGGGTCGCAAGCAGTACGGCGATTGCCGCAAGAGCAAAGCGGATCTTCATGGCGTTCTCCTAAAACCCCCGCAGACTTCACTAAAGTTCCACGCGTCGAATTGGTTCCGGGAACGCTCGCCGAAGTGAGACCTGGCCGCCGCCGTAGCGACGAACTGAGGATCGCCGGAAAAAGGATTCTGCGCGACGAAGCTGGAAACTTTTTCCCCGGTTCTTCGTTCGCGAATATCGCTGGGACCCATCACCGGGTCCTCCGTCCTCCGGAGACCGTCGCATAGCAGCGGCCTCGGCTTGCTGGAAGCCGGGGCCGCTTATTTTGTCCGGACTACTTACTTGGGACTTTCGGGGCGCTAGGCACCTCGATTTTTGGTGCGTTAATGTTTACGTCTGCGGTGCGCGTGCCACCGGGGTACCAACCGAACGCGAAAACCAGCACGACGAAAACCAATATGCCACCGATAATCAAACCGAGCATTGCGTTCGAGCCGCTATTGTCAGCCATGTAGTCCTCCATTGTTTTGGCTGGCAGGCAAAGTGGGATCGATGGGAAATGTTCCCTGCCGGGTGAAGGTGACGTTAAGTCTTGGCACGCGCGATCAATCGCGACGCCTCCGTCACGAAAAGAAACTGTGTCAGGCCGCCAATTGGGGAAGCGGGTAACCCGGCCCGACATACATAAATTCCCAATACAGAAGTGCGTTCCGTCGAGCCCAGCCGGGAACCAATCGGAGCAATTTGCATTGGACCTTGCACTGGGTAGCTATCTCCCCCAGCCCCCGCTGTTAGCTGCCTGGTCCAAAGTCAGACCCCGCTCCGGTAGCCCAACCCGAGCGGGGTCTTCTCATGGCCCGCGGCTATGGATCTCGCGACCCTTGAACGAAATCTGCGAAAGGCAGAGCAAAATGTCGCTCGGTGCCGTGGACTTATTGCGACACAAGAAGGACTGATCGAGAGACTCGATCGCGCGGGCGCGGACACGTCCTTTGCAAAGGACACATTGGAGATTCTTCGCCGGGCGCAACGCTCATACGAGAAGCAACGCGACCTCTACGCCGCGCTTCTCAGTGAAGCCAAAAAAGCGTGATCCGATCGCTTGCCCGCCGGTCGTTGCCGGAACCCGACGCGTCTGAAATCGTTGGCCGCGCATGCTCCGACGCGATCAATGTCCGCTCGCTCTTCAGCGGGAACTCAAGACCCCTCGCCGCACCAACATCGAGGCGACGATCAACGCCGTTCTGGTACTTAGCTGGCTGCTGGCCGGAGTCGTCGTGGCGCTTGCCGCGGTCGTCTTCATTCCGAAGTGACCACTTGAGACACATGATCGGCTGAGGTTCTCCCCGCTTCCCCCGTCAATCCGCCGGAAACTGCCTCGGCATCACAGCGATCGACCGTAAGCTGTAGCCGCGGGTGGCGTCATGAACGTTTATGCGATCGGCGTTAGCGCCATACTCTGGAGCTTCATCATTCCATTCGGATGGTGGCTGCTGCTTTAAACTATGGGCTGCTAACACAGGCTCACTCATTGCCGAGTTCCTTGCGCAAACGGTCGCGAGTGCCTTCGTGCTGCGCCCGTTTTTGCAGGAGCGTCTCTAAGACTGATCTGGCCACAGCCGTGGGGTGCCCGGTTCGTTTCAACTCGGCGATGATCCGAGACTGCTGAAGGATGCGTTCCTCGATCTCAGCGAGGCGCTGCTCAGTTTCGGCGAGGTGTTGTTCCAGCATTTCGCGTTCCATCCCACCCTCAAGAGTCTGTGAGGGATCAAGTTCCTAGCCTCTGAGTCCGCAACCGCACTTAGGGTGATGCGTTTCGGTTTATGGACGAGGTAGCTAGGTTCCGCGAAAAGGCGGAAGAGTGCCGGCGTCTGGCGAAGGAGATGGGACTTCACGACCATCGGGACGC
Organism: uncultured Alphaproteobacteria bacterium; assembly: GCA_963711595.1. Lineage (GTDB taxonomy): Bacteria > Pseudomonadota > Alphaproteobacteria > Rhizobiales > Xanthobacteraceae > JAUSIF01. Next base: position 307,561 of record CAVQER010000010.1, read on the forward strand.
ATTGCTCGAGATGTCTCGTGCGTGGGATGAGCTCGCCGACAGTTGGCAGAGACAGATGGAAAAGAAAAACGTTGAGCCGGGCGGCTCAGCGCAAAACGAGTCGTAGCATTAATACCGGAACCTTCGGCGGGCCCCTTTGTTGGGTTAACACAGCGACAGATCTCGCTTCCTCAGCCCCCTAGATCGTCGCCTCAGGCAGCCCCGGTCGGATGTACACCGGGGCTGCTTTTATTTGGGATGCTTCGCGCTAAGAATTGATGCTCTTCAGCAAATCCTCGCGTGCGTCTTCCAATTCCCGCTGCGCCTTTTGCATTCTTGTGAGCGTTTCTAGGGACTCGGGGGAATCCGCGCGGGACAGTGATTCCTTCTCGACACTTCGGCCGGAGAAGCAAACTCCTTTCTTTAGGGAAGCTCTACCGTTTCATGTTGCTACAGAGTTGCGACGACGCTGTTTCGGTGTGAATTCGTCTCGAATGCTCTATCCATTCACGCGGCGCTCAAGGAGGGACGGTCCCTTGAACCGCCATTTGACGCCAGGTAGCTTCGGCGAGAACGCCACAGTCAATCCGGCCCGATCGGGCCTTACTTCGCTAGTCGGACTCAGCAGCACAGGTGGACAGGACGGAGACCTGCGTCTCGTCGCGACCTTTCAGGACTTCCACCGATGCGGTTGCACCATCCCGGTGGATCCGAAGGTCTACACGGGCACGACCGAGGTGCAGGTTGCGAAGGACGATTTCGTTCAGAAAGGTCGGGAGGTGAGGACGGCGCAGACGAATTTCGCGTTTGGCCGGATCGAACTCCAGACCTAACGAAGCTTCGAGAAAGGTGAAGATGCTGGCGCTTGCCCACGCCTGAGGCGCGCAGGCTACGGGATAGAGTGTCGGGCCGCGCTCCGGTGAGCGCCGGAATCCGCAAAACAACTCCGGCAGACGGCGAAATTCCATGTATGCCGCGGCATCGAACAGCCCCGAGAAAAGGCGCGCCACGGGCTTCTTGAAGCCGTAGCGCGCAAACCCCAGCGCGATGAGCGCGTTGTCATGGGGCCAGACGGAGCCGTTGTGATAGGACATCGGGTTGTAACGGACCTCGCCGTTGGCAACCGTGCGAATGCCCCACCCGGAGAAGAAGTGCGGCTGCAATAGTTCTTCGGCCAATTTCTTGGCGCGATGCAGCGGCGCAATCCCCGTGAAAAGCACTTGCCCGGCATTCGAGGTACGCACTCGGCATTGCCGCTTGGCGCCGTCGAGAGCAAGCACGTAAGTCTCGAGCTCCGGACTCCAGAATGCGTCGTCAAATCGGGCCGCAAGCAATTCTGCCTCGGCTTCGAGCCTGCTTGCCTGCTCAAGCTTTCCCAATCGCCGACAGCAGCGCGCTGCCGCGCGCTTCGCCGCGTAGACGTAGCCTTGCACTTCGGCGAGCGCGATGGGACCAGTCGCGAGACCGCCATCGGCGTGATGCACCGCGTCTTGTGAATCTTTCCAGCCTTGGTTGAGCAAGCCTTGCTCGCTCGCCCTTTCATACTCGACGAACCCGTCGCGATCCGGATCGCCACCGCGATCAATCCATCGTAGACCGGCCTCGATCGACGGCCAGAGCTCTCGCAGTGTCTGCTCATCATCGGTACGATCGACGTACTGGCCCGCAAGCAGTACGAACAGCGGAGTCGCGTCGACACTTCCATAGTAGAGTCCGAAGGGAATCTCACCGAGCCGCGCCATTTCACCCGAACGCATTTCGTGCAGGATCTTTCCTTCCTGCGCGTCCGCGGCTGGGTTGTCGGCCGTGGCCTGGTAAGCGGCAACCCGGCGCAGGACTCCGAGGGCGATGCTTGGATCGAGCCAAAGCATCTGCAGGGCGGTAATCAAGCCGTCTCGGCCGAACGTCGTCGAATACCAGGGGATCCCTGCGTAAGGATATGGCCCCGTAGCCGTATTGGTCGTGAGAATTCGAATATCGGCGGCCGCCCGGCAAAGCACCTCGTTCAGAATTTCGTTGGATGTCTCTACGCTTGCCGCATCGCTCGTGAGTGCGCGTCTCTCGCGCCTTGCATCTCGCAGCCCGCGCAAGAAAGTGTAGGAGCTTGTGTTGCTTTGCTCGTTGCATTCGCTGGTTACGAAGATGCGCCGGCTTTCCTGCGGCTGAAGTTCGACGAGGTATTCGGCGGACGCTCTCTCCAGGGTCGTTGGAGTCGGCGAGAAAACCAGTCTTAAATCGCGGGCTATGTCATCGACGCCCTGGTAGGTGAGCATGACCTGGTCGGGCAGCGACGCGCGGCCCAGACGTCCGCGCTTTTCCCGGCGCATGCCACGCACTTCGAACACGTCGGCAAAATCGCTGTCGAAGCCGAACGAGAGACGAAGTGAAACGCGGCCGTTGCCGAAGTTGCGGAGCGCGAACCGCTGGTAAAGCGTCCCGCGCCAGACGAACAGGGTGCGTAGGACGTGCACGGTATCCTTTCCGAGCAACAGGCGTTCGCCGACGAACAGATCCGGATTGGTGAGATCGACCGTCAGCGCGGTATTGTCGTCGCGCAGGTTCGACCCGAGCAGCAGCGGAGCGAGACCGTTCATGCGAAATTCGAAGCGCGAAAGATGGCGCGTATCAGCGTGAAACAGCCCGTCGGGGCCGCCCGCGGACACGCCGATGTCGCCATGGCTGTCAACCACGACGAATGTATCGTCGTGCTTCAACGTTCGCCGCGGCCGGCTCGCTGGACCGGTGGCCGGAATGTAGAAATTTGCTTCCGACACTTCGGCGAAAGCGCCTTCCAGTTGAATCGTCGCGCGTGATTTAGCCGGCATGACGTTGTCCACGCGAATCAGGTGAATTCGCTTAACCGCGCCTGCGTTGCGTCCGGGTCACGCCGCCGCTACGCCCTTGGAATCCGCAACCTGGGCATCGTCGCTCGACGCTCGAAGGCTTTGCTTGGACGCGCGAGCCAAATCTTTCGGTCGACGCTCGTCAACGCGGTCCAGCAACGAGTGATACAGGCTCACGTAGCCTTGGGCCATCCGATCGGCCGAGAATCGTTGCTCAAATCGCTGGCGTACCTTACCGCGGTGGAGGGCCAAAATCGCGTCGAGTTTCGCAAGCGCCCCGCCAACAGTCGAAACCGTATAGCCGGTGACGCCTTCTTCGATGACTTCCGGAACCGATCCGCACTTGAACGCGAGGACCGGCGTTCCACAGGCCATTGATTCGATCATCGCGAGGCCAAAAGGCTCCGGCCAGTCAATAGGGAACAGTAGGGCGGCCGCATTCGCGAGGAACTCATTCTTAGCGTCCTGCTCGATCTCACCGATGTATTCCACACCGGGTTGATCGATCAGCGGCTCTATGACCTCGTGGAAGTAGGCCCGGTCGACCTTGTCGACCTTCGCCGCAATCCGGAGCGGCATGCCCGCGGCTCGCGCGATTTCGATTGCACGGTCGCACCGTTTCTCAGGAGAAATCCGGCCGAGAAAGGCAAGGTAGCTTCCCGGCCGGCGTGTCTCCGCCTGATAAAGGTTGCGCGGCAAGCCGTGGTGGACGGTGGACAGAAAATTTGCATGTGCAACTGGTGCTCGCTGTGCCTTGGAGATCGACACCAGCGGCATTTCGCTAAATTCCGAATAGATGGCCGGCAAGTCGGGCAGGTCCTGCCGCCCGTGCAGCGTGGTCAGCGCCTTGTTCGCGTACCTTCGGAACATTGGAAAGTGGTAGTAGTCCGTATGGAAGTGCAGAATGTCAAACGCGCTCGCTCGCGCCCGCACTTTCTCGAGCATGAGGATCATGTGGGCGAGGGGGTCAGCGACATCTTGATCGAGGCGCAAGGCACGTTTGGCGCAAGGCACGAGCTCGCCGATCGTGACTGAATCGCCGCTGGCGAACAGCGTGACCTCGTGGCCGTGCTCGATCAGCGCCTCTGTAAGATAGGAGACGATCCGTTCGGTTCCGCCGTATCCACGCGGCGGAACCGATTCAACAAGCGGCGAGATTTGCGCGATCCGCATCAAGTGCTCCGCTCACACCAAAATAAAAAGACTCCGGTCGCCGGATTGGTTCCCTAGTCGTCTGACCGTTGCCGCGTCGCTCGCCGCACGCGAGGGCATCTCCGGCTTGTACGAAGAAACACGCGTGACGATACTTTCATGATGCATGGTGTCCGCTTTCGAACCTTCGCGGCGTTCGTTCTTCTGTATGGAGCGATGTACGCCGCGTTCGGCGTGGCCTCTCCCTTCTGGCCGCTTTTTTTCGAGTCGCGGGGACTGTCGCCGGAGCAGCTGGGCCTTCTGTTGGCGGCGGGGACGCTGGTACGCCTGCTCGCGGGTCCGTTGGCAGGGCGGATCGCCGATATGCTCGGCGCCTTGCGGGCCGTTCTTGCCGTTTGCGTTGCGCTGTCAGTTGCTGCCGCTCTCGCTCTTCTTCCGGCGTACGGGTTTCTCGCATTGATCGCTGTCTCGCTATGGCAAGCGGCGGCGCTGACCCCGATCACCACGATCTCGGATGCGCTAGCGGTGCATGCTTCGACGCGACCGGGAGCAAGGACGTTCGAGTATGGGTGGGTGCGTGGCACCGGATCGGGCGCGTTCGTCTTGGGCACGCTGATGGCGGGGCAAACACTCGCGTACAGTTCGTTGGACCCTTCCGTTCTTGTTTGGTTGCATGCGGTACTGCTTACCGGCGCAATTGTCGGAGCGGCACTCGTCCCCGGCATTTCGCTGGAGCGCACGGAAAAACCTCTTGAAACGATATCCATGGCGGGCGGCTTCCGCGAAGTCTTTGGAATTCGCATCTTCCGCTACGTCTTCGCCGTCTCCGCGCTAGTTCTCGGCAGCCACGCGATGCACGACGCGTTCGCGGTCATACGCTGGAATTCCGCGGGCATCAGCCCGGTCACGGTGAGCATCTTGTGGTCCGAAGCGGTCGCAGCTGAGGTGCTGGTTTTCTTTTTGCTTGGGCCGCTGGTCTTGAACTGGGTCGGACCAAAAGGCGCCGCAATGCTTGCGGCGATCGCAGGGCTCGCGCGGTGGGTGGTCATGTCGCAGACCACGAACGTCGCTGCGATTGCCATGGTTCAGCCTTTCCATGGTTTGACTTTTGCGCTTCTCCACCTTGCCTGCATGCACATGATCGGTGCGACGATGCCCGCGCGACTCGCGGCGACAGCGCAGGCCATTTACGCCTTCGGCGCCGCGATCGCATCGGCCGCCCTGACCTACCTGTCCGGAATCCTCTATGGCGAATACGGCGCGGCGGCCTTTCTTGTCATGGCACTGCTCTGCGCACTGGCAATCCCGCTGACGCTTGCATTGCCCGGCCGTCGCTTGCTCACGCCTCAGCAGTGAATGCACCGCAAAAGCCAACGAGCTTCAGGTGCGTGAGAAGGCGGAGCGGGCGCCGCGGACCCGACCGAGACTACTTCTGATCGCCAATGGCCGCCTTCGGACCGGCAGTTGCTTGAGCCTCAAGAAGCTCGTTAGCTCGCTCTTTCTCATCCGCTTCTGCGAGACACTTCGCGGCGAGGGCAATCAGGCGCTCGCGGGCCGCCTCATCCTTAGTTCGCAACGCCAACTGGAGTGCGAGCGCGGTATTGTTTCGTAGCTGCCTTGGCATCGTCCGCCCCAAATGAGCTCTGGAGGTCAGAGAATCTGACTCGTCGTGACTGTTCAACTGTTACGTCCGAGCCGCCCTAAAATGTGACCAAAGGGCCGGAATAAGGGCGAAAGCCCACATTTTAGTTGCCTCTCGAACTCGGCAGCGTTCCTCACCGAGGGCATTGTGGAGCGGACAACTTGCGATCTTCACCAGCAGATCGGGTCCGACGATATCGGGCTGCATCGAAGCAGGCCCCGGCCCGTCAAAGTTCCGACCTGGGATCGAGTTCAGCGTGCGTGATATCACGGGCAACTCATTCGCCGGCGGAAGAATGCAGACGCATGAGCATTGGACTGATCGCTCTTCTGGACGATATCGCAGCGATCGCGAGGGTAGCGGCAGCTTCCCTTGACGATGTAGCCAGCCAGGCCGCCAAGGCGGGGGCGAAGGCGGCAGGTGTTGTAATCGACGATGCGGCAGTCACGCCGCGCTACGTGATCGGCTTCTCCGCACGGCGTGAGCTTCCGATCGTGGGTCAAATCGCGGCGGGATCACTTCGTAATAAAATTCTGATCCTGCTGCCTGGCGCCTTGGCGCTGAGCTACTTCCTCCCATGGGCCATCACGCCGCTCCTGATGTTTGGCGGCGCTTATCTCTGTTACGAGGGCGCAGAAAAAGTCTACGAGATCGTTGTTCCGCGTCATGCGCACTCGCATGAGGCTAAGCTTGGTACCGTGGCTTTGAACCCGCAGACGCTTGAGGATGAGAAGGTCGCGAGCGCCATCAAGACCGACTTCATTCTCTCGGCTGAAATCATGGCAATTGCGTTGGCAGCTATCCCTGAGGGGAGCGTCTTTACCCAAGCGCTGGTGTTGGCGCTTGTCGCTGCCGGAATCACCGGTGCGGTCTATGGCGTGGTCGCCCTGATCGTGAAAGCCGACGATGCCGGTGTGGCCCTAGCGAAGAATAAACAAGACTCGGTCATTGCCGATATGAGCCGGATGATTGGCCGCGCACTCGTTTTTGGCATGCCTTTCTTCCTGACATTTCTCGGCGCCGTCGGCACGGCGGCCATGATCTGGGTTGGCGGCGGCATCATTGTGCACGGTCTAGAGGCCTACGGACTGTCTTCAATCGGCGAGGCCATTCACGCTGCTGCCGAAGCGGCCGCTCAGGCGCTCTCGCCGGCCGCCGGAGTTACTGAATGGATTGTTACAGCCGCCGGTTCGGCCCTCGTTGGGTTGCTGATCGGCGCGGTATTGATCCCAGTGATTGGGTATGTCGTCGCGCCCGCATGGAAAATTGTGAAGGGTATTTTGCGGAATGAGCAAACTAGCCCCGACCCCTGAGCGAAGCGTGTCCGCTACATCTTCGAAAGTTAAGCGCCGTCCCCCCAACCCGGAGAAGGAGACGCGGTAGCCGTTGGATCGACTTCACGGATTCAAGGGCGGGACGGGCACGCCGTTGGTCGCGAAATACTGAGCGAACCCTCCCATCGACCCGTGAGACGTGAGAGCCCCGGCCTTAGCGCCGGGGCTTTTGATTTCCGGTTACTCGATGATCTCGATCGGCTTCTCTGGCTTCCGCCAACGCCGCAGCACGCTCGGAATCCGATTTTGGTAACAATGTCTCCGCGAGTTGAGCCTCTTTGATCTGCCGCTCCGTCCGTGCCACGTTCCCTGATCATGGGGTCGGCATCGCCGCTTCGATAGCCTCCATTACCTGAGCAGTCGCAGTTTGATGCACCATATGGCCGGCTCCGACCACGCGTAGCAGCATGCTTTGCTTCATATCGCGATGAAGACGCGCTGATTGCTCTTCTGTATCTATCAGACGGTCCTGTTCTCCCGCGATGATGACAGTGTGCATTTTGAGCTTGCGATACTTCGCGCGTTGCTGGAGAGCAGACGGGACCATCAACGCAGTTTCTGCTGCGCTGGCTCGAATCTGGGATGGACGATGAGCCATTTCCTTCGGAAATTTTCGAAATTTGTCCGGCATGGACGCCGGACCAAAAAGCTGACGCATGAAAACTGGCCAGAGCAACCGGCTTAGGATCGGTGCAACCGTGTAACTCAAAATGTCGCCGATAACGGGGAAGGCGGGTCCCGATAGCAAAAACACGTCGCTGCGTAGAGTTGGATAGTAATAACCCGACGCCAAGATCAACCCGGCAACCGAGGCTGGATACTTGGATGCTAGAGCAACCGCTACAGATGCTCCCCAAGAGTGCCCGAGAACATAGGCGCGCTCGATACCCAATTGACTCAACGCACGATGTACGAGGTCAGCCTGGGTATTAGGTGTCCATATGATTCCGCGGGGACGATGGCTGTGACCAAATCCAGGACGGTCGAAAGCAATGACCCGGTATTTTTTTGACGCCATCGCGACGAGGCCGCTGGACTGGAAATCCTAAATCATGCTGCCGTTGCCATGCAACAGAATGAGCGGCTCGCCGGCACCTTGATCTAAGTAGTGAAGCTTGACCCCGGCCACATGCAGGAATCGCCCGCGAGGCGGATTGTCACGCTCCGCCTTCTTGGCCAGAAAACGATTCACGAGTGCGGCGGCAGAAAGAGCAGCAATCCCGCATACCACTCCCAAAGTGAGAGGGCTTGGTTTTGTGGAGATAGCAACGGGACCAAAGCGCATGTTTCATAGTCCTTACTGAGGGGGCATGGGCCAACCTCGTGATCGGTACTTCGTTCCTTGCTTGGCTGTTGTTCCGATCTTCGACTCGGCGACATATCGTCTCCAAATCGCTTGGCCGAGCTTTCGATCATTTCAGAGAATCGAAAATAGGCGAGAAGCGCAGCCAGTGGACGCAAGCTCGCCGTGAGCGGGCATTTTGGTCGGGGGGCCTCTAATCAATGGCCAGCATCTTTGACAATGCGAACACGATCGGAACCTGTCCCTTCAGGATCTTCTTCTTTGCAGCATGGATAGAGAACCACCCGGCACGGTCCACTTCCGGAAACTCTTGCATTAGTCCCGACCTGGGCGGCCATTCCGTGTGGAATGAATTGCTCTTCAACGTTGCTGGATCGATGTCTCCTTGAACTGCCCAGGCGCGAATTACTTTTCCGCTTGCCTGGCGAAAGGTTCCGAGGTCGAAAAATTCGCCCACCGGCGCGAAGCCAACTTCTTCGGCAAATTCCCGTTTTGCAGCGTCAAAGGGATCCTCCCGATCGTCGTACATCCCTTTCGGGATCGACCATGCTCCTTCATCTTCGTTTGCCCAAAACGGGCCGCCAGGATGCACGAGGAACAACTCGATGCTTGCGCCGGAACGACGAAACATGAGTATTCCCGCGCTCAACTTGGCCATTCGGGTTCGCGCTCGAAATAGATTAGCGCCCGCCTGCAGAGCGGGCCCACTGGCGAGAGGCTTCCGGGTTCGACCTACAGAAACTCCCCGGCGTGAATGCGGGTTCACCGCGATTGGGGCGCGCCGCGGAGAGTCGGAAATCGCACAGAGACCCCGCAAGATCCGTACTTGATCGAGCCCACTCAAAATCGTTGGCCGCACCGCATGGTGCGAGTTTCGCCAACGAAACTCTGCAGACCAAATTCCCGTGAGCAAGTTCCGACCCAGGGCCGTCTCTTCAAAGAACGAGCTCAGGCAAAAAAAAATTGGGCGACGACACCTCGAAGGAACAAACATGCCATCACTATGATTGCCATAGAAATCGGAGGATTTTCATGAGCAACCACGAGTCACGCGAGTCCCGTCCAGGCGCTTCTCGTACCAGTGAAAGCATGGCGTCAAAAACCGATGACGTCGTTTCAACCGCGTCTGCAATGGCAGGAGCGGCCGCGGGCAAGGCGAGGGAAGTCGCGTCTGAGACGGCCGCGACAGTTTCCGAGCAGGTCACGCAGCTACTCGACCGCCAGGTCGGCACAGGCGCAGTTATGGTTGGCCGCGTGGCGCGCTCGGCAAAACGCGCAGCGGACGAGCTCGATCAGGAGGCACCCCAGTTGGCGAATTTGGTCCGGACGTTTGCAGGGCAAATCGACGGTTACGCGGAAAACCTCCGCGACCAGTCAGTGACCGAGCTCATGCGTTCGGCATCGGATTTCACCCGCCGTCAACCGGCCCTAGTTTTTGGAGCAGCGGCTTTGGCCGGCTTCATCGCTTTGCGCATGGTCAGGAACACGTCGTCTATCACTGCGCCATCCATTCAACCGACCAACGAAAGCGATCATGGACCTGTGAGGGCATCCAATGGCGTACGAGCGTCTTAAGCAGACTGCTTTGCCGCAAGCTTTGGCGGATGTAGTCGCCGATGTAGCGGATCTCTTCCAGAAAGAGATTCGGTTCGCACGAGAAGAGATATCAACGAAGCTCGCAAGCAAGCTGCAAGCCAGCGTGTGGATGTTGCTTGGAATCTTAGTGGGCCTGATCGCCGTCATTCTCGTGGCGGAAGCTCTCGTCTTCGGCATTGCCAGCTACGGGATCGCCATTCACTGGTCTTGCCTAATCGTTTCCGGAATCCTTCTCGTTGTCGCAGCACTGTTCTTCCTCAAGGGACGAGCTGACGCGAAAGGCGATCTCATGCCCACGCAGACCCTTCGTCAGATCAAGCGCGATATCTCTGTCGCCAAGGAGCAACTGATATGAGTCATTATTCGAACACGACCGGCTTTGCCACGAGCGATTGGCTCGTCGGTGCCGTCAAGAAAAACCCGGAGGGTTTGCTGCTCCTAGCAGCGGGTTGCGCCCTCCTCTTACGTAGCGGTTCACGCGGAGAATCGCAGCCTACTCCTTCAACCGGTTATTCGGGGGGCGATCGCCTTGGAGGCGGCCGTCAAGAAGGCGTAACCCAAGGTCGGTCGCACACTGCGGATACGGCCCGTCAGTACGCCTCCGACATCAAGGATAAGGTGAGCGACACTGCAAGCTCCTACGCGGCGTCCGTCAGCGAGTACGCCGACGATGCGAAGCGTGCGGTGGTCGATCAGACTGAACGTTGGGCCGGGCAAGCGCAATCCAAACTGCAAGGCACCATGGACGAAGTGATGAAAAATCAGCCCTTGGTAGTGGCGTTTGCCGGACTCGCAGCAGGCGCCGCGTTGGCGGCAACGTTTCCTCCGACCACAGTGGAGCAACGGACGCTAGGACCCACAGCTGATCGCCTCGCGGATGTTGCAGCAAGCGCCGGAAAGCAGCTGAATAAAGCCACGTCTGCAGCCGGCGATCGCCTGAAAAGTGCAGCCGAGGAGCGTGGTCTGACCGCCGATGGTCTCAAGGAAGTGGCTTCCGAAGTCGCGGGCGCCTTTGAAAGCACCTTTACCGGGGACCAAACCAACAAGAGTGGGGGACGCACAGGGTCCGGAAGCGCGGCCCAAGAGGGGAGACCGGTGGGATTTGGTATCTCTCCGAAACCAACTGGCACGAACTACTCAGAATCGGAGTTTGGCCGATCCCCAGGACAACCCAAACCGGGGGAAAAGATTGGTCGCTAGTTCGCAACCTTCTATCCAAAACGAAAACACGACCATTTGCCGGAACGCGAGGTTTCAATGAGCGAGCACAGTCTTCATCTACTCGAACAGGACGTCGAATCTGCGCGAGCCAAACTTATCGGCGACCTTTCGAGATTGCGTTCCCCGGCCACGTATGCGGAGTTCACTGCTGAGCTCAAGGAAGAAGTTGTCGATGCGAAAGATGTCCTGATCGACAAGGCGAAAGCGGGTGTTCGCTCGAGGTTCGAGGAGTACGTGGAGACTCTCAAGGCCAAAGCCGCGGCCAATCCTACTGCCGCGTTGGCTATCGGGGCCGGCATTGCGTGGCGGTTATTTCAGCGGCCGCCGATTGCCACCGCCTTGATTGGAGCTGGTCTAGTGAGCTTGTTGCGGACTCTGCCTGCACATACCAACGGGCAGACCGGCGATTACTTGGAGCATGCGAAGGAGCGGCTCAAGGAGCAAGCAAGCGGTTTCGCGGGCCACGTCAAAGAGGAAGCGGGCACTGTTGTGGATACCGTGACAGACAAGGCGTCCGATTTTGCTGCAGTCGCAAAGGAGCGACTAGACCAGTTGGGCGACCAAACACTGGAAACCGCACAACGCGCTGCATCCGACGTGGGAGCGCGGGTCGCTTCCTTTGCTAGTAAATCCTCCGAGTCATTGCAGGACTTGAGGGCTTCCTCAAACGCCGCCTCGCATTCCGCGACGCGGGGAAGCAAGATCGCGGACGAATTATCGCGACCACTGCAGAATGCGATCGGCGACCAAGAAGCTCGCGATAAGGTCTTACTTGGAGTTGCCGGCGCAGCGGTCGTCGCAGCGTTGGGAATTGCCTACCAGCGACGTTTTAGCGAGCACACCGAGGTAACGTAGGCTCAGCTTGCTCAGCTGCTCAAACAGGGTGCGCGACATTAGCCGGTCAGACCACCGTCCCGTTAATTCGTAGCGCCACTCCCACGCGACTGGGTCGCACGCGCACGAGTTGCGACATCTGGTGACTTGAACCCTCATGGCAATGATTCGCAACGTCGATCAACTTCGGGCCGCAATAGATAACGGGAAGACTGGCGACAAGGTTGCGGCGTCCGATCCCGCTACGGCCCCCTTGGGAACTGACGACGAGGCCGGGGGCGCACCGCCTTCCGCAAATGAAGTGATGCTTGCAGCGGACACCGAGATGCGCGCAATAAAGCCTACGCCGAACCGGATCGGCCCGGCGATCTGGATATTCATGCTTTTCATAGCGATGCTATTGGTCTTCTTTGTCACGGCGTTGGCCTTAACCGCCACACCCTTATCGGCGCCACCGCATTCCACAGCGACGTTTAGACCGGGCCATAAAGCGAACTGCGGCCCTTATCTCGGGCGGGCGGCCTAGGGCTCGTCTTGCTCGTCATCGCCCTCCGCCTTCTCAGGCGGCGGCTCCTTTATCTCTGGCGGCAATCCGGCTCGATCTTGCGGGTGATCGTTTGCGGGAGGCTCGCGCTCTGGCTGCCTCTCTGTTTCAGGACTCTTCTTCCGTTGGGGTTCCTTGGACATTTTCAATTTTCTGGCCTGCCCTCGAAGGGCAACGGGTCAGAATTGCATCTGTTCCGTGCGAGGAAATCTCACCCGATAATCTCTATAGGCTTCTCGGGCTTCTTCCATCGCTTTAGATCGTGCGGCCCGGCCCGTTCAGCATCCGGCGCGTCAGCCTTCGGCCGTCCCCACCATCCAAGGGAGGCAGTAACCCTTGGACCGGCACTAGGACAGCAAGCGTCGTCCCCGATCCCTCATCGGTTTGCGCCACGCCTGCCATATTGGCATCAATTGGATACCAAACTGATCGCCTTTTGTGAGCGTCGCTCAATGTGTTTCAGGTAATCAGCAACAGTCATTCCCTTCATGACTTTGTTTGCTTTCACCACCCACGATCCATAGTCGTGCTCGTGCCCGATTTGAAATTGCCATTTGTTGAGGACTGCTTCTACCGACTCGGTTGCTTTCGCCATGAGGAGCAAAACTGCTCCACCAATACCTTGCCAATGCACCAAGTACAGTTCCTGCACCGTGGGTTCCCGCTGAAAGATGTCCAAAAACTTGTTACGGTTCTCCAGTGTCTTCAAAGCGCAAGCTTTCACCTGTTGATCCACTGATGGTGTCAACCCGATCTCATAAACATGTAACCGGTCCCACTTGAGAAGCTGACACAAACCGTACGCTGATGATGTCCTTGCAGGCAATGTTGGATTGAATGACGATTCCATGTAAGTCATGGATAATTGATATACCGGGTCGACTCCAACATGCGCGGCCGCTTCCAACATTTTCTGCGCCAGTTCCCTTTTGTCCTTGGGCAACTTCTGCAAAGTGATAGAGCGATCGGGTGCCGGCTCCGGGATGGGCGCCACTTTTGGAAGCAATGGTAAGATTTCTGACGGGTCAAGCTCATCTGCATTGCGCAAGTTTGCTGTCAGTACTCGCGGCCATGCCGGCTCACGTGGTTGTTCCTGCCAGGAATGACCCAAACGCACCTCAAAGTGGCCAGTATCGGCCCATGACCATTCCGCACCATGCAAAATACCGCGGGAACGGGCAATTTGATTGACCCCTACCGGGAATGACCTCGTCACCGGATTAGGCGCGAGCTGTTGCGCAGGTTGCGAAGATGGGAGGGACCCCTTCTGGTCGGGCGCGGCCATGAAAAGAAGCAGCCCGATCAAAAAGACCAGCGCGAGAATGGCCCGCATCATTGAAGGTACCCCGTCGCGCCTACAGGATGACGTAACTGGAAGAAACCGCAAGATTTGGGCGGACGACGGAAGCAGGTCAGTTGAAGGGGGTTAGATTTCCCTATGGGTGAACTTGTTGACCCCCTTGACCCACTTCGAACCAGGTCAGGATAACCTCATTTTAAGGGGCATCTTCCAAGGGGGTTAAGAGGGTCAACCTTCCTACACTCATGGGGTGCCCCCTTTCACGGCAACTTCCAGAACCACCTTTCGCCGCGTTTTTCACTGACCATGCCGACTTCACGCTTTGCACGTTTGAGCGTGTCCTCGGACATGCCAGCACCTTTTGCGAGGTCGAGTACCCGCTTCATCGGCAACTCGCCGTCCGCCAACCCGTCTTGAAGAAGTTCCGTCAGCTTTTTCCGTTTCGGCCGTAACCTGAGTGAGAAAGAGCGAATTCGTACTCAGTCGAGCGGTCCCGTTGCTCCGACGAGTAAGCGAATGATACGGGTCGCGAATTGTTCGCGAGATTCTATCTCTGACCTCCGAAGGCAGAGGTCGGGAGTTCGAATCTCTCCGGGCGCGCCAAAATCCACAACGGTGACAAACCTTCGTCCGTATCGCGTCGTTGAATGCCTTGGCGAATTGTACACTTTGCCAAACCCGCGATTAGGGTGCCGTGATGGCCGCACTCTCAAGTCACTGGCGGAAAAGCGCGGTTAGTCCATTTCCTTTTGTTTTGCCGGTGCGCCTGCCCCGGCCATCCGCCTGCTCAGGTGACTTTTTCAACCCTGCAACGGGCGCGGCCGTCATGGCGCGCTCCAAATCGTCGCTCTCCAGTACACCTTTCAATTTTCTAACGAGCGCGCGTTTCGGCACCTCCCCCGTGGTTCGCTGACCGGAATACTGGGATAGGATTTTCCTCGCCCTGCGAACGTGAGCCAAAACTACTCGCAGTCGTTCGGCATCGGTCATGAGCTACTCCAAAAAACTGCTGGTCCCCGTAAAGGGGGTTAGGAATTACGGGAACGGCGCTTCTCGAGCCAAGAACCGTTCCGTAAAATTCTTGGCTCCGTGAAAAAATCCGGCTCTTACGCAAAGGTTCCGCGACCGTGACAGCGGCCATGGGCACGATTTTTCAGTACGAATTCGTGCTCGATGGATCCCCCTTTTGCGGCTTGGAACTCCGTCCGCGCAAAGCTGTTTGTTCCGTGCGTGGGGCTTTTTGGAGGAACTGATGCACGGCTTGATTTATCTCGTCGGTCTAATCGTCGTGATCATGGCGATTCTATCGTTCTTCGGCCTTCGCTGATCCGAGGAGCGATCATGCCCACCGAAACCGTTGAAAGTCGGGTCGGCTATCTTCAGTGGGGGCCCATACTCGCGGGCGCCTTCGCTGCGGCTGGCCTCGCATTTGTGCTGCATGCATTCGCCGCCGCGATTGGGTTGTCCGTTAGCTCGACGGCACCCACTTGGCGCGACGCATCGTTCGCACTCCTGTTCCTGTCCGGGCTCTATCTCGTCCTCGCATCGCTCGCGAGCTACGGGTTTGGCGCGTACCTTGCCGGCTATTTGCGCTCGCCGCTTTCGTCGCAGCCAAAGGCAGATGACGAAAGCAGGGACGGCGCGCACGGACTCCTCGTCTGGGCAATCGCGACGTTACTGACCGTAGCGGTGGCTTTTGCAGCAGCCATTCCCTTGACGCGGCTGGCGGCGCCTCCCAGTGGCGCGGCCGGTCCTTCGACCTCGGTCGCCGGGGAAAACATTATCGCCTACGACCTCGACCGCCTGTTCCGGGTTGAGCGCCGCCCTCCGGCCGCGGTCATGCTCGAACAAAGCCGCGCCGAAGCGGCCAGGATTCTTCTTAACGGGCAGGGACATCGCGGCATCCCAGCGGAAGACCGCGCCTACCTCGTCCAGCTCGTTTCCGCGCAGACCGGGCTGCCGCCGCCCGAGGCGGACAAGCGCGTCGCAGCGGTGACCGCACAGGCGATCGACAATCTGTCACGCGCGCGGCGCAGTGCCGTGCTGCTTGCCTTCATGGCCGGAGCAGCCGCGCTGCTCGGAGCGGTCGTCGCCTGGTATGCAGCCTGCGTGGGCGGGCGTCAGCGCGATACCAGCGTTGCAGCCTTTTACTGGAATTGGGCGGACTTGAACCGGAAACGTCGCACCTAATGCCGCAGCCCCATCTGCTGGAAGGCGAGGTGCTGGAGCCGGAGTTGAATGCGAGGGCCGAACGCACGCAGATTCCGCCGCCGCCCGTCGATATAGGTGCGGTGATCACCAATGCCTTGAAAGCGGCAGGACTGATGAAGGGAAGTTGATGAATGACCTTGTCGGAGGCCGATTTGCATTTGTCAGGCGGTGATTGAGGTTATGGCGCAGAGCCCTCGGCGCGGCAGTCATGACTGCCTCTCTCTTTGTTTGGTGCAGAAACGGACTTTGGGCCGCCGGGTCGGCCCGCTTCGTATCGCGAACGCGGCTGGCGAAGGAACTCGCCCCGTACGGCCACGTTAGCGTGCCATGAAGTCTCAATGGAGGAAGTCGTCGTGGGCCTGTTCAGCAAAGACATCAAATCAATGGACGACCTGTTCCTGCACGTGTTGCAGGACGTTTATTACACCGAGCAGCAGATCACGAAAGCGCTGCCGAAAATGATCGAAAAGGCGACCAATCGAGAGCTGACCGCGGCCTTCCGCAGTCATCTCGAGGAGACCAAGGGACAGATCGCACGGCTCGAGCAGGCGTTCGAGCTCCTCGGTGAAAAGCCGAAGGCGACGTCGTGCCCTTCAATCGACGGGATCATCAAGGAAGCGGACGAGATCGCCGGCGAAGTGGCCGACAAGAAAGTGCTGGATGCGGCGCTGCTCGCGGCCGCGCAGGCGGTCGAGCATTACGAGATCACCCGCTACGGCACGCTGATCTCCTGGGCGGAGGAGCTCGAGAACGATGCGATAGCGAAGCTCCTAACCACCACCCTCAATCAGGAGAAAGCCGCGGACAAAAAGCTCACCTCCATCGCCGAAAGCAAGGTGAACCTGAAAGCCGCAGGCTGAAGGGAGTTGGCCGTGAATGCGAGCAAGGAGCGGACTGAGTCGTTGTGGATGCAGTGGAGTGTGGCCCCCGACGCTCCCCGGCTCAAGGGTGACCTCGAGTGCGACATCGCGATCGTCGGCTCCGGCATCGCCGGGCTCTCCGCCGCCTACGAGCTCGCCGAGGCGGGCAAGAAGGTGATCGTGATCGATCGCGGCAGCATCGCCGGCGGCATGACCGCGCGCACCACCGCGCACCTCGCGCCAATCTGCGACGACGGGCTGAGTTCGCTCATCGGCGTGCGGGGCGAAGAAGTCGCCACGCAGTTTCAGCGCAGTCAGGAAACGGCCGTCGACCGCATCGAGCAGATCGTCGAGCAGCACAAGATCAGCTGCAGTTTCCGTCGGCTCGATGCGTTTTTGTTTCCGGCTCAGCACATGGAAACATCCGAGGCACGCAAGCAGGCCGACGAGGAATACGAGGCGGCACGTGAGGTCGGCGCGGAAGTGGAGAAAGCCAAGGGCGTGCCGCTGAAGGGTTTTGAAGCGAGTCCCTGCCTTCGTTATCCGCAGCAGGCGACCTTTCATCCGCTCAAATACATTTCAGGTCTCGTCGACCTCATCCGCGACAAGGGCGGACGGATTTTCCGCGATAGTCCCTTCACGCATTTGGACGAATCCGGTGAGATGTTGCGCCTCTCGGTCGGCGATCATGGAACGATCACGGCTGCGCGCGCGATCTTCGCGACCAACTCGCCCGTCAATGACCGCGTCGCGCTACACAGCAAGATGGGACCGTATCGCAGTTACGCCATGGCGTTCACGATCCCGCGCGACACGCTGCCCGACGCGCTCTATTGGGACATGGCGGACCCGTACCATTATGTGCGGCTAAGCCCGGGGCCGGGCAAGACCGAGTATCTCATTGCCGGTGGCGGGGACCACAAGTCCGGCGAGGCCGACGACGGCCCCGTGCGCTTCGAAGCGATCGAAGCCTGGATTCGCGCGCTCGTTCCCGATCTGGGCAAGGAAGTGCATCGCTGGTCCGGCCAGTTGCTCGACACGATCGACTATTGCGCGTTCATCGGTCGCGATCCGGGAAGCGACAACGTGTTCATTGCGACTGGCGACTCCGGCCAGGGCATGACGCATGGCGCGCTTGCGGGCATCGTGCTCCGTGAGCTGATCACCGGTGGAGCGAGCGAATGGGAGGACATCTACGATCCCGCGCGGAAGACGCCGAAGGGAATTGCCAATTTTCTCCGCGAGAACTTCACCGCGATCAAGAATCTCACGCAATTCGTGCGTCCCGGCGAAATCGACTCGGTTGATGCTCTCGACAAAGGCGAGGGCGGCCTGATCCGCGACGGGCGCTCGACAATCGCGGCGTGCCGTGACCTCGACGGGAAGCTGCACGTGCGGTCGGCCGCGTGCACGCATCTCGGTTGTGTCGTGCACTGGAATTCGACCGAGCAATGCTGGGATTGTCCGTGCCACGGCTCGCACTTCGCGCCGGACGGTGAGGTGCTGAATGCACCCGCCATCTACCCGCTCGCGGCGGCAAAAGTGTCGGCGGGGAAGGGCAGCAAGGTGAAGGCGAAAGCATAGCCAGCCGCGACAGAAACTGTTGGTGCGGCGAGGAACAAAACGTCGCGAAGCCGAGTTGGGCCGCAGTTCAAGGCACGGTCACCGTGGCTTTCCATTTGAAGAAAAGGATAGCTGCCGCCGCCGCGCGGGCGAAGCGTCCAGGGCAACAGCCACCCACCGAGAAGGATCTCGCGCCGCTTCACAAGGCTCAGATCAAGCAGGATCAGCGGGCGATCGCGAGGGCAGCAGAGCTGGGACGCGTGGATCGGTTGGAGTGGTTTCTCAACGTGTGACCGGCGGCGCGTGTGGGGAACTTATTGGTTCGGGACGCCGGGATGCGGTTCTCCAAAAGAGAATTGCGATTGCGCGCCGGGTTGAAGCGCGGCTCCGCTCCGTTTAGCGCGCCGGAAATCGGAGTGCTCACAGCCGAGCAGCTCATCCGCTGGGAAAAATCCGAGAAGCCAATCGAGATTATCGGTTGAAATTTTCCCCGAAGAACAGATGCGATTTTGACTCGTTGGACCATTAGAGGAGGCCGCCCTCTTATTCCGGGAATCTGCTTTTCGCAACGACTCAGCGTATTCCGCAAAATACTTCGGCTCCCGAAACGGAAAATGCCAAAGTTCGGAAATATTCAAGGTTCTCTTCCCCGTTGATCGGTTGCGACCGCGTTGCGACGCGAGCTCAGGTCTTTCCTTAGGGCCGATATTTGTCGCCCGACAAGGGAGGGACGAGCCCTTGAACCGGCAAACTGATTGCGAACGTGCGATTTCGAGATCAGTTGGCTGAGCCGCCACTTTTACCGTGCGGCCCTATCGTTGCAGGTCCGCTCCGCTGTAGCGGCGGCGCGCGGCGGGGCACGCGGGCGTGCACGACACATACTAGCCCAGTTTGCGCGTACTCCACGGTCACGCGCCCGTCGCGCTCGCCTGCCACGCTGCGCTCGATGAGCTTCGTACCGAACCCACTACGCTGTGGTTCCTGCACCGGCGGGCCGCCGTGCTCGCTCCAGCGCAGGGTGAGGCGTCGGTCGAGCCCCAAGTCCTCCACCTGCCACGATACAATCACGCGGCCCGCTGGCACCGAGAGTGCGCCGTATTTCGCTGCGTTCGTAGCAAGCTCGTTCAGCGCGAGCGCGAGCGAAAGCGTAAAATTCGGCGGCAACCACACGGCCTGGCCCGCGATCTGGAACCGTTCCGCGCCGTACGGCGTCGCTGCGGCGGCCACGATGTCGCGGAGTTCCGCACCCTCCCAGCTCTCGGCATTGAGCAGATCATGCGCCCGAGCAAGCGCGATCAGTCGCTCCGTCACCGCGGCGCGCGCGTTCTCGGGGCTCGTGGCAGTGCCGAGCGTCTGCGATGCGATAGACTGGACGGTCGCAAGCGTATTCTTCACCCGGTGGTTCAATTCGTGCACGAGCAGACGGCGCTGCTCCTCCGCCTTGCGCCGCTCGGTGATGTCAAGGCTGACCGAAACCGCGCCCTCGATCGCGCCCGTCTTGGTGCGAAGCGCGATCGCGCTGGTCAGCAGCACGACACGCGTGCCGTCGGGCAGCACGCACACGTACTCCTCCTCCTCAACGGTTTCGCCGTGCAGCACCCGAACGAGCGGCATCTCCTCGCGCCGAATCGGCCGGTCATCCTTCATCAGGCGGATGTGATCCAGCGCGACCGCTCGCCCGCGGAAGCTAACGGCGTCTGGAACGTTAACGGTCAGGAGGTTCGCGGCAAATTCGTTCAGGATGATCTCGCGGCCCCGCGGGTCGTAAGTGAAGGCGACGATCGCCGGCACCGTGTCGAGCACGGCCTGCAGCTCGCGTGTGCGTTCGCTGATTTCGCTTCCCGCCGTCTCAAGGGCCTCGCCGACGAAGCTGAATTCGGCGAGCGGGGAACGCATTGGCGGCATCGGTCGCCCTTCGCCGATCAGAGCCGCGCGCCGCGCGAGCTCGTCTGCCGCCGCGGCGAACGTCTTGCCGAAAATGTACGCCATGACCGCAGAGAGAATGAGCGCAGCGGCGCCGATCGATGCTAGTGCTGCGAGCGAGCGCCAGATCGGAGCGTCCACTTCTGCCTTGTCGATGGCGCTGGCTACCAGCCAGTTTGCGAACGGCGACCGTACATAGCCCGCCAAGATTTCCCTTCCGTCTAGGCTTCGTGTCGTTAGCGTTCCGGAGGGGCCGGTCGCGCGTTGAAGGAAATCACCCCCGGTGCGCGTGCCAGTGAACTCGTCATGCCGCTCCGAGCGCGCGACGACGGTGCCGCCCGCGTCGCCGATGCCAATCAGCCAGCCGCTCGGGGTTGCGGAAAGGATCGTCTCGCGGATCCGCGCCGTCTGTAGCGTGATCGCAAGAATGTAACCAACCCGCTCCTGCATCCTCACCGGGATCGCGACGGCAATGCGGGTCTCGCCCGAGATCGGGCTCTTGTACACGCCGGAGATCACCGTCCGGCCCGCAGCGAACTGCTCGCGCTCATGCTCTGAGAGCGGCACCGGCGGCGGAAGCGCGATGCCGTAGTCCACCTGAGTATTAGCAAGCTGGCGAGGACCAAACTCGCGCAGGACAATCACGAGGTCGCCGCCTTCCGTCAAGCGACGCGCATCCGCATGGAATTGCGCGAGATTGCCGGACTGCAGCGACGAGGAAGCGGCCAATCCCTGCAGCAGCGATGCGAATTGCTCGAGCTGGCCGTCCACGAGTAAGGCCACTTGGCGCGCTGTCCGCAGCGCTTCGCGCTCGGTGCGGGCGCGTTCGCCGGCCACGTACCAAACAAGCATGAATGAGGCAAAGGCAAGCAAAGGGATCACCACCGCGGCGACGAGAGCGAGCAGGTATCGCTGGGTCGAGACGTGCCGCGGCTTCTTGCCCCCTGTGCCGATCCGTTCCGTCCCCTGCGGAGCCGGCGGGGCGGTCTCCGTATTGGTCAAAATGCCCTCCTACGAGGGACCGCGACTCGTTGCAAAAGGAATGGTTCGACAGCCCCCGCGCAGAACGCAATGGCCCGCAATGGGTTCCAATGGGCCGACGCGCGGGGATCCGCCGGTCTCGCAAATCGAATTGCAATGTAGTCGCCCCACGGCCGAGAGCCTTTCGACGCCGTGAAGGGAAAGGGCGGCGCGCCCGTTGCTTCGGATCTCTTTGCACACTTTGCGTCATCCCGACTGAAGGGGTTTTTCGCAAAGCTACCGCGTCAGTTGAGAGACCTCCTACCGATTGGATTTCACTTATGGCGCGCGATCACGAGTTATTTTCTCAGTCACGCGTTCGATCCAGGCAACAATCACAAGCAAGGTCAGTGCGATGGCGACAGCTGCGGCCACGGTGCGCCACATCGCAAAGCCGCACGCAATCCCGACCGCGGCCGTTACCCACACCGTCGCGGCTGTCGTCAACCCCTGGACGCTTTGCTGTCGCGAGTCGCGCAGGATCACTCCGGCGCCGATAAAGCTGATCCCCGCCATTATGCCCTGAATTACACCTTGGACTACACGGCTGGCCGCATCAGGATTATCTGCCATGCCAGGAAACTGTATTGTGGCCACTGCCACTACGGCCGATCCAAGCGCGACGAGACCGAGCGTTCGGCTTCCGATTGGTTTGTTCTGCAGATCGCGGTTGATGCCCAGGATCATTCCAGACCCGGCAGCTGCCCCGAGCCGCAGAACAATGTCGGTCCAGTCAAGTGTCATAGGTGATTACTACCCGGCCAAGGCGGCGTTTCATCGGCATTGACGAGTGACGCCTCGTGCTAAACGCTGATAGAAGGCCTCGCAAGATCATACCTCGGCAAAGTGTGCGGCTGACCGGAATCGTCAATAACTGCGAAACGCTCGTGGCCAAGCCGGTTATTGCACTTCTCGCGTTTGTGGACGGACTTCGTGTCCGCTCATTTGATTTCTGTTCGCCATTCGGCTCCCCCAACGCACTAACTAGATCTCGGTGAGCTAGGTGATAACTGAGCCGGTCTACAAGTCTTCCCATTGCCGCGGGCCCCGAAGGGCCTGATTTCGGATCGAGGAACTCGACCAAAGGGCGACCTGCGCCGTCCCGACGTGTTCCCGCGCGAAGCCATGCGGATGCTCCTGTCGTCCTCTGGGGCCTCGAAGCACTGGAGGTCGTTCGCGATGACGATCCACGAGTTGCGGAGCTGGAGAAGCAACTCGCGCCCTTCGGGGGTCGAAGCTTTGGCCGCCAAGTCGGCGGAGGCTACTGCTTGCGCTCAGGCATGCGCGCGTTCTCTGAGTTTGCTTCACCTCGATAACCGGACATTGATAGCCGCAGCGAGCATGTCCGTTCGGTGCCAGGAACAGACATTGTATCCGAAGCTGGAGTCGTCGCGCTTGTCTCTGCCATTCAGCTTTTTGAAGGTGAGGCCGAAAGCACGTTGTAGACCTCCAGCGGGCGCCGGATGCCCTTGAGCGTCAACTCGCCCGCCGGCTCGACGGTCACGGCGTTCTCGACCGCGGCATGGACGCGAGTACTGATCAGTATTTGCCCCGACTTGGCTTCGTCGCACAGGCGCGAGGCGACGTTCGATACGGTACCGATTGCCGCGTAATCGAAGCGGCCCTCGAACCCGATCGTCCCTAGCGTCGCATAGCCGTGCGAAATTCCGATGCCGAAGCCGAGTTCATGGCCCATTCGGCGCCATCCTTCGATCAGAGTCCCAATGGCCGCGCGCATTTCCAGCGCCATTTGCACGGCGTGCAGCGAGGGGTTTGGAAGCGGGATGGGGTCGTTGAAGATCACCATGACGCCGTCGCCGACGAAGCGTTCGAGCGTGCCGCCGTGCTTGAAGATAATCTGGCCGATCGCGGCATGGTACTCCCGCAGGAGCGCCATCACGTCTTCGGGGTCTGCGCTCTCCGAAAATCCCGTGAAGCCGCGTAGATCACAGAAAAGCGCGGTTATCTCGCGGCGGTGGCTCTCGAGCTGGCTCTCCGCGCCGGACGAGACGATTAGATCGGCGACCTGAGGCGGCAGGAAGCGCCGCAGGCGGCCCATGCGCTCGATCTCCGCCACTTGATCTGCCACACGCCCTTCCAGTTGCTCGTTCAGTTGGTGCAACTCTTCCGTCCGCCCACGCAGCTCGTTGAGCAGTCGCGAGTTCTCGATCGCAATCACCGCCTGGGCGGCGAACGTTCTTAAGACCGCAATCTGCTTGTCGGAGAGCGGCCCGGGCACAAGCCGCACAACGCTGAGCAGGCCGATCGCCTCGCCACCGCGCATCATGGGCATGATCGTGATCGCTCGGTTGCCGCTCGTCAGGAAGTTCTGGCCCCCGGCGACAAATTCCGCCGGGGCATTCGCCACGTCGGGAATATCCACGATCCTGCGATCAAGCAAGGCTGCGCCGTGCATGTAATCCCGCGCGAGGGGGGTACGGGAAATTGTGCGTCGCCACGCTTCGACGCGAGCAGCATCCGGCGCGGCGACGGCCGCGGCGTTGATCGTGTCCCCGTACCTGAGCGCGACGCTGACTAGGGCGCCCGGAAAGAGCTTCAAACCACTCTGCACGATGGCGTCGAACGTCGGCTGGGTATCGGAGGGCGAGTTGCTGATGACGTTCAGAATCTCGGCAGTCGCCGCCTGCTGTTCGAACGCTTCGCTCAACTCACGGCTAAGCCGCGCGACAGTTGTTTCCCGGCCGGCAGTGGACGAACTGCGACTTCGCATGGCCTTTAGCGTCGCCTTGTGGCGTCGCGCTTTGACTTTGCCGCCTGTTCTTTCGCGCCGTCTCATTGCCTGCCCTTAGGTTCAGCACATGCCATAGAGATTATCGGCTAGCTTTCGACGTCGGACCCTTCGAGTTCGTGCAAGTGGTAGGGCAGACACCTAGCGGCGTCTTTTGGTGACACCCTTCTCGAAGGTGAACCATTCGCCGGTGGGATCGTGAGGTGTCATGCTCCGATTGCGCCTAGCTTACTCGGAATTGAAATCTACTGCTAACTTGCCCTACGGGAATCGAAATCTCTTGGCGAACTCGATGGGGGCCATTGATATTGTTTGATAGTTTTTCAAACGCCATCGCCCCACCTCCGCAAAAATCTCGCTGCCACTAAATTCAGTTCCCTATCCAGATTTGCATCTTGCGCATCAATACGCGCTTCAAGTCGAGCATACGTTCGCCATCGCATCCATTTTGGTTTCGGCGGTACCTCCCATTCCTCGTGCGAGCCCGCTCCACCGATCCGGTCGCATAGCCTGCGCTTCACGTGGTGCGCTCGATCGGATGAGCACATGAACTGCGTTCGGTAAGCGACCTGTCGCCCCCATTCCTGCCGACAGGCAAAAAACTTGGCGCCAGGAGGCTTCCACAGCACCGACGCTCGGCGATTTATGTAAGGGCAGACAAAATACCACTGCCGGCCCCCAAAATGGCGCGGCTGAGAAATCAGCGCGATTCGTTGATCGATGTTTCCAAGTTGGATGCGAAACGAACCCTCAACCGGATCGCTCATATCGGCTGTAATGAGACCGGAAGCAAATCGCTCGCCTTCGCGCGTCCACTCAATTCCCAAAGGTCCGGTAGACGCGCCTGGCTGGATCAATCTCTGCCGAGTGAGCCTGCTCAGATCGAGCTTAAGACCGTCTTGGAGGCAAACTCGTTGTCGTGATCGAGGCATCAAATCAACTCACCGCCCGTCGATCCAGGAACGCGGGCAGGTCGGGCATCGCGACTTCCGTCTTTGGCCTGAATGGGATTAGCTTCCCCTCAGCCTCCACCTCTGATGGTAACTTAACTGTGGCCTTGTTATCGGACCGTGAGGAACGTCATGGGAACGCTGACGGGCCTTCTTATCGGACTGAGAGGGGCAATTATCTTGCGCGTGGCCTTGGGATCGGACTGTACGGTCCGATAACGAGGGCCGTAGCGTGTGATGATACTTGCCGCGCGGCTTGTGTATCTTGTCTGCGTCGAACTTCGCCCACTGCATGAACGCCTTGCTCGCCGGCCTGTGATCGCGGTCGCACTTGTAGTGCGTCAGCCGATACTCGCTCGCGCGGCGGTTCTTGCGCGAGAATGTGCCGCCGTAGGTGCGCTCAATGAATCCCTTGTCCTCCAGCTCGGTCAAGCATCGGCTCACGGTGTCGCGGCCCACGCCCGCTCTCTCGGCCAGGATGCGCACGCCAAGACCAATGTAGCCGTTGTTGTCGCCCCGGTAGAACGCCGCCGCCTCGATGAATACGGCACGCGCTGCGGGCGACAGAGAGCGCCAGGCGGGGCTTTGCAGCATATAGAGGGGAAGCCAAACGTAGCGTTCGACGGCGCTGCGACCCGCGTGCTTGTGCTTCCTAGGCAATAGCGTTCTCCATGCGGGCGCGGTTTTGCTTCCCGGCCCTAACCGTTTGACTCCATGCGGAGTTTTGCAGCTAAGATGCTGAAACGGCGGGCGGACTAATCGCTTCCCAAGCTGTATGTCGTGGGTTCGATTCCCATCGCCCGCTCCACTCACGACGAAGAGCCCCGGGCCAACCCCGAGCCTGGGGCCAGGTGCCGGCGATGCGTCGCCGACGCGTTCCGGTTCCCGGTGTTTCGGCCTTCGCGCAGCCTCAGCTGATGTGCGCGCCGCGCGTCTCCACATAGACCGAATAGAGCGACTGGCTCGCGGTCATGAACAGCCGGTTGCGCTTAGTGCCGCCGAAACACACGTTGGAGCAGATTTCCGGAAGACGGATCTGTCCGATCCGTGTCCCGTCCGGCGCGAAGACATGCACGCCGTCATAGCCGTCGCCGACCCAGCCCGCACTCGACCAGACATTGCCGTCCTCATCGCAGCGAACGCCGTCAGCGAAGCCGGTCTTGCCGTTCCACTCCATGCTGACGAAAGTTTTCGCATTCTTCAGCTTCGCTTCGTCGACATCGAAAACCCAAATCTGGCTCTTCGCCTCCGGATAGTGCGAGATGCCGGTATCGGCCACGTAGAGCTTGCGATAGTCGTTGCTGAAGCACAGCCCGTTCGGCTTGAACGGCTCGTCGGCCACCTTGGTGATCGCGCCCGACTTGGCGTCGATGCGGTAGATCGCCTCCTTCATCAGCGGCCGCGGCGTTTCCGCGCTCTGCGGCAGGCGGTTGCCTTCGTATTCCATCAGCGAGCCGTAACCGGGGTCGGTGAACCAGATCGAGCCGTCGTTGGGATGCACCACCGCGTCGTTCGGCGCGTTGAATTCCTTGCCCTCGAACTTCTCCGCCAGGACCGTGACCTTGCCGTTGTGCTCGTAGCGGACGACTTTGCGGGTTCCGTGCTCGCAGGCGATCTGGCGACCCTGGTAGTCGAAGGTATTGCCGTTGGAATTTCCCGCCGGAAAGCGGAAGCGGCGCGAGACGTGGTCGTCCTCTTCCAGATAGCGCAGCTGCTCGTTGTTCGGAATGTCGCTCCACAAGAGATAACGGCCGACCGCGCTCCACGCCGGGCCCTCCGCCCACAGTGTGCCGGTATACAGACGCTGGATCGGCGTGTTGCCGAGCTTGTACTTGAACCGCTTGTCGATCACGACGATGTCTGGATCGGGGTAGCGGACCGGCTCGGACCCCGGCGCGAAGTTGCGCGCGAACGCCTCGGGTGCCATCGCCGTCGTCGCTGCCAGTGCCGCAGCCGCCTTGAATAAGGCGCGCCGATTGAGCGCCGCAGATCGCTTGGTGCTGTCGGGTCTTCCTGCCAGGTCGATGAATTGGTGAAGTTGCACGCGGGCCATGGGTTCGTCCTCCCACTTGAGTTCGTTGCTCTCTCCGCGGCGATGCCCGCGTGCCGACCATCGGCGCGCGGCGGTTCGCTTCAGCGGGAAACGACATGCTGGAGGCAGTTCGCGGAATGACTGTGACGTGACAGCATTGCTGTCCCGTTCCCGGGACCGACGTCTGCCGGTGCCGCGCTGACGGGCCAAGGGAATCAGGACGCGGTTGCTGCGTAGGCAGCGCCGGGGACCGGCGCAAGCGACCTACGAATTGCCGTGCTCCTTGCTTTGCGCCGGCGTGGCGGGTCCTCCACGCCGCGCCGGAGACGGAAGGTTCCCCAGCGTCCAAACTTCGGCGGGATAGTCTGAATGTGATCGCCAGATCGACAAGGTCTAGGGAAGTTGCGGCGCGTTCGCCTAGTAAGAGAGAATAAGGGGAAAATAACTGCCGCAAGTGGCTGACTTTGTTAGCTTGGAGCAATGCTTCCCAAGCTGTATGTCGTGGGTTCGATTCCCATCGCCCGCTCCACTATATACTCAGTGTGTCTCCGCGCCGGATGCCGGGCGAGAAGGAACGATGAGCACAACGGTTCAGACTTCCCGTAGCACGTCGACCCGACGCATGGTGCTGGCGCTCGTCGCCACCTTCATGGTCGTGTTGCTGGCCGGGACATTCGTGCTCTGGGCGAAGCTCGGGACCGCGGTGTTCTTTGAATTGATCGTGGCCGGCATTCGCTATTGTTTCTGATCCGGCGCGCCGGGAACCACCGATGAATGGAAGCATTCGGTTGCTTGCTGTGCTTGCCGCGGTTTTCGCGGGTGCTGCGGCGCTCGCGGGGATCGCACTGGCCTTGTGGCCGCGCGATCCCGCGGTTACGCGCGTGTCGGACGTCGGCGGCCCTTTCAGACTCATCGATCAGAACGGCCGCACGGTCACGGATGCGGATTTCAAGGGCAAGCCCTTCCTGGTTTTCTTTGGGTTCACCCATTGTCCCGACGTATGTCCGACGGCGCTATTCGAGATGTCGGAGACATTCCGCCGGCTGGGACCTGACGCGGAGAAGGCACGGGCGCTCTTCATCTCGGTCGATCCGGAGCGCGACACGCCGGAAAAGTTGAAACAGTACCTGTCGAGCTTCGATCCGCGCATCGTCGGGTTGACCGGAAGTCCCGAAGACGTCGCGGCGGCCGCCAAGGCCTACAAGGCCTACGCGAAGAAGGTGCCGCTCGACGGCGGCGACTACACGATGGATCACTCGGCGATCGTCTATCTTATGGATCGCAACGGCCGCTTCGTCGCACCGTTCAATCTCAAGCGCCCGGCCGATCAAGCCGCGGCCGATCTACGGCGCTACCTCTAAATAGCGCAGCGGTGCCTCCGCGTGGGCCTACGCCCACGCCTCTGGCGCTCTGGACATTCGCCCGACTGACTAGGAAAGTTGCCGCGCAATCGGAGGGCACGAAGGCCCGCCGCACGGCCAAGCATGGCGAGGCGGACGCCGGTCGCCGAAAAACACGCGGGGAGGATGCCATCGTGAGCGACTCATTCGACTACGTCATCATCGGCGGGGGCACGGCGGGGTGCGTGCTCGCCAATCGTCTGACCGAGGACGCTAAGACGACCGTCTGCCTGATCGAAGCCGGGCCGCGCGACAATCATCCGCTCATTCATCTGCCGCTCGGCTTCATCCGGATGCTGTTTCATCCGACCTACAATTGGATGTTCATGTCGCCGCCGGATCCGAAGCTCAAGGACCGGCCGATGTTCGCGCCGCGCGGCAAGACGCTGGGCGGATCGAGCGCAATCAACGGAATGATCTACATCCGCGGCCATCGCCGCGACTACGAAGAATGGGCTACGCTCGGCAATTCAGGTTGGGGCTGGGACGACATGCTGCCCTACCTGAAAAAATCGATCCACAACGAGAATTACAACGACGGAAAGGTGCACGGCCGCGACGGCCCACTCAACGTCAAGTACCTTGAGGAACCCAACAAGCTGAACCAGGTGTTCCTCGACGCCGCGCAGTCGCTTCAGAAGCGCAAGATCGCCGACTTCAACACCGGCGACAACGAAGGCTTCAGCATCTTCCAGGTGACGGTCAAGAACGGGCGGCGGGAGACCGCGGCAACCGGCTTCCTGCATCCAGTTGAGAATCGCCCGAACCTGAAAGTCGTCACTGACGCGCTAGTGAACCGCATCGTCCTGGATGGCGGGCGCGCGACGGGCGTCGAATACCAAGTCGGCGACGAGACGCGCCGTGTCGACGCGCGCCGCGAAGTCGTTCTGACCGCCGGCACGTTCCAGTCGCCGCAGGTGCTGATGCTCTCCGGTATCGGCGATGGCGATGAGCTGAAAACGCATGGCGTCGCGGTGAAGCATGCCCTGCCGGGCGTCGGAAAGAATCTCCAGGAGCACATTTCCGCCCCTGTCCATTTCCTGAGCCCGCGCATCACCTCTTATGGCGTCACGTTCCTGTCCATGCCGAAGATTGCCTGGGGATGCATGCGGTACCTCGCGACGCGGCGCGGATTCTTCGGCAACAACATCGTCGAGAGCGGCGGTTTCATAAAAACC
Source organism: uncultured Alphaproteobacteria bacterium (assembly GCA_963711595.1). Lineage (GTDB taxonomy): Bacteria > Pseudomonadota > Alphaproteobacteria > Rhizobiales > Xanthobacteraceae > JAUSIF01. The sequence continues at coordinate 337,195 of CAVQER010000010.1, forward strand.
GACCCAAGTGCCGACCGGCCCGACGTTCAGCACATTTTCGTACCGACCCACCAGGGCAAACCAGGGCGGCTGCTCGCGTGGGGCCACGGCTACCGTATTACGACTTGCCTCATGCACCCGAAGAGCCGCGGTGAGATCAGGCTCGCGAGTCCGAAAGTCGGCGACGCACCGATCATCGACTTCAAGTTCTTCTCCGATGCGCCGGGACCGAACTCGGACATGGAAGTGCTAGTCCGCGGCATCAAGGACGCGCGCCGCATCCTGACGGCGCCCGCCTTCGACTACTATCGGGGCGAGGCCGTGTGGCCTTCCGACGCGGTCAAGACCGACGATGAATATCGCGACTACGTGCGCGAGTTCTCGTCGACCGTGTTCCATCCGGTGGGTACCTGCAAGATGGGCAAGGACGACATGGCGGTCGTCGACGACCGTCTGCGCGTGCGCGGTCTCGGCGGTCTCCGCGTGATCGATGCTTCGATCATGCCGACCATCACGACGGGCAACACCAACGGACCGACCATGGCGATCGCCGAAAAGGGCGCCGACATGCTCAAGGCCGACGCGCGGGCGTGAGGCGGACCGTATGTAGAGTGTGTAGAATAAGCCCATGTCCGACCGGTCCAATCCGACCTTGCGCGCAAAGCACGCCGGAGTTCCGACCCCTTCGCCGCGTGCAACGCCGGCGGCAATTCCGCAGCCCGAACCCGGGCTCACGCCGGCGCAGATGATCGCGCGCGCCGCGGCGCTACGGCCCAAGTTGCGCGCTCAGCAGGACGAGAACGACGAGCGCGGGACCTATTCCGAGGAGCTGCATCAGGATTTCATTAAGGCCGGGTTCTACCGCTGCACCCAGCCGCGGATGTTCGGCGGCTACGAGTTCGATCTCGCGACGTTCTACAAGACCATGACCGAGATCGCGCGAGGCCATCCCGGCGTCGGCTGGTGCATTGGTCTCGCGGCGTCTCACGCCTTCGAGATCGCATCGCATTGGCCGGAGCAGGCGCAGATCGAGCTGTTCGGCAAGAACGGACATTTCATCGCGCCACATCGTGCGCCGCCAATGGGCACGCTCGCGCCCGTCGACGGCGGATATCTGATGAACGGCACTTGGGACTATTGCTCGGGCATCCCGTACGCGACTCACTTCATCGGCGGCTGCCTTCTGAAGCGCGACGGTGAGCCGCCGAAGCACGTGCACGCCATCGTGTCGAAGGGGAGTTACACGATCCTCGACGACTGGGGCGGCGACAAGGTGCTTGGCATGCGCGCGAGCGGATCGAACAGCGTGCGCGTCGAAAATGTATTCGTGCCGGAGCATCATGTCGGCGTGCTATCGGCCGGCCTCGGGTCCGATCCCACGGGTATGGAAGAAGGCACGCCCGGCACGCGGCTGCACGGCAATCCCATGTATCTCGGTCGTCTCGCGGGGCCGTTTCACGCGACGCTCGTCATGCCGATCATCGGCGCCGCGCGCGCGGCCCTCGACGAATATGAGGAGATCATCACGACACGGAAGACGCTCTCGATGCCGCAGATTACGCGCTTCCAGCACGCGGACTTCCAGCGCTCCTTCGGCGGTGCGCTTACGCTCACGGACGCGGCCGAGGCTTTGATGATCAAGGGCTGCGAGATGTACGCGGACTACTGCGCGCGCTGGGTCAAGGACGGCACGCCCATCACGATTGAAGACAACATGCGGCTCTGGGGAATGATCCAGCACGCGGGCCGTATGGCATGTGAAGCCGTTGAGCTACTCTTCCACACAGCCGGCTCGGCGCCCGCTCGCAAGGGGCACAAGCTGCAGCGCTACTTCAACGACGTCGCCATGTACCGTGGCCATTCCTCATCGCAGTTCCTCGCGTTTCAATCCGGTCTGGCGCGGCTACATTTCGGACTCCCTTGGGGAATGTACGGACTCTGAGCAATGGGCGAAGCGGCATCGGTTGGAACCTACGACTACATCATCATCGGCGCCGGCTCTGCAGGTTGCGTCCTCGCGAACCGACTCACCGCCGATCCCTCCACGCGCGTTCTGCTGCTGGAGGCCGGCGGTCGCGACGACCACTTCTGGATTCACGCGCCTTCGGGCTTGCCCTACCTGCTCGGCAACAAGGCAGTGGACTGGTGCTACGAAAGCGAACCAGAGCCGTTTGCCGATAACCGCGTGACGCCAGTGCCGCGCGGCAAGGTGCTCGGCGGGTCGTCGTCGATCAACGCGATGTGTTACATCCGCGGGCACGCCCGCGACTACGACATCTGGCGCCAGCTCGGAAACGTCGGCTGGTCCTGGGACGACGTCCTTCCTTATTTCAAGAGCATCGAAAAGTACCCGCGTGGCGCCGACGACGCCCACGGCGCCGACGGTGAGCTCTGCGTCCAGGAAAACCGCATCCGCTGGGAAGTCGTCGAAGCGTGGAAGCAGGCAGCGCTCGACTACGGCATTCCGCCGAACGACGATCACAACCGCGGCGACAACGAAGGCGTCGGCTATTTCCAAGGAACGATCAGCAAGGGCCGCCGCTCCTCCGCTGCACAGGCGTTCCTGCATCCGGTCATGCACCGGCCGAACCTTCATGTGCTGATCAACGCGCACGTGAAGTGCCTGCGTTTCAAGGGCAAGCGAGCGTCCGGAGTTGAGTTCTGGAAGGAGAACGATCTCCGGAGAGCGGAGGCAAGCGGCGAAATCATCCTTGCCGCGGGTGCGATCGGCTCGCCGCAAATACTGCAGCTATCGGGTATCGGTCCCGCGGCGCTCCTGCAACAGCACGGAATACCCGTGCTTCATGATCTGCCGGGCGTCGGCGAGAACATGCAGGATCACTGGCAAATTCGCTGCACGTATAAGGTCAAGAATACGGTCACGCTGAATCAATGGGTTACGAACCCGTTCCGCCGCTATGCCATGGGCGCGTATTACCTCGCGACACGGCGCGGTCCGATGAGCGTTCAGCCGCCGCAGCTCTGCGCATTCACCCGCAGCGACGCTTCGCAGGACACGCCGAACCTGCACTATCACGTGTCGCCGATCAGCTCCGATCGGTTCGGGGGGCCGCTGCATTCGTGGCCGGGTCTGTCGTGCGGCATCGCCGTCGTCCGTCCGCAGAGCATCGGCTACGTGCGCATCAAGAGTCCGGACCCGCACGTGCATCCGGCGATCCTGCACAACTTCCTTGCGACGCCGGAAGCGCGGCGGGTGGCGGTCGATGCAATCCGCATCACGCGCAAGATCGTGCACAGCTCGCCCCTTGCGCGCTTTGAGCCGAAAGAAATCATGCCGAGCGCCGACTGCGAAACCGACGAGGATATTCTTGCCTACGCGCGCCGGACGGTGATCACCGTGTTTCATCAGTCGAGCAGCTGCAAGATGGGCCACGACCCGCTGGCGGTGGTGGATGATCGGCTCCGCGTGCACGGGCTTGAAGGCCTGCGCGTCATCGACGCCTCGATCATGCCGAACGTGATTTCCGGCAACACCAACGCGCCCTCGATGATGATCGGCGAGAAGGGTGCAGCGATGATCCGGCAGGATCGCCGGGCAGGGGCGGTGGCAGCGTAAGTTACTTCCGCTTCAGCAACTCCAAGATCGCGTGAACGGCGAGCGGATAGCCGTCAGCACCGAGCCCCATGATCACCCCGGTCGCCGCCTTGGAGACAAGCGACTTGTGATAGATCGCCTCTCGGCGATGAACATTGCTGATGTGCAGTTCGATAATCGGCCCGGGAAACATCTTCAGCGCGTCAAGGATTGGAATCGACGTAAATGTGAGCCCTGCGGGGTTGATGATGATGCCGGCTCCCCCATCGATCGCCTCGTGAATCCAATTGACGATCTCGTACTCGGCATTGGATTGCTTGAAGACGACCTCGCGGCCATCGGCCGCCGCGCGGCACATCGCCTCGATCTCGGCGAGTGTCGTCGTGCCGTAGATCTCCGGCTCCCGCTTGCCGAGCCGGTTCAAATTGGGACCGTTGATGACGAAGATTGGATTCATATGAACGTCACCAAGTTAACCGCCGTACCCGGCCATGCGCGGGAGCCAAAGCACCAAGCCGGGGACGAAGGTGATGAGCATGAGACTCACCACCATCCATAGCAGGAACGGCAACGCGTCCCGTACGATGTCCTTGATCGGGGATCCCGAGATGTTGCTCATGATGAAGAGGAGCAAGCCGTAGGGCGGGGTGACCAGGCCGATCATGATGTTGACGACGACCACCACGCCGAAATGCACGAGGTCGATTCCGAGCGCCTTCGCCGTCGGGATCAAGACCGGCACGACGATCAGCAGGATGGTAGTGCCCTCGAGCAGGCAACCGAGAATGAGAAGGATCACGTTCACAAGCAGCAGAAACCCGACGGGCGACAGGTCCCAGCGCGCTAGCAGGGCGGCGAGGCTATTCGGAATGTTCTCGAGCGTGACGACGTAGTTGAAGACGATGGCGCCCGCGATCAGCATGCCGATCGAGATACTGGTCTTGGAACTGATCAGCAGCGCGTTGTAGAGCTCTTTTGGATTCAGGCTGCGATACAACAGGACGGAAATCGCGAGCGCGTACCCCGCTGCGAGCGCGGCGGCCTCGGTCGGCGTGGTGACCCCGGAATAAATGCAGCCGAGCAGCAGGATCGGCATGAAGAGGGCGGGAAACGCGCGCACCGTGATGCGGGGGATCGCGCGAAGCGGCACAGGCGCCTCGACCGGAAAATTGTTTCTCCGTGCCGTGATCGCGACTTGCATCATTTGCAGCAGCGCCATCAGCAACCCGGGAATGACGCCGCCGAGGAACAGGTAGCCGATGGAAGCATCGGAAACCAGCGCGTAGATCACCATCGGGATCGATGGCGGGATGATCGGACCGATCACGGCGGTGACCGCGGTCAGTGCCGCCGCGTAGCTCGGGGTGTAGCGCCCGTCGCGGGTCATCATGTTCTGCATCATGCGGCCGCTGCCGGCGGCATCGGCGATCGCCGAGCCCGACATGCCGGAGAAGATGATGCTTTGCACGACGTTCACTTGCGCCAACCCGCCGCGAAAGCGCCCGACGAGTACGTTGCAGAAACGGAGCAGACGCTCCGTCATCGTTCCGCTGTTCATGATCTCGGCGGCAAGCACGAACAACGGGACGGCAAGGATCACGTAGTTCGTGTACATGCCGTTCAGCAGCTGCTCGGCCACGGTTCCCATGTCGAGGCCGTTCAGCATGAGATAGAGAATCGACCCGCAGAGCATCGCGAGTCCGATTGGCAAACCCATGAACGACAGGGCGACGATGAGAATGATCGAAAGGGCAAATGGGCTCGCGAAGTTCATACGCCCGACACCGACTTGGTCGGATCGACTTCGGCGGGGGCCTCGCCCCGGATTGCTCTCCACCCGAGCCAGGCGTAACGGACGATCATCGCGACGGCGAACACGACGTAGATCGAGTACAGCCAATCGAATCAAATCTTCATGTAGGCCGTGCGCTCGACTTTCATGAACGTGACGTAGTCGAACACCGCCGGAAGCGAGATCACGAACAGCGCGGCGAGCGCCACCGCGCTCACGAGGCCCATCAGCCGCCGGCCTCGCTCGCCGACGGCGCCGTAGATGAGGTCGAAGCGAATTTCCTCCCGCTCGCGGATGACGAAGGCGGCGCCGAACAGCACGAGCCAGATCCACATCACGACGCTGATTTCGTGGGTCCAGCCAATGGGAAGATTGAGCAGGTAGCGGAACGCGATCTGGATCATGAAAGCAACGAACATGACCGCGAGCATTGCCGCGACGATGTTCTCGGCGCGGTGGCGCAGCCATTCAAGCGCCCTGCGCAATGCCGGATCGTTCACCACGAGCCTCGGTCCCCAGCCGGAAGTCTAGCGCAATATTTTCGGCTGTCGCGGCCGGGCCGCGACAGCCGTTCAAGCACGATCAGAGCGCGTTGATCTTCTCGAGGAGGCCCTTCGGCCAGTTCTTTGCGAGATCGGACTCGAGATACATCTTCTGCGCGTGGGCGCGGAATGCCTTCACGTCAGGCTCGTAGATGTTGAGGCCCTTGTCCTTGAAGGTGGTCGCGAGTTCCTTCTCCTGCTTGAGGTGCTCGTTGGCGCTCCAATTGATCGCCTTGGTGGCGGCCGCCTGAAAGCCCTTCTGCTGATCGGCCGATAGGCCGCTCCACACCTTGTTCGACACCGTGAGCAGGTCGTAGCCGACGAGGTGCGAGGTGAGCACGATCTGCGACATCACCTCGTAGAACTTCATGTTCTGCACGTTCGGCAGCGGGTTGTCCTGCCCGTCGATCGCGCCAGTCTGCAGCCCCGTGTAGACCTCCGCATAGGCCATCGGCGTCGGGTTCGCGCCGAGCGCGCGGCCGAGGAACTGCCAGGCGTCGCCGCCCGGCATGCGCAGCTTGATACCGGCCATATCGGCGGGCGTCGTGATCTTCTTGTTCGGCTTGAGCCCGACTTGACGCGCTCCGAAGTAGGTCGGCCCGAGGATGTGCACGCCGAGCTTGTCGGAAACCATCTTCTTCATGTCGGCGCCAAGATCGCCGTTAAAGAACTTGTTCAGATGGTCCGCGTCGCGGAAGAGATAGGCCGCGGTCAGGATCGACCACTCGGGCACCTGGTTCGCGACGTCCTGCGGGGCGATGTTGCCCATCTCGAGATTGCCGCGCTGGAGCGCGACGAGCTCGGTGCCCTGCTTGAAGAGATTGCCGCCGTAGTAGCCTTCGAAGGCGAACTGTCCGGCGATGTCCTGCGCGAACATCTTCATCATGTTGGCGCGGATGTCCTGTTCGGAGAACACGGCGGAGAAGCGGATTTTCGGCTTCTCCTGCGCGATGGCCGGCAGCGCGACCGAAGAGGCCAGCGCACCGATTAAGACCTGGCGGCGTGTTGCTTGCAGTTTCATGGTCGTCCTCCCTGAGAGCGAGTCTATTCCAGTTCTTGAGTTTGGTTCATGCGGCAGCCTCGAAATGTCCGGACATGGCGGCCCGGTCGGCGGATACGCCCGCAAAAAGTTCGAACGAGAGCACTGCCTGGTAGACGGCCATTCCCGTCCCAGTCAGCGTCCGGCATCCAAGCGCGCGCGCGCGTCGGACGAGTTCGGTTTCGGCGGGGAAATAGATGATCTCGGCGACCCACTGACGCGGCGAGAACAGGTCGGGGCGGATCGGCATTCCAGGATACTTCGCCATTCCGACGGGCGTCGTGTTGACGAGCCCGCCGGCTTGCGCGATCGCGGCTGCCGGTGATGACGCTACGTCGACGCGCTTTCCCATTCGCTCGTGCAGCGTCGCCGCAAGGTGTCCGGAACGGACTTCGTCGGTATCAAAGACCGTCACTTTTTCGGCGCCAAGTTTGAAAAGTGCGTGCGCGACAGCCATGCCCGCGCCGCCGGCTCCGAGCTGGAGCACATTCTGCAGCGAGCAGCCGGTCATGCTCTCCGAAAAGCTTTCGGCAAAGCCGCCGCTGTCGGTGTTGTAGCCAACTCTTTCCCCCTCGGCGAACACGACCGTGTTCACTGCACCGATCACCGCGGCATCATCGGCGAGTCTAGTCAGCAGCGCGGTCACGGATTGCTTGAACGGGTGCGTAACGTTCAGGCCGGCAAAGCCGAGGCGTTGCGCAGCGTCGACGATCTCGCCGAGCGCGGAGTCCGGCAGTTGCAGCTCGTCGAAATCGATCAGCACGTAGCGATAGCTGATCCCGAGACGGGCACCCTCGCGCTCGTGCATGATCGGCGAACGCGAAGCCTGTATGCCTCGCCCCACCAAACCGACGGCGATTGAACGATTCCCGGCAGTTGACCGTGTTGAAGACTGCTCAACGAGGCGATCAAGGATCCGGGCTGCACCAGGAAGCGGCACGAGAACTCCTCCCTCCGAGCAGGTGGTCCCCGCTTCTTGCCGGAACCGCTCTTGTTTTTGCGGCGGCTCAACGATAATCCCGATCACGCGCGGTTGGCTACAATGTACGAACTGGTTAGTTTGTCAAGAATATGGGGCGGGAGGCGCGGATGCGTGCGAAAACCGGCGGACGTGCGGCAAAGGCGGCGCGAGCGCCGAAACGAACGCAGGATCCCGACGGGACTCGGCAGAACATCGTCGAGATCGCCTCGGAGGAATTTGCGCTGAACGGGTTGTCCGGAGCCCGTATCGACGAGATCGCGGCCCGCACCCGCTCCAGCAAGCGAATGATTTACTACTATTTCGGGGACAAGGACGGTTTGTACCTGTCGGCCTTGGAGAACGCCTATCGGCGGGTTCGAGAAGGTGAAGCACAACTCGACGTAAAGGACTTATCGCCGATCAAGGCGCTCGCCCGGCTCGTCGAGTTCACCTTCGATCACCATCATGCGCACGAAGACTTCATCCGCATGGTGATGATCGAGAACATACATAAAGGCCGGTACCTCGATCGCTCAAAGGCGATCCGCAAACTGAATGCGTCGGCGATCGATCACATCGCCGATATCTATGCACGCGGCGTGAAGGAAGGCGTGTTCCGAAAAAATCTGGATCCCGTGGAATTGCACTGGCAAATCAGTGCGCTGTGCTTTTTCAACGTCTCCAACCGCGCGACCTTCTCGAAGATCTTCGGCCGTGACTTTGGCGCGCGGGATGCTCTCGCTGCGTTGCGTCGCAACGTCGTCGATATGGTGCTCCGGTTCGTTGCGGTCCGAGACAAGTGGTCTGGCGATTGAAATTCGGAATTCGCCGGCCTGCGAGTAGACGAACGAACTAGTTCGTACATAATGGCGGATCCTCATCGGCCGGAGGACAACCGCATGAAAATGTCGATCGCCACGGTTTCCATAAGCGGTGAGTTCACGGAAAAGCTCGACGCGATTGCCGCGGCAGGTTTTGACGGCGTAGAGATTTTCGAGAACGACTTTCTCGCATTTGATGGCACGCCCGCGGAGGTGGGGCGGATGGTCCGAGACGCGGGCCTCGAGATCACGTTGTTCCAGCCGTTTCGCGACTTTGAAGGATTGCCGGAACCGCAGCGAAGTCGTGCCTTCGATCGCGCCGAGCGCAAATTCGACGTCATGCAAGAGCTCGGCACGGACTTGATGCTGGTGTGTTCGTCAGTATCCCCGGTTTCACTCGGTGGGGTCGATCGGGCGGCCGACGACTTTCGTGAGCTCGGCGAACGAGCTGCAAAGCGCCGGCTGCGAGTCGGCTTTGAGGCGCTCGCGTGGGGCCGGCACGTCAATGACCATCGTGATGCCTGGGAGATTGTCCGCCGGGCTGATCACCCGAATATCGGATTGATCCTCAATTCGTTTCACACGTTGGCGCGGAAGATCGACGTGGGCTCCATTCGTTCAATTCCTAAGGACAAGATTTTCATCGTCCAGCTCGCCGACGCGCCGTTGATCGAGATGGACCTGCTGTACTGGAGTCGGCACTTCCGCAACATGCCCGGCGAAGGTGATCTGCCGGTGCGTGATTTCATGAAAGCCGTGGCTACGACGGGCTATGACGGCTACCTCTCGCTGGAAATCTTCAACGATCAATTCAGGGGCGGCTCACCCAAGTCGATTTCCGTCGATGGGCGGCGTTCGCTCGTCTACTTGGTCGATCAGGTGAAAAGGGAGGAGCCGTCGCTAAATCTCTCGCTCCCCCAACTCCCGGATCGTATCGGTGTGACGGGGATCGAGTTCGTCGAGTTTGCGGCGGACGAATCGGAGGCGGAGGAGCTCGAAAGGAGATTCAACTCACTCGGGTTTCGCAAGGCAGGGCGGCATGTTTCGAAGGATGTGACGCTTTATCGGCAAGGCGGCATCAACCTGGTCGTGAACACCGAAAGAGAAGGCTTCGCACATTCGTCTTACGTCGCGCACGGCACCTCGGTTTGCGCGATTGGCCTGCAGGTTGAAGACGCCGCGGCGACCGTCGCCCGCGCCCGCGGTTTGGGCGCCGTCCCGTTCGAGCAAAAGGTGGGGCCGGGGGAGCTAGTCATTCCGGCCATCCGCGGCGTGGGTGGCGGAGTAATTCATTTCATCGATCGGAAATCCGAGCTGGCGAAGGTATGGGAAGTGGAATTTCTGCAACTAGATGATCCCGCGCCTGCGCGGCCCGTCGGGCTGACAAGGATCGATCATCTCGGACAGACCATGAACTACGAAGAACTGCTGACCTGGTTGCTGTTCTATACGTCCATCTTTCGGACGCGAAAAACGCCGGTGGTCGATGTTGTCGATCCCGCCGGGATTGTCCGCAGCCAGGCAGTCGAGAGTGATGACGGATCACTTAGGCTGACGCTCAACGGCGCGGAAAATCGGAGGACGCTGGCCGGCCACTTTATCGAGACCTTTGGCTCCAGCGTGCAGCACCTCGCCTTTGAAACCCGCGACATCTTCGCAACGGCAGCCGCGTTGCAGGCAACCGGTTTCGAGCCGCTGGCGCTTTCTTCCAACTACTATGACGACGTCGAGGCGAGGTTCGGGCTCGCGCCTGAACTCGCGAACCGACTTCGCTCGGAGAGTATTCTCTACGATCGGGACGAAACGGGCGAATTCTTTCAGCTTTACGCGCCGACTTGGGGAGAAGGATTTATCTTCGAGATCGTCGAGCGGCGAAACGGTTATCGGGGTTACGGTGCTGCAAATGCCCCTTTCCGCACCGCCGCTCAGCGGCGAGCGTTGCGATCAAAGGGCGCGGCGTGATCCTCAAAAATACCCAAACCTGTACGGCCGCGTTCCATCGGGCCCTTTCGAGCCCGGCGGCTCGTTCGCGACAATGAACTGCAACTCGATCACCACGCCGTTCGGATCGCGCGTGAAGATCTGCCATTGGCCGAGCGCCTTCACGTCATTCTGACGATAATCGCAATCGTGCTTCTCGAGATGCGCGCGCCATGCGTCGTAGCCGACTGCGCGCACCGCCATGTGATCGATGTTGCCGCCGCCGAAAGTTTTCTGGTCGGTTTCGCCATACGCCTTGGGTCCCGCGATCACGTGAACCTGTGTGTCCTTGAAATCGAGCCACACGCCGGGCGCAGGGACGGTCGGCGGCCGTTTTGGATCAACGGTCAGGCCGAGTACTTCCGTGTAGAAACGCGTGGTTGCGTCGAGGTCCATCGTCTTGATGGCCACGTGCAGGATGTCCTTGATTTGCATGCCCTTGGGCCCCGATCGCGCTGCTCTTAAGCGCGAGACTAGAATCGGGCCGCATTGCCGTCCATTGCCGAAGCTGCCGATCACCGCGCAAGTTTCGAAGCCGCGTACGCGCGAGGCCGTGCTCGGTCTTTTCCCAGAGGTGGGGGTCCTTGACGAACTGGTACAGCGCCCGCCACGCGGCAAGCGACAGGAGCAGCCAATAGAGGGGGACAGTCGCAAGCACCCAAGAGTGATCGAGCATCCGTCGCCGCGCCAGACCGACGACGCCAAACCACGCCGCTCCCAAATATCCGATCAAGAGCGTCGCGAGCGCGAGTGCTTTCCGGATTTGCTCTTCCCCGACGCGACCGAATTCGAAAAGCTCGCCAGTCCCGATGTGTCCGACCACCAAGAGCAAGAAGAATGGATGCACGAGCGCCGACAGCACTGTGCCGCCGATAAGGAGCTGAAGTGCCGCGAAACCGCGCCACCCAAGCTCACGGCGCAGCCGCAATGGATGGCGCATGTGAACGATCCAAGTCTGGAGCCAGCGCTTTACGCTCTGTGCGTCAACGTTCGCATGCGTTCGTCACCGACACTTACGCCAACAAAATTCGACAACTAACGTTCGCGGAAGTTCGAGACGAGTCGCCCAGAGCCAGAGGAATCTTTGCGATGCACTTGCGACAAAAAAATTCCGAAGCGGAGAATCAAATTTCCAAAGAGAAAAAGGCGGTCACAGACTTGGACGACGTAGGTCGTCGCAACACTCGCAAGACGCGTCCGCCGTCCAACTTAACGCACCGATCGATTGAAGCTCTTGCGCCGGAAGCAAATGCGTACCGAGTGCCAGATGCACGCTGTCCAGGGCTTGCAATTCGCGTGGCAACGAGCGGCCTGCGCACTTGGGATCTTGCCTTCTGCGTTCGCGGCAGCGGCGTGTACCGGCGTCTTTCGCTCGGTCGGTTTCCCGAGGTCAATCTCGAGGAAGCGCATGACCGTGCCAATGAGCTGACCCGCGCTGCGCGGGCCGGTCGCGACCAGATCGGCGAGACGGCTGCGGCAAAGGCTGCAGCCGAGAAGCGGCACACGGTTGCACAGCTGATCGAGATGTACATGCAGAGACGCGTGCGCGGGAGGCTTCGGACGGAGAACGAAATCGAGAAGCGGCTCCTACGTGCCCTCGGCTCAATCAAAGATCGTGCCGCAGACGAAATCCGGCGACGTGACCTGCGCGAAATCTTCGACGCCGTGGCCGGTCGCGGCGTCGTGCGGGAAGCCGAAAAGCAGCGCCAGGCAGCGGCTGCCATGTTCCGCTGGGCCCTTTCGCAGGATCTCGTGGAAACCGACCCGACCGCCGGCCTGCAATCGTATGGTCCGAACCCGCGCCGTGACCGCGTGCTCTCGCCGGAGGAGATCCGGACTCTGTGGCAATGGCTTGATACCTCAGGGTTCCCGTATCCCGACATCTTGAAGCTCCAGCTCGCGCTTGGCGCGAGATGCGGTGAGATTTGCGGAATCTGCTCTGAGGAGATCGACGAGACGCAATGGCTTTGGACCCTGCCGGCTGAGCGCTCCAAGAACAAGCGGCCGCGCACCACACCCCTTGTCGGAACTGCCAAGAAGATCATCGCCGAACGACTCGCAACATTCGGTCGGGGACCATTGTTTTTTTCAGAACAAGAAGGGGTTCCGCTATGTACCGGGCATGTCGCCGCCGTTCTCGTGAGGCGCAAGAAGAATCTGCCGATTGAGGATTTTACGACGCATGACTTGCGGCGCACGTTCGCGACCCAGTTGGCTGAGTTCGGTGTGCCACTCGATTTAATCGCATTGATAGTTGGTCATGAGGCCGGAACAGTCCATCGGACGTTAGTTGTCCATTACGTTCGCGCCCAGCGGCTCGAAGCAAAGAAGGAGGTGCTGCGCGCCTGGGATTCTAGTCTTTCCAGTTTTATCGAGGCTGGGGGCAAGCTAGCGGAGGGTAACCGCCTCATAGCCTATCGCCCTGTCGATCGAACGTTTGAATGAGGACGGTCGAACGAACCCATGCTCTCAACCGATTGTGGAGAACGTCCTGGCCGTGTCCGTTCGTAATTGACCAAGCGTGACCGGGACCGTAGTGAACTAGCTCGGAGAAGACCATGACGATGAAACGAGCCCGAAGGGGCGGCGCGTGTAGTCGCGCTCAAGAGCAAATGGTCTTCCCATGTCAAACGAATCCGATGCCGCGCACCCAAAATCTCTGCGAGAACCACTAGCGCTATCAGTAACTCAAGCCGCGCGTTGCCTGTCTGTCGGCCGAACTTTCCTCTATTCGTTGATCCGCAGTAAGAAAATCAGAGCGGTTCGTTCGGGTAGAAGGACGTTAATTCCCCTCGAAGAATTGAAGTCGTTTGTTGCGACGCTTCCGGAGGTAAACCTTGGAACTGACACTGACTTCAGCCGAAGACGGTGGGCTCAAGTGACAGCTCCTCGTGGCGGCCACAATCAATGGGGCAGTCAGGAGCGCCTCTTTCAAATCAGGGCTGAGCTGCGGCGAGCATACCGGCGGCAGCATCACCGCCACTGTGAGTCCGATACGCTTAGGGAAGGCGGCGATCTTCTAGCCTTAAGCCCAGAAGAGCGCGGTCAACTTATTGGGCTCACCTTCGATGTTTGGAAGGGTTTCGAACCGCATCTGAAGACGGTGCGCCCGTGCGATACACCTAGGACTGTCGTACAGGCATACATGGCGTTGCGTCGACGAGACCAAGCGCGGACGCGACAACGAAAAAGACGTCAGCGAATCCGTGATGCGATAGAGGGCGTAGGGGATCTTAGCGTGCGAGGCGAGGCGATCTGGATGCTGCTTCACGATCTCGGACCGCTCACCGTTCCCCAATTGACAAAGTCACTCGCCAGGTCAGAAGCGTTCAACAGCGGTCGGAAAAGTTCTTCCGAATGTGAAACGATACGACGCCTGGTTAACCGCGAAGTAGACCGCTTGCTCCAGAAACGTATCGTCGACGTCGAATACGTTCCCGCAGCTCGTAGGCACACTCGCCTTGTTTCGGCCAAGGCCCTCTATGCCGAACGCGGGGACATCACGAAGCGAGACAGCGGGACAGCGGGACAAATGCTGTCACGCTTACGGCAACAGTCCGACGAAACCACCATTTCCGCCGTGTAGGTGACGCTGCACCGTGGAGTCACGCTATTTCTTCTCTGTCGAAGCGCTACTGACCGCGCGGTTGCCTTTGCGCGCCAAAGGCGCGCGGCAAAATGCTCGGCCGCGGGTCTTCGGGGGTGACGAGAAATGAAAGGGTTACTTGCTCGGCCAGCCCGAATTGTCCGGTGCGTTTGTCGCGTGATCGTCAAAGTGAGCACAAATGAGCACATTTTTCGGAATACGGCCAAAGCGACAATGAGTAGTAATGAGAAGTTTTCTCCGGAGCTCTTTTGCTCCCCGCGCATCTCAAAAATGACTGCAAATTGCGGGCCTTCGTCGAATTTTAGGGATGATTTCATGTGGAGTCGACGAGGACGCTTGACGCAAGGCGCCGCGACCGAGCCGCGGACGCACCGGGCTAGGCCAGCGCCATATGCCGACGTTGCGACATAGGCCCACCCATCTGCGCAGCTTGGCGGAGGCCCCGATGGTTTCAGGAATGAATACAAATGACAGCTTTTTCTTGGATCGATACAATTCGCAAAAAAGCTGCTGAAAATGACTGAAAATGAGAGGTTTTGTTGAGTGTTAGGAATGATTTCATGCGGATTTCGACGGAGCAACGGCCTAATCATAAGGCGCCTGCGCTACGGGTTCGCAGAGGCCGCACGACTGCGGGCTAGGGAACGCCCGATGTGGCTATTGCGACCTCGTTGCGACGCTGGGCCATCCACCTTCGTGGTTTCGGCCTGGCGCCCTCGTCCAAGGGAGGCGCCGAGAACAAGGCTCCCCGGCGCAATACGTCAAACAACCAAAAACGGATGTTTGTCGATCTGGTCAGGGCAAGTTGCTGTGTGCACAAGAACATGCCGCGCCCCCACAAGCGTTCTGGTCGCGGCACGCGAGCTGCGCGCGTCGTCCACCAGTCAATGACCAAGTTTGTTGGGAGGCCTGGACGCTTTACGCTGGCGTCTCAATCAATCCGACTATCTGCTCTTCTTCGTTAAGTGTCGAGGCAATTCTCGATGTTGCAATGACGTTGCAACGACCGACGCTGCTAGCTCAAATCGGCGCGGTGTCGGGTTGGTCAGGGGAGGGGGTCAGCCTTTGGCCCGATCGGGGACCGCGTCGCGACCGTGTTGCGATGGCTGTTCTTTGCCTGCTTAGAACCCGACGCTGCGCATGCTCCGGCGACAATTCAAGGGAGGCGGTAGCCCTTGGATAGGCACCGGAACACCGAGCGTCGCCGCGTTCCGGCTTTACTAGGAGGTCGGGCGCAAGCCCTTCGCAGCTTGGAAATCCGATCTCGTACACCTTCATTCTCGCGATCCGAAATCGAACATGCTTGAGGCCGCCGCAACCACAGACCGACGCCCGACACGGTGTTTGGCCTGGTTTTCAGGTTGGCGGCAGCGACGCTGCCGCGCTCGAATCCGCGCCCTCCGGCTCGCTGATCTTGGTAGCGTCCGTGATCCGCACCTTCGCCTTCAGCGGCGTACGCGAGGCGGCGTGCAGGAAGCAAGTGCGCTCGCCCATGTCCACGATCTTTCTCACGATGTCGTCGCCCAGATTGGTGGTGAGCGACACGTGCGTCCGTACGGCCTCCGCCGAGGGCGGTGTTCCCTGCGCCCCTTCGCCGCTCGCCAACCCGAACGCGGTTTCCTGCGCGATCGCGCAGCCGAGATCTTCGTACTTCATGATCATCGCGTAGCGGCTGATCTGCGTCATGTAGCAGAAGGCGACCCCCGCCGACAGATACGCGAGCGGCGAGGGTGCATGCAGGCCTCCTTCGCTGGCGTGCCGAATATCGGTCAGAAAACGGAAATTGCTGCCGATTGGCTTGAACAGTTGCACGTGTGTTTCACTCAGCCCGTCGCGCCGCAAGTTCGCGACTGCACGAATGTGCAGCGTCCGCTTCTGCTCCGATTTCAGGCTCGATCCGACACCGCCCGCGACGTTGAACACCGTTTCGGCGCTGCTGAGCTTGCTGATGATGTCCGGCGGATAGTCTGCCTTTAAGTCGGGCCGAGCCTCGTCGAACATCTGCTCGTCGATGCTCGGTGTCGGCGAATTCGTCCAGCCGCGAACGGCACCCGACGCGATGGGCTTGCCGTTCTTCGCGATGGAGAATTCGCTGTCAAAGACGCCGCGCAGATACGCGTCGCCCGGCGAGCGCGCGAGCGCATTCATGACGAGACTCTGCACCTCAGCGTCGGGCACGTCGGCGTCGATCCGTACGTGCAGGGCGACCGGCAGGGCGCCGCCAATCATGTCGCCGCGAATGGCGGAGCCTTCCATCGTGTAAAAATTGTCCTGGATCACTTCCAGCTTGTTGATCGGAAGAGCCTGCGCTTCGGCGCGGGCAGCAATTTCCCCCAGGTAAGCGTTGACAAGCCCTGTGGCGAAGAAGGCGAGCGGAAACGGCGCGAGATCAGTGCCGTTGAGATACGGGCCCTCGTCGCACACCATACGCCAAGTGCGTCCGCCCGGCTCGCTCGATACCAGCGCTTCCTTCTGCATCCCTTCCAGCGCACGGGCGAGCGTACGGATCTCGACGCGGCCATCGCGCGGGCGGCTGCGGCCGCCCGCTTGTGCAGCGGCCGGAAAAGCCAGCGGATAGGACGAGGATTGGATATTGGCCATGATCGCCTCCTCTTGTCGTGCGCGCTCTCGGCATCGCCGGCGCGGCGCTTAACTCGGCCGAAGCGGCGGGATAATGGATCCGTGGCAGTGCTTGTCAAAGAAAAATAGACCACTGGTCCATTTCTAATCACCAATCCACGATACCCTGCATTCGAAACGATAGAGGGAGGCAGGGGTGGCGAAAGCATCGGCGACAAGTGCGGGTACTATACTGACAACGCCGTCGCACTCGACATCAAGGATAGTGGCAAGGCTCAGACGCTTGAGGCCGAAGCAGTGTTGGTGACGACGGGCCGCGGGCCGACAACCACCGGCCTGGGCTCACCGAAGCCGGCGTCGAATTGCTCTCGAATGGCGGGATCAAGGTCGACGATCGTATGCGCACGACGCTTGCTGGAGTCCGCCGACGGGTTGTTCGATTCCAAACATCTGCTGTTGAATAGATTGACTTCCACGAAAGGTAGCGCGACGGTCGCTTGGGATCGCCGGGACACACCATGCGCAAAGCAACGAAATTCTTGCTGGGCGGCATTGCGGTCGTCGCTGCGGCGGCGGCCTCGACGGCCGGGTACATCATCTGGTCCAAGGCCATTAACCCTCGCCTCGTCACTAGACCGGAAAGCACCACACCGTTCGCAGGCGATGGAGTGAAATTGCTGGGAACCGGGACGCTTCGACACGGTGATACTAGCCTCAGTCCGATTGGACGCTCGTGCAACACGTGTCACTCCGACGAGAACAGCTACAACGAGACATTCAATCGACCGTTTCCACACTACGTTCAGTCGGTGAGATTCAAGACGGGGCTCAGCCAGATCACGGCGGAAGGAATGGTTCAATTCTGCATGATTTCCGCCATGGAAGGACGTCCGCTTCCGTGGGACTCGGAGGCTCTCGCTGCGTTGACTGCTTTCGTTCTGGAACGGAACCGCAAGGCGATTGGCGGACAGTCGACCAAAAGCTCGATGCTGAACGAGACGTGTGCCGAGCCCCCGTTTGAAATGACGCCCATCCCGCCGCGGAGCGCTGAAATGCAGGCGCTCCAGCGCTGAGTTCGGTTTGCCGTGAGATGTAGAGCCGCCGTGCGCCTTGCCGCATCCAGGCGCGATTTCTAGGCGTCGACCCGCGCATCGATACGCATGGCGTGCCCACGCTAAGTCGAAACCGCAAGGGGTTCTCAGTTTGGCCATCTTGCATGCAAAGCGGAGCGAATTGATGCCCGACAGAAGGACGCCGATATGACCGAGGCGAAATACCAAGACAGACAGAAGCTGGAGGTGTTCTGTTGGCCGGAGCTGATGCAGATCTTCCAGGGTCTGGTCGAACTGGTAATGGTCAATCCGGGCAATCTCTCCCGCCAGCTTCGCAGCGAGCTCTTTACAATGGCAAGCATCGCCGGCGGCTGTCAGCACTGCCAGGCGCACGGCGCCTACACGCTGCATTTGATGGGCGTCGAACCGGATCGGATTCGCGATATATGGGCTTTCGAACAATCGGCTGAGTTCTCCGAGGCGGAGAGAGCCGCCTTGAGACTAGCGCGAGACGGTGCACTGGTGCCCAATATGGTTGAGCCACAGCATTTTCGTTGACTTGCGGAAGCACTATTCCGACCGTCACGTGGTTGAGATGCTCGCGGTCATCAGTCTGGCCGGCTGGTACAACCGCTGGAACAACTCCATCGCCACGGTCACGGACCGTGAATCGGTGGGTTGGGCGGAAGAAAATCTCAAAGCGGCCGGTTGGGAACTGGGTAAGCACGCCGGGGCAACTCACGAACAACGTCGAAAGCATCCGCGCTCGAGCGATCCGGATCGGGTCGAGTACTGACCAGACCCGCCCGGAGGCCTTTCAGGCGGAAGAGAACCAGTCTCAGAGGGAGCGCATCGCCTGCTTGTCGCGACCGTTGGCGGAATCCGCTTGCCTACGCCGTTTCGGCGCTGAGCGGACTCACGCGTCGTGCAGGTGAAGGACGCCATGGCGCCCAATCGCTAGCTGCGGTATGCACCGGCACGGCTTTGTTACCGGAAACTCTGCGCACCGCTAAGAGCGACATCGTTCACGAACACGCTCGATCGAACACGTCGTCGATCGGCTTGTCCCCGGGAGAAACGCAATGAGCAAACTGACACGCCGTCATTTCATTGGAGCAGCGGGCGCCGCCGTCGCGATGGCGCCAAACATGCCGGCCTTCGCGCAGGCGAAGCGCGTCACGATCGGAACCAATCCAGCAGGCAGCATCTATTATTCGATCGGCGGCGGCATGGCAAAGGTGCTGACCGAAAAGATGGGCGTACAGGCAATCGTGCAACCGCTGGCCGGATCGTCGGTGGCGCTGCCGCTCGTCAATAGCGGCGAATTGACCGGAAGCCTCGCGTCCACACTCAACTCCGGCGCGGCCTATCGCGGCGAGAACGATTACAAAGGGAAAGCCATGAAGAATTTGCGCTCGCTCGTGCGCATCTTCTCGCTGCCTTACACCTTCACCGTGCGCGCCGACTCCGGCATCAAGACCATGGCGGATTTGAAAGGCAAGAAGGTCGTGATGGAGTTCAAGGCGCTCCTCGGCCTGAAGCCAATGAACGAGGCGCTGATCAAGGCCGGCGGTCTGCAGCTATCCGACGTCATTCCGGTCAGCGTCGGCGGGTTGAAGCAGGGCCTCGACGCGGTCGCCGACAAGTCGGTCGATGCTTCGGCTGTCGCCGCAGGAATCCCGATGGTGCAGGAAATGCACGCGTCGGTTCCGGGCGGCGTGCGCTATCTCAATGTGACCGGCGCAAACGCCACCGACGAATTCATGGCGAACACCCTACCCGGTAGCTCGCTCATGAAGCTTGAACCGAATGCGCGTATGCCCGAAGTGACGGAACCGGTAACGATCGGCACCTATGACGTGTTCTTCGTCGTCGGCAAGGATCTGTCGGATGCGGACGCGACCAAGATGACATCGAATTCTGAATCGATGCCTGGCCAGATCTGCAGAAAGACTATCCCGCGCTGCGCCCCGCCAAGCTCGAAGATCTGTCGCGCACCACGAACGTCGTGCCCTATCACCCCGGTGCGATCGCGGCGTTCAAGACCAAGAATATGTGGTCGGCGAAGAACGCCGAGGCCGACAAGAAGGTCATGTAATCGACGTTCGCGAATAACGTCGAAAGGGCGGATCGATCATGATCGGCTTGGCCGAATGGCTTCGGCGCATCTACCTGGCCGCGATCACGATCCTGAGCGTCGCCTGGGTGTTCAATCTGCCGCTCCATACTGGCTGGGGCGGCCTCATCCAGGAACAGTTCTTCCTGGTGATCGCGGGTCTGGCGACCGGCGCGGGTTTTTTGCAGACGCCGTTCGGAAAGCGCGCGGGCATAACTGAAATCGTGCTCGCGATCATCGCGCTCGCCGCATGGGCGGTCGCAGCGGTCCATTCAACTGAGTGGATCACCGACCCGGTGAACCGTCCGCTCGAGCGTTGGGGCCCGGGCCTGTTCGCGCTCGCGCTCCTCTTCCTGTCGCTCTACCAGAATGTCGGACTCGCCATCACTCTGACCATGGGGCTAATCGGCATCTATGGATTCGTCGGCCACCTGTTTCCGGGCGTGCTGGAAGGCCAGTACACCGAACCGCGTCGTCTCATCCTCTATTTCTATTACGACTCAAACGGTGTGCCGGGTATTGTGCTCGGTGTCGCGACGACCATCGTGCTTTCCTTCATCATCTTCTCGAAGGCGCTCGACGTCGCGGGCGCGGGAAGGTTCTTCGACGACGCGTCGATGGCGCTGCTGGGCACGCGGCGCGGCGGCCCCGCGAAGGTCGCGGTCGTTTCATCGGCGATGTTCGGCACCATCAGCGGCTCGGCTGTCGCCAACGTCGTGTCGAGCGGCATCGTCACCATTCCGCTGATGATCCGCTCCGGGTTCCGGCCCGCGATGGCGGCGGGCATTGAGGCGAGTTCTTCGACGGCGGGACAATTCACGCCGCCGGTGATGGGCGCGACAGCATTCCTGATCGCAGAATTCCTGCAAATTCCCTACAGCGACGTGGTGGTCGCGGCCGCAATCCCCGCCGGCATTTTCTATCTCGTAATGTATTTCCAGATCGACAGCTACGCCGCGCGCAACCGCCTGCACGGGCTGCCGCGCAGCGAACTGCCGCGCCTGCGGACCGTCCTGGCCGAAGGCTGGATCTATCTCGCGCCCATCGTTCTCCTGCTCTGGCTGATGTTCTCGGAAGGCATGCGCGTGGAGCGCGCAGCGATCTATGCCTCGATCACCATGGTCCTGCTCGGCCTTGTCAAGCGGCGCAACTTCCATTGGCGGCGGCTTGCGGGCGCGGTGACGGTCGGTGTCGGGGCGGAGATGATCCCGATTCTGCTCGTGAGCGCGGCCGCGGGCGTCGTCATCGGAACGCTTAACATTTCTGGACTCGCCTTCACGATCACGCTGCTCCTGTCGCAGGTCGGCGCGAATGCCGGCATCTTTGTCATGCTGCTGATCACGGCGATGATCGCGCTGGTGATGGGCATGGGCCTGCCGACCTCGGCCGTCTATGTGCTGCTTTCGATCGTGCTCGCGCCGGCGCTGGTGAAGATGGGAATTGAGCCGCTCGCCGCGCACATGTTCATTTTCTATCTCGGCATGATGTCGTTCCTGACGCCGCCGGTCGCGATCTCGTCCTACACCGCGGCCGGAATCGCGAAGACCGACATGTGGACCACCTCGGTCGACGCGATCCGGATTGGCGCTTCGGGCTACCTTCTGCCCTTCCTGTTCGTCCTCAACCCCGCGCTGCTGCTGTACGGCTCGACAGTCGAAATTCTATATGCGATCTCGACGGTCGTGCTGTCGGGTGCCTATCTGGCCTGGTTGGCGGAGGGCTCTATTGGCGCAATTCGCCTGACCCGCGTGGAGCGTATTGGCGCACTTTTGCTTGCCGCAGCCATTGGCACTGCAACGCTTTGGCTCGGCAGCGATTCCCCCTTCAATGTCGCGGTTCTGGCGGCCGGCGCCTGCTTGATCCTTCTTTTCCGACGAGTTGCCGCAAATCGCAGCCACGTAACTGCCTGAAATGGAAATTTCGTCCCGGACGGGGCTTTCAGCCGCCTCGCTATTTTCTAGTCAATCGTCAGAACCTTTCGGACGTGCGTTCCTAAGAGAAAGTAGTTGACGCTCAAAGGCGGGACGGGCCCTTGAACTGCGCAAACTCGTTGAAAATAGCGATTTCGTACTCAGTCGCTCGACCAGTTTGCGATCCCAGTCGCAATCCGATGTATGACGAATGCGGCCACTAGGGCGAGATTACTTAATGCGTTCGACTCGGACGGTGACCGGACCGGGCCGATCAAAAATCGAAACATCGCCGGTGACTTGGCCGAGCAAAATAATCCCGGGCTGAGGGACGCGGCCGTTGCGATAGTAGATCACAAAATGATTGGAACTCCACAATCCCAGTGTACCGGTCGAAAAATCGACCTGTCGCTCGACCGGGGGCAGAGGCGAAGGCAGATTGCCGGTCTTTTCCTGGCGGAGGTGGTCGCGCATTTCGATCGTGAGCGGCAACATCTGGACCAGCGATCGGGTCGCGTCGTTGTTAACCAGCTCGGCAGTCACTTTGCCCCAGTCAGAGGAAATCTGGATGCGCTCCTGTGCCATTGCAGATCCGATCAATCCGAGTGTGATGACGAAAGCTCTCAAGAGCAGATTCAGCATTCGGGCGCCCTCCTATCGGGCCGGTTGATTCGGTTGGGCCAGCGAACACACTGGTCAGTCCGTGCGCCCGCCCAAATGGCTCCGGGGCGCAACTCATTCAAAGGAGCTTGTCCGGCGTGACCGGCAATTCGCGGATGCGCTTACCGGTGGCGTGGAAGATGGCGTTGGTGATCGCCGGCGCGACACCCACCATGGCGATCTCGCCGACGCCCTTCACGCCGAGCGGATTCACGTGCGGATCGTGCTCGTCCGCAAAAATGACTTCCATGACGGGTGGAGCATCGAGGTGAACAGGCACGGCGTATTCAGCGAAATTCGCGTTGACGACCCGCCCATTGCGGTCGTCCACTACCGAGTGCTCCATGAGCGCCATGCCAATGCCGCCGATCATGCCGCCGATACATTGGCTGCGTGTGGTTTTCGGATTGACGATGCGGCCGCACCCGTAACAGCCAACAATGCGCCGCACGCGCGTCTCGCCGAGATCAGGGTCGACGGCGACTTCCACGAACACTGCACCGAACGCATGCATGGAGAAGCGTGTGCCTGCGTCGTCAGGCTTCACATCGATCGTGACCTCGACAGGACGGCCGAGCCGTTGCATCGCGTCCGCGAGATCGTTAGCACCGGCGCGTGTAAGCGCCTCCTCGCGAACCCTGCGGCAAACTGCTTGCACCGCGCTGCCGACGCTCGCCATCGTCAGCGAACCGCCGTGCACCGGCGCCCGCGGCAGCCGTGTATCGCCAAGAATGAATTTCACGCGCCCGATCGGAAGACCTAGCGTTTCCGCCGCAACCTGCGTCATCGACGTCCAGGTGCCCGGCCCCATGTCGCTCGCCGCACTCGCCACCTCGGCAGTGCCGTCCGGGAACACCCGCGCCACAGCGGATGCGGGTGCGTAGTTCATCGGGTACGTGGCCGCGGCCATGCCCCAGCCCATCAGCCAACGACCGTCGGTCATCGACCGTGGCTCGCGATTACGGCGGCTCCAGCCGAAGCGCTCGGCAGCGAGACGATAACATTCGCGAGTCGAGCGACTTGAAAACGGCAGCTTCTTTGATTCGTCCTGCTCGGGCTCGTTGCGTAGCCGCAGCTCGACGGGATCGATGTTCAGTGCCACGGCAAGCTCGTCCATGGCCGACTCGAGCGCGAAGACGCCGCTCGCTTCTCCAGGAGCGCGCATGTAGGTCGGCGTGTGCACGTTCATGCGCGCGATACGGTGGTGCGTGTAGACGTTCGGGCACGAATGCAGGAACCGAGTTGCGCTGAGAAGCGCCTCCGAGAACTCTTCGTAGGTTGAGGTTTCCTGGTGACCATCGTGCAGGATCGCCGCGAGGCGGCCGTCGCGCGATGCGCCGAGGGCAACGCGCTGGACCGTGTACGGGCGGAAGCCGACGCCGTAATACATCTCGCGGCGAGACAGCATCAGCTTGACGGGCCGCTTGGCGACGCGGGCACCGAGCGCGGCGAGCGTAACATGCGGCCAGGTACGCAGGCCGGAGCCGAAGGCACCGCCGACGAAGGGTGAGACGACGCGGATGTTCTCCGCCGGAACGCCAAAGACGGCCGCGATCTCGTCGGCCACGTTGTGCACCCACTGCGTTTTGTCCCACAGCGTCAGGCGATCGCCATCCCAGGCGGCGATCGTGGCATGCATCTCGATCGGATTGTGGTTCTCTCGCGGGATGACGTAGGTCTGCTCGACCTTGACCTCGGCAGCGGACAGCGCCTTTTCAGGATCGCCCCGACGGGTTTCACTCGGCGGGGTTTCTCCTTGATCGGTCTTCTGGTGCGTTGGTGGAACTGGATCGACGCGCGTGATGTCAGTAGTTGCGGTTTCTGGCGCGTAGGTCACGCGCACCAATGTCGCCGCGTGGTTTGCCTGTTCGAGAGTCTCAGCGACGACCAGGGCGATCGGCTGGCCCTGATGACTCACGCGATCATCCTGCAGCACATGCAGGCGCTCGCCGACGTCCGGGTCCGGGGCACCTTTGTGCTGGCGATAGGCGAGTCGCGGCGCATTGCGGTGAGTTAGGACCATCACAACGCCGAGCGCCCGTTCGGCCTCCGCGCTGTCGATTGAAGCGACGCGGCCACTTGCAACTGTGCTCCGCACGATCGCGCCGTGCGCCTGGCCCGGCTGGTCGAATTCGGCGGCATAGGTCGCGCGGCCCGTGACCTTATCTCGGCCGTCGACGCGGCTGATGGGTTGTCCGATGAAAGCGGTTGTCATGCCCGGGCTGCCGCGTTTTCGACGGCACGCACGATGGCGCGCTGCATGAGTTCGATCTTGAAGTCGTTGTGACCGCGCCCCTGCGCGCCCTCTGCCGCGAGCGCCGCGGCTGATCGGAGGCCGACCGGATCGAGGCTCTTCCGGCCAGGGCAGCTTCCACCCGCGGCACCCGCCAAGGCCTGGTGCCGACTCCGCCGAGCGCAACTCGCGCCTGGCGGATGCGCCTGCCATCCAAGTCGAGTGCCACGGCTGCCGAGACAACTGCGAACTCAAACGAGGCGCGGTCGCGCACCTTCAGGTAATGCGAGCGTCGCGTTGTCGGATTCGCCGGCACCGTTACGGCCGTAATAACCTCGCCGGGTTCGAGCACCGTCTCAAGGTGCGGCGTGTCGCCAGGCAGCCGATGCAACTCGGCGAGTGGCACCGTGCGTTGTCCGTTTGTCCTGCCCACCTCGACCGATGCATCGAGCGCGACCAGCGCCACCGCGAGGTCGGAAGCGTTGGCGGCGATGCAGTTATCGCTCGTGCCGAGCACCGCGTGCCACCGGTTCTCTCCGTCGATGGCGGCGCAGCCAGAGCCCGGCGCGCGCTTGTTGCAGGCGGCGTAGCCGACATCGCGAAAATACGGACAGCGGGTGCGCTGGAGCAGATTGCCGCCCATGGTCGCCTGGTTGCGCACCTGCGGGCTCGCCGAGTTCAACAGCGCTTCGGCGATGACCGGGAATTGCTCGACCACCGCGCGGGTGGGCCGCGACCTCTGCCATCGTCGCGGCGGCGCCGAGCCTGAGGCCCTGCGGACCGAGTTCGATGCGGTTATCGAGAAGGCCCGCGAGGCTGACCAGCCGCTCGGGCCGGCGCACATACTCCTGCAAGAGCTGCACCATGTCGGTGCCGCCTGCGATGTATTCGGCGGGCGCGTCATTGCGGCCAGCCTGGGCACGCAAGGCAAGGGCAGCGGCCAGATTGCGCGGGCGTTCAAGCGTGAAGGGGTGCATGGCTCAACCTCCCCGCACGGAGCCGGTGGCGCGAGCCGCGTCCTGGATCGCCGCGACAATGTGATCGTAGGCGCCGCAGCGACACAGGTTGCCGCTCATCCAGTCGCGGATTTCCTGCGCCGAGCCGGCGTGACCTTCGTTGATGCAGGCAACGCCGGCCATGATTTGCCCCGACGTGCAATAGCCACACTGGAACGCGTCGCGCTCGATGAAGGCGGTTTGCAATGGATGGAGCTGCTCGCCTTGCGCCAAGCCTTCGATCGTTGTGATCTCGCGGCCCTCGACGAGAGCAGCGAGCGAGAGGCACGATTTCACACGCTTGCCGTCCATCAGCACCGTGCAGGCGCCACATTGGCCGAGGCCGCAACCTTTCTTCGACCCGGTCAGATGCAGGTGCTCGCGCAGGGCATCGAGCAACGTGGTGCGTGGATCGAGCTTCAGCCGATGCTCGGTTCCGTTGACGCGTAGCATGAGGTCGAGTGGGGCAGGAGTGGCGCTCGGCCGCTTGCGCGGCTGCCGGCGATACGGACCGAGGCATGAGTTGCCCTCCCACAAGAGCCGCGCCTGTTAACGCGGCTACCTCCATTAACTCTCGTCGGGTCAGATCGGAGCCGGTGTTCCTGAGGCTTCTTGAGCTGTGAGAGCTCTTCCATATGCGGCTCTCCCTCAATGAGCAGGGTCAACGCGCCGTGTACCCCCTGATTTAACGGCGGGCGTCTACCGCGACTAGCCGCTAAAATCCGCATAGACTTATAAGCGGAGCCGATAAATGCAGCGCGGAAGTCTGGACGACCTTCGGGCCTTTGTCGCCGTCGCGCGAGAGCGCAGCTTCACGAAAGCCGCCGCTAAGCTGGGCGTCTCCCAATCGGCGCTGAGCCATACGATCCGAGAACTCGAAGAGCGGCTCGGGGTTCGGCTCCTTAGCCGCACCACGCGCAGCGTCTCGCCAACGGAGGCGGGCGAGCGTCTGCTTCGCAACATTGGACCACGCTTCGACGAGATCGAGGCCGACGTCGCCGCAGTAAGCGAGCTTCGGGAAAAGCCTGCCGGCACCATTCGGATCACAGCGACCGAAAATGCGACCGAGACAATCCTCGTCCCGAAGCTTGCGCCGCTGTTGCGAGAATATCCGGACATCAAGGTCGAGATCATCATCGACTACGGCCTCACCGATATCGTGGCTCAGCAGTACGACGCCGGCGTGCGCAGCGGCGAGCAGGTGGCCAAGGACATGATCGCCGTGCGGATCGGGCCGGACATGCGCATGGCGGTTGTCGGCGCACCCTCGTATTTCAAGAAGAGGCCGGCGCCGAAATCCCCGCAGGATCTGGTCGCGCACAACTGCATCAACTTGCGCCTACCTTCACATGGCGGGGTGTACGCGTGGGAATTCGAGAGAGGTGGCCGCGAGTTGAGGGTGCGCGTCGAGGGTCAGTTGACCTTCAACGCCACCGGTCAAATGCTCAATGCGGCGCTCGCCGGATCAGGCTTGGCGTATGTGCCGGAAGACCATGGCGCAGCCCCACCTCGCGAAGGGTCGTCTCAAGCGCGTACTCGAGGACTGGTGCCTTCCTTACTCCGGATACCACCTCTTCTATCCAAGCCGACGCCAGTCCTCGGCGGCATTTGCTCTGCTGGTCGATGCGCTGCGCTATCGAGGCCACAAGTAGAGGGCGCGGCGTTAGTTGCGCCCCTGCCGCCATCGTTCCAGCGGAGTGCCGTGGCAAACAGGCCAGCATCCGAGGCCCAAAACCGCAAACGCATAAGTTAACGAGCCGCAGGCGTACCAGCGCGCGCAAGCGTGGGACGAGCACTTGGATCCGAGCACATCGGTGCGATTTGTCGGTATTTTTGTCGGTACGCCGTGGAAGGCCGACACACTTGAGCGATGTGCTTGTC
>CAVQER010000011.1:0-226761 GCA_963711595.1 uncultured Alphaproteobacteria bacterium
GTGCTGGCGCGCGGCTCGCGATCTAAGCGGAAGGGTGCGGAGGCGGCGGAGTGAGTATGCTTATTCCCAGTCCCGGGAAATGCGATTCCATTGCGCGATTGGCCAGCCGCCTCTGCAACTCGTTCTTCAAGGTCTAGGCTTCCCCTGAGGCTTTCGCGCGTCATCAAGGGGATCGTCCGTTCTGCGAAAAGTGCTTTGCCTCTCTCGAATCTCTTCCCCTTCGCCCGTTTTAGCCTGCTCCAAAACGTCTCCAATATTTGCGTACTGTTGCAGCGTGGCTATGTTCGGATAAAGTTTTTTGAGCACCTCATCCGATAAATAGTTTTCGATTTCACGGCCCTTCGTCACCCACGCGATGCCATCCAATTCCTTCATTTCTTCCGCCACCCGAGACTTAGTGGCGGCCAATTCTGTTTCCGGTACGTCCTATCGCTATCCATCAACACAATCGCATTTCTGTTTACGCGCAAGATTTTGACGACATCATCAGCACTTACGTCTTGATATGGCTCCTCAGTGACAAGTGGGCCAATAAGCGACCGCCATAGAACACACATTGGTAGTGGATGCCTTCCTTAAGTCTGCCGCCGGTGAACAGGTCGATCCAACGATTGAAATATAGACGATCCGAGGGTCCCTCAACCCAGACAATTCCATTTGCCTGAAGCAGGTCGCTTGCTCGAACGTCGAGGTCATCAAGGATGCCGCGATTTTCAATGTAGGTCGTAACTGTACGCGCAACGGCAAAGTCGCCGCGGTGACTAACGTGAACGATTTGAGCCATCTCGTCGCTACTTAACATGTCAATTATCGCGCTCGAGTGGGTGGTTAGAAAAATCAAGCATCCTTCCTTGATCGACAGGGCGTGAATGTACTCCACTAGTCGTCGCTGGAGGGCAGGATGCAGGTTGTTCTCAAGTTCCTCGAGTGCAAAAACGAAGTGCGACAGAGGTTTTTTTTCGACGTGTGGAATAAGAATGAAAAAAGATAACACCAGTAAGACGGTTTTCAGTCCGCTCCCGCTATGCGTGAGCGGAATTCTTCCCTTTTCCGACTCCTCTAAGAACACCTCCCACATTCCATTCTGATGCTGCTGGACCAAGATGCTCGAGAACTTCGCGTCCGGATGGAACACGGCGTTAATCGCGTCGAGCAACTGTCGCTCGACCAAGTCGCTTGGCAGATATGCCTTGGTGAGGAATTGTTGAATTGTATTTGTGAAGCCAGCACCGTTCCGCTGAATTTGAGTATTTTCGGCGTCGGCCTCAGGGGCTATGTCACGGTCGGCCGCGAGTCGACGAAATGTTTTTCCCTTAAATGGATTTTCTGCGCGTCCCGCCAGCTGCTTCCCGTACTCGAGCGCCGCCTGCTTATTCTCGATACCCAAATCGAAATTGAGAGCCTTTAGCGAGTGAGTATTTCCTTGCTCAACTGCTACGGTAATCGTTTGACCCACAAATGACTTTCCAAAATGCCAGTGATTGGGCGCTCGAATAACTCCCCCACTGGTGCCCTCGGGAAAAACTGCCTTTAGTTCGGCCGCGCTGAGCTGCTTAGTGACTTGTACTTCGGTTGGCTGCCCTTTGTGTCGTAAAGATTTTGGGGTGTTGCTACGACTGCACGCCAATTCAACTAAGTCTAGCAGCGCCGATTTGCCGCTATTGTTGCGTCCCCGATTACGTTTGT
Organism: uncultured Alphaproteobacteria bacterium; assembly: GCA_963711595.1. Lineage (GTDB taxonomy): Bacteria > Pseudomonadota > Alphaproteobacteria > Rhizobiales > Xanthobacteraceae > JAUSIF01. Next base: position 1,687 of record CAVQER010000011.1, read on the forward strand.
TGACTTGATGTCTTCGAACCCTTGCGGGTCATTGCCAAAGCACTTGTAGTTTCGATTTTTAGTTTGAGGCCAGCAAACTTTGCAAAAGTGTCCATAAGGCAGGTGTCAGGGCCGTTGCTCAACAACTTACCGTAGCACTTGTCGGTCGCTATAGGTTGGGACGAAGGAGTCGCTATGCCAGCTATTCTCGATAAACCGATTTTGCCGCCGTATTTGTATCGCTATCGAAAGATAACCGACGAGACCATGGATCAGGAAATCGCGGCTATCATCGAGAAATATTTGTGGTTCTCGACTTACAAGGAAATGAATGATCCAATGGAGGGGTTCTTCGAACCCACAAGTCGTCTCCAAAAAGAGTCCAACTATGCCCAAGTCACGCGGACATCTACTACGAGAAGATAAACATCGGCATTTGCTGCTTTAGCGACACTCACGATAACGAGCTCATGTGGTCGCACTACACTGTCAACTACTCCGGAATATGCGTCGGCTACGTGCCGCAACATCTCATTGACAGTCTGCCCTACAACGCTCATCTCGTGCGAGTTGCGTACGGAACGAAGCCGCCTGACATAAACGCGAAAGACGGTGCAAATCCGAATGGCGCGGCAATAAAGGTCTTGTCCCACAAGAAGGCAAGCTGGCTGTACGAACGAGAGTGGCGGGTACTTGGCCCTATCCACCGTGTAGACATCACGTCAAAGGACTGTCTACGTGAGGTGCGGCTTGGCATGAACATGAACCCTGACCACAAGTACAAGCTCCTTGCTGCTCTGAGCGGCCGCGCGGTACGAGTGGAAGAAATGGAGCGAGTGTCTGACTACTCGCACAAGTGGTTTAGGGTGCAAAACATCAAGGGCCAGCCTACCTAGTAAGCAGGGTGCGAGACTGCGCCGTTATCGACGAGTGCAAAATTCAGCTGGCCCCGCCCCTCACCCCCCCGCCATCGCGCGCAAATAGAAAGCGCGCAATACGAGGCTCGCGGCCACGTTTCAGTGGTTCTTCTTCTGGCCCGGCAGGATTCCCATTCCCTTGCAAATGATGCTCAGCATCATCTCGTCCGTGCCGCCGCCGATCGAGGTCAAGCGCGAGTCGCGGTACATGCGCGAGATCTCGCTCTCGCTCATGAAGCCCATGCCGCCCCAATATTGCAGGCAGGCGTCGGTGACCTCGCGCGCGAGCCGGCCGGCGGCGAGCTTCGCCATCGAGGCAAGCTGCGTCATGTCCTCGCCGGCCATGTAGCTCTCCACCGCGCGATAACAGAGTGAACGCAACAGCTCGACCTTGGTCTGCAGCTCCGCGAGCCTGAAGTGCACGACCTGGTTGTCGAGGACGCTCTTGCCGAAGGCTTGCCGTCCCGCGGTGTATTCCACGGTGCTCGCGATCGCGCGTTCCATGCCGGCGACCGTGCTGATCGCCGCCCAGATGCGCTCCTCCTGGAACTGCTGCATCTGGTAGATGAAGCCCATGTTCTCCTCGCCGATGCGGTAACGCTGCGGCACCCGCACGCCGTCGAAGAAGATCTGCGCGGTGTCGGAGGAGCGCATGCCGAGCTTGTCGAGCTTGCGCGCGACCTGCACGCCCTTGGTCTTCATCGGCACGCAGATCAGTGACTTGTTGCGGTGGACGGGGCCGTCGCCGGTGTTGGCCAGCAGGCACATCCAGTCGGCCTGGGCGCCGTTCGTGATCCACATCTTGCCGCCGTCGATGACATAGTCGCCGCCGTCCTTACGCGCCCTGGTCTTGATGCTGGCAACGTCCGATCCGGCGCCGACCTCCGACACACCGAGGCAGGCGACGTAGTCGCCGGTGATGCTGGGCCGCAGGAATTCCTCGCGCAGCTCGTCGGAACCTTGGCGCATCAGCGCCGGCGTCGCCATGTCGGTATGCACGCCGATCGCCATCACCGCGGACTGGCACTTGGCGCCGCTCAAAGCCTCGCAGAACGCAACCTCGTACGAGTACTCGAGGCCGAGGCCGCCGAATTTCTCCGGTTTGTGGATGCCGAGCAGGTCCTGCTTGCCCATCTTCTTGAACAGCTCGTGCGCCGGGAAGATGCCCTCCTTCTCCCACTCGTCGGCGTGCGGATCGATTTCGCTCTGCACGAATTTCGTGACGCTGCGCATCAGTTCGCGGTGTTGTTCGGTGTAGAGCATGCTTGTTCTCTCTCACATTCGCGCGATGCCGGAAGCAGCCTTTGAGCGAGCGCTTTGAGCAACGAACATATCCTAGCCGGCAGAACTCTTCACGGCAGGAATTTCCGCGTCGGGGCGGACCACATTCAAGGTGGCTGATTATTTCTTTTCGATCAGGCGCGTCGCTTCCTGCCGGAGAGCAGGCATAATCCGATCGGCGAGCTTCGCAAGAAACCACGGGAGCGTGAGTTGCAGGCGAAGCTCGTGCTCCAAGACATCGATTGAGGCAGCCGCCGTCTGCCCCAAAGCACGCACCTGGAACGTCACGCGGTCACCGTCCCAAGTCGCAGGCTCAACACGCAAGAGATGAGCGAAGCCCGTGCGTTCGCGTCCCAGACCTTCCCTGAGGCGGCGCGAAGCCTCTGCCTTGCCGAGGCGGTGCGGGATGACAACCAAAATCGGTGCGCTCATTTCACCGGAACTCGCGCTGGCCGCATTTCACTCGGGAACCTTGTCGTCAACTTCCCTTCATCAGTCCTGCCGCCCTCAAGGCATTGGTGATCACCGCACCGATATCAATGGGAGGGGGCGGAATCTGCGTGCGTTCGGGGCCCGCATCCTCAGGGTCCAGCACCTCCCCTTCCAGCACATGCGGCTGCGGGGGCGGCGCTATAGGCCTACTGACGTGCCGTTGCTTGGCGGGCACGGTAATTTCGCTCTGCGTCGACGCAACATGGCGGGGACCGGCGACGGTAAGGCCGAAGAACTTGGCGATGTGATAGGACGAAGAAATTCCGACTTCGAGCAGGAACGGTCCGGCAGCGCCGCACTCTTCGTCGGCTCCACCGGTCGCGAGCGGCGTGCCATGCGCCATGTTCGTGATGGTGTAGGACTCGATCAGCTCATCGCCGGCCGCGTTGACCCAGACTTGCCGGGGATAGCCGTCGACCATCGCTTGAGCCGATGGCGCCACCGGCAGCCCGTGCACGTCGGTCCATTGCTTGACGATCTCACTAGCGTTCGACGGGATCACGGTCGCGTCGGCGCTGCCGTGCCAAACCGATACGCGCGGCCAAGGTCCGCTATGCGGCGACGCGCCTCGCACCAGATCGCCCCATGCGCGTGCAGGACGCGGCGGACACTGGAACATGGTCTCGAATGCCTGCTGGACATTGGTCGCGGCGCCGTAGGGCAGACCGGCAACAATCGCACCGCCGGCGAAGACATCGGGATAGGTCGCGAGCATGACGGAGGTCATCGCGCCACCGGCTGACAGCCCGGTGACAAACACACGTGCCGGGTTGATCCCATGATCAGACACCATCTTGTCGACCATTTGCCGGATCGAGCGCGCCTCGCCATGCCCACGTTCGATGTCGCCGGCTTGGAACCAATTGAAACAGCCGTTCGGGTTATTGGAGCGCTGCTGCTCAGGCAGCAGCAGAGCGAAGCCGAACCGGTCCGCCAGCGTCGACCATCCCGCGCCAAGATCGTAACCGGCCGCACTCTGTGTGCATCCGTGCAGAACGACGACGAGGGCGCAATCTTCTGAGACCTGCGGCGGCAGGTGGGTAAACATGCGCAAAGCGCCCGGGTTTGAGCCGAAATTCCGGGTTTCTTTCAGGTGACTTGATGGGGAGTCTTTGTTGGAGGCGGCCGCTCTCATTCGGGCGGCGGCTTGCACCAGCTTTCCCCACTTTCGCCGCTGCGCCCGAAAACTGCCGAGTGCTTTCCGCATCCTGAGCACTGAACTGTCCTTTCATTCGATCCAGCACAACGAGTGAGGAGGCAAGTGGGTGCTGCAGTGCAGCAATGCAAGACGTCAAGGCGCGGCAGACTGCTAGACGGCCATTGATAGGAATCGGGTAGGACAATTGAGGATGGCGCCGCACAAAGTTGTCGACTGCCTTATCGTCGGAGCTGGCCCAGCAGGGCTCACTGCTGCGATTTACCTCGGCAGATATCACCGCTCCGCAATCTTGGCTGATGGCGGCCCGAGCCGCGCCGCCTTGATTCCGGAAACACACAACCATCCGGCGTTTAGCGGAATATCGGGCGAGGCATTACTTGCGCGGATGGGCAAGCAGGCCGAGTTGTATGGCGTCCAAAAATACCGAGGCATCGTTTCATCTCTCGCCAAAAGAGAAAACAGCTTCGTGGCATTGTTGAACGGTGAGGAATTGCTCGCGTCGCGAGTGCTGCTGTGTACCGGCATTAAGGACATCGAGCCTGATCTGCCGGGTCTTGAACCTGCCGTGCGTCAGAGCGTGGTTCGATATTGCCCGATCTGTGACGGCTATGAAGCGGCTGGTCTCAAAATTGCGGTCTATGGTCCTTCGCGCATGGCTCTCAAGAAGGCACTTTTTCTCCGCACATATTCAGCGGATGTAACAATCATACCCAGCGAAACCGTCGCCAAGAGTGCGGATCTCGAACCGTCGAACAGCGCTGACATCACAATCGCGCGGGCGACACCTGCCAAATTCTCGCGCACGGAAAAAGGTATCAGGATTTTATTGAGCGACGGCGTTGAGCTGGACTTCGACGTACTTTATCCGGCTCTTGGTGCGGATGTGAGATCTAACCTTGCAAGGGACTTGGGAGCTGAATGCGACGCCGAGGGACATTTGCGCGTCAATTCAACACAAGAGACCTCGATCTCAGGCTTATTTGCAGCGGGCGACGTCGTGTCCGATCTGCATCAACTTTGCGTCGCGGAAGCGCACGCTGCCGTGGCAGCAACCGCTATTCATAATAGTCTGCCGCACCGATTTCAGGTTCCATCATCGTAAAGGTTGCGACCGACTTTACTGACAACAGCGTCAATGCTTCGCAGAACGCAACCTCGTACGAGTAGTCCAGTTCGAGGCCGCCGAATTTCTCCGGTTTGTGGATGCCGAGCAGGTCCTGCTTGCCCATCTTCTTGAACAGCTCGTGCGCCGGGAAGATGCCCTCCTTCTCCCACTCGTCGGCGTGCGGATCGATTTCGCTCTGCACGAATTTCGTGACGCTGCGCATCAGTTCGCGGTGTTGTTCGGTGTAGAGCATGCTCGTTCTCTCTCACATTCGCGCGACGTTCATCAGCTCGCGCCGCAGTTCTTCAGGGGCGTGCGCAGTGCCTGGTCCAGACCTGCGGTCGAGAACCTGATCTCGCGTGACCAGGGGCGGGCGTTGCGCGGCGAGAAACTCTCGGTCACGACGATAGCACCGGCTGCAAGCGCCTTCTGAACGAATTGCCGATCTGCAAGGGCCTGGTACTTGTCGTCTCCACGCGTTCGCGTCGTCCGTTGCAGCGTCTTCACGTCGCTGCCAGCACTAATGCGAATGACTGTCGAAACATCGATCTGGTTCGATGCTGCTTCCCGCTGATACTCGATCGACGTCGCAGGCCGGCTCTCAGCGCAAGTCAGGCGCAGATTGCTGGTTCGGAATTCCGTGCCGTCGGCGCCCCGGGCCTGGGTGACCGCCTTGAGCATGTACGATCGCATGGGTCCTCTCGGCTCCCGATACTGCATCCAATCGGATTCGTAGGGACCACTCGTCTCCACCCGGTATCGGACAAGCTCCTCTCGGTTCAGGACGTGCACGCCAGGCGCCGGAGTCTTGATTGATGCATCCTGGAGGTCGGGATTGGCGCCCATTTCCAGGATATAGCGCTTTCTGTTGTTGTGCATTTGCTCGACAGTCAGCCACCCGGGCTGGGACGATACAGCCGTCGGGGTTGCGGCGTGGATTCCGACCCGCGCATCCGCCGGCACATGACGCGCGGACGCTCCGAGCAAGGCATAGACGCACGCGGAGGAACACGCGGCGCCCGCGGTGCGGAGCTGAGCTTTTAATTCGCGGCTCCCCTGCATGATCCGGCGGCAGGATTCGTCGGCTGCTATGCGCGCCTTGCATCCTTCCGGATAAGATTCGCCCACGCTGGCGGTCATTCTGCGTTCGCGCAAAATTCGCCCCAGGACGAGCGCCTCCCCGATGACGCCGCCCAGTGAATTGAACACGATCGGCAGGTTGCGGCCCTGCAAGGTGGCGAGCAGATCGCGGAATCGTTTTTCGACCTGCGGCCCGTCGAACATTCCTTCCGCCGCGATCCATTCGCTACAGCCCGGACCGCAAGCATTGGGCTCGCCCTTGGCAACGAAGAAGATCATCGGTTCCGGATTTGGCTGTGCCGGTGCGCCGGGCGAGCCCAAGGCGAGTACGGCGGCAATTCCTGCCAAAACCAAACGGACGGCCCTCATGGCTATCCTTCTAGCGCGATCCGCTGCCGATCGGCTCTGGGCCGTCGAAATGCCAACCGCCCAAACGCCCCTCATATTCCTGGCGGAAGTTCAAGGTTGCCCCTCACCTAAATCGAGCGGCCTTCCGCGAGATCTCGTTGTCGTGCGAGAGCGTCGCAACTTCGTCGCAACAAACGCCTTCGGCAATGCAGAAGCCCGGCCTTTGGGGAGGCCGGGCTGCTACGCCACTCGCTTTGCTGGCTGGGCAAGGGGGATGATTCTTCCCCGGTGGCGCGATCATTTAGCTGATGAAAGGGGCAAAAAAGTGAACCCCGCCCCGGGATGGGGACCGCGAGGCGGGGCCTGCTTAGCCCAAGCACTGACGACAAGGGGGCTGGGATGCGCCAAGTGGCCTAGGCGGGCGCTTCATTCCACCGCGCGGATGTACGGCCGATGAATAGCTTTTGTCGCATGAGCAACTCTGCGAGGACGAAACCGTCCCTCAAGCAGTATCTCGGACTGATTGAGGCGGATAGGATCGTGCCGAAAGCTAATCGAGGTTTGCAATGCTCTCGTGTGCCCGCTTTGTTTCGATTGCGCTGACATTCGTCTGTGTGGTGGCAATTAGCCCTGTGGCTCATGCCGATAAGATAAAGACCCCGCCGCCCAAGGATGCTTCACAAAAAGGGCAGGACTGCGTGGTGAATACCAAGATGAAAACCGCGGAGAAGGCATTTTGCGTTCACGACAATTTTGTCAGGGGCCGAGTCGTCAATCCAAAAATCGAGAATACGGATAGTGCGGCACCGGCAAACCGTAAGTTAGGCCAATAACCACAACTCCGTTCTGTCCCAATAATTTTGTCTGAGGAGAAAGAGCCTATGAAAAGGTCATGTTTTCGCATTCCACCACTGCTCACGTTGGTGATGATGTTCGTTGTGTCGATATCGCACCCGCTTTCAGCCACGGACGTGGATCGCGGAGAAGACGGGTTTGTCAGGTTAGCTCAAACCAATAGGGTACAAATCCCACGTAGCGGAAACGCTACATCGACCGTGAAAAATTGCGAGACAGGGCAGTGCTACTCGTACTGGCAAGAACTCACGAACCCGCATGATGCGACCTATCAAGGCCGGCTAAAGGCGCAAAAAGCCTATAACGATTGCATTCTTCGCTGCAGGGCGAAGCCGCCAGCAGCGCAATGACGCGATGCCCCAGTGTAAGTAGAGAGGCGGCTGACGCTTACGCGATCGCATCGTTTCGCAAGTCTTCGTAGACAATCCCGCAGCGTACCTCTCCAAGCGCACGGTGTCGTGCGCACTGGGCGACGAGCGGCAGCAAGTCGGGACCGGCGACATCACCGAACCGCTCAAGCAGAGTCGCCTTTCGATATTGCCCGCGCCGTCCGCACTCGTCGCAGACGAAACGCACCGGGTCGAACGGGAAAGCTGAAATCGGCGGCGAGCTGTAGCGCATGAGGTCAATCTAAAGACAGCCAGTCGCGCCCCGCACTGGTGGCGTTACCCACCGGACAAACCGCGCCGCCGCTAACTAGGGTGCTGTACTCCGCATAGTTGGTTTGGCCTTCTTGGTCGTGCTCTTCGTCGGGGTCGTTGTCGTGGTGGTGAATTGTTCTCGATACGCCCGGAGGTTCGATACGATGGTGTTGTGGTTAGTCTCGCGGCTCCAGGTGGTGCTGTGCACCGTCGTCTGCGCATCAGCATCACTCATCGTCAAAGCCGCAATTGCGGCGATAGCTATAAGAAATCGCATGGTCCCCTCCTTTCGAGCCGCGTAAGGTCTGGCTCGAGCCGAACGATTGATTCCTGAGTTCTTCAGTCTTCGATCGCTTTGGCGCAAATCGCGGCTTCACCTGAACTGAGCGAGCGCTCGTCTCACAGTCTTTCCCAAAGAAGCGTGCCCTCGCGCTAAGAGTGCGACCCGACGCGACCCGCGCGTTGCTCGGAATGCGCGGGTCCATTGCATGGCGTTGCAATAAGGAACATGACGCAATTCCATCGCTGACTGGATGGCACCCTCAAGGGAGGCGGTAACCTGTCAAAGACGTATAATTGCTACACGATTACAATTCCTTGACAGAACCGCCACCTTCTATCGCAACGGTGTCGCAACAGAAGCGCGCCGTGTATAAGCCTGCTTCACAAACTTATGGGGTTATGAGCCCCCAACCCAGACTGGAAATTTCATGCTCTCGATCCGTCTTCGTACGCTGGTAGCGCTTGCGGGTATCGCAGCCACGCTCGCGTTCGTCGCTGTTGAGGCTGATGCCCGGCCGAGAATGAATGCAGGCAGTCGCGGCAACCGCACTTACTCGGCACCGCCCCCGACCACAACGGCGCCGAAGGCCGCCCAACCGATCGAGCGTTCGATGGCGCAGCCCGTCCAGCCGGGCGCCGCAACTCCGGCAGCGCCCACTGCGCTCGGTGGATTCTTCAACCGGCCCGGCCTACTCGGCGGACTCGCCGCCGGCTTCCTTGGAGCCGGTCTGTTCGGGATGCTGTTCGGCTACGGGTTGCTGGGCGGACTTGGCGGTCTTGCCTCCTTCCTCGGCCTCGTCCTGCAAGTTGGAATCGTCGCCATGATCGCCATGCTCGCGTGGCGCTGGTGGCAGCGCCGTTCGCAGCCCGCATCAGCCTTCGCCGGCGGCCGGTCGTTGCGCGATGCCGCGCCGAACGAGCGGCCGATGAACTTCGGGGGTCTTGGAGGATCGGTGGCGCCCGTCAGCGACATTCCGATCGAGGTCAAGCCTGCGGATTTCGACGCCTTCGAGCGGATCCTGGGCGAGGTCCAGACCGCTTACGGAACCGAGGACGTCGGTGCACTGCGCACGCGCATGACACCCGAGATGCTCTCTTACTACGCTGAAGAGTTGGCGAAGAACTCGAGCCGCGGCGTCATCAACCACATATCTGATGTAAAATTGTTGCAGGGCGACCTTGCCGAGGCTTGGCGCGAGGGCGACGACGACTATGCGACCGTCGCAATGCGGTACTCGATGGTTGACCGCACCTTAGACCGTGCAAGCGGTGAACTCGTCGAGGGCAAAACAGAACCGCAGGAGGCTCGCGAGCTGTGGACGTTCCGGCGCACACGCGGTGGCCAATGGGTGCTGTCGGCGGTCCAGCAGGCCTGAGCCAGCCCGCACTTGGAAGCGATTGCAGGGTTCAGCCCGGCCATTGCTTTTAAGACGATTGACGCGACGCGGCCTGCGCGATGCCGCGCCGAACGAGCGCGGATGAGCTTCCGCGGTCGGATCGTTGATTGGAGAGAGCCATGAACGACAAGTTATTCCATCTGATAACTGGAATCATTTTCGCACTTGTCGCGCTGTTACAAGCCTTGCAACTCTATATGGCTTGGCCAGTGACGATTGGCGGCTGGAATGCGCCAATGTGGATTAGCTGGATTGCCCTCGTTGTCGCTAGTGGCTTGAGCTATTTCGCCCTAACCCTCAATAGCCGCCAGTGAAGCGCTGGTCGATCAGCTCGACGGCGGCTTCGGAATCAGCGAGATGACAGCGGTCCCATCGAGCTCGCTTTTGCCGGCCGCGACCAGCATGCGGAAAAGCGTCAGCGCCTGCGATGACATCGGCATCGCGAGGTGATGCTGGTGCGCGGCCTCCTGCAGCATCTCGAGATCCTTCAGGATCTGCCGCGCGTAGCCACGGGGAACGAAATCCTCGTCCACCATGCGGGCGAGCGCGATCGGCAGAAGGTTCGAGCCGGCGTGGCCGGCGGCCAGCGCTTCGGGAATTTTCTTCGCGTCCACGCCGTAGGCCTGGGCGAGCCGCACGGCTTCGGCGATCACGCAGTAATTCGTCAGCACCAGCGTCTGGTTGACGAGCTTGGTCGCCTGCCCGGCGCCAACCCCGCCCATATGGGTGAAGGTCCCGAGCTTCTCCATCACGGGCGCCACCTTGCGAATTGCCGCATCTTCCCCGCCCGCCATGATGGCGAGCGTGCCCGCCCGCGCCGCGTCGGGCCCGCCCGAGACCGGCGCATCGATGAAGGCCATGCCGGTGCGGGACGCGAGTATCTCGGCTTGCGCCTTGGTCGCGCCGATCTCGGTGGTGGAGTGATCCACGAGCACCTTGCCGTCGAGCCGGCCGGCCGTGACGACGCCGTTCGCGCCCGAGACGACATCCTCGACCGCGGCCGTGTTGACGACGCACACCAGCAGGACGTCGGCTTGCTTCGCGACCTCGGCCGCCGACGCCGCCGGCTCGACGCCGTTGGCTTTCGCGCGCGCGACCTTCGCCGCGTCGATGTCGAAGCCAACGACGCGATGGCCGGTCTCCTTGAGGCGGGCGGTGAAGCCCTGCCCCATCAGGCCGAGGCCGATGAACCCGATCGTCTGTGTCATTGCGCTCCCAGAGGCTTCATGGTGTCGGGGTCGATCCGCAGGCTCGCCGCAAGGCGCACCCAGGAATCGTCGAGATGTTGCTGCAGCAATGCGCTGAGCGCCTTCGCGTCGCGGCGCTCCAGCGCCGCCATGATCGCCTCGTGATCGGCGACCGCTGCCGCCCAGTTGCCCGGGACGTCGTTGCCCCGAAAGCGAATCCGCTTCATGCGCGCATGCAGCAGCGCGTGCATCCCTCGCAGCGACTCGTTGCGGGCGATCCGCACGATCGCGAGATGGATGTCCTGGTTGAGGTGGAAATACTCGGCGCGTTCCTGGCGCCGGTAAAGATCGAGCATCTCGTCGTGCCGGGCGCGGATCGTCTTGATTTCGGCGTCGGTTGCGTTGGCACAGGCGAGCTCGCCGGCGAGCGCCTCCAGCCGCGCGATCACCCGCAGCATGTCGCGCGCCGCGGCGGGTCCGATCCGGCTCACCACCGCTCCCCGGTTGGGGAGGATCTCGACCAGCCCCTCGACTGCCAGCACCTTGAAGGCTTCGCGCAAGGGCGTGCGCGACACCCCGAGCTGATCGCAAAGCTCGCGCTCGACGATGCGGCTTCCCTCCGGCAGCTCGCCCGCGGCGATGAGGTCGCGCAGCCGCGCCGTTACCGCTTCGTGCAGCGAGCGCCATTCGATCGGGCCGCCGGCGTCGATCTCGCGCGTTGCTTCGGTTTGGGTCGTGGTCGCCATTTTCATCGCATCATCATGGGTATCCAGATCGACAGGATCGGAAACAGAGAGAGCAACGCAAGCGTGATCAAGAGCGGCGGATAGAACGGCAGCATCGCGTGGAGCAGCCGCATCATCGAAACCCCTGTCATGCTGGACAAGAGGAACAGCGACAGCCCGAAGGGCGGCGTGATGGTGCCAATCATCAGGTTGAAGATGATGACGATGCCGAGATGGATCGGGTCGACCCCTGCCGCCACCACCGGCGGCGCGATGATCGGCACCAGCAGCAGCGTCGCCGTCGTGGAGTCAATGAACATGCCGGCAATGAAGAAGATGACATTGACGATCAGGAGCATCATCAGCGGGTCGGTCGTGATGCCCTTGAACCATGCGTCGAAGAATTGCGGCACCTGCTCGACCGCCAGGATCCAGCCGAACATCGCGGCGGCGCCGACGATGATGAGCACGGCTGCCGTGGTGCGGACGGTGTGAACCGCCGCCTGCCGAATGAAGCCGAGGTTTATCTCGCGATAGAAGACGAAGCCGATAAGAAGGATGTAGCCAACGCAGATCGCGGAGGCTTCAGTGGGCGTGAAGAAGCCCGACAACATGCCGCCCACGAGGACAAACGGCGTCATCAAGGCGGGCGCGGCCGGCACGAACGAATTCCACAATTCCTTCAGCGTCGGCCAACGTTTGGAGCGCGGATAGCCCCGCACGATGCTGACGATCGCGGTCGCGATCATCAACATGACAACGCAGATTAGTGCCGGGACGATGCCGGCGACGAGGAGCTGAAGGGCCGAGATCGAGGTCGCCGCCGCATAGATGATGATCGGGATCGAGGGCGGGAAGATCGGCCCGACGATCGCGGACGCGCCGGTGAGCGCCGCCGCGAACGGCACGGGAAAGCCCTCATCCTTCATGGCCTTGATCTCGATCTTGCCGATGCCGCCGACATCGGCGAGTGCTGCTCCGGACACGCCGGAGAATATGAGACTGCCGACGATATTGACCTGCGCCAGTCCACCCGGCAGACGGCCCGCGAGCGTGTTGGAGAAATGATAGATCCGGTTCGTGACGCCGCCGGCGTTCATCAGATTGCCGACGAGGATGAAGACCGGAACGGCGACGAGCGGGAAGGAGTCGAGCGCGTACAGCACGCGCTGCCCGATGGTCGCGAGCGGGATGTCCGTCCACCAGATATAGGCGAGCGAGGGAATGAGGATCGCGAAGACCACCGGAAAGCCGACGACGAACAGCGCGAAAAACGCGACCAGAACGACGGAGCCGAGTTCCATCGCGCGGCCTCAGAAGATGCCGGGGCCGGCGTCGACCGGCGGATCGGAGCGGCGCAACGCGTAGTAAATGTAGCCGAGCGCCGCGGCCGCGAAGCCGATCAACATCGGCGACGCGAACAGCCAGAACGGGATGTCGAGCACCGAGGTGCGGGTACCCATGCTGCGCAGGATCGACAGCAGGCCGGCGTAGGCGATGCAGGCAACCGACACGCCGGAAACAAAGAGAATGACTCTTTCGAGCCCGATGCGGACGCGACGAGGCAGCTGATCGATGAACTCGGCGAGCCGGATCTGTTCGTTCGTCGCGATCAACAGTGGCGCACCGAAGAACACCGTGATGATGAGCCCCCAGCGCGTTCCCTCCTCAAGTCCGATGATCGGGGCATTGAAGAAGTCACGCATGAAGACCTGGGTCGCCGGCAGCACCACGAGCGAGAACAACGCGAGCACCGCGACCGTCCCCAGCGCGCGCTCGATCATTCGCCAGACGTGGCCCAAGAAGACCTGGCCCAAGAGAGGAGCCTCCCCTGAAGGTTTTTCGCCGGAGCGGAAACCACTCCGGCGCCTCGGCAAAACCGGCTACTTCACCGCGTCGAGCTTGACGAAATAGTCCTTCCAGTTCGGATAGTCGGTCAGGATCTGCTTGGTGACGGAATCGCGAAAGCCTTTCAGGTCGAGACCGCTCTTCTCGTCGATGATGGTGACGCCGTTCTTCTTCAGGGTTTCGATCTCGCCCGCCTCGGCGTCCTTCGCCCATTGCAACGAGCGCTTGCCCACCTCGTCGAAGGCTTCCTGCATCAGCTTACGGTCGGCTTCGGGAATCGAGGTCCAGCTCTTCTCGTTCACGAAGACCGCGAGCACCGACTCCATGTGGCTCGTCATCATGACGAACTTGTTGGCCTCCCACATCTTCCGGGCAATGTAGTTATTGAGCGGGTTTTCCTGGCCTTCGACCAGTCCGGTCATCAGGGCCGGCATGATCTCGGAAATCTCGACCGGGGTCGGGACTGCACCCATGCCCTTGATCATCGAATTCCAGAGCGGCGTCGGCACCGCGCGGAACTTCTTGCCCTGCATGTCCTTCGGCGAGTAGACCGCGTAACGCGCAGAGAGCTGGCGGGCGCCGCGATAAAAATTCGCCACGATCCGGACGCTGCCTTGTTTGACGAGCTTCTCGTTGATCTCTTTCATCACCGGCGAATTCGCCTCGCTCGTCGCCTTCATGGCGTGCTCCGGGTCGCGGAACACGAACGGCGCGTTGAAGACCGCGACGTCCTTCTCGATGCGGTCGAGTGAAGAGAAGTCGTGGTGGCCCATCTGGATCGAGCCGATGCGCACGCCGTCCACCATCTCCGCGAGGTTGCCGAGCTGCGAGCCCGGGAACACCCGGATCTCGACGCGGCCTTGAGTTTTCTCGCCCACGAGCTTGGCGAGCTCGGCGGCATAGCGGGTCTGCGATTCCCCTTCCGCACCCACGTGGGCGTAACGGAGCGTGACCTTTTGCTGAGCGAAGGCTTGCTGAGCGAAGGTCTGGGTCGAAAGCGCGACGGCGGCCGCCAGCGCCATGAGGCGCAATGCAATGTTCATCGTTTCCTCCCGAGACGTTGTCGGTTCTTGCGAGGTTATGTCCCTCGTACGAGAGATTGCTGGACCCTCTGATTGAATGCAATATGCAAGTCGTCGCCGGGTCGGCGCGGAGACAAAAATATGGAAACGCCTCGGATCGGAATCGCGATGGGCGATCCGGCGGGTGTCAGCCCGGAACTGCTGGCGAAGCTGCTTGCGCGCTCGGACTTGATGGGACGCGCCGCGGTTGCGGTGTTCGGGGACCGGCGGGTGTTGGCCGAAGGGGAGAAGGTCGCGGGGATCACGCTCGACCTCGCTGCCGCGACCTCGCCCGAGCATGCCCAGGCCGGACGACCGGCCTTTATCGACCTGAAGCATCTCGACCCTGCCCGCATCATCCGCGGTGAGCCGAGCGCCGAGGGCGGCGCCTTCGCGATAAGGAATTTTTCCGAGGTGCTGCTCGCGGCCAAGGCCGGCAAGCTCGACGGCGTGATGTTCACCCCGTTCAACAAGCTCGCGCTCAAGCGCGGCGGCAATCCGTACCCGGACGAGATCCGATGGGCTGCCGACGTGTTGCAATGGAGCGGCCGGTGCAGCGAATACAACAAGCTCGACAATCTCTGGAACGCACGCGTGACCTCGCATGAGCCGATGCGCGAGGTCGCGGACCTGCTCACCCGCGAGCGGATCGTCACCGCAATCGAGGACACCTTCGCGACGTTGCGCGCGGCCGGCATTGAACAGCCCCGGCTCGCGGTCGCCGGCTACAACCCGCACGCGGGTGAAGGTGGCCTGTTCGGTCGCGAGGAGATCGACAGCATCGGTCCCGCCGTCGAGGAGGCGAGGAAGCGCGGGCTCAGCGCCGAAGGGCCGTTCCCGGCCGACACGGTCTGGATCAAGGCAAGGCGGGGTGACTACGACGTCGTGCTCTCCATGTATCACGACCAGGGCCAGATCGCGCTCAAGCTGCTCGGCTTCGAACGCGGGGTCACCATCCTGGGCGGCTTTCCGATCCCGATCGCGACGCCGGCACATGGCACGGCCTACGACATCGCCGGAAAAGGTATTGCGGACCCGTCCGCCACCATCCGAGCGTTCGAGACCGTGGTGGCGATGAGTGCGCGCAAGCGCGCGAAAGCCGCGGCCTGACACGGACAGCTCCTGTGGCGGACGAAGGCGAGTTCCCAGATCGTCGACGCGCATCACCATCTTTGGGATCTCGGCCGCAATCCCTATCCGTGGCTGCAGGATCCGGAACCGATTCCGTTCCGCTACGGCGACTACACGGCGCTGAAGCGCGACTACCTGCCGGCCGACTACCGGCGCGACAGCGCCGGCTTCAACATCGTCAAGACCGTGCACATGGAGGCCGAGTGGGAGCGGCGCGATCCTGCCGCCGAAACGCGCTGGCTCACGAAGGTGAACGCCGCGCACGGATTCCCGAACGCGTTCGTCGGGCATGCCGAGCCGCACCGCGCAGACATTGCCGAGGTGCTGGCGGCGCATGCCGAGTACCCGCTGGTGCGCGGCATCCGTCACAAGCCTGCGTCATGCACCCTCGCCCGCCGATGCGCAGCGCGGCGCCCCGGGCTCGATGGACGATGAAACCTGGCGGCGCGGCTATGCACTGCTTGAGCGCTACGGCTTCTCGTACGATCTGCAGACGCCTTGGTGGCATCTCGACGCCGCCGCGCAGCTTGCGCGCGACTTTCCGCGCACAACGCTCATCCTCAATCACACCGGCCTGCCGGCCGACCGCTCGGTCGAAGGTCTCGCCGGGTGGCGGCGTGCGATGGAAATGCTCGCCCGCGAGCCCAATGCGGCGCTGAAGATTTCCGGACTTGGTCAGCGGGGCCTGCCTTGGACGCTCGAAGCGAACGGCCCCGTCATCCGTGATGCGATAGCGATCTTCGGCGCGGCGCGCTGCATGTTTGCGAGCAATTTTCCCGTCGATAGCCTGGCGGGATCTTTCCAGACGATATTTCGAGGGTTCCGTGACGCCACGGCGAAAGAGACGCCAGAGAACCAGCGCAAACTCTTTCATGACAACGCCGTCCGGATTTATCGCCTGAGTTGACTGTTTGACTATTTGTTTTTCTTTTCGAGCAGGAGCGTCGCTTCCTGCCGGAGAGCAGGCAGAATCCGATCGGCGATCTTCTCAAGAAACCACGGAAGCATGAGTTCCAGGCGAAGCTCCTGGTCGAGAACATCGATTGAGCCAGCCGCCGTCTGCCCCAAAGCGCGCACTTGGAACCTCACGCGGTCACCATCCCAAGTCGTCGACTCTATGCTCAAGAGACGAGCGAAGCCCGTGCGTGCGCGTCCAAAACCTTCCCGGAGGCGGCGCGAAGCTTCTGCCTTGCCGAGGCGGTGCGGGATGAAAACCACAATCGGCGCGCTCATTTCTGCCGCCCGAACTCGCTGTTCATATTCATGGCCGCGAAGATGGGTATGGCCAAACCGCTTCGCAAGAAGGCTCAAGTAGTCGAAATCGCCGATCGCCTTCGTCGAGCGCTCGCGTGGCGCAATGCCGAGTCGCCGATCGAGATCGTCGGATAAGCTTCCGAACGCGCACCGTACGGGAAGGCGGAGATTTGATGGCGACGAATAGGGTGGCGCTATGAACCCTTGCCGGCGGTGTTTCTTGCGCTGTGAATGTCAACAACGAGGGAATCGAAATCCGTATCCAATGGAGTACCGATTATTGGTTGATCGGGCAGTTTCTCCGTTGGTTCATACCAAGGTCGTCTCTCTTTAATTCCGCCCTCGAGGGCATGCGCTATCAGCCTACCGATTTCTTCGCCCTGCAGAGGCACGAGCTTTTTCTCAGAATCATATTTGTACAGTTGAGGGCAAAAGTAGACGACATGAATTCGTGGATCGTAGCCTTCCACAACGAGAAAGTGCTGAGCTCTGAGTAGAAGATTATATTTTCTTACAATTTTTCGTTCCAACGTTGCTCGAGCAACACGAAGTCGTTCAGGCGATGGACCAATGATCGTGCCCGCCTCTAGTACGACCAACCAGTCCTTGCTCCTGGCGTTATCCGCATGGATTGGGACTAGATGACTAGGGACTTTCATTCGAAACGCGCCCCTCGCGGTGCTGATCTTCGTTCTACTTTGCAAATCAGAGTAACAACCTAGACCGGCTCAAGCAATTCGGCCCTGGATCAAGTGCGACTTAGGATCGACAAACGGTTGCCGGGACGCAAATTCATTTCGTGACCTAAACGCGTTCAAGGGGCGTCCCTCCCTTGCGAGAGCTAGCCCCAGGGGGTTGGCAAGTCGGCTCCCATCGCAATGACGTCGGAACACGCGCGATGAGGATGGGGAGGCCCGGTTGCTAACCAATCCGTAACAAAACGTGGTTAGCGATTGGTGAGCGCCAATCCGAGGAGGTTGAGCCATGACTGAGCACAAGCCTATTGAGGATACCGGCAGCGAGGCGCTGGTCGAACCGGTGCCAATCTCGTCGGCAGTGGAGACGGCCGTCAATCCAAGCGCGGAGAGCGGTCCGCGTTTAGCCCTGCACCCGCTTCATAGGGGTTACGGTCTGCTCGCTGCTTCGGTGGCGATCGCAGCTGTCTTCGGAGCACTTATCGGCTCAGCAGCAACCGGCGCGTTCTCCAAGCCGGCCGCGCTCAACGTTGCCAATGTCGAAGAAGATAAGTCGATTCAACAATCCGTCGCTCGCCTCTCCAAGGAAATGACCAGCCTGAAGGCGAGTCTCGAGACCGCAAACAAGTCAGCGCAAAGTCAGATCGCGAAGATCAGCGAACGCCTCAACCGTGAGCGCACCGAGATCACCGGCTCGATCACGCCACCGCAGACCATGCCCGCGAGTGCTGCTCCACTTCCGATGCCGCGCCCGACGTCGGCCGACGCCGACCCGCAACCGCCGGCTAAGGCGTCAATAGTAACGAACTGGTCGATCCGCGGCGTCCGCGACGGCTACGTCTATGTGCAGGGTCACGGCAACATCTATGAAGTGGTACCCGGCGCGCCGTTGCCTGGGCTTGGTCCGGTCGAACAGATCAAGCGGCAGGACGGCCGCTGGGTGGTGGTGACGCCAAAGGGTCTTATCGTCTCGATGCGCGATCGGCGCTATTTCGAACAGTTTTAAGCGCTAGCGAAAAAGAACCGCGAGGCGACGGACTGCCGGCGGTCGCGCCGTTGCGTGGCTCGCTGCGTTCTGAATTGACTGCGCCCGGGCGCCCGCCTCTAATACGCGCGCGTACAAGCGCTTACCACTTCGGCTCCCCTCCCTCAGCCTTCCAGCGACATGCAGCCATGAGGCTCAGCAGCAAGCGAGCGTTGATCACTGGCGGCGCGCAGGGCATCGGCTATGCCGTTGCCGAGGCCTTCTACCGGGAAGGTGCGATCGTCTACATCGCGGATGTCAATGAGCAACTGGGCACGGCGGCGGCGGCGAAGCTGCGCGACAAAGGCAAAAACGCGACGTTCGTCCGTCTCGATGTCACGAGCGAGGACGAATGGCGCCGAGTATTCAGTCAGATCGAGCAGGAAGTGGGCGGCCTCGACATCCTGGTGAACAACGCCGGCATCAACATCCGCAAGGTGATCGAGGAGATGGCCCCGGAGGAGCTCGACCGGATGTACGGCGTGAACGTCAAGGGTCCGTTCCTCGGCATCAAGCACGCGCTCCCGGTGATGAAGAAGATCGGCGGCGGATCGATCATCAACATGTCGTCAATGTGCGGACTGATCGGCCACATGTACACGCCGGAGGCCTACACGACCACGAAAGGCGCCGTGCAATTGCTTACGAAATCGGTCGCCTCGCGTTACGGCAAGTTCAACATCCGCTGCAACTCGATCAATCCCAGCACGGCCGACACGGCACTGACCCAGCAAATTCTCACGGACCCGGAGAAAAGAAAGGAGAGGTTGGGCGAAGTGCCGCTCGGCAGGCTGGCCAGCATGCAAGACATCGCCGAAGCGGCGGTCTACCTTGCCTCACAGGAAGGCGCGTTCATCAACGGACTCGCCCTGTCGGTGGACGGCGGCGTCACTGCCTACTGAGGGGCAGTATGAATCGATTACGTCGAGCCTCTCTCGGCGTCATGGCCGTGCTTGTCACGGCCATCCACGCCTTTACCAAAAAGGAAGGCGTGGATGCGCGGGACGAGCCAGCGCATGACGGAGTGGACAGAGTGCGAGGTTGGGAATGAGCAGAACGGCACTGATCGACGAGCTGATCGCAGCCAGCAGGACGCTCTACGACCGCAAGCTGATCCATGCGGCGGGCGGCAACACGAGCGTGCGGGACGGCGATTCCGTCTGGATCAGCCAGACCGGCGCGGAGCTCGGAAAGCTCTCGGAAGACAAGCTCGTCAAGGTCGACCTGCAAGGCAAGTTGCTGGAAGGCAAGGCTCCATCGAAAGAGATGGACATGCATCTCGCGATGTATCGGGCGCGGAAGAATGCCCGCGCCGTCATCCATGTTCACCCGACCTACTCGATCGCGTTTTCGACGCTGATCAGCCGGGAGTCGAACGACGTGGTGCCGCCCTACACGATGGCCTTCTATGTACGGGCCGGACGCGTGCCGATGATTCCATATCATCCCTCCGGCTCGCACTCGTTACACGAGGCCGTCAAAGCGCTTGCGCCGGCCCACCATGCCATTCTGTTGCGGCAGCATGGCTTGATCGTCGCCGGGGCAGACATGTCGACCGCGATCGGCGTCGTGGAGGAAGTCGAGCAGTGCTGCCAGATTGCCGTTGTGACCGCTCTCAAAGGCGCACAGCTGACGGAAGCGCAACTTCGGGCGATTGATGCGGGCTTGGGCAGATCCTGGGACAACGTGAGCTGATCGAGCCGGCCGTGAACCCGCTCCTTCTCGCCTTCTACGGGGACGACTTCACGGGCTCCGCCGACGCCATGGAGGCGTTGACGATCAACGGGGTGAAGACCGCGCTCTTCCTCGGACACCCGACCGAGGAAAGGCTGAAAGCCAGCCGCTCAAATCTGCAGGCGATCGGAATCTCGGGGACGAGCCGGACCATGACTCCGGCGCAGATGGACGCTGAGTTGCCCGCGCAACTCGCGCTGCTCAACAGCCTGCAGGCCCGTCTCATTCACTACAAGGTTTGCGCGACGTTCGATTCCTCGCCGAAGATCGGCAGCATCGGGCACGCGGCCGACATCGCCTTCGACGTCATCAAGCCTTCTTGTGGCGTCATCGTTCAGGGCATCCCCTTGCTCGGCCGCTACGTCACCTTCGGCAATCATTTCACGGTCTACGGCGACCGGCGGTTCCGGTTGGACCGGCACCCGGTCATGAGCAAGCATCCGATCACGCCGATGGATGAGAGCGACCTCCGCGTGCACCTCGCGCGGATGACGAAGAAGACGGTCGCGCTGATCGATCTGCTTCACCTGGAAGAGCCGCGGCAATCTCTTTCCGACCGCTTCGACCGCTCGATCAAGGAAAACGACATCGTCCTGTTCGACACGCTCAATGACAAGAACCTTCTCGATATCGGCCAACTGATCCACGAGAAATCCGAGAAGCTGAAGATTTTTGCGATCGGTTCCTCCGGGTTCGAATATGCGATGGCGCGATACTGGCGGGCGAGCGGTCTGGTTTCGGAGCCGCCGCAGTTTCCTTCGGTCGGCCCGGCCGAGAGGTTGATCGTTGTTTCCGGAAGTGCGGCGGCAAATACCGCGGATCAGATCAACCATGCGATCGGGCATGGGTTCGCCGGGATCGCACTCAATACCGATCGACTGGTCGACGAGAAGGCGGCGGAAGACGAGCGCAAACGGGTCATCAAACAGGGGCTCTCCTACCTTGGCGAAGGCAAGAACATCCTGCTCCACACCACAATCGGCCCGGACGATCCGATTATCCGCAAGACCGTGGAGAAGGTCCGGCAGCTCGGGATCGATCCAAGTGAAACCGGCAAGATCATCGGCAGACAACAGGGCCTGATCCTGCGTGCGCTGCTCGAAGAGACCGGGATCCGCAGGGTCTGCGTCGCAGGTGGCGATACTTGCAGTTACACGCTGCGCCAGCTCGATATCCATTCGCTGGAGCTGCTCATGCCGATTGCACCCGCGGCCCCGATGTGCCGTGCCTTCTCGGACAATTCCCGTTTTGATGGCCTGCAGGTCGCTTCGAAGGGCGGCCAGATCGGTGCTCCCAACTACTTCCTGCAGGTTCTCAACGGCAGGAGGTAGGTGCTTGAATTGTCATGGCCGGGCTTGTCCCGGCCATCCACGCCTTGGTGTCTCAATAAGAAAGGCGTGGATGCCCGCGACAAGCGCGGGCATGACGGAAATAGTGTCTGAGGGCTAGCCTGCAGGCTCGTTCTCATCCGACTGACAAAGGAGCACGAGAAGCGTGGCTGCACTTTCGTACGACAGGAGCCCGAACGTCATGATCGTCGGCGTCGGGCTGATGGGCCAGTATCTTGCAAGCCACGTCGGCAAATGGCTGGGCGCTGCCAAGCTCGTCCTCGTCGACGGCACCAACGAGATCAACGTCGGCGGCAAACGTACGGCGCTTTCCGATTTCGCCCGGTCCATCGCCGGCGCCAATCCATCGCTCGAGGTCGTTGCCGAAACCGTCGATGTGACGAGTGAAGACGCCGTCGCCGCCCTCTTCTCGCGCCACGGCCGCATCCGCTATCTCCAGCACACCGCCGGCATCTCGCCGAGGCCACTGACCCCGCCGGAGGAGCTCACCAAGGAAGACGTTCTCAACGCCTGCGAAGTGAACCTCTGGGGCGCTCACAACGTGCTGAAGCAAGGCATCCGGAGCGGCGCTTTCGCTGAACGCACGCACGGCGTCATCATCCTGTCGACATCCGCGACCGTGGGCTCGGAGGGCCGCGCGAGCGCCGCCTACGAAGAGTCCAAGGGCGGCCTTCGCAACCTGCTGGTGCTTCAGGCCCGCTATTTCCTCGAAACGCACGGACTCGTTTTGAATGGCCTTGCACCCTCGCCGCTACGCGGCCCAATGGCCGCGCAGAATCCAATCAGCGCGGGAAGACTTCAGGCGGTCGAGGACAGCATGCCGATCGGCGGCCTGACCGACCCATCGCATATCGCCGCCGCGACCATGTACTTCTGGTCGAACGAATGCTGGTGCGTCGGAGAAGTGCTGACCGTCGACGGCGGATATACCAAGCACAAGCCGATCTACGGCGCGCTGGCGAAATGACCGTGAAGAAAATCGGCTTTCTGTCGTTCGGGCACTGGTCGCCCTCGCCGCAGTCCCGGACACGCTCGGCCGCTGACGCGCTTTTGCAGTCCATCGACCTTGCCGTCGCGGCCGAGGAACTGGGCGCGGACGGGGCGTACTTCCGCGTGCATCACTACGCCCGGCAGCTCGGTTCCCCGTTCCCGTTGCTCGCAGCCGTCGGCGCGAAGACGAGCCGCATCGAGATCGGCACCGCCGTAGTCGACATGCGCTACGAGAACCCGCTCTACATGGTGGAGGACGCGGGTGCAGCCGACGTCATCGCCGGCGGGAGATTGCAGCTCGGCATCAGCCGGGGATCGCCTGAGCAGGTGATCGATGGCTGGCGCTATTTCGGTTATGCGCCGGCCGAGGGGCAGACCGACGCCGACATGGGCCGGCGTCACGCGGAGGTCTTCCTTGAACTATTGAAAGGTGAGGGCTTCGCGCAGCCCAACCCGCGGCCGATGTTTCCGAACCCGCCCGGCCTTTTGCGCCTTGAACCGCACGCTGAAGGATTGCGCGAACGGATCTGGTGGGGAGCCGCGACCAATGACACGGCGGTCTGGGCGGCAAAACTCGGCATGAACTTGCAAAGCTCGACGCTCAAATTCGACGAAGGCGGACAGCCATTCCATGTTCAGCAGGCAATCCAGATCAGGGCCTTCCGTGCGGCGTGGAAAGAGGCAGGCCACAAGCGCAACCCGCGCGTGTCCGTGAGCCGCAGCATTTTCGCGCTACTCAACGACATGGATCGCGCGTACTTCGGCCAGGGCGGCAAGGAGCAGGATCAGATCGGATTCATCGAGGCTGACACGCGGGCGATATTCGGCCGCGGCTACGCCGCCGAGCCGGACGTGCTCGTCAAGGAACTCGCGCAGGACGAGGCCATCGCGGAGGCGGACACGCTGCTGCTGACCGTACCCAACCAGCTCGGCGTTGAGTACAACGCGCACGTGATCGAGTCTGTCCTGAAGCACGTCGCGCCTGCCCTTGGCTGGCGGTGACTGGCGGGCGCTCGATAGTTCTACTGCGATAGCGCGAGCGCGTAGAAGGCGCACAACGCGAGGCTCGACCAAACCGCAGCGCTGAAATAGAGCGACATCCAGCCGATTTCGTCCTTCCACTCGGTCAGGTCGTACGTCACGACCCAACGCGTGCTCACGTCGCGGAGGCCCTCGAGCGGCCGCAGCAGCTTGCTGCCGCCGGCAAGGTCGGCGCGCCATCGGCTCAGATACATGGGCACGTCGACGCTCACGAGAAAAGCGAGAAAGCCCGCGATCCCGGCGATCGCGACGATAAGGACCAGGCGAACCGGTCCGTCGAATTCCGGGAGCAACCGGAAAAGAGCAATCCCGACGAGGAAGAAGCCGACGGCCCAGATCGAGTTTTCAATGGCGTTCAGAAGATAGTTTCTGGTCAGCACCGCATACCAGGAGAGACACTGGGCAAAAGCGATCAACGGCAGAATCGCCCACCCGGCGTACAGGGCGGTGTCCGCTCCCGTCATCGTGCCCAGCCTGTGCAGGACAATCGCCCACTGCGCCGCGAAACAGACTTCGGCCACCGTGGCAACGGAGCGGCCGACGACGACACTCGAGAGCCACGTGTCGAACAGGCAGATCCGCTGAACATCCGCGCGCGGAAGGAACGACCTGAACGCGCAACCGAACACATAGGCGGCGCTGAGAAAGAATATGAGCTGGACGCCGAACGGCCCCGCGAGGCCGACGGACGGCTGGAACTGGCGGTACAGCACCAGCCAGGCCGCGATGTTTGCGGCGCTGACCAGGCTCAGCGAAATCCACCATCGCGCGAGAGGATTGGACCAGACCAAGGAGCGCGAATGCGCGCGCGTTTTCGAACTCATCGACGACTTTGTGACAGAACCGACATGCAACTGCAGTCAATCTGTCACAGGTTGCCGCCCGCCGGAACCGGAAATTTGTGACAGTGCCGCCTTCCGAAACAGCAACGCCGATCCGATCCACAGCAGGGCGAAAAATGCGTTGAGAACAAATACCCCCACTGGACCCGGCGGCTCCCATAAAGCACCGCGGAGGTTCGGGATAGCCAGCACAATCAGAGGAACCAACATTTGCGCAATTGCCACCGCGAGAAACGCACGCGCCATTCCTTGCGGCCGGAAGCGCGTAGTGAGAGCGCCGCCAATTCCGATGGCGAGCACGCCGAAATACATCAGGTTGAAAAACTCGTCGTCGCCGATGATGCCGACCGCAGCATTCACCCAGACGAGGAATAGTGCGGTCGCCACGGCAACGCCGACTGCGGCCCGGTATGCTGTCGTGCCGCCTTTCTTCGCAACCCATTCATAAGCAAGCGCTGCGCCGAACAGGAGCGTGCCGGCAAAAACGAAATCGAACAAATTCCAGTTCCATTCATCGCTGAACTGCATCGCGACCAAAGGAATGAGCAATATGAACGCAACAACGGCAGCCCAGGCCGCGATCCTCCGACCGCTTTCGCGCCGAACGGCGCCGTTTTCCGATTTTCCCGGCATTGCCTTGCCTTCGGACGATGAGGTTTGCACCCTGGCTTGGGCACCCGGTGAAAATGAGCAAGTTCTGAGGCGTTGCTGAGGCGGTATCGCCGGCGCGCGCACCTCACGCCGCCCACCTCTCACATTCGTACGACGGGCAATTTGCTCGCTTGCTTCACCCAGGCGGTGAATTGCGCTTCCTCGAGCTGGTCTTCGTGGATGTCGAGGTAGCGCACTTCCTTGTGCTTCGACTGGCCGGGAGGAATGGGGCGCAGGGACGTGCCGCGGAAGAATGTGACCTTCACGTACTTTGTGAAGCAGTGAAAACTGAGGAACCAACCCTCACCCTCGATGCCGTAGAAGGGCGAATTCCATTTCACCGCCTTGTGCACGCCGGGGACGGTGTGTGCGACGAGCGCGTCGAGGCGGCGCCCGACGTCGCGTTTCCAGCCCGGCATCGCGGCGACGTAGGCCTGCACGGGGCCATTGCCCTCGCCCTTCGCGATCTGAGGGTTGCCCCCGGCGAGAAGCTTTGGCTTCGCGACTTTGCGGGACCGCGACTTCGATGCCGGATTGCGCCGCTTGGCTGCATTCACCCGGATCGCTCCTGTTTCAGATAATGCTCTTCCAGAAATTCAGATCTGAACTTCTGCGGCGGCGTCAAGCGGTCCGGCCGGCCTTCGGGCGTGAAGTCCATCAGATTCCAGTACGGCCACACGGTGTCGACGTGGTTCGTGTTCGATTCCGTTGACCAGAAATGGAAAATCTTGCCGTCGCGCTTCTGAAAGACCAGCATGACCGGGTACTGCATGTCGTCACTGTCACCCTGGCATTTGTAGTCGGCTTGGAACGATGACTCGAACCCGGACAGCAGATCGATTTGCGACCAGCCGCGCTCCTTGGCCCACGCGTTGATCCGCTCGGGCTGGGCCTTGGCGATGCTGACGAACGCCGCGTTGCGCGTGACCTGGTACCAGGTGCGATCGAAGCCATCCATCAGCGACGTGCAGGACGGACAGGGCTTGTCCCAATTCGGCCCGAACATCCACGAGTAGAGCAGCAGCGTGGGCTTGTCGCCGAACAGCTCGGAGAATTTCACGCTCTTGCCGATCTTCCCGTCGCTGGCCCACTGGAAGACGTAGTCCTGCTTCAGTTCACCGCCGGGAGGGAGCTTGCGGCGCTTCTCAGCGACGGCTTTCACCTTGTCGACGAGTTCCTGCTCGTCCTTGAGCAATGCAGCACGCGCGGCGCGATATTCCCTGCTCTCGTTCGGATACCGGAGGTCATCCATGGGTCTTCTCCTCTCAGCTTTGCTGTCAGCTAAGTTCTTGGCTGTTCGAAGCAAGAGTGGGCGCGGGATCAAACGAGCGGTGGCCAATCCGGTTCCGGCAAAGTAGCGACGCGGGCGTCGACACTCCTCTTTCAGCCCCTTGTCCAACCCTGCGACGGGTATACGATCAGCACACAAGAAAAACAGGGCCAAACGAGCCCTCTAACCGGACGCCGAAGAGCGCCGGGCGCGTAAGGGTTGAAACACAAGGGGAGGATTCCTTTGAAAACGACATTCAAGTACGGCTTTGCAATTGGTGCGGTGTTGAGCCTGTGCACCGCGGCGTCGGCACAGGACACGACCAAGATCGCCTATATCGATCCGCTTTCGGGCGGCGGCGCCAGCATCGGCGAGATCGGTCTCAAGACATTCCAGTTCATCGCCGAGCTGCAGAACGCCAAGGGCGGTGTGCTCGGCAAGAAGATCGAGTTCGTTGCTTTTGACGGGAAGCTCAACCCGCAGGAATCGCTCGTGCAGGTGCAGAAGGCGATCGACGCGGGTATTCGCATCATCACCCAGGGCAACGGCTCGGCGGTGGCTGGGGCGATTTCGGAGTTCGTCGCCAAATACAACGAGCGCAACCCCGGCAAGGAAGTCATCTATCTCAATTATGCCGCCGTCGATCCGGTGCTCACCAACGACAAGTGCAACTACTGGCACTTCCGCTGGGACGCGAACGCCGAGATCAAGATGGAAGCGCTCACCGGCTACATGAAGGCGAACGCGAGCATCAAGAAGCTGTACCTGATCAACCAGGACTATTCGTTCGGTCAGGCGGTGCGCGCCGACGCTAAGAAAATGATCAACGCGAAGCGGCCCGACATCGAGATAGTCGGCGACGAGCTGCATCCGCTCATGAAGATCACCGACTTCGCGCCCTACATCGCGAAGATCAAGGCTTCCGGTGCTGACAGCGTTATCACAGGCAACTGGGGCAACGATTTCGCGCTGATGCTCAAGGCTGCGGCCGACGCGGGTCTGCAGGTCAACTGGTACACTTACTACGCGGCCGGTACCGGCGGGCCGACCGCCGTGCGGCAGACCGGGCTCAATCACCGCGTCTTCCAGATCTCGGAAGGGCTTGCCAACATCCCGCACGCCGCGTCGCAGGAATTCGAGAAGGCGCTGCGGGCCAAATACAACTTCGGCCTGTTCTATCCGCGCGGCGTGAACCAGTTTCGCATGCTCTTTGCGGCCATGGAGGAGACCAAGTCGGCCGATCCCAAGAAGCTCGCCGCGGCGCTTGAAGGCATGAAGTTCGAAGTCTTCAACGGCGGCGAAGGGTTCATGCGCAAGGACGATCACCAGTTCTTCCAGCCGATGTACATCTCCTCGTTCGGTGAGCGCGGAGCGAGCGAGCCGTTCGACGAAGAAAACACCGGCTGGGGTTGGAAGACGATCGGCAAGGTCGACGTCAAAGACACGATGATGCCGACCACCTGCAAGATGAACCGGCCGAGCTAACGTAGTACCGAGGCCCCGCTAAGGCGGGGCCTCTCTCCTACCTGGCCGAGTCCGTGCTCGAGCTTTTCATCGTCTCGACCCTGAACGGCGTGCTGTTCGGCATGCTGCTGTTCCTCATGGCGAGCGGGCTCACGCTCATCTTCTCGATGATGGGCGTGCTGAATTTTGCGCACGCGAGCTTCTATATGCTCGGCGCGTTCTTCGGCTTCCAGATCACGCGCTGGATCGGTTTCTGGCCGGCGCTTATCGTGGCGCCGATCCTCGTCGGCGCAATCGGCGCAGCGGTCGA
Organism: uncultured Alphaproteobacteria bacterium; assembly: GCA_963711595.1. Classification (GTDB taxonomy): domain Bacteria; phylum Pseudomonadota; class Alphaproteobacteria; order Rhizobiales; family Xanthobacteraceae; genus JAUSIF01. Next base: position 29,799 of record CAVQER010000011.1, read on the forward strand.
ACGCTTCGGACTGCGCAACGTGCATCGGCACGGCCACGTGCCGGAGCTTCTGTTCACCTTCGGCCTCGCCTTCGTGATCGAGGAGGCGGTGCAGATGATCTGGGGCAAGTCGCCCGTCGATTTCCGCATTCCGGCGCTGCTCGATTTCCCCGCCTTCACGATCTTCGCCACCAACTACCCGGCCTACAAGATGTTCATGCTGGTGATCTCGATCAGCATCTTCGTCGTCTTGTACGCCGTGCTTACCCGGACGCGCATCGGCCTCATCGTGCAGGCGGCGCTCGCGCACCCGCACATGGTCGCGCACCTCGGCCATAACGTGCCGCTCGTCTTCATGCTGGTGTTTGGCGTCGGCTCCGGGCTGGCGGCGATCGCCGGCGTGATCGCCGGGCCGGCGCTGGTCACGCAACCCAACATGGCTGCTTTTCTCGGACCGATCCTGTTTGTGGTCGTCGTGGTCGGCGGCCTCGGCTCGCTGTCGGGGGCTTTCGTGGCCTCATTGCTGATCGGTCTACTGCAGACGTTCGCCGTCTCGGTGAATGTCTCTCTCGCCGACGTGTTTGGATTGATCGGATACCGGGCAGGCCCTGACTCGATGCTCAGGGATATCTGGAGCGTGACCGTCGCGCAGATCGCGCCGATCCTGCCCTACCTGTTGCTGGTTCTCGTGCTGATCGTAAAGCCGAGCGGACTCATGGGCACGCGCGACACATGACGGACCGGGTCGTCAGCGCCGCCGTCGGCCGAGCCTGGAGCGGGGCGCAATTCAGCGCGCTGACGCACTACGGCCTTTGGTTCGTCGCTGCGGCCATCCTGATCGTGCTGCCTTTCATCTTCCGCAGCGGCACCGCGCTCACCGTCATGAGCCTGATGGGTATCTCGATCATCTTCTCGCTGTCGTACAACATCCTGCTCGGTCAGACGGGCCTGCTCTCGTTCGGGCACGCGGTCTACTACGGGCTCGGCGGCTATCTTGCCGTGCACGCGATGAAAGCGATCGTTGCCAGCAACTGGCCGGTGCCGTTGCCCCTCATACCGATTGTCGGCGCGTTCGCAGGCCTGTTGTTCGCTGCGATCTTCGGATGGCTCTCGACGAAGCGCAGTGGCACCGCCTTCGCCATGATCTCGCTCGGCCTCGCCGAGTTGATCGGCTCGAGCGCGCTGATCCTGCGCGGCTTCTTCGGCGGCGAAGAGGGCATCACCGCCGACCGGACCAAGCTGTTCCGCATCTTTGAATGGAGCTTCGGACCGCAGGTCCAGGTCTATTACCTGATCGCCGCCTGGTGCCTGCTCTGCGCGTTCCTCATGTACGCCCTCACCCGCACGCCGCTCGGCCGCATGTGCAACGCCGTGCGGGACAATCCTGAACGGGTGCAGTTCGTCGGCTACGACCCGCGCATGGTGCGCTTCCTCGCGTTCTGCTTCTCCGGGCTCTTTGCCGGCGTCGCGGGGGCACTCGCCGCCATCAATTTCGAGATCGCCAACTCGGCGCTGTTCAGCGCCGTTCAGTCGGGGACGGTGCTGCTCGCGACCTTCATGGGCGGTGCCGGGTTCTTCGCCGGACCGGTGCTCGGCGCAATTCTGGTTGTCTACCTCCAGCTGATGCTGAGCGACCTGACGGAGATCTGGCAGCTCTACTTCGGGCTCCTGTTCATCGCGATGGTGATGTTCGCGCCATCAGGTCTCGCCGGTCTCATCATGATGCATCGGCCGTTTTGGCGCGCCGGCACACTGCACAAGGTGCTGCCAGTCTATCTGGTTGCCTTGATACCGCTTTTGCTGGCGCTGCTCGGAGCCGCGCTGATGATCGAGATGTTTCATCATCTCGCGGTGAAATACACTTCGGGCCCCACGATGAAATTCCTGGGTGTCCCCGTGCAGGCGAATGAGATCGGCCCCTGGCTGGTCGGCATCATCCTCGTCGGCGGCGGTCTTCTCGCGTTCCTGCGTGCGCGGCGGATCGTGACAAATGCGTGGAACCGCGCTGGTCCGGCCGACGCGCGGGGCCGGCCGTGAACGCACCCGCGATTGAACTGCGCGGCGTGACGAAGAACTTCGGCCCCACCGAGGTCATCCGCGGCGTCGATCTTTCGGTAAGGCGGGGCGAGCGGCACGCGGTCATCGGACCGAATGGGGCCGGCAAATCCACCCTGTTCAATCTGGTCAGTGGAATGCTTGCGCCGACCGCCGGCTCGATCCTGCTCAAGGGTGACGATGTCACCGGCCAGCCTCCGCAACTCATCAATCGCCGCGGGCTGTCACGCAGCTTTCAGGTGACCAACATCTTCCACCGCATGAGCGTATGGGAGAACGTGCGCTGCGCCGTGCTGTGGGCGGCAGGTCAGCGCTATACCTTCTGGCGCAGCCTCGATGGGCTGCACGACGTCAACGCACGCACCGAGGGGATTCTCACCGACTTCAATTTGCTCGAGCGGCGTGAGGTGCCCGCGGGCGTCCTCACCTATGCCGAACAGCGGGCGCTTGAAATCGCCATCACCATCGCCGGCGGCGCCGATGTGATCCTGCTCGATGAACCGACCGCAGGCATGAGCCGGCACGAGGCCGATCGTGCCGTCGATCTGATCCGGCGCATCAGCGAGGGACGCACGCTCGTGATCGTCGAGCACGACATGAGCGTGGTGTTCGGGCTTGCCGACCGGGTGTCCGTCCTCGTCTACGGTCAGATCGTGGCGTCGGGCACGCCGGAGGAGATCCGGAAAAACGCGACGGTCAAGGAAGCGTATCTCGGCCAGGAGGCGCACTGATGCTTCAGGTGCGCGACCTGCATGCCTATTACGGCAAGAGCCACATCCTGCACGGGGTCGACCTGGACGTGGCCAAGGGAGAGGTCGTGAGTCTCCTCGGCCGCAATGGAGTCGGACGCTCCACGACGATCAAGGCCATCATCGGCGAGGTGCCGCCGATCGGCAGCATCCGCTTCAAGGGCAAAGAGATCGCCGGCTGGCCGAGCTACCGCATCGCCCGTTTCGGCCTCGGCTACGTGCCGGAGAACCGCGATATTTTCCCTTCGCTCACCGTTCGCCAGAACCTTCAACTCGGCCTCAAGGATCAAAAGCGGCCGGGCAAGTGGCGGATCGAAGACATGCTTGCCATGTTCCCGCATCTCGCCAGCCGCGCCGACACCGATGCGGGTGTCCTCTCGGGCGGCGAGAAGCAGATGCTGACGATCTGCCGCACGCTCATGGGCGATCCCGACCTCATCATGATCGACGAGCCGACCGAGGGGCTGGCGCCGCTGATCGTCCGGCAGGTCGGCGAGCCTCATCTCCGAAATCGCGCGCCGGGACGTGGCGATCCTTCTCGTCGAGCAAAAGCTGTCGATCGCGCTCGACATATCGGCGCGGCTCTACGTCATGGGACACGGTACGATCGTGTTCGAGGGCACTCCGGCAGAGTTCAAGGCTGCAGCTGCCGTGCGGCGCGAATGGCTGGAGGTGTGAGAGAAGTTCGGCCGTACCAAACTTCTTTCAGCCCGAGGGAAGCGTCGACTCAGAATCAAATTTTTGAAAGTCATGCCCGGGCCCGACCCGGGCATCCATACGGCTACCGAGAGTAGGGCGAGTGACATGGATTGCCGGGTCAAGCCCGGCAATGACAATCGAGCCGAAGTGCGCGCTGAGAGTTATGCTGCGCGAGCCAACTTGCGGCCGACATACGCCACGGCGATGAAGGCAGCAAATGCCGGAATCCCGATGAAGATCAGCGCGACCGGCAACATGCCGAGATCGGTTCCCGCCGGTGAGACCAAGAGCATCGCCACAAAGTGTCCGGCGATTGGCCAGAGCGCGAGCTTCCACGGTGTCTCCCTCGTGACGTAACCGGCGGCCATCACCGCGAACAAAAGCAGCGGAACGCCGATGATCCAGTAGAGCTCGGTATCCCACGCCTCGCGAATGCCCCGGCCGCCCATCATCAGCGGCAACGCCGAGAATACTGTCCAGACGGCAAAGCCTGCCGCGGCGAGTAGCAGTCCAGCAATTGATGGCATGAATGCCTCGAAGGTGTTCGCGTCAACCTAGAAACGCCCCGCCGTTCACGTGGATGACCTGGCCTGTGATGTAGCGACTCGTCGGCCCGCACAGGAAACGAACGGCCGCCGCGATTTCCTCCGGCGCGCCATGCCGCCCAACGATCGTGCCATGCGTCGTGTGATGCTGCGGCTCCGGCTTTCCTGCCTCGCGCACCGTATCGATGAGGCCTGGGGAGATGCAGTTTGCCGTGATCCCGTCCGCGGCGAGGTCATGGGCGAGCGCGCGCGTGAACCCCTCGATCCCTGCCTTGGCCGTGACGACATGCGCGCGGTGCTTTGCGCCGGTGCTCGCACTGAGGCCCCCGATGTTGATGATTGCTCCCGCTCCGCTTCGCTTGAGATGTGGGAGACAACTCTTCGCGCAAATGAATGCCCCATCGAGGACCACGCCGAGAATTTCCCGCCAGGCTTCCAGCGTCATCTGGTCGAGCGGCTGCTCACGGCGCAGCGCCGCGTTGTTCACCAGGATATCGATCCGGCCGAATTTCTCCGCCGCGGCCTTCACCATGCTCGCGACAGCGGCCGCATCGGTCACGTCGGCGATCGCGGCGAGCGCGCGCCCTCCCCGACCCTCGATCTCGCGAACGACTGCGTCCAGTTCCTTGCGGTTCGAACGGGCGTTGACGACGACGGCCACTCCTGCGTCCGCGAGCGAAAGCGCGATCGCACGGCCGATGTTGCGGCCACTTCCGGTCACAATCGCGACGCGGCCGGTAAGTTCTTTTAAATTGTCAGTCATGGCGCCACTCACTTGCCCCAAGGGCCAAGGTCAATGGATCTGTCGAAAATACTGCGCGCGAGCGCCAGGGCAGCTTCGCCTTGTTTCGCACTCCAGCCTCCATATTGCGCATTGAGTGCGAATTTCTCTTCGATGTCGCGCCGGGAGAGCGGCTCATGCACTCCGCCACGAAAATGCGGCTGGCGCTCCTCGACCGTCGTCCCGTCGCGCAACATGGCGCGGATATGACCGGTGAATTCATTTGGGTAAGGATTGCCGGGATCGATCTCGTAACGTACCCGGGCAGCCAGAGCAACGACCCGCGGGTCGCGTACGGCTTCATCGGTGAACGCATCGAGACCGACACCATCGCGGATGAACCCGGTCGCAATACAATAAGGGATCGAGAACTTCGCCGCGTATCCGTTCAGCGGACGTTGCTTGTCGGCGAGCGGCTCCCACAGACGATGCACGATTCCCTCGGCGGTTTCGCAGACAAGCTCCTTGACGTCGTCGGCCGCAATTCCCCGAGCTGCCAAGCGCCGCGCGCAATCGATGAACGGATGCGCCATGGTCCCGCACGGATACGGCTTGAACGCGAGCTGCTCGAGCACCCATCTTTGACCGAAGTCTCCGACGAGGGCATCGAAATTGCCCTGAGCTGCGTGGGCGAAGCCGAAGAACAGTCCGTGGGTGCCTTCGAATACGGTGCGCGGCCCGTTGAAACCAGCGCGCGCAAGTACGGCCGCCTGCAGACCTGACTGCGCCGCCCAGCCGGCGTGCAGACGTTTCGTCCATGCCCCCTCCGCGAGATACTCGATGATGCCGCCAGCCATGCTTCCCGCGATGCCTAACGCATTCACGGTTTGCTGCGGCGTCGAGCGCAGGGCCGCGGACACGCCGGCTGCGGCAGCGAGTGCGCCGAGCACAGCGGTGGGGTGAAATCCCGCGCGGTGGATCGCCTTCGGGGCAACAAGGCTGAGGCGGCACAGGGTTTCGACACCGGCGGCGACGCCAAGAAGCGCATCCGGTCCGGGTGCGGCGTAACGCTCCGCGGCGGAGAGAACCGCCGGCAGGATCACCGCTCCGGCATGCACCGGTCCGCCCTCGAAGGTGTCGTCGAAGTCCTCTCCGTGAGCTGCCGTGCCGTTTACGAATGCCGCGCCGGTTGCCGTCAGTTTGCGGGCGAAGCCGATCGCCGTGCAAAACCCCGCATCCTCGCAGGCGGCGAACGCGGCACGTGCATAGTCCGCGTTGCGTGCAGCAACGCAAAGCCCGACCACATCGATCAGCAGCACGTCGCATTTATCCCGCACCGCGCGCGGAAGTTTTCCGGACTCCAGCAGCGCAATTCGATCAGCCAGCTTTTCGGCAACGGTCTCGGTCATCGGGGCGCCATCAAGCGTTGCGCAAACGCATGGCGGACCCGAAACCCGGAATCCGGTTAGCAAGGACGACCACGGCAAAGGTGATCGCGAGCAGAAACAGCCCAAGGACCGAGATGGCGGCGAGATCACCGCTCTCGTTCAAATCGAAGATGAGAACCGAAATGACCTTGGTCTCGGACGTAAAGAGGATCACCGCCGCGGACAGCTCCCGCATCACGCCGACGAAGATGAAGCACCAGGTCGCGATCACGCTCGTGCGAAGGAGCGGCGCGGTGATCCGGCCGAGCGACTGCAGTCGCGTCGCCCCGAAAATCCGGCTCGCGTCCTCGAGATCGACGTGGACCGATTTGAACGCCGATTGCAGCTGCTGATACGCCGCGGGCAGGCTGATCGTCACGAAGGCAATGAGCAGGATCCAGAGCGTCCCATAGAGGACAAATGGCGGGCGGGTGTAGCTCAGGAACAGACCCACGCCCAAGACGACGCCGGGGATCGCTACAGGCGCCGTGGCAAGAAAGCCGATCGCGCGGTGCCCCACAATCGCCTGCCGCACGGTCAGGTACCCGACGACAAGCGCGATTGCCGTTCCGATGGTTGCCGCCGAGGCGCCGAGAATGACCGTGTTCTTGATGGCGAGCCGCGTCGAGGAAAGCTCGAACAGCACGAACTCGATGTTGTGCAGCGTGAAATTGCTGAACGAAACCAGCTGCGTCGCGACGCGCGAGAACGTGGCGTTGAGGAGTGCGCCATAGGGGAGAAAGATCGGATTGAGCAACACGAGAACGCACAGCAGGAGTGCCGGCCATTTGAAGTAGCCAAGCCGAACCAATCGGGCCTCGCCGCCCTTGCCGCCAACGACCGAAAAGCCGCGCCGCCCGAGCGCGAGATGCTCGGCCCGAAGCAGGATCACGGTCAGCACCAACAGCGGGAGCGACGCGGCAGCCGCAAGCTCGAGCTTCGGCGGGTACTGGAACAGGCTCCAGATCTTTGTCGTCATCGTGTGAAATCCCGCGGGCAATGCAAGGATCGCGGGCGAGCCGAACAAGGTCATCGATTGCAGGAAAGCAACGAGCGCGCCCGCGATCAGTGCCGGCAACGCGAGTGGGATCGTGACCTTTCGCGCGGTGGTCCAGGCGCGACCGCCAAGGATGGAGGATGCGTCCTCAAGATCGCCCGGGATCCGATCAAGGGAATTCGCGACCAGAACGAAGACGTAGGGGAACGTGTAACAGGAGATGACGAAGATAAGACCCGGAAGCGAATAGATATTGAACAGGCGCTCGTCCTGCCCCGCACCGGTGACATAGCGATAGGCCTGATTGAGCAGCCCACTGTTCGGCGCGGCGAGCAATTCCCAGGCGATGGCTCCGAGGAACGGCGGTGTGACGAACGACGCCATCACCAGCAGGCGCACGAAGTTCCGGAACGGCAGGTCGGTGCGGGAGACAAGCCAGCTCATGGGCGCGGCCACCGCGCAGCAGATCACGCTCGCGCTCGTCGCCAGGATGAAGGTCGTCAACAACGGGTCGATGAACGTCGGGTCGGAGACCAGTTGCCAAAAGTTGTCGAGCGTGAAGGCGCCATCGCGATCGACGACGCTGAAGTAAAACAGCCACCCGAGCGGCAGGATGATCAGCGCGCAAAGCAACGCGGCAATCGCCAGCATGATCGGCCGCGACATGTCGATCGCGGCCGGAACTTTCACGTCGCGCTCAGCCAGGGCGACAGTCAAGAACCGCTCTCCGGCCTACACGCCGAATATCTTGGTGTAGCGCTTCTTGATCTCCTCGCTCTGCTTCTCGACGCCGACCGGATCGTCCTTCATCTTCTTGATCTGGTCGAACGGCGTGCGTCCGGGCTTCTCCTTCGTGAGCGGATGCACGGAGCGGAGGCCGCCGATGTCGATGATGAGTTGCTGGCAGCCGGGCGTGAAGCAGTAGCTTTGGAACAGCCGCGCGGCGTTGGGATTCGGCGCATTCTTGAACACGGCATTGGGGCCGACGATGAGCGGCGTGCCCTCGGCCGCATACACGATCTCGACAGGCTGCCCCTGCTCTTTCAGCTGGAACAGATTGTACTCGTTACCGTCGGCCATGATCGCGCGTTCGCCGAGAGCGAGTTTCTTTGGCGGATCGGCCGAGGACTGCACCTGCATGATCTTCTGCTTGGCGAGCTTCTCGAAATACTCCCAGCCGAGGTCGCGCGCCATCTGGAAGGTCGCGGTCATGATGGTGCCGCTGTAACCCGGGTGCGCCTTGACCATCTTGCTCGCCCATTTCGGATCGAGCAGATCCTGGAAGCTTTTCGGCGCCTCCTCGGCCTTCACCTGGCTCGTGTTGTATCCAATCACGCACAGCCATGCGCGGAACGTCGCGAACATCCCGTCCGGATCCTTGTGCTCCGCGGGATAGTGCTTCGCCACGTCTTCCGGGACGTATGGCGTCAGCAGGCCCGCACGACGCCAAACGATGAAGTGCGCCGCGTCGGAAGACTGAACCACGTCGGCCGCATGGATGTTGCTGCCGACTTCCTGTCCGATGCGCTGGAAAAGACGCTCCGCGCCGGTCCGTTCGACCCGGCAGGCGATGCCCGGATACTTCGATTCAAAGTCGCGGGCGACCTTCTCGGCCACTGGCAAGTCGACCGAAGTGTACCAGACGATCTTCCCTTCCTTTTTCGCGGCGTCAATCAGCGCCGGCGTGATCGCCGTCGCCGCGGGCGCCTGCGCGCGCACGGGCGCGGCAAACGTTGTTAGTGCCAACGCGGTGGAACCTTGCAGCAACGCCCTGCGATTCAATTTCGGCTTTAACTCCATCGCCGTTTCCTCCACATCTCGCGTTGTTCTTCTTTCTCGTCGTTATGCCATCAGCGCCCTGCAACGATCGGGCGGCAGGTGCAGCCAAACAGTGCTGCCCTGCGGGACATTCTCCGCCGCCGACGTTACCACGCGAAGCTGCGCGCCGTTGGCGACCTCGACCAGATAGTCGCGGCTGCCGCCAAGAAACACGTTCCGCACCACGCGCGCCGGCAGCAGGTTGTCGCCGGACTCAGGTTTAGCCGCGAAAATCCGGATGTCGTGCTGGCGGATCGAGACGGCGGATTCCCCGCCCGCGGAAAACTTAGGGCCGCTGCATCGTAGCGGCCGGCCGCCGAACTCGATGTGACGCTCGTCCACGTTCCGGCCCTTGACGACGTTACTTGAACCGATGAACCGCGCGACGAATTCCGAGCGCGGCTGATGGTAAATCTCCTCGGGCGTGCCAGATTGCTCGATCTTGCCCGCGTTCATCACCGCGATGATATCCGCGGTGGTCATCGCCTCAACCTGGTCATGGGTTACGTAAACCGTCGTGTAGCGGTAGGTGTCGTGCAGGCGCCGGATCTCGAAACGCATCTCCTCGCGCAGATTGGCGTCTAGATTGGATAGCGGCTCGTCGAGCAGGAGCGTTTCCGGCTCGACGATCAAGGCGCGTGCGAGCGCGACCCGCTGCTGCTGTCCACCCGAAAGCTCCCCCGGGTATCGGTCGACGAATTTCTCGAGCCGCGTGGTGGCCAGAATTGCTTTGAGCTTCTTGCTGATGGTGTCCCGGTCGATCTTCCGCAGCTTCAAGCCGTAGACGATGTTCTCCGCCACCGTCATGTGCGGCCAGAGCGCGTAACTCTGGAAGATCATCGACATGTTGCGGCGCTCCGGCGGCAGAGCGCTGCCGGGCGAGGACACGACGCGATTGCCTACCAGGATCTCACCCGCGGAGGGCTCGATGAAGCCGGCCATCAACCGCAGCGTCGTGGTCTTGCCGCAGCCGGAGGGTCCGAGCAGGCAGACGAGAAAGCCGTGATCGATGCGGAGCGACACGTCGTCGACGGCCGCGCCGTCGCCGAAATGCTTGGTCAGATTGCGCAACTCGACCGCTGCCACGTGGCTTCCCCGGCTCTCTCGCGCTCGTCACGCACCCACGAACACGGGCTTGCGCTTCTCCATGAACGCCTTGCGGCCTTCGGCGTAGTCCGCACTTGCGAAGCATTTCTTCACGAGCTCGGCGCAGCGCGCGAGGTTGCGCTCTCGCTCATCCTTCATCACTTCGCCGACAATGAACTTCACCGAGTTCACCGTGAGCGGCGCGTTGGCCGCGATGGTCTCGGCGAACTCCTTGACGTAACCCTCGATATCAGCGTCGGGAACCACGCGGTTGACGAGCTGCATCGCGTGCGCCTCCTGCACGTCGAACTGGCGGGCGGTGAAGAAGATTTCCTTCGCGAAGGACGGACCGACCACGTCGACCAAACGCTTTGCCGCGGGAAATCCGTAGCCGAGCCCGAGCTTTGCCGCCGGCAGCGAGAAGCGCGAGTGATCCGCCGCAATCCGAATGTCGCAGCTGACCGCAAGGCCGAGGCCACCCCCGATGCAGTAGCCGCGGATCATCGCGACGGTTGGCTTGGGAAACGCGTGGACGGACGAGTAGATGTTCTCGACCGCGTCATTGTAGCGGTCGACCGCTTCGAGCGTGGCGCGCTCATCCTCGAACTTGGAAATGTCCGCTCCGGAAACGAAGGCCTTTCCTCCGGCACCCGTCAGCACGACGACGCCGATCTCCTTGTCCTGCTCAAAATCCTTGAGCACGCGGGCCACCTTTTCCCACATTTCCAGTGAGACGGCGTTGTGCCGCTCCGGGTTGTTGAAGATCAGATACCCGACGCGGCCTTCCTTCTTCGTCACGATCTTGTCGCTCGTGCTCATTTCAGTTCCTCGACTGTCATCGGCCCGCGGTCAGATCGCGTTCGCGCGGCGCAACGCTTCGATCTCAGGCCCGCTGAAACCGAACTCCTTGAGCACTTCCTCGCTGTGCTGCCCGCGGCCGGGTGGCGGCGCAACGATCGCGTTCGGCGTGCGGGAGAGTTTTACCGGCTGGCCGACCAAGTGCAGTGAGGCGCCTTCCGCGGTGTCGACGTCCCGCACGATGCCAAGGTGCTTTACCTGCGGGTCTGCGAACACCTCGTCTATTGCGTAGATCGGCCCGCAAGGCACCCCCGCTTCATTCAGCTTGTCGATCCAGTAAGAACTCGGCTGGGCGGAGGTGTATTCCTCGAGCGCCGCGTTGAGGGCGTCGCGATTTTTCAGGCGGGCGCCGGAAGTTTCGAATTCCGGACGCTGCAGGAGCGCCGCCGCGCCGAGCGCGCGCGTGAGCCGTTCCCACATCACCTGCCCCGTGGTCGCAATGTTGATGTAACCGTCACCGGTCTTGAACACGCCGGTGGGAATGCTCGTCGGATGATTGTTGCCGGCTTGCCCGGGTACTTCGCCCCGGTTGAGCCATCGGGCGGCCTGGAAATCGAGCATGAAGATCTGCGCTTCCAATAGCGACGTCTCGATGCACTGGCCCTCACCCGATTTTTCGCGCTCGAGCAGCGCCGTGAGAATCCCGATCGCGCAGAACAATCCGGCGGCAAGATCGGCGATGGGCACTCCGACGCGCATCGGCCCCTGCCCCGGCAGTCCGGTGACGGACATGAGCCCGCCCATGCCTTGCGCGATCTGGTCGAACCCTGGCCGATCGCGATACGGCCCGCTCTGACCGAACCCGGAGATGCTTGCGTACACAAGGCGTGGGTTGATCTCCCGCAGCCTGACGTAATCGAACTCCGAGCCGCGCTTTGACGTCCGGCCGGAAGTTCTCGACGACGACGTCGGCTTTTCCGACCAGGCGCATGAACGCTGCGAGACCTTCGGCGGATTTCAGATCAAGCTCGAGGCTGCGCTTGTTGCGATGAAGGTTCTGAAAATCGGGACCATCGCGCGGGCCGCCTGGCGGTTCTCCGGCGAGGAGGCGAGCGGGTGGCTCGACCTTGACCACGTTGGCGCCCCAATCGGCCAGCTGTCGCACTGCAGTCGGACCGGCTCTGACCTGGGTGAGGTCAAGAACCGTGAACTGCGCAAGCGCCTGAGATGCCCGAGGGAAGGACATGATTGCACGTCCAGTCGTGCGTTGGGTGGAGCCGGCCTAGCTATCGGTAGTTTCGCATGACGATTGCCGTGCGACCACCACCAAGGGGTCCTCATTCCGCACACGCAAACGGTCAGGGAAGTTATTTCGGCGTCGGCGTCTTCCTCACGGCACTTACGCCGGGTGGATCCGGCTGCGGTCCGCCGAGGAAGGGGCCGAGCAGAGTCTTTTTCAGCCCGGGCGGATCAGGTTGCGGCCCGCCCATTTGCGGACCGGGTGCCGCTTTCATGTATGGGCCGCCCTTTACGTCGGCGTTCGCCGGCGAAGTCGCCCAGGCCGCAAGCATCAGGCTCGACAGAAGCAGAATTCGCAACGGAAGCATGAAATCCTCCCTGCTCTTCTCCGGAGATTCTAGCGTCGGCACCATCGTCCTCAAGCGTCCGCCCTGCGGAACCAGCGCGACGATCGCGTTCGCGAGTGCGACAAGAACCTGCTCGAGGTCGCGCGCTCCCGCGAGTTATCGACATTCCCCTGTCCTCCCTGTTTCCGATCCCTGACACTTGGAATTTATTATTGTTAGTTCGCATGGCTTTGACCGGAACACCCGGCAACCAAAGTCGAAGTAAATGGTAGGCGCTTTCCAAAGCGGTTAAAACCCCGTCATGACGAACGCGCAGCACGACGTATGGGCCGTCGGTGAAGGTTACGAACGCTACGTGGGCCGCTGGAGCCGGCTTGTCGCGCGGGAATTGCTTGCGTGGCTCGCTGTTCCCGCCGGCCGCGAGTGGCTCGATCTCGGCTGCGGGACCGGTGCGCTGAGCCGAACGATCCTGCTCCACGCATCGCCTGCCCGCGTGACCGGCGTCGATCCGTCCGAAGGTTTGCTCGCTTCCGCACGTGCGCAAATCACAGACCCTCGCGTCGAATTCCGCCAGGGCGAAGCGCGGGCGATACCCGCGCCCGACGGCATATTCGGCGCGACCGTCTCCGGCCTCGTGCTGAATTTCATTCCGGACCCGGCCAAGGGATTGGCCGAGACGCGCCGCGTCACGCAGCCGGGCGGCACGGTCGCCGCCTATGTGTGGGACTATGCCGGCGAGATGCAGCTCATGCGTCACTTCTGGGACGCGGCCGTTGCGCTCAAGCCGGCCGCACGCGAGTTCGACGAAGGCATCCGCTTCCCGGTGTGCCGGCCGGAGCCGCTCATTGCCCTCTTCAGCGCGGCCGGCTTGCTGGACGTGGCGGTGAAAGCCATCGACGTGCCGACGGTCTTCAAGGATTTCGACGACTATTGGTCACCGTTCCTCGCCGGCCAAGGTCCGGCACCGGGGTATTGCACGTCTTTATCCGAGGCCGATCGTGTCGTCCTACGCGATCGCATCCGTGCCGCATTGCCTGTCGCGGCCGATGGAAGCATTCCCCTGATTGCTCGCGCCTGGGCGGTACGAGGCACGAACTAAACCGACCGACCCGTAGTGCCGGCCTAGCGCCGCTCGAGTTTGTCGGTCACCCAGCGCAACAGGCGGGCCATTGGACTCTGCAGGAACGGCACGTCCTGGGCCAGCAGCGCCAGTCCGAGCGGGATCATCCAGAACCCGAGGATCGGAAGAAAGCCGACGAAACCGGCCACAATCAGGACAATCGCAAGCGGTACTCGCACCCACCCCGACGATGGACCCCGCAACCAATTGACCAGCCGTGCGGCCCAATCGGGCAGCTGCTTCGCCAGACGAGACAGCTCGGCATTGAGTTCGTCGCGGGTTTGCTTGCTCATCGGTGCGGATCGAGAACGCCGCAGCCTGCCGAAACGATCCTTCCACATTGGCACCCGGTCCCCGAGTATTTCATCGTCTGAAAAATCGGTGCGGCTTGCGCGGACTCGGAAGGAACCAAATCCCGGCTCTCGGGCGCGGTTGCCGCCCCGCGGTTCGTCCCGTAAGCTTTTCGCGCTGAATATTCTGAAGAACCAAGACCGGCACGCCAAACCACACCGGTCCAAGTCGGGAGGAAGCGCCATGCGTCGTTTCGTGGCCGCGTTCGCGGCCGCCGTCCTGTTCACGGCAATTTCCGCGCTCGCTCAAGTCCAGGCCCAGCAGGTCATCACGTTGAACGGCGCCGTCCAGTTCAACGACGATCACGCCTTCAACAAAGCGCTCCTCAAGTTCGAGGAGCTCGTGAAACAGTACTACGGCAAGCCGATCAACTTCGTGCTGCACCGGAACTCGTCGCTCGGTCTCGAGAAGCAGTATTTCGAGTACATGGCGCAGGGCAAGGCAGTCGACTACGCGATCGTGTCGCCCGCGCACATGTCGACGTTCTCGCGCGCGGCGCCCTTCATCGACGCACCGTTCCTGTTCCGCGACCTCAACCACTGGAACAAGGTGCTCGATCGCGACTTGCTCAAGCCTGTCGCCGACGAGATCGCCGAGAAGGCGGACGTGATGCTGATCGGCTACGCGGGCGGCGGCATCCGCAACATCTTCGTCAACAAGCCCGTGAAGAACCTTGCCGAGATCAAGGGCCTCAAGGTGCGCGTGCAGGGCGCGCCGATCTGGAGCCGCACGTTCCAGGCGGCCGGCATGGCGCCGACCGTGATCGCCTACAACGAAGTCTATAACGCGATCCAGAACGGCGTGATCGCCGCAGGCGAGAACGAAGCCGCTGGCGTCGAGAGCATGAAGTTCTTCGAAGTCGCGCCGCACCTCGCCATGACAGAGCACGCGATCACGATCCGGCCGATCTGCTTCTCCGGCAAGACGTTCAAGAACTTGCCCCCGGATTTGCAAGCAGCGATCCTCAAGGCGGGCAAGGAAGCGGGTGCCCATGGCCGCCAGATCGAATCCTCGGAGGACTCGCAGAAGCTCGACGCGCTGGAGAAGGCCGGCAAGCTGAAGCGCGTGCCGTTCGCCGACCGCGCCGAGATGAAGAAACTCGTCGACCCGGTGATGGCCGCTTACGCAAAGGAAATCGGCGCAGACAAGATCTTCGCTGAGATCAACGCGATCACCGACGCGTCGAACTGAGCCAAATCTGATCCCGCGGCCGGGAAGCAACCCGGCCGCGGCAACTTTCCTGGTCATGTGCGGGAAAAAATGACCGGTCCATCGCCCGGCACGCCAAACCTTTGGCGCAGGTTCACCGCGGCTTACGCGGAGTTCCTGTCGTGGCTCCTCGTAATCACGATCGCCGTGCTCATCATCCCCGTCTCGCTGCAGATCTTCTCCCGTTACACCGAGCTGATCCCGTCCTACATCTGGACCGAGGAATTGGCGCGCTTCATGTTCGTCTGGTCGATCATGCTCGGGGCCATGATCGGCGTGCGCGAGAGCAGTCATTTCGAGGTGGACATCTGGCCCGCCGTCTCGCCGCGCGTCGCCGCTGCAGTACGCCTGTTCTCGCGCCTCGCGGTGCTAGCGCTCGCGTTCGTGTTCATCCTCGCCGGCATCGAGTTCACCCGCTTCGGCTGGCACCGCATTTCCGAGCTCGCGGAGTTGCCGCTCTGGATGATCCATGTCGCCTGGCCGGTCGCGGGCGCGAGCTGGCTCATATTTCTCGGCGAGCAGATGCTGGATGACCTGCGCGTCCTGTTCCGGAGCCAACCCGCATGACCGGGAGCGTGCTCTCCTCCGGGCAGGCCGCCCAGATCCTGTTCGGCCTGTTCTTTCTGTTCATGATCTTGCGCGTGCCGATCGCGTTCGCGCTCGCGCTCGCGTGCCTGCCGATCCTCGTGATCGAGCCGCGGCTCGGGGCGATGGCGCTCGCGCAGGAAACCTTCAACGCCTACAACTCGTTCATCCTCCTCGCAGTGCCGTTCTTCCTGCTCACCGCGAACCTGATGAACGTCGGTGGCATCACCGACCGCTTGATGCGCCTCTCGCGCACCATGGTCGGGCACTGGCCCGGCGGGCTCGCGCAGATCAACGTGGTGCTGTCGATCTTCTTTGCCGGGATTTCCGGGTCCTCGACGGCGGATGCCGCGAGCCAGTCCAAACTCTTCATCAACGCGCAGCGCAAGGAAGGCTACGACGACAGCTTCTCCGTCGCGATCACCGCGGTGTCGGCGGTGCTCGCGGTGATCGTGCCGCCGTCGATCCTGATGATCGTTTGGGGCGGCATTCTCACGGTCTCGATCGGCGCGCTGTTCCTGGCCGGCATCGTGCCGGGACTCCTGATCGGCTTCGCGCAGATGGCGACCGTGCATGTCTATGCCAAGTATCGCGGTTATCCGACCTACCCGCGCGCGACCTGGACTGCGCTCGGCAGCGCGCTGATCGTGTCCGTGCCGGCCTTGACGACGCCGTTCATCATCGTCGGCGGAAAGGTGTTTGGCTGGTTCACCGCGACCGAGTCCGCCTGCATCGCGGTGCTCTATGCCGGGGCGCTTTCGCTGCTCGTCTATCGCGAGATGGACCTGAAGGGCCTGCATTACGCCCTGCTGGATACCGGCAAGCTCGCCGGCCTCGCGCTGTTCTGCGTCGGCACCGCGAGCGCGTTCGGCTGGCTGCTCGCGTACTACAGGATTCCGGAGATTCTGCTTGCCGGCGTACAGACCTGGGGCATGGGTCCCACGACCACCGGCTTCTTCATTGCCGGCGTGTTTCTCGTGGTCGGCTGCTTCCTCGACGCGATTCCCGCGATCATCATCGTTGGCACGATTCTCGACCCACTCGCGAAATCGGTCGGGATGGACCCGGTGCATTTCGCGATCGTCGGTATCGTGTCGCTCGCGTTCGGGCTCGTGACGCCGCCCTATGGCCTCTGCCTGATGATCGCCTGCTCGATCGCCGGCATCCGCATTGTCGACGCGCTCAAGGACACGATGATCATGCTGATCCCGATGCTGGCCGTGCTCGCGCTCATCATCGTATGGCCGGACGTCGCGCTGTTCCTGCCCAAGCTGATCTCGCCAGAATTCATGCGCTGACCGACCTTCGTCAGTCGTCATCATCTCCGCCGAACTGCCAACGGCGGTCCCGGCGATCGCGCCAGTAGCGATCATCACCGCGTACATGACGCTCTATGCGCGTCGATCCGCGGTATTCACGCGCCCGATATCGGTCGGTGGTGACCGACCAATCATGGGTGCGAAGGCACGTCGTGCGGCCGTTGCTGGAATTGCACGACGTATTCGAGCTCGTGTTCGACGAGGTGTTACCAGCGACCGCCGGCGCGGCGGTCACGGTGACCAGTGCGATCGAAGCAAGAAGAAATGGCTTCATGGCTTCCTCGTTGTTGAATTTACCTCGGAGAAACACGTCGGCCCCACGCGCGTTCCTCGGCAAGCCGAATAACACCGAAACTTGAGCGCACAGGTTCCGATCGCCACGTTCTCATCGCGATGTTGAACGGCGGATGAACGCGCAACCCACCTGCAATTCATCTACGTGACAAAAAGATAATTTGCGGAGCCGTTCTCACGCCCCGCGCATTGCGTAGATGCAAAGGGCGTCACGCTCGATCCGCGACGTGGCGAGAGGAAACAACGAGAGGAGACTAAGATGAAGATGAAGATGACTCTGCTCGGACTCGCGGCCGTCCTCGGTGTCGGCCTGGCCGTGAGCGCGCCGGCCCCCGCTCAAGCGACGAGCGGGCACGGCTACTATGGCTATCACTACGGCCACTATCCCCACTATCGCAAGCATAAGCGCCACTGGGTGAAGCGTCACTTCTACCCGTACCACTCCTACGGCTATTATCGCCCGCACCGCGCTTACCATTACTACTGGTAAGTGCGACTACTCGTAGCCGCAACAAGAGCCCGGCTCCGTCACGCGGAGCCGGGTTTCTCATTAGTGACGCGCGATGTCGGCGCGTTCCTGTTCGTCAAGGACGCCGGCAAATGGCGCATCGCCGGACAGGCGTGGGATCTCGAGACCGAAGACAATCCAATTCCAGCTCCCCTCAGGAACCGGAAGTGTGAGCCTCCCGCCCCAGAATTTGACGGGAGAAGACGATTGCCTGATGCTTCGATCGCAAACGTGGGAGGGTCGAATGGCTTTTCGTACCGGTGGAGTGACGCCGCCCAGCACGATTGTGCTGGTCCTGTCAGTGGTGCTCGCCTTGCTCGCACTCATTGTGTGGCTGGGGCTCGTCCGGATTCCCATCGTGCAGGCAAACCTGTTTGCCACACTGTTGATCGCGTACGGCCTTTTGCTCGCGGGAAATCTCGTCCGCGGCATGTGAGCGCTGGACAGAGGAAATAAAAATGGCCCCTCGCGGGGCCATTTTTATTGCACGCTACAGTGAGGGTCAGTCGCAGACGCGCTTCTTCGTGATCACGACCGTCCCGTTGGGGCGAAACTTGCGTGTCTCGACGGTACGGCAATCTGCCTGTCCGTACGCGTAGTAGCCGTGGTTATGGTAACGATGGCGGTGGGTGTCGCCGATGCGCACGCCGACGCCATGTTCACCCGCGCGAATACTCACTTGAGCATCGGCCGGGGTAACTGAGCCGACCGTCGTCGCAGCAAAGGCGAGCGCCGCCGCTGCGAGCGCAACGTTCAACGTTTTCATGGTTTCTCTCCGTCCGTTCCTGCAAACCCAATGCGTCAACGAAGAATACGTTCCAAAAAAAGTGCTGGAACTCATTTCGGATCAGCGCGTTACGGGCGCTTGGTCCTTACCGGGGCGAATCAGTCGGCGTCCGTCAAAACGCGTTATTGTGCGCCCGCCGCGACGGGCGGCGGGACGTAACCGACGGAGCCATTTCCATGCGCGACCCATTTCTCAATTTCCTGCTGTTACTGGTGATCGGTATTGTTGCCGGCGTCGTTTTTGACCGCGTGGCCGGCCCCGGCTGGCTGGCGCGGCAGTTCACCGGCCCGCGCAGCTTGATCACGAGCGCGCTGGTTGGCATCGCCGGCTCCTTCGTCGGCTTCCACATCGCCGTGCTGCTCACCTTGGCGGGCGTCTACGCCGGTTACGTCGCTGCGGCGGTCGGCGCCCTCATCGTATTGTTTCTCTGGCGGGCGATCCGCTAGATCTGGCACGCATGTAGACGTGGAGCATGAGTTCGGAAGTACGCAACAATCCTGGGCGGAGCCGGTTCGAGCTGGAGACGCCGGCCGGCATCGCTTATTCCGATTACAGCCTCGTCGGCGAGCTACTCACGATCAAGCACACCGAAGTCCCGCAGGAGCTGGAAGGCCAGGGTATCGGATCCCGGCTCGCGCGCGGCCTGCTGGAGCAGGCGCGCGCCCGCGGGCTCAAGGTGGTCGCGCGCTGTCCGTTTGTGTCCGGTTACATGCAAAGGCACACGGAGTTCGACGACCTACGGCCTTGAGCGTCAGGGCCGCGTCAGGTGCAGCAGCTTGTCGATCACGAGTTGATGAAAGCGGTCCAACGCATCGATGTTCGTGTGAGTGATTGTGCCGTCGGCGCTGAGATCAAAATTGGCCAGCTCGCCCACGAAGCCCGGTCCGGCGACGGCTTGGTGTCCGAAGCCGTCGCGTGCATAGAAATTGATGAACGCGCTCACGTTGGCCGGTACGCGTCGAACTTCGGTTGCGTCGAAAATGACGGCCAGCAGGACCGGCACCTCGCGGCCGTTCAGCGAGTCAGCAACGTCGAAGGTTGCGTTCGCGCCGAGCGAGTGACCGACGATCACCACAGGTCCGGTATGACCGTCCCGGCGGCGTTGGACGATCTGGTCGGCAATCGTCTGCCAAACCTCATAGCCGTAGACAGTCGCGCGGAAGCCCTGGTTGTTGAGCTTGCCGGCGAGATCGTCCATGCCGAGCGAGAACACCCCGAGCAGCCCCCGCATCAGGTAGACGTGCGTTTGCGAACGCATCAGGTTCGGTTGCGGCGAAACGTGCTGCGCTGGCGCTGAAGCGGTGGTGGTGACACTCAGAACTGCCGCGAGAAGCGCAGCGGCGATACTCGTACGCACAGACATGCCCCACTCCCTGTAGAGCTCCATACTAGCCTGGGTCGTTTTCCGGGCCAACGAACCCTACTCGCCCAGCAAATGCAAAACGATCTCGCGACGGTGTGGCCGGGTTCGGTGCTCGAAGACGTAGATGCCCTGCCAGGTGCCCAGCATGGGTTTTCCGGCAGCGACCGGAATGGAAAGCTGGACGGCAGTCAGCGCCGTGCGGATGTGGGCCGGCATATCGTCCGGTCCCTCGGTGTCGTGAACGTAGTCTCGCGTCTCGGGCGCGATGTCCTCGAAAAACGTTTCCAGGTCCGTGCGCACGTCGGGGTCGGCATTCTCTTGGATGATTAACGAGGCCGAGGTATGCCGGCAGAACAAGGTGAGCAGACCGTTGGCGATCCCCTGCTCCGACACCCACTTGCGAACGTCGCCGGTGATTTCGACGAGTCCTTTGCCGCGGGTCGCGACGGTCAACGTGTGTTGGGTTTGGCGCATCATCTTGTCATTCCGGGACGGCGCGCCAGCGCCGGGCCCATATTGCAGTGCCGTGGTCATGGATTCCGGGCTCGCCGCCGGCCGCGCTGGCGAGCGAAGCGAGCAGCCAGCGCGGCGGCTGACACGTGGGCGCGCCGGATACTCCGCCGGAACCGGGCTCGTCGACGCGCCAGCGCGCGGCGCCCCGGAATGACAAAGCTGCGTCACGCATCCAGTTGATCCGCAAGGTCGAGAAGATCGCGCGCCGTGAAATCGACCGGCACGCTCGACGCGGCTTCGCCTTTGCCGGGGCCTTTTTCGTCCGGCCGCGCGATGAATGCGGTGCGCAGGCCGCTCGCAGCCGCCGCGCTCAGGTCGCCGCTGTGGGCCGCCACCATCATGCATCGCGACGGTGGCAAGTCGAACGCCTCGCACGAGGCGAGGTACACGCGCGGCTTCGGCTTGTAGTCGCCGGCGAACTCGGCTCCGAGGATCGCGTCCCAAGGAAACTCGTTGCGGCGGGCGAGGTCGACCATCAACGAAATATTTCCGTTCGAAACCGGCGCCAGGCGGAAACGCTTTCTCAGCCGCGCGAGCGCCGGCGGCACATCGGGCCAGGCCTCGAGGCGATGCCAGGCGAGATTGAGGTCGACGAACCGATCCTCCGGGACCGCTTCGAGGCCGAAGCGCGGCACGATGCGATCGAGATTGCGCCGGTGAATGACGTCGAGTTTCGAGAATGGGATGCGGCCGGAGCGGACCTCCTCCATGCCGGTCTGATACTCGTCACGCCACGCATCGGCGAAGGCAGCCCAGTCGAGCCGGTGCCCGAGCGGGCCCAGTATCTTCTCGCTCTCGCGCGCAATGCTCGTGCGCCAATCGACGAGCGTGCCGAAGACATCAAAGAACAGCGCCTCGACTTGCACGGGCTATGCTCAGACGACTTCGAGCACGTTGTAGATCGGACCGCTCGGCAGGCGATGGCCGACCGCGATTGCCAGCACGCGGTTGAGCCAGTCGTATTTTTCTGACGAGGTCTCGAACCAAGGAGTGACGCGAAAATAATACTCGTTCGGATTCACCACCTCGCCCTTGGCAAGACGATCGATGACCGGTTTCGGCCCGTGGCGGATGCCGCGGTAGCGCATTCCGATCAGCGCACCGTCGTCGGTCTCCATCACGAGCCGCACGTTGATGGTGATCGCGCCGTCGGAACGGAGCGATTGCCAGTCGCTGCCGCCGGAGCGGAACTTGCCGCGCAGCCGCTCGCCCTCGAACGTACCCCCGGTAATTTCCCCGATGCGGCGGTCGTAACCGGGGGTCATGCCGATAACACTCGGAGGCGCGACCCCGATCTCGAACACGAACAGCGGCCGGGTGCGGATCTCCAGCATTTCGGCGGGCATTTTTGCGGCAAGGCTGGCGGTATTCATCAGTTCCCTCCCTGATCGTCGGAGTGGAACACGCCGACGGAGCCGCGACAACGCCGGTGGAACGGCCTCTCATCGCGAGCGTTGGCCCAGAGCCGAGTCCAAGAGGCCGGCTCTCACACAGGAGCAAACAGAAGAAACGGACTTTGATCGGCGTGGCTGCTGCGACCCTCGTGGCGACCAGTGCCCTTGCACAAAGCGTGATCATTGAGCCGCAACAGCGGACCGTGATCCGGAACTACGTCGTCAAGGAGCGCGTGCGGCCGATCGAACTGCGCGAGCGCGTGATCGTTGGCGCGACAATCCCGGCGGAAATCGAACTCACGCCGGTGCCCGAGACGATCTACGCCGAGGTCCCGTCATTGCGGCCGTACCGCTACTTCGTCTGGGACGGCCGTTTCGTGCTGGTCGAGCCCTCGAGCAGGCGCGTGATTCAGATCGTCGAGTAGCCACACGAGTTGCAAAATTCCGCCGCGATCCGGTCGCGGTGGAATTTTTCCGCGCATGGTCTCCGTGAATCAAAATTAAACGGGAAGTGTGCAATCCGACCGGTGTCGCACGCTTGACTTTCCGACGCTTGGGTCCAATCTGAAATTGTCGGCTCCGAAGAGGACCGGCAGTGCAACCTCACCTGGAGGTGTGCATGACACCACCGGACTACAACGCCGCAATGATCGTCGCGGCACGCGTTCGGGCCAAGACGTAGCGGCACTCGCGAACGGCGCGTCGGGAGCGGCCGATGGGCCGCATCAGTCAGGCATGGCCCAACCTGGCCCTCTCCCGGCGCGGATAATTACCTCTCCAACCGCGCGATCCCTGCCCTCCTGGAACCGGAACCTCCCTGGGGAGTTTTTCCCGGGACATGACCCACACGTCCCCGATGAAGCCGGGACTTAGCGGTCAATAGGCTCAGCGTCGCCAGAGCAGCGGCTGGCAGAATCCACAACAACGGGGAGAATGTCGGGTACCGTACAGCGGTTCCCCGACACGACTAGAACCTGTCCTCTTGCGTGGGCGGGAAGTGGAGACTTTTGCGCCTGTGATCACTGGGTTCGCTTCAGCGAGGAGTTGAACCGGAGGATACAGCTTTGCGCGCCCCCAACGATTCTCGTCGCAATCGAATTTTGGCGGCCTTGCGCCCGCCAGAGATGATGATCCTTCAGCCGCACCTCAAGGAGGTGGAGCTCGAACAAGGGGTGCTGCTGCAGGAGCAGGGCGAATTGATCGAGCGCGTCTATTTTCCAAATAGCGGCATGGTTTCGTTGCTCGCGGTCATGCAGCAAGGCAATTCGGTCGAGACCGCGACGGTCGGACGTGAAGGCGCGATCGGCGCGATGGCAGGGCTCGGCCCACGGCATGCGTTCACGCGCGCGCTGGTGCAAATGCCGGGCACCGCGTCACAGGTCGCTACGTCCAAGTTCCAGGCTGTTGTGGCTGCGAGCCCCGCGATCCGCGACATTATCGTGCGGCACAATGAAGTACTGCTCGCACAGGTCCAGCAGTCTGCTGCGTGCAACGCGCTGCACGAGGCGGAGTCACGCTTTTGCCGCTGGCTGCTGCAGTCGCGCGATCGCACCGACGGAGACGTCGTACCGATCACGCAGGAATTCCTCGCGCAGATGCTCGGCGTACGCCGGACGACGGTCACACTGGTTGCGCAATCGCTGCAGGACGCGGGTCTCCTCCGCTATCGCCGCGGACGCATTGAAATTCTCGACCGCGACAGGCTCGAGGAGCGCGCGTGCGAATGCTACGGAGTCGTGCGGCGGACGATCGAGGAGCATCTGCCGCAGGCGGAGCGGTAGCCGTCAGTTAGGCTTGGGCTTTTTCGGATCCGCCTCGCCGTCTGCGAGCACACGATAGCCCTTCGCTTTGCGAAGCAGCTCATCACGTTCCTTCTCGGTCTTCACTTCAGCGGCCAGGCGCTCGCACTCCTCAGCCAGCGCCCGGTACTTGTTCGCCTTCGACTCCTCCACCATGGAGCGATGATGGGTGGGAGCACAGCGGCCGTCTGTCCGCCAGCGCACATTCTGATCCACCCCAGGTTGGTAAATCGTGATTCAGTGCCATTCAGCCTCGGAAATCCGCGCGTTTTTTCGAATTAGGTCCGCCTTGACGCCTCCGGCATGGAGTCGGAGAAACTGCCCATGGTTCGGCCAATCCACATCATCGGCGGGGGTCTAGCCGGGTGCGAGGCGGCCTGGCAGATCGCGCGTTATGGCGTTCCCGCGGTGCTGCACGAGATGCGCCCGCTCCGCATGACGGCGGCGCACAAGACCGAGGGCCTCGCCGAACTCGTCTGCTCCAACAGCTTCCGCGCCGATGACAGTGAGACGAACGCGGTCGGCCTGCTGCACCACGAGATGCGGCGGCTTGGATCGCTGATCATGCGTGCGGCGGATACGCATCAGGTGCCGGCGGGCGGAGCTCTCGCGGTGGACCGGGATGGCTTCTCCGCAGCCGTGACCGAGGCGCTCGCGCGGCATCCGCTCGTCGAAATCAGCCGCGAGGAAATTCCGGTTCCGCCGGCAGACTGGGACAACGTGATTGTTGCCACGGGTCCACTCACTTCGCCGGCGCTCGCCGACTTCATTCGTGACCGCACGGGTGCGGACGCCCTCGCCTTCTTCGACGCCATTGCGCCGATCGTGCATCGCGACAGCATCGACATGGCGGTCGCCTGGTTTCAGTCGCGCTACGACAAGTCGGGGCCGGGCGGCTCCGGCGCCGACTACATCAATTGCCCCATGGACCAGCCGCGATACCTCGCATTCGTCGACGCGCTGCTCGCGGCTGAAAAAGTCGAATTCCACGAATGGGAGGACACGCCCTATTTCGATGGTTGTCTCCCGATCGAGGTGATGGCGGAGCGCGGGCCCAACACCCTGCGCTTCGGCCCGATGAAACCGGTCGGCTTGTCCAATCCGCACCTTGGAAACAAGCCGTATGCTGTCGTCCAACTGCGCCAGGACAATCAGCTCGGCACGCTGTTCAACATGGTTGGCTTCCAAACGAAGCTGCGGCACGGGGAACAGGCTCGCATTTTTCGCATGATCCCGGGCCTCGAGCGCGCGGAGTTCGCGCGGCTCGGCGGGCTGCACCGCAACACTTATCTCGATTCACCGCGACTGCTCGACGCGACGTTGCACCTGAAGGCTGAGCCGCGCCTGCGGTTCGCCGGCCAGATCACCGGATGCGAAGGCTATGTGGAGAGCGCGGCGGTCGGCCTGCTTGCAGGACGCTTCGCGGCGGGGGAACGAAATGGTGAACCCGCCGCGGTGCCGCCGCAGACGACCGCGCTCGGCGCGCTGCTTTCCCACATCACGGGCGGGCACGTGTCAGCGAACGACGGCGGCTCGCGCTCGTATCAGCCGATGAACGTCAACTTCGGCCTGTTTCCACCGCTTGCCGAGACGTTCCGCGGAGCGGACAAGGGACGGGACAAGAAGCGCGCGTTGACCAACCGCGCGAAGGCGGATCTCGACCGCTGGCTGAGCGACAACCCCGTCGCGGATGCTGCGGCATGAGGGGTCCGGCACACGATTCAACCGATCTTTCGCGCTGGAGGTCGGAGACGGTCCTCAAGTCCGACCACTTCAGTACGGTGGAACGCGGCTTCTGGCGCGGCGACGGCTCCGAGGTTGAAGCTGTGTTGCGCCGCTTCGGCCATGTCCCGCTTTGGGTGCGGCCGATCGCCTACCACTTCGGAAAGCGGGAGGTTTCGGCGCTCGATCGACTCAAGGGGATCGCGGGCCCGCGCCTGCTCGCGCACGGGGACGGTTTCCTCGTGCGCTCCTGGATCGACGGGCTGCCCATGCACATCGCCCGGCCCGCCGGCGACCGAGAATACTTCCGGGCCGCGAGGCGCATGCTGTCTGCGATGCACCGCGCGGGAGTCGTGCACAACGATCTCGCCAAGGAGCAGAACTGGCTGCGTGACAGCGAGGGGCGCCCGCGACTGACCGACTTCCAGCTTGCGCATGCCGGCCGCCGGGGTCGACTGTTTCGTCTCGCGGCGCATGAAGACCTGCGGCATCTGCTCAAACACAAGCGCAAGTATGTGCCGGAGGCGCTGACCGCGTCCGAGCGGCGCGTGCTCGCGACCAAGAGCCTGCCCGCACGGATCTGGATGGCGACCGGCAAGCAGCTCTACATCTTCGTCACGCGTCGCCTGCTCGGCTACATGGACCGCGAGGGCAGCGGAGCCGATGTGACACGTGACGGTCCCCGGATCACCGAACGCCTTGCCGGGCTCTCGGGCGTGACAGGGGCGGCTGTTGTTGCCTACCCGACGCCGCGCGGAGCGCGACTCTATGCATTCGTCGAGACAGCAGCGCCGCTTTCGGAGTCCGATATCCGCACCCATCTTGCGGCCGCGGACGGCTTGCCCGATCCCAATCTCATCCAAGTTGCGCGGCAGCTACCGCGTACGCCCGAAGGCCATCTGCGTGACGACGTTCTGCGGCTCGTCGCGCAAAATCAGGTGGACCTCATCGAGCGGCTTTCCCTCGATGCGGACGCGAAGAGCGTCGCGGCCGAGCTAGTGCGCGGACGGCTCAACCGGACTGACCGCCGAATGCGCCAAGCCTAACGGTAGGGTCCGCGGCGCGCGGCGCGCCAAAGCGTCCATTGCCGGCGCCATTGCGGCAGCTCGACGGGCGTCCTGAACGGCGCGTAATCAGGACTCTCCATCAGGCCGAGATATCCGCGCACCAAAGCAAGCGGAAGGTAGCCAGGTCGCGCGGCAGCGCTCACCGCGGCCAATTGGTGCTCCGCTTCGCTCAACCTGCTGGACGCCCAGTCGCGCATCGCCGAAAGCGCGGCGCGCAGCGCCGATGTGTCGGTGCCGGTAAGAACGTCTCCTGGCGGCGTCCCGGTTTGCTCGAGCAAATCGGCAGGCAAATAGATCTGCCCGCGCGCGGCATGGATCGGAAATGACCGGAGAAGACCGGTTAGCCCGTGCGCGATGCCCGCAGCTTCGCTCGCGGCGGCGGATGACCGACCGTCGAGCAAACGCGCGACAAGGTCGAACAACGTGGATGACGTCGTGCGCAGGTATTCTTCGAGCGCAGCAATCGACGGCATTCCTTCGTCATAGACGTCGAAGCGACGCGCATCGACAAGGGCAATTAGCAGATCGCGGGGCAGGCGGCGGCGCTCGACCGTATCGATGAGTGCGGCGGCGACGGGATTGCGTTCGGCATCGCCCGCCGCCTTACCGGACAAGGCATCGCGCCACCATTGCAGTCGAATCTCACCGGCAAGCGGCTCGCGCGCCCGGTCCCGGACCGCTGCAATCTCCGCGTTGAAGGCGTGAAGCGCGAAGGCGTGCGTCCGTGCAGGCTCGGGGATGAGCAGGTTCGCTAGGTAGCGGTCCTTGTCGGATTCACGCACCAATACGGCGCAATGCGCGTAGGCTTGCTGCATGCGCCAATCTATCGCTCAGTCCGGCAACAAGGCCACGGCTGCGCGCCGGCCTTCCGCCAGCAGGATGTTGTAGGTACTCGCGGCTGCGGATGTGGTCATAACGTCGAAGCGGATGCCGAGTTCGCGGAGACGGAGCTGCAGCGCCTCCGGCAACGGCCCATGCTCCCTTCCCGTCCCGATCAGGAGAATGTCGATCTCGTCACGCACGGCGATGACACGCGCAAGGCTCGCCTCATCGATTTCGGAGGATGAGTTCGGGGCCCAGGCCCAGATTCCGGCGGGCAACGCGAGGATCGCGCCACGGTGGGACATGCCGCCGAAGCGGAAACCTCCGCCGCCGTAGGCCTCGATTGCAGTGCGACCCGGATAGTGCGGATCGCGCTGCGTCCCCTTCACGTGACCTTGGCCTCCGCTTCGGCGGCGGTTGCGGGCGCACCCGCGGCGGACTGCGTGCGCACGCCGAGATAGATCAAGATGGGCGCGGCAAGGAACGTTGTTGAATAAATGCCCACAACGATTCCGAAGAGCATTGCTTTGGTGAACGCCTGGAGTACCTCGCCGCCGAAGAAAGAAAAGCCGAGCAACGCAAGGAATGCAGTTGTGCCGGTGATGACCGTGCGCGGCAGGGTCGAATTGATGGCGAGATCGAGCAACTCTTGGATACCCATCTTCTTGTATCGCCGCAAAAGCTCGCGAATGCGATCGAAGACGACGACCGTGTCGTTCAGCGAATAGCCGGCAATAGTCAGGATCACCGCGACCGACGAGAGATCGAAATCAACCTGAGTGAAGGCATAGAACCCGATGATCAGGGTAAGATCGTGCATCGTTGCTACCATGGCTCCAACCGCGAATTCCCATTCGAAGCGGAACCAAAGATATAGCCAGATACAAAGCAGGGAGAGCGAGACGCCAAGGATACCCATTTGCAGCAGTTCGCTTGATACGGTCGGTCCTACGATCTCGACGCGGCGATATTCGTAAGCATCGCCGAGTGCCGCCTTCACCTTTTCCACCACAGCTAACTGAGCGGCGTCGCCGCCGGGCTGCTGCTCGAAGCGGATCAGGATGTCATTAGGGCCGCCGAACTCCTGCAGTTGTATGTCGCCGAGGCCTAGGACGCCGAGCTGCTCGCGCAGCTTGGCAACGTCGGCCGGCCCGCTCTTCGTCCGCAACTCGATAAGGGTTCCCCCGCGGAAATCGATGCCGACGTTAAGACCGACCGCGAAGAACAGAAAGATCGAGAGCAGTGACAGGATGGCGGAAACGGGAAAGAACACGCGCCGCCAACGCATGAACGGGTAGTTAGTGTTATCGGGGACGAGGCGTAACAAGCGCACCGGGCGTACCTTTGATAGTGCTGGTCAAATGGGGATCGACGACGGACGCATCCATCTGACCCACATCGCGATCATCAACCGCGTGAGGGTGTAGGCGGTGAACATCGTGGTCACGATTCCGATTGAGAGCGTTAGCGCGAAGCCGCGTACCGGACCGGTACCGATATAGAAAAGGATCAGCCCGGCGATCAGCGAGGTGACATTGGCGTCAACGATCGTGCGTAGCGCCTCCTTGAAGCCGGTATCCACGGCCGTGATCGCCGACCGGCCGTTGCGAAATTCCTCGCGTATGCGCTCGAAGATGACGACATTACTGTCGACCGCCATGCCGACGGTGAGCACGATGCCGGCAATGCCGGGAAGCGTCAGGGTCGCCTGCAGTAGGGAGAGAATTCCGAAGATCATTCCGACGTTGACGAAGACGGCGATGTTCGCAAACAGTCCGAACAGACCGTAGGTCGCAAACATGAAGGCGACCACGAGCGCGGTACCCACATAGGCCGCGATCTTGCCGGACTCGATCGAGTCCCGACCCAAGCCAGGTCCGACCGTGCGCTCCTCGACGATGTTGAGCGGTGCCGGTAAAGCACCTGCGCGCAACAAAATGGCGAGATCGTTCGCCTGTTGTACCGTGAAATTGCCGCTGATCTGGCCGGAGCCGCCCAAGATCGGTTCCCGGATCACGGGCGCCGAGATCACCTCGTTGTCGAGCACGATCGCGAACGGTCGACCCACATTCTGCTGGGTGGCCTGGGCGAAGCGGCGAGCGCCGGTATTGTTGAAACGGAAGGTGACGATTGGCTCGTTGCTGCGCTGATCGAAGCCCGGCTGGGCGTCGATCAAATCCTCGCCTGACACCATGACCCGACGCTCGATCAGATACGGCTGCGGGGGCCGGTCGCTGGACATGAGGATTTCGAACTCGGGCGGGGGCCGGTTCTCGATCGCCTGTTGCGCCGACGTCGTCATGTCGACGAAACGGAACGTGAGTTGTGCGGTCTTGCCGAGCAGATCTTTCAGGCGCGCCGGGTCCTGCAGCCCCGGCACCTGCACAAGGATGCGGCTTGCGCCCTGGCGCTGGATCAGGGGCTCCACGGTGCCAAGTTCGTCCACCCGTCGGCGCACGATCTCGATCGATTGGGTGACGGCCTGGCTGACGCGATTGTTCAAGCCCGCTTCCGTCAAGGTCAGCCGGATCACGTTGTCTCCCGCGTCGGACACCTCGACGTCGCGCCCGCCGCTTGGACCGAACGCCCCACTGATCGGGGTCGACAGTTCGCGCAATTTGGCGAGCGCATCCGGCATGTCCTTCGCTTCACGGATACGCAGTTGGACCGTGAGGTCCTGAGAAGTAAGGCCCGTGTATCCAATTCGGGCGTCGCGCATCACGCGCCGAACGTCATCGCGCAACGTGACAAGCCGTTCGTTCCGGACGGCTTTGGTATCGATCTCAAGCAAGATGTGCGAGCCGCCCTGCAAGTCGAGGCCGAGCGTCATCGTCCGCTGCAGAAAAGTCGGCAGCGACTGCCGCACTTCCGACGGCAACATGTTCGGGATCAGCATAGCGCTAAAGAAGAACGAGACGAGCAGCGTCGCCACAATTTGCCAGCGAGCGAAATGCAACATCTTTCACGTTCCCATCGGAACTTCGGACACGCGCGTGCGAATCGACCGACCGGCCGGATCGCGCCTCATTCGTCCTTGACCGGTTCGCCCTTGGCGCGGACTTCGGTGACCATCTGGCGCATCTGCCGGACACGAATGCCGTCGGCAAGCTGCAGCTCGATTTCGTTGTCGTCGACGACCTTGGTGATCTTGCCGACCAGCCCGCCGGAGGTCACGACCGTGTCGCCGCGGCGCAATGCGCCCACCATCTCCCGATGCTGCTTCACGCGCTGTTGCTGTGGACGCAGGATCAGGAAGTACATAATGACGAAGATCAGGAGAAACGGCATCAGCGAGATCAACATGTCGCTGCCGCCGCCGGCCTGCGCGTATGCGGGCGTTATAAACATTCGAACGTCATCCCCTGTTCAACGGTCGTGCAAAATTTGCGGAAAGTCGGCGGACTATAGCGGCGCAAGGCCGGATTGCAAACTCGCGGGCGCGCGAAAGCGGCCCGCCGCAAGCCAATAACGTTCACATTGTCAATTAGTTAGAGGCGACGTGAGGGCGCGCGGCGCTTCAGCGCGTCAGCGGATGATGAGCTGCGTGCAGCGAAACAGCGCGAGCGTCTTTCCGGCCTCGTTCGTCGTGACCGCGTCCCACAATTGAGTCGTCTTGCCCAGATGCTCGGCCTTGGCAACGCAGGAAAGGACCCCTTCGACCATCGTCCCGAGGAAGTTCGCTTTCAGCTCGATCGTGGTGAAGCCTTTCCCGCCCTCGGGAAGGCTCGCGACGCAACCGTAGCCGGCGCTCGTGTCGGCCAAGGCGATCACGGTCGCGGCATGCAGGAAGCCATTCGGGGCGAGATGCTTCTTTTCGATCTTGATCTGGCTGCGGACGAATCCTTTACGCACTTCGAGGATCTCGACACCCATTTCGCCGGGAAGCATGCCAACTCCTAGTTTCTGGAAGAACGCAGCGTCCAATACCGGTTGTGACATTGTCAGCCTGCCCCGAATTCGTGGACGGCCATTCTTGCACGTATTTTGCGGAACAAGCCCGTTTCGGCGCCGGTAACTGGATTGGAAGCGCATGGCTTGCCGGCTGCCCGCGACCCCGCTATGCCGCAACGACAGGATCGTCATGAACAAGCCCTCTCCCGCCGACACTGTGCTGTCACTGCTCGCGCAGGCGCTCGAGCGTGTCTCGGGCGCACTCGAACGAATGGCGCCGCCGGCAACCGCTATCCCTGATTTTGAACGCGCCGAGGCGTTCGTGTGGCAGGCCGCACAGAAGCGGCTCGAACCGGTCAAGCACGTCAATCGGGTCGAGATGCGATTGCTGAAAGGCATCGACCGAATGAGGGACACGCTCCTCGAGAACACGGAGCGCTTCGCCAAGGGCTTGCCTGCTAATAATGCGCTGCTCTGGGGCGCGCGCGGCATGGGAAAGTCTTCGCTCGTGAAGGCGGTGCATGCGGTAGTCGGCGCGGACCGTAAGAACCAGGGTGCGCTCAAGCTCGTCGAGATTCACCGTGAGGATATCGAGAGCCTACCCACCCTGATGGCGCTCCTGCGCGATGCCCGGCACCGCTTCATTGTGTTCTGCGATGATTTGTCGTTCGAGCATGAAGACACGTCATACAAATCGCTCAAGGCTTTGTTGGAAGGCGGCATCGAGGGTCGGCCCGACAACGTCATCCTCTACGCGACCTCGAACCGGCGGCATCTCATGGCGCGCGAGATGATGGAGAACGAGCGCTCGACGGCGATCAATCCCGGCGAGGCGGTCGAGGAGAAGGTTTCCCTTTCGGACCGCTTCGGACTGTGGCTCGGGTTCCACCGCTGCAGCCAGGACGAATATCTTGCCATGGTGGAGGGCTATGTGGCTCATTACCGGCTGAAGGCCGACGCGGAAACGTTGCGCCGTGACGCGCTGGAATGGGCGACGACGCGCGGTGCGCGATCGGGGCGCGTGGCTTGGCAGTTTGTGCAGGATCTTGCGGGACGACTCGGGGCTAAACTCAACGGTTGATCTGCAATGCGGCCGACCAAGATCGTTTTCGTTTCGCTTGTCGCGGCGGGCTTGTGCGCCTGCGGATCATCATTTCGCAAGGAAATCGAAGGAAACAACACGGGTGGCGTGATCCCGGCCGAGCTGGCGCGCGGCGCAAACGTGCAGAGCCTCGCCAACGCGCATTGCGCCAAATGGGGCGCAAGCGCCCGGATCACGTTCAATCAAGCGGACACCGCGACCGATACCGTGTTCGTGTGCGAACGCGCGCCCGCCGTGGCGCCGGCGCCTCCGCCGCCTGACACCAAGCAGCCGCCTGCAAAGAAGCAAACCCCGCGCGTCACCTGATCAGCCAGCCCTTAAGCGGTTCGCGAGCCGCCGAGGGGACGGCTCGCGAGCGCGCAACATCGGCACTGGAGGTCGGGGGCGCCGATCGAAGATCTATAGCGCTGACAGATATTGCGTCGGGTCGACCGGGGTCGAGCCTTTGCGGATCTCGAAATGCACCTGCGGAGAGGTCACGCCACCGGTCTGGCCGGCGCGCGCGATGGTCTGGCCGCGGCGGACTTGATCGCCGCGTTTCACGATCACCTGGCTGTTGTGCGCATAGGCGGTCATCCAGCCGTCGGTGTGGCGTAGCAGGACGAGATTGCCGTAACCCTTCAGCTCGTTTCCGGCGTAGGCAACGACGCCATTTTCCGCCGCCTTGATCTCGGTGCCTTCGGGTACGGAGAGATTGATGCCGTCGTTGTGCTGGCCATTGGTCTTCGGGCCATAGCCGGAGATCACTTTGCCGCGCACGGGCCAGCGGAATTGCGGAGAGCCGCCCAGCGAACGCGTGTCTTCCGGTTCTTCATTGTCCACTGCGGTGACCGCGGCAGCCTTTTGCGGAGCCGGGTTCGCCGCGGTCGTGGACACCGGCGTCGGTGCGGGAGTAGGCGCTTCGACGCGCTGGCTTGGCGCGGGCGCGAACGGTCCGCCACGCGAGGCCGTTGCTGTCGAGGAGCCCGGAATATTCAGGCGCTGGCCAACGCGCAGCGCGGCTGTATCGCTGAGACTGTTCGCCTGCGCGATAGACGAGTGGCTGACGCCGTAACGACGTCCAAGCGAGTAAAGTGTCTCACCCGAGTGGACGACGTGAACCTTGCCGGAGCGTGACGTCGACTGAGCGGGAACGCTCGCGGGCATGGGTTGCGGCGCGGAAGCCGTCGCGACGCCACCGGCGGGAGCTTCGTAGCTCGGGATCACGATACGCGTGCCGGGTGTAATTCGCGAAGCGTCGGCGAGGTTGTTCGCGCGCAGGATCGCCCACGTGGGCACGCCGTAGCGGCGTGCGATCACATCGACGGTTTCGCCTTGCTGGAGCGTGACAGCCGTGCCGCCGTCCCAGCGCCAGCCGGCTTCGCCGCTGCGCGGCGCGGAAGATCCGGTGACCGGCGGAGCGGAATTGTTGTTGGCGGCGTAGACCGGCGCGGGCGCCGCGGGCACGGTCCGCGGTGGCGTCGATGCGTAGCTCGGCGCGGGCGTATATCCGGGTTGCGACGGCGGGCCTGCGAGCGGCCTCG
This sequence comes from uncultured Alphaproteobacteria bacterium, assembly GCA_963711595.1. Lineage (GTDB taxonomy): Bacteria > Pseudomonadota > Alphaproteobacteria > Rhizobiales > Xanthobacteraceae > JAUSIF01. Next base: position 63,628 of record CAVQER010000011.1, read on the forward strand.
ACTCGATCGCGCCCGACGTGGCCGGAGCCGAGCCCGTCGTGTCGCTTGCCGTACGCGAACCGAAAGGATTGCTGAACGGGTCGTCGGAAAGCCGCGAGGAGTCCTGGCTGCAGCCGGAAACGGCAGCGCCGATCAGCCCCGCGGCAAGGGCAAGACGATACGACCGCGAGCGGAGGAATTTTGTACGCATCGCTACTCACTCAGACGCAAAACTGAACCGGCGGAGTAGACGATGGACGGGTAAACGCAGGATTAAAGAATTAGAGGTTCGGAGCGGATTTGCCTTTGATGTCCGCGGTTTGTTCTCCTTTTTCGTCCGAATTCCTACAGCGCGGCGGCCTTGCCCGGCACGAGCGGCACAAAGCGCACGGCCATCAGCTCTTCGCGCTCGAGCCCCGCGCCTTTCGGCTTCTTGCGTAGCCGCAGGAGCGACTGCACGCCGCCCATCGGGCCGACAGGCACGACAATGATGCCGCCATCCTTGAGCTGCTCGACCAGTGTCTGAGGCACGTCGGGTGCCGCGGCCGTCACGACGATACGATCGAACGGGGCGTGCTCCGGCGCGCCCAATGCGCCGTCGCCGACGATCACCGTCACGTTGTTGAGCCCAAGTGCGTGCAGCCGTTGCTCGGCGAGCTCACCCAAGGTGCGGTAACGCTCGACGGTGATCACTTCGGAACAAAGATGCGCAAGCACCGCAGCCTGGTAGCCCGAGCCCGTGCCGATCTCGAGCACGCGGTGGTCCGGCGCGAGCGCAAGTGCTTCCGTCATCGCCGCGACGACGTACGGCTGACTGATGGTCTGGCCGCAGTCGATCGGCAGCGCGTGATCCTCGTAGGCAAGGTCCGTCTGATCCGGCTCGACGAACCGTTCGCGTGGAACAAGCTCCAGCGCGCGCAACACGCGAATATCGCGGATGCCGCGCCGGCGCATGGTGAGCAGAAACTCCATGCGCTGCTCGGCGAAGGGATCGTGCGCGTTTTCCGGACTGTCCCTGCCCATCTCAATCCGTCAGACGGCTCTCGTCGAATATCGCGCTGAGCCGCGTGAGGAACGGCTCGTCCGTCATATCGAGGCGCAAGGGTGTGACGGCAATGTGCCGGTTCTCGATCGCCCAAAGATCGCTGCCATTCGCGGGCACGCGTTTCTGGCGATTGAATGCGAGCCAATAATAGGGATTGCCGCGGCCGTCCTTGCGCTCGTCGATATGCATGAGCCCCGGATCGCGGCGGCCCTGCACGGTGACGCCGATCCCCGCGACTTCCGACGGCCGGCAGTCGGGAAAGTTCACGTTCACCAGCACGCCCGGAGGGATGCCCTCCTTGAGGAGCCGGTTGATCAGTTTCGGCGCGTGCGTTTCCGCCGTGTCGTAGTTCGGGCTTTCGCGCGTGGTGGGGCCGAAGACTTGCGACAAGGCGAAGGAAGGGATCCCAAGGATCGTGCCTTCGATCGCTCCGGCGACCGTGCCGGAATAGGTGACGTCCTCCGCGAGGTTCTGGCCGCGGTTCACGCCCGATAACACGAGTTCGGGCCGTTTCTCCCGCATCACGTGGCGAATTGCCATGATCACGCAGTCGGTCGGGGTGCCTTTCACCGCGAAACGCTGTTCGTCGACGCGGCGCATGCGCAGCGGGTCGTTCAGGGAAAGCGAATGGGCGACGCCGGACTGATCGAACTCCGGCGCGACCACCCAGACGTCCTCGGACAGCGCCTGGGCGATCCGCACACACGCCTCGAGCCCGGGCGAATTGATGCCGTCGTCATTGGTGACGAGGATGCGCATGGTTACGTATCCCGGACGCGGCGCAGCGCGCAGCGAAGCGGAACGGTGCGCCGCAGCGCCGGGACCCATGAAACAGGCCGCGCTGGGTCCCGGGTCTGCAGCGCACCACTTCGCGGTGCGCTGCGCCCGGGAAACGTCATCGTTGATAGCGTCGTCACTTCATCTTCTCGATCTTCTTCAGCCCGCCCATGTAGGGCTGGAGCACATCAGGCACGGCAATCGCGCCGTTCTCGTCCTGGTAGTTTTCCATGACGGCAATGAGCGCACGGCCGACGGCGACGCCCGATCCGTTCAGCGTATGCACCGGTCCGGCGACCTTGCCATCCTTGCTGCGCCAGCGCGCTTCCATGCGGCGCGCCTGGAACTCGCCGCAGTTCGAGCAGGAGGAAATCTCGCGGTAGGTGCCCTGCCCCGGCAGCCAGACCTCGATGTCGTAGGTCTTCTGCGCGGCGAAGCCCATGTCGCCGGTGCAAAGTGTCATGACACGGTAGTGCAATCCGAGGCGCTTCAGCACTTCCTCGGCGCACGAGAGCATGCGCTCATGCTCGTCCTTCGATTGCGCGGGCGTCGTGATCGAGACCAGCTCGACCTTGGTGAACTGATGCTGGCGCAACATGCCGCGCGTGTCCTTGCCGGCCGCCCCTGCCTCCGCCCGGAAGCAGGGCGTGCATGCGGTGAGACGCATCGGCAGCTCGGCTTCGTCGACGATCAACTCGCGGACGAAATTTGTGAGTGGAACTTCGGCGGTGGGGATGAGCCAACGTCGCTGATACTTTGGCTGTCTTGAATATTCTTCATCAAACAGTCAACTCAATTCCGCGTAGTTTCGCTCGTCAGCCGGATCTAGGCCCGTCTCGTTCGCCTGATTGAATACTTCGGCCAACACCGCATGAGGAAGAAATTCGCGCTTACTCAGTGCAATAAACTGGTCGTCCTCGAACTTTGGAAGCTGCGCCGTTCCCGTACATTACTTGTCGTCGACCAGCAAGCGGCGGCGCGACTTCGGTGTAGCCAAACTCAGTCGTGTGGACGTCGAGGAAGAACTGGGAGATCGCCCGCTCCATGCGCGCGAGCGCGCCCTTCAGCACGACGAAACGCGAGCCGGAGAGCTTTGCCGCCAACTCGAAATCCATGAGCCCGAGCGCCTCGCCCAGTTCGAAATGTTGCTTCGACGAATTGAGGGCCGGCTTCTTGCCGTGCGCGTGGCGCTCCTTGTTGGCCGTCGGTTCCTTCCCGTCCGGCACGTCGGCCGCCGGCAAATTGGGAATCTGCGCAAGCGCGTCGTTCAGCTCCTTCTCGATGGCCGCCTGTTCGGCTTCGAGGCGCGGCATCTCGTCCTTGGCGTTGGCGACATCGGCCATGAGCGCGGCTGCGCGTTTCTCGTCCTTCGCCTTTTTCGCCTCACCGATTTCCTTGGAGGCAGCGTTGCGGCGCTCCTGCAGACCCTGAAGCGTCGCGATCACGGCGCGGCGTTTCTCGTCGAGCGCAATGATCTTCTTCGACTCGGACGGCAGCCCGCGCCGTGCGAGGCCGCGGTCGAACTCCTCAGCGTGCTCCCGCACCCATCTTGGATCGAACATGGGAAAAGTTGCCCTAAATCATCGTCGCCGCAGGATATCCCGGTCGGTGAGTGCCGAAGCCGAGTCAGGTCATCCCGCGAATGAAGTTTTATACGTCATGGCCGGGCTTGTCCCGGCCATCCACGCCTTCATTTGGCACGGCGCGAAGACGTGGATGCCCGCGACAAGCGCGGGCATGACGACTATTCCGCAGGCGAGCCGGCCGCAGAGTCTCCCGACGCCGCCGCATCGCGCGCGGCCTCTTCGGCCGCCCGTTTCTTCTCCACCATCGCAACGAGGTAGATCGAAATCTCGTAGAGCGCGAGGGTCGGTACGGCAAGGGCAAACTGGCTGATCACATCCGGTGGCGTGAGCACAGCGGCGACGATGAACACGCCGACGATCGCATAGCGCCGCTTCTCGCGCAGCGCCTGCGCGCTGACGATCCCCACGCGGCCAAGCAGCGTCAGGATGACCGGAAGCTGGAAGCAGATGCCGAACGCGAAGATCAACGTCATCAGCAACGAGAGATATTCCGATACCTTCGGCAGCAGTGAGATTTCCGCGAAGCCTTCGCCTCCCATCTGCTGCATGCTGAGGAAGAAGCGCATCGCCATCGGCATGGCGACGAAATAGACGAACGCCGCACCCAGCAGGAAACAGATCCAGGTCGCGACAAGGTAGGGCGCGAATGCGCGCCGCTCGTGCTTGTACAGTCCCGGCGCGACGAATGCGTAGATCTGGCCGGCGACGAGCGGGAACGAGAAGAATGCTGCGCCCCAGAGCGCGAGTTTGATCTGCGTGATCAGGAATTCCTGCGGCGCAGTGAAGATCAGCTTGATCGCGGTATCGCTGCCGGACGCGAACTCATAGGGCCACAGCAGCACATTATAGAGGTAGCGCGCGCCCGCAAAGCAGACCGCCATGAGGATGACGAAGGCGATAGCCGATTTGATCAGCCGCGAGCGCAGCTCGATCAGGTGGTCCATGAGCGGCGCCTTGGAGGCGTCGATCTCGTCTTCGCCGTCGATCTTGGTTTCGGGGGCGTTCATGCGGTGCGCCCTCCCTCACCGCCGGCGGGCTTGTCGGCTGGCTCGGCGGGCTGAGGCTCGGAGGACACCGCGGTCGATGCGGTTTCCGCCGGTGCTTCGGCCACAGCCGGCGCCTCGGCGGTAGGCGGTGCTTCCGGCGCCGTCGCAGGTTTCTCAGGCGCGTCGATCATCGCCTGCAATTCGGTCGTAGTCTTTTCGAGCGGATTGGTTGCAGCCGCAGTCACCTCGCTGGAGAGCTTTTCGGCCTGCTTGCGCAGTTCGTCGAGCTCCGCCTCGCGCAATGCTTCCTGGAACTGGCCCTGGAATTCCGAGGCCATGCTCCGCAGCTTGCTCATCACCTGGCCGATGTTGCGCAGGACCGAAGGAAGCTCCTTCGGTCCGATCACGATCAGCGCAACCACGCCGATGACGACGAGTTCACTCCATCCAATATCGAACATAGCCGTAGCGGCCGCCGCCGGCTCCCGTTAGCGGGCTCGCGCGGGCGCGAGCCCGGAAGCCGTGCGGAAGTTAGCCGACCTTCTTCTCGGACTCGGTCCGGACCTGAGAGGTCTGCGACTGATGATCGATCGTCTTCGGCGAGTTCTTGGGATCGGCCGCGGCGCCTTGCTCGTCTTCAGCCATGCCCTTCTTGAAGGCCTTGATGCCTTTCGCCGCGTCGCCCATGAGCTCGGAAATCTTGCCGCGTCCGAACAGGAGCAGGACGACGACCAGGACGACGACCCAGTGCCAAATACTCAAACCACCCATTATTGCCTCCGGTAGGCAGCGCGCAGGCGCGTCAGGCCGTTATCCGCGCTGCCCCAAACTCGGGCGAAACCTAGGACTCCGAGGCCCTAAAAACAAGAACTTCGGCCAGGTCCACGTCAACGCCCACATCCTCGCCGGGGGACCAACTGCCGGCCTCCCGGACACGGGCGAGAACCGGCGCTTCCTGCCCGCTAACCACGATCTCAAAGAGGTCCACCTCGCCGAGGCTCCTGTGCGCGACGATGCGGCCGGGAATGCAGTGACCCGCGGGACGCAAGCGGACGCCCTGCGGCCGCACGCAGACGACCGCCGCTGTTCCATCGCTAAGTGCCGGTGCGTCAAAGATCCCAAGCGCGGTTTCCACTTTGCCGCCGCGCGCGGTCGCGGAAAATTCATTCATCTCGCTGAAGAAGCGCGCCGTGAACAAACTTCCGGGATTGCGATAGAGATCGTGCGGAAGTCCCACTTCCAACAATCGTCCAGCGCGCATCAGCGCGACCCGGTCGGCCATTCGCATCGCCTCTTCCGGATCGTGGGTCACGATCAGGCATGTCGCGCGGGACTCGCGCAGGATCGCGAGCGTATCCGCGCGGATCGCGTCGCGCAGTCGCCGGTCCAATCCGGAGAACGGCTCGTCCATGAGGATCACGGCCGGGCGCGGCGCAATCGCGCGGGCAAGCGCGACGCGCTGCTGCTCGCCGCCGGAGAGCATGTGCGGATATTCGCCCGCGAGCGGGCCGAGGCCGACGCGATCGAGCGCCTGGCCCGCCTGGCGCTCCGCGTCCCCGGGCGCAAATCCGCGCAGCCCGAACATGACGTTTTCGAAATTCGAGAGGTGCGGAAACAGCGCGTAGTCTTGAAACATCAGCCCGATGCCGCGCCGCTCCGGGGGCACAAACGTACGCGGTCCGGCGATCTCCAGTCCGTCGAGCAGCACGCGCCCGGCTGTGGGGCGTTCGAGACCCGCCGCAAGCCGCAACAATGTTGTCTTCCCGCAGCCTGAGTGACCAATCAGGCTGACAACTTCCCCCGGCTCGACGGCGAGCGTCACGCCGCGAACGGATTCATTAGCGGCATAAGCGTGACGCACATCCTCGAAGGCGAGGCTTGCGGCGATCGATGCGGGGGTACGGGTCCGCGGCATACGCGATACGACCGGGACTTCGGTCACGGCTATTCCTTGCGGCGGGTGTGCCGCTCGGGGCCCTCGGTGGCACCGTGCTCATCCGCGTCCGGTGCGGGCCCGAGCGAAAGATCAAGCTCGTTTCCTTCGAGCGGATCTTCATCGTCACGTAAGGCGTGATCGTCGCTCGGCATGGGCACGCTGAACCCCGAGGGCAGTCGGCCCTCGAGAAAGCCCGCACCCTTGAGCTCGTCGAGACCGGGCAAGTCCTCGACCGAGTTGAGGCCGAAATGCACGAGGAATTCCTCGGTCGTCCCATAGGTTACGGGACGGCCCGGGGCGCGGCGGCGGCCGCGCAAGCGGGCCCAACCCGTCTCAATCAACACGTCGAGCGTACCGCGGGAAATCGTGACGCCGCGGATCGCCTCGATCTCCGCGCGCGTGACGGGCTGGTGATAGGCGATGATCGCGAGCGTCTCGATCGCCGCGCGCGAAAGCCTGCGCGGCTCGCTCGCCTCGCGCGTCATCAGGTGTCCGAGGTCGGCAGCCGTGCGGATCGCCCACTTGCCTGCGACCTTCACGAGATTCACGCCGCGGTCCGCGTAGCGCGCGCTCAGTTGCGTGAGCAAGTTGGACACATCGGCGCCCTCGGGCAGGCGCTTCGCGATCGTCTTCTCATCGAGAGGCTCGTTCGTGGCAAACAGCAGCGCCTCGAGCATGCGCAGCGCTTCATCACTCACCGGGAGCGGAGTCTCTTCCGGCTCGTCCGATGCGGGATGGGCAAGTTTCAGTTTCTGGGCCCGAAGGGCATTCACGAGTTGTTCTCCCCATTCTGTCTATGCTCCGAGCTGCGGCGGCGCAGCCAGATCGGCGTAAACGCCGCTTCCTGTTGAATCTCGATCGCCCCTTCACGGACCATTTCGAGACTCGCCGAGAAACTTGACGCAAGCACGGTCGCGCGCATGGCGGGTTCGACGATGTACTGGAGCAGGTACTGATCGATATTGGTCCAGTCGCCCGCGACACCGACGAGACGGAACAGCGATTCGCGCGCTTCCGCGAGCGACCAGACCGTGCGCCTCGGCATTGTCACCGAGGAAAGCGCGTGACGCTGGCGCTGCATCGCGTAAGCGGAAAGCAAGTCGTAGAGCGTCGCCGTGTATCCGCTCGGCGGGGCCGGTCCGCGCATCTCCGGCATGCCGCGGCCGAAGAAGTCGTGACCGAGACGGTGGCGCGTCATCAAGCGCGCACCTGCCTGCCGGATTGTCTCGAGGTGCTGCAGGCGCTGGGCGAGGTCGGCGGCCAGGTCCGCGGCGGAAGGCTCCTCGTCCATCTGCGGCTCGGGCAGCAGGAGCCGCGACTTCAGGTATGCGAGCCACGCGGCCATCACGAGGTAGTCGGCGGCGACCTCGATTTTCAGATCGCGGGCGCGATCGATGAATTCCAGGTACTGGTTGGCGAGCGCCAGAATCGAAATTTTCGAGAGGTCGACCTGCTGGGCGCGGGCGAGCGCGAGCAGGAGGTCGAGGGGGCCTTCGAAGCCGCCCACGTCCACCACAAGCGCCGGCCCCTCGGCCAGGCGCTCGCCCTCCGCCAGCTCGAACTCGTTGGTTTCGACCACTGATTCTCTCTTTCTAGGCCGCAATCATAGCGGAAAAGCGGGCCCGCGCCTCTGCGATCCGGAGTGGTTCCGGCGGGGTTCTGAGGCGACCAAGCGCCGCTTCTGCCCGCTTCGCGGCCAGCCCCGCCAAGGTGGGGCTCGCCGAGGCCACTTCAACCATCTCCTCCATTCGACCATTGCAATGGAGGGCGACATCGCACCCGGCGGAGAGGGCTGCCTGGGCGCGTTCGCCGAGGCCGCCGCGAAGCGCCCTCATCGAGAGGTCGTCGGTAAGCAACAGGCCGGCAAATCCGATCCGCTCCCGGATCACGTTCTTGATCACGATGGGGGAAACCGTGGCTGCGCGCGCAGGGTCGATCGCGGCGTAAACGACGTGGGCCGTCATCGCGATCGGAAGGTGCGTCAGCCGCCGGAATGGTTCGAAATCGACGTGGTCGAGTTCCCCAAGCGACGTCTCTACGATCGGCAAAGTTTCGTGGCTATCGACCCGGGCACGGCCATGGCCGGGGACATGCTTTACGACGGGCAGGACACCGCCCTCGAGGAGCCCGTCGGCGGCGGCTTGCGCGAGTGCCGCGACGTCCGCCGGATCGCTACCATACGAGCGATCGCCGATCACTTCATGGCTCTCCGGTTGCCGCACGTCGGCGACCGGAAGGCAATCGACGTTCACGCCCAAGGCCGCAAGCTCGGCCGCGATGAGCCGGGCGCCCAGACGCACCGCGTCGGTTCCGCGGGCGCGGTCACGTGAATAAAGTTCGCCGAATTTCGCCGCAGGCGGGAAGTCGGGCCAGTTGGGCGGCCTCAGCCGTTGTACGCGGCCACCCTCCTGGTCGATCAGTACGGGCGCGTTCGCCCGCCCGACCAACGCGCGCATCTCGTCCACAAGCGCACGGACCTGATCCGGATTGTCGACATTGCGCGCGAAAAGGATGAGTCCGAACGGCTGCACCTTCGCAAAGAAAGCCCGTTCTTCGGGAGTGAGTTGCAGTCCGGCGCAGCCAAAAATACAGGCGGTGGTCATGCGGAGCGCGTAGACATGCGTGTCCCACGCGTCAAGCGCGGCCGCTCCGAACAACCAAAGAAGTGCAACTCAGTTGCGTTGAATCACGCACTCGCCGCCAGCGGCCTTCAGGTTCTGGCAGACCTCGCTCGCCTGCGAGCGAGAGCCAAACGGACCGACTTGGGCGCGGTAGAAAACGCCGCGTTCGCCAAGGTCGACGCGCCGAATCGCCGCCTGCTGGCTGCCGAGCACGGCCGGATACTTCTGTTGAAGCTGCTGCCAGGTGGACGCAGCGTCTGCCTCGGTCTTTTGCGCGGCTACCTGCACAACGTAGCTGCCCGCCGGTGCAGGCGTATTCACGGCAACGATCGGCGCGGGGTTGGCACCGCTTCCTTGCGGAAGCGCGGCCTGGGTCGTGGTCTGCCCAGACGTCGGGTTGCCGGTGACGCTCGCCCAGGGATTGTCACCTTGAGAAGCGCGAGCCGGCGGCACGGGCGCGCCAGAACTGCCGGGTGAATTGCTAAGCGCGAGCGGTCCGCTGGGCGCCGACGCGTTGCCGGCGCGTTGAGCGGTCGCGGATGCCGGCCCTGCGCGATTCTGGTCTCCAACTACGCTTCCGTCGGCGCGCACTGTCACCGTGCGGACGCGGCGCGGCTCAGTCGATGCGGTCGAGGGAGACCCGGCAACGGGCGCTGCCTGAGGCGGCGACGCCGGCATTACAGCGGCAACTGTTCCACCGGGCATGCGGCTCGGCGCAGTGGCCGACCCATCGATCGGGCGCTCTTCGCGCGAAACCATCCGCTCGTTGCCTTGCGGCTCACCGCCCACGCGATCGTAAATTTGCTTGTTGCTTCCGGAGTCCGTTGCCTTCGTGGTCGATCCCGGGGCCACCTTGGTGGGGCCTGCTTCGGGGCGAATCGTGACCGGCGGAGCGCCCGTGTTGGTCACGCCGAAAACGGCACGATAGGCGAACAACCCGCTGGCGCTGACTACGACAACTGCGATCACCGCCGCGCCGGCCAGAAGCCACGGGCGCAGCCGGCGTCGCGGCGCCTCGTCGTAGAATTCGTCACCATGAGCGGGGAGATATGCGTCGTCTGCATAATCCGGGTCGTAATCGGAGCCTGCGTAGGAATCGTAGGCCGGATCGTCCTCGTGACGAGTCGTGCGGCGTGCCTGACGAACTTCGGCCCTGCTTACCGGACGCTCGCGCTCACGGCGGGAATCGGCGGTCCGATCGTTCGCAGGACTCTGCGCGGGAACCGCAGCGTCGTCGCTTAGGTTGCGCGGGAGCGCCGGCGTAGCGTCATCTGCACGGGCCGCGGGTGTGCCCCCGTACGCGTAAGAGCCGCGACCATTGCTGCGCGGCGTTTCCTGCGCGTGATCGACGGCGTCGTCAAAATTCGATTCGCGCGTGCGCGGCGGCGGACGGCGATCGGTCGGCCGTCCGTCATAGCCGCGGCCATCGGCAGGTCGCGCGCGGCGTTGAATTCCGAGATTTCCCGAGGCGCGCGGATCGGCGGGCCGCTGCGCGACGAATTCCGCGAACGGATCTTCCTGACCGATGAGACGCGCAAGTTCGGCGAGAGGGTCTTCAGTGCGGCGAACGCGCGAAGATGCAGCCGTGGAGGGCTGTGGTTGTGGTTGCCCAAGGGCCCGCGGGGCCCGGATACTCTCTTCGCTCATTCGTTAGGACCACTCTCTGACAAACGCCGCATCGTTAACAAGTTCACTCGGCGTTACCGCATCTCCTCGGGAGCCCCTACCCCGAGAATGGCAAGTCCGGAAGCTAACACCGTCGCCAACCCGTAGACTAGAGCCGCTCGGGCTGTGGCCAAGGCTGGATCATCCCGGATAATAAAGCGTAAATGTGGCAAGTCGTTACCCCGATTCCAGTGTGCGTGAAACTCACTGGCGAGGTCGTGCAAAAAGAACGCGATCCGGTGGGGCTCGTGCGCGGTCGCGGCCGCCTCGACGAGCCGGGGCCACTGCGCGATCCGCTTGACGAGCCGCAGTTCCCCTTCGTCCGTTAACGCATTCAGCGGGGCCTGCCGCAGATTCGCGGGCTTCAGATCGAGCTCCGGCATGGCTTCGGCAAGGTTCCGCAGCACCGACTTTGCCCGGGCGTGAGCATATTGGACGTAGAAGACGGGATTCTCGCGCGACTGCTCAATGACCTTGGCAAGATCGAAGTCGAGCATCGCGTCGTTCTTCCGGAACAGCATCATGAAGCGAACCGGGTCGCGCCCCACTTCGTCCACAACTTCTCGCAGGGTGACGAAGTCCCCTGCCCGTTTCGACATCTTCACGGGTTCCCCGGCACGCAGGAGCCGGACGAGTTGGCAGAGCTTCACATCCAACGCGACCTTGCCGCCACCGAGCGCGGCCACGGCGGCTTGCAGGCGCTTCACGTAGCCACCGTGATCGGCACCCCAGACGTCGATAAGCGAAGTGAAGCCGCGTTCGATCTTGTCACGGTGATAGGCAATATCGGCCGCGAAGTAGGTGTAGCTTCCGTCCGACTTCATCAGCGGCCGGTCGACGTCGTCACCGAATTCTGTTGCCCGGAACAGCGTCTGCTCGCGATCCTCCCAGTCCTCGATGGGCGCGCCCTTCGGCGGCGAAAGTCGCCCCTCATAGAGGTGGCCGGCACGTTTCAGCGCAGCGATCGCTTCGGCAACTCGATCGGCACCGCCTGCCGACAACGAGCGCTCCGCGAAAAATACATCATGCCGGATCGCGAGTGCGGCGAGATCGGCGCGGATCATATCCATCATCGCCGCGATCGCAGCCTCACGCACGATCGGCAACCATTCCGTTTCGGGCCGGCCGAGCAATTTCTTGCCATGCTGTTCGGCGAGCGCTTTGCCGACCGGCACGAGATAGTCGCCGGGATAAAGACCCTCGGGAATCGCACCGATGCTTTCGCCGAGCGCTTCGCGGTAACGCAAGTATGCGGATCGCGCGAGGACATCGACCTGCGCGCCGGCGTCGTTCACATAATACTCGCGCGTTACCTTGAAGCCGGCGAATGCCAGCAGATTTGCCAGGGCGTCGCCGAAGACCGCGCCACGCCCGTGACCAACGTGCATCGGACCGGTCGGGTTGGCCGATACGTACTCGACGTTGACCCGTTCGGCCTTGCCGATGCCGGCGCGGCCGAAGTCCGTCCCGGTATCGACCACACCGCGCAGTACCTCGAGCCAGAACGCCGGGTCCAACGTGACATTGATGAATCCCGGTCCGGCGATCTCGACCTTCCGGACTTGCGGGATATCACCGAGCTTCTTCGCGATCTTCTCCGCCAGGTCGCGGGGTTTCGATCTAAAGTCCTTGGCAAGGACCATCGCCGCGTTGACGGCAAGGTCGCCATGCTGCTCCTCGCGCGGCGGCTCGACCGTGACGCGCGACAGATCCGGAGTGACAACAGCAGACTCGGCCGCAAGCGCGGTTATGGCGGCGCGCACATGGTCAGCGAACTGCGCAAACGGATTCATTCGGTGCTTCCGGGAGATCGCCCGCCTATCGCAGATCAGGAGTTGAGTCAAAGAATCGAGCGTGTTCGGCGAGCGCGAAGCGATCGGTCATTCCGGCAATGAAGTCGCTGACGCGACGCGCCCTGTCGGCGCCGCCCAGCGCGGGGAGATCCTTTCTCCATTCGTCGGGCAAATCATCCGGCTGGCGCATATAGTGCTCGAACAGTTCCCGCACGAGGCGTTCGGCACCGGACATGATCTGACTGATCCGATCATGGCGGTACATGCGCGGCGTGAGGAATGCTTTGATTGCCTTATCTACTTCAGCCATCGCGGATGAGAAAGCGACGACCGGCTTTCCGGCTGCGCGCACGTCGGCCGCGGTCCATGGAGTGAGCGCGGACACCCGGCGATCGGTTTCTGCGACCACGTCGGCGACCATTCCTCCGATCAAGCGACGGGACAGCTCGTTCACGAGGCGCGCCTGCTCGACCCCGGCGAACCTCGCATTCAAGTCAGCCAACAAGTCGCGGACGAAGGGAATCTCGGCAAGCTCGTCTAGCGGAAAGAGTTCGGCGCGTAACGCATCGTCGAGGTCGTGTGCGTCGTAGGCGATGTCGTCGGCAATAGCGGCGGCCTGCGCCTCGCTTCCCGCGAAGGTCCACAGCTCCAGGTCGTGCTGAGCCGCGTATTCAAGGAACGAGGCGGGTACGGTCCTGCCCGCGTAACGTCCGACCGGGTTGCCGCCTCGATCAACGATCGGTCCGTTGTGCTTGACGATGCCTTCCAGGGTTTCCCACGTAAGATTCAAGCCGTCGAACGTTGCATATCGACGCTCGAGCTCGGTCACGATCCGCAAGGCCTGCTCGTTGTGATCGAACCCTCCGTGCGCAGCCATGCATGCGTCGAGCGCCCTTTCGCCTGCGTGGCCGAAGGGTGGATGACCGAGATCGTGTGCGAGCGCGAGCGCTTCGGCGAGGTCTTCGTCGAGGCCGAGGCCGCGTGCGAGCGCCCGCGCGATCTGCGTGACCTCAAGCGTGTGGGTCAGCCGCGTGCGATAGTGGTCGCCCTCGTGCGAGATAAAGACTTGGGTCTTGTGCTTGAGTTGCCTGAAGGCGGTCGAGTGAATCAGGCGATCGCAATCGCGGCGGAAGTCGTTGCGCCTAGGGCTTGGATCCTCCGCGTACAGGCGACCGCGCGAAAAAGCCGGGTCTGCCGCATGCGGCGCGCGTGGGCGACTGGCGGCTACGGCCATGGTTGACCTCGAATTGACACTCCGGCAGGACCACCTAACTATCCTTAGCACTGTCATACAACGGCTGCCCGGAGGGCAGGAATGGACGCCCAGACCGTCGTCGTCACCGAACGCGCCGCGCACCGGATCGCCGAGATCCTGCGTGGAGAGGCGGCGGAGTCCGTCCTGCGCGTGGCGGTCGAAGGCGGCGGCTGTTCCGGCTTCCAATACCGCTTCGACATCGAGCGCGGTGGCGCGCCGGACGACCTCGTGATCGAGCGCGCCGGCGCCAAGGTCGTGATCGATCCGATATCGCTGCAGTACCTCGCCGGATCGCAGATCGACTATTCGGACGAATTGATCGGCGCCTCGTTCCGGATCGAGAACCCCCAGGCAACCGCGTCCTGCGGGTGTGGCACCAGTTTCTCGCTGTAACTTGCTGAAATGTTTTCGTCATGGCCAGGCTCGTTCCTGCCACGGCGAGGAAAGAATGGCGCATGCGCATCGCGACGTGGAACGTGAATTCCGTAAAGGCGCGTATCGAGCCGATGCAACGCTGGCTCAAAGAGCGCGAACCCGACATTGTCTGTCTGCAAGAGATCAAGTGCGTAGACGAGGCGTTTCCGCGCGAGCCATTCGAAGAGCTCGGCTACAACGTCGCCACGCACGGCCAGAAGTCTTACAACGGCGTAGCAATCCTATCGAAGCGGCCGTTGGAGGAAGTCGCGCGTGGACTGCCGGGCGGCAACTCCGACGACCAATCGCGATTTATCGAAGCGGTCGTCTCGACGAGCCGCGGCGCAGTGCGGATCGCGTCCATCTATCTGCCGAACGGAAATCCTGCTCCGGGTGAAAGGTATCAGTACAAGCTCACCTGGATGGACCGGCTCAGGGAACACGCGCGCGGGCGCCTCTCACTGGAAGAACCTCTCATCCTCGCCGGCGACTACAACGTCATCCCGAGGCCCGTCGATGCCGAGCGTCCGGAGAAATGGAAAACGGACGCATTATTTCTCCCGCAGACGCGCGACAAGTTTCATGCCTTCGAACATCTCGGGTTCGTGGATGCGGTGCGCGCAACGACCGACAACGGCGGCCTCTATACTTTTTGGGATCATGTGACGAGCGCCTTCCAAAGAAACGACGGCATTCGCATCGATCATTTGCTGCTGTCGCCGCAAGCGGCCGACCGCCTCACCGGTGCCGGCGTCGACCGCGAAATGCGTGGCGGCGAAAGGCCGTCGGATCATGTTCCCGTGTGGATCGATCTGGATATTCCGCTGGCCTGACCGGAGGCATGTTCCGCTGTGCGGACTTGGCCGTTGGCGCGGCTTGTCCGCTCTTGGCGAGCATCGCAGTATTGGCCTCTCGGCGTCGATGCGAAAAGCGGACGATCAACCGCAAACAAGAAAAGGCGCCGAATGCTAGGGGGAGAGCGTGAAAGACGCCTCGGCGATCGAGTCGCTGCAGGGACATGCCGGCGCGGCCGCGCCGGATCGCATGGTCGAGGAACTCGCCGCACGTCGGCTTTCCGGCCCTGCCCTCGCGGTCTTCTGCATCATCACGCTGCTGGCGATTACGATCACCCTGAACCAGCTTCTCAATCTTCAGCTTTTCGTCGGCGTCGTCTTCATCGAAAGCCGATATCTCTATCTGCTCGCCGCGCTGTTGCTTCCGCTCGTTTTTCTCGTCTACGGCGCGAATGCGCGCGCGGCGGAGACGCGCGTCCCATGGTATGACTGGGTGCTCGCCTCGGCCAGTGTCGCCACGCTCGGCTGGTACGCGTGGCAAGCCGAGCGCGCCGTCTCGGCGGGCTGGGAATACAGCGCACCATCGGTCGCCGTCATCGTTGCCGCGGCCGTCTGCATCCTGATCAGCGAGGGAATGCGCCGCACCAGCGGCACGGTCATGATGGCGATCTGCGTTGTCGTCGGCCTTTATCCGTTGATTGCAGACAAACTACCTTCGCCTCTCTCCGGCCACGCCAAGAACTCTCGCCGAGACGATCGCCTTTCACATCGCGAGTTCGGAATCGGCCTTCGGCATCCCCATGCGCGCCTTTGCCGAAATCGTCGTGGGATACATCGTGTTCGGGGTCGCGCTGAACTACACGGGCGGCGGAAAATTTTTCAACGATCTGGCGTTTGCGCTCGTCGGCAAGATGCGCGGTGGCGCCGCGCAAGTCGGCGTGATCTCGAGCGCGTTGCAGGGCTCGATCAGCGGAAGCGTGATCTCGAACGTCATCACCTCGGGCGTCGTCACGATCCCGGCGATGAAACGCACGGGCTTTCGTGCCGATTACGCGGGCGGCGTCGAGGCCGTCGCTTCGACCGGCGCGGTACTGATGCCACCCGTGATGGGATCGACGGCGTTCGTGATGGCATCGTTTCTCGGCATGCCTTACGGGGAGATTGCGCTCGCGGCGGCCGTGCCTGGCCTCCTGTTTTACTTCGCGTTGATGGTCCAGATCGACGCCTATGCGGCGCGCCTCAACCTTTCGGGAATGAAACGAGAAGAACTGCCCCGGTTGCGGCCTGTGATGCGCGACGGCTGGTACTTCATCCCGGTTTTCGTCGCTCTCGTGTTCTTCATGTTGGAAGAGCAGCAAGAGGCGCTGGCACCGTTCTACGCGACCGCCCTACTCCTTGCGATCAATCAATCTCTTCCGCAGCACCGCATGGGCTGGAGCGAATTCGTCGAGTTCGTCGCTGCAACCGGCCGAGCGCTGGTCGAGCTCGCGACTCTCCTGCTTGGCGTCGGCTTCCTGATCGGCGCCATGCTGATGACGGGGCTTGCCGGCACGCTTGCCAACGATCTCGTCTATATCGCCGGCAATGCGCCGCTCGTGCTGCTGGTGATGGGCGCGATCACGAGCTTCGTCTTCGGTCTCGGGTTGACCGTGACGGCCTGCTACATCTTCCTCGCGATCGTCCTTGCGCCGCCGCTCGTGAAGGCGGGTCTCGATCCCCTCGCAGTGCACATGTTCGTTCTCTACTGGGGCATGGTTTCATTCATCACACCGCCAGTCGCGCTGGCGGCATTCGCAGCAGCACCGATTGCCAAGACGAGCCAGATGAAAATCGGTGTGCAGGCGATGCGCCTCGGTACGGCGATTTATGTGATCCCCTTTTGCTTCGCGCTGAACCCGGCACTGCTCTTGAGAGGCGAGCCGGCGATCGTCGTGACGAGCATCGTGTTTGCCTTCTTGGGGATCGGCATCGCTGCGGCCGCGCTGCAGGGGTACGTCGTCCGGATCGGCCAGATCCCGAACACGACTGGGGGGTGGCTCGTGCGCGCGCTGCTTCTGGCCGGAGCGGTCTACATGGCGATTCCGGTGCAGCGCCTCGTCGGACTTGAAATGCCGGCTGCGATCGCAACCGGTGTGACCCTTGCGGGCGCTGGAATTCTGGTTCTCTATTTCATCAACCGAGCCTCAGGGAGGAAAGTGGCATGAAGCACAAAAATGTAGTGCTCGGCGCAGCGTTGGTCCTTGCGATTGCGATGCCGGACGGCGTATCCGCGCAAAGCGACATCAAGCTGCCCGGCACACTCACTTGGACGGCCTACGACGTCGGTTCCGGCGGCTACAATCAAGCCGTCGCCATCGGTACCGCGCTGAAGAACAAGCTGGGCATCGATCTACGGGTCCTTCCCGGCAAGAACGACGTCTCGCGCAACATTCCCCTGCGCGACGGCCGCGTGCCGTTCTCGGCGAACGGCGTGGGAGGAAGTTACCTCGCACAAGAGGGCGTCTACGAATTCGGTGCGCGCGACTGGGGTCCGCAGGCCGTCCGCTCGCTCATTCTGAACAATTCGGATGCGCTCCTCACGATCGTCACGGCGAAGGATGCGAATATCGCCACTGCGGCCGACTTCAAGGGCAAGCGCGTGGCATGGGTGCTGGGCGCACCGTCGCTCAATCAAAACATTACCGCCCTGCTTGCGTTCGCCAATCTCACCTGGAACGACGTGAAGAAGGTCGAGTTCGGCGGCTTCGGACAGGCGATGGAGGCGATCATTGCCAACCAGGTCGATGCCGCGTTCTCGTCGACGATCTCCGGCCAGGCCTACAAGATCGCGTCCTCGCCGCGTGGAATCCGCTATCCGACTTTCCCGCATGGCGACAAGGAAGGTTGGGCGCGCGTCAACAAGGTTGCGCCGTTCTTTGTGCCTGCGTTCGGCACGGAGGGCGCAGACCTCTCGCCCGAGAAGAAGGCCGAGGCGGCGACATACCCGTACCCGGTTCTGATGACGATGGCGGCCACCGACGCCGAACTCACCTACAACATGACGAAAGCGATGGTGGTGCTGTATCCCGAATACAAGGACGGCGCACCGGGCAATCTCGGCTGGGATCTCAAACGGCAGGTCTTCGCCTGGGCGATCCCGATGCACGAAGGCGCGATCCGTTACTACAAAGAGCGCGGCGTCTGGACGGCGGAACACCAGAAGCACAATGATGCCCTGGTGAAGCGGCAGGAGACGTTGGCCGCCGCCTGGAAGACCTACATCGGCTCGGCTCCTTCCGATGAGAAGGAATTCGAGAAGGGTTGGGCGAAAGTTCGTGCGGCTGCCCTGACAAAGGCGGGTATGGACGTCGTCGTCACCGAGTGGTGAGACTTGCCAAAAGCACAAACGCGGCGCTCAAAGGCGCCGCGTTTTGTTTTGATCGTATCAGCCGCTCAGCGCTGCTTCAGCCATTGCTGGAGGTCGCCGTAGGCTTCGGTGCGCTCGGCTTCCGTTGCACGCGCGAACGCGTCCTCATAGGCCTCCACGATCCATCCGTCCTGCGGACCTGCCGCGCCGTCACGGCCGAGCGTGAGCCACATCAGGCCGCGCGCTCGCTGTTTCGGCACGCCCTCGCCGCGGAACAGCATGCGCCCCAGCATCGACTGCGCCTGGTATTGGCCTTTCTGTGCAGCCAGCCCGAGCCAACGCGCTGCTTGACGCACGTCCTTCG
This sequence comes from uncultured Alphaproteobacteria bacterium, assembly GCA_963711595.1. Lineage (GTDB taxonomy): Bacteria > Pseudomonadota > Alphaproteobacteria > Rhizobiales > Xanthobacteraceae > JAUSIF01. The sequence continues at coordinate 82,189 of CAVQER010000011.1, forward strand.
GGGGCCCGCGACCGTCGAGATAGAGACGCGCGAGCTGGTACTGCGCATCAGCGTCGCCGAAATACGACGCCGCGTAAGAGAGCAGCCCGTAGGCGCGGTCGGTGTCGACCTGTACCGGCGTATTCGGGATGCCGTTCAGATAGTAGTTGCCGAGCGAAACATATGCGTTGGAGACGAAGCGAGCCTGCTGCGTCCCGGGCGACGCCTCCGCGTGATCCGACGCGACGCGGCTGAAATACTGGAACGCCTGCAGATGATCGCGCTTCACGCCATCACCGTCGGCGTACATGCGGCCAAGCTTCCACTGTGCGAGCGGATGACCCTGGTCGGCCGCGTAGCGAAGCTCCGTCAGCGCCTTTTCCCGGTCGCCCTTCTCGTTGGACTTCAGCAGTTCGGTGCCCGAGCGGAACGCCTGAAACGGAGACGGCGCCGCGGCTGTCGCAGCCGGAGGCGAGGCAGCCGTCGGCTGCTTTGCGTCGAGGGCAAGCAACGGCGCGGGTCCGGCCAATGCCAGCGCGAGCAGAACCCCTACGCGCGACAGATCAGATATCCGCATAGCTCTCCCGCTCTGCTTTGCCCCCAGGATGGGTTACGGCGCCGTTCACGGCCGGTCCCACGCCTTGTGCGTATTTCCAGAGATATCCGGAGCCGAACAACTCCGCGCGCGGCTTCCATGCCGCGCGACGGCGCTCGAGCTCGTTCGCGTCGAGCCGCACGTTGAGCGTGCCGGCATCGGCGTCGAGATCGAGGATGTCGCCGTCTTGAATGAGTGCGATCGGACCACCGATGGCGGCTTCCGGGCCGACGTGACCGACACAGAAGCCGCGCGTCGCTCCGGAGAAACGTCCATCGGTGATGAGGGCGACCTTTTCGCCCATGCCCTGACCATAGAGCGCAGCCGTTGTCGCGAGCATTTCGCGCATGCCGGGGCCGCCCTTCGGGCCTTCATACCGAATGACCAGAACGTCGCCTTCCTTGTACTTCTTGCTCTTCACGGCCTCGAAGCAGGCTTCTTCGCGATCGAAGCAGCGTGCGGGGCCTGAGAATTTCAAATTCTTCATGCCGGCGACCTTCACGATCGCGCCTTCGGGCGCGACATTGCCGCGCAAACCGACGACGCCGCCGGTGACCAGGATCGGCTTATCGGCAGGATGCACGACGTCCTGATCGGGATTCCACTTCACGCCGGCGAGATTTTCTTTGATCGTGCGGCCGGTGACGGTGAGGCAATCGCCGTGCAGGAAGCCGTGATCGAGCAGCGTCTTCATGAGAAGCGGAATGCCGCCGGCCTCGAACATGTCCTTTGCGACGTACTTCCCGCCCGGCTTCAAGTCGGCGATGTAAGGCGTGCGCTTGAACACTTCAGCGACGTCGAAGAGATCGAACTTTATCCCGCATTCGTGCGCAATCGCCGGCAGGTGCAGCGCCGCGTTGGTCGAGCCGCCGCTCGCGGACACGACCGCCGCGGCGTTCTCCAACGCTTTACGGGTGACGATGTCACGCGGACGAATTTTGCGCCTCACCAACTCCATGACCTTCTCACCAGCGGCCGTGCAGAACGCGTCGCGGATTTCATAGGGCGCCGGCGCGCCAGCCGAATACGGCAGCGCAAGTCCGATGCCCTCAGACACCGTTGCCATGGTGTTGGCGGTGAATTGCGCACCGCACGCACCGGCGGACGGACAGGCGATATGCTCGAGCTCATCCAGATCGTCGTCGGAGAACTTTCCGACCGAATGCTGTCCAACCGCCTCGAACACGTCCTGAATCGTGACGGGGCGACCGCGAAAGGAGCCGGGCAGGATGGAGCCACCGTAGATAAAGACCGAGGGCACATTGAGGCGACACATAGCCATCATCATGCCCGGCAGAGATTTGTCGCAGCCGGCAAGCCCGATCAGCGCGTCGTAGGCATGGCCGCGTATCGTCAGCTCGACGGAATCGGCGATTACTTCGCGCGAAGGCAAGGACGACTTCATGCCCTGGTGACCCATCGCTATGCCGTCGGTGACCGTGATCGTGCAGAATTCCCGCGGCGTGCCGCCATGCGCCGCCACACCCTTCTTCACTGCCTGGGCTTGGCGCATCAGCGCGATGTTGCAGGGCGCTGCTTCATTCCAGCAGGTCGCGACGCCGACGAACGGCTGATGGATCTGCTCGCGCGTCAGACCCATCGCGTAGTAGTACGAGCGATGGGGCGCGCGTTCGGGACCCTCCGTGACGTGACGGCTGGGCAGCTTGGATTTATCGAACGTCCTGGCGTCCATCGTCCTGCTCGGCGCCTGTCCTGGCGTCCGCCCGCATCTCTGGCGTCGCAGCATCGTCCTCGTGCTCGTTTATGGCGGTACGGCGGCGCGCGCAGCCCCCTTACCGGCGCAATGGTTGCAATCTTGTAACGGTGTGTCAGGAACGCAACAGTTTCCACACCGTCCGGCTCACGTGCCAAGTCGGACGGAAAAGCAGGAAAGGCCGGAATGAAGCCCGTTGTCGCGATCATCGCTCCAGGCAACATGGGCGCCGCCGTTGGAGGCCGGCTGACAGCAAACGGCGTCAAGGTCTTAACCTCACTTGCAAATCGCGGTGCGGCGAGCGCCGCCCGGGCGGCAGCCACCGGACTCGAAGCGACAAGTGACGCGGAAATCACACGGGCCGACTTTCTGCTGTCGATTGTGCCGCCCAAGGAGGCCGTCGGCCTCGCCGAGCGCCTGGCGCCTGCCCTAGCGGCCGCCAACAAGAAGCCGACCTACGTCGACTGCAATGCCGTAAGTCCGGCGACGGCCGTACGCATTGCCGACATCATCGAGCCTACCGGCGCACCGTTCGTGGATGGCGGCATTGTGGGCGGCCCGCCGCGCACCGGTTCTCCCGGACCGCGCTTCTACGTTTCCGGCTCGGAAGCATCGCGCGTTGCCGCCCTCGGCGACTACGGCCTCATCGTCCGGCAGATCGAAGGACCCGTGGGTGCTGCTTCGGCGCTGAAGCTATCCTACGCGGGGATCAACAAGGGCTTGATCGCGATCGGCTCGGCGATGGTTCTCGCCGCGCGCCGCGCTGGCGTCGAGGACGCACTTTTACGCGAGCTCGCCGAAAGTCAGCGCGCCGTGCTTGCGCAGCTTTCCCGTGGCGTCCCCGACATGTTCAGCAAAGCGGAGCGGTGGGCGCCAGAACTCGATGAGATCGCGAGTTACGCGCAGCGCGAAGGTGACGCGGAGATCTTTGCCGGAATGGCGCGCCTCTACGAGCGGATCGCGGACGATCTGAAGAACTCCGGAGAGGAGACGGGCGACCTCGGTGATTTTTTCCGCAAAACTCAATGATAGCTGATGATGAATTCGCAGCCAGCAGCTGTTTCGAAGGTTCGCGTCACGATTCCAGTCGCCAGTTCGAATTCGAGGACCACAGCCGCATCGTGGCAGCATACGTAAGCCTGCGTGCCATTCGCTGCGAAGCCGAAGCCCATCGGCGCTTTCGGCGTTGCGATCGATCCGATCTGCCGCAGTCCGTCGACCTCGAACAGGCCAACGTGATTGTCGAGAAGCGATGATATCGCGAGGTAATTTCCATCCGGAGAAACGCGTATGCGTTTCAACTGACGTTCCTTGCCCTCGCTGCCTTCGATCCTCACGGTCTGCCGAATGGCGTGCCTCTCGACATCGATCACATGGAACTCGCCGGTCAGGTGCGCGGCGACAAAGATCGTTTCGCCATCCGGCGTCGCTGCGATCCCTTCGGCCAAATGTGGAATTCTGATCTTGCCGGTTTGTGTGCGCGCGTAACGGTCGATGACGGCGACGAATTCGTGCGCCTTGAATGAGGCAAACACCTCACCCCTGGCGTGACTGATCGCGATCCAGTGCGGTCTTCCGCCCAACGGCACCCGTTCGACCTTGCCGGTTTCTGGTGCGATCGCCAGCGCGCACTCCCCGAGTTCGCCCGTGGTCCAGATCGTACCGCCAGCATCCATCATGATCCCGTGCGGCGCGAGGTTGGCGCCGACATCGATCGTGCGCTCGATCGCCCTCGACGAGAGGTCGATGACCGCAATCCGGCGGTCCGGCTCGCTGTTCTTCCCGAATATCCCACCGCCGTAAATCGTGGCGAAGACCTTGGCGCCATCGGGTGACAGCACCATCTCGTGCGTCGATCCCGGCATGTCGATTTCACCGGTCATTGCAAGCGTCGACGCGTCGAAGAACTGCACCTTGTTGGCGCTCTTCGCCGTGACGACGAGGTTCGGGCCACCGGGCCGATTGTTGGGGTCAAGCAAGTTTCGGCTCACGCAGTTTTCGCGGCTGATGCTATGCCTTGGGTCGCCGCCGGTCGAGCGTTGCAGAGATGCAAAAGATCAGAAGACTTACGAAATCGTTTTTTTCCCGAAGCGTGCACGAAGTCGCGCCCGACCTGATCGGCGCCACGCTTCTGTTCAGAGGGGTCGGCGGCCCAATCGTCGAGGTCGAGGCGTACCATCATACGGACCCGGCCGCGCATTCCTTCAGCGGTAAGACCGAGCGTAACGCCGTCATGTTCGGGCCGCCTGGTTACGCTTACGTCTACCGCTCGTACGGCATTCACTGGTGCGTAAATTTCGTATGCGAGGCCGAAGGAAGCGCAAGCGCTGTCCTGATCCGGGCGCTCGCGCCAACCGACGGCCGCGCGACCATGCGGCGGCGCCGCGGCGTGCGGGAAGAACGGCTGCTGTGCTCCGGACCGGGGCGTGTCTGCCAGGCGCTCGGCGTCACGCAAGCGCACAACGGATTGCCGCTCGATGCGCAACCGTTCGAGCTTCGGGCCGCAGCGGAGCGGGTCGAGATCGCGTCGGGCCCTCGCATCGGGATTACGAAGGCGGTCGACCATCCATGGCGGTTCGGGCTTGCTGGATCTCCCCATTTGAGCCGCCCGTTTCCCTCAGGCCGGCATGCTCGAAAGCCCCGGATTTCCGTAACTTCACCGTGACCAAACCTTAAGGTGACGGCGGCAAGGCTGGCTGCTAACCGTTCGTCGCCATGCGCCGCTGGCTAATCGCCTTGCTGATCGTTGCTGCCGTCGCAGCCGTCGGCAGCCGCTACCTACCGGATTTCTCCGCAAACACCGCCGAGACGTCCTACCGACTCGCGCGCCTGGATCGCGGGCCGATCGTTGCGACGGTCAATTCCACCGGCAACATCAATCCGGTCACCACCATCATTGTCAGCTCGCAGCTTTCCGGCCAGGTCGTCGAGATTCTCGCCGACTACAATTCCGAGGTGAAGGCCGATCAGGTCGTGGCGCGACTGAACTCCGACCAGATCCGCGCTCGCCTAGACGCCGCGCGGGCCGACCTCGAACAGGTCCGGGCGCAGCGTCTGGTAACCGAGGCGCAGATCGAGCGCGCCGGCTCGGAGATTGAGCGTGCAAAATCGACCGAGGCCGACGCCAAGGCGCAGATCGACCGGGCCGAAGCCCTGCTGGCTGACGCAGAGCGCCTCGTCCAGCGGCAGACCGAATTGCAGTCGCGCGGCTTCGCCGCGACCGCAGCACTCGACACCGCCCGCGCGCAGCGGGACGCACAACGAGCCGCGGCGGCGCAGGCGCGTGCCGCGCTCTCGGGTTCGATCGCGCAGCAGCAATCGCTCGCTGCCGACCGCAAGATGGCGCAGGCACAGCTTGCGACCGTCAGCGCACAAATTCTGCAGAAGGAAGCCGTAGTTCGGCAGATCGAAGTCGACTTGCGCAATACCGAAATCAAGTCACCGGTGTCAGGCGTAGTCATCCAACGCAATATCGAACTCGGCCAGACGGTCGCCGCGAGCCTGCAGGCGCCAACCCTGTTCCTGATCGCGGACGATCTCCGGCGCATGGAAATTTCCGCCAATGTGGACGAATCCGACGTCGGCAACGTTCGCGACGGTCAGCGCGCGACCTTTACCGTCAATGCCTTTCCCGGCCGCACCTTCGAGGGCCGTGTGAAGCAGGTGCGTCTCGGCTCGACGACGGTGCAGAACGTCGTGATTTATACGGCGATCATCTCCGTCGAGAACCCCCGTCACGAACTCAAGCCAGGCATGACCGCCAACCTCCGCATCGAGACCGAGCGGCGCGACGACGTCGTGCGCATCCCCAATGCTGCGCTGCGCTGGCGGCCGCCGGTGCCGCAAGCCGATACGCCTGCGCCGACGCCGCTCGCGGCGGAGCCGACACAGCCGCGCGCCGAATCCGGCGGACGCCGCGCGATGCAAGAGTACGTCGCGGCCATACGCGGCGAACTGGACCTGACGTCGGCCCAACGCGAGAAACTGGACGCCCTCCTCGCCGAGCAACGTCGTGGGATCGGCGGGGTCGCTGCGGAATCCGACCCCTCGGTGCGGCGGGCGAAGTTCGTCGAGATGCGTCGCGGCCTTGAGACGAGCATTATCGAGCTGCTTACGCCCGAACAGCAAACGAAGTTTCGGGCGATCGTCGATCGCTTCTCACCCACCGGCGCGACCCACGAGGGTCAGGCGGGACGCGTCTATGTCCTTGGACCGGACGGCAAGCCCCAGCAGGTCGCGCTTCGACTCGGAGCGACCGACGGCGGGGTAACGGAACTGATGGCGGGCTCGCTCGAGCCCGGCCGTGAAGTCATCATCGGCGGTGGACCGCGCGGACCGGACGCATCGCGTACGATGCCACGCTTCGGCTTCTGAGTTTCCCGTGGCACTGATCGAACTCAAGAACCTGACACGTCACTACCGGCTCGGCGTGGAGACGGTGAAGGCGTTGAACGACGTTTCGCTCGCCATCGATGCCGGCGAGTTCGTCGCAGTGATGGGCCCGTCGGGCTCGGGCAAGTCGACTTTCATGAATGTCGTTGGGTGTCTCGACCGGCCTACGTCAGGCTCCTACCGGCTGGACGGCACCGCCGTCGCGCAACTTTCCAGCGATGCGCTTGCGGATCTTCGCAATCGCAAGATCGGCTTCGTGTTTCAGGAATTCAATCTGCTGCAGCGCCTCGATGCGCTGGGCAATGTCGAACTACCGATGGTCTATGCCGGTCTGGACAGAGCCGAACGAAGGGCCCGCGCCTCGCTTGCGCTCACGCGCGTGGGGCTGGCGGCGCGACTGCACCACAGGCCGACCGAGCTTTCAGGCGGCCAGCAGCAACGCGTCGCAATCGCTCGCGCACTCGTGAACGAACCGAAGGTTCTGCTTGCCGACGAGCCGACCGGCGCACTGGATACGCGCACATCGCTCGAACTGATGGCACTGATCCAGGAACTGAACCGCGAGGGCGCGACGATCGTAGTCGTGACGCACGAACCGGATGTCGCGCGCTTCGCGACACGGCTCGTACGCTTCCGCGACGGGCACGTCGTTAGCGACGCCCGTCAAAAGCCGGCCAATGCTGCGGCTGAGCTCGCTGAGATGCCGGTGGAGGCCGCCGCATGACACTGCTCGACGCAGTTCGATCCGCGCTCGATGCGCTCCGCCTCCACAAGCTCCGAAGTGCGCTCACGATGCTCGGCATCGTGATCGGCGTCGCTGCTGTGATTGCGATGGTCGCCGTCGGCGGCGGCGCACGCGAGCAGGTCATCGCACAGATCAGGAGTTCTTGGCGCCAATCTGCTCATCGTGATGCCGGGCAACATCACCTTGAGCGGCGTTCGTCTCGGTACCGGCGCAGCCGCAACCCTCACGGACGAAGATGCAAGCGCGATCGTGCGTGAGGTCCCTGCTATTCAAGTCGCCGCGCCGTACTTGCGCGGCTCGGGACAGATGGTCGCCGGCGGCGCGAATTGGGCGGCACCGATATACGGCGTCGATCTGGGGTGGTTCGAAGCACGCGAATGGGAAGTGGCGCGCGGCAGAATCTTCGAACCAGAAGAAATCGCGCGCGGCGCTCAGGTCGCGCTGCTCGGCGAGACGGTAGCGCAGACCCTCTTCGGCGGCGCCGATCCGGTCGGCGAAAACCTCCGCATCCGCAACGTTCCGCTGCAAATCATTGGTGTGATGGCAAGAAAAGGCCAGTCCGCAATCGGCCAGGACCAGGACGACGTGGTGTTCGTGCCGCTCGTTGCGGCGCGCCAGCGCGTGCTCGGACGCAACTACGCGAATGCTCGTGCCATTGGCTCCATCTACGTGAAGGTCCGTGAGGGCGAAAGCCTTAGTCTCGCGGAAGAGGACGTGAAGTCGCTGCTACGCCAGCGCCACAAGCTACAGCCGGGTCAGGACGATGACTTTTCCATCCGCAATCTCGCGGAGATCGCCGCAACGCGCGAGGCAAGCGCGCGGACGCTCGCCTGGCTGCTCGCGGCGGTCGCCGGCGTCTCGCTCGCCGTCGGCGGGATCGGCATCATGAACATCATGCTCGTGTCCGTGACCGAACGTACGCGCGAGATCGGATTGCGCGTTGCCGTCGGCGCGAGGCGGCGGGATATACGGCGCCAGTTTCTGTTCGAGGCAGCGGGCCTTGCCGGGATCGGCGGAATCGTGGGCGTTATCGTCGGCGTCGTCGCCGCGTACTTCATTGCCCGGGCAGCCGGATGGCCGCTACTCGTGCAAACGCCGACGATCGTGATCGCGGTCGCCTTTTCGGGACTCGTCGGGGTGTTCTTCGGCTGGTACCCGGCGCTACGCGCTTCGCGCCTCGATCCGATCGAGGCGTTGCGGCACACGTAAGTCAGGCGGCGCGCGGAAATCGGAGCGTCGCAATCAGCAGTACCTGGGGCAACAGGCTGATCGCGATCGGCAGGAACGCCCAGCGCGGATCGCCGGCAAGATCCCACGCGGCCCCGCTCAGCACCGAAAACAGCATCGCCACAGTGTAGCTGACGGTGAACATAGCCGCAGAGGTGCGTGCAACGTCTTCAGGCGCACTCAAGACCGCAGGCAGCGTCAATCCGAGCGCGAGCGTCGCCGCACCGAAGAAGCCGAGGGCAGCCGCAAATGCCACGGTCCATCCGCTCGCGGTCGTGGCGACGCCGGCGAGCGCTGCGAGCATTGCGATGCCCAGGACGATCAGCGGCCAGGCGCGCCGCTCGAGCCGTTGTGCGACCCCCAGGAGGAGAAACGAAGCGGGCAATTGCGCGAAGTTCAGCGCTGTCAGCGCCGGACCAACGAGATCAGCCCGGCCCGCATTCGTGAGGTAGCTCGGGATGAACGCGTTGGCATTGAAATAGACGCTATTCACGCTGCTCAGGATCAGCCCAAGCCGCCAGATCAGGCTGTCGCCCCAGTCGGGCCACCAGCGTCGAGGCGCGGCGCCCGGGATAACCTTGGCGCGTGGCGCGAGCAACATGACCGCTGCGAACGCGATCATCGGCAAGCCCCAGACGACAAAGCTTGCACGCCAACTTCCGTCCACGAGTGGAAGGACGAGCGGCAGCGTTAACGCCACGGGCAGCGTCTCACCCACGAGCAGGCCGTTTGTATATACGGCTGTCGCAAAGCCGATGCGGTTCGGCGCCCAGGCACGTGCCAGCACGGCCAAGGCCGGCTGCATGAAAGCGACACCCGCACCCATCAAAATCGTCGTGACGTACAGCCAAGCGATATCAGCCACGGCCCCACGCAGGCTGCCCGCAACGCCGGCGAGCAACAACCCGACGATGACGGCGGTCAGTGCGCCAAACTGTGCGATCAGCAACGAGCCCGGCACCGCTGCCACCGCGAACAAGAACATCGGGAGCCCGGACAGGACTCCGATCTGCGTTCCGGTCAGGCCGAGATCGACTTCGATGAGGGGGATCAACGGCGGCAGCGCCAGCACGGTCAACCGCAGCCCGATTCCTGCGATCCACAGAAGCGCGATCGCTTTCCAGAACCGGTTGTGGTCCATGCCTCAGGCTGCGCCCTTCAGCCGCTCCAGCGCCTCACGGACCTTCGCCTGCCGGCCTTCGGCTTCCTCGCGCTTCTCGCGCTGTTCCTCGACGACCTCTTCCGGCGCCCGCGCCATGAAGTCGGCATTGTCGAGCTTCTTGTCGATGCGTGAGATGTCGTCGACGATCTTGCCGAGCTCTTTCTCGAGGCGTGTGCGCTCCGCGCCGAGATCGATCACACCGGCGAGCGGCAGCGCCGCGACTTCGCCGCGCACGAGCAATTGCACGGCGCCGCGTGGCGGCGCGTCGATAAAGGAGATCTCCGAGAGCCGCGCGAGGCGCCGGATCGCCTCGTCCCAGCGCCCTGCCCGCTCCTTTGTCTCCTTGCCGGCGATGAGCGCGAGCGGAACTTGCGTGCTCGCAGGCACGTTCATTTCGGAGCGCACCGATCGCACGGCGGAGACAAGGTCGATGACCCAGCCGATTTCAGCCTCGGCCTCGCCGTCAACATATCCCTCAAGCTGCGGCCAGGCGGAGAGTACGAGCATGGTTTCGCGTTTCGGACCGCTCTCGCCGGTCACGCGCCATAGCTCCTCGGTCAAGAACGGCATGAACGGGTGGAGGAGCTTCAGGATTTCGTCGAGCACGAACGTGACGATCGCGCGCGTCTCATACTTGGCAGCGCCGTCGGGTCCGGTCAGCACCGGCTTCGCAAGCTCGAGATACCAATCGCAATACACATTCCAAACGAAACGATAGAGCACGCCCGCCGCCTCGTTGAACTTGTAGGCTTCGATCGCCGCCGTGACTTCGTTTGCGGCCTTTTCGGTCTCACTGAGAATCCATCGGTTCAATGTCTCCTGCGTGGCCTTCGGATCGAAGCCGGCGACACGAACGGCGCCGTTGAGCTCCGCGAAGCGCACCGCGTTCCAGAGCTTGGTCGCGAAATTGCGATACCCCTCGACGCGTTGCGCCGAGAGCTTGATATCGCGACCTTGCGCGGCCATCGCGGCGAGCGTGAAGCGAAGCGCATCCGCACCGTAGTCGTCGATGATCGAAAGCGGATCGATCACGTTCCCCTTCGACTTCGACATCTTCTGCCCACGCTCGTCGCGCACGAGGGCGTGGATGTACACATCGTGGAACGGGACGTCCTTCATGAAATGGAGGCCCATCATCATCATGCGCGCGACCCAGAAGAAGATGATGTCGAAGCCGGTGACGAGCGTGCTCGTGGGATAGAAGCGTTTCAGCTCCGCCGTTTCGTCGGGCCAGCCGAGTGTGGAGAACGGCCAGAGCGCCGACGAGAACCAGGTATCGAGCACATCCTCGTCACGCAGGAGGAACGGCTCGCGCAGCTTTGGATCGAGGGCCATGTCGTGGCCCTGTATCGGCGTGATCGCTTCTGTTTCGGCGTAGTAGGCGAGCGCGTGCGAGACGGCCTCTTCCTCGGTCTCGGCGACAAAGATTTTTCCGTCGGGTCCGTACCACGCCGGGATCTGGTGTCCCCACCACAGCTGACGCGAGATGCACCATGGCTCGATATTCTCGAGCCAGTCGAAGTAAGTCTTTTCCCAATTCTTCGGCACGAACTTCGTGCGCCCGTCGCGAACGGCGCGCAGCGGTTCTTTCGCCATCGCCTTCGCGTCGACGTACCATTGATCCGTGAGAAACGGCTCGATCACCGCGGTAGAGCGATCGCCATGCGGAACCGTGTGAACGGTCGGCTCGACCTTCTCGAGGAGCCCACGCTCCTCGATCAGTCCCACGATCGCTTTTCGCGCCTTTTCGCGGCTCTGCCCGTGCAGCGCGAGCACCGCATCGAGATCCGGGCTTTTCGCCGCGTCTTTCAGGAACGCCTCATTGTCGTTGAGAGACAGACGCGCTTCTGGATCGAAGATATTGATCAATGGCAGCTTGTGACGCCGACCGACTTCGAAGTCGTTGAAGTCGTGCGCCGGCGTGATCTTCACCGCCCCCGATCCTTTCTCCGGGTCCGCGTATTCATCGGCGACGATCGGAATGCGCCTGCCGACAAGCGGCAGAATTGCGTGCTTTCCGATCAGGTCGCGCCAATTTTCGTTGTCGGGATGCACGGCGACCGCGACATCGCCGAGCATTGTCTCCGGGCGAACCGTCGCGACGACGATGAACTGATCCTTCCGGCCCTCGATCGGATACTTGAGGTACCAAAGGCTTCCCTTGGTCTCGACCTGCTGTACTTCCAGATCGGAGATCGCGGTCTGCAACTTCGGGTCCCAATTCACGAGTCGCTTGTCGCGATAGATCAGTCCTTCCTTGTGAAGCGCGACGAACACCTTGATCACCGCGCGCGACAGACCTTCGTCCATCGTGAAGCGCTCGCGGCGCCAGTCGCATGAGGCCCCGAGCCGCCTCAGTTGACGCGTGATGGTTCCGCCCAACTCCTCCTTCCATGCCCAGACGCGGCGAATGAACTCCTCGCGCCCGAGCGTGCGGCGATCGGGTTCCTGACGCTCCATCAACTGGCGCTCGACGACCATCTGGGTTGCGATACCCGCGTGATCGGTGCCGGGCTGCCACAGCACATCCTTCCCGCGCATGCGCTCGAACCGGCACAGCACGTCCTGCAACGTGTTGTTGAGGGCGTGACCCATGTGCAGCGATCCCGTCACATTCGGCGGCGGGATGACGATGCAATAGGGATCGGCGCCCTTGCGCTCGGGCCTGCCCGCCTCGAAGGCACGCGCCTGTTCCCAGGCGCGGTAGATCCGGTCTTCAATTTCGGCAGGCTGGTAGGTTTTTTCGAGCATGACAGGCCAAATCGGAATGTGAGCGGCTTAAAAAGCGACGCAGCGGCGCTGTGTCAATGCGGGCGATCGCCTACCGGCGCCGGGTTCAGCCGGCATGGTGCGACATTGAGCCATGCGTTCGGCGCGCCTCTACGGCGGCTTGAGCATGCTACAGGGATTCGGTGGACGCCGGACCCATCAAGCCCAGTCAGCTGGCCGGTCCCCGGATGGGGGCCGGCAGTACGTTCCTGCTCCTGAGCCTCGCCGGTTTCGCCATCGGCGCCAATCTTCGCGTGACCGATCCACTGCTGCCGACGTTGGCGATCGAATTCGGCACCACGATCGGCACCGCCGCAATCGTCGCAACGGTATTCTCGTTTGCGCACGGGGCGCTCCAGCTCGTCTATGGCCCTCTCGGCGACCGGATCGGCAAGCTGCGGATCGTGGCGTTCGCCGCGATCACCTCCGCGATCATCTCCCTAGCAACGACCTTCGCGGATTCACTTGGATCGCTCGCGGCCCTGCGGCTGCTATGCGGTTTCGCCACCGCTGCGATCGTGCCGCTTACGATGGCATTCGTCGGCAACTCGACCACCTACGCAGAACGGCACGCCGCGCTCGCCCGTTACACGGGCACGGTGATGATCGGGCTGATCGGTGGCCAGGTGCTCGGCGGAGTTGTCGCCGACCTCCTCGGCTGGCGTGCGGTGTTCTATTTCATCGCCGGCGCGTTTGCGGTGGCAGGCGTTGGGTTGCTGCTGTCGCCCTCAATTCATGCGTCAGCGCGCACTGTCGCGTCCACGAACGGCTACGCCGAAATGTTCGCCCTGTTCCGGCGCCCTGCGGTTCGGCAACTGCTTGCTGCGGTCTGTGTGCAGGGTGCGGTCAGCTTCACCACCGCGGCGTTCATCGGGGCGCATCTGCACGATCAGTTCGGATTTTCGCTCGGCGGAATCGGCCTGATGCTTGGCCTGTTTGCCGCGGGCGGCCTCGTCTACGCGTTCATGACCGCAAAGATCATGGGATGGCTCGGCGAACGCGGCGCGCTCGCTTTCGGTGGCCTACTGTTCAGTGCAAGTTTTATTGTCATGGCGGCGGCGTGGGATTGGCTCGCGTTCATTCCCGCGCTGCTTCTCGCCGGCATCGGTCTGATGATGGTGCACAACACCTACCAGGTGCATGCAACGCAGATGGCGCCGGATTCGCGCGGCGCAGCGCTATCCTTATTCGCCGCGATGATCTTTCTTGGTCAGACCGTCGGATTTGCTGCCGGGAGCCTCGTTTACGACCGCTGGGGCGCAGTACCGATCCTGCTGACGTCGGCGATTTGCTTCCCCATCGTCGCGTTCGCGTTCCGCAGTACGATCGCGAAAGCCTGAGGGTCTAGCGGCCGCCGCGGGACACGCGGTCGATCTCCGCTCGCACGAGACGCTCGACCAGTCCCGGCAAATTCTCTTCGAGCCATTGCTTCAACATCGGCCGGAGCATTTCACGTACGATATCTTCCAGCGATCGGGCATGCTCAGTCAGAACTGTGCCCGCAAGCGCGTTGAACGCCGCCGAAACCGCGGCCGTCGACGAAGGCGAAAGCAAGTCCTGATCTCGCATTGCATGCTCCTGCGGAGCGGCTACCTGAACGGGTGCGGGAGCCGCGATCGGCGCGGGCTCGGGCGCGCGTCGCTGCTCCTCGCGGAACATCAGGTCCGAGCCACGTACCGCCTTGAATGCGGGACCCGCCGCCACCGGCTGCGTGAGTTCGAGGACGTCGGCTTCCGCAGGCGGGGCGTCCTCGCCCGAGACGAGAACTGTATCGACCGGTTGTTCGGCTTCCGCGCCCGGCTTTGGCGCCGCCGCGGGCTGAGCGTTGCTGTCGTCCGCAATAATCCTGCGAATGGAGGCGAGAATCTCCTCCATCGAGGGCTCCGCAACCCTAGCCGGTTTCGACATGGCCTCGCCGCTCCAACCAAATTCCGTCTCTACCCGGGAGCTGGGAGAAAATCGCCGCCGCTACGCAGAATCAGATACACGGAATCAGTATGTCACCGACGATGCAAGTCGCCAATGCAGAAGCCTTTGAAATTGTGGATCAATCAACGTCCGTCGGGCGTGCGCACACCAAACCAGCTGTCGCGCACCTGATTGTAGTGGGTCTCCGGTGCGTAGGTTTGAACGTTCAGCCGCAAGAACTCAGCACTCAGGCGGCCGATCGCCGATAGCAGCGAGTACGAATTGACGACGCGGTCCCGCTGAGCAGTGATCAGCAAAGAGCGCGCATTCACGAGTTCTGCCTGCGCATTCAGGACGTCGAGCGTCGTGCGCTGGCCGACGCGATATTCCTCCTGCACGCCGTTCAACGCGATCTGCGCCGCGTTCACTTGCGCCTGCGCGGCCTCGACCTGGAACCGCGACGCGTTAAGTAATCCAAACGACTGGACCACTGCTGCGCGCACCTGATCGCGCGCCACGTCGGCCTCAAGCCGCCGCTGGCCCAGCGTCTCCTTCGATTCGCGGATTCGGGAATATTCGCCGCCGCCCTGATAGATCGGAACGGTCAGCCGGCCGAAGATTGACGCTTGGCTTGACGATTCTGTGCCCAGGCTTGGCTCGACCGCTCGCGAAACCGTCCCCTCGATCGAGACAACGGGCAGCAGCGTGCCTTCCGCTACCTTCACCTGCAGACTGGCGACGTCGACGCCGTGACGGGATGCCGCGATCGCCGGATGCTGATTCTCGCTCGCCGCGACCGACGCATCGAGACTTTTGGGAACGAGGTGCTCGACAGGCCGCGCCGGCGACAGGCGGCGCGGATCGACGCCGATGTCCCGTCGGAATGCGGCGCGCGAGGCGTTCAGCGCCGCATTGGCGGCGATCAGTTGGGACTCGGCAAGCGCTAGGCGTGCTTCGGACTGTGCGACGTCAGTACGTGTCAACTCGCCGACGTCGAAGCGGTCTCGGGTCGCGCGCAGTTGCTCGCGTAGCGCTTCCACGTTCTGTCGCTGCAACTCGACGATTGCAGTGTCGCGGACGACGCCCATGTAGGAGGTGGCAGCGTCGAGCAGGACGTTTTGCTCGGTGTTGCGCAGGGTCTCGCGCGCGCCAAGCACTTGCGCCTCCGCCGACCGCGTCGTGTTTATGGTCGTGAATCCATTGAAGACATTCTGGGTGACGGTCAGGCCGTAATCGTAGGTGTGTATCGTTCCGCTTGTCGTTCCACTGCCCTGGCGGCGAGTGCGGGACCAGGCGATACCGGCATCGGCGCCCGCAGAAACTTGCGGGCGGAACCCCGAGAGCGCCTGCGGGACCTTTTCGTCCACGGCGCGTGTCGCTGCGCGTTGCGCATTCAACACCGGATTGTTGATGTAGGCGGCCGCAAGGGACTGCTCGAGCGTCTGTGCGCCCGCGGCCGACGCGACAAGCGCGCCTCCGAATGCAAGCGCAAATGCCAACACGAGCGGCCGCCCTGCGGCACCGCGAATACGCATAGCCTCACCCCGCGACGCCCGTCGCACGTCACCCTCTTGCGAAGCACAAGATAGAGGGGCTGTGTCGGGTCGAAAACCTAAGGACGGCAAGAAAGGACGTTTTCCGGCTTACCGAGGCACGATGGCCACAGTTTTTTGCCGACCTTGGAAAGCCTCAGAACACAAAGCCGCGCGGCGCTTCAAAACCGGGCAAGGGCGTCACGGCAGCGTCAAAAACGGGCCTCTGGCTGACAACGCCCCCGGCACGCACATACAGGGTTGCGCGGCCCGGCGGACTGCCCTGCACGACTGCTGCGAGTCGGCCACCTTCTTCCAATTGGGCAAGCAGATCCTGGGGGACGACCTCGACCGAACCGTTCAGCAGGATTGCGTCAAATGACCCTTTGCTCGGAGCGCCGGCCTTCAGCGGCCCGGTCGCGAATTCCACATTGTCGATGCCGAGTTCGGACAAGTTTCGCCGCGCGGCGGAGATGAGGGTTGGGTCCTCTTCGACCATGACTACGTGACGGGCGAGACGCGCAAGCAACGCGGTCGAATACCCGGTCGCTCCACCAATATCGAGAGCGCGATCCGTTTCGGAGAGCTGGAGGGCCTGCACGAGTTGCGCGAGCACCATCGGCTCGATCAGACAGCGCTTGACGCTGCCTTCGCTCACGGAAAGGTCGTCGTCCAGATACGCAAGGTTTGCGCGCGCGCTCGGCACGAAGCGCTCGCGGGGAAGTTCAAGCATCGCCTCGATGATGCGCGGGTCGGTGACATCGTTTGGGCGGATCTGGCTGTCGACCATGGACCGCCGCAGCCGGGTGAAATCGATCATCGCGCCCTCGGGAAGTGCTTGAATACGCGCGGCGAAAGCAATGGTGCAGCGACCGCCAAAAGGCAAGGCGGCATTGTTGCAGCGACGGGCGTTTGCTATCAGGACCCGCCGTCTGGGGGCGCCCGCCGGCACAATGGCCACGTGGCGGAGTGGTTACGCAGCGGACTGCAAATCCGTATACCCCGGTTCGATTCCGGGCGTGGCCTCCACTCATTTTTGCGTGCCGTCGCCGCCGGGCGGTGGTCCCTGCCGCCCAAGCTTGGCAAGGCCGCAAGCGGCGGTTATATGGCGGGAATTCAGGCTCGCCCCGTTCCGCGGTAGCTCAGTGGTAGAGCAATCGACTGTTAATCGATCGGTCGTAGGTTCGAATCCTACCCGCGGAGCCAGTCAAGCTGAAATTCCAAGGAAATTTTGCCTTGGTTCAGCGCTACCCATTCGCCCTTACCCATAGGGCTCTCTCCTTATGAAAAATGAGGAAGCGAGACGCGCCGTTCTCAGCGAGGGGCATACGTGGGCCGCAGAGACGGGTGCAAAGGGCACCGCAAATGAAGCGATGTTGTTTTACCAGCACCTCGCAAAACAACGTCCGCACTTGCTCGAGTTCAGTCGAGCCGAAGCCCGGAGGGCTGTCAGCGAAAGCCTCATCCGCTGGCGGAAGCCGGAGCCGCCGATCGAGATCATTGAGTGATTGTCTCTCACTAGCCGCTCCGCTTGTCCCTCAAACTCTCGTTTGCTTGGATTGCAGACCTAGCCACTGGGGGCGGTTATGGGGCGATCACTGCTGTTTGCGATCCAGTGGGCGTTTTGGCGTGTCGGATACGACGTTCACAAGATCCGAGATCCATTCGCAGACGCGGCTCTGCACATAGCGACGGATGCGCCAACCCTGTTCGATGTCGGTGCAAATGCCGGCCAATCAACGCTGGCGATGCTCGGGCGCTTCCCGAAGGCGAACGTTCACTGCTTTGAGCCGAGCCCGAGAACCTTCAAGCGCCTGAAACAAGCTGTTGGCGAGCGGGCCACACTCAATCAATGCGCGGTCGGTTCCGAACCGGGAATGATGACGCTCAATGAGAACGAAATATCCGAACTGACCTCGCTGCTGCCGCTCGGGAGCGACGGCTACGGGAAGGTCGAACGCGACGTGTTGGTTCCTGTCACCACCATCAACTCATACTGCGCAGAGAACTCAATTCCCGAAATCGACGTGCTCAAGATCGACGCCCAGGGCTACGATCACCAAGTTCTTGTAGGGGCAGAACGTATGCTGCCGAGGATTCGCGCGATAATTACAGAATTGACCTTCGATGATTTATACGAAGGCAAAACGAGATACGACTTGACAATGACACTGCTCGCGGACCGCGGTTTCAAGCTAGTCGGGGTTTACAACCCAAATCTCGGTGCAAATGACGGACTAACTTCGTATGCTGACTTCCTGTTAGCGCGATAGACTTTACGCCGCCAATTCCTCAAGTCCTCAGCATCGCGGATTGTCTCACCACGTTGCCCGTTCCTCGTCCCATTCCTTGCGTTACGCTTTCAGCGCTTTCAGCCCCGTGGCGCATTCAGCTTCGTCAAAGGTGGCGAGCGGGAGCGTCAAGCGAACGGCATTGATTCCGTCATCCACGGGATGCAGAGGGCACGATGCGAGGCCCGCGGCACAGGAATTTGGGCGAGCAACGCTGCGGGATTGTCTACGAAGATTTGCTGCCGCCGGATCGCCGCAAACTGAGCCCAGCCTAACCCCGGACGAAAACGGGAAGGGCCAATTCATGTCACAGACCAATTGGTACATATTGATCGCCGCCGTCGTAATTATTGTCGTCGGTGGTGCCTGGTACTACTACGGCGACACGATGACGACCGGCACAGCCACGAAATCGCCAACGCAGCAACAACAGGCTCCTGCCAAGAAGTAAAACGCAAGACCGGGTGAGACGACGAGCCCACGCCCTGATGAGGCGCAAAGACGAACCCTAAGTCTACTGATTTTTCCTTCTAGCGGTCGGTAGTCTCCCCTGAGGCGTGCTTGGGGCCCAACCGTTATTGTTGACGCACCGGGCAGTTGGCAGCCCCGACTTCTCCTCGTTGCATGGCTGTCCGGTCATCCGTACCAAGGACCCCGCTTCGTTGCTGAACCCTCCGAGGCGGGGTCTTCGCGGTGTTCACTACGGACTCTTTCAGATCGAAATAGGGTCGATCTTCGATAGCTCGGCCCGGCCCGAAATCCCATCTCGCCCCCGGGGAGCAATATCCGCACCATCGCGCACAGGCCGCAGCGGCGGATCTCGTGCGCCAATAATTTGAAACGGAGGATCGCTATGTGCCGGACCACCAAAATTCTTGTCCTCGCGACAATCATCTTGAGCTCGGCGACAGCCGCTTTCGCGCAACGGTATCAAGAGCAGATGCACTGGCACGACCGGAACGCAGCCGGCCAGAACGTCTCATTGCCCAGTTACTCTGACTCGGCGATCGAGAAAGTCTGGGAGATCCGGAAAGTCCCCGAGTAGTTCTCGCCTCACGGTCTCGAGCCCTGACGGAAGCCCGAGAAGCCGATCGAGATTGTCGAATAGCCAAAGGGGAAACAGCGCTAGCGATATCCTATCGATGCGCTTTCGATTTCTGCCGATCGCCGCCGAGCCACTCCTCGTTGTGCGCTAAGAGCTTGAGGCTGGCAGCCTTCCCCGTCAGGTCTCTTCGCGATCGCGTCGTCACACCTGGGCGACGCGACTTCGCGCAGTGCTCGCGCGGCCTTTCTGCGGAGATTGCTGGATGTCTTCGACATGTCCTAAACCTCCCGAAGCAGAATAGCATTTCTTACTTGGCCTGATCGCGTTGATCTTTGTCCGTGCACGATGGATGCGATCACCGGCTAGTTAGGTTTCCGACCGAAATCCCTCGGTGCGGGGTTCGCGCTCTTACTGATCAAGGTGCTGGCCCGATGGCGAAAGCCGGAAGTATCAAACGGGAGTGGCGGCCCCTGCATCGCGTCGAATAGTGGCTTGCGCGTCAACGCCCGCCTGTTCACGGCGGCACGTAGCGAAGTGGCGATGTCCTTTAAGTGCATAGGCGCAGCTCTGAGCAGCGCCCCCATTTTCGACGCGCGCTTTACACAACGTCGATTTAGACAAACGTATTATCCAATAAATCGTTCCTGGAACATCTTCTCTCGGCAGATGGCGAGCAAGACAAATCTTAGTTCGCAAGCCTGAGAAGCCGATCGAGCAGCCGAGCGGCCGGCCGTCAGCGTCCCTGACCTTCATCCATGGTTTTGAAGAGCTCGTTGTCAGCACCATCGGCCGAAACAAGCCGTCGCCGTCGGCGTGATAACCGGCGGCTTTGACGCTGCGCACCGATTGTTCGTTGAGACGATGGAGCGATCGAGCCATGAGCTACCTATCCCCGGAGGCTACCCATGTCCGATACAGTCCCACTTAGTTTGATTGGCTGTTTCCACTACCAAACCGACTGAACCGGACGTATCCGGACGACAGTCATGCATCTACCCGCGGAGCCAACATTTCCCCTTATCGGATGCGTCCAGAGTGGCCAAAAACCTTGGCCCGCTCTGCGGTAACGATGACGTTGATTGCAGTTGATCAGGCACCCGCGCAGAACACCAATCCGCGTGGAACGGATGGTGCGTTGAACATTTGAGGCGTCCCGGCGTTCTAAGCCCTGCGCGCCACGACTTGGAGACCTGCATGAAGACCCTGCTCATCGCCACTGCAGCGACCTGCTTCTTCGCCCTCGCCGCGAACGCACAGACGGCGGTACCCGCCAATCAGCGCTATTGCCTGGAAGTGCGCGACGCGACCGGGCCACACCCCCTGCTCTGCCGTTTCACGACGATGGATCAGTGCATCGCCTCCAAGACCGGACAGAGCGACTTCTGCATGCTGAATCCGGAGCTCGCATTTCAGCAGCGCCGCTGACCAAGAACCCCTACGAAGCAATGCCGCGGAGAGGATTTCCTCTCCGCGGCTTTTTTCTTCTCGATCGGCTCACGGGTTGAGCGGCTGCACGAGTCGATCGAAGTCGCGTTCCTGCAAATGCTGGTCGAGGCCCCAGCGCTCGACTTGGGCGAGGGTGTCATTGAACTCATCGCGCGGAAGCGGCTCGTACACGAACTTTTCGCCCCGCGTGAAGCTTGAAAAATCCCACGGGCGGAGATTCTCGAACTCCGCCGGCACGGAAATCTTCCAGAGCGGCAAATATTTCGGCAGGTTCGCTTCAAGCGCCTCTTCCGCGCGCTGGAGCGCGTTCAGATAGCCGCGCACCACGTCCGGCGCCGCATTGGCCGGCGACCACCACAAGGTCTTGAAACGATCGGCGATGATACGGCGAAGCCCCAGCTGATCCGCCATGTCGATCTGCGGCGGAAGCAAGCTTGCCGCTTCGACCTCGCCATCAAGCAGCGCTTTCAGGCGCGCTCCGAACCCGCCCGTGTTGACCACCTTGATGCGTTCGAGTGGCAGATACTTTTCCAGCCGGTATGGAACGTTGAAGTGGCTGCCGGCGCGCAATCCGACCGAGACCGGTACGTCGGCGAGATCCTCGGGCTTGCGAATTTTCGAGTCCGGCCGGACATAGATCGCCCAGGGTGAGTCTCCGTACGCCTCGGCAACGACACGGCCCATTCCCGCGCTCGCGTTGCAGATCGTCCCCCAAACGCAGGCGCCCTGGATCACGTCCTCTTTGCTCTCTGTGTAAGGCCGGTCCTGAGGGCGCTGGAAGTATTCCATGCCCTTCCAGCTCGATTGCGTGCCGCGGAAAATCTTCCAATCGAAGTCGACGTCGAGGCCCTCGGCTTCAAAGAAGCCTTCCTGCTTCGCGACGAAATCGTTGAGACCCATACCCTTCGGCGCGATTTTCACGCGCTTCAAGCTCGCTGTCATCGCGTCTCCTTGGGCACCCGATCGTCCGGGCGCAGTTTGCTTGTCCCGAGATACGATACGTGTATCCTAATGCGAGACACGGGAGCGTCAAGCGTGGCCGAGCGATCGATTAGTGAAACCGGAGAGACGAACGGCTCCCCGCCCTCACCTCGCCCGCAGGCCGAGGCGCGCGACCGCGCGATGGTTCAGTCCGTCGCCGTCGCGGCGCGCGTCCTGAAGGCGCTCGCGGCGGAGGGCGGCGCGCTGCCGCTGAAGCGGATCGCTGCTGCGACCGGCATGGCGCGCGCGAAGGTGCATCGTTATCTCGCGAGCCTGCGCAACGCGGGTCTCGTCGCGCAAGATCCGGATAGCGGGGAGTACCGCATCGGCCCCGCGGCTGTGACCATCGGCCTCGTCGGACTTGGCCGCATGAGTCCGGTGCGCCAGCTCGTCGAAGCGCTGCCGCGACTGCGCGACCGTATCAACGAGACGGTTACCGCCGCGATCTGGGGCGAGACCGGCGCCACGGTCATCGCGATGGAGGAGAGCGACCGCGTCGTCACCATGAACGTGCGCATCGGCACGGTGCTGCCGCTGACGACGACCGCGATCGGCCAAGTCTTTCTTGCATTCCTGCCCCAGGCCGTCACGAACCGCCTCGTAGCCGCTGAGCGCCGGTTACCGCCGAAGTCGGTTACGAGGCCTCCCTCGGAAATGCAACTCGCGAAAATTCTGTCGGAGATCCGCGACAATCGGGTCTGCGTGACCTACAGCGCGATGATGCCGGGACTCGACGCCATGGCTGCGCCGGTGTTCGACTATCGCGGCGAGGTGGTCGCGGTGATTTGCGCCGTTGGCCGCTTCGAGGGAATGAACGCGAAATCGGACGCGCACGTACGTGGATCGTTGTCGGCTGCGGCGGCGGACCTTTCCAAGCAACTCGGCTTCATCGAGCCGCGCTAGCGCCCGTCATTCGGCCGCGGTAACTCGCGTGGCGTTCGTCGACGCACCCTTACGAAAATACGGAATGATCTCCTTCGCGAAGATCTGCGTGCTCTTGGTCACAAGCTCGTGCGGCAACGTTCCGAACTGCATCTGCGGCAGAACGTAACCAAAGCCAATTTCCTCGCGATATTTTTCCAACCGCTCGCAAACCGTCTTCGCGCTTCCGCAGAGGAAGATGCCCTGCTCGATTACCTCGTCGATCGTGCGTGCGCCGGCGGAAATACCGCGTTTGGCGGCGAGGATCCCCTTCATGGATGCGAGGGAGATGTATCCCGGCGGCAGCAGCATTTCCGGGGGCATGCGCAAAAGCTTGTTCAGGAAGAACTCGATGTGCGGCTTTGCTTCGCGACGCGCGATCGCATCCGTTTCGGCGGCGTAGGCCGGCATCGACCAGCCGATTTGCTCGTTCGTAGCCTGATAGCCGTGCTTCGCCGCGGCCTCGTGATACATCTGCACGAAGCGCGCGAGCGCGGACACCGGGCTGAACGTCTGGAGGTACGTGTATTTGCGATCGGGATGCGAGGCCCATTCGATCGTTTCGCGGCTGCCCTGCGAGGGAATCCAGATCGGCGGGTGCGGCTGCTGATAGGGCCGCGGCCAGCAGTTCACGTACTCGAAGTGATAGTACTTGCCCTCGAACTTGGTCGGACCGGGCTGCGTCCAAGCCTGCACAATCAGATCGTGCGCTTCGTGGAAGCGGTCATGCGATTCCGCCGGGTTCGCGCCCCAGGAATGATACTCGGCGCCGATGCCGCGCACGAAGCCTGCAATCAGACGGCCGCCGGTGATGTTGTCGAGCATCGCGAATTCCTCCGCGACGACGAGCGGATTGTTCAGGAGCGGTAACGCACGGCCGAGGACGGCGATCTTGCCGTTCTTCGTCCGTCGTGAGAGCGCGCCGGCCATAACGCCGGGGATGGGCATCAGGCCGTACGCGTTCTGGTGATGCTCATTGACGCAGACGCCGTCCCAGCCGAGCTCGTCGGCGTACTCGATTTCATCGAGGTACCGATTGTAGAGCTCGTGGCCGATCTTGGGGTCATAATAGGTGTTCGGCAGCGTCACCCAGGCGGAGTTGTATTTCTTGTCGTAGTCGGGATCGAGCGCCGCGTAGGGCATCAGGTGGAAAAAGAAGAATTTCAAACTCATCGCGCGGCCTCCTTCGCGAAAGCGGCGATCTGGCCGACCCACTCGTCCGCCTTCTCTACCTGCGGAACGTGCCCACACTTGTCGAACACCACGAGCTTCGAGCCGGGAATGAGCTTCTGGTAGGCCGGGCCGTAGGGCGCGGGGATGATCCTGTCGTGATCGCCCCAGAGGATCAGCGTCGGCACGGAAATACGGTGCAGCCACTTGTACAGGTGCGGATTGTAAAGCCGCGGTTGCCAGCCGAGCTTTGCCGTCGTCAACCGATTCTTCGCGATCGTCATGCGTTGCTCGTCCGTCATCGGCACGGCGAGCAACTGCTCGGCGATTTTCTGATCGACATACATGTTGCGAATGGTGTCTTCCGGCGACCAGAGGAACAAATCCCCCTTGGAGACGCCCTTCACGTGAATCCCGGCGGGACATGAAAGAACGAGCGCGCTGAGATCCTGGCACGAGCGAACCGCAATCTCGGCGGCGGTCCAGCCGCCGAGCGAGCTGCCAACCAGCGTCAGCTGCTTCAATCCGAACTGCTTGATGAAGTCGAGATAGAAAAACGCGAGGTCGCCGACGTTGTCGAGCCACTCCGGCGTGTCGGAGTTTCCGTAGCCGGGATGCTCCGGCGCGAGCACCTCGAACTTTTCCGCGAGCTTCTCCATGAAAGGGAGCCAGATGCCGCCACCGCCCGCGCCGTGCAGATACAGCAGCGGCGCGCCTTTGCCGCCGCGCAGCATGCGGATCTTGCAACCTGCGACGGTTTCGAAGCTCTCCTGCCCCGGCATTGGCTACCCTTGCCTAGCCGAGATAGCTGAAGTGGCCGACGGGGGCGGGCGAAGGCTCCGACGTACGGCCGCGCGTCGCGCGTTGGCGTCTACCAAAGGTGGAGATTACTTCGGGGATCGCTTCCTCGTGGTTCGGCGCCATAATGTGGACGCCGGCCACGCCGGGCATTCCCACGAAGGCTTCCATCAGCTCGATGGCGATCTTGCGCCCCTCCTTCATGGGGTCGCTCGCCTTTTCCATTCGGTCGATCATCTCGTCGGGAATAATCGTGCCGAACAGATTGTGCTTCATCCAGCGGGCCGATTTCGCAGAGCGCAGCGGCGCGATGCCGATCAAAAGATAGAAGTCGTCGGGAATTCCCGATTCAGCCAACCGGCGCGTGTAGCGTTCAACAACGCCGACATCCATGCAAAATTGCGTCTGCGCGAACTGTGCACCGGAGGCGATCTTCGCCTGCAAACCGGAAGGCTTCCAATCCGGCTTGGGATCGACGGGCGCTTCCGCTGCGCCAAGAAAATAATGGGCCTTGCCGCCCACCTTCCGCCCATGCGGGAGCATTCCGCGGTCGCGAATGGAAACCGCCGTTTCCAGGAGAGTCCTCGAACTCCAGATCGAACACCGGTTTGGCATCGGGCTGGTCGCCCTGCTTCGGATCGTCGCCGCGCAGGACAAGAATATTGCGGATGTTGAGCGCAGCGACCGAGAGCAGATCGCTCTGGAGAGCGATACGATTTCGATCCCGGCAGGTGAACTGGACGATTGGCTCGATCCCGCTTTCCTGAAGCATCAGCGCCGAGGTGAGCGATCCCAGATGCGCCCGCGCCCCAGCTCCGTCGGTGACGTTCACCGCGTCAGCGAGACCGCGCAACGGCACGGCTTTGGCCAGCAGTTCATCGCGGCTGGACGATACGGGAGGCGTCACTTCGGCGGTCATGACGAAGCGGCCCGAGCGCAAGGAGCGCTCGAGATGCCCGCTGACACCCGCCTCACCGATAATCGGCTTGTTCATTGGCTTTGCGATAGCAGAAGCAGCTTACCAAGATAAGCCGCCTGCCCATGGTGCGGTACGCATACGCAGCCGTATCTCCGGCTGGCGGGGACACGGGACTTCGTCTGAGTCATTTGGATTCTCGGGCGTGCGGATCGGTCGGAGTGCTCGTGGAACGATGTTCTTCTAGCCGCCGACTTTCAGGCATTCGCCCGACGGACAGGCATGGTGGCGTTGCACCACCCATATGCCTCCTCTATGTTGATTTTTCAAATCACCAATCCTCTTGTGTAAATTTCATGGACACTCGCAAAGACGTGGTCGAGGCGATCGGCCATACGCCGCTGATCCAACTTTGGCGCGCATCACAGGCGACCGGATGCAACATCCTCGGCAAGGCCGAGTTCATGAATCCCGGCCAGTCGGTGAAGGACCGTCCGGCCCGGCAAATGATCCTCGAGGCGGAAAAGCGCGGGGACCTGCGCCCGGGTGGATTGGTCGTGGAAGCGACGGCCGGCAACACCGGCATCGGCCTCGCCCTCGTCGCCAACGCGCGCGGCTACCGAACGCTCATCATCATTCCGGAGACGCAGAGCCAGGAAAAGAAAGACATGCTCCGGCTCGCGGGCGCTTCCCTCGTTGAAGTGCCCGCAGTGCCATATGCGAACAAGAACAACTACCAGCACATCGGCCGCCGCCTCGCCGATGAACTGCGCAAGACCGAGAAGAACGGCGTGCTGTTCGCGGACCAGTGGAACAACCTCGACAACCGCAAAGCCCATTATCTTTCGACCGGGCCGGAAATCTGGGAGCAGACCGAAGGCAAGGTCGATGCGTTCATCTGCTCGGTCGGCACCGGCGGCACGCTCGCCGGGGTTTCCGCTTTTCTGCGCGAGCAGAAGAAGGACATCGTGATCGGCGTAGCCGATCCGCCCGGCGCGGCGATGTACAATCTGTTCAAGACCGGAGAGGCAAAAGCGTCGACGGGAGACTCTATTACCGAAGGCATCGGGCTCGGCCGGGTAACCCCGATCATCGACGGGCTCAAGGTCGAGAAGCCTTATCTGATCCCCGACGATGAAGCGGTGCAGGCCGTTTTCGATATGCTGCAGCACGAAGGGCTGTGCATGGGCGGCTCCACCGGGGTGAACGTCGCGGGGGCGATCCGGCTCGCGAAGGAACTCGGCCGCGGCCATACGATCGTGACGATCCTCGCCGACTACGGCACTCGCTATCAGTCAAAGCTCTTTAATCCGGAATTCCTGCGCTCGAAGAAGCTGCCCGCACCGGATTGGCTCGAACGTAAGGTCAGCGTCCCGGACGTCCGCGTCTGACGGCCCAGGTTGACCGCGCGCACGACTTTCTCCTAGCTCCCATCCCGCCAGCCAGCGGTATCCCCGCGAGCAAGCCCCGATCACCGCCTTGACCAATAGGCGTTGCAAGGCGAACTAGACGGCTTGCGATTTCGCGGCGGCTATCCGATCTTGTTCGCATGTCGAGCGGCGCCCCGAATAATTTCGTCACCACCGACTGGCTCGCCGAGCACCTGAGCGACCGCGACCTCGTCGTCGTCGACGGCTCTTGGTACTTGCCCGCGATGAACCGCGACGGGTTCAAGGAGTATCAGGCGGCGCACATTCCCGGCGCGGTCTACTTCGACATCGACGAGATTTCCGATCACGGGGCCGGTCTTCCGCACATGCTTCCCCCGCCCGAGGCGTTCGCGCTGCATATGCGGCGCCTCGGCGTCGGCGACGGGGCGAAAATCGTCGTCTATGACGGCGCCGGACTCTTCTCCGCCCCGCGCGTGTGGTGGACATTTCGCGTGTTCGGCGCGAACAACGTCAGCCTCCTCGAAGGCGGCTTTCCCAAGTGGCACGCCGAAGGCCGTCCGACGGAAGCGGGTATGGCGAGCCGGGAGCCCGCCAAGTTCACGCCGAAGTTCAACGAAAAGCTCGTTGCGGATCTTGATCGTGTCGAGCAGGCGCTCTCCTCCGGCGGCGCGCAAGTCGTCGACGTCCGGTCAGCCGCGCGCTTTCGCGGCGAAGCCCCAGAGCCGCGGCCGGGCGTGCGTCCGGGGCGAATGCCCGGGAGTCACAACGTGCCATCGACGGAGATCGTGGCTGACGGCAAGCTGGCATCACCCGAGAAAATCCGTGCGGCTCTTGCTGCCGGCGGCGTCGACCCCGACAAGCCGATCATCACGAGTTGCGGTTCCGGCGTATCGGCCGCGATTCTCTGGCTCGCGCTGGAAGAGATCGGAAAGCCGCCGCAGGCCCTCTATGACGGGTCGTGGGCGGACTGGGGGTCCCGCGCCGACAAGCCCGCTGCGACAGGCTGAAACCGCCCTCCGCGACGTATGCGGAGACGGCATCGAATTTCAGAAAATTTTTGCATTGGATGTGTTCGCTGCGGCGCGGCAGAGATGCCACCGCGAAGTCCAGAATCTGGTAGAATGTGGACCTCATGATTTTTCGGCAGCTGTTCGACCAGGTATCCGGCACGTACACCTACCTCCTCGCCAGCCGGCGCGGCGGCGAGGCGCTGATCATCGATCCGGTGATCGAGAAGGTCGATCGCTATCTTCAGCTCATCAAGGAGCTCGACCTGCGGCTCGTGAAGGCCGTCGACACGCACATGCACGCGGATCACGTGACGGGGCTCGGTGCCTTGCGCGACCGCACACAGTGCATCACCGTCATGGGCGAACAGACGCGCGCGGACGTCGTCTCGATGCGCGTCACCGAAGGCGACACGCTTACGGTCGAGGGCGTCTCGCTCGACGTGCTCTACACGCCGGGCCACACGGACAATTCCTACAGCTACCTCATGGGCGATCGTGTTTTCACTGGCGACACGCTGCTCATTCGCGGCACGGGGCGCACCGACTTCCAGAACGGCGACCCTCGGGCACAATACGACTCGATCTTCAACAAGCTCCTGAAGCTTCCCGAGCAGACACTTCTGTTTCCCGCGCACGACTACAAGGGCGACACGGTTTCAACGATCGGCGAGGAGAAACGCTACAACCCGCGTCTGCAGGTGCAGTCGATCGACGAATACGTCGAGGTGATGAACAACCTGAAGCTTCCGAACCCGAAGCTCATGGACGTCGTGATCCCCGCGAACATGCGGGTCGGGCTGCATCAAGAAGAGGTCGCGAAACGCGGCTGGGCGCTCAACGCGGAGCAAGCGACGAAGCTTATCGGCCGGGACGACGTGGAATTCATCGACCTGCGCGAACGGAGCGAGCGGGAGAAGCACGGAACGATCCCCGGCTCGCTGCACGCGCCTTACCCCGACCTCTCCGCCAACATCCAGCCGGGCGGCCTGTTGCATCGTCTCGCCAGCAAGGGCGAAAAGCGGATCCTGTTCTATTGCGCGTTCGGTGAACGCTCGGCGATGGCCGTGCGTGCGGCGCAGGAGGTGGGTCTCACGTCGGCCGCGCACCTTCAGGGCGGGATGGACGCGTGGAAGAAGGCCTGCGGGCCCATCGAGCGATAGCAACCGCTATCAGCGCAAGATCTGGCTGAGGAACAGCTTCGTCCTGTCGTGCTGCGGGCGAGCGAAAAATTCTTGCGGATCGTTCATCTCGATGATCTGGCCGCCATCCATAAAAACCATCTGGTTTGCGACTTCGCGCGCGAAACCCATTTCGTGGCTGACGACGATCATGGTCATCCCGCTTTTCGCAAGCTCCACCATGGCGTCGAGCACTTCCTTGATCATCTCGGGATCGAGCGCCGAGGTCGGCTCATCGAACAGCATGACCTTTGGGTTCATGCAGAGAGCACGCGCGATCGCGACACGCTGCTGCTGCCCGCCGGAGAGCTGAGCCGGGTACTTGTGTGCCTGTTCGGGAATGCGAACGCGGTTTAGATAGTGCATAGCAATCTCGTCAGCCTCGCGCTTCGGCAACCCGCGCACCCAGATCGGCGCAAGCGTGCAATTCTCGAGCGCCGTGAGGTGCGGAAACAGATTGAACTGCTGGAACACCATGCCCACCTCACGGCGCACGCCTTCGGTCGCCCGTACGTCCGAGGTCAGCTCGATGCCGTTCACGACGACGCGTCCGCGCTGATGCGCCTCGAGTCCGTTGATGCAGCGGATCAACGTGGACTTGCCGGAGCCCGATGGCCCGCACACCACGATACGCTCGCCGCGCATGACATTGAGACTGATGTCCTTGAGTACATGGAACTGGCCGAACCATTTGTGCACGCCGGTCATCTCGACCGCGATCGAACTGTTGGCGCCGGCGTCGTTCATCCGATCCTCTTCAGCGTCCGGGTACGGCGACGCGGCGCTCGACGAACAGCGCATAGCGCGACATGGCGAAACAGCAGACGAAATAAATGATCCCGGCGAAGGCGAAGCCCGTGTAGAGCGTCACAGGCGTCGCCCAGTTCGGATCGGAGAAGGCCGCGCGCAGCTGGCCAAGTAAATCGAAGATCGCGATGATGAGGACCAGCGTCGTATCCTTGAATAACGCTATGAAATTATTGACAATTCCAGGGATCACGAGAACCAGCGCCTGCGGCAGAACGACGAGTCCCATCGTGCGCCAATAGCCCAAGCCGAGAGCGGAAGCCGCTTCGTACTGGCCGCGCGGGATCGACTGCAGGCCGCCGCGAATGATTTCGGCCATGTAGGCACCGGAGAACAGCGACACCCCGATCAGCGCGCGCAATAACGTATCGAAAGTGAAGTTCCGCGGCAGAAACAGCGGCAACATATAGGCGGCGAAGAACAGCACGGTAATCAACGGCACGCCGCGCCAGAACTCGATGAAGATGATCGAGAGAGCACGCACGATCGGCATGTTCGACCGGCGGCCAAGTGCGAGGAGAATCCCGATTGGGAGAGAAAATACAATTCCCGTAACGGCGACGATCAGCGTCACGAGGAATCCGCCCCACAGGCGCGTTTGCACCCGCTCCAGACCGAAATCGAGATCGACGGCGAGCAAAATCACGGCAAGTGCCGCGAGCACGAGGAGCGTGGCAACGACAGCCGATCGCACGCGCGCGCTGAATAGTCTCGCGCCAATCGCGACGATTCCCGTGATGAGCGCGGCGCTTACCACGAAGTCGCTCCAGAAGCTCCAGCGCAATCCGGCTTCTCCGCCGACGCCGATCAGTACGTTCCAATCGAAGATGTGCCCGAGCAGGAAGGCGCGCATCTCGAGATTGCCGCCGGTGAGGAGCACGAACGCGATCAGCGGATACGCCCCGAAAAATAAAAGCGCATTTATCCGCTTGAACGGCGCCGACAGAACGAGAAGCGGCGCGAGCAGGATCGCACCCAGGGCAAACACGACGTTTGGGCGCCAGCGTTCGGCGATCGGATAGAACCCGTAGATGAACTGGCCGAACTTCGCCCGGATGAACGGCCAACATGCTCCGCTGATGCCGAGGCAATCTTCCCGGCTTGTCCCCTCCCAAACCGCATCCAGAATCAGGAAGCGGATCAGCGGCGGGAGAACGAGGCCAATCACCGCCGCGCTGACGACCGTCAGTGCCAGATTGAGCGGCGAGGCGAACAGACTACGGCCGAGCGTGCCGAGTGCCGACGTTATCGCGAGCGGCGGCAACTCGGTCGGCGCGAACTCGGTGCGAACAAAGGTGCGCGTGGCCATCGATCATCCGCCCCGCAGCGCAAGCGCGCGGTTGTACCAGTTCATAAGGGCCGCAGTGATGAGCGAGATCGTCAGATACACCGCCATGGTCACCGCAATGATTTCGATCGCCTGCCCGGTCTGATTGAGCGTCGTCCCCGCGAAGACGTAGAAGAAATCCGGGTAACCGATCGCCGCGGCGAGCGAGGAGTTCTTGGTCAGATTCAAATACTGATTGGTTAGCGGCGGCACGATGAGTCGCATCGCCTGCGGCGCCACGACCAAGCGCAACGTCAAACCGCGAGACAGCCCGAGCGAACGGGCCGCCTCGGTCTGGCCGCGGGGCACCGACAGAATGCCGGCCCGCACGACCTCGGAGATAAATGCGCCCGTGTACGTAGAGAGCGCGAAGAGGAGCGCCAAGAGCTCCGGTATCACCCGCACGCCGCCGACAAAGTTGAAGCCCCGCAACTCCGGCACTTCGAGCGAGAACGGCATTCCCGTCGCGGCCGCGGCAAGCAGCGGCAGCCCCACGATCAGGAGGATTCCGTATAGCCCGGAGCGCAGCCGCTGACCCGTCGCAAGCAGGCGGCGGCGACCCCAGACGCGCAGAAACAGGGCCCCAGCAACGCCAACCAACAGCGCGCCCATCACGATCCCGCTTCCGGGCTCGAACAGGATACGCGGCATGAGCAGCCCGCGGTTATTGAGAGAGATTGCGCCGAACAGCGGCTCGCTTTGTCTCGGTCCCGGCAACGCGCCGAGCACGGCGAGGTACCAAAACAGAATCTGAAACAGGAGCGGCAGATTGCGCATCAGCTCGACGTAGGCTCCAGCGAGCCGGGAAAGCAGGACGTTCGAGGACAGCCGCGCAATGCCGACCGTGAAGCCGATGATCGTCGCGAAAAATATTCCGAGCCCCGCCACCAACAGCGTGTTCACGAGCCCGACGAGGAACGCCCGCCCGTAACTCGAACTCTCAGCATACGGAATCAGCGTCTGGCTGATGCCGAAGCCCGCGGTCTGCTCGAGGAAACCGAAACCCGAGGCGATGTTCTGCGCCGCGAGATTCGACTGCGCATTACGATAGAATGTCCAACCAAGCCAGATGACGACAACGAGCAATAGAAACTGAATGACTATTGAGCGGAAGCGCGGATCGGTTGCGATCGATCGGGCGGTCCGCGGCGGAGCGCTATCAGCGATCCTGTTCATTCCATACCCGCGCCCGTATCCTCACGCACGATGAAGCGCAGGCAGCGGCGGGAGCCGTGGCTCCCGCCCATTTCCTTCATCGTCTTCGGGCCGCCCGGTGTGCGTGCCTCAGCGGATCGGCGGCGCGTATTGGATGCCGCCCTTGCTCCAAAGCCGGTTCAGACCGCGCTCGATGCCGAGCTTGGAGCCGGGGCCGACGTTGCGGTCGAAGGACTCGCCGTAGTTGCCGACGTGCTTGACGATCCGACCGACCCAATCCTTCGTCAGACCAAGCTGCTCGCCGAAGTTTCCTTCCGTGCCAAGCAGGCGCTTGATCTCCGGGTTATTCGACTTTGCCATCTCGTCGACGTTCTTGCTGACAACGCCAAGCTCTTCGGCGCTCAGCATCCCGTAGAGAACCCACTTCACGATATCGAACCACTGGTCGTCGCCATGGCGCACGACCGGGCCGAGCGGCTCCTTCGAGATAATCTCGGGAAGCACCACGTGGTCCGCGGTATTTGCGAGCTTCAGGCGCATCGCATAGAGCTGGGAGACGTCGCTCGTGAATACATCGCAGCGGCCCGCCTCATAAGCCTTGACGGTTTCGTCGGCGGTTGAGAACGCGACGACTTCGTACTTCATGTTGCGGGAGCGGAAGAAGTCGGCGACGTTGAGTTCCGTGGTGGTGCCGGTTTGCGTGCAGACTGACGCCCCGGAGAGCTCGAGCGCGGACGACACTTTCTTGTCCTTGCGCACGAGGAAGCCCTGTCCGTCGTAATAGTTCACGCCCGTGAAATTCAGCCCGAGCGAGGTGTCGCGCGAACTCGTCCAGGTCGTGTTGCGGGACAACACGTCGATTTCGCCGGATTGCAACGCGGTGAAGCGGTCCTTCGCGGTGAGCGGGGTGTAACGCACCTTGGTTGGGTCGTCGAAGATCGCGGCCGCTATCGCGCGGCAGACATCGACGTCAAGGCCGGTCCAGTTGCCCTTGTCGTCGGGGTTGGAGAACCCCGGCAGACCCTGGCTCACGCCGCACTGTACGAAACCCTTGCTCTTCACCTGATCGAGAACAGCCGCCTCGACCGAGTACATGGGAGCGCTGAAACCCGCGAGCACGAACAGCGCACACAACACCCGCTTCATCGAACAAATCCCCTTCTCTCCGGCATACCGCACGTTATCACAGGCCAAAGGCCATGACCGGTCAAGTGCTTGGGGCGGACCTGTCTTGACGGTTTGAGCGAGGGGCGCCTAATCGCCAAGCGCGACGCGGCTGGAGGGGCGAATGGCGAAGAATAAAGACGACGGGCGCACGCGCAGCCGCCGGCCGGCAACTGAAGTCGTTCTGGCCGGCCGCAACCCAGCCGAGCAGCACGGTTTCGTAAACACGCCGATCTACCGCGGTTCCACCGTCCTCGCCCCGACCGTCGAGCAGTTTCTCAGCAAGTCCGCGCGCTTCGTGTACGGCCGCCGCGGCACTCCGACCACCGAGGCGCTCGCGAACGCGATCACGAGTTTGGAGGGCGGCGCCGACACCGCACTCACGTCATCCGGCCTCTCGGCCATTACGGCGGCGCTGATCGCGGTCACGCGCGCCGGGGATCATGTCCTCGTTTCGGACGGCGTCTACGGCCCGAACCGGCACTTTTGCGACACGCTGCTCGCGCAGTCGGGGGTCGAGGTGCAGTACTACGATCCGCTGATCGGCGGCGCGATCAGCGAGCAGTTTCGCAAGAACACGCGCGCCGTCTTTCTCGAGTCTCCGAGTTCGCTGAGTTTCGAGGTTCAGGACGTGCCTGCCATCGTCGCGGCGGCGAAAGCCCGGCGCATGGTCACGCTCATCGACAACACCTGGGCAACCCCGATCTATTTCCGGCCCCACGACCACGGGATCGACATCTCCATCCAAGCGGGAACGAAGTATCTCGGCGGCCATGCCGACGCCAATCTAGGCACCATCTCCGCGACCGCGGAGCTATGGCCTCAGGTGCACGGAGCGGTCGGGACGCTAGGCATCAACCCGGGACCGGAGGATGTTTTTCTCATGCTGCGTGGACTGCGGACGCTCGCAGTGCGACTCGAAAGGCATATGGAATCCGGATTGAAGGTGGCGCGATGGCTCGCAGGTCGGGCGGAAGTCCTGCGTGTCCTGCATCCGGCGCTTGAATCGCATCCGCAACACGCGATCTGGAAGCGTGATTTTCAGGGAGCAAGCGGTCTATTCAGCGTGATCCTCAATTCACGGCCACAGTCCACCGTCAACGCATTCATCGAAGAACTCGAGCTGTTCGGACTCGGGGCGTCCTGGGGCGGCTTTGAAAGCCTGATCATCCCATTCGACTGCACGAAAGCCCGTACAGCGACGCGATGGAACCCCGGCGGACCAGGGGTGCGTCTGCATGTGGGACTGGAAGATCCCGACGACTTGATCGCCGATCTGGAAAACGGCCTGAAGCGCCTCGCCGAATAACTACTGCGCGGCCGTCGCCGGACGCCGGTCGCGCAGCTCGAAATAAAGATTGCGCGCATAAACGAAAACGCCGAACGCTTGGCCAGCGATGAACACCGGGTCGCGCCGCTGAAGCGCGTAAACCAATAGCAATATCCCGCCGCCGATCGAGAAGAACCAGAATGCGATAGGGATCACCATCTTGTTTTTCCGCTCGCTCTCGATCCACTGCACGAGAAAGCGCGCGGTGAACAGAAGCTGGGCGACAAAGCCGAGCGCGACCCACCAGTCGAGCTGCGCGACGAAAACCTGATGCAGGTAGTCGCCGATTGCGCGGGTCAGATCAACGAGCATCGCCTCGAACCTCCGATACTTCCGGCACGCGGCGCCGCCGCCGGATCAACCAGAACACGCCGGCGAGATCGACGATACCGATCCACAGCCGGCCCCACATTCCATAGTGGCTGCGACCGTGACCGCGCGGCCGATCGAGCACGTTCACGTATTTGATGGAAAGCCCCTCGCGGCGGATCAGCGCCGGCGTGAAGCGATGTAGCGCGTCGAAATATGGCAACGACAG
This sequence comes from uncultured Alphaproteobacteria bacterium, assembly GCA_963711595.1. Lineage (GTDB taxonomy): Bacteria > Pseudomonadota > Alphaproteobacteria > Rhizobiales > Xanthobacteraceae > JAUSIF01. The sequence goes on from CAVQER010000011.1 coordinate 117,680, forward strand.
AAATACGTCGCGCCGAAATGCCTTGAGTCCGCATCCAGTATCGCGCGTCCCGTCGCGAAGCACAGCCGAGCGAACGCCGTTGGCGATCGAGGACTGAAAGCGCTTGAACGCGCCACGGCGGCGATCGCGCTGGCCCTGCACCAATCCGACCTCAGGTCCTGCATTCATCAACGCATGGAGCAACTGCGGAACGAACGCCGGATCGTTCTGCCCATCGCCATCCATCGTCACGACGATCGGCGCCCGCGCGCTCAGCACGCCGGTACGGATCGCTGCTGATTGACCGCAGCTTTCTGCGTGCTTCATCTGGCGCAGCCACGGACGCGTGGCGGCAAGGGTTCGCAGCGTCGCCTCGGTCTCGTCCGTCGAGCCATCATTGACGAAGATCGCTTCGAATGGTTCGCGGCTCTTGAACGCCGCGCCAATCTCGTCGACCAGGCCAGCGATGTTCCCGGCCTCATTGTGCACCGGGACGACAACAGATACGGCCGGCTGGCCTTCCCCGGTGGATTTCGACACGGCTACCCCTCAAACATCCGCGGCCCGGCGTACCGGTCCGAAGGCGCGGGGTATTAGCGCGCTCCCAACAAGGCCGGCAAGCACTCGAATTAGCCGCCTTCCTTGGGCATCAGCACGATGAAAGAGAACTCGGCGCCAATTGCTGTAGTCGAAGCCCTGCACCTGGGCGATCCGCACGGTTGTGAGACCGACAGACGCGGCGCGGTCGGCAAAAGCCCGTTGCTGCTGCCTTTCCACGAACGCGACCCGGCAGCCGCCTTCGAGAAGGAAGTTCGCGGCTCCTCCCCCGTCCGTTCTTAGCGTCGCGGTTCCCCCGAGAAAAATCAGGCTCGGCTCGTCGAAGCCGGCCGTCGCGAGGGCGGGATCGGCACAGGGAGCCCGTTTCGCGGTTGCGACAAGGCGTGGCGCAATCGCAAATCCGTCGATCCTGGGCAGCACGGTGTAGCTGGCAAACGCGGTCGCAATCGCCGCGATCAGCGCGAGCGACAGCCCTCGCTCGGCCGTTTCGCTTATCAGGCGCGACCACGCAAGCGCCGCGAGCACGATGCCAATCAGCGCGAACGGCCAAAACGCACGGCCGAAGCGGCCCTCGAACATCGCCGCCACCACGGCGATGCCGATGCACAATGCGATCGCGAGAACGGGCCACAACGCCGCAGTCGCGCGCGTCCAGTTGTCGAGCGCGGCTCTGCGTTCGAGAGCAAGTGCGATTAAAATCGCGATGCCGGGATAGAGTGGAAGAACAGAATGCGGAAGCTTCGTCGGCACGAGTTCGAACATCAACCAACCGGGGACGATCCACGCAATCAGGAAGCGGACGTCGCGCTCATGCCGTTTCGTCCAAGCGTACGCTGACGTCATTGGCGCCAGTGCCGCTGCCGGCCAGAAGCAGACCCAAAACAGCAGCCAGAAATACCCGGGCGGCCACCAGCGCCCGTCGGTGAGCGGTGCGAGCAAATCGCCGCCCATCGTTCTCTGAAAAAAACCGCCACTCCGCAACTCCGCTGCGACGATGATAGGGACGATCAACAGTGCAGCCCACGCGACGCCATAGATGGGTTTCAGGCGAATGAGCCAGGCCGCGGAACGGTCGACGACGAGCAGCGCAACGACCGTCAGCACGACCAGCAGGGGAACGATCGGGCCTTTCAGAAAGATCGAAGCGGCGATCGCGGTCCAGAAGATCGCCGGGTTTCGCCATTCCGCGAGCGACGACGCGCCGGGTGCGCCGCGCGAAAGATAGGTGTGTGCGAGCGCTCCATATGCCGCGACCGCGGCGAGCAAAAGAGTCGCATCGATCGTAGCGAGTCGCGCGACGACGCCGAGCAGAACCGACGCTGCGAGCGCCGCCCCGGCAAGGAGCGCATAGCGCCGACGAAGAAATGCGAGTGCGACCCAGTAGGTGAGCAGTACCGATCCGATCGCCGCGAGCAACGATGGCACGCGGTAAAACACCATCCGATGGCGCGCGTTCTGAAAGCCGACCGCCTCCGCGATCTGCACGGTTCCGGCCTGCAGCCAGTAGATGCCGATCGGCGTGCCGTAGCGCGCCCTCTCCTGGAGCCGGACGTCGAAGTATTCGCCGCTCTCGATCATCTGCTTCGCGGGTTGGGCGAAGCGGCTCTCGTCGCGATTTGTCGGCGGCAGCGATGCAAATCCGGGAAGGAGCGCGACCCAGGCGACAACGAACAACGTGAGCACAGCCCGCGCGTTGCTTGCGCTAAGCCAGTCGAGCACGGCGTCTAGCCGATCCGAGAGACGGATCGTGTCCGTTCGCTGCATGAGTAGGGTTCCTTCACCCGCCCGTCAGGTGAAGAAACTTAGCAGAATGCCGTCGAAATTGCGGCTACACGGTCTCGAACTTCTTGCCCTTGGTCGAACTGACGAGCCCGTCGAACACTTCATTGATCTGACGCCAGCTCTTCAACCTTTTCATGTTATCGAGCCAGCGCGCGACGTTGGGATACTTGCGGAAGTCGGTCTGGATCACCTCGCCGAGCGTCACGAGACCGGAGCCGAAATAGTCAGCGATCGTGATCTCGTTGCCGACGAGATACTGGTTCTTGCCGATCCAGTGATCGTTGAGGATCGACATCCACTTCTGGGACTTTTCCTTGCCCCAGTGGATCGCGCCGGCGTGCGCCTCGTCGCTGCGCCGCTTGTGGTTGGGAAACACCTGCGGGTAGCAGAGGTTATAGGCCCAGTCACGATAGAACTGGGTGTTGAGCCAATCCATCATCTCGTCGACCTTGGCCCGTTTCTTCAGGTCGGCCGGATAGGCCGGCGAACCGTATTTCTCCGCGAGATACTTCAGAATAGCCGAGCTTTCAGTTAGGCGCAGGTCGCCATCCTCGAGCACCGGTACGAGCTGACTAGGATTGATTGCCGTGTAGGCGGCCTGCACGTGCTCGCCCTTCGCCAAATCGACCACCTGTTCGTCGACGTTGATGCCGTTTTCCGCGATGAACAGACGAACTGGTCGGCTCGTCATGGAGACCGGGTTCATGAACAGTTTCATGCGCGCTGTTTTTGGGCGCTCGGCAACCTGATCGAGCTGCACCACGTTCGATTTCGTCTCGCCAGTTAGCGCGACCGGCGCGGAGGCCCAGTTACTCCAGAGCGTAAATACTTCGGCCGGTCCCTGCGGCGCGGGCGGCCTGGGCGGCGTGGCGAGGGGCTCATCGCGCGGAGCCGTAACCGGCTCGGTCGGAACCGGCTGAGACAACAGGACAGCAAGCTGCTTCGTCAGAACCCGTTCCGGATTTTCCTCGAGCGATTTCGCGCGCCAAGCGACAAAGCCATCCGGGCGCACAAGAACGGCACCCGAAGGCGTGATGCCGTATGCCTGCACGAAATTACCGTCGACGTCCCGCAGTTCCTCCGAGCCGACGCAGTACGCTTCGAGCGGCAATCCATTGAACTTCCTTCCGGCCGTACGGGCGGCCTCGCACCACGCTTCTCCCTTCGGGCCAGTAAGCAGCACATACGACCTGTCGAACAGGTCGATGCTGGAAACACGCTTTTCAAGCCACAGATGCGGCGCACGCGAGCCGGGCTTGCCCAACGTCGTGCGCGGATCGTCGTGGCTCTTCTCCGGCTTTTCTTCGAGAAGGACCGCGGGCGAGTTGTAGAGATAGCCGGTCTCGATGTTGAAATCGTGCGCGACCGGCTGAAAATCCTTGGCGCCAAGATAAGGCGCAGTGCGCGTGACGTAGCGCGAGTATGCCTGTTCGACGGTGAACTTTCCCGCGGGCCCGCGCTCGAGATCATACGTATCGAGCAATTCCGGCCCGGCGACCCCCCTCAGGACGTACGCGAGCTTCCACGCGATATTGTGTGCATCGTGGATGCCGGTGTTGCCGCCGAAGCCGCCGGTGGGCGGCATCAAATGCGCGGCGTCACCCGCAAGGAATACGCGCCCCTCCTGGAAGCGGCGCGCCACGTCGGAGGTCGCGCGCCAGCGCGATACGCCCGTGACTTTTACGGGGTAGTCCGGCACGCCGATGCCCCAGCGCATGAGTTCGAGCAGCCGCGGCTCGCTGACGTCGCGCGCGACGTTGGTCGCGTTCTCGGGATCCTTTACCGGGTCGCCGACCGTGTTGACGACGAAGAAGCCAACCTTTCCGGGCCGGTCCATCCGGAAAAATCCCGACAGCTTGTCGTTCTTGACGTAAATGACGCTGATCGGCTTCTCGGCGAGCCATTGCGACAGGTCGGCCTCGAAATAGATCGTGATGCTGTTCGAGAACACGCCTCGACCGTCGAATGGAATGCCGAGCAGCTCGCGCACCTTGCTGTGCGCCCCGTCCGCGCCGACGAGGTATTTTCCGCGAAGCTTGCGCTGCTTGCCGCTATCGACCTCCTTCGCGATGACGGTGACGCCTTCGTTGTCTTGCGTGAAGGAAAGCACCTCATGGCCTTCCAGCACGGTCGCGCCCACTTCCCGCGCCCGCTGGCGCAGGATTGGCTCGAGGCCCGGCTGCGTGATGAACAACCGGCGTGACGGGCTGATCGCGTCGACGCCGTCATTGAGCACCGGAATGATGTCCGCGATTTTCTTACCCGAGATCTTGTCCATCATGATGAGGGACCCCTCGGGAACGAAGTCCTTCTTCGAACGATCGTTGATGTCGTGTGCGATTCCAGCGCTGCGATAAATCTCGATTGTGCGCTGATGAAACATGGCGGCCCGCGGCAGCGGTGAGCTACCCTTCAACTTCTCGATCGCGATCGAGCGGATGCCGTGCCGGGCGAGAAACATCGCCGTCGAGAGGCCGACGAGACCACCGCCGGCAATCAGCACCGGCGCTTCGTCGCGCTCGCTGCTCATCGACTCGATATTCGTGAGCTGGATCGTCATGGGCGTTTCCTCGAAATCCTTTGATCGCTGTCGGCGGACGGGCCCGCCGACGCGATGCTTTTGAAAAATGTCACCGGAAGGCCCGGCGTTGGCAAGCGGAACGAGAGCGCTTGCCTAATCCCACGAAAAGTGGGCTTCCGAGTGTAATTGACGATGCCAGCGAAGCAGCATGCGTCTGGGCCCGTTACGGACTGCGATACAGCATGAAAAGAACGCGGCCCCGCTTGGGACCGCGTTAAGCCCGGAAACGGCTCGGCGAACCTCAGACGGTTTCGAACTTCTTGCCCTTCGTCGAACCTACGAGGCCGTGGAAAACCTCGTTCACCTTGTCCCAGCTCTTCAGCTTTTTCATGTTGCCGAGCCAGCGGTGCACGTTCGGATACTTGCTGAAGTCGGTGTGGATGACTTCGCCCAACGTGACGAGACCCGAGCCGAAGTAGTCCGCGATCGTGATCTCGTTGCCGACGAGATACTGGTTCTTGCCGATCCAGTGATCATTCAGGACCGACATCCACTTCTGGGATTTTTCCTTGCCCCAGTGAATCGCACCTTCGTGCGCCTCGTCGCTGCGCCGCTTGTGGTTGGGAAAGACCTGCGGATAGCAAAGATTGTAGGCCCAATCTCGATAGAATTGCGTGTTTAGCCAGTCCATGACTTCGTTGATCTTCGCGCGCTTCTTGATGTCCTTCGGATAGGCGGGCGAGCCGATCTTGTCCGCGAGATATTTCAGGATCGCGGAGCTTTCGGTCAGGCGAAGGTCGTCGTCCTCGAGCACGGGCACGAGCTGGCTCGGGTTGATCGCCGTGTAGGCGGGCTGCACGTGCTCGCCCGTCGCGAGGTCGACCACCTGCTCGTCGACCTTGATGCCGCTCTCGGCGATGAACAGACGAACCGGGCGGCTCGTCATGGAAACCGGATGCATGTAGAGCTTCACGAACTCCTCCCTTGCGATGTTATTGCGCCGTGCGGATCAAACGGCGGGGCAACGGCCGGCAAGCTAAACCCGTTTCAAGTTTTGCGCGAGCGACAATCGATCACGGGTGCGCGCGGTTACCCCGGCAGTACGTAGCTCGTCTTCACGCTCGTGTAGAACTCGACAGCGTAGCGTCCTTGCTCCCGCGCGCCGAGCGAGGAGCCTTTGCGGCCGCCGAAGGGCACGTGGTAATCGACGCCCGCTGTCGGCAGATTGACCATGACCATCCCCGCCTGCGAGTTGCGGCGGAAGTGGCTCGCGTATTTCAAACTCGTTGTGCAGATGCCGGATGAGAGTCCGAACGCGGTGTCATTCGCGACCTGCAGCGCCTCGTCGTAGTTCTTTACCCGGATCACGCTCGCCACCGGACCGAAAATTTCCTCGCGATTGATGCGCATGGCGTTCTTCGTTTCCGTGAAGAGCGCCGGCTGGAGATAGTATCCCGGATTTTCACGGTTCAGCCGCTCGCCGCCCCAATGCAACTTCGCTCCTTCGTCCTTGCCGACGGCGAGGTAGCGGAGGTCCTGGTCGAGCTGATCCTGGCTGACGACCGGGCCGACCTGCGTTCCGTTCTTCACCGCGTCGTCGACGACGAGCGCCTGCATACGTTCGGTGAGCGCGCTGACGAAGCGATCGTGAATGCCCTCGGTCACCACCAGGCGGGACGAGGCGGTGCAGCGTTGGCCCGTCGAATAAAACGCGCCGTTTACGGAGCACTCGACCGCGGTTTTGAGGTCGGCGTCATCGAGCACGACCATGGGATTCTTGCCACCCATCTCGAGCTGAAATTTCCGCATGTGTTCGGTGCATGCCGCGGCGACGCGCTTCCCGGTCGCGACGGAGCCCGTGAACGTCACCGCATCGACACCGGCGCTGTCGAGGATCGCCTGCCCCACTACCGAGCCGCGACCCATCACCAAATTCAAGACGCCTTTGGGCAGGCCTGCGCGATGAAGAATGTCGACGAGCGCCCACGCACTCCCAGGCACTAAGTCAGCCGGCTTGAAGACCACCGTGTTTCCGTAGGCGAGCGCGGGGGCGATCTTCCATGCCGGAATTGCGATCGGGAAATTCCACGGCGTGATGACGCCGACGACGCCGACCGGCTCGCGCGTGACGTGAACGTCGACACCGGGACGAACGCTGTCAATCGTCTCGCCGGCAATTCGCAAACACTCGCCTGCAAAGAACGCGAAGATCTGCCCGGCGCGCGTAACCTCGCCGATCGCCTCGGGCAGCGTCTTACCCTCCTCGCGGGCAAGCAAGCGCCCAAGCTCGTCCTTGCGAGCGAGGATTTCGTCGGAGGCTGCCTTCAACGCGTCGTGGCGCTTCTGGATCGGCGAACGCCCCCACTCAGTGGCGGCTGTCTTCGCGGCGGCGATTGCCGTGTCGACATCCTTCTTGCTCGCCGAGGCGTAGGTGCCGACGACTTCGTTCGTGTTCGAAGGATTGGTGTCCTCGTTGGCGTCCGCGCCGGCCACCCAGTCCCCAGCAATCAGGTTGTGATGCATGTTCATCGAAGTGAACTCACTCTAGTTGTGGCGACCCGGGACGGCCCGCTCGATGCCCGATGGCACGCTTAGATAACCAACCTTCGCAGCGTCGCGGAAATCATTCCACACGCCCTACTTACTGCGTCTGACCTGACCCACAATGGTGAAGCCCTGAGGTGTCCCAGGGGCAGGCTTCAGCTCCAGTGGTGGGACGCTGCTCCCCGACGTTCCAACGATTTTTGCAACATGAGGGAATTTCCGCCGGTTCTACGCGATTAGGGAAGCCGCAATGCTCATCCTAGTCACCAGCTTGGACAAAATCGAGCCAGGCCGAACCACCTAAAGCAGGATGAACCGAGGAATCCAGAAGTGGCGACCCCGGCAGGATTCGAATCTGCGACCACCAGCTTAGAAGGGGCCGCCCCATCGTTTCAGGCCGTATCATCTCGTTTCGTTTGAAATCCCCAGAGTCGCAAAAAGCAGCGCAACTTCGCCGCATACAAGCGGATGTCGCGTCGCTAGGCCAACTCGACTATTGCGGGATAAACTACCGGTACACCGACGGGGCGCAAGCTGCGCCCGAGTGTTTGGGGATTTTATGCTGCGGAAGCGCTTTGAGCTTCAAGGGATGGATCATCGCCGCTGGCGAATTGCGCTGGTTCTCATACTGGCTCCGTTCGCCGCGTACACCTTCACCAGCTCCGGATGGATGACGGAACAGCTCGGACCGCTCGCCGAGCAGCGTTGGGATTTCTTCTGCCTCGCGATTGCGCTCCTGGGTCTGGGCGTGCGGCTGCAGATGGCCGGTCACGGGCAAATGGCGGAAGCCGGCGAGTTGCTTCCGAAAGGCGACCTACCAACGACAGGGTTCTACTCGGTCGTGCGTCACCCGATTTCTATCGCGAACTTCCTGATACTTCTGTCTGGGTCGCTACTATTTAAGAGTGTGTTCTTTACCGCGCTCGTCGCGGCGGTGGCTTGTCTCTACTATGAGCGGCTGATGTTCGCGAAGGAGCGCGTGCTGCTGAAGCGGCACGGCCGCGAATTTAGTGACTGGGCGGCTCGTACACCGTTCATCATCCCGAGGGTTACAGCTTGGGAAGCTCCTCATACCAGGTTGGATTTCCGCGCCGCGATCAAACGAGAAGCCGTTACGTTTGCACTCATTGGAGTGATGTTCTTCACGCTCGAAACACTTGAAGGCACGGTGATTGAGGGTCTGCCGTTCTGGGAGTGGGTGCAGAACGAGCCGACGTGGATCGGTCTCTTCGTCATAAGTGGCATTCTTTTCTGGACGCAGCTATCCCGCGTTTGGGCGATCTTCGTCTTGTTCATGACGACGGCTGCGGTCGGGGCCTTCCAAATTGGAGAATCGACGTCGTCGATTGCCCGTAGCCATGAGCGCGCCTTGACCGCATTGGCCGCTGGCGGACACGTGCTGCTGCTTCGTCACGCCGCCACGGTGGGCAGCGACCGCGACGTAGACGTGAACGACTGCTCCACGCAACGCAATTTGAGCGAAGCGGGTCGAGAGCAAGCGCGCGCCATCGGTCGTCTGTTGCGTGATCGCGGTATCAAGATCGGCAAGACAATCTCATCTCAGTACTGCCGCACGAAAGAGACAGCCGAACTACTGGGTGCCGAGGCGATCGATACGATGAGCAACCTCAACGAGCGCTCGATTTCATCTTACGTGGATCGAACAGATCTTCGGCAACAGCGAGAAAGACGAAAAGATCCTGCTGCCCCTTCGGGTGATCATTGAAGGATGGAAAGATCAGAATAACCTCTTGCTCGTCTCACACGCTCCGGTCATCCGCAATCTGACGCATGACCGCCTGGAAGTGGGAGATGGACTTGTGTTGAGACCGAGCCCGACGTCACGTTATGGCTTTACGATAATCGGAAGGATTGCGCGCTCCGCGGTTGCTCATTAGTTAGGCGGGACCGCGGACAGTGTTAAAAATCCCCGGACAGTCCTCATCCTGGGCGCCAACTCCAGAATGGATTGAACGGTGCTGAAGAGGCTCAGCGAATGGGCGCGCTTGATCAGGCGCGAAGCTCACGCACTCTACATCGCCGCGCGCCATCCGCGGACGCCTTGGTACGCCAAAGTGTTAGCGATCGCGATTGCTGCCTACGCTCTATCGCCCATCGATCTCATCCCAGATTTCATTCCCGTCCTGGGCTTGCTCGATGAGGTGGTGTTAATGCCCCTTGCAATCGCGGGCGTACTGATGCTGGTGCCAGACGATGTAATGGCGGAAAGCCGCGCAACTGCGGCGGCAGCGTCCGAACGTCCAGTGAGTCGGGCAGCGGCCGTGGTCATCGCCCTAATCTGGGTCGCCGCCATCGCGGCCTCAGGCTGGCTCTTCTATCGTTACCTAGCTCACTAAAATTTCGTCGACTGATATGCGCCGCCGCTCCGACCCGCACGACTACCCGCCGAGACGAAGCCGCGCGACGAGCCCGGCCCGGTGCCCACGCTCGTGGAGCTGCGCAGCACGCACCGCTGGTGGTGGCTCTACTGCGCCCAGATCGACTGCTCGCACTCAGCGCCGAGCGACCGCAGCCGTCAGACAGCGCGCTGATGTACCCGTAGTTGGCCCTCTCGCCGCCCTAGCCGTCCCTCAGGAGGGCCTCCGTCCAGCCCGGGGCCAGTCAGTCAGGGCTCGGGGCCTCGCGGGCCCGGCTGCTGCCCGTCCAATATGATTACCCAGTGACTACGCGAGCGAAATGGCGACCCCGGCAGGATTCGAACCTGCGACCACCAGCTTAGAAGGCTGGTGCTCTATCCAGCTGAGCTACGGGGTCGTCCGGAGACACCCCTGGAGGGCGCCTCAATGCGTCCACTGGCCAATGCGTCTGTACCCGAAATTATCCGCATACGCGATCTTGCGGCGCGCCGGCTCCTTGGGTTCGTAGACGCGGTACGCGATACCGTGGCGGTCGCAATAGGCGACCGCTTCTTCCTTCGTGGCAAACTGCAGCCGGACCTGCTGCTTCATATCGGACGAGGCGGTCCAGCCCATGAGCGGCTCGACCTGACGCGCCGTCTCGGGCTCGAACACGAGCAGCCAGTCCCTGGTCTTCGCCTGGCCTGACTGCATCGCGGTGCGCGTCGGCTTGTAGATGCGGGCCGTCATTTGATCCTCGAAGCCAAGGGCGGCTGGTCGGGGCGGCAGGATTTGAACCTGCGACCCTCTGCTCCCAAAGCAGATGCGCTACCGGGCTGCGCTACGCCCCGCCCGCGCCGCTCGCCCCAATATCGGGGGCGACTTGCGATTTCGCTAACACGGTCGATTGGCGGCCCGCAAGCGAAGAGCCCGGCGGGCCGCCGAGCTCCGTTAGCGTAGATCTTCGCGATGCGTGCCGATTACTTCTGCGCGCCGGGCTTCCGGCAGTCCTGCATCGCCTTCCAGATGTTCAAGAACGGGAAGAGCGCGGTGCCCTGAGCTTCCTCCTGCGTGAGCTGCCGGTTTTGGCATTTCGACACGATCGAGGAATGGACGATCAATCCGAGACCGGCCGCCTGTGAGAAGGCCGGAACGCTCGAAACGGAAATGGCAAACGTCGCGGCCGTAACCGCGCAGACGATTTTTTTCATGAGAGCCCCCAAGTGTCACCAGCGGACCCGGCGAGGATACTGAACGGGTCCGTACGCGCAATGACAATCGCCGTACCCGGCTAGCGACTGCGGAAAATCCTGTGCGCTACGCGGTCACCGGGTGCGATACCGAGACGCTTCGCCGTGCCGGCGACGACCTCGAGCACTGCCTTCACGGGCGGGCCCGACTGTATGGTCGCCTCGGAATGAGGCACGGTGTTCTCCGCGATCCGGGCGATCGTGCCATCGGCACGGATGAAGAGCATGTCGAGCGACACGTAAGTGTTCTTCATCCACATGGCGACCGGTCCCTCTGCGCCGAAGTCGAACAGCATCCCCCTGCCCTGCGGCAGCTCGCGTCGAAACATCAGGCCCTTGCCGCGCTCCTCCGGGGTGTTGGCGAACTCCACTTCGAACACGTGAACGCCGGCACGCGTCACGATTTCCACTCGCTCCAGGGATTGCGCATGGGCGACGGCGCCGGCGAACAGCAGGAAGGCAAAAAAAACGGATACGACCGGAGCACGGACGCGCGCGCGAACTAGGCTCATGGCGGGATGTCTAGCGCATTCGCCAGGCGGCAGCACGCATGACGGCGTTAGCGCAAGCCCAATTCGGGCTGCTTGGGCTTTGGGGTAGCCGCCGTTGAAGTGGGCGCATACCCGGGCCGGCCGTAAAGCGCGACAGCGCCGCTCAGATCGCCCGACTGCAACGAGCGGAATGCCTCGCCGTACTTGAAGGACATCACTTGGCCTTCCGGACCCGCGTGGTTCAGCCCGATCGCGTGACCGAGTTCGTGCGCGATCGTGTAACGGATGTCGTAGGCGAAAGCGTCACCGCCGAACCCGACCTTCCAGGGCTTTTCCGGGTTGAGACAGACGAGCGCCTTCTCGATCCGTTTGGTGTTGCCTACCGTCGCACCCTGCTCATGAAAAACGTTGGCAAAGGCCCAACCCTTGGGTTCTGCCTGCGCGCCGATAAGAACATCGGCCTTGCTCGGGTCGTCCACTTCCTCGAACAAAATATCCGCTGCGGCTTGCCATTGCGCCGCGGCCGCGGCGACTTCTTGACGAAATCGCTGGGCGTCGACGCCGGAACGGTCGAAGAGCCGCCGCAATGGACCGATCGCGGGGCAATTGATCGCGCCGGCAAACTGAAACTCACGATCGACGATCGCATAACGCACGCGAGCGCCGGTCCCGAGCACCGGCGAGCCCCACTTTACGTAGCGGCCCTCGAACTGAAGCAATTCGTAACCGGACCCGCTCAAGGCCGCGTCGCTCGCGGCGAGCAAGAGTACGGCACACGACATTGCGGTGGCGGCCCCGCGCCACCGTCGAGAATTCCAAGTCAATCGATTCCCCCGTACCCCCGAAGGACTCGCATCTGGCAGCCAGACAAACCGGGTTTAGCCGGTGCGTCAACCGCTTACCGCTACGCAAAAAGGCGAATTAGTGGGACGACGGAAGGCCGCCGCCCGTGTCCGGCCGCACTTCAGCGGCCATAAGTCCTTTGGGGCCAGGGCCATAGCGCACGAGCACCACCTGGCCCGGGCGCAGTTCCGTCAGCCCGTACCGGCGCAGGGTTTCCATATGAACGAAGATGTCCGGCGTACCCTCGCCGCGCGTGAGGAATCCGAAGCCGCGCAAGCGGTTGAACCATTTGACCCAGGCGCGCTCGAGCCCGCTTGTCGGCGTTACAGCAAAGTGCGTACGCGCGGGCGGCAACTGGGACGGATGGACCGCCGTGCTCTCGTCCATCGAAAGGATGCGAAACGCCTGCAGCCCCTTCGGACGTTCAAGGACTTCGGCGACGACGCGCGCGCCTTCATACGCGGTCTGGAATCCATCGCGGCGCAAGCACGTGACGTGCAGCAGCACGTCCGGCATGCCGTTGTCGGGAACGATGAAGCCGTAACCTTTGGAAACGTCGAACCACTTGATAAAGCCAGTGATTTCGACGAGCCCCACCGGTGCTTCTTCGGTGAGGTCTTCAACTCTTGCCTCAGGCTCGCCAAATCCGAGCTTTGGCCCCAGCCGCTCCGACCCCATATCGCCGCCTACAGGACGCCGCCAACGTCGCTCTCGCCGTCCGACAACCGGACGCCGAATTGTCCTAAGACAATATCACTGGACTAAAGCGCGCAAATACGAATTTGAGTCGAAGTGTAGGCTTCAGTGGACATTCGGTGGATAGTGTTGACTGCGGGCAACTATCGCGGCGGCGCGATACCACCGCTTGTGGTTTCGTTCAGTCGAGGAACTGTTCCAGAACGTCGCCGATGTCGTTATGCACAACCAGGTCGGCGATCGAGTTCGAACTCGGTCGGCTCGCGATTGATGATCACGAGCTTCGCGCCGTTCTGCTTTGCCATCGCGGGGAATCCTGCGGCAGGCCATACGACGAGCGAAGATCCGATCGCGAGAAACAGATCGGCCGCCAGCGTTTCTGCTTCCGCGCGGCGCATGGCGGCCTCGGGCATGGCTTGACCGAAGGAAATGGTCGCGGATTTCACCGCTCCCCCGCATCCGCAGTCGGGGGCGACGCCGCCAGAAGCTTCGTAGCGCTCTCGCACCCAAGTCAGCTCGTAGCGGACGGAACATTCCAAGCACGTCGCGTAACTGCCATTGCCGTGCAGTTCGATTACCTTTTCCTGAGGCAGGCCCGAGTCTTGGTGCAGATTGTCAATGTTCTGTGTGATTACCGCGGCGAGTTTGCCACGTTGCATCAGACGCGCGAGCGCGCGATGGCCGCGCCCGGGCCGCGCCGAACTGAACTTGTCCTCCATTGCAAACTTGCGCCGCCAGGCCTCGTTACGCGCTTCACGGCTCGCGACGAAATCGTCGAACGGTATCGGGCGGTTCTGGGTCCAGAGCCCGCCGGGGGAACGGAAATCAGGAATGCCAGATTCGGTTGAGATGCCTGCCCCGGTGAAGGCGACCGCCCGCTTGGAAGCGGCGACAAGACGCGACAACTGCGCGATGGCGTGAGTGTCGTTCAGGGTCAGCATCACTTCACTTTCTTCCAGATCATGCTTCGGACGCTGACTTTGCCATCGATCGGGTCCTCATTGACGGGCGTCGTCAGCGCGAGCTTATCGCCTTCGATCTTGCAGAAGCGCTGCTGCAGTGTGCCGGTCCAGATCTCGTTCGCGGAAATGTCCACGTGGTGAAATACCTCGTCTCCGCGCACTTCGAACGTTCCCGCATAACTCATGAGGCTGCGAAAGAGCAGCACGGCGTCGTCCCCGCCGATTGGGTGTCCAGCGGGCCGCTTGCGGTCGCTGCGGACGATCACGGTCATCATTCGGCCGTCGGGACCGTAGTTCAAATAGCCAACCGGATTGGCACCGAACAACTCCGTGCGGACGCCGGAAGGCACCTCCTCGCGGATCGCGGAGACAAGTTTCCAGGTGCCGAGCAGCGCCGGCGGGACTGGGTCAGGCATGGCGCAATTCCATTGATTTCGCCTAAGATCGGAAGATCCAATCAAACGAGGAACCAATGCGATATCTGCACACCATGCTGCGCGTGAGCAACCTCGATACTGCGCTCGACTTCTATGGGAACAAGCTCGGCCTCAAAGAGGTACGGCGGATCGAGAACGAAAAGGGCCGCTTCACGCTGGTTTTCCTCGCCGGTCCCCAGGATGAAAGCCTCGTCGCTGATAGCCGTAAGCATGGGCGCGCAGCGCCGCTGCTTGAGCTCACTTACAACTGGGATCCTGAAAATGTCGGCGAGGCGCGCTCCTTCGGCCACCTCGCGTTCGAAGTGGACGACATCTACGCGACCTGCGAGCGGCTCATGAGGGCGGGCGTCACGATCAACCGCCCGCCGCGCGACGGCGAGATGGCGTTCGTGCGCTCACCCGACAATCAGTCGGTCGAGCTTCTGCAAAAGGGCGGTCCGCTCCCGTTGCAGGAGCCGTGGAAGTCGATGCCGAATACCGGCAAGTGGTAGCAGTCGGCCCGGGCGCGTCAGCACTTCGGAGCGCAAACGCCGCTTGGGTCCCAGCACGAGAACATCGTCTGCTCGAGCTTGCCTTGCAGGCACCAGTTCACCGGGCACCACTGCGTTTCGCTGTTGCACTTCGCGGCGCAGGTCTGTCCGTTCTCGAGCGCAGCGTTGGTGATCGCGCACCCGCCCGCCGGTATCTGAACCTTCGTTTTTGATTTCTGCGCAATCGATTGCGCTGGCGACAATGCGATCGCAAGCGCGCACGCGCCGGCGATCAGCAACGACTTGCCGACAAAACGCGTACTCATGGGATTGGCCTCCCCCAAAAAAAGGTCCGAGGCCTTGATCCTATACCGGTGCTTGATCCCGACAAGCTTCGCGAGAAACGAAACGAGCGAGCCCGGGTCCGCTCGACGGGCTCGCTCGCACGGCAGCTCAAGCCGGTACCGAAGCCTCGCCGCCATCGCCCGGCCGCCGCCTCCGGCCGGAAACTGGCTGCCTGGCCTAGCCGTTCAGCACTTGGCCGGGCAGGTTGCTTCAGGGCACCACATCACGGTCGGCACGAGTGCGCCGCTCGTGGTGCGATAGTTCAGGTAGCCCATCTTGAAAGTATTGACGCTTGCGGTGCAAAGGCCGGGCCCCGGCGGGGGTGCGGATTTTGCGGCCGCCTTCTTCTGCGCGACAGCCGTAGTACTGGCAGCCGATAGCGAGAGCGCGATCGTCGCAGCCGCGGCGATCAGCGCACCTTTCGAGAACTGGAGTTTCTTCATCTTGCGCGCCCCGTTGGCCCCTTGAGAACGAGATATCTTGAGCACGCCTCGCGGATGCGACAAGCGTCGGAGCCACCACGCGCGCAAATTGTCTCGCGCTGTTGCTTTCTTGCCGCCTGCGGTAAAGGCCTCTATATCACCCGGCGTTGTAGCTCCCTTCGTCTATCGGTTAGGACGCCACCCTTTCACGGTGGAGAGAGCGGTTCGATTCCGCTAGGGAGCGCCAACTCCCAAAACCCGAAGGCAATCCGCCAGCTACTGAGCGGTGGGAATGGCGACAACCGCATTCTCGCCGATCGTCGGATGCAAACGGAACTCGTGCGCGACCGCCCATTCGAAACATGGGGCGCGAACATCGAGGTCACGCTCGCGCCAACGATAATGGTTGGCCGAGGTGATCGGCCGGATGGCCATCAGCCAAGCGCCTAGGCCGGTATCCGATCACCCCCGCGAAGAACATCGAGTTCGTGCACGGCTACAACCTCGCCAACGAGAGTTCGGACTGGTTCACCTTTTGGCGTGAATTTTCGCTTCTGACGCTCTGTCAACTTTTTGACTGACGCGAAGCGGGTCATTGCCGACCTTCTCGAGACCGCAGCCATTGCGGTTTGGCAAGGGAACACGGCATTGCTGATCAAGTCACCCGCGGGCGAATTTCCGATCACCATCGACAAATTTCAGATCGAGGGGGCGCAGCTCGTCATCGTCGGGCGCATGGGCGTCTGGGACGCGCGTACGCATGTTGAAGCCGGAGAATTTCTCACGCTTCTCGGCAAACTTCTCCTTTCGCCAGCGGTCATCCTGTTTGCGCTCAAGGCGCCGTTCCTCGCGATGCGACGGCCGGTCGGCAGGGGCAGCGGGCAACGGCGAAAGCTGAACTCACAGTCCGTTCGTCAGTCGCGCTCGCCAGAGAGAAAGTCCTTGACCATCATGTTGAACAAGTCGGGTCGCTCCATGTGGGCTCCGTGAGCGCTTCTGGGGAGGACACATAGATCTGCGCTGGGTAGTCCTTTCCATAACAGAAGGGAATCCTCGACCGTCGTCGATCGGTCGCGATCGCCAACAATGACAAGCGCGGCTTGCCCGATCTCCGAAAGCCTCTCGGCCGCCCGCCAGGGCCGCATGGCGCTGATTGCCCCCCTGCAAGCGGCCTCCGTCGCACCGCTGCAAGCGCTGTAGCAGGAGGAAAAGAACGGGTCGTCATCGCCCGCCACGAACCACGTACGGACGGTCCGCTCGAAGGTGGCGGGCACGCCGTGCGACTGTATGCGCGAGAGTGTCTCGGACCAGGTTTCAAAACGGCGGGGAAGTTCTCCGACGCCTGCGGTGCCTGCCAGCACCAGGCGCTCAATGCGCTGTGGATGCTCCAGCGCTGCTTGTTGCGCGATCATGCCGCCAAAGGACCATCCCACGAGCGAGAAGCGCCCGAACTCAAGGGCGTCTGCCAGCGCCATCACCTCCGCGACGAAGCCCGACATCGTTTCCGGAGCGCTGCCCATCGGGCTGCCGGCAAACCCGGGAAGGTCGACGGCGACCATGTCGAAGCCGTCCTTGAGCCCGGCTAGTTGACCCCGCCATACCCCCGCCCCGCCAAGAAAACCGTGCACGAACACCAATGGCCGTCCGACTCCGCTGCGCGAGTACGTCAGCATCGGATCAGCCCATAGCCCTAGGCAACCACAACGTGATTTCCGGGAAAGCCAACAGCAGGGCGAGCGTGACGGACTCGATTGCCAGGAACGGGATCACTCCCATGTAGAGCTGCCGCGAGTCGATCTTGCCCTCGGCCGCAGAGAGCACCGCGAACAAGTTCAGACCCACTGGTGGCGAGATAGCGGCGATCTCCACAAGCTTCACGATGATGATGCCGAACCAAATGATGTCGATCCCGAGTGTCTTTGCGACCGGAGCAAGGAAAGGCACGGCCATCACCAGCATCGAGATCGTGTCGACAAAGCATCCCAGAATGAGAAACAGGATCAGTACAAGGAGCATGAACATGAACGGCGTCAGTCCGACCGCGGCAATTAAATCGGTAAGACCGGTTATGAAGCCCGACACGAGCAGCAAACGTGAGAACAGCAATCCTCCGATGATGATCAGGAAGAGAACCGCAGTAGTTGACGCGAATTCCTTTAGCGCTTGCCAGATTTCCTGTCCCCCCAGTGAGCGGCGCACCACGCCTATGGCCAGTGCGCCAATTGCGCCGACCGCGCCAGCCACCGACGGGAACATCAGTCCGGAGTAGATGCCGCCGAAAACCAAGAAAAACAGAAAGATGACGGCCCATAAGCCGCGTGTACTCGCCATCCGCTCCGACCACGTAAAATGCTCGACGCGCGCGGGCGCGTAGTCGGGACGAAAATAGAGAAGAATTCGAATTCCGATAATGTAGCACACGACCGTCAGGATTCCGGGAAGAATTCCTGCGACCAGCAGCTTGCCGACCGACTCACCCGTTAGAATAGCGAACAGGACCATCACTACCGACGGCGGAATCATCGCGGCGAACGTTCCCGCAGCGCAAATCGCGCCGGCGCTGAGCCCCGGGTTATAACCGAATTTGATCATCTCCGGCAGCGCGATACGCGTAAAGATCAGCGAACTGACGACGGTTGCGCCGTTGATCGCGGCGAAGGCCGCGGACGCGAGCGTGGTCGCGTAGTAGAGGCTTCCGCGCAGTCCGCTCGTCCATCGATATGCCGCGATATACAGTTCGGTGGTCAGACCCGATGCGGCCGTGAGGGCACCCATCAACACGAACATCGGGATCACGAGAAACGAGAAGTCGGATGACACGGCGTATGGGAGCGTTTCGAAATTCGTAAGCAGGAACGGCGTTCCTGCGTAGATCCACATTCCGACGGCAGCGACGGCCATCAGCGCTATCCCGACAGGAACGCCGCCGGCCACCAGCAAGAGCATGGCCAACATTGCCGCGATACCGCTGAAAAGTGCCATCAGAGTTTCGCCGCAGGTGGAAGTTCTTCGCGGACGGGCTCCTCGGCCACGTTCGCAACAAGTCTCACGAATTGTCGCAGGAATTCGGCAACGCTGATCCACGCGCATGTGGCTACAGCGATTTTGAACGGGTAGACGGGAAAGGCGATCAGCGCCATCGCCGTCTCCAGCGTCTGCACGCTCACGGCCGCGTGCGCTGTACTGCGCATCGCAAGCAACAGCAACATCGCTGCACTGATCAACAGTCCCACGCCGTCCAGAAAATTTCGCGTCCGCCTAGAAAGCAATGCGAGCACGAGATCGACTTTGACATTCTGCTGCCTATATTGCGCATAGGCCAATGCACCGAAGATAATGACGGCAAGGGTGGCGGACGAGAGCTCGCTTACGATTGGAATAGGCGAGTTCAGCAGGAACGCGCTCGCGACGTCGACCGTCACGATTACAGCGATCGCCAAGATGAGAACGGCGGAAACGGACACAGCAGCGGAAGTCAGCCCCCGGACAAGCCGGTCGAGCGCGCGAAGAAGTGCCATCTAGTGGGTGCTCGGTTGTTTAATTCAGGGCAACTGGTTGCGGCGCATTGCTACTTCAATTCCGCTCTGCGTTTCCGCCAATAGTCCACCAATCGCTTCGCAGGGTCGCCGAGACCCTTTGAGATCATGTTCTCGATCCATTGGTCGAAGAAGCTCGGACCGATGGCGTCCAGTTTGGCCTGATCCTTGAACTCCACGACTTTCACGTTCCCCAGCCTTTGCATTTCCGCCAGAGAATCTGGATCGGACTTGTCTGCGATTGCATGTTCGCGAAGCACCGCCTCCCGGCCTACGTCGATGAAAAGTTTCTGCACGTGGGGCGGCAGTTTTTCCCACAAGGCGAGATTGATCAACGCCGGCTGGGTCGCGAGTGCACCGAAGCTTGCGCTGCTCCAGAATTTTCCGACCTCATGCAGTTTCAATTGGAGATGCAAGTCGTTCGGAAAGTATGCGCAGTCGAGTTTGCCTCGTTGCAGTCCCTCGTACTGCTCTGGAGGAAGCGTTGTAATCCCGACAGCTCCCAATGCCTTCCACAGCCGCGGCACGTGCTCCCCATAGCTGCGCACGCGAAGATTTTTGAAGTCTTCGATCGCGGCAACCGGCTTCGTGCATAGGATGCGGAACACGGTGATGCCGTGATTGAAGATCGGCCACACGTTGTTGCGCCGATACTCGGCCTGGATTTCGGGGATATTCTGTACCATCTCGTTGTGAATGATCTGCGCCTGCCGCGCCGAATCGAACGCGAGCGGAAGCGCGTTGGTGATCCCTGCTAGCGGAATCCGTGTGGGGAAGAACGAAGGCACGATCGAGCCCATCTCGATCGCCCCAGCCCCGATCAGATCGAGCATCTCAGTGTTTTTGCCGAGGGCCTCGGACCAGAAGATCTTGATCTTGATGCGTCCGCCGCTGCGCCGCTCCATCTCCTCGGCAAACCATTGGTCGATCCGGGAAAATCCAACAGTCGGAGGGAATGTATGACCGAAGCGGATGCTGATGTCGGGATACTCTTGTCCGCGTGCCGGCATCCCGGCAAGCACTAGGGCGACAAGCGACAGTACGACTTTGTTCATCACTCTCCCCAATGGCAACGTTCGCAGTTCGCTGCAGGTTTCCGGTGTGGGCGATTATTCCTTTAGCTCACCTCGACGCTTGCGCCAGAGATCGACAATGCGCTGCGCGACGTCGCCTTGATTTTTCGCCTTCATGCTCTCGGTCCACGCCGCGAAAAAATCGGGCGCGGTCTCTTCAAGTTTCTTCTGCTCCTTGAATTCGACGACCTGCAGGCCCTGCTTGCGCATTGCTTCAAGCAACTCCTTCTCGACGGCGTCGACCAGTTGGTGGTCCCGCATTGTCGCTTCATGAGCGACATCCATGATCAGTTTTTTCACGTTCTCCGGCCACTTGCTGTGCCAGGTGTCGTAGTTCACGAGGATCGGCCAAGTAGACAGCGCTCCGAAGTTCGCCGTGCTCCAGTACTTGGCGACTTCGTGAAGCTTGAATGAGTGCGCGAGGTCAGTTGGGAAATAGGCGCAGTCAAGTTTGCCGCGTTGTAGCCCCTCGTAGATCTCCGGGGGCAACGCCGTGACGCCGACGGCACCGAAGGCGCCCCACAACTTTGGCACGTGTTCTCCGTAGCTTCTTATGCGCAGATTTTTCAGATCGGCGACGGTGGCTAGCGGCTTCACGCATTGAAGGCGGAAAACTCCGAGACCGTGGCTGAAGATGGGCCACACTTTATTGCGGCGGTACTCTTCCTGGATCTCGGGAATTTTGGTGACTAGCTCGGTCTGGATGATCTGCGCCTGTTTTGAACTGTCGAAGGCAAGCGGCAAAGCGTTCGTGATACTCGAAAGCGGAAGTCGGGTCGGGAAGAACGATGGAACAATGATGCCGAGTTCCATCGCCCCACTGCCGATGAGGTCCAGCATCTCGACGTTCTTGCCGAGCGCCTCCGACCAGAAAATGCGGATCTTGATCTTGCCGCCGCTGCGCTTCTCAATTTCATCGACAAACCATTGGTCAATCTGAGACTGAACTGTCGTCGGCGCGTAGGTGTGACCGAGCCGCAGGTTCATGGTCGGATATTCTTGAGCAATGGCGGCGCTCGCCTGCCAGGCGCCGGCGAGTGCGACCAATGCGACTGTTGTCTTGCGCATAGTGACGTCTCCCAATTTGTGTTGGAATCATTGGCTCCGCCTTCGCCAATCTTGGGCAATTCTGGGAGTGGGGGTCAGTCAAGAAATTGACGAAGTCCTTCCGACCGCCCCCAGGTTCGCTCTCTGTCAAGTCGTTGACTGACGCACGATCCTCATTCGCTGATCTTCCGGCTAACTGACCTCAGTTCTGAGCCGGTGGGTGGTGAATGAATAAGATCGAACAGCTCCGGTACGGTGTTCTTCCGCAAGTCGAGAAGGCGTGGAATTTCCCGCTGTTCGAGGCGATTGTCGGCCGGCGCTCGCGCCGTTTCGGCTTCGGCATGGAACTGCAGCACGGTCCATTCAGCTACAAGTCCGACAAGGAGCCGGTGCCTCTCGACGAAGCGGAAACCGCGATGCTGATCGCCGCCGCCACCGGGGTGACCGGCGCCATTCTCTGCGAGGGTGAGTTCCAGGGCGGAATGGTGAAGTCGGTCGGCCGGCCGCACCCGTCGGCCGTCGGCTCGCATCGTACCGAGCTCTTTTTCACGAATGACGACGGCGTCTTCCTGTTTCGCGGCTCGCAGCAGCAGATGACGAAGATGAAGGAGTACGAGACCGTCGCCGATCGCGACAAGATTCTCGACTTCTATCGCAAGTACACGGTCCGCCTCTCCGACAAGCGCCTGGACCTGCCGCGGAAAACGCCGGGTCTCTTTCATCATAATCTGTGGGTCACCAACAAGCCGGGCAGCACGCTGTTCATGCCGGTCACCGACATCAGCAAGGATCTGATCCGGCTGATGATCAACATGTGCGACCCGAAGGGCGGGCGCTACATCGAAGGCGGCGGCTATTACATCGTTGACGAACGCAAGGGCATGCGCGCGGCCGGATGCGAGAAGTGGGCGGCGAAGGGCTTGCTCGACAAGAACAAGCCGCTTCCGCTCGGTGCGCTGGAAAAAATCATCGTCAGCTGGCTGTGCGCCGAAGGCGCGATGATGGGTACGCTCATGCAGCTTGCCATGGCCGCGATGGGCCTCGGCGGGTGGATGCACGGCGGGTTCACGCCGCTCGTCGTCATGGGCGGCACGCCGATATGCAAGGGTCTCGGTCTCCGTTTTGTCCAGGGCAAGGAAGAGCCGCTGCCGAACGCAGTCGGCCTCGACGGATATTTCGAAGGCTATTGTCCGCCCTACTACAAGACGATGGCGGACGCGGTCGACGCAGCCGTCAAGGACATGGGCGAGAGCCTCGACGACTGGGAACGGCGCGGCATGGTCCTGCCCCACACGATCACGAACGCGGAATTCCAGACGGGCGTGCCGGGCATCAGCGAAGACGGCATCGCGTGCGTCAAGGACATCTGCACGTACATCTACGAAACCTACGGAAAGTTTCCGGCGTTCAACGACACGATGCACCTTCTCTATTTCATCCAGGCACATCACCTGGATCTCGAGTTCTACGACAAGTACTTCAAGAAGGGGTCGTATCTGCAAACGCACGTCGACCACTTCAGCGATTGGCATCCGGGAACCAACGTCAAATTCCGCAACAAGTAGTTCGCGGACAACTCCCCGCATCTGAAAGGTACGCACATGGCGCGATTGCTTCGGCGCTCGCCACACTTCGGTCAGCACCTCGCGCACGGCGCGAAGGAGTTCTTCGACTTCGCCGGCTGGGAGATGCCGACGCATTTCTCTTCGCTCGCGGAAGAGGCCAAGGCCTGCCGGACGACCGCAATCCTGTTCGACGGTCACGCCATGGGCGAGTTGCACGTCAAGGGCAAGGACGCGTTGAAGGCGGTGCAGAAGCTATGCGCGAACGATATCGGCAAGGCGCAGCCGGGAATGCTCGTCTACACAGCGCTCTGTACCGAGGAGGGCGGCATCTTCGACGACCTTGTCGTCTTTTGCCTCGCTCCCGACCACTACTTGCTGACCATGGCGGCGTTCAACACGCACAAGACTCCGGCGTGGGTCGAGAAGCACACTGCCGGCATGAACGTGTGCGTGTCGGATACGTCCGCCGGAGAGACCTGCATCGAGATTCAAGGACCAAAGTCACGCGAGATCATGCAGAAAATCTCCGAGTGCGACGTGTCGGACAAGGCGCTGCCCTATTATCGATTCATCAACGGAAAGATCGCCGGAATCGACTGCATGATCGCGCGGCTCGGTGTGACCGGTGAACTCGGCTACGAGATTTTCTACGACCCCGGCCACGCCTGGAGAATGTACGACGCCTTCGTGAAGGCGGGCGAAGAGCACGGCATGGCGTTGAGCGGCAACCGCACGATCGGCATGTTTCGCCTCGAAAAGGTCTATCACGTCTACACCCGCGACATCGACGAAACCACGAACCCTTTCGAGGCCGGACTCGGTCGCGCGGTCAAACTCGACAAAGGCGATTTCATCGGCCGGCGCGCGCTCGCGGAAATTCAGAAAAGTGGTCCTGCACGGAAACTTGTCGGTTTCGAGCTCGGGACCAAGCCAGTTACAGTTGCAAACAAAAGTCCGATAACGGTGGGCGGCAAGCAGGTCGGGCACGTAACGTTTGTCGGCTTTAGCCCGACGCTGCAGAAGGTGATTGGCCTCGGCTACGTGGTCTCGAGCGAGGCGAAGGACGGAAATGAATTGACGCTAGCGGGTGATTCTGGAACGCTCTCCGCGAAGATTGTTCCGATCCCGTTCTTCGATCCGAAGGGAACGCGGATCCGAGTCTGAACCCGAGGCGACGGACCGTGCGTTCACGTCACGCCAATTCCGCCCGCGCCGCGCGCCGCCCGATTACGGGCACGCCAATCGTCCGCCCGTTCCGTGGTGACCGCCAGCCGAACATGTTCGCTCGGCTTTCCAAGGTCGAGTTCGAACGCGTCATGTCGCGCGGAACCTTGCAGCGGCTTCCGGTCGGAAAAACGCTATTCGCCCAAGGCGAACAGCACGACGGCGTGTTCCTGATCGAAACAGGGCTGATCCGGACGTTTTATATTTCTCCTGCCGGGCGCGAGATCACTCTCGCCTACTGGCAGCCCGGAAACGTCGTCGGAACGCCGCAGGTTCTCGGCGTCGGTACGCATATGTGGTCGGGCATCGCCGTTCAGAAAGCGGACGTCTACGCGTTTCAAGGCGACTGCCTGCGCGAATTGATCCGCGAAATTCCGTCGCTCGCGCTCGGCATCGTCGAGGCATTGGAATTCAAGGGAAAGTGCTTGTCGGCGCTGCTGCAAATGCTTGGAACGCGGTCGGTGTCCGAACGCCTTGGGATGTTGCTCGCGAATCTTGCGGATCTGCACGGCGTCGAGGTCGAGGAAGGCATCGCCATCGGCCAACCGTTCACCCACGAGGCGTTGGCGCAGATGGTCGGCGCATCGCGGCAGTGGGTAACGATGACGCTCGATCGCTTTCAGTCCGAGGGGTTAATCCAGATCGGCCGGTGTCGAACAATTATTTTTGACGCGGACGCCCTGCGCGCCTATCGGGCGGTGCCGGAGCGGAAGGACAGGACCCGGAATGGCCGCATCCTGCCCGAATGCGTCACTGAACTGCCCGATCAACTGTAGCCGTCCCTGAAATGCCAGTGTGCGTCGCCCATGCCCTGACGGCACGGGCGGACGTCGTCGCTCGGGCATCGTCTGTCATGTTGTTGACAGACAGGGGGCGCCCTACGGCTAAGATTTTCCAAGCATTTTGCTGCGCTCGCGGCGGCGACGACACCGCTTGGGCGCGAAACGGCGGCAAACCGCCGAAACAACGACAGCCGCTCACGCGGCGCCTGGGAGGAAGTAATGGCCAAGAAGGACTCGGACTCGAAATCCAAGCGTGCCGCTCCGCGGTTTAGCCGCCGTCAGTTCATGGTGGGGTCGGCCGCCGGCATTGCCGGCGCGGCGATGAGCACGGCCGGGTTTCCCTGGGGAGACCTTGCCTACGGACAACAGTTGAAAGGCAAGCCGGTCAAAATCGGCGTGGCCGTGCGGCCGGACTGGACGCAAGGCTGGTTCGGCGTCGTCAACGAGGAAAAGCAGATCTGGAAGAAGTATCTTCCGGAGGGAAGCGAAGTCGAATTCAGCCATCCGATCCAGGGCGGGGTCGTTACCAACGAGCTGATCGCGAACAAGATCAAGATCGGTCACAACGGCGACGCACCGGGTCTGATCGCGACTTACCAGCGTGACCGAGTGGACATTCGTGCAATTGGACTGATCGGCAGTTCGCCGAGCGGGTATCACTGCTACCAGATCCTCGCGCGCACCGACGCGCCCGAGTTCAAGGATTCGAAGGAAGCATTGCGCTGGTTCGACGGGAAAGTAATCGCGACGCCTAAGGGCAGCTGCTCTGATCGGTTCTTTCAGGATGTGTTGAAGCGCGAAGGGATCAAGCCCAAGGAATATCTCAATCAACCGATCGGCGTGATTACGACCAATCTTCGCACCAAACGCATCGACGGCGCGGCGACGTGGGATCCGCAGGGCGCCGCAGTCAGCACGATCGCCGGCGAAGGCATCGCCCGCATCGTCGCTACTGGCCAGGCGTGGAACGAACGGGACTCCGGCACGATCGTCGCGCGCAAGGATTTCATGGACGAGCGTCCGGACATCGTCAAAGCGTGGCTGAAAGCCGAGATCGAAACGCAGATCTGGTACTACGACCCGCGGAACCATGCGGAAGTGCTGAAAATCGCCGAAAAGTACGTCGCGGGCTTCACGCAGAAGGCGCTGTGGTTCTCGCTCGCTGGCCTGCTGCCCGAGCCGTACTACGGCGGCCCAATCCGCGACGAGAAGCTTTTCGTCTGGAACGATGACGTGCGCGCGCTGCAGCGGCGGGTCACCGAGTATCTCGCGCAGGAGAAAGTGATCCCGTCGCCCGATCTGCTTCCGGGCGCGGTTGACGACAGCCTCGCGCGCGAGGCGATGAAGGAAATGAACGTCACTTCGCCGTTGACGCGCATCAAAGCCGTGCCGATCGAGAAGGGATTCCCGCTGCTGAACGATACCAAGCGCATCCAGGAGTACGTGGATCTGTTCAAAATCTGATTGTTCGACGCATCAACGGATGGAAGACGGGAACACCAAGGAATGGCCCAGCTAATTGCTTCGACCCCGACGGCAATCGGGGATGTGGCCGCAGTTCGTGTTCCATGGAACGTAAGGCTGCGGCGGCTCCTCAAGAGCCGTCGCCCTTATCTCGCCCTTCTCGGCATCTGCGCCTTTTTTCTCGCCTGGTACCTGCTCGTCGACGTCATTCGGTTCTGGCGTTTCCGTGAACTGCCGGGATTTGTCGCGAGCGTCCGCGAATGGCTCAGCCCAAATCCGGTGTACGGCGTATCGATCTGGACTCCCGAGTATTACAACCACATCTTTGCATCCGTTTACCGGGTGTTCGTTGCGTTCGTCTGTGCGACGGCACTCGGCATACCGATCGGGATTCTCATGGGGTGGCGCCGGATCTTCTACGGTCTGACGTTTCCGATTCTGGAATTGCTGCGACCGATCCCGATCCTGGCGTGGATTCCGCTGGCGATCATCTTGCTGCCGGGCCGTGAGCTGCCGATCATCGGACTTACGTTTCTGGCGGCGTTCTTCGTGACGATCCTGAACACGCTGCTCGGCGTTCAATCGATCGACCAGGTCTACTTTCGCGCTGCGAAATCGCTCGGCTTCAGCCAGACGGCGATCCTGTTTCACATCATCGTCCCGGGCGCCCTGCCCTACATTTTTGTCGGGCTGCAGATTGCGATGGGTGCCTGCTGGTTCTCGCTCGTCGCGTCGGAGATCGTCTCCGGACAGGCCGGTCTCGGCTACAAGGTGTGGGAGGCCTACTACTACGTGCAGTTCGAGACGATGGTCATCGTCATGGCCACGCTCGGGTTCCTCGGTTACGTGTCGAGCGCGATCGTGCGGATGATCGGAAGCCGTCTGATGCGGTGGCGCGCTCGGGTTCTGGCGGGCGCGTGATGAAAAACGGATCCGCGCGCCAAGGCTCGCTTTCGTTTCGCCACGCGGGCAAGATTTACGACCCGGACATCGCGCACGTGATCGCTCTCGACGATGTGAGCTTCGAGATCGCTGCCGGCGAGTTCTGCGTCGTCGTCGGACCATCCGGATGCGGCAAAACCACGCTCCTGAATGCGATCGCCGGCTTCGACCGCCTCACGAGCGGCGAGATCCTGCTTGATGGCGAATTACTGACTTCAGCGGGAAAGCCATTGCTGCCCGGGGCCGACCGGATGGTCGTATTTCAACAGGGCGCGTTGTTTCCGTGGAAGACCGTGCTCTGGAACGTCACCTGCGGGCCGATCCAGCAAGGCCGGATGTCGCGGCGCGAAGCGGAGAAGCAGGCAACGCATTTGCTCGCGCGCGTTGGCCTGACCGCCGTGGGGAGCCAGTACCCGGGGGAACTGTCGGGCGGCATGAAGCGCCGGGTCGAGATCGTCCGGGCGCTGATGAATGACCCGAAGGTGCTGCTGCTCGACGAACCGTTCCGCGCGCTCGATGCTCTGACGAAGAGTGTCGTGCAGGAGTATCTGCTCGAACTCTACGATCTCACGCCGAAGACGGTCTTCTTTATCACCCATGACATCGAGGAAGCGGCGTTTCTTGCCGACAGGATCGTGGTGATGACGACCCGGCCTGGCAGGGTTCTCAAGATCATCGACGTGGGCATCGAGCGTCCGCGCGACTATCGCATCCTCACGACGCCGCGTTTCCTGGCAATCGAGAGCGAGGTTCGCGCCGCAATCCATGACGAGGCTCGCAAGGCGTTCGAAGCGGGCGAACGGGAACTTGCTTCATGATAAGCACGTCGGCGACAGCCTCCGGCGCGACGCAGGCGAAGCGGAAAAAAGCGGCACGATTCCGCCGCTGGCTCGCGGGCTGGTGGAATCTGAATTTGCTGCTCGGCCTGGTGTCGATCGGTTCGCTCGCTTTTCTCTGGGAGTTTGCCCGACCGCTGGGAATTCCCGCGCTCAGCAGCGTGCCGCCTCCGAGCGAAGTGATACGCGCATCGGCGAACCTGCTGGGATCGCGTCTGTACTGGGACGGGTGGATGCTGAGCGTTCAGCGCATCACGCTCGGCTTCCTCGCCGCACAGATCGTCGGCATCCCGTTGGGCCTCATCATGGCCATGCATCGCAATGCATTCGACACGATGTTTCCAATTGTCGAGATCCTGCGTCCTATTCCGCCGGTCGCGTGGATCCCGGTTTCCATCGTGTTCTGGCCCACGCGCGAACTCAGTGTCGTCTTCATCGTGTTCCTGGGCGCGTTCTGGATCGTGCTGCTCAACACGATCGGCGGTGCTTCCAACGTGGATCCGAATTACAAACGGGCGGCGCTTTCACTCGGTTCGACGCAACGCGATCTTTTCTGGCGCATCGTCCTTCCGGCGACGATCCCGTCGATCGTGACGGGCATGGCCGTCGGCATGGGAATCGCCTGGGAGATGGTGGTCGCTGCCGAAATGATCGCCGGGCGCACCGGGCTCGGCTACTTGCTTTGGCAGTCTTTCGAGATCAACGCGATCGCGCAGGTGATCGTCTGCATGATTTCGATCGGAATCGCGGGCTACATCTCCTCGGAGATCATCCGCCAGTTCGGCGGTCTGGTTGCTCCCTGGCGCTCGCAGCACTGAGAGCGCCGGGATGCCAGCGACCAGTCAGGCACGCATTGCAAACGGCAAAGCCGCGGCCGTGCCTACCACGTCGATCAAACGCGAATTTTTTATCGAGCAACTGCCGCTCATCGTCCTGACGTTCGTGGCCGGCATCGTCGCCGCATACTGGCAACACGGATTTCTTCCAGGCGGAGAAATCGCCTTCCCCCTTGCCGGCACGAGGGTCCCGATCTGGCATCTGGTCTGGATGGGGTTCTGGACCGGGTACACGATGGCGGTCGTCGGCGAGGCTGCCGGCATTTTCGCGTTGCCGTATCAGATGTCGGTCCTTCAGTTCGGCACGATTTCCGTCACGCCCACGACCCAACTCCTGACATTCCTGAATCCGTTCGGCGCATTGCTCGGATTTCACCGAAACAAGCAAACGAACTGGGATTTTGCGCTCTGGGTTTGCGTAGGTGGCGTGGCCGGAGCCGTGATCGGTCCGTTCGTGCGCCTCAAGCTGCTGTTCGAGCCCGGCCCATTCACCTTCGTTGTTGGGCTCGCCCTCGCGGTGACGGGCATCCATCTTTGCTTGGCGGGCGCTCGTGGCTTCCGCATCAAGGACTCATTCGAGAAGAAATTTGAGGACGAGGCTCAACGTGAACGCGCCGCCGGCCGATCTCCGTCCGGGCTGCCGCCTGACGTCCGCATCGAGACGCTGAAAAAGGGCGGCGGATCGTTGACCATCGCATACTGGGGAGAAACCTGGACGATGGACACGCGCATCCTGTTCCTCGTCGGACTGGGCGTGGGCATCATCAGCTCGGCGCTCGGGGTCGGAGGCGGGTTTCTCCTCGTGCCTATATTCGCGGCGTTCTACCGATTGCCGATCTACATTCTGGTTGCCGCCTCCATTCCGTACGTCATCTCCCTCTCGGCGATCAGCATCTTCACGTACAGCGTCATCGTTCCGTACGTCACGGGCCTCTGGGCGCCGCCGGAATGGGCCTGGGGCTTGTTTGCTGCTTCCGGCGGCATTTTCGGCGCCTGGTGCGCCGCAAAGACCCAACGGTTCGTGCCCCAGCCGCTGCTGAAACTGATGCTGGGCGTCATCACCGCCGCGGCCGGAGCCCTCTACATCGCGGGCGGCTTCGTCGAGCTGCCGTTCCGGTTGTAATCGGAGGTCCAGGGAATGCAAACCATGTACGCTGCGCTCCCGTACCTTCCCTTTATCATCATTGCGCTGGCGGCACTCGTCGGCGCACAGCACGTCTACTTCTATTGGTAGCGCATCATGGCAAGCGAGAGTCGCGGTCCGGGCGAAGTGATCGTCGAGAACGTCTCGAAGTCGATCGGCGACGAGTACGCCAGCAAGACGATCGTCGAGAACTGCTCGTTCCAAGTGCCGCGCGGAAAGTTCACGGTCCTCATCGGCCCGTCCGGATGCGGCAAGACTACGCTGATCAACTTGATCGCGGGCTACGACCGGCCGAACGCAGGCCGCATCACACTCGACGGCGTGCCGGTCGGCGCACCGACGAGCGATCGTCTCGTCGTCTTCCAGGAAACGGCACTATTTCCCTGGATGACCGTTTTTCAGAACGTCACCTACGGCCCTTCGGTGCAGCGGCGCGCGAAAGCGGCGGACACCGAGGTTGAGGCAAATTCGCTGCTCACAAGGTTCGGGTTGGGCGAGTTTCGCGACAAGTATCCCAACCAATTGTCGGGTGGAATGCAGCGCCGTGCGGAGCTGGCGCGCGCTCTGATCAACCGGCCGCGCGTACTGCTGATGGACGAACCTTTTCGTGGTCTCGACGCGATGACGCGCCAGCTGATGCAGGAGTATCTGCTCCGGCTATTCGAGGGTAGCGGCCAGACTATTCTGTTCGTGACGTCGGAGATCGACGAGGCAATCCTGCTCGCCGACACGATTGTGTTGCTCTCTCGCTCCCCCGCCACCGCCAAGGATGTCATCCAGGTCGATATTCCGCGCCCGCGCGGCGTGAAGATTTTTGGAACGCCTCGCTATGCCGAGCTGAAAAGGACCGCCCTCTCGCTGCTCTATCGCGAGGCAGTCGAGGCATTCGCTTCGGGAAGCAGCAGCGCCGCCGACCTCGTCGAAGCGTTTGAAACCCGGCACGGGGCGGACGCGCCATGAAGCGCGCCGCACTCCTGCTCGCGGTTCTTTTCGCGGCAGCCAGTGCGCTCGTCTTCGTCTTTCGCGAAATTCCCACTCCAAGCGAGTCCGCAGTCGCCCGGCCAATCATCGCCCAGCTCTTCGCCAACCCCGATACGTTTGCCGGGAAGAAGGTGGAAGTCTATGGCTTGGTCATACAGAGCAACTCGAGGAACGAGTTCCTGTTGCAGGATGTTTCGCAGCGTCCGCTGCGAGTGCTGGGACACGCGTCGGTTGGCGACCAGGTCACGGTCCTCGGAACTGTGCAGACGGGCGGCATGGCGATCTATCTTTCCGCGGAAAGCTTGAAGTCCACGAAGGTCCTCGGCGGCGGTGGGTGCTGCTGACCCGATGACCACCGAAGAAGTCCTCTGGTGGTCGATGATTGGCACCGCAATCGCGGCCGCCGGGATCAGCCTGGCGGCAATGGTTCTGGACCGGCGCGCCGCGCCGATGCCCGGTCGAAAGGCCCGTTTCTGGCTGCATATCGCCAGCTACATCCTGATGTCGATCAGCATCCTCATCTTCGCGCTGCGCGGGATTCTCGGTACTTCCTGATGGTCGACGCAAAAATCGGCTCGACCGGGATGAAATTTTCGCAATTCTGCCTTATCTCGAACAGCGTTCCGGAAAGCCGATGGCACGAGCTCGCGGACACAAAGGCGATCGAGACCGCAGCCGCGGTTCCGCGGGCGCGGACATCGTTCCGTTGCCGTGGCTCGCTCGTCGAAAGAAACGCAACGCCCCCAGGCGGCCGCAAGTCGCAGATCCCGACGACTACCCGGTCAGCGACCGGACATTGCTCACGATCGCCGCCTGCCTCGCCCTGCTGATCCTGGGATGCGTATGGCTGCTCGAAACGATGCACAAGAACTCGATCCTGGAGGACTGCCTCATGGCCGGCCGCAGGAACTGCAGCCCGATCGCTGCTCCGCCGCAAGTTCGCTAGCGCTTTTCTATCTTGCCGCGAGCGGCTCCGCAGGCGCCGCGTCGCACACCCGCATCTCAATTCGCTCCTGGCCGTTCCAGCGATCGAGCGACAAGGTTCCGGCCACATGCAGGGGCCGTCCGCGCGCAGCGAGTAGCGCATCGCCAAGCGGCCGATTGAGTGCCCGAAAGGCGATTGCACCGATCTGCTTTCCGTCTCCGGCACGCAAGCGCACGCGCACGTGCGTCGAGCCGACGGGATCGGCAAACGACACGACGTGCGAAGGCAGGGCAAACATCGGCTCCGGGTTTCCGGCGCCAAAGGGCCCGGCCCGCTCGATCATCGACCAGAGTTCACCGGTGGCGGCGCCCGCCGTGATCGCGCCATCGATCGAGAGATGATCGGCACCGCGCGCGGTTTCCACGCCCTCACGTAATTGCTCCTCGAGGAATGCGCGAAGCGGCGCGAGCTTCGCCCGCGCAACCGTCAGTCCGGCCGCCATCGCGTGACCGCCGCCCTTTTCCAAGAGGCCAAGTTCGACGGCATGGCGCACAACGCGGCCGATATCGACGCCGGGAATCGAACGGCCCGAGCCCGTTCCGGTTTGCCCGAGAAAAGCGATCGCGAACGCCGGCCGGCCGAAACGCTCGCGCAGGCGCGCCGCCACAAGGCCGACCACGCCGGGGTGCCAGCCCTCGCCTGTTGCGAGCACCAGCGCCCCCTTTTCCTCGAGGCCGAGCGAGGCGAGCGCCTCGGCTTCGGCCGCCTCCAGCGTCACCTTTTCGATCTCCTGACGCTCGCGATTGAGCTGGTCGAGGCGCGCAGCGATCTCCGACGCCTCTGCCAGATCGTCGGTCACGAGCAGTTTCGTCCCAAGCGTTGCATCGCCGATGCGGCCACCGGCATTGATGCGTGGCCCGAGCAGGAAGCCGAGATGGAAAGGCGCTGGCGGCCCGGCGAGACGCGCCACGTCCATCAGCGCGCGGAGGCCGATGTTCTCCCGGGCCCGGAGCGCCAACAGGCCCTTCGTCACGAAAGCCCGATTGAGCCCTTTGAGGGCGACGACGTCAGCGACGGTGCCGAGCGCAACGAGGTCGAGGAAGCGAAGCAGATCCGGCTCGGGTCGCGACTCGTTCCAGAAAGCGCGATTGCGTAGTTCGCGCACGAGCGCGACCGCGGCCATGAAGGTGACGCCCACGGCGGCGAGATGTCCGAGCCCGGAAAGATCATCCTCACGGTTCGGGTTTACGAGCGCGAGCGCAGGCGGCAGGCGCTCGCCGGCCTGATGATGGTCGAGCACGACGACGTCGAGACCGAGCTTGGCCGCCTCAGTAAGGGCGTCGCTACTCGTGGTGCCGCAGTCGACGGTGATCAGGAGGCGCGCGCCACGCGCGGCGATGTTGCGCACAGCCTCGACATTCGGGCCGTACCCCTCGAACAGCCGATCCGGGATGTGGAAGAACGGATCGGAACCCCCAGCACGCAGGACGCGAACTAGCAGCGCAGTCGACGTGGCGCCGTCCACGTCATAGTCGCCCAAAATCGCGATCTGCTCGCCTCGCTGGACGGCGTCCGCGAGACGCGCGGCTGCCGCCTGCATCTCGGTCAACGTGCTCGGATCCGGCATCAGCCGCTTGACCGTGGGGTCGAGATAGGAAGGCACGGCATCAAGGTCGATCTCGCGGCCGGCCAGAACCCGGCACAGCAGTTCAGGCAATCCGTGACGCTGGCCGATCGCAAGCGCGCTCGCCGATCCGCGCGCGTCGAGCCGGTCCCGCCATATGCGGCCGGTCACGGAACGCTCGACACCCAGGAAAGGCCGCTCGATCTGCTGCGGCAACGGCAAGGCGTTCATCGCACTCGCTCGCGGTTTCCGTCGCGACTCAAAGTATTCGCCGATACTGAATGAAGCCGGTGCGGTCCGCCAGCTGGTCATAGAGGGCCCGAGCGGTCGAGTTCAACTCCTGCGTCAACCAATAGACGCGGCTCGCGCCCGCTTCACGCGCACGGTGGTAAACCGACTCGATCAACGCGCGGCCAAGGCCGTTGCCGCGCGCCGCTTCCGACACGAACAAGTCCTGCAAGTAGCAATATTGGCCGACCGTCCAGAACGAGCGGTGGAAAAGGTAGTGGGCAATGCCGAGCAGGCGGCCATCCACATAGGCTCCAAGGCCGTGCATGGGTTCGGCAGGGTCATGCATGCGGAGCCAGGTCGCGCTCGTAGCGTCGGCGGCCTGCGAGGACTCGTAGAAGCGCAGGTAACCCTGCCAGAGCACTTCCCAGCCGGTGCGCTCGTCGTTGCCGATCGGGCGGATTTCAATCGTCGGGGCCGCCACAGACTTCGCAATCAATCGAGGTGAAACTTGTCGAGCTGGCGGTGCTCGGCGTCGATCCAGCGTACGGTGCCGGTGACCGAACGCATCACCCAGGTGTGGGTGCGGATTCGGTCTCCTTCGAAGCGGACGCCGCGCAGCATGGAGCCGTCGGTCACGCCCGTGGCTGCGACCAGGCAATCGCCGCGCACCATGTCGGTGATCGCGTATTTCTTCTTCGGATCTTTCACACCCATTTTCGCCGCCCGCTGGCGCTTTTCATCGGTGTCGAGCACGAGCCGGCCCTGCATCTGACCGCCGATGCAGCGCAATGCCGCTGCAGCGAGCACCCCCTCAGGCGCACCGCCAACGCCGAGATAGATGTCGACGCCGGTATTGTCCGGCTCCGCGGTATGGATTACCCCGGCGACGTCGCCGTCGGTAATAAGCCGAACCGCGGCGCCGACCTTGCGCACGGCCGTAATTATGTCGGCATGGCGCGGCCGGTCGAGCACGAGCGCGGTGATTTCCTCCGGCTTCACTCCCTTGGCCTTTGCGAGGGCGCGAATGTTCTCTTCAGTCGGCGTGTCGAGATCGACGACGCCGGCGGGATAGCCGGGACCGATCGCGATCTTGTCCATGTATACGTCGGGTGCGTTGAGGAGCGTGCCCCCCTCGGCCATGGCCATCACGGCGATCGCGCCCGACATGTTCTTTGCGCAGAGCGTCGTCCCCTCCAACGGATCGACTGCGATGTCGACCTTCGGACCCTTCTTGTTTCCCACCGTCTCGCCGATGAAAAGCATGGGCGCTTCGTCGCGCTCCCCCTCGCCGATCACGACGGTTCCATCGATCGGAAGATTGTTGAGTTCGCGACGCATCGCGTCGACGGCCGCCTGGTCGGCGGCCTTCTCATTTCCGCGGCCGCGAAGCCGGGCCGCCGACACCGCCGCGCGCTCGGTCACCCGCACGATCTCGAACTGATTTTCGATCACCAGCCCCGGTTGAACAGTGATCGAAACCATTTGGACTCCCGGTATTCGTCATGCCCGGCTTTATGCCGGGCATCCACGCCTCGCCTAGACGTTGGTCAAGGCGTGGATGGCATCCGAAGTCGGCTGTTGCCGACTTCGGGTAACATTGATTTGCAAGCCGGGTCCAACCGGCTTGCTGACAAGCCCGGCCATGACGATGTTGACTGCCTTCGTTACCTTACCAAACCACCTCAGCTCTTTTCGATGCGGATCAGTTGCGGCCTCTCCGCCACCACACCTTCGCGCTCGATCGCGGCGAGCGCGCGGCGCACGGCATCTTCGTTGGTAGCATAGGTGATCAGGATGACGGGCGCAGGCCCAGCCGCGCTCTTCGGATCGTCACCACCATGCGGGCGCGCGTTCTCGTGGCGCTGCACAATCGACTCCAGGGAGATATTCTCGCCCGCCATCGCCTTGGAAATCGCGGCCATCGTGCCGGGGCGGTCGAGCGCCGCGAGCCGAATGTAGTAGCCACCCTCATGGCGCTGGATGGGCGCCTGCTTCGACTTCGCAAGCCGCGCAGCGGAACGACCAAGCGGTGGAGAAAGGCGTCCACGCGCGAAATCGACGAGATCGGCCACGACGGCCGATGATGTAGCGGGACCTCCTGCGCCGGGTCCGACCAGTGTCAGATCCATCATGTCGGAATCGATCGCGACCGCGTTCAGCACGCCATCGACACCGCCGATCGTTGAAGCCTTCGGCACCATCGTCGGATGCACGCGCTGCTCGATACCCCCGCCCGTGCGGGAAGCCACGCCGAGGAGCTTCACCTTGTACCCAAGATGATCCGCGGCCTGCAGGTCGGCGAGACTGATCGTCTCGATACCTTCCACGTGCACGGAGTCAGCGTCGATCTCGGTGCCGAAGGCAAGGCTGGTAAGGATTGCGATCTTATGCGCCGTGTCGAATCCTCCGACGTCGAACGTTGGATCGGCCTCCGCATAACCAAGGCGCTGCGCGTCCTTGAGGCAATCGGCGAAAGACCGATGCTCCTGCTGCATCTGGGTGAGAATGTAGTTGCAGGTGCCGTTCAGGATTCCGTAGACGCGCGAAATATGCGCGCCGCCCAGTCCTTCGCGCAGGGTCTTGACCACGGGGATGCCGCCCCCGACGGATGCCTCGAACGAGAACGACGCGTTCTTTTGCTCTGCGAGCTTCGCGAGCGAATTGCCATGCCGCGCGATGAGCGCCTTGTTCGCAGTGATGACGGCTCGCCCCGCGTTCAACGCCGTTTCCACCGCGCGCTTCGCCGGGTCCCCTTCCCCGCCCATCAGCTCGACGAACACATCGATCGCCGGGTCCGACGCCAACCCGACCGGATCGTCGAGCTTGCGCGCCTTAGCGAGGTCGATGCCTTTGTCCTTCGGGGGATCCTTGGAAGTATATGCCGCAAGCTCGATCGGACGGCCCGCACGTTCGGCGAGTTGTTCGCGCGACTGCGCAAGCATCTTCACCACGGCCGAGCCGACCGTGCCCAAACCGGCAAGACCCACCCTGAGCGGCGCCATCACATGACCGGCAGACGTGCGCTATCCGCGCGCAGCGAGAGGAATGACGTTGTGCAACAACTTGTCCGCGGAATCTGAGGAAGCGGCGAACGTTTCGCGCGGCCTGACGGATGCGCTGCTCGTTCTCGACCAGCGCGATACGGACGAAGCCTTCGCCATGCTCGCCGAATCCGATGCCGGGAGAGACCGCCACCTGAGCCTTCTCCACGAGCAGCTCCGCAAACTTCACGCTGCCCACGCCCTTGAAGCGCTCGGGCAGCGGAGCCCAGGCGAACATCGAGGCCCGCGGAGCCGGGATCGGCCAACCCGCGCGCGCGAAGCTCTCGACGAGCGCATCGCGGCGCTTCTTGTAGGTCATGCGCATCTCGTCGATGCATTCCTGCGGTCCGTTAAGGGCAGCGCTTGCCGCGACTTGCACCGGCGTGAACGCGCCATAGTCGAGGTAGGACTTCACGCGCGTCAGCGCGGCGATCAATCGATCGTTGCCGACCGCGAAACCCATGCGCCAGCCGGGCATGGAGAAGGTCTTCGACATCGACGTGAATTCGGCTGCCACGTCGAACGCGCCCGGCACCTGCAGGATCGAGGGCGGCGGATTGTTCTCGAAATAGATCTCGGCGTAGGCGAGATCGGAAAGTACGATGAGTTCGTGCTTCTTCGCGAATGCGACGACATCCTTGTAGAAGTCGAGCTCAGCCGTGCACGCGGTCGGGTTGGACGGATAACAGAGCACGAGCGCGATCGGCTTCGGCGTCGAATGAATCACCGCGCGCTCGAGCGCGTAAAAGAATTCCGGCCCCGGCTCGCACGGCACAGAGCGGATCACGCCCTCGGCCATGAGAAATCCGAACGCGTGGATCGGGTACGAAGGGTTCGGCACGAGCACGAGGTCGCCGGGCCCGGTGATGGCCTGCGCCATATTGGCGAAGCCCTCCTTGGAACCAAGGGTCGCGACCACCTGCGTGTCGGGATTTAGCTTCACGCCGAAGCGCCGCGCGTAATAGCCGGCCTGTGCCTTGCGCAGACCGGGAATGCCCTTCGACGCGGAGTAGCGATCCGTGCGGGGCTTGCCGATCGTTTCTTTGAGCTTCTCGACGATGTGCGCCGGTGTCGGCAAGTCCGGATTACCCATGCCGAGATCGATGATGTCGGCGCCCTGATTGCGCGCCGTCGCTTTCACGCGATTGACGCTCTCAAAAATGTACGGCGGCAGGCGCCGGATCCGGTGAAATTCGTGCATTGCATCAAGTCCTTGGGCGGGAATCGGGACCCGGCCCCGTTCGCGGTTGTCATAGCACGAACGCCGAAACGGCAGAGGGGCCGTTTTCAACGCTATTTCTTGCTCTCGATGCGTTTCTTCACCCCAACTTCGCGGTCGCGGGCGAGCTTGCTGAGTTGCGCCTCCATGGCCTCGCGCTCAGCGGTGGAGAGGACCCGGTCGCCGTCGTCCACCGGGGCGGCATTCAGCGTCGGGAACGGCAGCGGGTCGCCTGCGTTGGCCGACGGAAGCTCGGCTTTCGGAAAGATGCCCTCGTTAACGCAACCGATCAGAAACAGAGAACCGATTAACGCGAACAGCACCGCCCCTCGGTACGGTCCTTTTCGCAGCGCACGCTCGTCCAACGCCCGCACTCGTCCGCTCCCGATACCCGCAGCAGTTCTCTGGCGGGCGGCTGTCTCGCCGCCTATTATGGCGGAAGCGCGATTGGGGGCGAAGACGGGCGCATCCCAGGGTGCGGAGATCCAATGCACGGCAAGTCCGATGACGGCCCCTTGAAGGCCGGCCCGGCCGATCCGGAGGCCTTCGCCAAGAACCTCGCCCGCCTCGTCGAAGAGGGCGGTCGCGCGCTTTCGGCGTACCTAAAGCCGCGCGAGGAAGGCGAGCTTTCGGACGAACTGGCCGAGCAGATGGCGGATGCGGTCAAGACGCTCGGCCAGGTGGCCGAGTACTGGCTGGCCGATCCGCAGCGGGCGCTCGAAGCGCAGTCGAGCCTGATGAGGGGCTACCTCAACGTATGGGCCGGTTCGGTGAAGCGTCTTGCCGGAGAGAAGGCCGAGCCCGCCGCCACCCCGGAAGCAAAGGACAGCCGCTTCTCCGATCCCGATTGGTCCGACAATCCGTTCTTCGATGCGCTGAAGCAAAGCTACCTCGTTACGTCGGCATGGGCGCAGCGAATGGTGCGCGAGGCCGATGGCATCGACGAGCACACGCGCCATAAGGCGGAGTTCTACGTACGGCAGATCGCGAATGCAGTCTCGCCCTCCAACTTCGTGCTAACGAACCCGTCGCTCCTGCGCGAAACGTTCTCCTCGAACGCGGACAATCTCGTGCGCGGATTCAAGATGCTCGCCGAGGATATCGAGGCCGGCGGCGGCGCGTTGCGCATCCGACAGACGGATTCCTCGCGATTCAAGGTTGGCGACAATCTTGCGACCACGCCGGGAAAAGTCATTTTCGAGAATGAGCTGATGCAGCTCATCCAGTACGCAGCGACAACGAAGGAAGTCCTGGCGGCGCCGCTCCTGATCGTTCCGCCATGGATCAACAAATTCTACGTGCTCGATCTCACGCCGGAAAAATCATTCCTGAAATGGTCGGTCGACCAGGGCCTCAACGTTTTCGTCATCTCCTGGGTCAATCCGGACGCGCGTCTTTCCGGCAAGGATTTCGAACATTACATGCGGGAAGGCGTACTTGCCGCTCTCGAGGCCGTGCGCGTCGTCACGGGCGAAGAGAAAGCTCACACGGTCGGCTATTGCGTCGGCGGAACGCTGCTCGCATCGACGCTCGGCTGGCTTGCCGCGAATGGAGATGACCGCGTGCGTTCCGCGAGCTTTCTCGCGACGCAGGTCGATTTCACCCACGCGGGCGACCTCAAGGTATTCGTGGACGAGGAGCAGGTTTCGGCGCTCGAACGGCGGATGGCCGATGTCGGGTACATGGAAGCGAGCAAGATGGCTTCCGCCTTCAATCTCCTTCGCTCGAACGATCTGATCTGGCCCTACGTCGTCAACAATTACATGCGCGGCAAGGCGCCCTTCCCGTTCGACCTGCTCTACTGGAATTCGGACTCGACGCGCCTGCCGGCGGCCAATCACTCCTACTACCTGCGCAACTGCTATCTCGAGAACAAGCTCTCAAAGGGTCGGATGGAGCTTGGCGGCGTCAAGATCGACCTGAAGAAGGTGAAGGTCCCGATCTACAATCTCGCTACGCGCGAGGATCACATCGCCCCGGCGAAATCGGTGTTCTATGGCTCACAGTTTTTTGGTGGCCCGGTGCGCTTCGTGCTCACGGGCTCGGGCCACATCGCCGGTGTCGTGAACCCGCCCGAGAAGAAAAAGTATCAGTACTGGATCGGCGGCGCGGCAAAGGGCGACCTAGACAATTGGATCGCGAAGGCCAAGGAGCACTCGGGTTCATGGTGGACGGATTGGTTCGCCTGGGTGGAAAAGCGCGACAAGCGTCGTATGAAAGCGACTGAGCCGGGTGCCGGAAAGCTGAAGCCCATTGAAGACGCGCCGGGCCGCTACGTAAGGGTCCAGTCTTAGTTGCAGGCAATTTGCTCGGGGTCGCTCATGGATGCACGCAAGCACGAACCGATTTCGCTCGAGGCGTTGCAAAGCCGTGTCGGGCAGGAAATCGGCATCTCAAGCTGGCACGAGGTGACGCAGGAGATGATCGACCGCTTTGCCGACGTTACCGGCGATCACCAGTTCATTCACGTTGATGCAAAGCGGGCAAAGGCAGAGACACCGTACGGCGGCACCATCGCGCACGGCTTTCTTACGCTGTCGCTGCTTCCCATGTTCCGACATGACGCGCTTCCGCCGCTTGCGAACCAAGCGATTGGCATCAATTACGGGCTCGATCGGGTGCGCTTTCTCGCTCCCGTGAAGACCGGCTCGCGCGTACGCGGGCGGTTCACGCTCAAAGACATCACGATGCGCTCTGAGAAAGAAGCGTTGTTCCGTTACGAAGTAACGATCGAGATCGAGGGCAACGGCAAGCCGGCTCTCGTCGCCGACTCGCTGGCGCTCGCCATTCTCAAATAGCTGCGGTCAGAACCTCGCCTTGACCGGCTCGACCTTGGGCTGCGTGCGGATGCCGCGTTCCCACAGCATCACGAGCAGTTCCTCCTCCGACATCGGCTTGCCGAACAAATAGCCCTGGCCGATATCGCAACGAAGCTCCTGCAGGGTCTTCATCTCGATTGGCCGCTCAATACCGACACCGACCGCGGCGCTGCCGAAGTTGTGCGCGAGATCGATGATGTGCTTGCAGATATCCCGGCGGCACTGATCTGTGCCGCAGCCATTCACGAGCGACCGGCAGAGCTTCATTTCGGAGAACTGAACGTCCTTTAGCTGTCCGATTGCCTCGAAGGTTCGATCAATTCTCTCGCTCCAAGCCTCACGGTCGATCAGCGTCGACTTGATCGACGCGCCGAAGTCGTCGACCGCGACGCTGAACCCGCAGCGCCGCAGTTGGCCCGAGATCTTCTTCATCTCGCCGATGCTATTCAGAACCTGCTCCTCCGACACGTCGAATACGAGGCCCATGCACTTACCGCCTCGCGGACGATGCTTTTGCACGATCTCGACGATCGGCAGACGGTTGAGTGCGGCGACGCTCACATTGATCGCGAGGCGGACATCAACTCCGATCTCGCAGAGATTGACGCTCGTCTGCAGCGCGCTAACGAGCGCCCGCTCGGTGAGCGTGACGATGTCTCGCGTCGGGGCCCCCTGCATCAATTCTGCGGTGGGCAGAATTTGGCCGTCGGCCCCACGGAAGCGCGCAAATGATTCGACGCCGACCAAACGCTTCCGCTGGAGATCGATTTTCGGCTGATACCAAAACTCGACCCGGTTTTCGCGCAGGGCTTCGCGCAGCCCAGGCATGGGCTGGACGGGGCGCTCGACGCCGTGAACGCTGCTCGCTTCGATTTCGCCGGTATTCATTGGAGGGAGCCGTGCTTGCCGTGCCTTCACCTACGACAACTTCGATAATGCCGGCCGTCGAAGGTCGCTAAAATTTTCTCGATCGTACTCATCTGCTGGTGGCAACGGCATCTGCGCGCCGAGGCAGGGTTTTCCGGCGACACCGGAAAGTGAAGAAGTTACTTCGAAGGCGGGAGTGCCTGCCGACGCCGAGGCAGGAGTCAGGGAAACATCGCGATCTGATCGAGCGCGGTCGTCTCGGGGAAGCCGAGCATCAGGTTCATGTTCTGAACGGCCTGGCCGGACGCACCTTTCACGAGATTGTCGAGCGTGGAGATCACGATCGCCCTCCCCGGGATGCGGTCAGCGATTATGCCGATCTGCACGTGGTTCGACCCGCGCGTGTGGCGCGACTGCGGCACCTCCCCAAGCGGTAACACCTGGACGAACGGCTCGGCCTTGTAGAAATCGGCGACGACGCGGTGCATTTGCTCGACGGTGGTCTTGCCCTCCGCGCGAACGTAGTGCGTCGCGTAGATTCCACGGTTCATAGGCGCAAGATGCGGGGTGAAGGTTGCCGTTACGGCGCGCTTGGCGGCGAGCGAAAATTCCTGATCGAGCTCCGCCATGTGCCGATGATGCGCCACGCCATACGCGTGCAAGCCTTCCGACACTTCGGAGAACAGCATTGCCTCCTTAGCCGCGCGTCCGGCGCCAGTCATGCCGGTCTTTAAATCGATCACGATCTCGTCGGGATTGATCGCGCCCGCCTCGATCAACGGCACGACCGCTAGAATCGAGGTGGTCGTGAAGCAGCCGGGATTGGCGACGAGCCGCGCCGGCTTGATCTCGTCGCGATAAATTTCCACAAGACCGTACACGGCCTGCTTCTGCAGCTCGACGGCCTGGTGCGGGTGTCCGTACCACTTTTCATAGGCAGCCGGATCGCTGATGCGGAAGTCGGCCGACAGATCCACGACCTTCAAGTCGGGAGTCTTCTCGAACAGGTCCTTGATGACGACCTGGGTGGTGCCGTGCGGCAGCGCGCAGAAGACGAGGTCAACCGCCTCCGCGTCAAGCTCCTCGATTTTCACGAGCTTTGGAAGATCGAAGCCAGCGAACTGGGGAAACACGGCCGCCATGGGCTGCCCCGCGCGGCGATCGGCGGTCAGTCCCTTGATCGCGATCTTCGGGTGCCGCAGCAAAAGACGAACGAGCTCGGCGCCGGTGTAGCCGGACGCACCAAGCACGGCCACTTCCGCCTTGTTCGTGGCGCTGCGCGATTTCTTGGCCTCAGCCATTGCGGCCTCCTGCGGCGGCGGACGCATACAGCATTCGCTGCCGCCACGGAAGATGTACCTGGCGGAGTCGGGTTCAGCGCCTCTTTTGCCGTTTCTCGGCGACGAGCCCGATCATGGTCATCCCCATCGTAGCACCAGCCAGCGC
The DNA here is from genome assembly GCA_963711595.1 of uncultured Alphaproteobacteria bacterium. Lineage (GTDB taxonomy): Bacteria > Pseudomonadota > Alphaproteobacteria > Rhizobiales > Xanthobacteraceae > JAUSIF01. Next base: position 160,939 of record CAVQER010000011.1, read on the forward strand.
GGTGATGTCGGCATGGTCATACGGTGGCGAGACCTCCATCACGTCAAAGCCCACAAAATCGATCGGGGAAAGCGAGCGCAGCAATGCCATTGCCTCGCGTGAGGTGAGCCCGCCGGCGACCGGAGTTCCCGTCCCGGGAGCGAACGCGGGGTCGAGCACGTCGATGTCGAATGTGAGGTAGGCGGGCCCCTTGCCGACCCGTTTCAAAACGCGATCGGCGAGCTCAGTGACTCCCAGCATCTGCATCTCGTGGCCCCAGATGATTTCGACACCGTGATCGGAGGGCGCGTGCGTGCGAACGCCGATCTGGATCGATCTTCGGGGATCGATCAGCTTGTCGGCGACCGCTCGCGCGACAAACGACCCGTGATCGATGCGTCCAGGGTCCGGATTCCATGTGTCCTGATGGGCGTCGAACTGCACAAGGGCGAGCGGCCCATGCTGGCCTGCATGAACCTTGAGCAACGAGTAGGTCGCCGAGTGGTCGCCTCCGAGCGTGAGCAGCAACGGTCCAACGCCGATAATCGATGCCGCCAGCTGCTCGATCGCGTTCGGCACGAGATCGACGCGTCCATGGTCGATGCCGCAGTCACCCCAATCGACCACGGCGAGCCGCTCGAACGGATCGAAGCCAAACGGGTACTGCGGGTCTCCGTCGAGGATCGCCGACGCGCGGCGAATAGCCTGCGGGCCGAAGCGTGCGCCCGGCCGGTTCGATGTGGCGGAATCGAACGGGATACCCCATACGACGACATCGATGCCGTTAAGGTCACGCGTATAGCGGCGGCGCATGAACGAGAGCGCGCCGGAATAAGTCGGCTCTTGCGCCCCGCCAAAGATGCTGTCCCCGGCGAAGGCATTGTCGGTCGGGCGGGTGGACATCGCGAACCTCTAACGTCGTTCTATCAGACTGGCCACGCGATTGCTGGGCGCAGCGACCCGCGATAAGCTACCCGCGAATTCTCAGCCACACGGAGCCGCGACCATGGCCGCTGACGGCACCTGGAATATCGCAATCGAGACGCCGATGGGCACACGTAACACCACACTCGTACTTAAGACCGATGGCGGCTCCCTGACGGGCACGCAGTCGGAGGGATCCAATTCGACCGAAATCGCCGACGGCAAAGCCAGCGGCGATCAGCTCTCCTGGAAGGTGTCGATCACGAACCCGATGCCGATGGACCTCGACTTCACGGCCGAGGTCAGCGGCGACAAGATCTCGGGGCAAGCGGCGACAGCCATGTTCGGGAGCTTCCCGTTCAGCGGGACGCGGGCGGCCTGACGCCACCACATAAGCGCAATCGCGAGCATTTTCGCCGGGCCCGGGCCCGGCGATCTCGCTTCAAGAGAACCCGCCGCGGGCGATTCAGATCGGACTCGCGCCGTGGCATGATCGCCGCTTACTGATTCGAAACCGAAGCAACCGCAGAACAACGCATGTCCCCTCGCCGCTACGCTGCCAAGAACTCGAAGAAGGCCGAGAAGAAATCCAGGGCGCCCGCTCGCCCGGATGGCAAAGGAAAGGCTGCCAAGGGCAAGCCGAACAAAGGCCAATCGGACTTGTTCGAAGAGGCCGCCAGAACGAAGGGCAAGGGCTCCAGGGCGGCGAAGCCGCGGCGCGGCGAATACAGCGCGGAACACATCGAAGTCCTTGAAGGCCTGGAGCCGGTTCGTCGCCGCCCCGGCATGTATGTCGGGGGCACCGACGAGCGCGCCCTGCACCACCTCTTCGCTGAGGTGATCGACAACGCGATGGACGAAGCGATAGCGGGCCATGCGAGCTTCATCGAAGTGGACATGGAGGCGGACGGCTTCATCACGGTGACCGACAACGGTCGCGGAATTCCGGTCGAAGCGCATCCGAAATTCAAGAAGAAGTCCGCGCTGGAAGTGATCATGACGACGCTGCACGCGGGCGGCAAATTCCATCATGAGGTTTACGAGACATCCGGCGGCCTGCACGGCGTCGGTGTTTCGGTCGCGAATGCCTTGTCCGAATTGCTCGAAGTCGAAGTCGCGCGGGGCGGCGAAGTTCACAAACAGAGCTATAAGCGCGGCGTCCCCACAGGGCCGGTGAAACTCGTCCAGAAGAACGTGAAGCGCCGCGGCACGCGCGTGCGGCTCCGCCCTGACCCGCAAATCTTCGGCGAGGGTGCCGCGTTCAAGGCCGCTCGCGTATTCCGGATGGCGAAAGCGAAGGCCTATCTGTTCGGCGGTGTCGAGATTCGCTGGACCTGCGACAAGTCCTTGCTCAAGGGCCTCAGCGACGTACCCGAAAAAGAGACCTTCCATTTCGAGAATGGTCTGCGCGACTACCTCACGCAAGAGATAGAGGGAAAGACGCTCGTGCACGCCGACCTCTTCACGGGTTCCGCCGAAAGGAAGGGGCTTGGCAAGACGGAATGGGCGATCGCGTGGATCGCCGACGACGACGGCTTCCTCAACTCCTACTGCAACACGATCCCGACCCAAGAGGGCGGCACACACGAGTCGGGACTGCGCACGGCGCTGGTACGCGGGCTAAAGGCGCATGCCGATCGCGTCGGCAACAAGCGCGCAAGCGTCATCACGGCGGATGACGCGGTGATCGGCGGGGCCGCGATGCTCTCGGTGTTCATCCGCGACCCGGAATTCCAGGGACAAACCAAGGATCGGCTGGCCAACGCAGAGGCCGCCCGGCTCGTGGAGTCCACCGTCGGCGACGCCTTCGAGCATTGGCTCGCCGGCAATCCGCTGCAGGCAAACCGGCTGGTCGACTGGGTCACGGAGCGTGCCGAGGAGCGCATACGGAGGCGGCAAGAAAAGGACATCGCGCGCAAATCATCGGTGCGGAAGCTTCGCCTGCCCGGCAAGCTTGCCGACTGCTCGAACGGCTCTGCAGCGGGGTCGGAAATCTTCATCGTCGAAGGTGACTCGGCCGGGGGTTCTGCGAAGCAGGCGCGCGACCGGCAGACCCAGGCGGTGCTCCCGCTGCGTGGCAAGATCCTCAACGTGGCGAGTGCTGGTCGCGACAAGGTCACTTCCAACCAGCAGCTCGCCGACCTCATGCTCGCGCTCGGCTGCGGGACAGGAGCCCATTATCGCGATGAGGCATTGCGCTACGACAAGGTGATCGTGATGACCGATGCCGATGTGGACGGCGCGCACATTGCGTCGTTGCTCATCACGTTTTTCTATCGCGAAACCCCGAAGTTGATCGAAAACAAGCACCTCTACTTGGCGGTGCCGCCGCTTTATCGGCTGACCTATGGCGGTACGACCGTGTACGCTCGCGACGACAAGCACAAGGAAGAGCTGCTGAAGACCGTCTTCAAAGGAAAGAAGAACATCGACATCGGCCGCTTCAAGGGCCTCGGCGAAATGCTGCCGTCCCAACTCAAGGACACGATGCATCCGAAGACGCGCGCGCTTTTGCGGGTGACCGTGAAGGACGCTCAAAAAGCCGCGACTACGAAAGCAGTCGACCGGCTCATGGGCAACAAGCCGGAGGCGAGGTTTCAGTTCATTACTGAAAATGCGGAATTCGCGAAAGAACTCGATATCTAGCGAACGCGTCCGCTAGCGGTCGCCGCCCCGAACGATTCCGGTGCCCTTTCCATTGTTGGCAAGCGAAACGTTGTATGCGCTGACGCGGTTGCGGCCGGCTGCTTTTGCCTGATAAAGAGCCAGGTCCGCGCGCCGCAGCAGGTCGTCGATCGTGTCGCCGTACTCCCACTCATCCACGCCGAAGCTGCAAGAGAACTTGATCGCGTGGCCGTGCGCCTTCATCTCGAGCGCAGCGATCCTCGAACAAAGGCGCTCGGCAAATGAGAGCGCATCCGGCAGCGAGTGATCGCGCAGCAGGAGCGCGAATTCCTCGCCGCCAAGCCTGCCCGCGATTTCGTCTAGTCCCGCGGTTGCCGCCGAAACCTCACGGATCACGAGATCGCCGACGCCGTGGCCGTAGTTGTCGTTGATGCGCTTAAAGTGGTCGATATCAAGCATAACCGCCGCAAGCCGGCTTCCGGCAGACGCGTTCGCGCAGATACCCTCGGCGCGGTCGAAGAAAGCACGCCGATTGAGCAGACCGGTCAGCGGATCGGTCGTCGCCATGCGCGCGAGATCGCGCTGCATCGATCCGAACCGTTCGGCCGCGCGCAGGCGCGCGTAAAGTTCCTCGGTGGCCGGGGGCTTGCCGATATAGTCGTCGGCACCGCCTTCCAGCGCCTTGATGAGCTTGGTCTGCTCTCGGTTCGAGGACATTACCATGATGTAGATGGGCCGATGGCTGCTCGCGAGCGTGCGCGCCTGACGACAAAGCTCGATCCCGGAAATGTTCGGGAGCTCGACGCTCGTGATCAGTGCCTCGATTTCCTGGTTCGAACGCAAACAGTCGAGCGCCTCGCGGCCGTCCGTGAACGCATGCGCGCGATGGCCGGCCGTCTCCAGGAGCTGGCCGACGATTTTCAGGACAGTTCTGCTCGGGTCGACGACAATCGTCTGCATGGGGCGCGGCCGGAGCTGTTGCCGTGCCTTACTAAAGAGCAATCAATTACGAATTCTTAAGGGTCATGATGCTCCGGCAATCCAAGGATAAATGCACCAGTCGAAGGGCGTATCTCAGCGGCGAAGACGAGGTCGTCTCCGCCGTTCTCGGCACTTCTCGCATTTGCACCTCTTCGGCCGAATGAACGCGTCGAAGTGATCGCGCCCGTAGTCGTAGGCGATTTCCTCGCCCGCTTGGATGTTCCGCCGCGCGCGAATCTTGACGCTGTGGCCAACGAAGTACACCTCGGCGTTCGGCCGGCAGGAATGATTAATATATCGCGCGACGTTGCGCCGGCTGGCGCCGTCGATGCTCCAGAAGCTGTTCAACTCGAACAGATACCGGTTGTCGATCTCGTCGGCCTCGTCGTTGGAGACCCGACGGCCGGTGTAGTGCACGATGAATGCGCCCTTCTTGATCGGCGCCGTGGCGAACAGGCCAAGCCCGGCGCGAGAGCGAGCAATGCGAAACGGACGATCCGATTTTGATCTCGTCATCGCAGACAAACGCACGACACAGGACAACGATCCGAGAAGTTCATCATACTTGCGGCCCCGTTCGCGTGGCACGAACGGGGCCGCAATTCAGCGACGTGCACACCCGCGGCGGCTACATCTTCTTTAGCGCCGCTTCGACCTTCTTCCTCGAATTGCCCACGTTGCGGATCGTCTTTTTGACCACCTTTCCGGTCACGCCGTACCGGCGCGCCAGTCGGCGCACTTCGTGCGGCTGCAGCGACGCCAGCCTCGGTCGGTGCGGCGCGAAGTGCGGCTACGTCTTTTCGGGCTGCGTCGCTTCTTGGCGGCGCGCCTCTTCCTTCTAACGGCCATCTGAATTCCTCCGATGGCAAATTGGTATCGCTCGAACTACGCGCACTTTCACTTACCAAGTACGCGCGGCCAGGCTCGTACATACGTGCCGCGTTCTGGTGCGCGCTAACGGCGCGCGCGGTAAACGTAGTGATACTGGTTCCAGCCACCACGCACAAACGTGCAATCGAATTCCTTGCGGATTTGGTCGTCGTAGCACTTCCAATTGCTGCGCTCGATTCCGGTAGGAAACGCCGTATGTGGCGGCTGAAAGACGCCGTGCATGTACATGTACTCATAGCGGGTCCGGTCCGGATGCTCGGGGCCCCAGCACGCGCCCAAGAGCGGTCCAGCCGCTGCGATCAATAGCGCTGCGCGAATCACTGCAACGCGCATACCGTCCTCCGTCCTAGGTACGAAGACGTTCGTGACGGTCGAATCATCCGCTTCCCGCCATCATAACCAATGCGCGCGTCAGGGGACGTCGTCCAGGTGTCAATCGGCGTGGCTTGGAACCCGGGGCGCGCAAATTCTGTTCTCGCTCGCGTGGCAATTTTTTGATCCACATTGACCGATACTTCCAGTGCTACCAATCGTATCCCTGCGAGATCGAAAGGTTCCTGTTGATTTGACCGGGCGCAAAAGTCCGACGCGTAGCGAATAATCTATAGTGGCCGCCACGTTACGGGATGGTTTGGTGGGCGCGGAACGACGCAGGACATCGCGTAGAAATTTCATTCGCCCGGCCGGGTTGTTTCATCCGGATGGCAAGCGCATCTGTGGATGCGTGACGCGCGATATTTCGGCGACTGGAGCACGATTGAAGGTCGACCGCGCCCAGTCGGCGGCGATCGACGAGATCCCCAGCGAATTCATTCTCACGATCTCGGAGAGCGGAAACGTGTTTCGCCGCTGCCGGCTTGTATGGCGACGAAATGACGAGCTCGGGGTGCATTTTGCCGGCACCGGCGTGGTTCCGGTCACGTAGACGTAACCTTTAGCCATTCACCCTTTCGTCGCTGTGCGGGAAATACGCGTGATTCGACATTGACTTCGGCCGGTTTGTTCCTATGTTCGCGTGCGTTGGCCGATGCAATCTTGCGATCCGCGCTCCTCCGGCCAGCCTAACCGCCACCCCTCGATCCGCGAGAGCTTGGCGTCACCGGAGCGCCAAAACAGGCGCGCAAGCGCACTAGACACGGAATTACATGCCCTTCGACCAACTTGGGTTGAGCGACAAGGTGCTCGCCGCCGTCGCCACCTCCGGCTACACGACTCCCACTCCCATTCAAGAACAGGCCATCCCTCACATGCTGTCCCGACGCGACGTGCTCGGGATCGCGCAAACGGGTACCGGCAAGACCGCGGCATTCACGCTGCCGATGCTGACGCTGCTCGAAAAAGGCCGTGCGCGGGCACGCATGCCGCGCACGCTCATCCTCGAGCCGACCCGCGAGCTCGCGGCGCAAGTCGAGGAAAGCTTCGACAGGTATGGAAAGAATCACAAGCTGAACGTTGCGCTGCTGATCGGTGGCGTTTCATACGACGACCAGGACCTGAAACTCACGCGCGGCGTAGACGTCTTGATCGCGACACCCGGGCGGCTGCTCGACCACTTCGAACGCGGACGACTGCTCCTGTCCGGCATCGAGATCCTCGTGATCGACGAAGCCGACCGCATGCTCGACATGGGCTTCATCCCGGACATTGAACGCATCTGCAAGCTCGTGCCGTTCACGCGACAAACACTCTTCTTCTCCGCGACGATGCCGCCGGAGATCCAACGGCTAGTCGGCCAGTTTCTGCACAATCCGGTCAAGGTAGAGGTGACGCGACCCGCGACAACGGTCGCCACGACCAGCCAGCTACTCGTTTCCTCGGGCTCCGATCCCGCCAAGAAGCGCGAAGTGCTGCGTAAGCTCATTCGCAGTGAGCCAAACCTCAAGAACGGGATCATTTTCTGCAACCGCAAGACCGAAGTCGCCAAGCTGCACCGTTCGCTCGTGCGGCACGGTTTCTCCGCGATTGCACTGCACGGCGACATGGATCAGCGATCGCGAACGAATGCGCTCGAATCCTTCCGCAATGGCGAGGTAACGCTGCTGATCGCGAGCGACGTCGCCGCGCGCGGCCTCGACATTCCGGACGTCAGCCACGTGTTCAATTTCGATATGCCTCATCACGCCGAAGATTATGTGCACCGGATCGGGCGCACGGGCCGCGCGGGCAGGAGTGGCGCGGCCATCACCATCACGTCCTCGGCGGACGGCAAGTCGCTTGCCGCGATCGAGAAGCTGATCGGCCAGAAGATCCCCTGGAAAAGCGAAACGTCGGGACCGGGAGAACCGCAGCCGGACACGCGGCAAGAGCGTCGGCCGGACGCGGCTCATGAGCGACCGGCGAGGAACAGCGGACGCGAGCAGCGCCCCGCTCGCCGGGACGAGCGGCCGGCCCGCGCGCCGGAACGGCCGCCAGCACCGCGTTCGCAGGAACGGCCGCCAGCACCGCGTGCGCAGGAACGGCCGCCAGCAATGCGTGCGCCGGAGCGGTCGCCAGCACCGGATACCGCAACCTCGCATCTTCCCGCCTTCCTGCTTCGTCCTGTGCCGGTGAAGGCGGAATAAGCCCGGAATTTCCTCGTCTTGCGGGTCCGCCACCGGCCGCCGATTTACCCCTCCTTCACTACCCACCCGTAGATTTCGGCCGGTTTTGACGGTTTCGGCCGACTCCGCCACGGAGCGGCCCTGGCTTGGCGCGTTCCCAACATGATCGACCACCAAGAGCACGCGCGTACGATCGCCTTCGCTGAGACCGCGCTCGGTCAGATCAAGGCGCTGAAGCAGGCCGCGACGCCGCGCAATTTCGAGATCTGGTTCGCCTATGCTGCGGGCCACAATCAAGAGCTCAATCAGCTCATCAACGAGACGCTGGTCCGCGAGGGCCGGCTGACCGAGGAGGATCTCGCAAACATCTACGATATGCACCTCTCCCCGGTCCGCTTCAGTGAGCGCGTCGACGAAATGGGCGCAAGAATCGTCGGCGAGATCGAGCAGGTGATGACGGTTATCGATCAGGCGATCGGGCAGTCCACCGGATTCTCCCGGTCGCTTGAGGGCGCGCAGCAGCAGATGGTGACATCGAGCGACCGCGATCAGCTGCGCTTCATCGTCGAGACGCTTGTCCGAGCCACAAAGGAAGTCGAGCAAGCAAACCAAACGCTACAAAAGCGCCTGGTGGACTCGCGCGAAGAAATCACGGTCTTGCAGGAAAACCTGGAGACGGTTCGCACGGAATCGCTCACCGATCCGCTCACAACCCTCGCCAACCGCAAATACTTCGAGGAGTTTATCAAGCGGTTCGTTGAGGAAGCGGACGCCAAGGATATTCCACTCTCCGTCATTTTGACCGATATCGATCAATTCAAGAAGTTCAACGATACCTATGGCCACCTCACCGGCGACCAAGTGCTTCGGCTCGTCGCCATGGCGCTGAAGCAGAACGTCAAGAACCACGACGTGGCCGCACGCTACGGCGGCGAGGAATACGTGGTGTTGCTGCCGAAAACGGCGCTGATGGCTGCGGTCACGGTCGCGGATCACATCCGGCGTGCCGTCATGGGCAAGGAATTGATGCGGCGGTCGACCGGCGAAACGCTCGGCCGGGTGACGATCTCGCTCGGTGTCGCCTCCTGGCGCAAGGGCGACACGGTCGGCTCGCTGCTTGAGCGCGCAGACGCATGCCTCTATGCCGCGAAACGGGCCGGGCGCAATTGCGTGGTCGCTGAAACCGCGCTCGAGTTTGAAGCCGAAGCGCAAGTCGCCTGACTAGCGACGCCGTCCGTTGCGTTTGCGCGCTGCAGCCTTGCGCCGGGACGGCCGGGAGGCAGCGGAACGCTGCGCCACTCGCAACGCAGTACGTGCCCATTCCGCAAGCACGTCAGGCTCATCGAGCAGGCGGTCGGGTAACCGCCAATAAGACATGACTACCCGTCTGCCCTTCGCTCCGTAAACGAACGGGCCTACGCCGGCTGCACGAAAGGCCGGGATCGTGTCCGCGTCCGCCTTGAGATAAAGCTCGCCGTCGGCGACCAGTGCGAACATCGTTCGCTCCGCATAGACGCCCGCGCCGCCGAACATGCGGCGGACGGAGACAGGACCAAAGGCGGAAAAGATTTCTTTCAGATGCTCGGGGTCGTCGAGTGACACCGGCTCAGGCGCGACCTGCGACCAGGTCGGTCTTGGCGGGTGCGAGAGTCACGGACTCGCCACAGCCGCAGGCCGACGTCTCGTTCGGGTTGCGGAACACAAAACGCGCGGACAGCTTGTCGACAGTGAAATCCATCTCGGTGCCGAACAGGAACAGCACCGCGGCCGGATCGATCAGGACGCGCACGCCGTTCGCATCCACGACCTCGTCGCCCTTCGCGACGGTTTCGGCAACGTCCATCGTATAGGTCATGCCGGCGCAACCGCCTTTCTTCACGCCGAGGCGAACGCCCGCAACCGGATTCTCGGCGCGCCCGACGATTTCGCGAATGCGCGCGGCGGCGGCATCGGTGACGCTCAGCACAGCGGGTTTCGGGCGGACTTCGGCCATTTCTCTCTCCGGCCACTCGAGCCTAACTCAAAGCTAACATTACACAATTCAACATGGGGTGAACAGCGGCGGGCCGCAAGTGCCGCGGCTTTCCGCGTGGTTTCAGCTACTTGCAGCTTGCCGAGTTGACCTGCAGCAGCACGAACGATTCGGCATCGGCCACTTTACCCGACACGCTGAAGCTCTTTCCCTGGCTGCAGCTAGCCGGTGGCCGGCCACGACCCCAGATCTGTTTCACGAGGCAGGTACCGCTCGCCGTTCCCTGCGGCGTAAGAATCCAGATGCGCTCGCCCGGCTCCGGCTCCATGGTGTCGAGCTTCTGGACGGTGCCGGTCAGCGTCGCGCGCGTCCCCTCCTTGCATTGGCGCTGCGCTTCGGCCGCCGTCGAAATGGACAGCGCCGCGATGACAAACAGCACAACCGCCGCCAAGTTGCGCAATTTCGTTCTCCGCGCTGGAGCTCACCAGAGATTGAGCGCGAGCCGTGCTTCTTCGGACATGCGGCTCTGATCCCAGGGCGGATCGAAGACGACGTTGACCTTGACCGGTCCCACGCCCTGCACGGCGCTTACGGCGTTCTCGACCATGCCGGGCAATTCGACCGCGGCCGGGCAGTTCGGCGAGGTCAGCGTCATGTCGACGGTGACAGCGCGGTCGTCTGCGATGTCGACTTTGTAAATCAGCCCAAGCTCGTAAATGTCGACCGGAATTTCCGGATCGTAGACGCTCTTGAGCCCGCCGACGATATCGTCGGTCAGCCGCGCGAGTTCGTCCGCCGGAATCGTCGATTCGATCTTCGGCAGATTCGGAGACTTCGTCGCCGGCGCTTCGGTCGGTTTCTTCTCTTCGCTCATGCGAACAAGTCCTGGGCCTTCAACAGTGCTTCCGCGAGGACGTCGATCTCTTCGGGCGTATTGTATAGCGCAAATGACGCCCGGCATGTGGCGGTCGTTCCAAACCGATGCAAGAGCGGAAGCGCGCAATGCGTACCGGCCCGTACCGCCACGCCCGAACGGTCAATCACCGTCGCAACATCGTGGGGGTGGGCCCCCTTCATCTCGAAGGAAATGATCGCTCCCTTTTCCTTGGCCCGGCCCAGTATGCGCAGACTGTTGACGCGCGACAGGCGATCGGTCGCAAGCTTCAAGAGGGCGTCCTCGTGGGCGTGGATGCGGGCCTTGCCGACCGACCGGACGTAATCGATCGCGGCTGCGAGGCCGATCGCGGGCACGATCGCAGGCGTCCCTGCTTCGAACTTGTGAGGCGGATCCCCGTAGGTGACGTTCGTCTCGGTCACCTCGCGGATCATCTCGCCGCCGCCGGTGTACGGCGGCAGCTCGTCGAGCCATCGCTTCTTGGCGTAAAGGACGCCGATGCCTGACGGCCCGTAGAGTTTGTGGCCGGTAAAAGCGTAGAAGTCGCAATCGATGTCCTGCACATCGACGGCCAAATGCACCGCGGCCTGGCTGCCATCGATCAGCACCGGCACGTTGTGGGCGTGGGCGATGCGCACAACTTCCTTCACCGGAACAATGGTACCGAACGCGTTCGACATCTGAGTGATGGCGACGATCTTGGTGCGCGAAGTGAAGAGCTTCTCGAATTCCTCGAGGAGGAAATTTCCATCCTCATCGACCGGCGCCCACTTGATGATGGCGCCCTTGCGCTCGCGGTGGAAGTGCCACGGCACAATGTTGGAGTGATGCTCCATGATCGAGAGGATAATCTCGTCGCCTTCGTTGATGTTCGCGAGACCGTACGATGAGGCGGCCAGATTGATCGCCTCCGTCGCGTTGCGGGTGAAGATGATCTCTACCGAGGACGCGGCATTCAGGAAGCTGCGTACCGTCTCGCGCGCATTCTCGTAGCCCTCGGTTGCGGCGTTGGCGAGGAAGTGAAGCCCGCGATGGACGTTCGCGTATTCGCTCTCGTAGACTTGGCGCATGCGGTCGAGAACGGCGCGCGGCTTCTGCGCGGACGCAGCGTTATCGAGATAGACGAGCGGCTTTCCGTAAACCTCGCGCGACAAAATCGGAAAATCGGCCCGCACCCTAGCCACGTCGTAGCCGCCATCCTTCACTGCGGGGTGTCGCCATTCGGTCATGCCGCCCGCTCCCGCTCCGCGAGCCAGGCCGCCGCTCGTTCGACGAATGCTGTGCGCAATCCTTCGTGGGCGATCTGCTGCAACGCCTCGCCGAAGAACGCTTCGACGAGAAGCGCCTCGGCCTGCTTTCGTGGGATACCGCGCGCCATCAGGTAGAACAGGAGCTGCTCGTCGAGCGCGCCTGAGGTCGCGCCGTGGCCGCACTGAACATCATCGGCGAAAATCTCGAGTTCCGGCTTCAGGTCTGCTTCTGCGCCTTCGGCAAGTTGCAAGGCGGCCAGCGACATACGGCCGTCGGTCTTCTGCGCATCGGGCCGGACGACGATGCGGCCCTGCACGACGCCTCGGCTCGTGTCGTCGAGCACGGCCCGGAACATCTCACGGCTCGCGCAATCGGGAACACTATGATCGACCACGAGCGTGCTGTCGGCATGCTGGCGCCCGCGCAACAACGTGGCACCCGCCATCCGCAGGTTCGTGTGCTTTCCGGCCAAACGCACCGTCGCACCGTGTCGCGAAACGGCGCCTCCAGTGGTCAACGCACAAGTGACCACTTCGGCGTCAGCGGCGATCTCCACGAGCGAGGTGGAAAGATGCAGCGCTGCGTCCCCCTCGGATTGCAAGCGGACGAGCGAGACATTCGCACGGTCCCCGATGTGCAGTTCGAGCGTGGCGTTCGCCTGATAGGCGACGCCATCCGGACCTTCGAAACTTTCGACCAGTGTGGCGTTCGCGGCCTTTCCAATGACAACCAGGCTTCGCGCGAATGTGGCGGCTGCAGCGGCGCCCGTGAAGACGTTGCGAATGTAGATCGGACGTTCCAGCACAACGGCTTCACCGATTTCGATCAGCACGCCGTCGTTCAGAAATGCGCTGTTGAGCGCGAGGGTCGCGTCGAACGTCTCGGGCTTGAGCGCGCCTATGCGCGCGACGAGTGCGTGCTTGTCAACCAGTGCGCGTGCCAAAGGAACAATCGTCAGTCCTTTTTCGAGCTTCCCGACGTCCGAAAGCTCGGGGACGAAAGTTCCATTCACCAGCACGAGGCGGCGCAATGCAACGCCCTCGAGCGGATCGGATTTACGGACCAGGGCAATCGCGGCGGCATCGGGCGGGCTCGCCAGAGGTGCTGCGTCGCGCAACAGCGCTCGCAAGTCCGTGTACTTCCACTCCTCCACCCGCCGGCTCGGCAACCCCGCTTCCGCAAAGCCGGCGAAAGCCCGCTCGCGCAGGCGCGCAACATCCGGCCCGCCGGGCAGTCCCCCCTTCACCGACTCGAAGTGAGAGGCAAGCGCCTGTTCGGCTGCGGTACGGATCGGCCGGATTTCGGCGTTCATTGCGAGTCCTTAGGCTGCCTCGGCTTCGATCGCCGCGTAACCGCGCTCTTCGAGTTCGAGCGCGAGCTCGGGACCGCCGGAACGGACGATGCGGCCCTTCGCCATGATGTGCACCACGTCCGGCACAATGTAGTCGAGCAGCCGCTGATAGTGGGTGATCACGATCATCGCGCGCTTCGGCGAGCGCAGTTGGTTGACGCCGTCAGCGACGATCCTCAGCGCATCGATGTCCAGACCGGAATCGGTCTCGTCCAGAACGCACAGCTTCGGTTCCAGCAGCGCCATCTGCAGAATTTCATTCCGCTTCTTCTCGCCGCCGGAGAACCCGACGTTGACGGCGCGCTTGAGCATCTCCTGATCGATGCCGAGATTCTTCGCCTTCTCGCGTACAAGACGCAGGAAGTCGGGCGTCGACAACTCGGCCTCACCGCGACGTTTGCGCAAGGCGTTCAACGCGGTGCGCAGGAAGATCATCGATGCGACGCCGGGAATTTCCATTGGATACTGAAAGGCGAGGAAGATGCCACGGGCCGCACGCTCGTCCGGCGGGAGCTCGAGAAGATCTTCGCCCTCGAACCGGACGGATCCCTCCGTCACCTGGTAGCCAGACTTTCCCGCGAGCACGTAGGCAAGCGTTGACTTGCCCGATCCGTTCGGCCCCATGATCGCGTGGAGCTTGCCAGTGGGCACCGAAAGATCGAAGCCCTGCAGGATCTTGCGATCGGCCACCTCCACGTGGAGGTTCTTGATTTCCAACATTTACTCACCGTCCCAGTAATCGAGTGTCGTGTCGCGCCGGCCGACGTAGCGGAGGCCGGCCTTGCGTGGATCGCCGCCGGGATCGGGCCGCGACCACACCGCGAATTTTCCCGAGTCCGGGTAGTCGACCGCTTCCGGGGACAGCATCGTGGAGAAGCCGAGGTAGCGCATCTCCTCCGCTCCGGTGTTGATGATCTGGTGCGCAACTTCCGGCCCGCCTGGCGGTGCCCCGAGTATGTCACCGGACTTGATCGGATAGGTCCTGTCTCCGAAGCGATACTCTCCCGTCCCGGAGAGAATGAGGAACATCTCATCGTTGGCGTGGTGCGCGTGATAGGGAAACGCGCGCTTTCCGGCCGGCACCACGTGCAGGGCGCAGCCAAGACCCTTCGCACCGATCAGGGGCCCGATACGCCCCCACTTCAATTCAAACTTCTCCCCGTGCCCGCGATCCGTCAGCGGGACGTCGGCGATATTGACGACCGACCTCGGCGGCGTGGTCATCCCACACTCCCCTCCAGGCTGATCGCGATCAACTTTTGCGCTTCGACGGCGAATTCCATCGGCAGGTGCTGGAGCACGTCCTTTACGAAGCCGTTGACGACGAGTGCCACAGCTTCTTCCTGCGAGAGACCGCGCTGCATCGCGTAGAACAGCATGTCCTCAGAGATCTTCGAGGTTGTGGCCTCGTGCTCGAAGACCGCCGACGAGTTCTTTGCTTCGATGTATGGTGTCGTGTGCGCGCCGCACTTGGAGCCGACGAGCAGGCTGTCGCAGTTCGTGAAATTGCGCGCGCCGGTTGCCTTTCGATGCGCGGACACGAGGCCCCGATAGGTGTTGTTCGAGTGGCCCGCGGCGATTCCCTTGGAGACGATCCGGCTGTTCGTGTTCTTGCCGAGATGGATCATCTTCGTTCCGGAATCGACCTGCTGGTAACCGTTCGATATCGCGATCGAATAGAACTCGCCGCTCGAGTTGTCGCCGCGCAGGATACAGCTCGGATATTTCCAGGTGATGGCCGAGCCCGTTTCGACCTGCGTCCATGAGATCTTCGAATTCTTGCCGCGGCAGTCGCCGCGCTTGGTCACGAAGTTGTAGACGCCGCCCTTGCCTGCCTTGTCGCCGGGATACCAGTTCTGCACGGTCGAGTACTTGATCTCAGCGTTGTCGAGAGCCACGAGCTCGACCACCGCTGCGTGCAGCTGATTCTCGTCGCGCATCGGCGCCGTGCAGCCTTCGAGGTAGCTCACATAGGAGCCTTCGTCGGCAATAATCAGCGTGCGCTCGAACTGGCCGGTCTGCCGCTCGTTGATGCGGAAGTAGGTCGAGAGCTCCATCGGGCAGCGGACGCCCTTCGGCACATAGACGAAAGAGCCGTCGGAGAAAACTGCGGAATTGAGCGTCGCGAAGAAATTGTCGGTGATCGGCACGACCGAGCCCAGGTACTTGCGGACGAGCTCGGGGTGTTCGCGGATCGCATCCGAAATCGAGCCGAAGATCACGCCGGCTCTGGCGAGCTCTTCCTTGAAGGTCGTGACCACCGAGACAGAGTCGAAAACGGCGTCGACCGCTACCCGCGACGGCGTCGAGCCGTCCTCGCGGACGACGCCCGCGAGCATCTCCTGCTCGCGCAGCGGTATGCCAAGCTTTTCATATGTCTTGAGAATTTCGGGGTCGATCTCGTCCAGCGACTTCGGCCCGTCCTTCTTCTTCGGTGCCGAGTAGTAGTAGAGGTCCTGGTAGTCGATGGCATTGTATTTCACACGCGCCCAGGTCGGCTCGCGCATGGTCAACCAGCGCCGGAACGCTTCCAGGCGCCATTCCAGCATCCACTCTGGCTCGTTCTTCTTCGCCGAAATAAAGCGGACCGTGCTCTCGTCGAGACCCTTAGGGGCCTTGTCGGATTCGATATCGGTGATGAATCCGTACTTGTACTGGTCGACGTCGATCGAGCGGACCCGCTCAACGGTTTCCTGGACGGCCGGCATTGCACTCTCTCCTCATCCTTGCGGTTTCAAGGACCGCAACGTGGGGCAGTCAGGCGGCGTGTTCGCGCCGACGCTGACCAAGGTTCAGATACACACGCTTCCAGACTTCCAGAAAGCGCGAAATGTCGCTTTCGCCCGTGCTCCAGCCGAGGCTCACGCGGATCGCGCCCTTCGCGATCTCGGGCGCAATCTGCATCGCCGCGAGCGCCTCGGATGGCCCAACCTTGCCCGACGAGCACGCGGCACCGGCACTCACGGCGATGCCGTCCAAATCGAAGGCCATCACCGCGGTCTCGGCCGCAACATCCGGCACGGCGAAGCAGATCGTATTCGGCAGCCGCTCCGCGCCCGCCGACAGCACAACCATGTCCGGTGCGATCGCGCGAAGACCGGCTTCCGCTGCGTCGCGCAGCCCGGCAAGGCGTGTCGCTTCAGTCGTGAGCCTACCGGCAGCTTCCTCCGCAGCGGCTCCAAAGCCGACGATCGCGGCTACGTTCTCCGTACCTGCGCGTCGACCGCGTTCCTGTCCGCCTCCACGCAAGAGCGCCGGTACGCGAATTTCTTCGCTGCTCGCGATCAGGGCGCCACTGCCCTGCGGCCCACCGAGCTTGTGTGACGATATAGATATAAGGTCTGCGGCGCTCGCAGCAATGCCGAACGGCAGACGCCCAACCATCTGCACCGCGTCGCAATGAAGGATCCCATCGGCCGCATGTACGCGCGACGCGATCTCGGCGATCGGCTCAACAACTCCGGTTTCGTTGTTTGCCGCCATCACCGAAACGAGCGCGCGCCGGCCCGCGTCCTTATGACGAGCAAGAAGGTTCTCGAGCGCCGTCAGGTCGACAATGCCTTCGCGATCCACCGGAATGAGTTCGATCTGCGCGGCTGCGAAGCGCCCGCCTGCGCGGACGGAAGGATGTTCGACGCCGGACACGAGCAGCACGTCAGCGCGAATCACGCGAGCGCCAATGTAAAACTCGGAAGCAAGCGCGGCAGCGTTGGCTTCCGTTGCTCCGCTCGTGAACGTGACCGCTCGCGGGTCCGCCCCGACGAGTTCCGCAACCTGTTCTCTGGCACGCTCGACCGCTGCGCGGGCCGCGCGCCCTTCGGCATGGACGGAGGACGCATTGCCGAGCGCAAGCGCCGCCTGCACGGCGGCTTCCGCGCCCGGCCGCAGCGGCGCGGTCGCGTTATGATCGAGATAGGTGCGTTCTGCCGTCATTTCCGCAGAGCCCTGCCCGTCAAACCCTTGCCAACGAGCCGAGTTTTCGCCATATGTGGGTTTCCGCTCGTTCTGCTGCGTGCGACCGCGCGTTCGGGAGCGGAGCCTTAATTTAGAATAATTCTAAAGAGATAGGCCGATCGCAAGGTCGAGTCAAGGCGCCGAGCACCCTCCCCACCCAGCCCGGCAGCAGACATCGGCTGCCCGCCTTCCTAGATAAGCCGCAGACCGGAGTGGACGAATGCCCGAAGTAATTTTCACCGGCGAGGACGGGCGGCTCGAGGGCCGGTTCCATCCAGGCAGGGCCCGTAACGCGCCGATCGCCATCATCCTGCATCCGCACCCGCAATTCGGCGGGACCATGAACAACCCGGTCGTCTATCACCTGTACTACGCGTTCGCGAACCGCGGCTTCGCCGCCCTGCGGTTCAATTTCCGCGGCGTCGGCCGTAGCCAAGGCGTGTTCGATCACGGACAGGGTGAACTTTCCGACGCCGCCGCGGCACTCGACTGGGCACAGGCCGCAAATCCCGATGCGCGCGCATGCTGGATCGCGGGCTTCTCGTTCGGCGCGTGGATCGGCATGCAGCTCCTGATGCGCCGTCCGGAAGTAGAGGGGTTCATCTCGATCGCCGCACCGGCAAACCTCTACGACTTCTCCTTCCTCGCGCCGTGCCCTTCTTCGGGCCTGTTTGTGCACGGCGACAAGGATTCGGTCGTGCCGGGCACCGCCGTCGGCACGCTGGTCGAGAAACTCAAGACGCAGAAGGGCATCGTGATCGACCAGCAGACCGTGAAGGGCGCAAACCACTTCTTCGACGGAAAGACCGAAGATCTGATCGAGGTCGTGGACGAGTATCTCGACCGCCGCCTGCCGAAGACCCGCGAGACGGCGGCCTGAGATTCATCTCTCCAAGGAGGAGAACGAACTTTTCAAAGAGCTAGGCGGTTGCTGGTCGCTCCCCGAGACTTTCGTGACCATGAAGATCCTGACACTTGCCGCCGTTTTGCTTGTGCTCGCGGCACTCGTGTTTGCCGCGTTTCACTACATGACCGTGGTCCCGGGCCGATCACATACTGGCCCACTTCCGGCGCTGGGCGACGACGAAGCCGCACTCGCCACTCGCTTGCGCAAGCACATCGAGGCAATCGCAACTCGGCCGCACAATCTCGTTCATTACGCCGCGCTGGAGGAAGCCGCCCGTTATATCGAAAGCGAGCTGCGGTCGTTTGGATATGAGCCCGCAACGCAGGTCTTTCATACGCATGGCAAGGCGGTGCGGAATATCGAAGCGACGATCGAGCCTTCCGATCCCGCTCGGTTCAGAGGCACCGTGGTGCTCGGCGCGCACTACAACTCATACGGCGATGCGCCGGGCGCAAACGACAATGGCACCGGCGCTGCTGCGGTTATCGAGCTTGCGAGGCGGTTGACCGATCTCCGCAGCGCAGGCGACTTGCGCATCCGTCTCGTGCTGTTCGTCAACGAGGAGCCGCCTTACTTCAAGACCGACGCGATGGGGAGCCTACATTACGCTCGGCTGCTCGCAGAACGACGCGAGCCGGTGATCGGCATGATCTCGCTCGAAACCTTGGGCTGCTTCTATGACGCACCCGGCTCGCAGAAATATCCGGCTCCGTTCGGTCTGCTCTATCCAAGCGAGGGGAATTTCGTCGCGTTCGTGGCCACGCTCGGCTCGCGCAAACTCCTACATGCATTTGTCGAATCGTTCCGACGCCACACTGCGTTCCCCACGGTCGGCGGCGTGGCGCCTGGTCTCGTGCCCGGCATCGACTGGTCGGACCACTGGTCGTTCGAGCAATTCCGTTATCCGGCCATCATGCTCACGGACACTGCGCTTTACCGCTATCCGCACTATCACCTGCCGACCGACACGCCGGACAAGGTGGACGCGGAAAAGCTCGCGCGCATTACCCGCGGGGTCGAGCTCATGGTACGAGACATCGCTAAGCCGGACTGGCCAACTACGGCCGTCACGCCGCCACCGCTCGATTAAGGCTTCGCATGCACGCCGCCCGTCATCGGCTCGTTCACGCCGGTCGTGCTCGGATAGCTGAGCGGCAAACCCTTCAGCGAACGCACGGCAAGAAAAGCAAAGGCTTGCGCCTCGAGTGCGTCCGCCGACCAGCCGACAGCTTCTGCCACCAGCACCTGGGCGAGCAAATTCGATCGCAACAGCTTCATCAGCGTTCGATTGCGCGCGCCACCGCCCCCGACAATCCAGGTCGCCGGCACGTTCGGCAAATGCCGAAGTGCCCGGCCAATCGATCCCGCGACGATCGCCGTCGCAGTCGCGGCGGCGTCCTCCAGCTTGAGCGAGTCGAGCGGGAAGCGGGCGAATTGCGCGCGATCGAGCGACTTCGGTGGCTTGCGCGCGAAGAAGGGATCGGCGAGTGCCGCTTCGACGATGTCCCAGCGTGCCGCGCCCTGCGATGCAAGAATTCCGTCCCGATCAAAGCGTTTACCGGTGCGGGAGAAAACGACCTCGTCGATCGGCGCGTTGCCGGGACCAGTATCGAAAGCGACCGGATCGGCATCGCCGTCGAGATACGTCAAATTCGCGACCCCGCCGACGTTCAACACCGCAATCGGTCGGGGCTCATCGAGCTGCCGCACGAGCGCCCGGTGGTAGGCCGGGACGAAGGGCGCTCCCTCACCGCCCGCGCTGACGTCGGCCGCTCGAAAGTCGTAAACGACCGGAACGCGCAACTCGCGCGCGAGCGCGGCACCGTCGCCGATCTGAACCGTCAAACGCGCCTGCGGCCGGTGCAGTACCGTTTGCCCGTGAAAGCCGATGACGTCGACTTGGCCGCGTTCAATTCCATGCTCGCGAAGGAACGCCTCGACTGCCTGAAAATGCGCGGCGGTGACGAGCCGCTCGGCATCACTTACGGGGCCAGGTCTTTCGTCACGACTTGCCATCCGCGCGGCGGCCTGCATCGCGGACCGCAGAAGCTGACGCTCCTCTTCGGCATACGGCCGATAACCGATCGGTCCAAGACGCGCGACCGTCTCGCCGTCGGTCTCGACCAATGCGACGTCCACCCCGTCGAACGAGGTCCCGCTCATCAATCCGATCGCCGTCAGCGCGCTCATGGTTGACCGGGGTTTCCTTTAAATCGGGCCGGAGACCTGTTACACCAGCGGCCCGGCCGATGCGACGGCTCCGGCCGACCCCGCAAGAGATTTCTATGAGCGATTACAAGTCCGATTTCCTGCGCGTGCTCGCCAGCCGGGGATTCATCCACCAGGTCTCCGAGCCCGACGATCTCGACGCGCTCGCGAAGGCCGGCCGCATCACCGCCTATATCGGCTTCGACTGCACGGCCCCGTCGCTGCATATCGGATCGCTCCTACCGATCATGATGCTCTACTGGATGCAGCAGACCGGCCACCGGCCGATCGCGCTCATGGGAGGCGGGACCACCCGGGTCGGCGACCCGTCCGGCAAGGATGAGAGCCGGCAGCTCCTCACCGAAGCCCAGATCGAGAAGAACCTCAAAGGCATCCGCGCAATCTTCTCGAAGTTTCTCAAGTTCGGGGACGGCGCCACCGAAGCCATCATGGCGAATAACGCCGACTGGCTGAACACGCTCAATTACATCGATTTCCTGCGCGACGTCGGCCGGCATTTCTCGATCAACCGCATGCTCACCTTCGAGTCGGTGAAGCTCAGGCTGGAGCGACAGCACGAGCTCTCCTTCCTCGAATTCAATTACATGATCCTCCAGGCCTACGATTTCGTCGAGTTGCACAGGCGCACCGGCTGCGTGCTGCAAATGGGCGGCTCCGATCAGTGGGGCAACATCGTCAACGGCATCGATCTCGGGCGCCGCATGCTTGGGGCGCAATTGTTCGCCCTCACCTCGCCGCTGATCACCACCACGTCGGGAGCGAAGATGGGCAAGACCGCGCAAGGTGCCGTTTGGCTCGACGGCGCGATGGTCAGCCCGTACGACTACTGGCAATTCTGGCGCAACACCGAGGACGGCGACGTCGTGCGCTTCCTGAAGCTGTTCACGACCCTGCCACTCGAGGAAATCAGCCGTATCGCGTCGCTCAAGGGCGAAGAGATCAACGAGGCAAAGAAAGTGCTGGCGACCGAAGCGACGGCGCTCGTGCACGGCCGCTCGGCGGCGGATAGCGCTGCCGCAACCGCCCGCGCGACATTCGAGGAGGGAACGCTCGCCGAAACCTTGCCCCAGGTCGAGATCTCCCGCTCGGAGCTCGCTGCCGGATACGGCGTTCTCACCGCAGCGATGAAAGCAGGCTTCGTCGCGTCGACAAGCGAGGCGCGGCGTCAGGTGAAAGGTGGCGGGCTAAAGGTGAACGACGTGACCGTGACCGACGAGAAACTTGCGCTGTCGCAAAAGGACGTCACGCCGGAAGGCGTGATCAAGCTCTCACTCGGCAAGAAGCGTCACGTATTGCTGCGGCCGGTCTAGCTCTTCAGCGTTCGGCCGGGCCGGCAGCTGGCGCCACGTCGGGCGCCCCACGGAACTCGAACAGCTTGCGCAGGAAACCGGGCGCCGCGGCCGACATCGGGTTCACACGGAGTGTCGGCCCACTTGCCGGTCCCACAATCTCGAAGGTGATCGCGATCAGGCCTTCCTTGGGCCCGCCGAGAAACAGCCCGACGATCGGCAACTGACCGAACAAATTGTTGATCCCGAATGCCGGAACGTAAGTCCCGCGCAACTGAACGCGATCGCCGGCAAAATCCAGGACGCCGTCCACCGTCGCGCCGATGCTCGGACCGAAGATCACAGCTTCACGGATATTGAATCGGCCAGGCGTACGGCTGAAATCGACTTGCATCCGTAGAAAAGCGACGCCCTGCGAAGACGGCCGCCCCTGCCCACGCGGCTCGCCGGGCTCCGCCGGTGCCGCTGCCTGCATGCGATCGAGCGCTGGCTCGCCGCGGATCGTGAAGTCCTTGAGACTGATCACTCCGTCCTGCGGTGTCCCATCAGGCCGCGGCGGCTCGATCAGGATCGAAACTTCGCCGCCGTACACGCGGCTGTAGAAGTCGGCAAAGCGGAACATCGCTCCGGCGTCGCCCGAGGTCAGGTAGATCGCCGGCCGACTGCCATCGCGCAGCCGCAACTCGCCAACCATGCTGGCGTCGCGGCCGATTTTGCCGACAAGCGAGAAGTTTCGGATCTCGCCGTTACGACGGAGGATTTTCATTTCCAGTTGGCGTGCGACCTCGCCATTGTGGCCTGTCGCCGCGCCGAGCCGCAGCTCGAGGTCGAGATCGCGCGGGCGCTGCTGACGGCCTGACGTCGCGTTCCCCGGTCCCTCGGTCAGCCCGCGGATCGCGCCGCGCGCATCGAGGACGTCACCACGCACGGTCACGCGCAGCGCGCCATCGGGCGAGCGTTCCGCCCGCAGGCTCGCCTTGTCGCCCTCCGACAAATGGAAGGTCGGCAAGTTCGCCGCAACGAATGCTCCATCGCTGTCCAGTTCGAGCGAACCTTTCAGCGTCACGCCGGATCCGGTCACCGAGAGATCTTCGAGCCTCACCGTATTGTCGCGCTCGACCAGCCGGAACGTCGCCCGTCCCGGCCGCCCCGCCGGCTTGTGCCATCCCGGCACGAGATCGGTCACCTTGGCGTTGGTGAGATCGGTGTCGACGTCGAGCCGATTTTCGCGGTCATTGATAAGGCCCTGTACTTGCATCTTAATCTGGCCCTGGAGCCAAGGGCCAAGATCCACACCCATACGCGCGCGGGCCGTGTCGTCGACCATCGCCGATACGCGGAAGTCGGCCTCGTTCTTCGCCTTGATCTTGCGCAACTCGAAGCTCGCGGGTGCGCCGGCGATCTTGCCCTCGCCTTTCACTTGCACGGCGGCGCCGGTTACGGACACCCGCGCGTTGACGTTCTCGACGCGCTGTCCGCGCACGATGTTGTCGGCACTGAAGTCCTTCACGTCGCCTTCCGCGACATACGAGACTTCCTCACCGCGCACGTCCTGCCGGAAAATCAGATCGAGCTTGATGGTACCGCTCGCAACACCTTTGGCCAGGAGCGGATCGACTGCAAATCCCGTCACCCCACGCAGCAATTCGATGGACGCGATTTCCGCGACTGCATCGGCGGCGGAGTCGAAGCGGAAGCGGATTGAGCCGTTCGGGTTCGGCGGAATGTGGTCGGGCACTTCGAGCACCGCATCCGACATTGCGATCCGCCGTCCTTGCGGTGTCTCGATCGTAGCCTTCGAAACCCGTACCCGCGCGGTCTTGCCGGTAACTACGGCGGTGACTTGCGCGTCACGCACGAGCGGCAGGTCCGCCCTCGGGCGGAAGGACGCATTCGAACCCGTCATCTCAAGGCGCACCGCCGAGTTCTGGAAGCTCTACGCCCGGCTTGCCGATCGCATCGAGCGGCACGTTCACCGCGATCAGGATGCGATCGATCAATCCTTGCTCAATGCGGTCGACCGCCCATCCGCGCGTGCCCCGCGCGATCAAGGCTGGCCAAAGGCGCTTGGCGGCTGAGACGGGTACCTGCGATGCGGCGATGCCCAACGCGAGCATCGGCGTCGGACCGAGGCTGAGCGAGCCCGAGAACGCGCCGCCCACGGTCGTGCCGGCAAGCGTGCCCTGCTGGATAATCAGGCGCCGCTGGACTGCATCATACGCGCCACGCGCGGAGATTTGGTCGAGAACGAGGGGTGCTTCACCTTCCTTGCCCGAGGAGAGACCGAGCACACCCTGAGAAATCCGCACCGGCCAGGCGCGCTCGCCGTCCTTCGGCGCCTCGACAATCGCGGACAACGCGAGGCGGTTGGGTCCGGCCTGAATGACGACAGGCTCGATGATCATCGCCTTGCGCTCCGGATCGAAGCGCGCTTGCACCTGAACGTCGTCGATCCGCACGCGTGCTTCCTGATCGCTGGAGCTGCCGATGGATCCGGCGCTCGCGCTTGCACGGAAGAGAGCCGAGAGGAGACGCCCGTCACTGGCGATCTGAGCACGCAAAATGCCGGACAGGCCGTTCTCCGAAAGGAAATCGATGTCGGCGAGGCCGGCCGCAAGCATGATGTCGGTCGGTGCGACATTGTTGGCGACGATATCGATCGCGCGAATGTCTGCTTGGACCGAGGCAATCGTCGCCGTCAGCCCCCATTTCTGGTTGGCGCCGCTCGAAGTCAAATTGAAGAGCAGACCGCCCTCGGCCGGGCGGGCGAGCTGAATGTTGATGTCGTTGAAGGTCCAGCGGCGGCCCGTGTCGTCGTCTTCGACGATCAACGACCCTTGCTTCAAGCCGATCTCGGAAAGCGCGACGCCGTCGAGTCCGCCCTTCTCGAAACTGTCGAGCCAACGGACGAGCTCCGGGTAATGGAAGGGCTCCGAAACCCGCACCGGCACGCTACGCTGCTGCGCCTTCGGCGCGTTGCGAGCGGCGGGCGGCGTTTGCCCTGCCGCCTCGCCTGAAGCGTCGGCGGAGGTGATCGGGGTGGCATCGCGGCCCGCCGTGATCGCGACGCGGCCGTCGGCGCCGACGCGAATGGTCGTCTCCGCGCCCACAAGATCAATGCGCCGCGCGCGGAAAGTCCCCATCAGCAGGCTCGAGCCGTCGAGACCAACTTCCGCGCTCGGCGCGCTCGCGATCACCTTGCCGCCGGGGCCATGGACACGGATGCCCTGCACGCGCAAAACGGGCGCACCCGTCGCATCGTGATCGAGCCGCGTGTATCCGATATCGACTTTGTGTCCGGGCCCGAGTTGACGCTCGAGCGCGGAAGCAACCCAGGGACTCGCGACGTCGAACGGAAGAAAGCCGCGTACGAGAAGCGCATACACGAGCACCAGAGCGGCCACGCCGATGCAGACCAGTTTGCTGCGCGAAATTCTTCCGTGGCGCGTTCGAAACAGGAGCTGCTCGATGCGAACGAGGAAGTCAGCCGTTCGCCGGCGCGGAGCTAGATGATGCCGAGGACGGTGGTGGGGCGCGCGGTGGTGCGCGTGATGACCATGAGACGAATGCGTCCGGTGCGGACCGTTGTGGTGCGATGAATGCATCGGCAATGGCGCCTCGGGCCGTCCCCTGTTCCCCCGGTAGGCGGGCGCTGCGCGTTCGAGCTTGATACTGACATAGGCGGCCCGTCCCAGCGACGAACCACTTATGACTTCAGCATATTCAGGCTACCAAAGGCTATGAAAAGGCGCCGAAAGGAAGGCAAATGACGGGATTGCCTCAGGTTGGTGACGCGGCCCCCGATTTCACGCTTCCGGCGGCGGGAGGCGGAGAACTCGGCTTGAAGTCGCTGCGCGGCCGAAAAGTTGTGATTTTCTTCTATCCCAAAGCCGACACCCCCGGCTGCACGCGAGAAGCAATAGATTTCAATCGTTTACGGCCGGATTTTGATATGGCCGGAACCACCGTTCTCGGTGTGTCCGCGGACCAGGTCCGAGCCAACGAAAAATTCCAGGGGAAATACGACCTTGCCCTGCCGCTCGCCTCGGATCCCTCGCACGCCATGCTCGAGGCCTACGGCGTCTGGGGCGAGAAGAGCTTCATGGGACGAAAATATCTGGGAATCACCCGGACCACGGTGCTGATCGGAACCGACGGCCGGGTCGCGCGCGTCTGGCCCCACGTGAAGGTCGAAGGCCATGCCGAGGAAGTGCTCACGGCCGCGCGCGCCCTCTAGGTGTTCCGTATTCAATCGGCGTTAACCATACCGAGCCATTCATGGGGCGGTCGCGCCGGGCGTGCCGGCGGCATGAGGTTCGATGTACCGCCACCACTCCGGCTTTGCCCGGCGGCGCCCCGCCGAGGTCCGCAGCCGAGACGAACTCCCGCATCGCGTCGGGAAGATCGCCGCGCTTAGCACGATCGTCCTGCTTGCGTGCTGGTCCGGCTCCGCAACGCTCTACATCCTGTTTCGCGACGACGCGTTGAAGTCGCTCGTGGGCCGACAGATCGAGATCTCGCGTTCGTACGAGGCCCAGGCCGCACAATTGCAGGCGGAGATTGACCGGCTGCGATCGCTGAAACTGATCGAGCAGGAGCGCGTCGACCGCACCCTCGCCGACCTTACGCGCCGTCAGGCGACCCTGGAGGCGCGGCAGTCCTTGCTTACGACCGTCAGTGCGGCGAAGCCGAACGAGGCGGCAAACGATGTCACAGGCTCCGTGCCGGCGCGGCGCACGTCTCCTGCGAGCGCACCGCCAAAGCCAACGCCGCTCTCCGACACGATTCTTCTTGTGGCGCCGGCCGAGCGAACGGCACGGCTCGAATCCCGCCCCGTGGCGCCGCTCCATCGCCGTGCCGAAGCACCGAAAATCGAAAGCGCGATCGACGTGCGGCTTGGAAATCTTGGGCGCGAGCTCGGTCAGATCGAAGCCGCGCAAAGCCTGATGCTGAACGAGATCGAAGAGCGGTACGATGGGCGCGAGCAGCGCATCCGGCGCGTGTTCGCCGAGCTCGGACTGAATTCTCCGCGGGCCGCGCGGGAAGCTACCGCAACCGGCGGCCCGTTCCTGCCCTGGACGCGCCCGGCCGAAGATTCGTTCGGCCGCCAGCTGCATCGTATTCGGTTAAGTGCGCGCGCCGTCGAATCGCTGCAGCAGGAAATTGCGCGGGTGCCGGTGAGCCGGCCGACCAGCGGTCCGACCGATGTGACGAGCCCCTTCGGGGTGCGAATGGATCCATTCGTGCGGCAACTTGCGATGCACACGGGCGTCGATTTCCGCGGCGAACCCGGCGACCCAGTGCGCGCCGCAGCAGCCGGCAAGATCATCCAGGCCGAGCGCAACGGCGGCTACGGGTTGATGGTCGAGGTGGATCACGGGAGCGGGATCTTGACGCGCTACGCGCATTTGTCGGCCGTCTCCGTGAGCGAAGGCGCGACGGTCGATGTCGGCGCCGTGATCGGCCGCATCGGCTCGACGGGCCGCTCGACCGGCCCGCACCTACACTACGAAGTCCGAGTGAACGGCGAAGCAGTCGATCCGCAACGCTATCTGCGCGCGGGACTGCGGCTGGATGCGGCGCAATAGCTGGGTCAGATCCTGAAGTCTTGAATCAAGTACTTCAGAAATAGATTCAGCTTGTCGTTCGCGCGCGAACGCGCCCGGATTCATGGCCTCCAGGTCAGGCCGCCCGCTTCCAGTCGATCACGGAAGCAAGCCAGGCGCCCGCTTCGACATCGAACCGGATCCGATAAGCGGTCCAGCCCTTGTCCCGAAGCCTGAGCGCAATCTGCACCGGTTCCTCACTGGCGGGGGCGGAAAAACCGGCCCGATGTCGGCCCTTGGCCGTGTCCAGCAGAACCGGAAAACGACGCTGACGCATGCCGTCTCCATACTGCTACGAACGCAATATGGGGTTGGGCAGGACTAAGTTCCATCAAGAGTTAGCGAGCAGGGAACGCGGCGTTTGGTGCCACTACCGCGTGGCGCGGCGCGGCGGATTTTGCTTCCAATCGGGTTCCACGTTCGGCTGCGACTCGGGATGCGAGAAGATGGATCCGGCTAATTCCGACACGGGGGCGGTGGCGGCCCGGTTCGGCTGAACGGGCGGATTGGGCGCTGCCGCGGTCGCCCGTCTTACCGGCATTTCAGCCGGCTCCGACCGGGTCGGAATTGATCCGGTAATATCGCTTGCCGGTGAATTCGCGGCAGCGGCTTCGGTTGGGATTCGGGGCCTTGCGGCTGTGGCAGGCATGACCGGAGTTGCCGGGCCGGCCGACCCTGAAGTTTGCGGCGGTGCCGGCAGCTCCGCGGCCGCCGGCGAGGTCGTTGATAATGCGATCGACGGCCGCACTGGATCTGACATGGTCCTGATGCCGGGACGGGAACCGGCCGCGATGTTGAACGCGTCGCTCGTGCTGAGCACGCGCGTGCCGATCATGACCAGTGATACGCAAACGATGATCGCAGCGACGATGATGCGAAAATCCAGCATGCCTCCCCCAGCGCGCCGCTCGGCCGAATCGCGAAGATCCCAACATAGCTGAGTCGGCCCACAGTGAGGCGCTGCCGCCCGGGCGAAAAATTTCGGCTGTGCCGTGAACGGAACCGTTATGGCCGGCGCGGTGCAACAAACCGGACGCCGACCTGATTGTGCCGGGTCCATACCACCTCGCAGCGCCGTGACACGTTCCCGCTCTGGGAGATCAGCAGAAGGAAGCTCCGCGGCAACGCCCCCGGATCCTTCACCAGCAGGCGTGCGCCGCCGGCCGACACGTCTCTGACCATGCAATCGGCAACGTGCGTCGAATCCTCGAGGCGCGCGATCGTGGCCGCGTGCGCGAGGGATTGACGGCGGCCTTGGCGCTTTTCGCTCATGGGGCCAGCCCGGTTGCCCGCATCGAACCTATGCGATTCGGCCCCCAGCCGGTAATCGGGCCCGGCAAACAAAGGCTGGAAAATCCAGTTGGTTGGCGGGTCCCGAATTGGGAATAACGGAATTAGTGCAATATCGATTCAATTGTTCGAAATGAATGCAAGCCATGTTTGCGGCTCCGCTCGTGCGGGCGGGAGCAATTGGCATGCATGACGATCGTAGAAAGCATCAGCGAATCCGAACGTTGAAGGCGGGCAAGATCACCTTCAACCGCCGCCTCAACGTCATCGACTGCATCGTGCGCAACATGTCCGAGGGCGGGGCATGCATTCAGATCGACAGCCCGGACTGGCTGCCCGAAAAGTTCGACCTGTCGATTCCGATCGACGGCTGGAAGCGAGCGTGCCGCCTGCGTTGGAAAACGACGGACCGGGTCGGTGTCGCCTACGTCTGAGCGGCCTTCGACGCGATAGCGCGAGCCGCGAGAGTGATCTAGGCTTCCCCGGGGGAAAGCGCGACGGGGGAAGTGATGCCGCGTACCGTGTATCGGCCTTGGCTTGCGCCGGGCGCGCTTTTCTTGCTCGCGCTCGCTGGGTGCGCCGGCAACGAAGGATTTTCCGCATCGACTGCCGCAGTGCCGACGGCGATCCCGCCGGCAATTCCGGCGCAAGCATTGGTCGGTCGCTGGGGACTCGGAGCTTACCATCGCGAGGAAGATCGTGGACGCACGGAAACTGCTGCGCGCGGCTCGTGCTCCCGTCCGTACGAGATTGCACCCGGCCCGACGGGCGGTGTGATCATGCATGTCGCGGATCAGCCCGAGCCGCAGGAACTGGTGTTGAAGGGCGCACCTGCGGGACGCACGTTTCTCGGACCGCGCGGCGAGCCAGGCTCGACGCAAGATCGTGAGATCATTTCACACGACGGCAACACGATGATCATGCGCTGGGTCGATCCGGAGATCGGCGCGCGCTACGGCACGCTCGTGTTCGTGAAGTGCGGGACGTCCGCTACGGCTGGACGACCACCCGCGTCCCCACCGGGACCCGCTCGTAAAGGTCCATGACGTCGTGATTCACAAGGCGGAAGCAGCCTGATGACACGGCTTCACCGATCGTGTGCGGCTGATTGGTCCCGTGGATGCGGTACACGGTCCCGCCGAGATAGAGCGCGCGAGCACCCATCGGATTGCCGGGGCCGCCTGCCATGAATCGCGGCAGGTACGGCTGACGATCGATCATCTCCGCGGGCGGGATCCAGTCCGGCCACTCGGACTTGCGCGTCACCTTCAACTGGCCCTTCCAACGGAACCCGTCGCGGCCAACACCGATGCCGTAGCGCATGGCGAGATTGTCGCGCATCACGAGATAGAGCATGCGCTCCGACGTATCGACGACGATTGTACCGGGCTGTTCGTGCGTACGGTAAAAGACAACCTTGCGCACGAAGTCGGGGTTCACCTCGTAGTTGTCGTCGGGAATGACTCCGGGCTCTTCGGGTACGTCGAGCGTAATTTCCAGGGAGCGGCCAAATTGGGCGTGTGCCGCCAGCGCGAACCACGCGCTGGCGATCACCGCGGCAAACATGATCGCACGAAGCGCGAGTTTCATTTTACGCGCCAGGCGCCAATCGCAGTTATTTGCAGGAATCACTCTGATAGTCGTACCGCTTGCCCTTGGGGCAACGATCCGCCTGTGCAAACTGGGTGCTGCCGGCGGCTACGCCTGAGCGCTGGTCCGCCGTCTGCGTGCGCAAGTCCACCACCGTCAGCACGATGGCGCTGGTCATCAACGTGACGGCAAGAATCTTCGACATGTTCTCCCTCCCTGTTGCCCACATTGATGCACACGGCGGAGTTGCGGGCAATTCAACTCAGCCCTTCGCCTGCCACAGCGCCAAGGTTGCCCCCGTTGGGTCGGCGATGACGGAAAACCAGCCCATGTTGGGCACTTCCGTCTTGCCCTTGTAAACCTTGGCGCCAAGGCTTTCGGCCTTCTTTGTTGCGGCCTCGACGTCAGGCACGGACACGTAGGCGAGCCAGGACGGCGGCATCTCCGGCATCGGGTTCTTGAATATGCCACCCCCGGTGCCCTCTCCGACCTCGACAACCGTGTAGCTGCCGCCGTCGGGCATCGGCATGTCCTTCAGCTTCCAATCGAACAGCGCAGAATAGAATTTCTTGGCCTTGCCGACGTCGTTGGTATTCAACTCGATGTGTACGAACGGATTTGCCATGTTGCGTCCTCCTTTTGAATGAGGGGAATGTATTTAACCACTATGTTAAATACATGACAATGGCCGGAATGGCGTTATCGCGAACGATTGTCCTACCCGTCGAGTTCGACGTAACTGCGGAATATTCCGGTCTGATTGAACGGAATCCGGCGCGGACTTGCGCGATAGGCGGCGATGCGCGGCCGAACGGCCACCCGTTCGCAAAGCTTTGAAAGCCGCGGATGCTTCTTTTCCAGATTTGCGGTCGCTCTTGGGAAGGCGAACCGCAGCCCTTCGATCATTTGGAAGAGGGAAAGATCCGCGTAGGTGAGTTGCCGGCCGGTGAGGAAAGGTCCCCCGCTCCTCTCGATTACGCCATTCGAAGTAGCGAAAGAATTTGGGCGCGCGATTGCCGCGAAAGTCGCTGGCGCGCCGGCGCGCCTCCGGCTTCTGCTCCTCGTAGTAGAGGCCTGAGCCGATCGGATGGTGCGTGTCGTGAATCTCGACCAGGAAGTCGGCGAGCGTGAGCTGCAACTGGTGGACCCAGAGTTCGCCCGCCTCGCTGCGCGGCGCGAGACCATGGCGCCGGCCGAGATAGAGAAGAATGTTCGCAGTCTGGCCGATCCAAAGTCTTCCCGCGCGCAGAAATGGAGGTGCAAAGGACGGCGTTTTCAACGACCGCGCTTGCATTGCGCGAGCGAGCTTTTTCTGCCCGTCCTTGCCGCGGGCGACGTCAACATAGTTCGCTCCGGCTTCTTCCAGCGCAAGCCGAATGAACTCTCCGCGCCCAGGGATCGTCGGCCAGTAGTAGAGTTCGTAGCGCATCCTCGCTCCGCCATCGCGATAGTCATCGTCATGCCTGCGCTTGTCAGCGAGCAGGTTGGAGCCGGCTCGCAGACTTAAGAAACCCGAACTCGGCGACAGCCGAGTTCGGGTGGCATCCACGCCTTTTGGCTACGGTAAAGGCTAAGGCGTGGATGGCCGGGACAAGCCCGGCCATGACTCCGTTCGGTGGAAAACCCGCGCGCCTAAGCCGCCTTCTGCTTTGCCTTCTCGACGATGACCCCTGCCCCTTCGGTCAGCATCACCTTGTTCAGGAGCTTCACGAGCGCGTAAACGGACTCGATTGCCGGCGCCGGCGTGTTGGTGATCTTCGCCATCTCGAGGATCGAACCGATGAGCGCTTCGGTCTCGAGCGAGCGGCCGGCCTCGACGTCCTGGAGCATCGACGTCTTGTGCGCGCCGACAGACTCCGCGCCGGCAATGCGCTTGTCGATCGAGACGCGGAATTTGACGCCGAGCTTTTCAGCGATGTCCTGCGCCTCTTTCATCATGCGCGCTGCAAGCTCGCGCGTCTCGGCGAACTGGCAGATGTCGACGAGCGTCGCGTGAGTAAGAGCGCTGATCGGGTTGAAGGAAAGGTTGCCCCACGCCTTGAGCCAGATCTCCGAGCGGATGTCGTCAAGCACGCGCGACTTGAGCCCGGCCTTCACGAAGGTGTCGTGCAACGACTTCGCGCGTTCCGTGGTCTTGCCGTCGAGCTCGCCGATCGGGAAGCGGTCGCCTTCCACGTGGTGGATCACGCCCGGCGAGGTCACAGCCGCCGCCGGATAGACGACGCAGCCCATGAGCCGATCTGCAGGGATCTTCTTCGTCAGCACGCCGGTGGGATCGAGGCTGTCGAGCTTCTGGTTGTCGTACTTGCCGCCGAGTTTCTGGAAGTACCACCAGGGCAGGCCGTTCTGCACGGTGAGCACGATCGTGTCCGGCCCGAGCAAAGGGTCGATCTCCTTCACGACCTGGTCGAGATAGTGCGCCTTCACCGCAAGCACGACGATGTCCTGCTTGCCGGCGTCCGCCGCCTTCTCGACGGCCTTCACCTTCGCGGTCTGCACCTTGCCGTCATGCCATTCGAGCTTGATGCCGCTCTTCTGGATCGCCGCGAGGTGCGGGCCCATGTCGATGACGGTCACTTCATCCCCGCCCAACGCAAACTTCGCCGCCATCAAGCCGCCGATCGCGCCGGCGCCCACGACGCAGATCTTCTTCGCGGGTGGCGCCTTCTCGAGCAGATACGGGCTCGGCAACACCTGATCGAACTTGTTGACCAGGCGGCCGACGCCGTCGATCACGATCTCGACCGTGTTTTCCGCCTTGTCCATCACGCCCGCGCCAAGCGAGGTGCCGCAGGCGATGACGTCGCCGGGCTCGAGCGTCATGTCCTTGGAGACCGCTGCGACGAGCTTGTAGGGCGGGAAGAACATGTCGGCGACGGGATAATTCTGAACTTCCTTCCCGTTCAGGACGGTGCGGATCACGAGCTTGCTCGGATCGACGTCGGTCACGATCGTCGGACCGAATACGCCGAAGGTGTCGAAGCTCTTCACGCGCGTCCACTGATCGAAGGTCGGAAACTTCTTCATCAGGTCGACGGCGGTGACGTCGTTCACGCAGGTGTAACCGAAGATCACGTTCTTCGCTTCGGCCTCGCTGATGTTGAAGCAGCGCTTGCCGATGACGACGCCGAGCTCGCCTTCGTAAAGGACCCGCCCGCTGTAGGTTTTCGGGCGGACGATCGGCTGGCCGTGCGGGTGGAAGGAGTTCGGCGCCTTGAGGAAGTAGAGCGGCTCGTCCGGGTGCTGGAAGCTGTTCTTGGCGGCGAGCTGATGGAAGTTATTCCAGAGCCCGATCATCTTCGACGGATCGCAGGGCGTGCGGACGGTTACGTCCGCGAGCTTCAGTTTTTCGCCCGTCGATTTCGCGCCGGCGAACATGTCGCCCTCGTGCACGCTGATCGTGTCGCCGTCGAGCGTGCCGAAGCCTTGCTTGCCGCCCTTCTCGTATCGGATCCAGTGAGCCATTGAACGCCTCCTCCTACTCGCATGTTTTTTGTGCGGCGCACTATCGGGCGCCTGATTTCGTCAGACGGATCATGCAGCCGCGGCGGGCTGGTTCGCAAGCACGACCAGCCCGCCCCGCCAATGATGCCGTTCAATTGACCGGGCCCCGCGTGCCGACGGTTTCCGCGGTGGGTTCCTCAGCCGTCTGACCCGTCGCTCGATTGACGAGCACGGTCACGAACCAGAGGACGACGCCTACGGCAATGAGCACGCCCGCGATCGTGTACTGAACCGAGGCCCGCCCGGTCCATGGACCGGCCAGGAACGCGCAGGACAGTGCGCCGAGGATCGGCAGGAATGTCGGCGTCCTGAAGTGATGGTGATGGACCGGATCGCGGCGCAGGACGAGCACCGCGATGTTGACGACCGTGAAGACGCAAAGCAGCAACAGGGCGGTGGTCCCCCCGAGTGCCGGCACTTCACCAACAAAGGTGATCAGACCGAACGCGAGCAGCGTCGTGAACCCGATCGCGATGTAGGGCGTGCGCCGCGTCTTGTGCACGTGGCCGAGTGCGGCCGGGAGCACCCGTTCGCGGCTCATGCCGTAGACGAGCCGGCTTGCCATCAGCATGTTGATCAGCGCGCTGTTAGCCACCGCGAACATGGTGATGAAGCCGAAGATCCAGATCGGGAAGTTCGGTGCACCGGCCTGCACGACCTGCAGCAACGGCGTTTCGCCTTCCCCGAGTTTCTCGGGGGGCACCAGCGTGATCGCCGAGATCGACACGAGGACGTAAACCGTTCCGGTGATCAGCAGACCGCCGAGCAGGATCTTGGGGAAGATGCGGGTCGGATCCTTGGTCTCCTCGCACATGTTGACCGAGTCCTCGAACCCGACCATGGCGAAAAACGCAAGCGTCGTGGCCGCGATCACCGGCCAGACCAGGCTGCCATCCGGGGACGCTGCGAATTGCGTCACGCGCGATACGTCGCCCTGCCCGGCTCCGATCGCCCACAGGCCGATGAAGATGATGAGCAAGAGGCCGGACAACTCGACCAGGGTCAGCACGACGTTCGCCTTTACGCTCTCGCCCACGCCCCGGAAGTTGACCACCGCAACCAGCGCCATGAACAGCAGGCCCACGATGGTGATGCCGATCCCGCCCGCGAGATTGAGATTGAAAGCGTGCGAAAGATTGGCTGCAAACGCCCGCGACGCCGTGGAGGCGGAGGTGATCCCCGAGCTCATGACGGCGAACGCAACGATGAAGGTCACGAAGTGGATGCCGAACGCCTTGTGCGTGTAGAGCGCGGCGCCCGCGGCCCTCGGATACTTGGTGACAAGCTCGAGGTAGCTGAAGGCAGTGATCACCGCGACGACGAAGGCTACGAGAAACGGCAGCCAAACCACGCCGCCGACCTGCTTTGCGACCTGGCCCGTGAGCGCGTAGATGCCGGTGCCGAGAATGTCGCCGACGATGAAGAGCAGTAGCAGCCACGGTCCCATGACCCGGCGCAGGCTAGGCTCTTGATCGCTGTGGTCAGTGGAGGTCTTGGCCATGGCGTCCCCCTTTGTCCTCGGATCCGAGAACTATAGAGAACGGTCGGGCGGAGTCATGATCCGTCGCGGCGAAGCAACACACTTCGCGGTGTAGCGACCGGGTGGATGTCGTTCTTGCCGGCTCAAGGGTTTTCGCACCGCGCCTCAGGGTTTTCCCGAATGTGAGTACTCGGGTGGAGCCGTGATCCTGCCGCGAGCGGCACCCCGCCGCGCGTGAGCCTTTATGCGTTCCATCTCAAGGTTCCTCGTCGCCGCAGCCGGACTGCTCCTTCCCTCGTTCGCAGCCGTCGCACAGCAGGCTGCGGAGCCCGCGACGCTGTTCGAAAACGTCCGCGTTTTCGATGGCAAGGGCAGCACGCTCTCGGCACCCACGAACGTTCTGATACGCGGAAACAAGATCGAACGCATTTCCGCCGAACCGATCGTCGTCGATCGCCGCGCCGACACGCAGATCATCGACGGCGGCGGACGCACGCTGATGCCGGGCCTGATCGACGCGCATTGGCACGCGGCGCTGATCCGGGTGACTCCGGCGCAGTCGCTCGGTGACGTCGGCTACAGCACTCTCATCGCTGGCGACGAGGCGACGGACACGCTGATGCGCGGCTTCACCACCGTTCGCGACCTGGGTGGTCCGGTGTTTAGCCTCAAGCGCGCCATCGACGAAGGCATCGTCAAAGGACCGCGCATCTACCCGTCCGGCGCCGTGATCACTGTCACGAGCGGGCACGGGGATTTCCGCGAGCTAACCGATTTGCCGCGGACGATCGGCGGCATGCTCCACCGCATGGAGCAGCTTGGCGGGAGCATGGTCGCGGACAGCCCTGACGAGGTACGCCTGCGCGTGCGCGAACAGCTCATGCAGGGCGCAAGCCAGATCAAGCTGACGGCGGGCGGCGGGGTGTCGTCACCCTTCAGTCCGGTCGACGTGACCACCTTCACCGAGGCCGAACTGCGTGCCGCGGTTGAAGCGGCTGAGAATTGGGGCACTTACGTCACCGTGCATGCCTTTACGCCGGCTGCGATCCAGCGGGCCATTGCGGCTGGCGTGAAGGTTATCGAACACGGCATGTTGATGGACGAAGCAACCGCCAAGCTGATGGCCGAGAAGGGCATCTGGCTGAGCATGCAGCCGATCCCCAAGGAATTGGTAGTGGGCTTCCCGGTCGGTTCAGTCCAGCGAACCAAGGCGGAAGAGGTCTGGTCCGGCATACCCAAGACCTACGAGTTGGCGAAAAAGTACAAGCTCAAGACGGCGTGGGGCACCGACGTGCTGTTCTCCGCCGCGTTGGCGCAGCAACAGGGGGCAATCCTGGCCTCGATGGCCCAATGGTTCACCCCTGCCGAAACGCTGATCATGGCGACCTCGACAAACGCCGAACTGCTGACGCTCTCCGGCAAGCGCAATCCCTATCCGGGCAAGCTCGGTGTCGTCGAGCAGGGCGCGCTCGCCGACCTCTTGCTGGTCGATGGCGACCCACTCGCCAACATCAAGCTCATTGAAGATCCGGCGAGAAATTTCGTCGTCATCATGAAGGATGGAAAGACCTATAAGAACTCGATCACCCTCACGGAAGGTCGAGCAGTTTGGCCGAGTCAATACTTTCCTGAACCGAAGTCGAGGTGATGCCCCCCTCGTGCTGCTTGCAGCGTCAACGCGTCGACTAAGAGCGGAGGATGCGATGCCAACGGTTGATCAACTGATCGTCTGGGCCGTCGTCGGGCTGCTCGGCGGAAGCGTCGCCGGGATGATGATGACCTGGGGCAAGGAAGGATATGGACTCGTCCGGAATCTAGGATTGGGGCTTGCCGGTGCGCTTGTCGGCGGATTCCTTTTTCGTCTATTCGGGATTCTTCCCGGGCTCGACAAGATCGCGTTCTCATTCCGCGACGTCGTCGCCGCCTTTGTGGGCTCGGTCATCGTGCTTCTAGGTCTCTGGATCTGGCAGCAATTCAAAGGTCCATAGCCGGGAAGTCTTCGCAAAGAAAAAGCGGCCCGCAAACGCGGGCCGCTCTTCGTTCCCGACGACTCCTACTTCGCGTCCGATATCAGACAGAACTGATTTTGCGCGGCACACTTTCCGCGCGCCTCGGCGCGGTCCTTGCCTGTCTCCGTGCAGGTGCGATGGTTGACCGGGAAGAGAATGGGGCAACCCACATTGAACTTGTAACCCACGAGATCCTTCCACGCCCGCTTCACCCGTTGCGTGACGGTGTCGGATTTTTGCTGAACCAGCACTATTGCTGAAGTGTCTTCCGCCCCCACCGATTTCGGCGCCAGAGGCGTGGCGCTTGCGATGCCGATCATACCGGCAAGAAGGAGAACGCCACCAAGAAGCGAGTAAAGGCGCATGTTCGTAGTCTCCACAGTGTGCGCCCCCGCACACCGCGACGCGCGATGTTCAAGCGAGCGCACAACTGCAAGGGCCGGGAAAGGTTCCGCGGAGTGCCGAAATTCACTCCGCCGCAGGTGTCGCGACGTCGATCTCAGTAGATCTCGGGTATCGGTCGCCGGTCCCTCGATCCCTTTCCGATGGTTACCAGGCGCTGAAGCAGCCCCAATTCACGCGCGGGCGTTTTCGCCGTCTCGAGATGGCGGATCACAATGCGCGATTGCTCCGCGTAGATGTGGAAACAGTCGAGGTGAAACCAAGGATAGTACACCGCCGGCATGTAGCCGAAGCGGACGGAAACGCGATTCAGGATCTTCAGCCAGGTGCCGGTATTGATGATCACGCGGCCGGCCTCCTCCACTAGGAAGGCGTCGTGCGTATGCCCAAACAAATAGACGGCTGCGTCCGGATTCTCGGCAAAGACTTCACGGGCGCGGCGCAGGTACGGCTCGTTCGTCTGATCGTCGAGA
The DNA here is from genome assembly GCA_963711595.1 of uncultured Alphaproteobacteria bacterium. Taxonomy (GTDB): domain Bacteria; phylum Pseudomonadota; class Alphaproteobacteria; order Rhizobiales; family Xanthobacteraceae; genus JAUSIF01. The sequence goes on from CAVQER010000011.1 coordinate 199,081, forward strand.
GCAGAAATTTCGCTCCAGGTGACCTGGAAGCGCCGGAGCGTTTTGCGGATGTCGCGATAGACGATGAACCCGGGCACTGAAACGACCAACATGAAGAACAGGATCAACATGTTGATGGTGATCAAGACGTACAGGATGTTACCGACAAAGCCGAGCGAGCGGATCACGGGATTGGCGAGGAGAAAATTAAAGTCGATGATTCCGGCTCTGCGCAGAAGCTCGCCAACGAGCCCCAGTGCGGTCACGGCAAGCAACAAGAGAAAGATCGTGAAAACAGTGCGGATGGCCCACCCCATCTCCCGATAGAAATAGTTCGACAGGATCCAGTCCGGAATGTTGTGGGTGCCGACGGAACGAATGTCCTTCAGCCAGTTTCCCCGTCCATAGTCCGAGAAGCGGCTCGCACCGCTGACCACCGTGCGCGTGATGAAATAGCCCACCGGCATCGCGAACGGATTGCCATACTCGGGCGATGCGTTGAACGAGTCTGTTTGCTGGCCGTGCTCGATCCAGATCGTCCGGCCGAGCAGCTCGCGTTTCACGCTGATCGAAGTATCGAGATCTAGATTGTATTCGGCGAGCTTCATTTTGAACGCCGGGTCGCACGCGAGGTCGTAGTCGTGATTGCCGACCATGACCGTGATCTTGATCTTCTTTCCGGTCTCGCGGAGTTGGTCGAAGATCGCCCTGTGATCCGCGACGATCACATCGAACTTGGCGACCCCTTCGACGGTCGTCAGCTCCCAGAAACCGAACGTGTCGCCGGCAATGACCAGTTCGATATCGCCGCCCTTCGCGGCAAGGTCGCGAAGGAAGGCGACAAACTCGTCCGTGTAGTCGCATTGCTGGAGTGCGCCGTCACCGCCGAAATGCAGGTCGCTTACGACGTAGAACTCTTTTGCCAAACGGGTCTCCTTCGCGAAGCGGCGGCAGGAGCAGATGCGTCAGTTGGGCAATGCGAACGCGACGATCTCGTCGCTCACGCGCGGCGTGAGGATGGAATTTCCGCCGGCGGCAAATACGACGTATTGCCTGCCCTTGTATTCATAGACGGCCGGCAGCGCGACAGCGGGAGCCGATACGAGCGACTGCCACAGCACGTCGCCGGTGCGAAGATCGAGCGCGCGGACGCGCGAATCCATCGATGCTCCGATGAAGACGAGACCGCTCGCGGTGATCACGGGACCGCCGATCGTGATCGAGCCCCACGACTCCGGCATGTAGAAGCCCCACTTCTGTACCTGGCCGAAGGGCTTGTTCCAGAGCTGCGCCCCGGTCTTCAGATCGTAGGCAGCAACCGTGCCGTAGGGCGGATTCCAGCAGGGCATGCCGATCGGATTGAGAAAGGTCGTGAGCTGGATTCCGTACGGACTTCCGGCCATCGGGAAATAGCCGCCGGTTTCGGAGGCGCCGGGTTGCGCGGTTTCCTTATCGTAGTCCTCGCGCTTGAGGAGGCGATAAATCTGCACCGCACTCGAGCTGTTGACGACGAAGATTTCCTTGTTCGGATCCACGGCCCCGCCGCCCCACTCGGTGCCGCCGATCGTGCCCGGATAAACGAGCGAACCCTCGAGCGACCCGGGCGTGAACCGGCCCTCGTATTTCAGTTCCCTTGCCTTGCGTGAGCAGTAGCCGAAGCTCGCGATGTCGGCGAGCCAGTAGACCCCGGGCCAGGTGTCGGGAATGACCGCCTTCGGGTTTGCCACGTAAGGCTGTGTCGGCGACGCGACTTCTCCCGGCACCGTCGACTTCGGCACCGGACGCTCCTCGATCGGATAGACCGGTTCGCCCGTCTCGCGATTCAATACGTAGAGGAATCCCTGCTTTGACGTCTGCACAAGCGCCGGGATCTTCTTGCCGTCCCTGGTAATGTCGACAAGCGTCGGCGCTGAGTTCGTATCGAAATCCCAGATGTCGTGGTGCACGAGCTGGCGGCTCCAGACGACTTCGCCGGTCGCGACGCGCAGCGCGGTGACGGACGTGCCGAGGGGAATGGGATCGAGCCGGTTTCCGCCGAAGAAATTCGGGCTGGGCGAGCTGACCGGGATGTAGAGAATGTCGCGCTCGGAATCGACGGCCATGCTCGCCCAGACGTTGGCCGTGCCGGTCTTTGCCGCGATCTCTTTCGGGATCGAGTGAAACGTCCAGCGCAAGGCGCCCGTGCGCGCATCGAGCGCGAAGATCGTGCCCGGAGGCGCCTCGGCGTCAGCCCAGTCCTTACCGGCCCAGCCGACGAAGACAAAATCCTTGTAGACGGTCGGCGGCTGCAACAGCGACAGCGGCCACTTCGCGTTTTCCTTATTCCATTGGTTGACGTCGACGACGCCATCTTTGCCGAAGTCGGCGCAGGCCTTGCCGGTGTCGGCATCGACCGAATGCAGCTTCGCATCCATCGTGCCGATGTAGACGCGCTTCTGGCACGGCTGGCCGGCGGCGATCGTATCGGCCTGCCAGTAGGCGACGCCGCGATTCTTCAGGTCGGGTTGCGTAAGCGCCTCGAGGACCGCCTTCGAATCGTAGACCCACTTCGTCTTGCCGGTGTCGGGCTCAATCGCGAAGATTCTGTAGAATGGTGTTCCCAGATACAGCGTGTCGTTGATGAACAAAGGTGTCGCCGACCAGACCGTCGGCGGCGTGCCCTTCGCGCCCGGCCGGATCGCGCGCGTGTGCAAGCCGAGCTGCGGCGGTGGACCGTCGCCCGCATACTTGTCGCCCGTATGCACGCGCCAGACGGCGACGAGATTTTTCACGTTCTCCGGCGTGATCTGCGTCAACGGAGAAAATTTCTGCGCGCGGAGATCGCCGTTGAAGTGGCCCCAGGTCTTGTCCTGGGCAAACGCTTCCCCTGCAGCGCCGGCTACGAACGCAATCGCGATGGATGCAACCGCCGCCGGTCGAAATAACCGCAACAGCCAGCCGACCGCGCAGACCGCCATTAATATCTGCAGCGCCCGGCTATCCAGCAGATAGCCCGCAAACGCAGTACCGGCGATGCCGATCAGCGTGCCGATCACCAAGAACGAGCGGAATCCGGTCCCGCGGTTCCGGCCGAACAAAAGCATCAGACTGGCCGCGAACAAGACGAGCGTCGAAACGATCACGAGGATCGCGCCCGGCGTGCCGGCAATGCCACTCAGCGGATCGTAATAGTTGAAGATCGATACTGCCGTCCCGATGATCGCCGCCAAGGCGATAATCATCGTGCCGTAGCTCCCGTGTGCCACTCCGCCCCCTTTTTAGCGCCCACTGCGCGCGCACAAACTATAGCGTGGGCGCCCGAGCGGCGATCAAGCCGGCGGCGATCAATTGCAGGTGTCATCGTCAAGAAAGCGTGCACCGTCCCGCGATCTTTGCTGACAAGATGCTGTGAATTTACTCCGCCGCCGCGCGGGCCTTGTCGAATGCCGGGATGATTTCCCGCTGAAACAGATCGACGGATTTCATGGACTCCTCGAGCGTCGTATTGCCGAAGGCAAGCCAGGAGCAGAGATAATTGATGCCGGTCGCCTTCTCTTCGGCCTCTACGTAGTCCCGCACGGCCTGCGGTGACCCTGCCATGCCGTTTCCCCGCTCCTGCAGCTCGTCGAATGTCGGCGGGTAGAGCCCGGCGATCATGGGGAAGAGCTTGTCGATGTCCTGGTTGTGCTTGCGCCAGGCCCAGGTGAAGTTGTCGCGCCAGACCTTGTAGGCGCGGTTCGCGATCTTGCGCGCCTCCGCATCGGTGTCGGCGACGACGACGTGGCGCGTGACGCCCATCATCGGCAACACATCCATGTTCTTTCCGGCCTTCTGCCGCTCGGTGCGATAGCGGTCGGTGATCGCGCGGATGTTCTGCCGGTGTCCGAGGGTCACGATGTTGATGTCGTTCTGCGCGGGCCAGGCCGCGCTGTCCGGAAACGCCGTCGCATACCAGAGCGGCGGATGCGGCTTCTGCAAGGGTCGCAGGATCATCGGGACGTGGTGGTGCTTGTAATACTTGCCGTCGAAGTTCAGCTCGTCCGATGCGAGGCCCTGCAGCACGAGCTGAAATCCCTCGTGATACATCTCGGCGGTCTTCTCGAAATCGATGCCATAGAATTCCGCCTCGAAGTGCGAGACGCCGCGGCCAAGCCCAAGCTGAAAACGTCCGCCGCCCAGATGATCGAGCATGCAGATCTCTTCGATCAGCCGTAGCGGGTTGTAGAACGGCAGAACGAACACGAGCGGCCCGAAACGGATATTGCGCGTTCGCGCAGCGACCGCCGCAAGAAAGATGCCGGGGGAAGACGCGCAGCCGAGCGGCGTCGAATGGTGCTCGGCAATCTGATACCCCCAAAAGCCAGCGCGGTCGTAGGCCTCCACCAGCTTCAATCTGTCCGCAAACTGCCGATCGAGCGAACCGCCGCCGTGATCCATGTGATCGAAGACACCAAATTTCATGTGGGTTCCCCCCGCGGCACCGGACGAGCGATTGTTTCTTGTTCGTCGATCATGCAGCTTCGACGGGACGTTGAGCAAGCACGCTACGCACGAGTCTCGGGGCGGCGCGCCGTCACGCACTGTGAGACACGCGGCGAAAACCAATGGCGGAGAAAAGAAAAATCCCGCGTCAGCGCACGCTCAAGGGCGCCGTTATTGCTTTCAATAACCGCTTCTCGACGATGGATTGCGTCGTGCGAAATCTCACGCCCATTGGCGCGATGCTGAAGGTCGGAAGCACGGTCGGCATTCCCGATCGCTTCGAGCTCAAGCTCGAGCACGAGGAATTCCGTTGGTGCCGCATCAAGTGGCGGCGCGAGAATACGGTCGGAATCGTGTTCGAGTAGCGACCAACCCTACTTGAGCACGCCGGGCATGAACGCGCTGACGGCGCCGCGCGTCTCCGCGTGATCGAGAATCTCGTGGGTGCCGCCCTTGATCAGGATTGAACGGGAGCCCGCGCGGTTCGCGAGCGCCGAACCGCAATCACCCGAAATTCCGATCTTCTGGTAATAGTCATCCGCCGTGCCGAGCACGGCGAGCGCCGGTCCAGATCCCTTCATGCCGTTCTGCGCGGCGGCGCGCGGGTTGTTGCAGGTCCATGCCACGATCACGCGCGCCTTGAACTCGTCCCCGGGATACGTCGCCGCCGTCTGCGCTCCATTGGAGTAGCCGGCAAGCACGAGCTTCGCGGGATCGGCCCAGGACGCAGCCTTGAGCTGGGCCGCCGCGTAGGCGACGTGGCCCTGCCGGTCGCTGACCTGTTTCATCATGTAGGCCGCATCGGGCTTGCAAGCCGCCCCGGCCGCGACACTGTTCGGCGCGACGATGATCGCGCCAAAGCCCATGAACGTGCGCGGACTGCGCGGGCCGCCGCACCCGTGCATGAACAGGACCACCGGGTGCTTGCCCGGTTTGATCAAGCCATCGCACTTTCCACCGATCTCGCTTTCGCAATCCGCGTTGTTGCTCGCGAGCGCGGCGGGCACGTAGACCTTGCCGGCCTTCCACGCCGCGGCAGCCTGTGCATTCGCCGGATCGTTTACTGCAAGCAAGAACAGCGCGGCGGCGAGCGCCGCGCTCCAGGTCAGATACTTTGCCACGTTTCGCCCCCCGTGAGATCCCAGCTAGGCCGCGGTCTTTTGCTGTTCCGCCGGCGCGTCGCGTAGTGCGCGCCGCAAGATCTTGCCGACATTCGTCTTCGGCAGATCGGCGCGGAATTCGATATGCTTCGGTCGCTTGTAGTTTGTCAGATGCTCGGACACGAACTTGCGGATGTCCTGCTCCGTGAGATTGGGATCCTTCTTTACGACGAACAGCTTCACCGCTTCCCCCGCGTCCTTGTCGGGCACACCGATGACTGCACACTCGAGCACGCCTGGATGCATCGCGACCACGTCCTCGACCTCGTTCGGGTAGACGTTGAAGCCGGAGACGAGGATCATGTCCTTCTTCCGATCCACGATCTTGGTCTGGCCGCTTTCGTCCATGATGCCGATGTCGCCGGTGCGGAAAAAACCATCGGCGGTCGTGACCTTCGCGGTTTCCTCAGGGCGTTGCCAATAGCCGGCCATCACCTGGGGGCCGCGTGCGCAAATCTCGCCCGGGGTGCCAAGCGGCAGCTCGTTGCCGGCGTCGTCACGGATGGAGATTTCCGTCGATGGCAGCGGCAGACCGATCGTCCCCGTGAATTCGGTCATCTCAGGGCTGACCACGGTGAGCGAAGGCGACGTCTCGGAAAGTCCGTAGCCTTCGGAGAGTGGAATCTTTGTCTTCTGGAACCAGCGGTCGGCAACTGCTCTCTGCACCGCCATGCCGCCACCGATCGCCACCTTCAGCATGCTGAAATCGATCTTGTCGAAATCGGGATGCTGCATCATCGCGTTGAACAACGTGTTCACCGCCGGCAGGAAATTCACCTTGTGCTTGCGCAACTCGGCGATGAAAGCAGGAATGTCGCGCGGGTTGGCAATGAGAAGCAGCGCACCACCGGTGCGCATGGCGAGGAAGAAGCACGCGGTCAGCGCGAAGATGTGATAGAGCGGCAGTGCAGTGACGATGAGGAGCCGATCCACGTGGGGCGGCTTATGCAATGACGGTTCGAGCCACACGTCGTTCTGCAGCACATTGGCGATGATATTGCGCTGTAGCAGCGTGGCACCCTTGGAGACACCGGTGGTGCCGCCGGTGTACTGCAGAAATGCAACGTCATTCGACGTCAGCTTCGGCCGTTTGTAGTGAAGCCGCTTGCCGATTCCGACTGCATCGGCAAACCATGTCGCGCCCGGAATGGAGTACGCCGGGACCATTTTTTTCACCCGGCGCACGACAAAGTTGACGATCGTGCCCTTGAAGCCCAGCAGCTCGCCAATGCTTGCCAGTACGACATGCTTGACGTTGGTGTTTGCGATCACCTTCTGCAGCGTGGCGGCAAAATTTTCCAGGATGACGATCGCCTCGGCGCCGGAATCCTTGAGCTGGTGCTCGAGTTCGCGCGGCGTGTAGAGCGGATTGACATTGACCACCGTATAGCCGGCCCGCAGGACCGCAGCGATGGAGACGGGATTCTGCAAAACGTTCGGCATCATGACGGCGACACGAGCACCGTGCTTCAGACCCTTCGACTGGAGGAAGGCCGCGAATGCGCGCGACATCTCTTCGGCTTCGCGGAACGTGACGGTCTTGCCCATGAAAATGTAAGCGGGGAAGTCCGCGTAGTCCTGGAAACTCTCCTCCATCAAATCGACGAGCGACTCATAAGTCGTCGGGTCGATTTCGTGGGGCACGCCCCTGGGATAGTGCTTCAACCAGATGCGTTCCATTTGGCGTCCTCCCGAAACTTGTTTGTTGGGTGAAGATTAGTGGGTCCCCGGGCCGTTGCAACTTGGCGGCGGCGCCCATGCCCATGCTGCGCCGCGACAGGCCCGACCAAGAAACAGCCGCAGATCGCAGGGCGCTTCGGAATGGAGACTATCAGCCGGTCCCGCTCGACAGGTCGGAGAACTTCTTGATGCCGACCTGGTCGGAAGAGGCCCGGAACAACAATTCCAGGGCCTTCTCGAATTCGATCGTGCGGTCGCGCAGGCTCGCCGAGAACTCGAGCACGGTGGCGGCGGCACTCTGCGACTTGCAGACGGTTTCCTCGACTACCTTCAAGGCGTCCGAAACCGTCGTTGCGTTGGTCGCCGTCCTGCCGGCACTTTGCGCGATGCTCCCGGTAGCCGTCGACTGCTCGTCCACCGCGGCGGCGACCGCTTCGGCGATCGCGGCGATCTCCGATACGGATCGTCCGGTTCCGGCAATCTCGCTGACCGAATTGCGCGTAGCGTCCTTGATCACGGCGATTTGCTGGGCGATTTCCTGGGTCGCTCGAGAGGTCTGGGTCGCGAGCGTCTTCACCTCGGATGCCACCACTGCGAAGCCGCGCCCCGCCTCCCCGGCCCGCGCCGCCTCGATCGTTGCGTTCAGCGCGAGCAAGTTGGTCTGCGCCGCGATCTGCGAGATGAGGTCGGCCACAGAGCCGATCTTCTCGACCACATCGGACAGAGAGCGGATGCTCCCGTTCGCGTGCCCGGCCGAGGCTGACGCCGCGTGCGAGGCGCGTACGCCGATCTCGGCGCGCCTGTGAATCTCCGCAATCGAGGCATCGAGCTGGCTGGTTGCCGTTGCCATCTCGCTCGCGAGCACCATGTTCTCTTCGGCCGCGTCGGTTGCCTTCATGGTTTCGACGGTCGCGCGATCGGCGAGTGCCGTAAGCTCGCGCGATGACTCGCCCAGCGCAGGCACGGCCGTCGCCACCGTGCCGCGTAGATCCTGGATCGCGCTGCCGAAATCCTGGATCGCCTGACTCAGGGTATCGCCGCGTTGCTTCGCCTCACGGAATTCCGCGTGATAGTGGAGCGAGACCGCGGTCGCGACGTCGAGCGTGAGCACGCGCGTGGTGACGTCCAATAGCCGCATGGCACGTTCGCGTCCCAAGAACCGTTGCGAACGGAGGATCCGGTTGAACTCCGAAAGGATCGTTATCGTCACGCCGCCCCGACTGCGCATGTCGTGGCCAAGGTTGATCTCGGCCGCGACGCGTTCCTTGCAATCCAGAATCCACTGCTCGTCGAACGGATTGCGGAACAGGCGCTCGGTGTATTTCAGCGCAAGCGCCTTGTAGCCGCCGCCCCGCTTGCGCAGCATGTCGACGTAGAATGGGGCGTGCGTCTCCACGAGCGCGAAATGCGTCTCCATGATCGCGTCGAGCTGAGGCCCCAGGATTCTCCACGCCTCGCCGCGCAACGCGAGCGCCTCGGCGTCGATGCCGTAGAGGCCGAGACCAACTTGATAGGCCGGAGGGATCGACATGGCGCCCGACGGTGAGAACAGCCCTCCCACCTTTAGTCGGCGGCCTTTGACGATTGGTTAACCGATCGTTGCCGCGAGCAGAATGGGCGCGTCGAGCGCGGGAACTGCGATCCTATTTCCGGCAGGACGGAAGCATTGCGGATGAACCGACCGGTTCACCGGCCGGCGCGCTGCCGTCGATTTGCGCGGGCTCAGCCGGCCGCACCCACATGCCCCAGGCGAAAAGCCCGGTCAGCAGCGTGCCGATCGTCATCAGCGACGCGACCGCTGCGAACAGCCAATAGAGTGTTGTTGCCATGCGCCGCTCTTCAGCCTGCCTGGGCGAGAAGGACCGTCGTCGCCGCAACGCAGGCTGCGGCGAACAGCACCGTCGCCACAATGCAAGCCGCCGCCAAAATCTTCTCCTTCGCCATTCGCCCCCTCCATTCGATCGGGGTGGGAAACTGGCGAAGTTTGCGCGCCCGCGCGCCCCCTACTTGGGGGACCCGCGTCGCGGTCAGAAGCGATGGTGAATTCCGGGCGGATCAGTCCTCGAACTCAACATACTCACGCGGTCGTCACTCGACGTCCTCGACCTCGTCCGGCCCGCCGCCGAAGACTTTCTGGGCCAGCGTCGCCTGCATGAAATCGTCGAGATCGCCGTCCAGCACCTTCTGCGGGCTCGTCGAGGTGACGCCGGTGCGCAGGTCCTTCACGAGCTGATAGGGCTGCAGAACGTACGATCGAATCTGGTGGCCCCAGCCGATATCGGTCTTGGCGGCCTGGTCGGCGGCTGCCTGCTCCTCGCGCTTCTTCAATTCCGCATTGTAGAGCTTGGCGCGCAGCATGCGCCAAGCCTCGGCACGATTCTTGTGCTGCGAGCGGTCGCCCTGGCTGACGACGGCGATGCCGCTCGGAATGTGCGTGAGACGGACGGCACTTTCGGTCTTGTTCACGTGCTGGCCGCCGGCGCCGCCCGAGCGCATCGTGTCGACGCGCACGTCGTTCTCATCGATCTCGATCTTGATGTCGTCGTCGATCTCCGGATAGACGGTGACCGACGCGAACGATGTGTGTCGGCGGGCGTTCGCGTCGTAGGGCGAGATGCGCACGAGGCGATGCACCCCGGCCTCGGTCTTGAGCCAGCCGTATGCGTTGTTGCCCTTGACCTCAATGGTCGCGGATTTGATGCCCGCGCCCTCGCCCGCGCTTTCCTCGACGACGTTCACCTTGGAGCCATGCGCTTGCGCCCAGCGCGTGTACATGCGCAGCAGCATTTCGGCCCAGTCCTGGCTCTCGGTCCCGCCGGCGCCGGCGTGAATCTCGACATAGGCGTCGTTGCCGTCGGCCTCGCCGGAAAGAAGCGCTTCGAGGCGGCGCGCGTCGACCTCGCGTTTGAGCGCCGCGATACGCGCCTCGGCGTCGGCGATCACGGACTGGTCCTTCTCGGCTTCGCCGAGCCCGATCAATTCGATCTGGTCAGAGAGCTCCTGCTCAATGCGGCGCACCGCGTCGAGCGCGTCGGCGAGCGACGTCCGCTCCTGCATGAGCTTGGACGCCTTCTGCGGCTGGTCCCAGATTTTTGGATCTTCGGCGAGCCTATTCAGCTCAGCGAGGCGGCGCTCGGATTTCTCGAAGTCAAAGCGACCTCCTCAGCAGCCCGACCGACTGCTTGATTTCCTCGATGATGCTTTGTGTCTCGGCGCGCATTTCAATTCCCCGTTCCAGGCAAGTCTATAGTTACCGATCGGTTGCGCAGCAAGTCCGTGGCCGATGATTACGATTTGAACGTCGCGATTTATTGGCGCGAAATCATCATTGGCTAGCTTCGGCGGAACCTGCGGGACCGGCTTTCATGACTACGCACGACCTCGCCCCCGCCCTGGCTATCCGGGGCCTTGCGAAAACATTCGAGCGTCGGGCGGTCGACGGCCTCGATCTTGGCGTGCGCGCCGGTGAGTTCTACGCGCTCGTCGGACCGAACGGCGCGGGCAAGACGACGACCTTGCGCATGATCGCGGGCCTGCTGCCGCCCGACAGCGGCGAAATCTCGATCTTCGGCATCGACGCGCGGCGCGATCCGATCGCTGCGAAACGCGTCACCGCGTGGATCTCGGACGAGCCGATGATCTACGACAAGCTCACGCCCAGCGAGTACCTCGAATTCGTGGCGGGCCTTTGGGAGATCGACGCAACAATCGCCGAGGCGCGTGCGCACGAGTTGTTCGGCTGGCTCGGTCTTGCTCCGCACGCGCACGAGCGGTGCGAAGCACTATCCAAGGGTACCCGCCAGAAGGTAGCGCTCGCCGGCGCGCTCGTGCATGCGCCGAAGTTCATCATCCTCGATGAGCCGCTCACCGGGCTCGATGCGGCCTCCGCGCGCCAGGTGAAGACCGTCCTGCGCGAGCGCGTCTTGGCGGGCAACAGCGTGTTGATGACGACGCACATTCTCGACGTCGCCGAGCGCATGGCCGACCGTATCGGCATCATTGCGCAAGGGCGCTTGATTGCCGAAGGCACGCTCGACGAACTGCGCCTGCGCACGGGCCGCGGAGGCGCGAGCCTGGAAGAGACGTTCCTAACACTCGTGGCCGCCCAGGCGGAGGCGGCGTGACTTTGCGCGGTGCGCGGCGCCCGGCACACGTAGATGGCAACCGCCCCCGCCACCGTCGCCTGGTTCGCCGCACACGAGTTTCGCCTCGCGTGGCGCGACTGGGTCTCGATGCTCTCCGCAGGAAATCGCCGGCGGGCGAACGCCGTCGTCATCGGCGTCGTCGTTTTCCTCGCGGTCATGCACCTGATCGCCTACGTCGTCGTGGGACGCCACGCGGCTGTCGCCGCAGACGCCGGCACGCAGGTGCTCATCATCGTCAGCGCGGTCGCGCTGCTGGCCTGGTGTCTCATGGTCTCCCAGGCCATGGAGTCCGTTACGCGCGCTTTTTACAGCCGTTCGGATCTTGAATTGATCCTCTCATCGCCGGTGACGGCGCGCCGGCTGTTCGCGGTCCGCATCTGCACGATCGCACTCTCCGCCATGGTGATGGCGCTCCTGATCGCGGGGCCGTTTGCGAACGTGCTCGCGCTGCTCGGCGGCGCACGCTGGCTCGCGATCTACGGGGTGCTCGCGGCGATGGGGGCTTCTGCCGCGGCATTCGCGGTTGCCCTGACGGTCGCGCTGTTTCGCTCGATCGGTCCGCGCCGCACGCGCTTCGTCGCACAGGTGACCGCCGCGGTGATCGGCGCGATTTTCGTGATCGGGCTGCAGATCATGGCGATCTATTCCTACAATTCCCTCTCGCGCATGAGCGTCCTGTTCTCCGACGCAATTGTGCGAGCAGTGCCCGATCCGGCAAGCGTCGCCTATCTCCCCGCTCGCGCGATGCTCGGCGACGTCGAAGCACTCGTCGCAGCGCTCGGCACGGGACTGGTCCTTCTTGCCGCGGCCGTCGTGATTTTTGCTCCGCGGTTTGGCGACTACACCCTTGCCGCGGCGGGAGCCTCGCATCCCGCGGCGCGCGCGGCTTCCGCAAGTCGGCCGTTTCGACGCGGTTCACCCGGCCATGCGCTGCGCCACAAGGAGTGGACGCTGCTGAAACGCGATCCGTGGCTGATGTCGCAGTCGCTGATGCAGCTTCTCTATCTTGTGCCGCCTGCGCTGCTGCTCGCGCGTAATTACGGCGGCGGCGGCGATGCACTGTTCGTGCTTGTGCCGGTGCTCGTCATGGCGGCTGGACAACTCGCCGGCGGCCTCGCGTGGCTCGCAATCTCCGGCGAGGATGCACCCGATCTTGTGGCGACCGCACCCGTGCAGCCGGGATTCGTCATGCGCGCGAAGGTCGGCGCCGTGCTGCGTGCGGTCGCGATCGTATTCGCGCCATTCGTGCTCGCGCTCGCCCTGGTCGCGCCGATGCAGGCGGTAGCCACGGCGCTGTTCGCGACGGTCGCTTCGGTTTCGTCGATCGCCATTCAGTTCTGGTTCCGGACGCAAGCGCGACGCAGTCTGTTTCGGCGGCGCCACACGTCGTCGCGCGTTGCTACATTCGCGGAAGCTTTTTCTTCCATCGCCTGGGCCGGCACCGCGGCCCTCGCTGCTCACGGTACTTGGATCGCGCTGTTTGCCGCGGCGCTGTCACTCGGCGTGCTCGGGGTCGCGCGGCTTGTCAGCCCGCACCGTGCGGCGAGCGATTAGTCGGAGGTCGCCTACCAGAGCCCGCCCGGCCCGCGGATGATCGCGCGGTCGGATTCCGGCGAGATACCGCCGCCGAACGGACGGCCATCCTCGTCGACGAGGCCGATCATCGAATAGCTATCGGACGGCTGCGTGCCGGGCTTGAACGCTTCGAGGATCACGCGCTCGTCGCCGGCCTGTGCGCGGAGCCCGGTTTTCGCGTTGATACGGATCAGCTTGAGACCCGGCGGCACGCGGAACGGCTGCGCGGGTTTGTCCGCGAGCGCGACCTTCATGAAATCGGCGACGATCGGCGCGGCGTAATGGCCGCCGGTGACGCCACGGCCGAGCGTGCGCGGCCGGTCGTATCCGAGATAGACGCCGACCACCATGTCGGGCGTGAATCCGATGAACCAGACGTCCTTCTCGTCGTTCGTCGTGCCGGTCTTGCCTGCGATGGGACGGCCGACTTCGCGCAGCTTCGTGCCGGTGCCGCGCTGAACCACGCCTTCCATCATTGAAGTCATCTGGTAGGCGGTCATCGGGTCGATCACGATCTCACGCTTGTCGATGAGCGCGGGTTCCGGTTGCTCGGCCCACTTCGGCGCATCGCAACCCTGGCACTCGCGGTCGTCGTGCTTGAAGATCGTGCGGCCGTAGCGGTCCTGGATGCGATCGATGAGCGTCGGCTTCACCTTGCGGCCGCCGTTGTCGAACATCGAGTAACCGGCGAGCATACGGACGAGCGTCGTCTCCCCGGCGCCGAGCGCGTAGGAAAGATACGGCGGCAGGTCGTCATAGACGCCGAAGCGCTTCGCGTATTCGACGATCAGCGGCATGCCGACGTCCTGCGCGAGCCGCACGGTCATCACATTGCGCGACTGCTCGATACCGAAGCGAAGCGTTTGCGGTCCGTAGAACTGGCGCGAATAATTTTCCGGCCGCCACACGCCCTGCCCGGCGCCCTGATCGATTTCGATCGGCGCGTCCATGACGACGGAGGACGGCGTGTAGCCGTTGTCCAGTGCTGACGCATAAACGAACGGTTTGAACGACGAGCCCGGCTGGCGTAGCGCCTGCGTCGCGCGGTTGAACTGGCTGTCGTCGAACGAGAAGCCGCCGACGAGCGCGAGCACGCGGCCGGTCCAGGGATCCATCACGGCGATCGCGCCGCCGACCTCGGGCACCTGATGGAGGCGCCATTGGCCGGCGATCGGACCTTCCCGCGGCGGAGGACTATTCTTGGCGGCGGTCTTTGGATCGGGCTTTGGCTCGACGTAAGGCTCGACGTAAACGACGTCGCCGGGAGACAGCACCTGGCGCACGCTCTTGACCACCTTGCCCTTCTCAGCGCCGGTGGCCCATTTCGCCCACTTCATTCCGTCGAATGGAATGATGCCGGTCTCGCGGTCCTTCGAAAGCTCGCCGGACGGCAGCCGCTGCGGCTGGAGCCCGATGCGCGCCTGCTTGTCGTCGGACTCGAGGACGACCGCGAGCCGCCAACGGATATCGGAGAGCGCGCGCACGTCGGCGAGCTTCAGGCCCCAGTCACCACTGGCGTCGATCTGCGCCTGCGCCCCGCGCCAGCCTTGCGCTTCGTCGAAGCGCACGAGGCCGTCGGTAAGCGCCTTCCTTGCGATCTCCTGGAATTTCGGATTGAGCGTCGTGCGGACGGAGAGCCCGCCTTCGTACAATTTTTTCTCGCCGTAGCGGTCGTAGATCGCGCGGCGAACTTCCTCGGCGAAATACTCGGCGGCGAACACGTGTGCGCCGGTCGGACGCGGTGTGACGTTCAGCGCCGCCGCCTTGGCGGTGGCGCCGTCCTTCGAAGACGCATAGCCATTCTCGACCATGCGGTCGACGACCCAGTTGCGCCGCTCAATCGCGCGGTCGCGCGCGCGGAACGGATGCAGGCTCGTCGGCGCCTTCGGGAGCGCCGCGAGATAGGCCATCTCCGGCAGCGTCAGCTGATGCACCGACTTATCGAAATAAATGAGGGAGGCGGCGGCGATGCCGTACGCGCCGAGGCCGAGATAAATCTCGTTGAGATAGAGCTCGAGGATCTTGTCCTTCGAGTAGGCGCGCTCGATGCGGAGCGCGAGCAGCGCCTCCTTGATCTTGCGCGTGTAGGACGTCTCGGCGCCGACCAGGAAGTTCTTCGCGACCTGCTGCGTAATCGTGGAGGCGCCCTGCGGACGGCGGCCGCTTCCCGCATTCTCGACGTTCGAGATCGCGGCGCGGGCGATGCTCATGAGGTCGATGCCGCCGTGGTCGTAGAAGTTCTTGTCCTCGGCGGCGAGGAAGGCCTCGATCACCTTCTTCGGGATCGCCTGAATCGGGAGATAAAGCCTCCGCTCCTTTGCGTATTCGGCAACGAGCGAGCCATCGGACGCGTGCACGCGCGTCATCACTGGGGGCTCGTAGTCCTGAAGCTGGGAGTAGTCGGGCAGGTCCTTGGAGTAGTGCCAAATCATGGTCGTCGCGGCGACAGCGCCTACGACGAAGACGATCGCACCGGCGGCGAACAGGAAGCCCAGAAACCTGACCAGAAGTCGCATTCCGTGGTCCGCCCGCAGTCCGTGCCGCGCCGTTATTTACAATACCCCAGCGGCTTTTCGGTTTCGACCCTTCACCCCGGCCTATGGCCAGAATAGGGCCGGCTCCTGCGCCGCGCGGTAGCACTAGGTGCAATTCCTCGCGAGCCAGTTAACACGACGGAACCGAGCTGTGACCGTCAGCGAATGCCGTAACGGGCGAATTCGGCCTGTATGTCCGGATTAAGCGCCTTCGCCGCGGCGACATCCTCCGTGCCGCCTCCCCGGTCGCCGCGCCCGATCTTGGCTACCCCCCGGCCGTAGAGGGAGCTTGCGAGCTTAGGATCGATTCGCAGCGCCGAGCTGTAGTCGGCGACCGCGCGAACCAGGCGGCCGGATTTCAGATGAACGAATCCACGGCTGTCGAAAACATTGGCGTCCTTGGGCGCGAGACGGACCGCCTGGTTGCAATCGGTGAGCGCCTCCTCGATCGCGTCGAGCAGGGCCCGCGCCCAGCAGCGGCTATTGAGCGCCGCTGCATTTTCCGGCTGAACGCTGATCACCTCATTCAGATCGGTCACCGCCTCCGCGTGTCTGCCGATCTTGTTGAAGGCGATGGCGCGATTGAGCCGGTAGCCCGAATTGCGGGGATCAAGGCGGACGGCGTCGGTGTAGTCGCGGGCGGCCAAATCCGCCGCGCCCCTATTCCAATGGGCGAACGCACGGTAGCCGTAAGCCGCGTGTTGAGCTCGGATCGAGGCGGATGGAGTTGTCGAATGCAAGGATCGCCTTCGCGTAGTTGCCCTGGGCCAGCAAACCCATGCCTTGCTTGAACGGTGCTTGCGCGGCGACATTGAAACCAGCGCTCGCGATCAAACCGGCCGCGGCGGGTGGCGCCTCGACCGCCTTCACTGTCGCCTTCACGGCCGCGGTCGGTTTTGGCGGGGGCGGCAACGGCATCACTTCGAACGCGTTCCAGGTGAATGCCGCCGCGAGCACGATAGTCGCGCCAATCACGGCCGCGGTCGTGACGTAGATCGCGATCTTCCAGGACGCACCGGAGCGCCGTTCTGGCGACGGCTCCTCGTAATGCGGCTGCTCCGGTTCGCGGGAAATGGGCTCCGGCTCGATGGGCGCGGGAGCGGAATCCATCACCGGTTCTTCAATTGGAGCAATCGGAGCGTCGGGCGGCGCGATGGTTGGCGGCTGGGCCGAAGGCGCGGGCGGCATGTCCGTCGGCTCGACGACAGCCGGAGCCTGCGGCTCGCTCTCCTTATCCTCAGCGGTCGCCGCAGGCGCTTCCTTCGGGACCGCGGGTGCAGCGGCCGTTTCAGCGGTCGGCTCCACCGCGGGTGCAGCGGCCGTTTCAGGAGTTGGCTCCACCACCGGTGCGGGTTCGGTTTTTTCCGGCGGCGCCGACTTTGGTTCGATCGGTTGCTCGGTTTCAGTAGTCGCCGGGGCGGCTTCGCGCGGGGCTTCCGGTTGGGACTTCTTTAGCCGGGGCTTTTTCTCTGGCGGCGGCGCGGGCGGATCATGCCGACGCGCCTCGCTTTCGATGGAGAGGATTGCCGTCTCCAGCTCGCGTTGATGGGCGATCACGGTCAGGACCGGAATACCCGGAGCGGCCGCCCGTACGTGCGCGAGCAGGTTCTGGCGCACGGCTTCGTAGACCGCACGACGGCTCGCGGGCGTGCTCGGCTTCAGCACCGCGATTTTCTCGGACAGGGTTTTATGAAAGTCGAACGCCAAGCCAGCCCACCGATGAGTGAAACTCCCCGGTTGCAATTATACGACGAAACACCCGGATCAGCGGACTCCGTAGCGGGCGAAAATCGCGTCGAGTTCCGGACGCATGGCGCGCGCCGAGGCGAGGTCGATGTTTCCGCCGGCCGTATCGCCCTTGCGCACCTTGGCGATCCCGCGCCCGTACAACGCGCCCGCAAGTCTGGAATCGAGCTTCAGAGCCGCGTCGTAGTCTGCGATCGCGCGGTCGTATTGCCCGGCCTTGAGATAAACGAACCCGCGGCTGTCGAGCGTGTTCGGGTCGTTCGGGCGGAACTTGAGCGCTGCATTGCAGTCAGCGAGCGCCGGTTCGGTCTGGCCCGCAAGCGCGCGGCCCCAGCAGCGGCTGTTGAGGACGTCGGGGCTGTCCGGCTTGAGCTTGAGCGCGTAGTCGAGGTCCCGGATCGCGAGCTCATAGTCGCCCTGGAAGTTGTACGCGACCGCGCGATTGGTGCGGGCGACGATGTTGTCCGGCTCAAGCCGCAGCGTTTCGTCGTAATCCGCGATCGCGCGGTCCGTCATGCCGCGGCTCCAGTAGGCGAAGGCGCGGTTGTTGTAGATGCTGGCGTCGGTCGGCACGAGACGAAGCGCTTCGGTATAGGCGTTGATCGCGGCCTCGAAGTCGTTGGCACGGCTGCGGTCGTTGCCGCGCTCGATGAATTCGCGGACGCGCCGGGCACGTTCCTCCGGACTGACCTCGGGAATTGGCGTGATTTTGGGAGCCTCTTTCATCGATGTCGCGGGAGGCACAGGCGTGGTCGGCGGGAGCAGACAGCAAGACGAGCAGCACGACCACCGCGAGCGCGAGGCTGCCGACGGCCACCCACGTTCCCCAGCGCCGCGGTTGTTGGACGGGTTGCGGCGGCGGCCGACGCCGCCTCGGCCGCGGGCGCGGTGGCTCCGGCATGTATTCGGGTTCGAATTCTTCTTCCGCGAGCGGTGGCACGGCATCGAGCAGACTCTCGACGCGGGGGAGACAGTCTCAGCGGCGGCGACGCCGGAGGAAGAAGTTGGGGGCTGGGCAAGCGCGGGCGCGCGGCCTCGGCCGCGTGCAAGGCTTCAACCCGGCTGATCGCCACCTCGAGCGCGCGTTGCTCTCGCACGATCTCGACCAGCTGCCAGGGCGGATCGGCGGCATGCGCTTCTTCGATGAGCAGCCGGCGCGCCTTGTCGTAGACGGCCTCGCGCGCGGACCGCGAATGGCTCCCGAACCGCTTGGTCGCGGCAGCGAGTGCGTCGTAGTAGTCGGGGGCGGATTCACGCATCTGCGTCGGTGGCGCTTGCTGCCATCGGGCCGGATCATAGGCGCATTCGGTGCCGGAAAAAGGCGCGTTTGCGCGCAGCCGATCGCCTAGGGCGTTTCGGCCAGCCGGCTGCCGAAGAAGGTCTGCACCGCCGCTGCCATCGCCTCCGCCACCTTCTCCCGCCACGGCTCGGAGGTGAGCAGCTTGACGTCCTCGGCGTTGGAAAGGAACCCGAGTTCCAGCAGTACCGAGGGCACGTCGGGCGCACGCAGTACCGTGAACCCGGCCGACCGCATCGGACTCTTGTGCATGTTGGTCGCCTGCTGCATGCGACCGACGAGCGTGCGGGCAAACATTCCGGACAAGTTTCGGGTTTCTCGATGGGCAAGCTCGACGAGAATGCCGGCAACGTCATTGCTCTTGTTCGTCAGATCGACGCCGGCAATGAGGTCGGACTTGTTTTCCTTGTCGGCGAGGCGGCCAGCTTCCGCGTCCGACGCCTTGTCGGACACCGTGTAGATACTCGCGCCCCTCGCCTCACCCTCCTTGCGGGAAATGGAGTCCGCGTGGATCGAGATGAATAGAGAAGCGGCATTCATGCGCGCGACCTTCACCCGTTCTTCCAGCGGGAGGAAAGTATCGTCGTAGCGCGTCAGCACGACACGGAAGCGCTTGGTTCGTTCCAGTTTCTCCGCGAGCGTTTTCGCGACCGCCAGCACGACGGCCTTCTCCTCGACGCCCGATGGCGCGATCGCGCCGGTATCGATGCCGCCATGTCCCGCGTCGATCACGATTACCGGCGGGCCCGGATCGTCCACCGCCTTGAGCGGAACGCTCACCGTCTTCCCTGCCGGCTCGCCGCCCTTCCTTGTTGCGGCGTTGCGGATGAAGCTCTCGCGGTCGCAAGGTATAAGGTCGACGACGAGACGTGCGGGCTGGCTGTCGTGCTGCTCAATGACGAACGCCTTGTCGACGGCCACTGGCCCTTTCGCATCCAAGACCACGCGGGCCTTGCCCGGCGCGAATAGGCCGTAGCGGAACGCAGAGACGAGCCCCTTCCCGGTTTTTCCAGCACTCGAGGGCAATTCGAACGATACCTCGGGCAGATCGATAATCACGCGATAGGGGTCGGCGAGCGTGAAAGCCGAGAGATCGACCTTGCCGTTGAGGTCGACAATGAGACGCGTGCGCTTGTCGTCGCCCGCGAGCCGCGCGTCCATCGCGACGACGCGTTTTGCTCCCGCCGCCTTCGCCTCCACGGCATGGCCGGGCTCTGCGCCGAGAAGCACAGCCAAAATCAAAGGAAATGCGGCAACACGCATACACTGCCCGACGCGATACATTACCCCGCGTCGGAGATACGCCTTCTTGGTTAATCCCTTCTTGAGGGCGTTTCGTCAGGCCGCCCGGGCGCGTGCTGACTGGGAAAGCGCACCGGCAAGGATCATCTCGGCCCCCTTCTCCGCGATCATCATGGTCGGCGCGTTGGTGTTCCCCGAAGTCACCGACGGCATCACCGAAGCGTCTACGACGCGCAGGCCCTCCAACCCGATCACCCGCAGCTGAGCGTCGACGACCGCCATGCGGTCGGTCGCCAGGCCCATCTTTGCGCTGCCCACGGGATGGAAAATCGTATGCGCGACGTTCTGGGCGGTCATCAAGAGCGCCTTTTCGTGGTCGCCCTTGATGTAGCCTTCCGAAACCGGCCGCGGATTGAGTTTTTCCATCGCCGGCTGCGCCATGAGGCGGCGCACGATGCGAAGCGCTTCGACGGCGACGCGCTTGTCGCGGTCCGAGGTGAGATAGTTGAAGCGGATCATCGGATGCTCGGCCGGGTCGGCGCTGCGGAGCCGCAGCGTGCCGCGGCTCGTCGGGCGCAGATCGCAGATCGTCATGGTGATGCCCGATCCGCGCATCAGGTTCTTGCTCGCGGCTGACTCGCGCGCATAGGCGATCGGATAGAGCGCAAGGTTTGGACGATCCTGGTGCGCGTCGGAGCGCAAATAGACGGCGAGCTGCGAGGGCGACATGGTCAACGGGCCGCGCCGGAACAGCGCGTATTCGAGCGCGATCCACGCGCGTCCGAACACCGAATGGTAGCGGTCGTTGAGCGTGCCGCGTCCGTCGATCGCGTAGCGCTGGGGAAACTGCAGGTGATCGTGAAAGTTCTCGCCAACTCCGGGGCGGTCGATCACGACATCGATGCCGTGGTTCGTGAGGTGCGCGGGCGGACCCACCCCTGACAACAGCAACAGATGCGGAGATCCAAGGCTCCCGGCTGCGAGCAGCACCTCGCCGCGTGCATGGGCGGCTTTCGTCTCGCCGTTCTGCCGGTACTGCACGCCGATCGCCCGCCGCCCGTCGAACAGGACGCGCTCGCATAGCACGCCGGTCTCGAGCTTCAGGTTGGAACGGGCAAGCACCGGCTTCAGGAATGCGCGCGCAGAGCTCACGCGCCGCCCGTTTTTCTGCGTCACTTCGAGCAGACCGACACCCTCGGCATCGCCCGCGTTGAAGTCCTTGCGTCGTGCGAACGCCGGATTGCTTGAGCGCCTCGGTGAAAGCCTTGTTCACCCGATAGTCGACGCGCTGCGGGTCAACCCGCATCTCGCCGCCCGCGCCGTGATGATTGTTGCGGCCAGCGAAATGATCTTCATGGCGGCGGAAGTACGGGAGCACGTCGTCCCAGCTCCAGCCGACGAGACCAAGTTGCCGCCAGTGATCGTAATCGCCGGCCTGGCCGCGGATGTAGACCATCGCGTTGATCGCGGACGAACCGCCGATCACCTTGCCGCGCGGACACGGCATCCGCCGGTTGCCGAGCCCGGGCTCGGGCTCGGTCATGAAGCACCAGTCCGCGCGCGGATCGCCATTCGAATAGAGAAAGCCGGCCGGGATGTGCAACCAGATCCAGTTGTCCTTGCCGCCCGCTTCGAGCAGCAGGACGCGATGGCGGCCGTTGGCGGAAAGTCGATTGGCGAGCAGACACCCGGCGGAGCCTGCGCCTACAATGATGTAGTCGAATGTTTCGTCAGCTGTGTGCCGCATGCCTCGCCCCGCCGCGGTAGGTGCAGACTCTAGCAGTCCGGACCGGCATGCGACCAGCACGGGCGGCTCGCAAGAGTTGTGGGGAGCCTCTCATGAAACGAGAACGGAAGACACTCCATGACCTTATTTCACGAGGTGCGTCGAAATTCTCATACCTATCCGCGCCTAAGCACTAGGCCGAGATCGGAATTTTCAGGTGGTGCAGACGGGGGAAACTCGTTGCGGGCCGATGCGTCCAATAGAAATACAGACGATCTATGCAGCGCCACTTTCGATTTCCTCGAGCAACTTACTAATTGCGCCTGGCTTCTCCATCTCCGGGCGGTGCAGTCGTATCAAATCCCGCAAAATGGACAGGGACATGGACACATCCCCCGTCGCTTTATCTGGCGTGTCGAGGTCGCCGAGTAGGCACCAGCATGCCGCGCGCGCTTTCACGCAGAGTCCGGCGATCGTAAATGCGGGTGTCGCTTCGATTTCATCGAGGACTTCACCAAAACGGTCGGCCATTTCGTCAGAAAGCCGGTAGTCGTACTCTATGCTACGATCAAACTGCACGGAGATTTCATCGAACTCCCGACCGAGGTCAACGAGATGCGAGTCGGCAATATCATTTCCTGACGTCAGCGATATGAACGGCGCTGCTGCGAAACCAGCGAGGACAAGGCGTCTCGACGTTCCGACGTATCTTTGCATGGCCGCATCCCCATTTTAGTGCGCATCATCAGTGTCGGCATCATTCTGCTATCCAAATATATTTTATTATATGAATATATTCATATCTCGAGGATACGCGAATTTTTTCCAGCGTCAAGCCGATTAGTACCGATTAGCTTTGAACTGCAGAAGCGGTCGTTGCATGACGGTCGCGTCACGCGGTGGCTTCGTTTTGCCAAGCGCAACTAAAATTACGGGCTGGGTCCCTGGACTGCGAGCATATTGGGTTCGTTCTGCCAAACGGACTAGAACCGCGCGTTACAATGGGAACACAATCGCCAATTCCGTCGCTACGGCACTGCGGCGGTCGAATGGGGCGACCCGTCTTTGAGCCAGCTCACGAGGAGCGCGACCTTCGCCTTCGATGGTGACAGCACGTTGGCTTCGTTCTGCCAAAAAATTATGGCGAGCACGTCCTTCAGAGGACACCTTACCTCCGCTTGCCTGAGCCATTCCCCTGGCTCGCTGGAGGTCCGAGGCGTGGGCGCTGACCTTAGCCCCTACCCTCCACGCGAACATATTTTGCTACCCGATCTGTCTTTGCCGCCTGTCCGTCCCCGTTACACGCAACCGCCGTCTGCTCAGGCATGTGGATGACGCTACGCATGCTGCCTACGGATCGAACACCTGATCAGGTGTAGCTGGCTGGCGGCGTTCGCACGCGCGTTGGCTTCGTTCTGCCAAACGCAAATGACGTCTGAATTTCTGTCCGGCCGCGTACCGGATCAGGTCCCGCGTAACGCACCGCAAGTTTCGACCGGTCGATCCGACTGTTGCACTTTCCAGAAGTTGCGTAGGTCATCGAGGGCCCGTAGCGCCCGCTTGCGCCGAGAGAACGCTCGCCGTTCGTACCGCTCGTACCTCAGTAACTGGCGTTGCGCGGCGCCAAATGCGACCGCGCACCGATCGGCTTCGGCGGGCGGCCGCCGCGCCTCCAGAAATCCCCGCCAGCGGCATGCTGATTCAAGAGTTCTGCGTTTCTCTTTACTGCCTCGACGTCCGCTCGTAGCGTGGGGTCCGCACGTAGCGCGACGTCGGTGAACTCCCCAGCCGCCGCAAGTGCCCTGCGGATTGATCGCCCGAGCCTCTTCTGGTTGATGCCTTTCGGCGGAGCGAACGTCGCGTCGTCCAACGACATGTGATTGACCAAGGCGCAGCGCGCTCGCCTTACTCGGACAATCTCTAGCTCAGCCACGGCGGCTATTCGCGCGTCGCGCGAGCGCCTCCGGACTTGCCTTCGCGCCGGCAAGTGCGTCAGCGAGACGCTTGATCTCGCCGACTTCTTCGGAGGTGTGTGCAAGACACCGGGCCAGTCCGTGGTCTAACGCATTCTGACTTGAGCGCGCCTTGCCGGCAGCGCTGCGCGGGCCGGTGCTCCGCGCAGCGTTTTTGCGATTGGCGGCGATTTTTCGCGCGGAAGTCATGTGGGATCGCCCGGCTGCGCGGAAGACGGCCCATCGGCGGGTTGCAAGCTTGCACTGGCCGCCTCAGATTCGAGAAGCCGCGGAACCTCCTCATTTTCCGCATCGACAACTGACCGGAGACGACTTCCCAGCCCTTCGCGATGCCGTTCGAGCTCCCGCAAAGCCTGCTCGCGCCGAGCGTGGTTAATAGCGGTCAATCGCTGAATCTTCTCCAGCGTTTTGAGCTTTCCGTCGAACGCCAGTCCGGTCGGTCGAATTGTCATCGAGCCCGTGCTTCGCACGAAGGTCTTTGACCTCCTTCACCGCCGCTGGATCGCCGGCATGGTACGCATATGCCAACTCTCTATCAGCCGGATCCGGATCGAGGCGATTCCGATCATGCAGCTTCTTCATCAACGACACCTGCGCCGCGAGCGCCTCAGGCAAGCTGTTATTCAAGATCGCCGCCTCACAGCGCCCGGCGCGCCGGATTTCCCAGGTACAATCGACGAAATCCTTGGCGAGAATACATTCGACGATGTCACCGGGCGTAAGTGCTGTTGCGACTGCGCTCAGCAATCCCTCGTACTCGAGGGCATCCTCGTCGCGGAGAAGTGGAGGCTTACCGAGCAACTCCTTGATCGATGCGAGGGTGGTTGGCGTCATTGGGACTTTATTCCTGTTACTCATGATACTTTCCTTTCTTATGAATCAACGCGACCTCAGATTTTCGGAAGTCGCTTCAAAACGAGTTCGAACTCCAAATGCCGGGAGTCTCGGACGACCGTTGCCGGCTGAAGCCTGAGCTCAGCCTGAACGAATTCTTTCTAGGGGTGGCGTTTGTATCGGTGGAATGAGCAGCCAGTTCTTCGTCGCCATAATTGCTTCGAGCTTAGTTCTTTGCGGTCATCTTATGGTCTCCCGTAACGCAACAGCGCCCCGTGAGAACGCCGATTAGCTCGCCTGGATTTCAATACGGTCCATTACCGATTGATCTCTAAATTCAATAACTAGAACAGGCTTGTTGTTTGATAGTCGACGTAGGGGGGTACCGGCTCCAACTCGATTCTGCGCCTTCGCAACTCCTTTGTGCCTTCGAACACGGATGGCACGGCGGGTCTTCACCCGCAGACCGGGGTCGAATGTCATGCCTCGCGACGATCGCCGGTCCCGAAGCTGATTGCCAGTCCGAAATTTCGTTCAGGGAGCTGCGTGGCAGTCTTGGTATCAGAGAACGCCCCGTGCTCTGGGGAGAGCGGGATCCATCACGGCGGGAAGCCCGGCTGGTGCGACGGTTAGACCCATTCGTGACGATTTCTGGCGTGCGCCTACCCTTTTGCTGGACGCCTTAAAGGCGGCTTTGGCATCTCGGGTTAGTCTATCCTCCTGCCCGGATCACGTCAGAACCAAGCAACTTCCGAAAGCCGTACCAGGGTTCACAATTGTCTCGCCAGTTTCCATCGGACCGCATCACTTTATCGGGCCGCCCTAGTCACCACGTTCGCTCGTGGCCGCGCCGATCATTGTTCTGCTCTTGCGCCCTTTGCCCGAGGTCGTCAATTCCGGCTCTGATATCGAGACACCACATGGTTGCCTATGCGGCGCTGGCTTTTCCGCTCGTCACCGTGCGCGCACGCGATGCGCCATTGATGTTCGCTGCGGCAGTTGTATTCGGCGGAGCGATTGAGTTCTTGCAGCCGCTATTTGGAAGATACGCCGAATGGCATGACTTCTTCGCCAATTTGGCTGGCGCGACGATCGGCATCTTCATCGGTTTGTGTCTCAAGCAATTTGTACCGAAGGTATGTTGCCTACCGCAACGCGAAACCGAGAACGGCGGCAGCGCATTCGTTACTTTCGGTCGCACGATCAATCTGTACAGCGAATACCGCCGCAGGATTCGTTAGGAATATTGTCCCGAACGTTCTCGGCCGGATCGATTGCCTCAAAATTTCGCTGACTTCAAATCAAGTGCAGCGGACATTTCGAGCCACTTTTTAGGAGATGACTCCTAAACAGCTCACGAGCGCGAGCGTGCGCCTGTGTTTGTTAGGAGTCTATACGTGCCTGCCACCTCCACCTACGGCCCGACCGGCGATCCTGTCGTCAACGGATTGCTCAGCGGCAGCAAATGGGCGGTCGGATCCCTCACCTACAGTTTCCCTACTAGCGCGTCGTTCTACGGCAGCCCTTACGGCAACGCGCGAGCCGACGAGCAATTCGAAGCTTTCAACAGCGTGCAGCAAACGGCCACGCGCACGATCTGAACATGTACTCATCGGTGGCGAACGTTCAGTTCACCGAGGTGACCGAGAGCGCCAGCGTGCATGGCGATCTTCGGTACGCGATGTCCGACAAGCCGGGCACGGCCTGGGCGTATTACCCGAGCACGGCGGCCGAGGGGCGGCGGCGCGCCGGCATCGCCACCCTCGGCCGCAGTTGGTAGGATAGTACGCCCAAAGGTACCCGGCTTGTCGGACATGGCGTACCGGAAGAGTCGCCGTGCGCGCTCGCGCTCTCGGCTCGAGCTTCGGCGAACTGAATATTCGGTCGCGGACGAGTACATATCAGGTTGCGTTGCGGGTGGCCGACTGCTGTACACTGTTAAAGCTTCGAAATTGCTAGTCGGCTCGCCGCTGCCGTGAGGGCGACGGGAGAACGAGGCGCTGTTAAGGAAAACTGTAGGTGAGAGACCGACAGCCCATTTGCTGCCGAGTGAAAAATCCATTGACGACAGGATCGATAGTTGGGTCGTAGGTGGAGATGGCAGGCACGGACAAGAAACTCCCGGCAAACACAAGCGCACACTCGCGCTCCCGCGCTGTTTAGGAAGTTGATCTTCTAAAAATGAGCTCGAAACGTCCCCAGCTGCAGTTGATTTGAAGTAGGTGAAACTTTGAGTGATCCGCTCTGGCCGAGCGCGATCGGGACAACATTCCTAACAAATCCTGACGAAGAGGGTGTTCACCGCATAAGCTGTTCGTGTTGTCGAATGTGCTACGAATGCGATGAACAGCCATGCTGATTTCGAAGTTTGCGTAGGAAGTGCCGATACAGACACAAACACTTCACCGCAATCCAATGACGATGCCGATCGTGGCGCCGGTAATTTCTGGCTAGAAGTCATCCATCGGCGTATCTCCCGACGATCGTGTTGTGTGAGTTTCGATCGCGCACCAAACAGGAATGCCACGGCGGATTTATACGGCGCGTACCGCGCGCGCACGCTGCTGGGCGGGCGAGCCAGCGGCACGGTATGCGATCGTGTGGGCCTGGACAGCAAAGTCCGAGGAGATGACATCGGGAAGGGGGCCAAACTGGAGAAAAATAATCCCGATGGCAACAGCCGTTGTGGCGACGACAGCAGCCGAAAGTGACAAGCTTCGGTCGAAACCCAGCAGGCGAGATCCTGCAACGAAATTTAAGAAAATTGGCAGCCGAGGAGCGCCACAAAGCCAGCGTGGCGAAGATAGACCGATTGCCATTGAAAGACGAAGACGGGACGTTGCGCAGGGAATGAGGGTTGAGACGCCCAAACGAATCACGGGCCGTCATAACTCGGGTGGCATTAACTCTGGAATGCCGGCGCGAAGGCCCCGCCGTGCGCCGAGCACACGTGTGTGGTGGCGATTTGCGTGGTGCACATGTTGCTCCAGCAACAACTGCGAATCAGCAGGGCTGATGTTGCGTCGCGAGGCTGCTGCCGATGCGGGTCGGGGAGGCCGCACACCGAGGGGTTGCGGCGCGCGCTGTCAGTTCTTGGGCCCCCTTTTCGATCGGTCTTCGCGCCTCGGGAATTCGTGATCTATTATAAAATAAAAACCATGCGGCAAGGCCCGTATGGAAACGCCAATGGCCGGCTGAATGGGATGGGTTAGCCCGTGCGCCTGTAGCTCCCCTACGTCAGAATAAGAATATATTCATTTATAGGGCTCTGCCGAAGACAGCTTATTGGTGGACAGGAGCTGATCCGGCGAGCTAACGGGTTACCCCTA